>CBDBGQ010000055.1:0-320752 GCA_965205345.1 Acidobacteriota bacterium | reverse complement strand
AACAAAACCCGATGACCGCGTCGGCAGGCCTCCACTCCCAGCACCGTGGCTGCGTGCGTCTTACCCGTCCCATGCTTGCCGATTAGAGACACGTTCTCTCGCTCGGAGATCCAACTGCACTCCATCAACTCCCGCACTTCGACTGCATCCAGTGTCGGCCACAACCCGAGATCTGTCTTCTCCAGCGTTTTCATCACCGGAAAGCGCGCTTGCTTGAGTCTCCGCTCTAGTGTCGGATCGAGGCCAGGCTTGGACATTGCAGCTCCAGCACCCGGCCAATCGCTTCTTCGACAAGCGTTTTCGGATAGTGCTGATGCAAGCCCAGGATGCGGACAAACTCCCGCGTGCCCGAGTTCTCACCCAGGCGTAGGCGCAACCTGCCCAGCAGCACCTCGTAGTTCCCAGGCCAGTGGGCTCGCCACTGCAGGATGGGCCGGGCCGACTCAAACGATCCAGGCCGCTCTCCGATCAGATCCAGATAGTGCAGCGGACCGATCTGCCACTTACAGTTGGAAAACACTCGCTCCTGCTCTCCGATCTTCCGATCCTCCGCAAACACCTCCACCTGCCAGCAGCTCACATGCGCCCATACCCAGCGCCCCACATACGCCCTGGGCACCGAGTAGCGGTTACGGTCTACTCGCACCGTCTGGTACCGATCCACCTTCACTCGCAGCGGCTTGTAGTTCTCATAGGGGCGCCCCGGCAGGGGCAGCAGTCGCGATCTCTCCGACTCGAATCGCTCCTCGACAGTTCGATCATCTTCCCGGCCCGCAATCCGGTGACTGCCATACTGCTGGCAGCGCTCCAAGAGCATCTGGTTGAGCTTTTCAAAGTCTTTGACTCGGGGCAACGGCACCAGGAAGTTTCTGCGGGCAAAGCCGACCAAGCCTTCCACACCACCCTTCTCTCGGCCCAATCCCGGATTGCAAAAACGGGCCTCATAGGTGTAGTAGCTGCGAAAGGAGACAAAGCGTTCCTGCTCCACTCGTTTCTTGCCCCGCAGAATCCTCTTCACCGCGGGACGCAGGTTGTCATACACCAGTTGCCGAAAGATCCCCTGGTAGTGGGGAAAGGCTCGCATGTGGGTGTCAAAGAACATCTCCTGACGTTCCCACGGATAGGCTCTCACGAAGGGCTTGCCCGAGTAGCGTGAGCGCATCACGAACAGCTTCACCCTCCGGCGCTCCCCAGCCATCTCGACCCAGGCCGTCCCCCAGTCCACTTCCGGATCCAGAGGAACGACTGCCTGCCTGGCCCCCCAGCCGTGGGCCGCTTTCCACTCTCGCACCCAGCGCCGGACCGTTGACTTACCCCCCTTAATTCCGTGCTCCTGGACCAGCCGATCCCAAATCCGACGAGACGTGTGACGCTGACGCCGCGGCCGATCCCGGTCTCCCAGCAGCCAGCCCTCGATGATCTTTTCCACCGGATCCATGACCGGGCATCTGGTTGGCTTTCGGCGGCGGTACTTGGGCTCCAACCCTTTCAAGGCTTTGCGAATCGTTTCCCGATGATGACCTGTCTCCCGACGGATCTCTCGGATGCTCTTTCCGTATACCCGGTGGGCTGTTCTGATAAGCTCGTACTGGTCCATCCCAATCACTCCGCCCTCCGTTCTAGTTGTTCTTTTGGTCTTGAACAAACCTAGAACAGAGGTCTGATTGGGGTGGGTCACTTTTACTCGATCACTCGCCCCCAATCCGGGTCACTTTTACGTTAGCGGAATCACCGCGGGGTACGTCCCTGGCATCCGGAAGGAACCGACCGAGGGCGCGAAGCGCGGCCACTCCGGTTCGATTCCGAGCCTTCCCGCAGGGATAAATGAGGACGATAGCGACCCCGTGAGTGAGCCCCGTTTACGGGGGAACGCTATCGTCCTCACCATTTCTCGGGCTGTACCTGAAAGCTGATTAGAGCTGTCTGTCAGTCTAGTAGCCCGTGGCAAAAGTACGTTTTTCTGAGTTCAGGTGGTACCCACCGGTGGAAGCAGCAAAGGGGTTGCCGACTTGGGGTTTTCGGGCCGAGCAGCTGGAATCAGTCCGAACAGGCCCACCAAAGCTACATCAATCGGTTCGGCGAGACAATTCGTAGGTGCCTTCCAGGGTCTCGTGGTCGGAAAGAAACATCTGAACCCAGGTGTCGGACACGCTGTCAGAGTCGAACGAGAAGTTGGTGTGCTCGAAATACAGTGTGGCCTCCTCCGCAAAGAACGGGTCCTCGGCAACCGCAAAAGAGAGCTGCAGGAACCCGTCGAAGAGCTGTCCGTTCACCAGCTCAAGTACGGCTTCCTCTAGCGGCTCCCCATCGACGGCTGAAATCAGGAAATAACCCTTGACGAAGAAGCCCTCTGCCCACAGGGCCATTTCACCCGTCGCCACCGCGCCCTCCGACGAGATCATGCGAACCGTATAAGAAACCGGGGAGGGATCCAGCGGTAGACTCGACAGCTCCCCTTCCTTCAGGGCGAGGGCGGTTCCGAAGATGGGGATATCGGAAGAGATTTCAACCTTCCCTCGCTCCAGGTTGAGCCCTGGAAAGAGCTCCGACAGAAATCTGGCATCATGGGAAAAGGAGCCCAATTCGAGAGTCTTCGTCGCCAGCTGAGAACCCCCTTCAGTGAAGAGACGGAGAAGGACGCGGGCCACATGCTCTCCGCTCAGATCTCCGTTGACCAATGCCAGGGCGATGGTATTGAGATTCTGGAAGGGAACGGAAGCAAGATAAAATTCCTTTGAGGGAGAGACGCCGACACTGTCCGCAACGGACGTTCCCGAGCGAACGAAATAGGTGAGGTTGGCTTCGATGAAGTTATCGAGAAAAAGGTCCTCTGAGATGACCACGGCCGCGCCACTTTCCAACTGATTCCCGGTGATCCGAAGGGTGGCGGTTGATTTGGGCTGGATTTCCAGCGGATAGGTACCCTTCGAAATCGTGTTTCCATTGACCAAAGGGTTCCAGACGTTCCCCTTCCCCCTGAAAAACCGAACAGTGCCGGTGTAGGCAAAGGTCCCCCGGTTGGTCAGGTTGATAACGGTCTCGATCTCCCCTCCCACAGCGATCTGGCCGAAGGCTGCATCCTTTCGAGGATAGTAGTTCTGTCCGAAGGCAGCCACCACCAGGTGAATCCACACCAGCAGGGACATTCTGACGCGCATCGTATCCTCCTTCGCCCGTCGGTACCGGGTGATTCCGGTTCAGTCTCTTTGATGGTGACGGAGGCGGGAAGGTTCGAATCACCTTCGATTGTCCCTTCGCGGAGACGAAGCTAACCAAGTCACCGGTCGCCGGTCGCAGGTCTCTCTTTCTCCCGACAGAGCCGCGAACGGCTTGAACTGTCTGCAACATGAAGCCAAGGTCCGAGGAGTTCTCCACGTCACCCCTCAAATCCGTTTTCGATCACCGCAAAACGGCTCGCCCGCCAAGTGGCGAAGCCGTCACCCTCGCCTCGGGAGATCATCGGGCTTCACCAAGTGCTGCAAGGCTTTATTGAATCCTCCGTACTCGGCCAGCACGTCTTCATCCTCACTGCCCCGGGCCTCCCTGATTCGCTCGATTTCTTCCTTCACCGAAAGTCCGCTGTGCTTCCTCGGGGCGGTCAATGACCAAGCCCGCAGCAACCCCTCGGCCATGAGTTATTGGCAATTAGGGACGGGCAAGGGGACCTATCCTTCGTTCCGTCTACGCCGCTGTTTGCCGTGGCCTCACGCGCTCCGCTATCTGGTGGCCCGCTTTGATCTCAGCCCGGCGCAGCTCGTAGGTCTTTTGCAGGTTTAGCCAGACCTGCGGTGTCGTCCCGAAATAGCGCGCCAGCCGCAACGCCGTGTCGGCGGTTACGCCCCGCTGACCGTGCAGGATCGCCGTGATGCGGTTCACCGGCACATCCAGAGCCTCATCCAGACGCGGAGGGCGCTCGAGTTCGAGATCCAAGAGGCGCGCCAGACCATCGAGCGGATCGAGCAAACCACGTGGGGCGTGAAAATCGTCGAAGTCGACGGGCGGCGCTTCGCGATCCTGCCGGGAGGGCATCCCAGAAAATCCGCTCTTGAGCATGGACGGACGGCCTACCGTCAGGCTATCGAGCGAGTGAAGGAGCTTTATGACCGAATTAGAACAGCAGTTGACGAACGCCTTAACCGCGCTGTCGAAGCAGTACGAGGCGGAGATGGAGCAGCAGGCCGAGCGGGTCGGCGAATTGCAGAAGCAAGTGCAGCGGCTCGAAGAAGCGGTCAAGGACTGGAAGCCTCAGCTCGGGCGGACCGGAGCGCTGGCCGAGGATTTGAAGCAGCAAGTCAAGCTCTTGGCGGCGGACTACAGAGATATCGCCGCAGTGTTGAGCGGGCGCTGAACCATATCCGGCAGAGGCAACGCGGGCCGGAGCGGGACTATGGCCCGAGCCGCTAAAGGTTTTCTTGAAGGGACGCTTAGGAAATGGTGTTTTATGGATGGGTAGATGGAATCTACGTCAAGGCGGGTCTGGAGAAGGAAAAGGCAGTCCTGCTGGTGGTGCTGGCCGCCTTAAGTGACGGAAGCAAAGCCGTGGTGTCGGTCACGAGCGGCTATCGGGAATCGACCCAGAGCTGGTCGGAAGTACTGCGCGACTTGAAGCGCCGGGGGATGGGCTGTCCACGGCTGGTGATCGGAGACGGCCACCTGGGCATCTGGGGAGCTTTGCGCAACGTCTATCCCCAGGCCGAGGAGCAGCGCTGCTGGAATCATCGGATCGTCAACCTGCTGACCAAGCTCCCTAAGCGAGTGCACAAGCCGGCCTTGCTGATCCTGCGGCAGATCCCTTACGCCGAGACTCGAGAAGAAGCACAACGACTCAAGAAGGTTTTTCAGCACTGGTGCCGGCAGCGAGGGCTGACTCTGGCGGCTGAGCTAATCGAGCAGGACTGGGACCGGATGGTGACCTTTTACCTGCTATCCAAAGAAGCAGTGGCAGCATCTGCGAACCACCAATCCAGTGGAGTCACCGTTTGCCGCTCTTCGGCTGCGAACGGACGCGGCCAAGCGATTCAAGAAAGTGGAAAACGCCCAGGCGGTGATCTGGAAGATGCTGCTGGTGGCGGAGCAGCGATTCCGCCGGTTGAAGGCACCAGAGCTGATGAAAGACGTCTACCAGGGCGCCAAATATGTCAATGGAGTCCCGGTCAACCAAGTCCCGGAGGAGAAAGCCGCCTGATGTTTTTCCACACCTAGTGACAAGAGCTCCCGCGCCGGTGCAAGGTCCCCTCGTGAAACAAGCTAGGGCCGCCATCGCCGCCTACGAGGTCGAGATGATTCCCGTAGTGCTGCACCACGGGATCCCCCATGTACATGCTTTCACCGATGGACTCACCGCACCCGACTCACACAGGTTAGCAAGGCCGGAACCGAACTTACCGCAGTATTCCACTGGGTACAGAACAAAGGACTATCACTCAATGGCCAAATCTGATCTTGAAACCGCGCTCGAACGGGCTAGGCGCTCCACGACCGCCGCCGCTACGCGGCCCTCACGGGTCGGCAAAAAGGGCATGCTGATCCACATCGACCCGGAGTTATCCCGACGCCTGAAGCACCTTGCGGTTGACGAAGACAAAACCCTACAGCAACTCGGGGTTGAAGCCCTCGAGATGTTGCTTGCGTCCCGCTCCAGCGCCTGATTTGTCTGGGGAACATGGGAGGATAAAGCTCATGGCGCGTAAGCGAAACGGGTGGGTTCCCGTCGGTGAAGCCTCCGGCGGCCTGGACGACGGGACGGTGAAGAAGGCCCTCCAACCTTCGCCGCAGGCGTTGCACCACTTCACCCAAGTCGATCAGGTGAACCAGCTTGTCGGAGCCAGCGAAGCGGACCCCGATTTGGGCTTCATGGCGCGGCTGCTGGCGCTGTGCTCCCTGCCTCGCACCAATCCTGGCAACCGGCACCAGTACAAGCGCGTCAACGGCCCCTACAAGTTGATCTTGAGTCGGACGGGTGAGTACAAGCTCCCCTACGGCAACCTGCCCCGCCTGTTGTTAGCTTGGGTTTGCACGGAGGCGGTGCGGACCCAAAGCAGCGAGCTGGTCCTGGGAGACTCATTGGCCGAGTTCATGCGTAAGCTGGATGTCATCAGCAGCGACAGCGGCGGATCTTGGGGTATCCGCACCCGCTTGAAAAACCAGATGGACCGGCTCTTTAGCGCCACTATCTCGCTGATCTACGAGGATGAGCGACTCACAGCGAGGATGATTTCACCTATTGCTAGCCTCGCCGAGTTCTGGTGGGACCCCAAGCGGCCCGACAAGCGGATGCCGTGGGAGAGCAAGATCGAGCCGGGCGAGAAATTCTTCCAGGAGATCATCCGTCACCCGGTGCCACTGGACATGAACATTCTGAAGGCCATGAAGCGCTCTTCGTTGGGTCTGGACTGGTACCTTTGGCTCACCTACCGCACCTTCGCGCTCAAGCGCCCGCTAAGCCTCTCCTGGCGGCAGTTGTACCGCCAGTTCGGAGCGGACCCGGACAAGGCCAGCGACAAGCGCACCGTTGACGCCTTTCGCACGGACTGCCTACGGGAGCTAAAGAAGATTAGGACCAGCGGGGGCATTTGAACGAAAACCTACGGTCTCGACTCCGGTGACCGCTCCAGGAGCGTAGGTTTTCGTACCGAAATCACCTAGATCTGGTCCGGATTCTCGGTTTGAGGTGCAGGTTCCCTTCAGGTGCGGTGTTTTGTCGAGTTGAAGTACGGCATTTACGTTGAGGTGCGACCGCACCAGTGGGGGATTGGATTCAGGGGTCGCATTACACCATAAACCCTCCCTTTTCTAGAGTTTACACCAAAAATCTCCTCAGCCCAAGCCAGCCAAGGGCTGGTGAGGACATTTTTACTGTCGGGCTTCTGGTCTCGAGGGCCCGCTTGAGTAAGGTGACTCATCCGCGAAACCCCTTTTTTACTGCTCGAGGCTTGGGCGGCCACCAGGTCCCCACCTTACAAAGGACTCCTGGCTGAGCAGCAGCGAGAACGCAAAAGCCCGACCCATTAGTATAGCGGATAGAATCCATGTAACTTGTTGAAAACACATAATTTGTGTATAAATAAATGATGCTTCGCGGATTGATACTTCCGACCTGAGAGGGGAGTGGCTGGACCATTCTCAGCTCGGAGAAATGAATCTCCCAAGACTTGAAAAAGGAGGGGAAAATGCAAATTCGCGAAGTTGAAATACGGTATAAGGCGAGCGAGGCACCTTTGGAACATGGAGAAAAGTTCAGTTGTTCCGAACAAATCTACAGCGCCTTTCTCCACATGTGGCGGCTTCCGGTTGAGACGTTTCAGGTCATCTGTCTGGACGGCAAGAATCGAATGCTCCACGTGGAAAGGGTTGCTCAAGGCACCCTAACTGTGTCGCTGGCACACCCGCGAGAAATTTTCTTTACGGCTGTTCAGGTCCGACCGGCCGGCATCATCTGCGTGCACAATCATCCGTCCGGTGATCCTGAGCCATCGCAAGAGGATAGGGATGTGACCAGGCGTCTGGTCAAAGCCGGCAAGATTCTCGGAATCCGACTGCTCGATCACCTGGTGATCGGGGATCAACGATATTTTTCCTTTGCCGCTCAGGGCGAGCTCTAGCCCGGATTATGCAAAAACCGTAGTCCGGTGTTGAAAAACGAGTCGAGAAGTGGCCCAACTCGGAAGCGGGCAGGTGTGACAGGCGGATTTGCGAAGAATATCGGTTGGGGAGGCGTTTGAGTGGTTGGGGGAGTGAATTTCAGACAGATCTGGGCCTGGATGAGTATCGGAAGCGGTTTTTTGGGGAACTGGGAGAAGCTAGCTGGAGTTGAGGCGACTCAAGACGAGGTGGAAGAGGGGTTGTTCGGGAAAGGCTGAGGAAAGATGGACCCAGATGCGTCGAGTGGTTTGTCGGATGCGGGCCCCGATCTTGAGGACACGACGACGTAAGGTTTCGATTTCGAGCTTGTGCCAGGGAGTCCCGTGCAGATAGTCGCGGAGGCGCACGAACATCTGGTAAGCCAGTGCATGCAGGAGGAGTCGAAACTGATTGGCCAGGAATCGATGACAGCTGAGTCGGTCCATGCTCAGATGATTCTTGAAGGCCTTGATGAAGTTCTCGGTCTGCCCTCGGTTTGTATAGTGGTCATAAAGTGATTGGGAGCAGAGATCGTCCCGGTTGGTGACCACAAAGCGACGATTGATCCCGCGCTGATCGACCTCCACTTTGACAATGACGCGACGGGATCGATCCCAGCTCTTGGCTCGATAAAGAAACTCGTCAAACTGACGCTGTTTTTCCTCCAGCTCAACGAACTGCAGCCGAGTCGAATCCAGCAGCGGCTCGACCACTCGCTGCAGGCGAGGGTTTCGACTTAACCCAATGACATATTGGAGTTGATTCTCTTCACCTTCACAGAACTCGTAGAGCCGAGGCGTGGCAAAGCCGCTGTCGGCCCGAATCTCAATCTCGACATCCGTCCCCACTCCTTGTCGGATGGCCTCCACGACTCGCTTCAGAATGGGCACGATGTGAGAGGCAGCCCCCTTGTTGCCAGGTCTCAACACGACACACACCAGGTCGCCCGTGTCGGCATCGAAGATCAGCAAAGGATGCAGAATGTGGTTTCGGTAATACCCATGGTAGAAGGAGAACTCCTGCTGACCGTGAGTGTGGTCGTCGGTACTGTCCAGATCCAGGATGATCTTGCTGGGACGTCTCTTCTTCAGGGAGCGCACATAACGGCCTAGCAGCCACTGGCTCAGACGCATCAGATCCTTCTTGGTGACGGAGTTCTCCAAACGGGAGAAAGTCGGCTGGGTGGCCAAATCGGGATCGCTCTCGGGCAACTGATCACAGACTGTCTTGAGCATCGGATCGGAGCGCAGCGTATCGGCGTCATTACAGTCTTCGTAGCCGGCCACGATCTGCAAGACTCGTTGTCGAATCAACTTCAACAGGTCATGACGAACGTAGCGTCGGTCCCGGCTTTCCGAAATACACGAACTGAAGCCCTCGCACAACCGATGTTGCCGATCCAGCGATCCAAACAACAACCATCCTGCGTCGGAAGTCAGACTCCCCCCATCAAAACGCGCCGTGATCTTTCGGTGGCTGTGAAATAGCAGGGTATTCTGGCAGACTGCTTTCAACATTGCCGTAGCTCCTGTTTAGGGTCGTTGTTTATGTAAACCCTTTTATATCAGAGAGCTACGGCCTTTTTTCTGGGCCCAAATCTCACTCGGATTCAGATCTCATGCATAATCCGGGTTAGGCAGGGACGGCGCCTCCCGGGCGCTGGCGCTACCCGGCCTGACGCGAGCAATTGAGCTTTACAGCTTGGTTGTGGTCGTTTGGCTGGGAGCTCTTCACGGGCTGGCCGAGGCCGTCGGAAAGACACGAGCGGCGGCTGAAGCCGGAGTCTTCAGGCGTCCGGGAGGGGCTGAAGCGGTGCCGAGGACAGACCGCGAAGGGCGGGGGGACTCGTCCCATGGTGCGTTTTCTCGTAATCCGCGCCGAGAGTTTCCGAGCCGGTTACTTCTTCGCCCCAGCGTCCTTAAACAGTGCGATTATTTCTGGTGCCAAGGCATGATCCAAAACAGCTATACCTTCCTTATCCCTTGCATTCACGTCCGCACCTGCATCCAGCAGGATCTCAACTCGTTCCTTCACCCTCGGAAGATTACGAGTCCCCAACACCGCGATCATGAGCGGCGTCTTCCCCTGGCTGTCCATCACGTTCGGGTTAGCTCCCAGCCGACGTAGATCAGGGCGAGTGCTGCCAGTCCAAGAAACAACACCAAGGGAAGGAGGATTAGAACTGCCCGGGGGTTGCCGAAGTTGAGGGTGTAGCCTAGACCGAAGCGGTTCTCGACCAGGATCGATGGGTCGACCTTGTTGACGTAGAATACGCCCCAGATCCATCGAGTATTGTCGGCAAGTCCGTTCGTGAGGGGCGCTGCCGCAGATCCGTCTTCCATCCGCGCGCCTCCCTGGCCAAACTTGACAGCGATCCAGACCAGGCTCCCGATCATGAACAGATGCATGGCGACCGCAATCAACGTGCTACCTCCGCTCATGAAGTGGCTCTTCGACAGTCCGATGCGGATCGTCTCCACCGACTTGAAAGTTAGGAGCGCTGAACTGAACAGCGCCGTCCCGCTGAGAACGTTGGCCATAGAGCTGGGAAAAGCATTCTGAGCCTCAATGGAGCGACCGCCCGACCCACCCCGAACCGAGCGCTTCGCCTGGGCGGTAAGTAGTGCAAAGAGGGCCATGATGGGACAGATCACAAGGTTCGCGACCGACAGCATCATCACGGTTGCGACGGACTTTTCGGACCAGCCATCTCCAGCGCCGGACCAGCCAAAAGGGCTGGGCACCCGGGAGGGCAGGGCATCGTAGCTGCGCGCTGCGTACAGGACCTTCACAAGGCCCGCACAGATACAGACGCTAAGGGCAAGCTCAGCCAGGGCCGCGCTCTTCGGCTCACCGTAGTCCAGCGGCGCGGCGGCAGTTTCGGCTTGCAGGGCGGCCTCCAGTGGCACCAGCTTCAGGGCCTCCCGGTGAAGCTTGATGTAGAGGAGCGGACCGCCGAGCAACAGAAGTGCCAGGCCCGCCAGGTTGCCCGCAACAGGCCAACCCATCAGACTGACAGCGAGTCCCCCGCCAAGGGCCAATAAAGGGATCGCGATGCAGCCAATGTACCAGCGACGCCGGAGCCGGCGGGCCGCGTCACTGTCGGCAAACTCCTCGCCCACGTAGGTACCGAACAACAGACCCTTGCGAGCGACCAGGGGAATGGCGAGCAGAATCCCTCCGACCAGGAACGCCCGGATCACTGTGAACAGCTCGGCGAAAGCGGCTTCACTCATCGTCTTTCTCCTCATATTGAGGGCCCAGGGCGCGAATCTCGTGCCCCACTACCTGCAACAGTTCGCCTGTAGGCATCCCTTCCTGGCAGAAGCGGGCGAGTGTCGCCCGCAGCTCACCCAGCAGGCGGACTTGTGGGCTACCAGCGACCCTCTGGGCCGGTGGCGCCACCTCGGCACCGGTTCGATGGCGTATGACTATGAAGCCCTCGGCGGCCAGCCGCCGGTAGGCCCGGGCGATCGTGTTCAGACTCACCCCAAGGTCGCCTGCCAGCTGGCGGACCGAGGGGAGCAGGGTCCCCGCAGGGATCGCACCGGACGCCACCAGCTGCCGCAACTGGTCGGCAACCTGCTGGTAGACCGGGTTCTCCAGACGACGGTCAATCGTGAGAGTCAGCACCGAGAAAGTGTATACCATATGGTATACAGAGATCTACCGCAGTTCATTCACGAAAAGCGCTCTCTCAATCCAGTGCTCTGGACGTTCTTTGTTCCGAATGCGACTTTCAGGGGTCATCGTTCCAGGCAGTGGCAGCGCCTCCCGGGGCGCCGGGTCAGTGTGGTTGATCGATTCCGGTCAGTTGTGCTAGATTTACTCATACAAGAAGCGGCGCCAGCGGCTGCTGGAGGGCGGAGCTGGGAGGGAATCGACCCGGCGTGCGTTTGAGGTAATTCATGCTGATTCAAATTGACCGGAGGAGCAGCCTCCGGCCCTGGCAGCAGATCTACGAGCAGCTGCTTGCCCACATCTATTCAGGACGGGCCGATCCAGGGACGCGGCTGCCTACCGTCCGCCAACTGGCCTCAGATCTGGGAGTGGCCAAGGAAACCGTGGCCAAGGTGTTCCGGAAACTGGAGGGGGAGGGCGTGATTGAGACCCGAGGCAGCCGGGGGAGCTTCGTGCGAGAAAGGGCCCTGAGACTGCCCAAAAGGGAACAGCGAAAGCGGATTGTCAACAAAACACTCGAGCTCTTCCTGACCGCTGCCGCGGTTGGGGTGTCCAGAGAAGAACTCAAGTTGATCATCGACGACGAGCTGGAGAAATCCTTCCAGAAAAGATAGCCGGGCCTGGTTCGGCAGGACCGGTGGCGGCAGGTGTTTGTCAATCACTCAAAATAGGTCCCCATGAAGTTCTTCACCCTGGTGAACCGAGTCTCAAATTGACAATTGCAAGTTGTCCCATAAAGTATAGTACAACTAAACACAATGACCGTCCTCGAGAATCCTTTCGTGAATGAGTATTGTCTGATCAGTGCCACCCGCTACCTGCACAGGCGCATGAATCGCTGGGAACGAAGTGCCTACATTGGCCACGTCTTTCACTGTCGACACTGCCGGGAGTATCTGGCCAGTCTGTTGCCTTTTGTGGGAGAGCACCGCGTTGATATTCTCAGAGAACTTCGAGGAGGAGAGGTGGAATGACCGTTCGAAGACCTAGCTCAGACAGGCCGGTTCCTGTGCCGCAGTGCTGGAACTGCGGAGCGGATCCGGGCGGTCGCAGGGTGGTGACGATCAAGGAGGTTTCCCGGATCTGCCGGGTCTCGACGAACTCGATCTATCGCTGGATGGAGAAGAGCCTGATCGAATGGATCTACATCGCCGGCGGGCAGCGCCGCATCTACCGGGACACGTTGACGGTTCTACCTGCCGGGGGACGCGGGAGGAACGATGCCTGCGATTGACCGCGAGGCGCGCTGCTATGTTTGCGGATCCCCGGCCGACCAGGAGCGAGTCCTGGTCGATGTGAACATGGCGATGAAGATGTGCCGGGTGAGCCGGGCCACGATCTACCGGTGGATGGGAGACGGTCTGGTGGAGTGGGTGGTCCTTCCTTACGGACGCCGGCGGGTCTACCTGGACTCGTTGTTTTCCGAACCGCCCAGGCCGGTGCCCTGGTTGCCGTGAGAATCCTGCAAGACCGGATCATTGAGACTCTCGACTTTCGGTCCTTTTACTCCGGCTACACGAAGCTGAATCCCTGCAACGGCGGTTCGGAGCTGAAGGGTCTGTGTCCGCTGCATCAGGAAAAGAACCCCAGCTTCTTTGTGAAGGTCTCCGACGGGTCGTTCAAGTGCTTTGGCTGCGGGGAAGGAGGTGGTCCGATTCAGTTTTACGCTGCCCGCCACGATTTGGATTTCTCCGAGGGGGTTCGGAGGCTGGCTGAGGAGCTGGGTATCCGAGGAACCGCTAGGGCGGTTTGTGGCGGTCCCGGTCGGGGACCGGTCCGCATTTTGCTTGACTTGCCGACGACCTCCTCGACGGCGGCGGTGTATGCTGCTGTGCTCAAGCTGGGCCGGCCCCTGCCCGGGAAAGTGATCGACTACTTCAAAGGGTGGGGCCTCGATTCAGAGACGGTTGAGAGCTATCAGGTGGGGTTTCTGGATGAGTCCAGTCAAGTAGCAGCTGAACTGGTGAGTCGTCTCGACCGGGCGATGCTGCTTAAGTCCGGACTGTTCCGTGAAGGGAACGAGGGACATCTGGGGTTTCTGTTGGGTCGGCATCCGCTAGTCTTTCCCATCCTTGAGAATGGACAACCTGTGTTCTTACAGGGACGGCGATTCGATGATTCCGTCGAAGTGTCGAAGTACTGCAATCTCTCGGGTGTTTCCGTTCCCGGGATGTTCAACGCGGAGGTTCTCATGTCCCTCTCTGCCGGGAGCGAAGTGTTTGTCTGTGAGGGTGTGATCGACACGATGACTCTCAGCCAGGCCGGCTTTGCTGCGGTCGGAGTGGTGGGAGCTGGAGGCTTCAAGAAGAGCTGGGCTGATCAGCTGCGCGACTTCAACGTCCGAGTCGTCTTTGACAACGACGAGGCGGGGGAGGCCGGGGCGAAACGGGTGCGTCAGATGTTGATCGGGCAGGGAGCCAGGGCTTCCATCGTGCGCCTTCCAAAAGCACATGAGGATGTGAATGAGTTCTTCCTTCGTTCGTCAACACCTGAGTTCCGAGAGTTACTTTCCCAGGCGTGCAATTCCGATTTGTTGGAGGACGTGCGGGCGCTGCGCCGTCGGGTGTCCGATCCTTTGGATCGTTTCTCCTACGCCGACCTGGGAGCCCACATCTTTGCCTGGTTTGAATCCGATGGTGGTGGGTTTCTGGTCGGGCCGGAGAGTCAGTGCCGACTGCTGTTCGAAAACAGGGTCTACGATGTCGGCCACAACCGGCCCTTTAATGCCCTGATGCTGCAAAGGACGGGCCTGCTGGCCGTCGAACATGCAGGCAAGATGGTGTGGGAGGTCCTGCAGAATCTGTGCTTTCTCGAGGGCAGACAGGAAGCCGAGTTGAGCTGGGCCCATGCCGACAAGGACTCGGCCAACCTCTACATCAACCTTCATAACGAGAAGAACCAGGTTCTCGTCCTTGGACCGGGCACGGTTGAGGTAATCAGTAACGGTCACAATGACAAGGGTATCCTGCTCAGGGCGGCGGACAAGATGTCTGCGATTGAGTTTGACGACTCGGTGGACCCCCGGGCAGCAGTGGATCTGCTGCGTCGTCTGGTCATGGATCCCCTGGCCTGCTCTGCAGAGAATCGCCTCTTTGTTGTGAGCTGGATTCTCACTGCCTTTTTCTTGAGCTACACGACTGAGAAGGCTCTCCTGAAGCTGTCAGGACATGCAGCCTCCGGGAAGACGACCGCGGCGCGGCTGCTGTCTTGTCTGCTCTATGGGGCAGACCATGTGGAGACCTCAACCGTTGCTTACTACTATGCAGACGCCTCCCAAAACCCTTTTCTGGTAGCCGACAACCTCGAGACCGAGGACCTCGATCGCAGGATCACTCAGTTTCTGCTTCACGTGGCCACGGGAATCCAGAAAGGGAAGCGAAAGGCGGGAACGGATTCGCAAACGGTCCGGGAGGCCTCGGATGCACTCGTGGCCATAACGGCCATCGAGCCACTCACCAAATCGGAGCTCATCGGCCGGACCTATGATGTGGAGTTCAGGTCCGTGTACAAGCAACCCGGGTTTCTCCAGCGGGAACACCTGGAACGGTTGATTGACGCTCGAAGCCGGATCCTCTCGGGACTGTTCGTTCTGTTTTCCCGTGAGGTCCTGCCCAATCTGCAGGGCGAGCGCCAGGCGATTCTGGCTACGTTGCAACAACGTCACAGGGGTCATGCCAAGCAGCGAGTGGATAGTTTTCTGACGCTGATGATCGTCATCCTGAGAGCTCTTCTGACCGCGCTGGAGCCGGGAGGGAATCGAGCCTGGAAAATCGTCGACGGTTGGATCCGCTATCAGGCTCGGTTGGCGTCCGAGACAGAACGGGGCACGAATGCGACCGTGTTCCTGTTGGAGGCACTCGCGAGGGAGATCGCGGCCCTGGGCGGAGAGTTCCGGCGGGAGTACTACCTGGACGTCGAACAGAAGGTCTCCGAGGACGCACAACCCCGGGAGATTCGCTTTGTGGCCAGTACGCAGGATGTGTTGATGGCGCTTCAGGTTCTCTCCAGGAAGAAAGGATTCCACCTTCCCTTCTCCAACAGCCAGCAACTGGGTGTCCGTTTGTTTAATGAACGGTCTTTGCTGAAGCGGGCTGGGTGGACCTGGAGGCGGAAGAAAATCGTGCGAGGGCTCCGGTACCACGAGTTTCGGAAGCAGCTGGCTTAAAAGCGGTGTCGCATAGTTCCCCAGTGGAGCTATGACCGTGCAGCCAGCAGACCTGGTGACCAGCATGCACCAGACGATTCAGGCGCACCAGTTAGAAAAGCTGTCGAGTAAGCAGACCGTCTCTCTGGGGTGGTCACAGTTGTCGTCTTCACCTCTCTTCTAGAACATCTGGCGAAGAGAGTACTCGTAACTCCTTTTTGTTCTATCATTAGGGCTGACGGGCTCGAACACCGAGGGACATGTTACCCATATGCTACCCAAGCTGGGAACGGAGCCTATCGTGCTCTCGGTATGATAAGGGCAAATAATTGCTAATAAAGGAGTTAAGGTGGTGGAGACGAAGGGATTCGAACCCTCGACCTCCTGAGTGCGATTCAGGCGCTCTTCCGAGCTGAGCTACGTCCCCACCTGTTGGCCTTCGAATTGTACAGTAGCGCCATGAAGCCCGTCACTTCTTCCCGGCAGCTTCAGCGCTGCTGCAGAGTCACTGTCGTTCCTACTCTCTATCGGTTGCTTGATTGCCACTGTTTCTCACGGAATGTGGGAAGCGCCTTGAGGCGGCGACCGGGGGAGGTGACCATCACGCCGGGCGGTCGCGGCCCGAGGCCCCTCTCACTCTCAGAGATTCCGGATTCCAGAACCCAGAACCTAGAACCTAGAACCTAGAACCCCAGCATCAGTCCAGATGACGAATGGCGTGTCCGTCATAGATCTGACGGGGCCGGGCGATACGACGATCCGGATCGTTCATGAACTCTTCCCACTGTGAGATCCAGCCGATGGTTCTGGCAACGGCGAACAGCACCGGAAACATGGACGAGGGAAAACCGATCGCTCTGTAAATGAGTCCGGAATAGAAATCCACGTTGGGATAGAGCTTGCGACTCACAAAGTACTCATCCTGGAGGGCAATTTGCTCCAGGTGCTGTGCCAGGTCGAGCAATGGCGTGGGCTCGGCCACTTCGAAGATCTGGTCTGCCATTTTCTTGATGATGTTGGCTCGCGGATCATAGTTCTTGTAAACCCGGTGACCAAATCCCATCAGCCTCATTTCACCCTTCTTCACCCGCTCGATATGCTCCTCGACGTGATCGCGCGATCCGATACTCTCCAGCATCCTCACTACCGCGGCATTGGCTCCGCCGTGCAGGGGCCCGGCCAGGGCGCCAATCGCCGCGGCGGCCGCCATGTAGGGGTCGGGCAGAGAACTGCCCACACTTCGCATTGCATTAGCACTGCAGTTCTGCTCGTGGTCGGCATGAAGCGAGAACAGAACATCCAGCGCTCGAGAGTAGACGGGATTCACCTGCGACCCGTCTCCCTCGTAGAAGACCATCCTCAGTAAATCGGCTGCAAAGCCCGTTTCCGGATCGGACTCCACGAATGGCAATCCCACTGTATGGCGATAAGCACAGGCGGCGATACCAGGCATGTGACCAAAGAGGCGCAACAGGTGAAGACGCCGCCCCTCCCCATCGTCCAGGTTGGAAGCCTCGGGATAGAGCCCTGAAAGCGCTGCGACAGCGCTCATCACCATTGCCATTGGAGCAGCACCCCGAGGAAAACTGGAAATCAGTTTTCGGATCTCTTCCGGGGTGTCGCTGTAGGAGCGAATCGTTTTGCTCCACTCATCGTAGCTGTCGGCATCAGGAAGCTCGCCGTGAAAAACAAGATAGGCGACCTCCAGAAAAGAAACCCGCTCGGCCAGTTCTTCGATCGGATATCCGCGATACCGCAGGATCCCTTTCTGGCCGTCGATATAGGTGATGGTACTTCGGCAGGAACCGGTATTGGAGAAACCCGGGTCATAGGTGATGAGACCGAAGTCCTCGTCGTCCACCTTGATCTGACGAAGGTCGAGCGCCCGCATCGATCCGTCTTTGATCTCAACCTCGTATTCCCGGCCCGTTCGGTTGTCTCTGATTGTGAGACTCGGTGTTCGCATTGATCCCTTTCGCTACTGATCTCGAAAAAACTGCAATCTCGACTCAAGAGTGGGGCCCTGAACCTAGCCACGAACAGAACAGAAAGCGCTGTCCATCAGGCATTTTCGAGCTCCAACTAGAATAGCTGAGTATTCTTGGAAACTCAATTGCATGGTAGACTTTTCACATGGCTAAAGTGTTCCTGCCGCTGGCTTTCCTGCTTTTCATGCCACAGGCCTGGGCGGGAATGAGTCTGCGCTTCAATTCTCCCTTCTATTCCTTCGTCATCGAGCAGCCCGACGGATGGATCGTGGATGTGCAGAGCGTTTCTCAAATCGCCAATTTCGTGGTTCATCCGGTCGAAACAGACTGGCGCAGTGCACCTGTTGTCATTTTCGGTCGCTTTGTGCCTCGATTGGCCAGCGAGACTCTCTCGGATTTCGTGAAACAGGATGAAGAACGGTTTCGGGAAGGTTGCACTGGTGCCAGAGTGAGAGACGTGGACTGGAAAGCGGATTCGGAGAGGACGTTTCTGCTCAAATCCTTTACCTGCGTCAATCAACGGAAGGAGATCGTAGCCGTTACGGAAGTACCCTCCTACTTTGGCATCTTCATCCTGTCGGGACAGGAAGCCCTGGCCGTTGATGAGGCGGCCAGCTCGCTCCAGGTTCTGCTGGCCGGCTTTCAGTGGATTGAGACGAAGAGCGAGTACTGGAATCCCGAGGCCGAGGAAGGACCCGGCGATGTTTCCCGGCCCGGACGCGCCAAACCCCCAGGTTAGGAGCCGTGGTGGAAGTCCACGGGTCGCACCGGTAACTGCTTCAAACAAGCTCTTTGACTAAACACAGTACTTCCTTATATTCTTTCCCGCCTCAATGCGAGTACTCATCCTAGGTGGCGGTGCCGTCTCGTATCTGGTCGCTCGCCGGCTGATTCGCGAGAAGAACGAAATCACGATCGTCGAGCGCGACGAGCAACGTTGTGAGGATCTGCAGGGACTGCTCGACGCAAGGATCGTACAGGGGAACGCGGCCAGCATCGAGACTCTGGAACGAGCTGGCATCAAGCGGGCCCAGATGATCATCGCCGCTACCGACAACGATCAGATCAACATCATGGGCACTCTGATTGCCCAGAATTACGAGAACCTCCAGATCAAGGTCATGCGGCTGCGGACGCACGAAGCCCTGCGCTGGCAAGGGCTCGCAGCTCATCCGAGTTTCAGGGTAGATCGTGTTATTCACCCGGACGGAGAAGCCGCCGACCGGCTGCTGAGGGTTGTTTCACTCCCGGGCGTGTCCGACGTCCGCAGCTTCATGGATGGTCGAGTCCGTCTTTTTGGGATGAATATCCGTGATGACAGCTGGGTGGTTGGCAAATCCATGCGGGAGCTCGACCAGAGCTCACCGCCCAAGCACTCGCTGATCTGCATGATCTTTCGCGGCCATCGAGTCATCATTCCCAGAGGGGACGATCGGCTCCTGGCAGGCGACCACGTGTACATCGTGGTTGCCACCGACGAATTTGAAAAATGTATGGAGTTCATGGGTCTGCCCTCATCGGAGCGGGCTCAGCGAGTCTTTATCCTGGGAGGCACACAGATCGGTATCGAACTGGCCAGGCGGCTCGAAAAGACAGGAGTGCAGGTCAAACTTTTTGAGCGGGATCGCCGGCGCTGTGAAAAGATCTCCACTCTGGTCAAACGCACGGTTGTGGTCCACGGAGACGGCACGGATCAGAGGGTCCTTGCCGAAGAAAACGTTGAAGGTATCGATGCCTACATGGCACTGACCACCCGGGACGAAAACAACATCATCGCCTCCCTGCTCGCCAAGCGCCTGGGCGCCAGGAAGGCGATTGCCCTCGTGAACCGGCTCGATCTTCTGCCCATTGTCCCTCTACTGGGCATCAATGCCAGCTTGAGCCTCCGCCTCGTCACGGTGGACAGAATCCTGCAGTTCGTGCGCAAAGGCCGGGTCTTGTCCGTCCACACCTTCAGACAGGAGGAAGCTGAAGCCATCGAGCTCCTTGCAACCGAAGGTTCTCCTTTCGTCAACAAGAAGCTGCGCAAGGTCCACCTGCCACACACTGCAATCATCGGTGCCATTGGACGCAAAGACGGCGGAGTGGTGGTACCCAGAGGAGATACGGTGATCCGGCCCGGCGACCGGGTCATCTTCTTTTGTCTCGAATACGTCGTGCCGGAACTCGAGGCGGCATTCATCGCTGAGCATTGATGTCGATTGTTCGCTGGCCGAAACTCCTGGAACTCCTCGGATATTTCAGCCTGGCGATCGCAACCTCGATGATTGCTCCCCTGCTCCTGGCACTCTACTTCCGAGACAATGGCCTCGTCCCGCTTCTGGGAGCCATCGCTTTCTCGAGTGCCATCGGGGCCATCCTGATTGTCGCTTTCAGAGGCTCCTCGATCGAATTCAAGCACCGCGAGGCCATATTGATGGTGGTTCTCACCTGGCTGGCCGCGATCACCCTGGGCGCGCTCCCCTTCTACTTTTCTCAGTTCTTCCCGAGTTTCACAGACAGCTTCTTTGAGTCGGCCTCTGGCTTCACCACCACTGGCGCAACGATTCTGAGTGAGATCGAGTCGGTCGCAGGCAGCCTGCTCTTGTGGCGGGCACTTACCCACTGGCTTGGGGGAATGGGAATTATCCTCCTGGGCATAGCTATTCTGCCTCTGATCGGAACCGGAGGCATGGAACTCTATCGAGCCGAGTTTTCAGGCTCCAGTTCTGAGAAGCTAAAGCCTCGAATCGCAGAGACCGCTTCCTCCCTCTGGGGGATCTACTTCGCTCTGACTCTTGCCTGCTTCCTGCTGCTGATGGCCGCCGGCATGGGGCCCTTCGATGCGATTTGCCACGCCTTCGCCACCATGGCCACGGGAGGATTCTCAACCCGAAACGCCAGCATCGAGTCGTTCCACAGCACTTTCGTCGAATCGGTCATCATCCTGTTCATGTGTCTGGCGGGCGTCAACTTTGCCCTGCAGTACCGTCTTCTCGTGGAGCGGCGTATCCGGCGCTTTCTGCGGGATCGCGAGCTTCGCGTCTACGTGGCCGTGATCGTTACGGCAACGGCTGCCGTCCTGATCTCACTCACCCTCGTCCTGGGCATCCCGTTTGCCACGGCTTTTCGCGTGGCTCTCTTTCAGGTGGTGTCCGTCCTGACGACCACGGGCTTCTCCTCAACCGACTTTGCCCAGTGGACTCCGTTTGCTCAACTTGTCCTGCTCGCTCTCATGTTCTTTGGCGGGTGCACGGGATCCACGGCGGGAGGTCTCAAGATCGCCAGAATGGACATGCTTCTGCAGGTGATTCGACGAGAGTTCAAGAGAATGGTGGAACGACGGGGTGTCTTTGCCATCCATGTGGGCCAGGACGTGGTTTCGGAATCGACGATCCAGAGTTTCCTGAATCTGGTTTATCTGGCCTTCTTGATCAACTTCGGAGCGTGCATTCTCCTGACCGCCTTCGGCGCGGATGTCTTCACTGCAATATCAGCGGTCGCCGCTTCCATGTTCAACATTGGCCCCGGGCTGGGAGCCGTGGGGCCCGCCGAGAACTATGCCTCCTTCCCTGTTCTGGTCAAGTGGACTCTCGCCCTGTGCATGATTGCCGGTCGGCTGGAGTTCTATGCCTTCCTGGTCCTCCTTTCCCGCGCCTTCTGGCGGAAATAATTCCACGTTCCACGTTCCACGTTCCACGTTCCACGTTCCACGTATTAGCTTCGTACATTTGTGATCAGGAACGTAGTAGTTAGTATGACGGGCAAGATTGGGAGCTTCGAAGATCAACTTACCTCACAGCCTCCGATTACCAGGGACTTCGTGTTCAAGAATCAGCTTCGGAAATCGGCCCTTTCCATCCTCTCCAATATTGCGGACGGATTTGAACGAGATGGGAACAGAGAATTCGTGCAACTGCTCAGTATCGCCAAAGGATCCAGTGGCGAACTACGGGCGCAGCTGATCGCGGCTTTTGACCAGCACTATTTTGAGAAAAGCTCTTTCATCAAGATTCAAGACCAGGTCGACCACATTCACTGCATGCTGTCGAATCTGTCCAAATACCTGACCAGATCGGAAATGCGAGGCAGAAAGTCCCAGGAAAAGACACGTGAAACGTGACACGTGGAATTCCCGGCGTGGAACGTGGAACGTGAAACGTGGAACGCGAAGCGTCAGCGCAGCGCCTGATCCAGATCCTCGATCAAATCAGCCGTCGCCTCCAGACCCACCGAGAGCCGCACCAGAGTGTCGGAAATTCCCACTGCGGCGCGCTCCTCAGCAGAGAGACCAACGTGGGAGGTGACTGCCGGCCGAATGACCAGCGTCTCGGCTCCGCCCAGGCTGGGGGCCACAATCGGAATGCGAAGACGACCGAAGAAGCTTTCGACTCGTCCCAGATCACCCTTGATCTCAAAACTGAGCATGCCGCCATAACCTGCAAAAAGAGATCTGGCAGTGGCATGTCCCGGACTCTGCTCCAGCCCCGGGTGGTTGACCCGATCCACAGCTCCTTGATCGGCCAGAAAACGAGCAATTTGAAGGGCCGACTCATTCTGGTGTTTGACCCGCAGCGGCAGTGTCTTGATTCCTCTGTCGAGCAGGAAACAGGCGTGGGGATCCAGTGTACCTCCAAGATGGTTCAGTCTCGAGGTGATCTCTGAAACCAGCTCCCGGGTACCTACAAGGACACCCGCCACGATGTCGTTGTGACCGTTCAAGTACTTGGTTGCACTGTGCAGAACCAGGTCAAATCCGATCTCGATCGGGCGGAAGTTCACCGGTGTGGCAAAGGTGTTGTCAATGAGCGACACCAGGCTGTGCTCTCGAGCGAAGGTAACCACCTCCTGCAGCTTTGGAACCTCCATGAGAGGGTTGGTGATCGACTCGACATAGATGGCCCGGGTATTCTGCTTGACCTTCCTCCCCCAGCTGTCGGGATCGTCACCCGCAATCCAATCGTGCTCGATTCCAAGTCGTCCCAGCTCGTGGGTGACGAAATCATGAGTACCTCCGTAGAGCCCACCCTGGGCCAACAGGTGCGTTCCCGGTTTCAGGACCGTCAGCAGAGTGGTTGTAATCGCCGCCATCCCGCTGGCCGTGACCATGGCCGCCTCTCCCCCTTCCAGTGCCGCCATTTTCGCCGACACAGCCCTGTGGTTGGGGGAGTTGTTCAGACGGAGGTAGAGGATGTCGTCATAGCGGTTCTCCCCACGATATTCAAAGGTCGAGGATTGAAAAATAGGCAGGCTGACAGCGCGGCCGATGCCCGGTCTGGGTTCCCCAGAGTGAACTGCTTTTGTTTCGAGTCTGAGCATAGCGTCTCCCTTTCTTTGGCACTTTCTTGTGTCGACAGGATACACGCTCTCTTGGTTGGTGGTTGCTGCTTAAGGTTAAAGGTTAAAGGTTGGTTGAAGGTTGAAGGTTGAAGGTTGAAGATCGAGACTCGAGGGGGTGTGGAACTTTTAACCTTCAACTTTTAACTTTCAACAGCCTGCGAAGCAGGCGTGATCCGATCAATCCATTGCGCGGAAAGTTCAAACCGCGCTAAACTACTATTATTGTACCACTTGGCCGGTCTTTCGAACGATGCGGTAGAGCCGGGTGGAACAGGGAGGGGTTACTTTGAAAGTCTGGCTAATTCGGGCTCTCTTCGCAGTCATCTTTACCACCATGACCTCATTCATGCGCCCGTTCGGGCTCTCACCCCGCGGCGCCATTGCTCTGGGCTTTTCTCTCTCGGTGATCATTGTCCTGTTCGAGTTGAGCATCGTCCGCAGCTCTTCCAGGACCCTCGTGGGCGCTGCCCTCGGTTCGCTACTCGGCATCGTCGGAGCGAGCCTGATTAGCCTGACCATCCACAACATGTCTTTCTTTTCTGCTCAGACAACGACCTTTCTCCAGGTTCTCGTTCTGGCCACTATGACTTACGTCGGCTTTGTCGTGGGGATTTCCAAAGGCGACCTCGTGAATCTCAACCTGGGGGGATTGATCAAGGAACGGAGCAAATCCGGGCTATCGACCAAGATCCTGGACACCAGCGTAGTGATCGATGGCCGCGTGGCCGACATCATTGAGACGGGCTTCCTGGGCGGCTGGATCGTGGTGCCCGAGTTCGTTTTGAGGGAGCTGCAGCAGGTGGCCGACTCTTCTGATTCGATCAAGAGGAATCGGGGGCGAAGGGGCCTGGACATTCTGCGCAAGATCCAGAAGAAAGGCGAAGCCGATGTCCGGATCCTGAATCAGGACTACCCGGAGCTCGATGAGGTGGATCTGAAACTGATTCAGCTGGCCAAGGATCTTGACGCCAAGATCGTCACCAACGACTTCAACCTCAACAAGGTGGCTCAACTGCACGGCGTGACTGTGCTGAACATCAACGAGCTGGCCAATTCACTGAAACCCGTCGTGCTTCCGGGCGAGAGCATGAGCGTCTTCATCCTCAAGGAAGGCAAAGAATACAACCAGGGAGTCGCTTACCTGGACGATGGCACCATGGTGGTGGTGGATAATGCCCGCCGAATGATCGGTAAGAACATTGACATGCACGTGACCAGCGTCCTGCAGACGACTGCCGGAAAAATGATTTTCGGCCGGGCCCAGGCGGATTCGTCTGACTCGGAAGGTAATTACCCACGCCAGAAGGTTTCCAGGCTTTGACTGGACTCATTCTGGCTGCCGCCGGCTCGGGGGTACGTTTCGAGTCCTCTGTCCCCAAACAGTTCCTGCAGTTCCAGGGAAAGCCAATCTACCTCTTTGCGCTGGAAACGATCGGCGCACTCTGCGAGGAGATCGCCGTCGTGGTTCCCTGGGAGTGGCTGGGCCGGGTACGGAAAGAGCAGTCGGAGCTAGACCTCCAGGAACGAGTCAACGTGGTCAAAGGGGGGAGTTCGCGGCAGGAGTCGGTTGCTCTGGGACTCCAGACTCTATCGACAGGCGTCACCAGGGTTCTCGTCCACGACGCAGTTCGTCCCTTCGTGACTCGCTCCCTGGTCGGCAGAGTTCTGGCGGGCCTGCAACACGGGGCGGCCTGCGTGCCGGTTCTGCCGATTGCCGAAACCGTTAAGGAAGTTGACGGCCATCGAGTCCTACGGACACTCAACCGCAGTCGACTGCGGTTGGCGCAGACGCCGCAGGCATTTGACCGGGAAGTTCTGGAGAGGGCCCTGATTCGGGCAGCCAAGGAGGGGATTTCGGCAACCGACGAGGCGACCCTGGTAGAGCGCGCTGGAGAGAGCGTGTACACCGTCGACGGTGAGCAAGAGAACATCAAGATCACCTGGAAGCAAGACATGAAAAGATTGAGTTAGATGGACTTTCGAGTGGGCATCGGTTTCGACTTCCATCGCTTTTGCCCGGACCGGCCTCTGGTACTGGGTGGAGTCGTCATCCCCTACAAACGGGGCCTGGAAGGACACTCCGACGCGGATGTGATCCTGCACGCGCTCAGTGACGCCATCCTGGGGGCGGCGGGACTCCCTGACATCGGATCTCATTTCCCCGACGACGATCCCGAGTACAAAGACCTCTCCAGCATCGTTCTCCTGGAGAGAGTCTATCGCCTGGTGCAGATCCGGGGCCTGCGGTTGAGTAACCTCGATGTCACACTGATAGCTGAAGAACCCCCCCTGAGTCCCCACATCGGCTCCATCAAAGCCAACCTGGCCCGAGTGCTTCACCTCGACCGCTCCCGGATCGGAGTGAAAGCGACCAGCATGGAAAAGTCAGGTCCAATCGGGCGTTCTGAAGGTGTCGCAGCCCAGGCTGTGGTTCTTCTTAAACAGGGTCGTGACACGGAGTAAGGAGCAGTGGCAAGAGAGTTCCTCGAGTTTGCTTCCGAGCTGGCAGCGGAAGCCGGGAGCCTGCTAGCCGATTACCTGGGTCGGAAACTGGTCGTCTCCAAGAAGGGCAGAATCAATCTCGTCACTGAAGCCGACCTGAAGTCGGAAGAACTGCTGGTCTCGAAGATCTTTGAACGTTTTCCCCACCATTCGATCCTGGCCGAAGAAACAGGGGCCAGGCAGGTTGGGGAGAAAGCGTCCGAATTCCGCTGGATCATCGACCCCCTGGATGGAACAACCAACTTCGCGCACGGGTATCCTTTTTTCTGTGTGTCTATCGCTCTGGAGATCGATGGTCGCCTGGAGGTGGGGGTTGTATACGACCCAACTGCTAGAGAACTCTTCACGGCAGTTGGAGGCGAAGGGGCCCGGCTCAACGGCCGTTCAATTCAAGTGTCTTCTGAGGTCTCTCTGGGAGAGAGTCTCGTTTGTACAGGCTTTGCCTACGACCGCGACCAGATCCTGAAGAACCTGAAACTCTTCCATGAATTCATGCTAAAAACCCGGGCTGTGAGAAGGGACGGGTCAGCCGCCCTCGACCTCTGCTATGTCGCGGCAGGCCGGTTCGAGGGATTCTGGGAACTCGGGCTCAATCCCTGGGACGTGGCGGCGGGTGCCTTGATCGTGGCAGAGGCCGGAGGCAGGGTCAGCCGTTTCGATGGCTTCCCGGCACAGCTCGAGATCCCTGAGATTGTCGCCACCAACGGACAGATCCATGAGCAGATGCTCTCCATCATTCAGGAGAATCTGGCGGAAGGAAGCTGAAGGTCGAAGGTTGAAGGTTAGAGGTTGAAGGTTAGAGGCTGGAAGTCGTGGAACTTGGAACGTGGAACGTGGAACGCTGATACATGGGAGTGAAGGTATAGGTCTGGTCTCGCCAGGAAAGCATCTTCAGCTTCTGGAAAGAGGCTCTCAGGACTTCCTTGTTACGAATTGATTCCTTGATCAGATCCCAGATGATCAAGGGTCGGCCGTAGAAGCGAAAGTAGGCCTTGCGCTGGAGCTTCATGAGATTCCGGCCACTGATATGCCGACGTTCAAACGCAACCTGGTCACTCGTCAGGGTATCCCATTCGATCTCCTCCAGTGTGAGCAGACCTTCCTCCAGGAGTTCGTCAAAGATGGCCGTCCCGGGAACGGGAATGACGACGTTGAAGTTGGCGCGCACGAGCGGCAGTTCACAAGCGAGTCGAATCGTCTGATTGATCTCTTCCGCCGTCTCGTCCAGTAACCCGATCATGAAGTAGCCGGTGATGCGGATGCTGCTGCAATCGGCAATCATTCGAGCCCGCTCACGAATGGTTTCAACTGTGACACGCTTCTTGATCAGACCTTGAATACGCTCGCTCCCGGACTCAATCCCGACGGCCATGGCTTCACATCCAGCAGCTTCCATCACCTGGAGCAACTCGGGGTTCAGGGAATCCAGCCGCACACCGACGGGACAATCCCATCTCAGGTCCAGCCCTGAATTGATCAAGCCCTCACTGAAGGCTATCGCGTACTTGTTGGCCAGCGTGAACTCATCATCAATGATGCTGAAGCGCTGAATTCCATAGCGCTGCTTCAGGAAGCGCAGCTCTTCGATCACATGCTCGACACTGCGGTGGCGGAGCTTGCGTCCCGAAAGTCCCGGGGTGTTGCAGTAGGTGCAGGGATAGGGACAACCACGGGTTGTCAGAACCGGATAATACTGCTCCCAGATGAAACCCGGGTAGGTATCCGGGGCCACAAGGTCCCAGGCCGGAATTCCGTAGGCATCCAGATCGGTCCCAAAGCCTGGAGGGTTGGTCACGACTCGTTCCTCGGCGATGCTTCGCCAGACGAGACCCGGAATCAGCTTCAATTCAGGTTCCGGAATTTTCGGCCCGTATTCCGCAAACAGTTCGAGAAACGGCCCCATCCCCTCTTCTGCCTCAGCCTGCCAGGCACAATCGAGATTGGGCATAGCCGACAGAACATACTCGGGGAGAGAGGAAGGGTGAGGACCACCGGCAAGGGTCAGAATGGCGGGATCAACGGACTTGACGATGCCCAGGTGGTGATTGACATAGTTGTGGTCACGACTGTAGCAGCGGAACCCGACCACATCGAAGCTGCCCTCCCGGACGAAGACCCCGAACTCTCGAAACGTCATCTCTTCCTTGGGACAGTCCAGCAGCGTGACGTCAAACCCCTGGTTGCGAAGGGCAGTTCCCAGATAGAGAATGCCGCAATCAGGAGCGACTTGAAAGTTGTTCCCTTCACGAATGGGGAGAACCAGGAGCACCTTATTAAGAGACATATAGGACTCTTACTTTACTGGAAAGGGTGGCTCAAAGTCTATAAAGTAGATCGTCTCGAAAGACGGGCCCCGGCTCAGGTCAACAGAGGGGTGTACCGTTCTTTCTGTAATTTGAGGAAGGTGAGCTAAAAGGATCAGAGGTCTGGGGCAGGATTTCTCCAAAAACTCAAGACAAGAGCAAGGAGGATCCGAATGACCCCAGACCCAGAACAGAGGCTACCACGAGAATTGTTGAAAGAACTGATCGAAGAAGGCAGCGACGCGTTTCGAGGAGTGTTGGAGAAACTGCTCAACACCGCCATGCAGATGGAACGAGAAGAGTTTCTGGGAGCTCGACGCTGGGAGCGGAGCGAGCAGCGTCGAGACCACGCCAACGGGTACAAGGCCAAGACGCTGTCAACTCGAGTGGGACAGCTTCAAATCCGGATTCCACAAGTACGTCACCTGGACTTCTATCCCCGATCCCTGGAGCGAGGGTGCCGCTCGGAGAAAGCCCTGAAGCTGGCCATCGCCGAGATGTACGTGATGGGCGTGTCGACGCGCAAGGTCACTGAGATTACCGAGCAGCTGTGCGGCACCGAGATCTCCGCCAGCCAGGTCTCAAGAATCTCCAAGCTGCTGGACGACGAACTCGAGCAGTTTCGCAACCGCCCTTTGGGCAGCTATCCAGTTGTGTACCTGGATGCCCACTACGAGAAGGTCCGTCGCCAGGGCAGCATTCAGGATGTGGCCGTCTTGAAAGCGACCGGAGTCAACTGCTGGGGCAAGCGGGAGGTGATTGGGGTCAGCTGCCGACTCAGCGAGGCGGAGGTCCACTGGCGAGAGTTTCTGCAGCAGCTTCAAAAGCGTGGTCTGGAGGGTGTGCAGCTGATTGTCAGCGATGACCACTCAGGACTACGAGCTGCCAGAAGAGCTGTCTTTCCTTCAGTGCCCTGGCAACGCTGTCAGTTTCACCTGAGCCAGAATGCTCAGCGATACGCCCGCCGATCCGACCAACGTGCCGCCATCGCCACTGACATTCGAGACATCTTCAATGCCCCGTCTGGAGGCGAAGCTGAGGCGATGCTTCGGGCCAGAGTCGAGCAATACTACGACCGCAACCCGGAGCTGGCCGATTGGATGGAGACCAATCTGCCGGAAGGCTTTACGGTCTTTCGTTTTGCACGTTCTACCTGGCGGCGCATTCGCACCAACAACGGGCTGGAGAACCTAAACCGTCAGATTCGCCGGCGTACCCGGGTCGTCGGTATCTTTCCAAACACCGAGTCCGCACTACGACTCATCACCGCTGTCGTCGAGGAGATTCACGAAGACTGGCTGATCGGGAAACAGTACCTCAGCCTGGTCGATTTCAAACCACAGGAGAATCCGATCTCAGATCACTCTCAGTCAAATTACAGAAAAACAGTTGCTTAGCCGTCAACAGCCGTTAACTGGTTGAATTAAAACAGGTTCTGCAGGGCGTACTTACTCACTAGTGGCGAACCCCGAGACCTCACGTCATCGCTGGCTCTCCCGACTGGCGCTCATCCTGCTGGTTCTGGTCACCTCGCTGCCTTTTATCGACCAGGCCTACCACATCGATGACCGAATCTACCTGGATGTGGCCAGGAATATTCTTGCGGAGCCTCTCTACCCTTACGACTTTGACGCTCTCTACGAAGGTTTTGTCGCCCCCGATGCTGCCAGTCACAGTCACCTTCCTTTCACCTCTTACTATCTCGCTCTAACCCAACTGGTCACAGGTCGTCAGAGTGAGCGGGTTGCTCATCTGGCCTTCCTGGTATTCCCTTTGCTGGCCGCCCTTGCCTTCTACGAACTGGCCAGTAGCCTACTGCGCTTTCCCTTCGCAGCAGCAACTCTGCTCGTGTCATCAACCGCCTTCCTCACCTTGAGCCATACCATCATGCCGGACGTTCCACTGCTGTCATTCTGGATCCTGGCGCTGGCATCCTTTCATCATTTCCTGCGAGAGCCCGCCAACGCATGGGCCTGGAGAGTCTGCCTGGGAGCCATCCTGGTGGCCAGTTTCATGTCTCTGTTGACGGTCGCTCTGGTGCTGCTGCTGGGTGCTGACTGGGTCCTGTACCGGCGCTGGTCGGTCTTGAAGGATGAGCAAAGACATCGGATTGCCCTGGTCCTGGCCGCCCCATTTCTGCTGTGGCTGCTCTGGTATCTTCGGGCTTATGTGCACTATGACCGGTTTGTCCTGCTGAACACCTTCCTGCACATGGAGCAGCACTCCCCGTTTTCCCTGGCGGCTGTTGGCTCGAGAATGCTCAGCTTCCTGCTCCATCTGGGCGGGACGTTTGTCTTCCCTCTGGCTGGCTGGCTGGCCTTCACCGGCCAGACCTCCCGGCGCATCTATGTGGCCGTTTTCTTCCTCGCGTTCATCCCTGCCTATCTCTGGTATCCGGAGTGGCCCTGGCTGCAGGCTTTTCTTTTTGCGGGCTTTCTAACCACCGCCCTGTTGACGATCATCAAGATCGGCGAGGGGTCAGGCCGGGTCTGGCAAAATTTCTGGAGCTGCAAGGACTCTCCCGAAAGGGTGTTCTGGCGGGGCTCGGAAACTGCCCTCAGTGACCATTCAAGAGCATTATTGAGCGTCCTCTTCCTGTGGTTCTGGGGAATTCTGGCAGCCTGCTGCCTGGTTTTTTACAGCGGATCGGTGCGCTATGCGGTTCTGGCCCTTCCGGCCTTCCTGCTTCTCTGGCAGTACGCACTGGAGACCGCCCACAGTAGCCGCACAGCCAAATCCACTCTTCTCCTGAGTCTGGCCTTGACCCTTCCTTATTCGCTGGCGATTGCTTCTGCCGACTATCGTTTTGCTGAGGTCTATCGTGAGGAGTCCGCCCGGATCCTCGAGCACCTGGAAATCCAGAACCAGCAGATCTGGTACACCGGAGAGTGGGGTTTTCGGTACTACATGGAGAAACTCGGGGCACGGCCTCTGACCAAGACCGGGGTGGAACCCGTGGCAGGCGACATCATTGTCAAGCCCTACATTGCCCTTCCCTGGATTACCCTCTACGACAGTGACGAGTTCGTCCGTCTTCTGGAGCAGCGCCACGTGGATCCCGAGTCTGCGTTCCGGATTCTCGACTTTCATACCTCGGCCGGCTTCTACAGTACGGCCTGGGGAATTCTACCCATCAGTCTCGACCGAGGAGAGAAATGGGAGTGGTTCAATGTCTATCAAGTCAAGAAGAGATACGACGGCCCTGTACCCGAGATCGAAAGACCCTGGTGAATACACGTTCCACGTTTCACGTTCCACGTTCCACGTTCCACGTACGAGGTTCGTACATTCGTGCTCAGGAACGTAATCAGATAAAACACGTGGAACGTGGAACGTGGAACGTGGAACGCTTTTCTGTGCGAGAATGTGGTTGATCAAGTAGGTGTTCAGAAGATTCGAGGGAGTTCATGAAGATCGAGCCATTAGAAGCGCGACGACGAGCGCTCGAAGAGTCCTTTTTCAAAGATCAAAACGCCAAACTACTGGCAGCGATGCGAAAGAAGGCCGCGCGGGCGGAGAAGAGAGCAGCGCTGAGCGAGAGTTCCGGTCTAACGAATCGAGACCTTCTCAAGCTGCTTCTCGAGCTTGAAATCGACAGCGAGACCCTGGCCGCCCTCACCCTGATTCCCCTGGTTGAAGTGGCCTGGGCCGACGGATCGATTGCACAGCAGGAGCGGGATGCCATCCTTGCAGCCGCCGAGTCGGTCGGCATCACCCCTTAGAGCGAGAGTTACCTCCTGCTTTGTAACTGGCTCAAGAAGGCTCCACCGGCCAGACTCCTGGAAGCGTGGGAGTCGTATGTTGCAGCCCTCTCGGAAACACTGACACCCGACGCCCGGCGGACCCTCAGAGAGGACGTGATCGGGAGGGTGAGGCAAGTCGCCACGGCGGCCGGAGGCTTTCTGGGCCTGGGTCGCAAGATCTCCGCATCGGAGCAAAAGGTCCTCGATCGGCTGGAGAAGACCTTCGGGTAACATGTTCGGGACACTGGGAGATCAGTCCCCGAAACCGAGAAAGGAACGCCGCCCGGATTCATATGCCCGAATCCGGTCCTTGAGTTGCAGAGTCAGTTCCACATCGTCAATACCCTGCAGAAGGCACTTTTTCCGAAACGGATCGATTTCAAAGCCAAAGTTGAGTCCGGAGTCACCTTGAATCGTCTGTGACTCGAGATCGACTCCCAACTCGGAGCCGGGGCCTACCAGAACGGCATCGCGCAGCTGAGTCACTGCATCCTCCGGCAGGAGAATGGGTAAGATCCCGTTCTTGAAGCAGTTGTTGAAGAAAATGTCCGCGAATGAGGAGGCTATGAGAACACGGAAACCATAGTCCAGCAGTGTCCAGGGAGCATGTTCACGGGACGATCCGCAACCGAAGTTGGATCCGGTGAGCAGGATAGTGGCCCCCTGGAATCGTTCCTGGTTCAGTTCGAATTCCGGATTGGGTGAACCGTCCTTCAGGAAGCGCCAGTCGTAGAAGAGAAACTGGCCGAAACCCGTCCGTTCGATTCGTTTCAGGAACTGCTTGGGAATGATCTGATCCGTGTCAACGTTGATACGATCCAGTACGGCAACTCGACCTCTGTGGGTTCGAAACGGCTCCATCTTCGCGTTGCTCGTTGCTGGTTCAGTAGTCCCAGTCGCGGATATCGACAAAGTGTCCTGCGATGGCGGCAGCCGCCGCCATTCCGGGGCTGACCAGGTGGGTTCGTCCTCCTCGCCCCTGCCGGCCCTCGAAGTTCCGGTTCGAGGTGGAGGCACATCGCTCCTGCGGCTTGAGAACGTCAGGATTCATTCCCAGACACATGCTACAGCCGGACTCGCGCCAGTCAAAGCCCGCCTCCTTGAAGATCTTGTCCAGACCCTCTCTCTCTGCCTGACTCTTGACCTGCTGCGAGCCGGGCACAATCATGGCCTGCACTCCCCTGGCAACGCGGTTCCCTTCCGCCACCGAAGCTGCCACGCGGAGATCCTCGATCCGTGAGTTTGTGCAGGAACCGATAAAAACCCGGTCTACGGTCAGTTCTTCGATGCGGACTCCGGGTTCCAGCCCCATGTACTCCAGGGCTCGGCGGCAGGCTCTTTTCGAATTCTCGTCGGGCATCTCTTCGGGCCCGGGAACCACACCCGTCACATCAGTCACCATGCCCGGATTGGTTCCCCAGCTGACCTGCGGCGGAATCTCCGACACATCGAGCTCAATCGCCGTGTCATAGGTCGCCCCCGCGTCAGTGGGCAGGCTCTCCCAGTACTCCACAGCACTCTCGAGATCTTTTCCCCGAGGTGCAAAGCGCTTCCCCGAGATGTAATCAAAGGTGGTCTGATCGGGAGAGATCATGCCGGCCCGTCCGCCGGCTTCAATCGACATGTTGCAGATCGTCATCCGCTCTTCCATGCTCATCGCGCGGATCGTCTCACCCGTGTATTCGACAACGTGCCCGGTCGCTCCAGCGATTCCAATCCTTCGAATGACGTAGAGGATCACGTCCTTACTGGCAACGCCGGCCAGCCGGCTGCCATTGATTCTGATCTCCATAGTCTTCGGTTTGAACTGGAGCAGGCACTGCGTCGCCAGCACGTGTTCGACCTCGCTCGTACCGATACCGAATGCGAGCGCCCCAAAGGCTCCATGGGTGGCCGTGTGGCTGTCTCCACACACAACGGTCATCCCGGGCTGGGTCAGTCCCAGCTCGGGCCCGATCACATGGACGATACCCTGCTCGGGACTGTCGAGATCGTAGAGCGGCACGCCAAACTCCCGGCAGTTTCGCGCCAGAGCTTCCATCTGCGCCTTGGAAACCGGGTCCTCGAGCGGCCGGGTTCGGGCCCAGGTCGGCACATTATGATCCATGGTTGCGAAGGTCAGATCCGGCTGCCTCACCTGCCTGCCAGCCAGACGCAGCCCATCGAAAGCCTGGGGGGAAGTCACTTCATGCACCAGGTGGCAGTCAATGTACAAGAGGGCTGGTCGTCCTGGCTTCTGATCGACGACGTGATCGTCCCAGATCTTTTCGAAGAGTGTTGTGGCCATGAGTTGCTTCCGACAGTGATCAGCTTCGGATCCGAGCGGCTTTGAACCTGGGCTTTTGATCCGTTTCGGTTCCAATCTGATATCCGCTCTCGACGATGGCGGCCAGCTCGGCGGCGCTGACCTCTTTTTTCGCGTCAGCCAGGCGAGTAAAGCACAGATAAGCCTTGTCAAGGTCTTCCCGCGACAGGTCGTAGCCCAGCTCCTTGAGCTTGACGCTCAGAGCATGGCGTCCGCTGTGCTTCCCCATGACGATCTTGTTACTCGCCACCCCGACGGACTGGGGGGTCATGATCTCGTAGGTGAGTGCATTCTTGAGCACGCCATCCTGGTGAATTCCAGCTTCATGGGAGAAGGCGTTTCGTCCCACGATGGCCTTGTGGAACTGGACTTGACTCCCGGTTAACTCACACAGCAGACGACTGGAAGGATAGATCTCGGTTGCCACAATGTCGGTGTGGTAATTGAACCGGTCTGGTCTTGTCGAAAGCACCATCGCCACTTCTTCCAGAGCAGCATTTCCGGCTCTTTCTCCAATGCCATTCAGGGTGCACTCTACCTGACGGCAACCCCCGGATACTCCAGAGAGCGAGTTTGCAACGGCCAAGCCCAGATCATTGTGGGTGTGAGTGCCGAAGACGGCCTTGTCGCTGTTCGGAATGGTCTCGATCAGGCGACGAATCAGGCCTCCATACTCCTCCAGAACGGCGTAGCCCACCGTGTCGGGCACGTTGATCACACTGGCGCCATGTTCGATGGCCGCCTGGAAGATCTCGACCAGGAAGTCGAAATCGCTGCGGGTGGCATCCTCAGCCGAGAATTCGACATCGTCGCACAGGTCGCGGGCGATCTTGACCGCTTCGATGGCCTTCTCCAGCACCTGGGACCGGGTTTTGTGAAGCTTGTACTCGAGATGGATGTCGGAGGTAGCAATGAAGGTGTGAATCCGCTTCTTGTGTGCACCTTTGATCGCTTCCCAGGCCCTCTCGATGTCCGGTCGGTGGGCTCTTGCCAGAGCCGCAATCGTGGGCTGTCGAACTTCCGCCGAGATGGCCTGGACGGCTTTGAAGTCTCCTTCGGAGGAAATCGGAAACCCTGCCTCCAGAACGTCTACGTTGAGACGTTCCAGTTGACGAGCCATTCTCAGCTTTTCTTCCAGGGTCATCGAACACCCTGGAGATTGCTCGCCGTCGCGCAGTGTCGTATCGAATATGTGAACCTTCTCAGACATTCTGTCTCCTGGCTGACACTCCCATTAGAACAAAGAAGCTAGCAAAATCAGTGATTTAGGTCAATGAAGTGCTAGCAGCCCGTCAATCGGTCCCGGAATGCCGGGAGGCTGACCCCGGGCTGTACGCCCCCTGTAAAGTAATGTTAGCCCAAAATGGATTGTCCTGAACCCGTAGAATAAAGTGCAGGCATCCAGAGTGATCGTTGACTCTGGATGGAAGACAAGGAGACGAACAATGGCTTATAAAGTTGTCCTTACCGGAAAAGACCTGAGTATTGAAGACATCCATAGCGTCGCGGTCGAAGGCGCGAAGACCTCTTTGTCCGAAAGCTGTCGTCCAGCTGTCGAGGCCTCGTGGAGGGTGGTCGAAGAAATGGTTCTCGAGGATAAGCCCGTCTACGGCGTCAACACTGGAGTAGGCCCCCTCTGCAACCGTCTCCTCCCACGTTCTAAAACGGAAGCTCTTCAGCGCAATCTGGTGCGAGCACTGTCGGCCGGTGTGGGCAGGCCTCTCCCAGCTCCCGCGGTACGAGCGACCATATTGGCTCGAGCCAACTCTTTTCTGCAGGGACGGTCGGGAATCCGCTGGGACACCATTCAGGCTCTCGTCGACCTGTTGAATCACCGAATCCACCCCAGGATTCCAGAAACGGGCTCGGTAGGGGCCAGCGGGGATCTGGCTCACCTCGGTCACATGGCCCTGGGGCTCATGGGTGAAGGGAAGGCCGAATACAGGGGAAGAATTGTCGACTGCCGGGAAGCCCTGAGTGAAGAGGGCCTCGAGCCGGTGTCTCTTGCCTGCAAAGAAGGACTTGCACTGGTCAATGGAACTGCTTTCATGACCGGAGTCGGATCGCTTTGCTCTTACCAGACCGAGTATCTGGCCACGATCATGGAGCTGTGCACCGCCTTTCTGGTCGAAGTGTTTGGCCGCTCCCTGGCCGCTTTCGACCTTCGAATCCATGGCCTGAAGCCCTATCCGGGACAAACTGTAGCCGCGAAAAACATTCTCCGGTTCGCCCGAAACAGCAAGCTCACCATGGAACCAGAGCAGGTGACTCGCCTCCTGGAGGAGGAAAAGGCCGGCGTTTCCGAACTGGTCAAATCCAGCCAAGACATTCAAGACCCCTACTCAATCCGCTGTGTTCCTCAAGTCACCGGGGCCGTGCGAGATCACTTGAACTTTATCCAGGATGTCCTGCGGACCGAACTGAATTCGGTGAATGATAATCCCCTGATCTTCGCCGAAGAAAAAGAGGTCGCTCACGGTGGGAATTTTCTGGGACAGCATGTGGCGTTTGCGATGGACACACTTTCCCTCCTGCTCAGCCAACTTGCAACTCTTTCGGAACGCCAGTTTGCTCGCCTCATCGACGAGAACTTCAACTTCGATCTGACTCCCATGCTGGTCAGCGGAGAGGCAGGTCTCAAGTCTGGTTTCATGCCGGTTCAGCTGGTGACAACGTCGATCTCCGCCACGATTCGTGTGCGCGCCGCTCCCGCTAGCCTGCACTCCATTCCCACTAATGCGAACAACCAGGATATCGTGACCATGGGGGGGATCGCAGCACTCAAGAATGTCGCGATCCTCGAAGATCTGGCCTCGCTCCTGAGCATCGAGCTGATCGGGTTGGCTCAGGCCGCTGATATCAAGGGCAGAAGTCAGGACTTGGGAGAGGGAACCCGCCGGGCCCATGAGTTCGTTCGCGACCTGGTCCCCTTCCTGGACGAGGACCGCTCTCTCTCGGAAGAAATCAAGGAACTGGCCACTGCTCTGGCACAGAGAAGGCTCCCGGTCGGCTAGTAGCAGCCCGTGGTGGAAGTCCCACTAAAGCTGTTTGACCCGGCTTCCGAAGAGTAGAAATCCGCTCGATACACAACCCAGCAGAATAGCCAGGAAAAGAATTGCGACGGACGGTGAAAAGAAGTCGGCCAGAGCACCTGCCGTCAAATCGCCGGCCGGCATTCCACCCCGGAAAGCCAGGAAGAAAAGACTCATCACCCTTCCTCTCATCTCGTCGGGCGCGGCCAGCTGGACCAGAGACGTAATGGATGCGAATAATCCGATCAGACAGGTTCCGGCGCCAAACAGAAACACGCTCGCCACCATCCAGTGACTCGAGAAGGCAAAAGCCGCTGTCAGGACTGCCAGGGCAAGCTGTGACCAGAGAGTCAGGAGCCCCCGGCGACTGAACTCGGACAGCCCGGCATAAAGCACTGCTCCTACGACAGCCCCGGCTCCTGCTATCGACATCATCCAGGAATAGGTCACTTCTCCCATCTGGTAGACACCCTGCACAAAAGCCGGGAGCAGAGTGAGGAGTGGAACGCCGCAAAACGTGCTCACGAATCCGAGGACCATCAACTGCAGCAGGAAGCGCCTGCCCAGGACGAAACGAATTCCATCTTTCATCTGACTGGTTACTGTGGCCTCCGTCTTGGGGGGCCGGAAAGTACTCTGAATCAACAGCAAAGATAGGATGACAGCCAGGAACGACAGCCCATTCAGAGCAAAGCAGACGACCGCGCCCAGGGTAGCCATCACCACCGTAGCCAGCATGGGGCCGGCCACCCGGGCCAGGTTGAACTGAATCGAGTTCAGAGCAATCGCATTGGGAACGTCCTGGCGCTTGACCAGGTCCGGAATCAAAGCCTGGTAAGCCGGGCCGCCAAAAGCCTGTCCCAGCCCTGCCACAAAGACCAGCACCAGAAAATGCCAGATTTCAATCAGATCAAAGAAGATCAGGGCCGTCAGGACGAAGGCTGTCATCATCTGGACGGCCTGAGAAAAGAGAAGGATTTTACGTCGGTCCACTCGATCGGCCAAGACTCCACCGATCACCGAGAACAACACCAGTGGAAGCTGGGCCAGAAAGCTGGTCAGACCCAGGTAAAAGGACAGGCCGGTCAACTGGAGAATCAGCCAGGATTGAGCAACCTGCTGCATGAGGTTGCCGGTTGTGGACGTAAATGCGCCCAACCACAGGACCCTGAAGTCCCTGTAGCGAAAGGCACGGAAGATCCTTGGGAGCAACCTAGTGGACGCGGTCATTTGACCTCGATCAACTTCTTGCGGATCATATCGTCAACGAACATCCGCAGGCGCTCTTCGGCCGGTTCGACCCGGCTTCCAAATTCCTTCTTCAATTCGGAAAGCACCGTAGCAAGAGGGGTCTCCCCGTCCAGACAGACCCAGATAGCCGTCCCTACCTCATCGAGACGGATCCGGTAGTGCGACGGACCGAACCAGCTCAGGAGAGTCCGGCCCAGCAGGCCCGAACCGAACTTGGGTCGGAGCAGGACGGCTCGGCTCTGGGAGTCCATTTCCCACTCGAGGAGCCTCCTCGGCTCCAGCGCCAGGAACTCCTGTGAGAGAGGCTCATTCAACCCTGACTCCCAGGGCGCCGCCCTTTTTCATCGCCTTGATTGGCACTCTCACAAGAGCCAGGAAGAGCCAGGCGAACCCCGCCAGGCCCAGCCAGGCATTGTCCCCCAGAAAGCCCGGAAGATACTCTACGAGTCCCGGCAGAGGATTGACGGCGCCCTGGAGGTCGAATCCCAGCACCAGGAAAGCCAGTAAGACTGCCATCAGCGCTTCCCCGGCAATGAACCCGGAGGAAAGAAGGATACCCGTATTGACCGCAGTCGTTGTCTCCCCCGCGCTGGCCTGGCGCCGCTTCAGAATCCCATCCAGAATCCAGCGAATGATCCCTCCCACGAAGATGGCCGAGGTGGAAGAGAAAGGCAGGTACATCCCTACGGCGATCAACATGGGCGAAGGAGCGTTGATCAGAATCAACGCGAGTGCGAAGAACATACCGACGATCACCAGCGGCCAGGCCATTTCGCGCCCCACGATTCCCTGGGCCAGGAGAGCCATCAGGCCCGCCTGCGGCGCCGGGAGTTCGGCGCTTCCGATTTCATAGACACGATGCAGGGCGATCATGGGCCAGACCAGCACCAGGGCGGCGACGATGACTCCGATGATCTCTCCCACTTCCATGCGCCAGGGAGTCCCGCCCAGGATGTGTCCGACCTTCAGATCCTGAATCATGTCACCGGCAATGCCGGCGGCGCAGCAGACGACGCCAGCCACCGCCAGAACCGCCATGATTCCAGGGTTTCCGGTCACTCCGATCAGCACCATGAGTACTGCAGAAATGAGTAACGTACTGAGAGTGAGTCCGCTGATCGGATTGTTGGAACTGCCCAGCAGACCCACCAGGTAACCGGCCACAGCCGCAAACAGAAAACCCAGGATCACCATCACAACGGTGAGCAGGAGCGCTCCCGGCAAAGAGCCGCTGAAATAGTAGTAGAGAAAGAACAAGGGGATGGACAGGAAGAGGATGGCAATCCCCACACCCTTGAAGTTGATATCGATCTGGAGACGACTGACATCACTGTGTCCCCGCTTCGCCGCCTGCAGGTCGGCGACGGCCTGCTTGATTCCGCCGATGAGAGAAGAGCGCAGCTTGAATAGCGTGTAAAAAGCCGCCACGATCATGGTTCCCACGGCCAGAGGTCTGACCTGCCAGAACCAGATCTCCATGCTCCAGTCGATCCATGACTGCGTATCGCTGACGCCGGCTGTCAGCTCGGGATTCAGGAACAGGCTCAAGGGCACCAGGAAGAGCCAGCCCGTCACAGCCCCGGCGAAGAGAACGGAGGAGATTCCGGGCCCGACGATAAACCCTACCCCGACCAAGGCGGGAGAGGAGGCCGCCGACTCCAGAAGCAAGCCACCCCGGTAGCGGATCGTCTGTCCCAGAAGCTCGATCTGCGAAACCCCCAGGGTCACGAAAGTGCGAGCGTAGGTTCCCACGAGGGGGATGCCGTTGGAGTTCTTCAGGATCTCCCAGGCCGCGGCCAACCCCATGGCGCTGAAAACATAGCCGGCCCCGCTCTGCCCCCCCTGACCGGCCTTGACCAGTTCTGCCGCTGCCACGCTTTCGGGAAACGGGAGATCCGCTTCCTCCACCAGGGTTCGTCTCAGGACGATGACAAAAAGGACTCCCAGAACACCCCCGATGAGCATGATCAAGGTGCTTTCGATGTACCGCAGCTCATCCCATACGCCGCTGATCACAAAGGCCGGAATGGTGAAAATGGCGCCCGCTACCAGGGCCTCGCCAACCGAGGCCGTGGTGCGGGCGATGTTTTCCTCCAGGATTGATGCTCGAAAAGGTCGAAGAACAGCCATGGCCACCACTGCCGCCGGGAATGTAGCCGCAACTGTCAAGCCTACTTTCATTCCCAGATAGGCATTGGCCGCACCCAGCACGCAGGCCATCACGACACCCCACACCAGAGCTCGGACCGTCAACTCGGAGAGCGAAGTCTCAGCGGGCACATAGGGCTTGAAATCCTTGGTGGGATCGGGCGAGTCATGGGGCTCGTTCATAGATGGAGTCTCCAGGGCAGCAGGTCAAGTGTCTCGGGCATTTAACAATATTTCCAACCCGCAGACAAGAAAGGCTGGGGAAGCTAGTTCCCCGTTGCGGAGTGTGGGAGGCGCCTTGGGCGGCGACCGAGGTCCTTGAACGTCATGCCCGGCGGTCGCGGCCCGAGGCCCCTCCCATTTTCATGAGCGTGGAACGTGGAACGTGGAACGTGGAACTAGTCTCCCCGGCGAGAGACGAATCGGACCTCCCACAGGTAGGCCCGGGTCAGGTCCTCTGAAAGAAGAGTATTGCCGGCGATTTGACCGTGGTTGTTGATGGCCACGCCCTCACTGGGGAGCCCGGTCGGATCGGGGGTGGCCGTGAGGGTCACCCGCCCCTCTTCGGTCCACAGGTAAGCCAGAGGGTTTCCTGCATCACTGGCCTGGAGGTTGGTGCCCACGATCTGTCCCAGGCCGTTGAGTGCAATGCGTGAATTACTGGGCGCCCTGCCGAGTCCTTCCATCCCGCTTTCGGGCGTCCACCGGAATGCTCTGACCTCCTGCTCCTGACCATTCCCGGCCATCGACAGACTGTGTCCCACCACAATCCCGAGATCACTGATTTCGTATGCCATGCTGAGAGGAAAGCTCGGGTTCAGACCACCGAGGTCGATGAGTCCTTCCTGGGGGCCCCAGAAAAAGGCTCGCGGCTGGTCTTCCTGGTACCGGGCCCAGCCCACGACCTGCCCAAAGCGATTGACTGACGTCGCCGCGCTGAAGAGGGCATCTTCAGGTCCGATGTACAGGAACCCTCCCTGCTGGCTCCAGATGAAGGCACGATTGTCACTGTACCCGACAACCTGGTCGTTGTCGTTGATGTCCAGTGCCTCGCTCCAACCGGGAGCCTCGATTTCAACAATGCCAGTCTCCGGAGTCCAGACAAAGGCCTTCAGAGTCCCCTCGGAACCACGACTGCTTCCGACCACATGTCCCGGTTCGTTCATGGCCTGGGGTACCGTCAAAGGAGAGGATGAATCCAACGCGCCTACATCCTTCAGACCGCCCTCAGGGGACCAGACGTAGGCCTGAAACACATAGCTGTCAAAAGTTTCGCACAGGACCTTGTTGGAAGTGTTGATCTGGACAGCGCGGGTGTGCACCTGCTGCGCCTCTCCCAGGTCCACCATCCCCACTTCGTTGCTCCAGAGAAAGGGATGCACAACTCCTTCTACGGTGCGGCTCTGGCCCACGACGACTCCTTCGTCATTGATGTCGGCCGCCTCGCTCTCCACGCCGAGGGTGCCCAGATCGTAGGTCGCAACCTCGACCACCTCAATCTCGCGCTCAGAGGCCGGAAGCCGTCCGCTCTCCAGGTCGAACACTTCCCTGTCAGCGGCTTCCAGAGCAAGACTCTGGGCTGGGATTGAGCCAATCATCCCGGTCATAGAGGGCCGCAGTTGAGGATCTCCTGAGTCAGAAGATCCGGGAGTTCACCGGGCCGAAAACAGCTCGCTGAACCGCTCCAGACGCCAGGCGCTCTCGCTGCGACCCACTGTATTGGCCGTGGAAATCACGCTGCTGACCGGCCGGCCTGATGCCCGCTTGGTCACAGAGGATGGTTCGGCAATTGTTTCGTTGCGCCGACTTGAATCAGTGCCCCCATCCGCTCTCAAAACCGAACGCTTCGATTGCTTGGAAAACAGCGAGCTGGATGGATTGATAAGCGAATTCAGAGAGTGCCTGGGGGCAACGCTTCGCCTCAACTTTGGAGCGGATTGGACAGAATCCCGCAGAGAAAGAGGGGAGGGCCCCAGCGGCTGAGGACTTATCGGCTCACCCCACGGCTCCACAGTCGAGACAGGCAGGAGGACAAACAGAACCAGAAGAAGAGCCTTCAGGACACCCGATTCACTCAACCTACGCCGCTCGATTCCGGGATTGAGCAGGGCCTGGAAACGGTCCTTCAAAACTGACGGCTGAGACACTTCCAAAGAGCCCCACAGTCGCCGGCTGGAAACCGCACGAGCGACTTCGAGCAAATGGCCTGCATAATCAGAAGCCCTGGTTCCCACCTGCAGGACCTGGTCGTCGCAGGCACGCTCCCGATCAATGCGCAGGTATCGAGCGGTTCTCCACACCAGCGGGTTCACCCAGAAAACACTACAGGCGATCTCCGAAATCAGGTTGCTGAGATTGTCAAGGCGCTTGGCGTGAGACAACTCGTGCAGCAGGATCGAACGCAACCTGGCTTCCGACCAGGTGCGCACTACCGCAGGCAGTAACACGGCGGGCCTGAGGATACCCACCGAAAGAGCCACCTCCAGCCGCGGGGTAGTGTACAACTTGACCCTTCGTCCCACATTCAGCCTGGCGGCCGCGGCCACCCACTTCAAAGTGGGATCCGATACCTCCTGTGATCGGAACCTGACAAGCCAGACACAGGCCATGCCGACGGGCAAACGGGTCAGAAGGGCCAGCGTTCCAAGGATCCAGATGACGCTCAACAGCCCTGTCCCGATCTCGACGAGGGACGGTCGAGATCGCATGTTCAAGCCCGTGGCCCCTGCTGGCTCCTGGATGAGGAGGATCCGAGTACCCTCCGGATTCGAGCTTCCAGACGAGGCCTGACCTCTCGCTCCAATCGTCTCCCTGAAACCGGCACTCTCCTTCAATTCCAGCCGCACCTGTGCCTGCCGCCCCTCTTCCGGAACCTGCTCGCCCAGCAGAACCGGCCTTTCCATCAAAGGAAGATTCCACTTGGGAAGACCCAGGGAAACGGGCGGGAGCAGGAGCAGGGCGAGCAGTCCCAGCAGTCGAAAGGTGTGCCTGGCAGAGGCCGAGAGAGACTTCGCCAGCACTGCCAGGATGCCCTCGAGAAAGAGTAGGATCAGCAGGCTCTTCAGGGTAGCGACTGCCAGCCATACTCCCCAGGAGCTCAAATACAGGAGCCAGGGATAGGGGATCGGATCCATGAAAGTTTCCTGACGAAGTAGGACTTAGCGGTCTTCCGTTTTCGCCTTTTTAACAATTGCCAGGATTTCGTCGTATTCGTCCCTGCTCAACTGGGCATCCGATCTGTCTAAGACGGCTGAAACTAGCCGACTGGCAGAGCCATCGAAGAAGGTCTCCATTACATGCTCCAGCATCGAACTGCTGGCTGCCTCCGCCGAAGTGGTGGGACTGTACACGTAGTGGTGCCCCCGACGCTCATGGTTTAGATGTCCTTTTCGCTCCAGCACCCCGAGCAGTGTACGAACTGTCGAATACCCCGGAGCCTCGGGCATCTGCCGCATCACCTCAGCCGCAGTTGCCTCGCCCAGTCGATAGACAATGTCCATAATCTGACGTTCTCTCCGACTGAAATCCTGAATCTTTGTGCGGGTCACTGTCGCCTCCTAGCGATTCTCCCAATAATTCAGTTAGAACACAATGACACCTGTCACGAGACGGTGTTTTTGTCGTGCGAATAAATTAACATCTGAGCCCTGTCAGGTCAACAGTTTTTCTCTCCTCCCTCCGGTATTTGGCCTTCCTGACGCGACTCTGGGCACCTTGTTGCATCTTAAACCCGTTAGCCTGGACGAACGGTTCGCCATTGACTTTGTGTGTCATAAAATGCTAATTTATTCGCATTAAGGGGGGGCGATTAGGAGACTCTTTTGGTCAACGCTAACCAGTAGACTGTCGCCCACTGCGGCAAGTTTGGTGATGGCGTTGTACCTGCTCTGCACCACTCCCGGAGCACGCGCGCAGCCGCTGCGCTTGTCCTGTGGGATCTCGCAGCTCACTCGCACCCAGGACGCACTGGGCGGCTCGATTCCGGCAGCGATCGATTATTCCGGGAGCGGCGTACTTCTCTTTTCCAGTCAAGCCCTGCCAGACTCGAAGTCCACCGGGAGCCTGGAGCTGTTTCTCATGAACCTGGAAGGCGGGGACATTCGTCAACTGACGAATGTGGGGGACAACAACACCTTCCGGGGACGGATCTCGGCCAACGAAGATCTCTCCAGAGTGGTCTTCAGGAGCTCTTCGGATCTGACAGGAGAGAATCCGGGGCACCACGCTCAGCTCTTTCTGGTCGACACCCTGCTGCTCAAGTTCTTTCAGCTGACTCAGGCCGAGACCGACATTCTGGAGTCGGGACCTGATCCTCTGATCAGTGGTAACGGGCGCAAGGTTGTCTTCAGCTCGAGCGGTAACCCGGTAGAGTTGAACGAGGATCAGAGCGCAGAGGTATTCTCGTTGGACCTGCAGACGCAGGAGCTTGTGCAACTCACTGATTTGAGCCAGGCTTCGGAGATCCGGGGTTTTGCCGTCAGCTATGACGGCAACCGGGTGGCATCCCAGCTTTTTCATCCCCTGAGCGGCTTCAGCGACATGGTCCTGGCCCATCTTCCTTCCGACTCACAGCGGGTCATGATCAGTGCGCGGAACATTGCGCTGCCTCTCCTCTCCGGCGACGGCAAGCAGCTCTTTTTTGTGGGGCGAGAGGACTTTACTCAGCAGAACCCTGACGTCAGCGCGGAGATTTTCTTCCTTCGAACCGACGTCGCTAATCCCCCCGCAACGCTGGTGCAGTTGACAGATTTTCCGCCTCTCGGATCCCCGGCCCACCCTTTCGACGTGCCTCTGCAAATTCAGGCAGTCGGACTCAGCCCGGACGGCTCGAGGCTGGCTTTCCGGTCGCCTGTCAACCTGCTGGAAATCGCCGGGGATCCGGACAGCAGTCTTTATGTTCTGGATGTGGCCACAAGAGGTCTGAACCAGTTTCTCTTAACCGGCGATGAGCCCGACGACAACTCTTCCGCCGGGCTGTTTCTGGATGAGTCTGGTCGGAAGATCCTGACTGGATCGCGGGGGAACCCGGCCAGCGAGAACGCCGATGGGTACCGGGAGTCATTCCTGGCGTCATGTGAGCCGGCCCAGACTCTCTACCTTCCTCAACTCGGGTCGGGAGTCATTTTCGATCTGGAACTCCAGACAAGCTTCATGTTCGCAGCCACTGGCGAACCAATTGTCGTGCAGATCGAGTTCTTCGATCAGGCAGGAGCTCCTCTCACTATCAACCTGGGAGACGCGGGAAGAGGGAGCTTCTTCTCCGCGAACCTGAACCGAGGACGTTCCTGGATTCTGGAAACCAGGGCCAGGAGAAACAGGAATGAAATGCTGGTTGGCTGGGCCAGAGTCTCGACCGGGACCGGCTTGACCGGAACCGGTATCTTCTCGGGCATCCAGAACTCCACAGGGACATTCCTTTACGAGGCCGCCGTGCCCCTGACCCAGGCCCTGACCGAGTTCAGTATCGTGATCACCAACCGAGTCGACCTGAAAACCGGTCTTGCGGTTGTCAACCCTCCCGACCAGAGTCTGAGTGGGGATCCTCAGTCGGCTGTAGTCGCGATGAGGCTATACGACAGTGAGTTCCGCCTCCTGGAAGAAGTGATTGCCGAGATTGGAGATGGGGGGCACAAGGCCCAGTTCATTGACCAGATCTTTCAGAGCGTCTCCCAGAGGAACTTGAGCAACGCGATGCTGACGGTTCACAGCAGCGAACCGCTCGCTGCAGTGGCTTTACGTCAGCGTGATGATCCGTCTCAAGAGTTCCCGGATGATGTCCCCACCTTGACAACCTTTCCGGTGGCTCCCGGAGCTCCAGATACCGCTCCCGAGCAGGTGAGGATCGCGAAGAACCCTTTCTGAGGGACGGACTGCTCCGAGAAGACCAAGAACCGGGGACTACCAAGCTCTACGACCGAGCCTGGTGTTCATCGTCTTAGGCCGATGCAGCTACCGCTACTTGCCGCCTGCAATGATCGACACCGGATTGAAATCCGCGGGCACGTCGATTATGTCCATACTTGCGCTATATTCAGCGTATTTCGCGACCATTTCTGCTAGACGCTCAGGCTCCCGTTCGCCGAGATCGTGTAGTTCCGAAGGATCGTTCTTGAGGTCGTACAGCTGCCACTCCCCTGCGCCTTCAACGCCGGCGCTTTCCAGCCATGCACCAAGTCGGAGCGCCTTGTAGTCGCCATGGAAAATCGCGGAGTTTCCAAAGAGCTCATAGCCAAGCCAATCGTCCGCACTACGGTGTGTCGATGATTCGCCCCGCATGAGCGGCAAGATACTCTTTGCGTTCATTGGGAAAACCTTCCTTCCCTTATAACTGGTCCCCGGATGTTGTGCTCCGGCGATCTCCAGAATGGTCGCCGAAAGGTCGGTGACAAAAACGAACTCGTCCGTCTGTCCGGTTTCTATCCATTCGGGATAGCGAATAATGAACGGAACTCGCAAGCCACCTTCGGTTGAAAACGTCTTGAAACCGCTCAAATGTGCCGCGGCAACCTGTGCCCATGGCGGGCCGTATGATGAGAATGAACCCCTCACCCCGATGTCTTCAACGGCGGTTTTCGGATAGTTAGCGTTGTACCATGCCTCCCCGCCCCCAACATTTGGCTGGCTCCAATCGGGGCCATTGTCGGTCATGTAAATGATAATTGTATTGTCGTACTGACCGGTTTCCTTCAAGTGGTCAATCACACGACCGATATGAACGTCCATGTGGTCGATCATCCCGCCATAAGCAGCCATTCTGTTTGCCTGAGCCACTTTGGCCTCAGCCGGAAGTGCGTCCCAGGGGGGCACGCCGGGGAATCGTGGCGAAACGGCATGGTCTGCTGAAAGAATACCCAGCGATTTCAATTTCTCAATTCGCTGCTCGCGAATGACATCCCATCCGGCACTGTAGACGTCCCGATACTTGTCGATAAATTCCCGTGGTGCTTGATGAGGCCAGTGCGCGGTCTGCAGCGAAAGATACGCAAAGAACGGTTTATCTGCATTCTGCTCGGGGTCGAGGAAGCCGATGAGTTTATCGGCATAAAGCTCGTTCGAGTGAATACCGTCAGGGCGCTTTACAATTAGTCCGGTTAGAAGTGAAGGTTAAATCCCCACCTTCACCCTCTCCAGCCGAGGTCGAGCCATAGTTGTCGCCTGCGCCCTGCAATAACGAATAAGTTTGGTCGAAGCCACGATCGTGGGGCCGATATCCTTCATCAGCGCCCAGGTGCCACTTGCCCGTCATATACGTGCTGTAGCCCGCATCGCGAATCAGTTAAATGATTGTGACGACGTCTTTGTTCAGGTAGCCCTCATAACCAGGTTGGCCTTTCTGCGCTTCGGTGAGAAACTCGTGCATGTTTCCCAATCCGCTGCGGTGGTGATCAACACCGGTCAACAGGAGCGATCATGTCGGAGAACAAGTAGCGCCGACATGGAAGTTTGTGAACCTCAGGCCATCACTCGCGAGCGCGTCAATGTTTGGCGTCGCCACCTCGCTGCCGTAGACACCAAGATCGGAAAATCCCATGTCGTCGCCGATAATCAGGAGAATGTTGGGATGTTTTGGCGTCATTCCCGTTGTTGGTTCTGTCGCTGCTTGGTCCCTCGCCTGATCGCAGCCGATCCCAACTGTCATCAGGACCAGTGCTACAGCTACTCTGGCTATCTGGGTTCTCGTTTGCATCAACATGGTCGAATCCCCTTTTTTCTTTTTGGCATCCAGTCCTCGGGCCGGGGGGGCGTAGAGTATGCAGTGGGCTTCAATATCACAAGACAGTGTATTACACACCTCGACTTCCGGCTTCCAGGTTGAAGAGCGAATGCCGGATTTCTAACATTCAGATTGGTCCAAAGTATGGGTAGCGGTCCAATGCCGAACGCTGGAGAGAGAATCTGGAGATCCGCTCCGAGATCAGTCGTTAAACCTGAAGATCTGAGGCCCGGAATCACTACGACTTCCAGCGGTGGGATCATTCCGTAGCTTTGCTGGGGTGAGCCCAGGATCGACTGCTAGTACATCAGGTCAGTCACAACTCTCTGTCCTTGAGATAGCTTCGCCGCCCTCCTGTTTCCGGCGAACTGGTGCCGCCGGCAGACCTGGCGAGGCTCGGTACCCTGCAGGAAGAACTCCTTTCGTACCCACTGGCAGCTGGAGGAGGCTTTCAGGCCGCTCCTTTCGTCGATTTCCAATTCCAGAACGCCGGCAGGAGGTTGGAAACCAGCCGCTGACAGTCGCCCCAGCTCTTGCGCCTCTTTCATGAATCGAGTCCAAACAGGAAGTGCTGCAGAGGCTCCCGCAAGGTTCAAATCAGGCTCATGATCCGTTCCTATCCAGACCGCGCACAGGAGATCCGGAGTGTAGCCGACAAACCACGAGTCGCTGGTGGTTCCGGTCTTCCCTGCAGCCGGCAGGTCAAATCCGAGTTGGCGTGCCATCCGCCCTGTTCCCTGGTCAAGAGCTGTCTGAAGGGCCGAGGTGACCAGGAATGCTGTCTGCGGACTGATGATCTGTCGCTCCTCTCTCTCCTCCTGGAGAGGCTGGCCATCCACGGTCATTCTCGTCCAGGCCTGCAATGGAAGGTATCTTCCCCTGTTGGCCAGCACCTGATATCCCTGAGTCAGCTCCAGAAGCGAAACTTCGTAGCTGCCGAGAGCCAGTGAGGGGTAGGGCTCGAGTCTCCCTGGAAAGCCTATTCGCTCGGAGAGTCGGGCCACCCTATCCAGACCTGTCCACTCCGCTACCTTGACCGTCGGTACGTTCAATGATCTGGCCAGGGCATTTCGAACGCTCACCATTCCCGAGTACTGATTCCCATAATTACGGGGACTGTATTCGCGGCCGCCGAACTCCATCGTGTAGGGTGCGTCGAGCACCGGAGTGGCGAGTGTCAAAGCCTCATCTGGCCGGCTCCGTGACTCCTCCAGGGCGGCCGCAAAGACGAAGGGCTTGAATGTTGAGCCGGGTTGGCGCAGTGCCCTCGTTGCCCGGTTGTATTGACCCTGAGCATATCGACGTCCCCCGATCATGGCGAGAATCTGACCGCTACGAGGATCGGCTGCAATCAGAGCCACCTGCAGATCCGGGGGACTTCTTCGCGCCGAGAGGATTTTCTCAATCCTCTCCAACTCTGTCCGGGTGGCATGAAAAGCCGCAATCTGCAGCTCAGGATCGAGTGTGGAAAAGAGTTCAATATCAGAACGGATCCTCAGATCTAACCGTGGATCGGCAGCCAGCTTTCGGGTGATGAAATCGACAAAGTAGGGGGCGTTCGTAGACTCCTGATCGCGTGGCTCTCGGAAGCGTAGACCCTGGCTTCGAGTCTCCAGATTCTGCCCGGCAGTGACGTAACCGCGTTTCTCCATCAGATCAAGGACGCCATTTCTTCGCTGTTCGAGTAGCGCCGGATTCCGGTAGGGACTGTACTTGTTGGGGGCAGGAATCATAGCTGCCAGAGTGGCGGCTTCACCCAGCGTCAGATCCCCACACTCCTTGCCAAAGAAAACCCGGGTCCCCTGGCCCAGACCGTGAATCGCAAAGCTCCCAATCTGTCCGAGATAGACCTCATTTGCATAGAGCCGAAAGATCTCCTGCTTACTGAGGCTCCTCTCCACGAGCAGCGCCAGAAATAGTTCCTGAAGCTTGCGACTGAGGAACCGATCACTGTGGAGAAAGTAGTTCTTCACGAATTGCTGTGTCAGGGTACTGCCTCCCTGCCGAATCTCCCAGTGCCAGGTGTTCACCATCAGAGCACGCGCGATTCCCAGCAAATCAATGCCGCCGTGTCGAAAAAAACGGTCGTCCTCTGCAGAAATGACTGCCTGGATCAGAACAGACGGCAAGTCCTCGTATTCAAGCGGCCGAATCCGTTGGCGGCCCGAAGATGCAAAAGAAGAAAGAAACAAAGGCTCCAACTGAGCCGATTGAACCGTCTTTCCGTTCAGGCTCAAAACTGCGAGTCTCGCCCCTGAGAAACGAGTCCGCCAGACCTGATCCGACCGGCCGAAAAGAATTTCCTGCCCCGATCGCTCGAACCAGAGTTGCTCATTCTTCCGGCCCTCTCCGTAGCCCGCCCTTCGGAGTTGATAGAGAAACTGCTCGGGGCGCAAGTGATCCCCGCTTGACAGGCGAAAAGGTGCCGCCCTAATCACCCTGGACACGGGGGAGTCGGTGACGAGAAGGGCATCGATCCAGCGGCTGTAGACGGTGTAACAGTGGAGTGTAGCGGCCGACCCAGCCACCATTGCCCCCAGCACTGCCACCCGGGCCAGACGCTTGATTCCAGACCGGAAAGAGGCCCCGCCGCTTCCGGTTCGCCCCCTGCTGCTAGCTTTCTTTCTGCCCGGGCGAGACGGACTCCTTCTCGCTCGACGATTAGCAGCACCTCTGCGACGCTGCCCCTGACGTGGAGGTGTCATCTCAATGTCCCCAAAGCAAGATGGTACACTGTCGCAATGACGCACCGTTACTCCCGACAGGTCGCATTTGCGCCCATCGGGGAGGCCGGTCAGCAGAGGATTTCCGGTGCCACAGTGGTCGTTGTCGGGTGTGGTGCGCTGGGAAGCTCCAGTGCTGAGATGCTGGCCCGGGCAGGAGTTGGAACTCTCTCTCTCATCGACCGCGACCTGGTCGAACTCTCGAACATTCAGCGCCAGAGTCTTTTCTCCGAAGAACACGCCCGGCAGGGGATTCCGAAAGCTGTTGCCGCCCGCCAGTCCCTCCAGCAGATGAACAGCGAGATTGAAATCAATGCCTGCGTGGTCGAGTTGAGCAGTCGGAATGCCGCCAGCAGGCTGGGTGTTCCAGACCTGATTCTGGATGCAACGGACAATTTTGCAGCGCGCTACTTGATCAATGATTATGCGGTCAAGAATTCCCTACCCTGGATTTTTGCTTCGTGCCTGGGAAGCCGTGGAACGGTTGTCACTTTCCTTCCCGGCTCGGGATACTGTTTGCGCTGCATCCTCGGACCCATACCCGCGGCCGGGGGGATGGAGACCTGTCTGACAGCGGGGATTCTGGCACCGGCTGCCCGGCTCGCCTCTGCCCTCCAGGTGGCCCAAGCCTTGAAGCTTCTGGTTGGCGAGAAACCGGTGAACAGCTTCTTCTCCTTCGACCTGTGGAGAGATTTCCATACCCAGGCTCCGATCTCTCCGCAGGAAACCGCCCCCTGTCCCACCTGTCAGCAACATGTTTACGAGTTTCTAAAGGGGAGGGCGCAGCCTCTCCTGCAAGAACTCTGTGGGGAAGAATCGATCCAGATCTGGCCCTCCAAGGGAGCCTTCGACTACTCCGCAGTGAGGCGTCGGCTGCAGAACCATGGGCCCCTTCATGAGACCGACTACATGCTGAGACTATCGGTGGAAAGCTGTGAAATCACCCTTTTCAAGGACGGGAGATCCATCATCCGTGGTGCGCCCAGCACCGAGCACGCAAAATCACTCTACGCCAACTACATAGGCTACTAACGTCAGCGTACTTGTGAAAGGGAGTACTCAAGCAACTTTTCTTCCGGTCAGATATCCTGAAGAGGTGGGCACACTCAATCGATACCAAACGAGAGGAAGCTTGTCGATGGCAAATCAACGAAAACCCATCCTGCCCCCTTGGGGAAAGCGATGCTGGCAGACCCTCCTGAGCGTTTTTCTGGTGGCTTCCGGCACGCAGCTTCTGAAGTCGGAGACCGAGGAAGTGAAAGACCCCCGGGAGCGGGCCCGGCAGGTCCTGACCCAGGCCATCGAGGCCATGGGGGGGGATCGCTACCTGGGCGTCAAGACCGAGTATGTGAAGGGGCGTGACTTTCTTTTTGCAAGAGATCGCAGAAGCGGTCTGATTCCCTTCCAACAATGGACTCACTACCAGGATCCTATCCGCTATCGTTCTCAGACATACAAGGGAAAACGACAGACTCTGCAGGTTTACAACCTGGAATTGGACAAGGGCTGGATACAGGAAGGGTTTCACACCATCGAAGAAATGCCGAAGGAACAGCTGGAACGCTTCAAGCTGATCGTCAAGCGTGACTTCCATTACCTGCTTCGAAACCGGCTGGATGAGGAGGGCCTCTCCTTTTTCTATTACGGTCCCGACGACATCGCCGGTTCGGGAGAGTTGGAAGCGGTCGAAGTGATCGACAAGACCAACGATGCAGTCACCATCTACTTCGACATCGAGAGCCATTTGCCGGTGCACATGGAGACTCAAACCAGGGACAAGATGGGCATCCGACACGAGTTGAGGACCGAGTTCTTCAACTGGCACGAACAGGATGGTGTTCTGACCCCCCTGTCATTTCATTCCTTTGAGGACGGCGAGAAAAGCGGGGAGAGATTCTTTGAAGAACTCGCCTACAACACCCAGTTCCCACCCGAGTACTTTCTCGAACCCAAGCTCCCACCCAAGAAGGCGAAGAAAGCCGAAAAGAAGAAGAACAAGAAGCAGCCCAACTAGTACTAAGTACTAGTACTTCGGATCGTGAGAACTCCGATCTCACACGTGTTGCTCTCAGGCTACAGTTGTCGCCAGTCTGTAACAGACTGCCTTGACCTGTCGATTCAGAGATCTTCGATCACAGGCAGCGCTTAGACACTCCCTTGATGGGGGTAAGTCTATTTGTAACAAGGGTTTCGGACCTATCCAGCAGTTTCGCATGATGGCTAAGGAACTCATCTGCATCTTCTTGTGACGGTGGCAGGGTTCTTGCATATTCTTGAAGGAGAAAAGATGGAGGTAATTGTTGCAGCGAACCGTTCGCCGTCCTGTTGAACTATCCGGAGTTGGGCTTCACTCGGGAGCACCGGTAACGGTAAGGCTCTGCCCTGCTCCCGAGAACAGTGGCATTGTTTTCCGCAGAACCGATCTTCGAGACTTCGAGATCGAAGCTCACATGCGTCATGTCTCACGGGTGGTTCTGGCCACAACGCTGATGAAGAAGGGAGTGATGCTCTCAACCGTCGAGCATCTCCTGTCGGCTCTTTACGGTCTCGCCATCGACAATCTTGTGATCGAGATTGATTCACTGGAGGTCCCGATAGCTGATGGCTCGGCCTTGCCCTATGCGGAACTGATACAAGAGGCCGGCATCGAGGAGCAGGGTCTGGACCGCACCTTCCTACGGGTCGTCAAGTCCATGGTCGTGCGGGACGAGGACAAGTTCATCGAGATCAGTCCCAGTGAAGACTTCTTTATTCGTTATGAAATCGACTTCGAACATCCCCTGATTCAGAGACAAAAACTCGAGATGGAAGTGACGCCGGAAAACTACTTCAAGGAAATTGCCTTCGCCCGGACGTTCGGCTTCTTTTCGGAGGTCGAGCAACTGCGGAACAGCAACCTGATCCGGGGTGGTTCGCTGGAGAACGCCGTCGTCTTGAGCGAGGACGGGATTCTCAACGGAACTCTGCGAGCCAGCGATGAATTTGTCCGCCACAAAGCCCTGGACCTGATCGGGGACATTGCCCTGTGCGGCCATCCCATTATCGGGCGAATTCATGCCCACAAGGCGGGCCATGCCCTGCACACACGCCTCGCCTCCTGCCTGACCCTCCACAACTCTCATTGCGAACTGGTCGCAGAGAGCGCTCTAGTGTGCTGTCCCGGAAGTTTGCGGGGTTAATTCGGGATGGATTTTCGTCGCCAACGATGCTGCCGCATCGCCTCCTCCTCTCTTCGCGACCTCACCTCGCAAGACCCATCCGCAAATGTTGCCGTATTTATGGACGGGAGTACTTAGCCAACGACCCGGACCTCAACTCTTCTATAATCTGTATTCAATGCAGAGACTGCGATGTGCGAGGGTTCTTTCTTGCCTGATCCTGCTGGCGGGTGTTCTCCTCAATGCCCAGGAACTCCAACTGGTCCACCGTGAGGAAGCCCACAGGGTCGATTCGGTTCAGATTTCTTCCCGCACCTATCTGTCCTTGAACCAGATCGCTGGAGCGCTGGGACTCACTCTCGAGCGTCAGGAGGACCGAATTCTGGTTCACGGACCGAGGGCAACTCTGGAACTCATCGAGGGGCGCCCGCTGGTGCGGACGCAACAGGAATACGTCCTTCTTTCCCAGCCTGTCGTACGAAGGGGCAGTCGCTGGCTGATACCTGCCGATTTCGTGGAGAACGCTCTACCCAGGATACTCGACTCGCCAGTGCGACTGCTTCCATTCGGAGACACCGGAGGGCAAGATCAGGTGTCCGTGCAGGTTCTCAACTCTGGGAACCGAGTCTCGCTGGTGTTCCTGCCGTCGAGGCGCATGCGTTTCCATGTCGAGGAGTCCGACAGGGCACTCCAGGTTCGCGTCGATCGGAGGGTCGAGTTCCTGCTGCCGCTGGTTCGCCCCGAACCTTCACTCGTATCCTCACTGGACTGGCTGCCAGAGCCCGAGTCGACCACCTGCGAGGTAGTCAAAGGCTTCGATTTCAGAAGCTACCGGAGCACGCAGCTAGGGGACCCTCCACGACTCCTGATCGATATCTACTCGACAGCCGTGGCCGAGTTTGACCCGGTTGACCCGAACAGATCCACTCCGGAGCAGGGAGGTGGACGGGTCATCACGATCGACCCGGGACACGGGGGTGAAGAGCGCGGGGTGACCTTCAAAGGGATCTTCGAAAAAGATCTGGTGGCCCAGATCAGCCGCCACCTGACCATGGAGCTGGCACACCGGCGACTTGTTGCCGATGCAACCCGAACCAGTGATTCTAATCCCTCGCTGCGACACCGCAGCTCTGTCGCCAACGGGAACCGTTCCTCCGTTTTTCTGAGCCTTCATGTGGGTGGAAGCTATGCAGCGAAGATCAGAGGCCCGGTGGTGTTCACATATGAAGGAGAAGCGGCTTTAGCTGAAAAAGCTGGAGAACTGATACCCTGGCACCTGGGCCAGAAGAGCTTCTCGGCTCAAAGTCGGAGGCTGGCACTTAGGATTCAGGAACGACTGAATCAGCTCTTTGGTACGGATAACTCAGCGGCCACGGCCCCTCTCGAGCTTCTGGCTCCGGTGCAGGGACCTGCGGTGCTGGTCGAAGCCGGCTACCTGACCAATACTGAAGATGCCGAAAGTCTTCTGCAACCCGCCTTCCAGGAAGCCATCGCAGTATCCATCGCTGATGCGATCGAGAAGTTCTTGAGATGAAGTTTCTCAAAGCATCCATTGCGGTGCTGGTGGTGGTGATCGCGGTGGCCGCAGCTCTCCTGACCTATCGGTCGGAAAAAGCACGCATACAGGAACCCCTTCAGGGGCCGACGGTACCCGAACTGGTCGTCCAGCCCCAACCAGAAAGCGGTGTAGAAGCAACCAGGTCGGTGAAAGTCTTTTTTTTCCGACCCTCGGCCGGGAATCCCGGGAAGGTTGACCTGGGCAGCTCCACAGAAGAGGTAGTCCACCAGTCCAATCCTGCCGCAATGGCCCTTTCCCTGGCCCGAGCCGCACTGGCGAAGTCGGGGTCCCTGGTCGGGCCCAGAGCCGAGGTCGAACAGGTGTTTCTTCTCGAGGACGGAATCGCCATCGTGAACCTGGCTCGTCAGACCGCCGGGCAACTTCGGGGATCTGTTGCCTGTGAGCTGGGTCTCTTGCGCTCCATTGCCAGATCGCTGACCACCAACCTGGAAGAAGTTGAAAGCGTTCGTTTTATCCTGGGAGGACAGGAGGCTGAAACTTTGGCGGGGCACATTTCACTGAGTACGGTGTTCAGGTAAAATAAGGCGATGTCCCGCGAGAATCGAGCTGCCGACGAGCTTCGTGAAATCCACATCGTATCTCCTTACAACAAACACGCCGAAGGATCAGCGTTGATCGAATGTGGAGACACTCGGGTTATCTGCACGGCAAGCGTCGAAGAAAGAATTCCCCACTTCCTTCGTGGCAGCGGAAAGGGCTGGATCACAGCGGAGTATTCGATGCTGCCCAGGTCTACTGGATCTCGCATGACACGTGAGGTCTCGCGAGGCCGCCCTTCCGGCCGGACGCAGGAGATTCAAAGGCTGATCGGACGATCACTGCGCTCCGTCGTCGATTTGAAAAAGCTGGGAGAGCGGTCCATCTGGATCGACTGCGATGTCATTCAGGCTGACGGCGGAACACGGACCACATCCATCACCGGGGCGTTCGTTTCTCTGGCACTGGCTGTGGACCACCTGCTCAAGAACGGAAGCCTGGAGACCTCCCCCATTCGAGAGTTGGTGGCTGCCGTGAGTGTCGGGATTGTGGCCGGCGAACCCAGACTCGATCTTTCCTATGAGGAAGACTCGATTGCTCAGGTCGACATGAACGTTGTGATGACAAACAGCGAAGGCTTCGTTGAGATCCAGGGGACGGCCGAGGGCCAACCCTTCCACGGCAGGGAACTGGACCACCTGATCGACCTCGCCTCCAAGGGCATTCGCGAACTCATTGAGCTGCAGACGACCATCCTCGAACAGGAGTGCCAGAACTTCGGTCGCACCCTGCCCGTCGTCCCCTCGTGAAGCTCCTGGTAGCAACGACCAGCGAGTACAAAGTCAAGGAGATCCGATCTATCCTCTCGGACTCTGGGTTTGATCTGATCTCCCTCAGCCAAATCGCGCCGGTTGCTGCTCCGCTCGAGACCGGTTCGACTTTTGAGGAGAACGCCCGACTCAAGGCCACCTGCTATCGGGAGGCAACCGGTTACGCATCCCTGGCCGACGACTCCGGCCTGGAAGTCGATGCACTGGGAGGGTCTCCCGGCGTTTTCAGCTCCAGGTTCGCTCCCACGGAGGAACAGAGAATTGCCCGGGTTCTGCACCGGCTCAGGCACCTCACCGGCCCTGCAGACCAGTCCCAACGAACGGCGAGATTCGTGTGCTCGGTCTGTGTGGACTGGGGAGGGAGTGTCATCCGGGCAACAGGGACTGTAGAGGGCGACATTGCCCTCGAACCGTCGGGCTGCTCAGGATTCGGCTATGACCCCATCTTCTACTACCCTCCTCTGGGCAAGACCTTCGGCGAAATGAGTGAAGAAGAGAAAAACCAGGTCTCCCATCGGGCCCGGGCGCTGCACAAGCTCAGGACTGAACTGGGCCGGCTCCCAAAAGCGGGGTCAAGCTCTCCAGGTGGCGGGCCAGATCAGGAGCATCGGTAACTGGAGGCGTGCAGACGGAATCTTGACAAACATAGACTGTAGTTGTGTTGCCCTGGCGTCTCTTTCCCCGTAGCAGAGGAACCGCTTGCTCCAGCTCTTGTGAGGGAGTCTCTTCCGACACCCTGACGATCACCCGGGACGGCAGGAAACGATCGCGCAGCAGTTCCACGAGCGGATCTTCAAGACCGGCACCGCCCAGCACCACGATTTCGGTCACCGGGCCGAAATGGAAGTCCAGAGCCTGAAGCCAGTTGCTGAAAGCCAGCGGGTGCTTCGCGAAGCCAAAGCCCATGTGCTCCAGTTGCCGCGTGGCCAGTTCCAGATAGCGGGGACGGTCCAGGAGATAACCCAGGCGCTGCAGGTTCAAACAGCAGGTGGAGTTGCCACTCGGGGTGGCATTGTCCAGGTATTCTTTGTGTCGAACGATCAACTCCTCGTGGTCGTGAGTGGTGAAAAAGAAACTGCTGCTAGCATCATCCCAGAAAAGCTTGATCGTCTGATCCATGAGTTCCTCTGCCAGCGCCAGCCAGCGCCGGTCAGCACTGGCCTCGAACAGGGCCAGGAACCCTTCGACTGTGGCCGCATAATCTTCCAGGTACCCGTTGAGCCTGGCACGGCCATCCCTCCAGGTTCGCTGCAACCGGTTCTCGACGATCAACTCCCGGACAAGAAACTCTGCATTCCTGGCCGCCGCCTCGAGATATCTGGATGAACCCAGCACGAACCCGGCACTGGAGAGGGCCTTCAGCATCAGCCCGTTCCAGGCGGTGAGGATCTTGCTGTCCAGCCCGGGCCTGACCCTCGTCTCTCTTTTCTCCAGCAGCCTCCGCCGACTCCTCGAGAGCACTTCTTCGAGACTGCTCTCGGATGTGTCATGCCGTTGTGCCAGCTTCCCCAGATCTGCCCTCGGGTGCAAAATGTTGACGCCTTCAAAATTGCCACCCTCGGAGACATCGTAGTAATCACAAAAAACCTCGGTCTCCGGCCCCAACTCCTGCTCCACTTCCTCCTTTGACCAGACATAAAACCGGCCCTCTTCGCCTTCACTGTCTGCATCCAGAGCCGAGTAGAAGCCGCCCTCCGGATGGGTCATCTCTCTCAGCACGAAGTCGAGGGTACCCGTGACGATCCGGCGAAAGAAAGAAGACCTCGTCACCTGGAAGGCCTCCAGGTAGACCTGGGCCAGCAGGGCATTGTCGTAGAGCATCTTCTCGAAGTGAGGAACGAGCCACCGGTCGTCTACCGAATAGCGATGAAACCCGCCGCCCAGCTGATCGTAAAGTCCGCCTCGGGCCATTTTCTGCAGCGTGGACTCCACCATCTCCAGCGATTGCTGGGAACCGGTCCGCGAATGATGTCGGATCAGGAAGCCGAGTGCCATAGCCTGGGGGAATTTGGGAGCACTACCGAACCCTCCGTGACCAGAATCGAAACTCCGGGCGATCTGCGAAGCCGCCTCCTCGAGAAGAGCCGGCGACAGGTCTTCCCGGGGTGTTTCGAGTTCACTGCTGCGGCGCAGACGCGCGACGATTTCAGGAGCCATGCGCTCGAGATCTTCCCTGCGCTCCCGAAAGGCGGCGGCGGCACTCTCGAGGACTCTCGGAAATCCAGGCCGCCCGTAATGGTCGCCGGGGGGGAAATACGTCCCTCCAAAGAAGGGAACTCCAGCGGGAGTAAGGAAAACGGTCAAAGGCCAGCCTCCCGAACCGGTCGTCATCTGGACATAGTTCATGTAGATTGCGTCCAGTTCGGGACGTTCCTCTCGATCCACCTTGATGTTGACGAAACGCTCGTTCATGAGCGCCGCAATGGTCTCATTCTCGAAGGACTCCCTCTCCATCACATGGCACCAGTGGCAGGCGGAGTAGCCGATGCTCAGAAAAATCGGTCTGTCCAGGGTTTCTGCCAGGCTCAGCGCCTCTTCTCCCCAGGGATGCCAGTCCACCGGATTCCCGGCGTGCTGGAGCAGGTAGGGGCTCGTTTCGTTGCCCAGGCGGTTACGGAAGGGGGAGTCGGCGGGCGTCATGAGAGTGGGATTGTATCACCGCTGCTCCTTGCAGGAAGTACTCGATTGACCTGCCCGGAGTGGTTCACTAAACTGCGGAGACCCTGATGGGTCTCGTTACTCTGGATTCCCGCAACCTTGACTACTCGCGCTCACAGGAGTTCTGCCGGCTCCTGGAAGATGGCGAGGTTCTCTTCTTTCCGTGCTCACCGATTCAGCTTCCGGAGGAGGACACACGTTTCCTGTTGGACCAGAAGCAGGTAGAGGCTGGTTATCGGAAGAACATCGCCTACAAACCACAAAGAAACGTGGTTAGCGGCGCGGCCAGCGCATCTCCCCAGGACGCCCAGCGCCTGCTCGAAGTCATGAGCACCTTCACGGAATCAGTCACCCGTTTTCTGGAGAGCTTCCTTTCCCCCTACGCCCCGGGCTGGAAGCTGGACTACGCCAGCTTCCGACCTCAGCAGGAAGAGGGGCGTCAAGTGAAGTTCAAGGCCAGAAATGACCTGCTCCACGTGGACGCCTTCCCAACCCGGCCCACCCATGGTGACCGGATTCTCCGCTTCTTTTTGAATATCAATCCCGTGGAGTCCAGGCGGTGGGTCACTTCCGACACTTTCGAACACTTGCTTGGAACCTACATAGGCACCTCCGAGATGCCTCTCCCGGCCGCTCAAGAAGGGACTTTGAGCAGATGGGGCAGGCATTTGAGTCGTTGGGGCAAGGTCCTGGGATTTCCATTGGCAGCCCCCTCCCGCTACGACGACTTCATGCTCCGCTTACACGACCATCTGAAGGCGAACCGGGAATTCCAGCAAACAGAGGCCAGATACAGATGGGAGTTTCCGCCCGGCTCGAGCTGGACGGTTTTTACCGATTTTGTGCCCCATGCAGCGCTGTCAGGCCAGTTTGCACTGGAGCAGACCCTGCTGATTGATCGACGCTCCATGCTGCAGCCGGAGAAAGCCCCGATCTGTCTGCTTGAGAAAGCCTGTGGCGTCAGCCCGCTGGCCTGAGCGTTCCACGTTCCGCGTTCCACGATAATGCGTTCCAGGTTCCACGTTTCACGTTCCACGTTAGATGCTCGCTGTCGCTCGCGCCGTTACAGGTTACTGGTTGCCGGTTGAAAGTTGAAGGCCAAGGGTTCGTGGAACGCGTAACGCAACGTCGTGGAACGTGAAACGTGGAACCTGGAACGCTAATAAACGCTGCGTTCACTCGCGCTGAGCACTCTATCCAGCAACGCACTCAGGCGACTCACGGTTTCAGGGTGGTCTTTCCACACATTGGTCGTCTCCCCGGGGTCCCTGTCCAGCTGATAGAGCTGGCCGGCGGGGCCGCCGGGCGCGGCCCTGGCCTCACGGTCATAGAGTGCTCCTCCCCCGTGTCCCCGAATCAACTTCCAGGGTCCTTCCCTGACCGCAAGCAGCCCCAGCGCCGACTGGAACACGGCTGCCTTCCGGGTGTCTGAAAGCGGGGCCTCCTTGCCCAGGAGAGGCCGGATGGGAAAGCTGTCCCCGCCAGAATCCAGCCCGGGATCGGTCCCCAACAGTGCAGCCATCGTCGCGAAAAGGTCGTTCAGGACGATCAGGTCATCCGATGTGCTTCCCGCCTCGATGCGCCCCGGCCATCGGGCCACAAAAGGAACCCGATGCCCTCCCTCATAAACGCTGTGTTTGCCGGCCCGGTAAATCCCACTGGCCCGATGGTCCAGGGTTTCGTAGTTGTCGGGGTGACCGTATGCTTCGTACTGCTCGTGGGGCCCGAGTTCGCGCCGATCGCCAGGCAGAGGACCGTTGTCAGAAGTGAATATCAAAAGAGTGTTTTCAGCGATCCCCAATTGATCGAGGGTCTCGAGAATCTGGCCCACACTCCAGTCCACCTCCGCACACATGTCCCCTCGCCGGCCAGCCTGACTGAGCCCTGCAATAAAATCCGGAGGAACGTGGGGCACATGCGGTGAATGGAGCGGGAGATACAGAAAAAAGGGCCGTCTCCGGTTCTCTGAGACGGTCTGAGTGATCCAGGAAACCGCCTTGCGGGTAAAATCAGGCCCGACTTGATCATCCCGGAAGCCAGGAGTTGTCACACTCGGGGTCTGCTCCCGGTAGCGCTCAGGGAGGTGATCGCTGATCTTCATCAGGGAGGGAATTCCAACTGTTCGATCCTGCTCAATGTAGCAATAAGGGCCGAAGTCGAGCGTGACACTGATCCCAAAGAAGTAATCGAACCCCAGATCATTGGGCCCGCCTCGGATCGGCTTGCTGAAGTCCACGTTACCTGCATCCCCGGTAGGCTCGGCCTGCACGGGCCCTCCGTCCGTGCTCTGCCACCCGAGCCCCAGATGCCACTTTCCGATGCAGGCTGTAGCGTACCCTTTTTCCTTGAGCATGGGTGCCAGTGTCAGCCTTCCTGGCTCGATGAGGGGCGGCGAATACCCCCAGGTGACTCCGTGCTTGAGACGGGTCCTCCAGGCATAACGGCCCGTCAGGATCGCGTAACGGCTGGGAGTGCAGAGCGAGGCCGGGCTGTGTGCATCCGTCAAGCGGACTCCTTGTGCAGACAGGCGGTCGATATTCGGCGTCGGAATTCTCGATTCCGGGTTATAGGAGGCGACATCCCCGTAGCCCAGATCATCGGCCAGAATCAGGACTATATTTGGAAAGGCGGGCTGTTCCGACACCTCTCTCGACTCTGCCGGATCGGCCTGGCGGCAGGACGCAGTCGGCAGCACCAGGGCCAGCAGGTACAGGCGCAGTGAAGAGTGACGGTACATTGCAATTCATCTTAGTTGATTCCAGATTCCAGATTCCAGATTCCAGGTCGGCTGCTAGTGTACTGTCCGGGAAGTTCGCGTCGTTAGTTCGGGATGGATTTTCGTCGTCAGTGAGGCGCGCGACGCAGCAATGCCGGGAGTATTTCGAGGTAGCGCAACAAAGCTGTCGGCGAAAAGGCGCCCGAAGTAGCGGCGTGAACTTTCCGGACAGTGCACTAGCCCGGATTATGCATGAGATCTGAATCCGAGTGAGATTTGGGCCCAGAAAAAAGGCCGTAGCTCTCTGATATAAAAGGGTTTACATAAACAACGACCCTAAACAGGAGCTACGGCAATGTTGAAAGCAGTCTGCCAGAATACCCTGCTATTTCACAGCCACCGAAAGATCACGGCGCGTTTTGATGGGGGGAGTCTGACTTCCGACGCAGGATGGTTGTTGTTTGGATCGCTGGATCGGCAACATCGGTTGTGCGAGGGCTTCAGTTCGTGTATTTCGGAAAGCCGGGACCCGCTAGGTTCGTTCATGACTGTTGAAGTTGATTCGACAACGAGTCTTGCAGATCGTGGCTACGGACTGTAATGACGGCCTGCGCTCCGCCGTGGCTCAAGACTCTGTGATCAGTTGCCCGAGTCCCGATTTGGCGCCGACTTTCTCCCGGGAGAACTCCGTCACCAAGAAGGATCAGAGGCGCGAGCCAAGGCCAAGAAGAGACGTCCCAGCAAGATCATCCTGGAACTGGACAGTACCGACGACCACACTCACGGTCAGCAGGAGTTCTCCTTCTACCATGATTACCGAACCACATTCTGCATCCTTTGAATGCCGACACGGGCGACCTGGTGTGTGTCGTGTTGAGACCTGGCAACTAGGGGGCTGCCTCTCACATCGTGCCCATTCTGAAGCGAGTCGTGGAGGCCGGGAGTGGGGACGGATTCAGATTGAGAACCGGCTTTGCCACGTCGGCTCTACGAGTTCTGTGAGGTGAAGAGAATCAACTCCAATATGTCAGGGTTAAGTCGAAACCCTCGCCTGCAGCGATGGTCGAGCCGCTCCGACTCGATTCGTTGAGCAGGAAAAACAGCGTCAGGACGAGTTTCTTTATCGAGCCAAGAGCTGGGATCGACCCGTCCGTCATTGGTGGAGGTCGATCAGCGCGGGAGTCGCTTTGTGGTCACCAACCGGGACGATTCTGCTCCCAATCACTTTATGACCACTATACAAACCGAGGGCAGACCGAGAACTCATCAAGGCCTTCAAGAATCATCTGAGCATGGACCGACTCAGCTGTCATCGATTCCTGGCCAATCAGTTTCGACTCCTCCTGCATGCACTGGCTTACCAGATGTTCGTGCGCCTCCGCGACTATCTGCACGGGACTCCCTGGCCAAGCTCGAAATCGAGTAAGATCGGGGCCCGCATCCGACAAACCACTCGACGCATCTGGGTCCATCTTTCCTCAGCCTTTCCCGAACAACCCCTCTTCCACCTCGTCTTGAGTCGCCTCAACTCCAGCTAGCTTCTCCCAGTTCCCCAAAAAACCGCTTCCGATACTCATCCAGGCCCAGATCTGTCTGAAATTCACTCCCCCAACCACTCAAACGCCTCCCCAACCGATATTCTTCGCAAATCCGCCTGTCACACCTGCCCGCTTCCGAGTTGGGCCACTTCTCGACTCGGGACTACGGTTTTTGCATAATCCGGGCTAGGGCACGTTCCACGTCCCAGGTTCCACGTTCCACGTCGTACCTTCCAGGTTGTTCCTTTTCTAGGCGGCCTGCGGGCCGTGGCTTCTCGGTTCGCCGGGAATACAGAGGCGCGAATGACAATGAGCGTGCAACGTGGAACGTGAAACGTGAAACGTGGAACTATCCTCAACCCGCCGGCTTCAGAAGAACCGCGGTGAGCGGAGGAAGGGTCAGGACGATCGAATGGCTCCGCCGATGGCAGGCCTGGGCTTCCACTGCGACCCGTCCCAGGTTGCCCAGATTGGATCCTCCCCAGAGTCTGCTGTCGCTGTTCAGGACTTCCTCGTAGTACTCCGCATCCGGAATACCCAGCCTGTAGTCGCGCCGGGGAACCGGTGTAAAGTTGAACACCGCCAGTATCGGATCGGAAGCGCCGACCCCCATTCGGAGGTAGGAGATGACGCTTTGTCGGTCGTCATTCAGATCAACCCATTCGAAACCCTGCCAGTTAAAGTCCTGTTCATGCAAGGCACCTTCCAGTCTGTAGAACCGGTTTAACTCCCGAACGAAGTCCTGGAGCTGCGAGTGCATCGGCTCCTCCAGGAGGAACCAGTCAAGCCCTCGTGACCAGTCCCATTCTTTCCACTGACCAAACTCACAGCCCATGAACAGCAACTTCTTGCCCGGGTGTGTGTACATATAGGTGAGAAACAGCCGGGTCCCAGCGAACTTTTCAGATGCGTCTCCCCACTGTTTGTTGATGAGGGAACCCTTACCGTGGACGACTTCATCGTGGGAAATCGGGAGCAGGAAGTTTTCGGAAAAGGCATAAAGCATGGGAAAAGTGAGGCGTTCGTGGTGCCGACTCCGGTGGATCGGATCCAACCCAGAGTAGCCCAACGAATCGTGCATCCAGCCCATATTCCACTTGAGATCGAAACCGAGGCCTCCCAGATGCACGGGACGGGTCACCCCGGGCCAGGCAGTGGACTCTTCGGCAATCATCAGAACGTCGGGGCGAACCTCGTGAACAACCTGATTCAGCTGCTGCAGGAACGAGACGCTTTCCAGGTTCTCCCTGCCCCCGTAGATGTTGGGAAGCCACTCACCTTCCTGGCGGGAATAGTCGAGATAGAGCATGGAGGCCACCGCGTCCACCCGCAGGCCATCCAAGTGAAATTCCTCCAACCAGAAGAGGGCACTCGAGATCAGAAAATTGCGAACCTCGTTGCGGCCCAGATCAAACACCAGAGTCCCCCAATCGGGCTGCTCCCCACGTCGGGGGTCGGGATGCTCATAAAGGCAGGCTCCATCGAATTGAGCCAGTCCGTGTACGTCCTTGGGAAAGTGAGCGGGTACCCAATCCAGAAGCACACCGATTCCTCTCTGGTGGCAGCAATCCACCAGATATCGAAAATCATCGGGCTCTCCGAAGCGGCTGGTAGGAGCAAAGTAACCAATCGTCTGGTAACCCCAGGAACCGTCATAAGGGTGTTCCGTGAGAGGCAGAAACTCAATATGAGTAAAACCCATTCCTTCGACATAGTCGACCAGTTCCCGGGCCAGATTCCGGTAGCTCGAATCGGAGCCGTGACCCCAGGAACCCGGGTGGACCTCGTAGACGGAGACAGGTGCCTGAAGTGAGCTCCGCTGGGGACGCTGGTTCAGCCAGGACTGATCGTTCCAGCTATAACCCTCCAGGTGGTACGTGATTGACGCGGACCGGGGTGGAGTCTCGAAAAAAAGCGCATGTGGATCCACCTTTTCGACCGCCGACTGATCTCCGGAACGCACCAGATACTTGTAACAGTTCCCTTCCTCCGCATCCGGCACAAAGAGCTGCCACACTCCAGCGCTTTCGGTAAACTCCATGGGATGGCGTGTGGGATGCCAGTCATTGAAATCTCCAATCAGCGAAACTGAACTGGCATTCGGCGCCCAGACGGCGAACCGAACTCCCTTGATTCCTTCTCTTTCCGCCGGGTGAGCTCCCAGTTTCTTGTACGACTGATAGTGAGTACCTTCCCCCATCAGATATCGATCGTAATCACTCAGCGAAACTGGAAACGTGTAGGCGTCATATCGTTCCAGCGAGGTGTCATCAGCCGACCAGCAGCGTATCCTGACCGGATGGGGAGAAACGTCGGCAGAAAGCACACACTCGAACAGGCCTTCCGGATGAATCCGCCGAGCCGGGCGACGGCGGCTCAGAAGGATCTCGATCCGGACAGCGCCCGGGCTCCACAGTCGCAGAACTCTGCGCCCGGATCGCCGGGTCTCATGGAAACCCAGGATCGAGAAGGGATGCTGATGCAAACCGGAGAAGAGCAATTCGGTTTCACGGTCGGCTAGAGGCATCGCCGCTAACGGTTGGATGAGCGGGCGGGCGGTGGAGGCGGCTGCCTGTTTCGTTTGGCTCCAGTGGCAGAAGGATCGGCCCGGTCCTGCGGAAGTGCGGAGCCGCCCGGTCCCTGTTCCATCCTGCTCGGAGCCCCCTGGCCGCCACTCTCTTTTCTCTCTTCAATGGTACGGCTGATGAATTCGGATTCGTCCATACGTTTGGTCCCGGTGGAGCCCCTGACCGGATCTTCTCCCTGGGCAGCAAAGCCGGGACGCGTCGAGATGATTTTCGGGCCGCCCGGCGGGAGGCTACTCTCTTCCGGGTACGAGCTTGGCGGCGGAGTTCGTTGCGGAGGGGGAGTCGCAGGTCGACTCACCCGGGAACCACCCTCCGGCTCTCGATTCGGCTGAGATACCGCCGGCCGAGACGACTGGCTTTGCCGTCGCAGGTTTTCCCGCCCTGGCAGCTCTATTTCGGACGACACCGGGGCTTCACTGCCTTCCCTGCTGGAGACGTCTGCGAGGCCGGCCCCCCCGGCTTCGACAGAGGGAGTGACTGGCAACTTCCAGATGGTCTGAGAGACGGCGTAACCCACGGCCACCAAGGCGACGATCACAACCACGATATTGATCTGGCTTGCGTATTTCACTTTGGGTTTCGACCTCTGAGAGCCCCCATTCGTGCTATAGCCTCCTGTGCATAGCTGCTACCAGGAGCCAGTTCGACTGCCTGCTGATAATAGCGTTCAGCCAGTTCAGCCAGGCCTTCCAGTTCAGCACAGTAACCTAGACCAGCATAGCTCAGGTCGTCAAAGGGATTCAAACGACTGGCATTCAGGAAAGCCTGACGAGCTCTCCCGGTCTGGCCCTCACTGGCTAGAGCGGACCCCAGGTTGTAGTGGGCCCGCGACTTCCCGGGTGCTTTCTCGACTGCGTCTATCCAGAGATCCACGTCCCGTTGCCAGACTTCGTTTCTGGCCCTGGCCGCGAGAACCAGAGGCACCAGAATGACGGTACCCACTAGCACGCGGGCTGCCCGGTTCGATCCCGCCACGCGCAGCAGCAGCATGGCGATCGCGATACTCACTCCTGCAAGTGCAAAATAGGGGCGACTTTCATTCAGAATGTCGGGGTTGGCAATCAGGGCTGAAGGTAGGAGCACCAGAACTGAGAGTCCCAGAACGACACACAGCTTCGCCCGATGCTCCGAGTCGAACAGATAAAAGATCAGGCAGCCTGCCAGAAACAGAAAGGCAGGAACAAGCACTTCGATCGACCCCACTTCTGCCACCCCATGATCGACACTCAGACCGGAGGGCCAGATCATGAATGACAGGTAGCGCATGAATGCCCAGGGCTGTGCCCACCAGTACCTTCCGGAATCTGCATAGGCAGGGCCGAATTCTGAAGGCTCCTCCTGAAGAATTCCCTGGTAGACGCCCAGCAGGTTGAGGCACCCGAGAACGACGGGCGCCCACCACCAGCGGCGATTCAAAACCAGCAGAAAGGGGGCCAGAACCAGCGCCTCAGCGCGACTCCAGACCGCCAGTTGAAAGGCTCCCAGCCCGATCAGAGGATTCTTCTTGATCGTCAACGTCGAGACCAGACTCCAGACCGACATGAGCAGCACAGAGCGTGACCACACATAGTTGACCGGCTGTGACTGGAGAGGGTGCACCAGGAAGATAGCCGCCCCCAGAAAAGCGGCTCCCTGCCCAAAACCGAATGAGGAAGCGGCTCGATAAAGAAGCACGCCGGCCAGCAAGTGCAGGAAGAGACTGACGGCATGATATGCCAGCGGATCGTCTCCGCTCCATCCGTGGTTCACATGGAAGGTCCACAGAGTGAGCGGTCGTCCCCCGTAGTGATTCAAGAAGAGCAGGTAGTCAAAATCCTTTCCCACAACCCTCGGGCTCTCCAGCATCAAGGCAAAATCATCGAAGTGAAAGGCGCCGGGAAGGGAGTTCCCATAGGCAAGTAAACCTAGACAGACCAGAATGCCAAACTGTCCCCAGACCTTCATGTAAAACCAGGTTGCAGGCGTCTTGTGAATTGACGTTACCTTATTTATCAAACTCAGTACTAAGATGCGGAAAGGTCCGCCAAAGTCGAAAAAGGAGGAGCCACCAGTGAAAGCGCCGGAACAGGGCCGGATCCTGGACAGCCAGTGCATTTACGAAGGCAAGATTGTCCGTCTTGAAGTGGACCAACTTGAATTTGGCGGCCGGGCTACAATCCGTGAGGTTGTTCGGCACCCCGGGGGCGTTGTGCTTCTCGGGATCAGGGATGATGGTCTGATTCCCTTTGTCAGACAGCTTCGCTACCCGATGCAGGAAAAAGTACTGGAGCTACCTGCAGGCAAGCTGGATCCGGGAGAGGACCCACGTGAAGCCGCGGCTCGAGAAATGGAAGAAGAAACCGGGTACCGTCCTGTGGATCTCGAACATGTCTTCAGCTTCTACTCGACCCCCGGATTCTGCGATGAACTGCTTCATTTGTTTTACAGTTCTCAACTCATCGAAACAGCCAGGAATCCCGAGTTCGATGAGCATCTGGAAATCGAGTTCTACACTCTGGATGAGGCCCTGCAACTCGCTCTCTCGGGCAAAATCCGTGATGCCAAGACCCTGGCCGCCGTTCTCTGGAAGGCGGTTCAGGATCGAGGTTAACCGCCGGAGCTTGTACATATGGAGGCTTGCACGTTAGAGGCTGGAAGTTGACGTGGAACGTGGAACGTGGAACGTGGAACGTGGAACGTGGAACGTGAGTCACCTATAGAGTTCGATTCCCAAATCTGCCACAATTCAAGGACATGATACGGCCAGTCTGCTTTCTCTTTGTGCTTCAACTCATGACCAGCATCGTCTGTGCAGCCACCTTTACGGTTGGCCCGGGTGGGACTTACGCCACCCTTCAGGCGGCCATCGATGCCGCCATCGACGCCGGGGGAGACAACGAGATAGAGATCCAGCAAGGGTTCTACTTTCAAACAGCCAGGGTCGAGGGTGATCTGTCCGGGACCCTGCTCATCTCGGGGGGGCTGGTTTTCGTTTTTCCAAGAGCAGACCATGGACCCCAGCCTCACTGTCTTGAATGGCAACGGCATTTCGCGCATTCTTGAAATCAACCTGTCGGGCGGAGATCTTCGCTTCGAGTACCTCTCGTTTGTGGGCGGTTTTGCAGAAGAGATGGGCGGAGGGCTTGAGCTCGAGGCGAGCAATGATGCGGCGCTCTCTTTCGTTTCCTGTTTCTTCGCTAACAACCGGGCGGGGTTCCTGGACGGGTCGAGTCCTTTGTCCTCTGCCTCGGCAATCCATGCCGTAATAAAGGATCAGGCCGGGTTGAGTCTGGAGAGATGTAAATTCAGTGCAAATGAGACCAGAGCCGTGGTGGGCGGCAGTGGAGCCGTTGAAGTGTTCATGAGAGACTCAGGGTCGAACCACCTGAACATTCTCGACTGCGAGTTCAGAAACAATTCAGTCAGCACGCGTCAGGCAGACGCCTTCGGAGGTGCGCTGAGCATTTTCGCCAACGGCACCAGCGAAGTGCGTATCGAGGACAGCCTCTTCGTGAATAATTCATGCGAGTCCTCGATTGGAGACACAAGAGCTGGAGGGCTGCTCCTCAATATCTCGGAGAACGCACACTTTCAGATTCTTGGGAATTCCTTCCGCGGCCAGCGGATCAGCTCCCAGGGCGAAGTCCGCGCTGGAGCCCTCGAAATCAACGCGGCTGGTCAGGTGATGGGAGTCTTCAGCCGCAACAGAATCCAAGACAATCGGGCCACTGGCACGGGGTCCGTAGCCGGGTATGGAAGCATTTTCGGCACACGAGGAAGTTCGCTCATAGAAGCCTCTCGAAACGTCTGGCTGAACAACACCGGCCCGGTGGGAGGCAGTGACGGTCAGCTGAAACTCTCCGGCGCAGGTACCTTTGTACTCCGTGATTCGTTAATCGCGGGTGGCAGTGGCGGAATTATCGGCTCCGGGTCGGCGCTGCAGTTGACCAATCTGACGATCGCTCACAACCAGGGAACGGGGATTCAACTGGATGGCCCCAACCTGGACAACTCGATCGTGTACGGAAACGAGACGGAATCGCCCGATCCGAGCAACACGAACGGAGAAGGCAACCTGATCGGGATCAATCCTTACTTTGTCGATGCTGAGAACGGTGATTTCCACGTTCTGGCCGGGTCCCCCGCCACCAACGGGGGAAGCAACACGCCCCCGGGGGGGCTCGGAGAGTTCGACCTGGACGGTGAGGACCGTCTCTTCGGCCCCGCTGTCGACATCGGAGCCTTTGAGCTGCACCTTGCCGAGAGAACTCAGTTCCTGACTCAAGTCGGGAACGGCCAGAGTGGCACCACTATTCTGAGCACCGAAGTCGATGTTGCCAACACTGCAAGCAGTGGAAGCGAAGCTTTCACAATCGATTTCTTTGATTCCGACGGTGGTCCATTCAGCCCTTTTGCCCAGAATCACAGTCTCTTGCTGGCCAGTACAACTTCTTCTGTTTCTGTCCTGCTGAGTCCTGGAGAGACCTGGAGATTGGAGACCTCCGGAGAGGGAGAGATCGAGGCCGGCTACGCGCGCATCCGCGGCGGGGACCACATTGGAATCACTGGAATTTTCACCCGGCGGCATGCACCGACCGGAACGATTCTCTACCAGGCAGGAGTGCCTGCCTCACAGCCGACCAGGTCTGCAACACTCTTTGTTGACTCCACCGGCAATCTGGAAACAGGACTGGCGATGGTCAACGCGGGAGGAGCGGCGGCGCCCGCTCACACCTTGGCCGGTGCTCCCGCCCAGATCGTGCTGCGGCTCTACGATAACCAGTTCCGGCTGTTGAGCCAAACGGCTGTCGAGCTGGCAAAAGGACAACATTTACCCACTTTTGTTTCCCAGTTGTTCGAAGACACGGCGGAGGCTTCCGAGATGCAGGGGATTCTGACCGTGGAAAGCCCGGACCCGCTTGCGTTGACCACTCTGAGACAGAGTGAGCCAGGCGTGGAGTACCCGGAAGGGATTCCCACGCTGGCCGCTTTCCCGGTACTGGAAGGAAACCCGGAAATGAATGCAGCTCCCCTGGGAAGCGTTTTTCGAGTCATCGAGTTCTTTTATGCCCAGATCGGAAACGGTCGCGCTGGCCCGACCCAACTGCAAACCTCCTTGAACCTGGTGAACCTTGCCTCCAGCCAGGCAGATGTGCGACTGGACCTGTTCGACAGTTCCGGCGCCCCCCTGGAACTGGCCATAGAGGGTCTGGGAACCGGTTCCTCTTTCGAGTTTCAGCTCGATTCGGGAGAGTCCCGGTTTCTGCAGACCGATGGTCTTGGGGAGCTGAAGGCGGGCTACGCACGGGTGACGACATTTGAAGGCGTGGGAGGATCGGCCGTCTTTTCCCAGACCCACCTTCCTTCAGGATTACTGGAGACAGAATCCGGGGTTCCGGCCTCCCTGCAGGGAGAAGATTTTTCCCTTTTTGTGGACACGACAGGAGACCTCGACACCGGAATCGCCCTTGTGAACCCGAGACAGGCCGTGGCCGGGGCGGACGCGATGCTGGAGCTGCGACTGTTTGACCTGCAGGGCCAGGAGATCGCCAGCCGGGATCTGGATCTGCAGACGGGCCACCACACAGCGATGTTTGTGACAGAGCTGTTTGCCGAAGTTCAGGAGATCGATGAAATGCAAGGGCTGCTGAGGATTTCGAGTCCCGTTCCGATCGTGGCTGTGACTCTCCTTCAGAATGACGATCCGGGAACGCCATTCCCCGAAGACGTGGCTACCCTGACAGCTTTTCCGGTATTGCCCGGCACGCCCTGATTTGTTCAACGTAGAACGTGAAACGTGGAACCTCCCTAGTCGGGAGGCTTGTGCTCACGGGTGCCGACCCAGGCCATCAGGCGAGTTGAAAGGGCTGGGGAAATACGGTCCAGTGCCAGCAGGACTTTGCCTGCTGCGGTAAGGTGGGTTTCTCTGCGCCGGCCGGCGATCGCGTTGACGATGGCCTGAGCGACGACCTCGGGAGAGTGACCTTGCAGGGGTCGGTTGATGCCGGGACTGCCCATCTTGCGCTCGGCGGCTTCGTGAAACTCAGTAGCTGTAAACCCGGGACAGACGACGCTGACGCCAATTCCGGTTCCGCGCAGCTCTCCCCACAGCGCCTCCCCCAGGCCCACCTGGGCAAACTTGGTGGCACAGTAAGCGGCGGCGAATGCCATTCCTTTCTTGCCCACAACGCTACTCGTGAGTACGATGTGGCCCCCTTTTTTCCGGGAGAAATGGGGCAAGGCTCGATGGATTGATTCGTAGGCCGACTGGTAATTGACCTGCCAGATGCGTGCCATCTGAGCCGGCGAAGTCGCCTCGGTAGGCCCGAAGATTCCGTAGCCCGCGTTGCAAATCAGGAAGTCGAGGTCTCCCAGTTCATGAAGACACTGCTCCACGACTTTTTGACCTTCTCCTGGACGGGACAAGTCCTGGGCGGAAGCAATGGTCCTGGACGCACCCCTTCGCAGACACTCCTCGCGCACGCGGGCGAGTTGCTCCCGGCGGCGGGCGACCAGGAATAGTTGTGATCCTCGCTTTGCCAGAGCCAGCGCCGTGGCCTCACCGATTCCCGAAGAAGCCCCCGTGACGATGGCTATCTTAGTGCTCCATTCCATGCACAGACTCCCCCTCAGACAGCCACGAAAAAGTAAGAAAAAATGCGGAAACGGGAACAGCTAGACGCGGAGAGACTCGAAGACACCGGCAGCTCCCATGCCTCCCCCGACGCACATGGTCACCAGCCCGTACTTCACCCCCCGTCTTTCCATCTCGTACAGCAGGGTGGCTGTCAGCTTCGCGCCAGTCGCGCCCAGAGGATGGCCCAGTGCCACGGCCCCGCCATTGACGTTGACCTTGTCCTGGTCCAGGCCAAGGTCTTGAATGACAGCCAGAGCCTGCACGGCGAACGCCTCGTTCAGTTCAATCAGGCCGATGTCCTGCAGGGTCAGACCGGCTATCTTCAGCGCCTTCGGGACTGCCTCCACCGGGCCGATTCCCATGATTTCTGGCGCAACACCGGCAGTAGCAAATGAAATCAACCGCGCCAGCGGCTGCAATTCCAATTCGCGTACTTTCTGCTCGGACATGACGACCGCAGCAGCGGCCGCGTCGCTGGTCTGACTGCTGTTTCCCGCAGTGACCGTTCCCCGAGCGTGAAAGACCGGCCTGAGCTTCGAAAGAGCTTCTATGGAGGTGTCTCTTCGAACGCCCTCATCCTGTTCCAAGAGCGTCCCGTTCTTCCCATTCTCCGGGTCCAGGGGAATGAGTTCCTGGTCGAATCGGCCACCATCCTGCGCCTGCATTGCCCTTGTATGGCTGCGCAGTGAGAACTCATCCTGCTGGCGGCGGTCAATGGAGTTTCGGATGGCCAGGTTTTCTGCTGTGATACCCATGGAGATGTAGACGTCCGGATCCTCCTCCACAAGGTAGGGATTGGGAGAAAAAAAGTGGCCCGATCGCGGAAGCAGGCTCATGCTTTCCGTCCCGCCCGCGACCACCACATCGGTGGAACCGCTGGCGACACTCTGGGTGGCCAGGGCAATCGTTTGCAGGCCGGATGAGCAGAAACGGTTTACCGTCATGGCACTGCTCCGATCGGGAAGACCAGCCCGTAGTGCCGCGATCCGTGCAACATTCATGCCCTGTTCGCCTTCCGGCATCGCACACCCCAGAATCACGTCCTCCACATCCTCCACGGAGAGCGGATGCGCCCGCTCAATGACAGCCCGGATGACTTGAGCTGCGATATCATCGGGTCGAGTGTGACGAAGTGAGCCTCGTGGTGCCTTGCCGGCGGGACTTCTTCCAGCCGCAACGATTACAGCCTTACGCATTCCATTTCTCCTTTTTTGAGTTCAACGTTTGCCCAGTTCAATAAGTCCGGTCCAGTCCAGGCGACCGACCCGGCCCAGTTTGCCTTCGACAGACACCGCCGGAGAATCACTATCCGCCAGGGTCAGTATCGCCCGCAAGCCCTTTTTTCGCATTTCCTTCGGCTTGAGTCCAAGCTGCTTCCAGGTAAGCATGATCTCGAGGGTCGCCCGGCCGTCGCTGGCCCGGGGGTTGATCACCGGGACATGAGTCGCTCTCTCCAGAAATTTGCGCCCCCTCTGGAGCCGCTGCCAGTAATATGGCCCCCGCCCATCGATTCTCGGGGAAGCCCAGAGCAGGTAGTTGTACTTGACGTCTCTGAATTGAATGCGGATGTTGTCGTACAGGTACATGCGGTCTCGACGCCGTCCGTCGCTTCCCTCGAACACAGACTCGCTGCGCTTCACCTGTTGAACATCCCAGATGTCGTCCCTCCAGTCAACGGCCAGGTAAAGCCCCGTCTGATCCCAGAAAGCTTTCACACTCGCAGTGGCATAATCGCCAGCCGGGATTCCAGCCACTTTGACTCCGCTCGCGGCAGGATCCAGCTGGATGGACGGCAGACCCTCCCAGTCGGACAGGAATCCGTCCACCAGCACTTCCGAGGTTCGGTAGGGAATACTCCAGCTGGAGTCATTGGCAACCCCCCCCTGAGACAGAAGCAGCAGACAGATCAAGAGCATGCCCCCATTCTAACAGGCATGAGCACCCGGGTTGGGGAAACGGCAGGCTTACGCCTTGCCGTTCTGTTGTCGTGGTGTCAAGGAACAGCACAGAACGGTAGAGCGTCAGCTCGCCGTTAGGGAAACAGCACGCCTACGCGTTGCCGTTCTGTTGTTTACGGACCATCGGGTTCAGCGCTGAGAGCAGGACTCTTCAGCCTCAGGCGAGACCACATTAGTAAAGAGAGGTCAGGAACCAGATGACCGCGTCCAGTTCCTTCTCCGACAGGTGCTCAAAGGAAGGCATCAGCTTCTGCTTTCCGCGAAAAGGGGGCTCCAGGTCTCCGTCCGGGATATGCGCGGGATCCTTCAAATGGAGTCGAAGCCATTCGGCCGACCTTCTCCGCCTGGCCTGATGCGTGAGGTCGGGGCCAATGGTTGCGCTCCAATCGAGAGGCGCTGCCTGAAGCGTATGACAGGAGCCACATTTCTGCGCTACCATAACCTCTCTCGCAATGACGAACTTGCGGCTGTCCGCCGCGCTGTCGGCAAGCGATCGGAGAGATATGGTCAGTGCCAGGCCGACTACCAGTAAAGCGGCGATGAACCAGGGATTTTGCAGAAACCCTTTCCAGTATGAGCTCATCCTATCCGTATTATGGACCAGAATTAGATTCAGTACAACAAAATATTTAGTCATGACTAAAATCCTTTTTGTCTGCACCGGAAACTCGGCTCGGAGTCAATTCGCGGAGGCCTTTGCGAGGTACTATGCGGGCGACTTGATTCAGGTTGCGAGTGCAGGAACCAGCCCGGCGGGACTGAATCCTAACGCGGTATGGGCGATGAACGAGGTGGGGATCGACATCCGCCACCAGACTTCCGATCCCTTGAACGCCTTTCGACTCGGCGATTTTGATTGTGTTGTGACTTTGTGTGGAGATGCCAGGGACAACTGCCCGCCTCTTCCCCAGGGTGTTCGTCAGGAGCACTGGAGTATTCCCGACCCGGCGAAGAGTCGAGGAGCGCCGTCTGAGATCCTCAAGGCCTTCCGAGTTGTGCGTTATCAGGTGGAGCGTCGAGTGAAGGCTCTCCTCGAGCGTGAATTATGCAAGTCTTGAGAATGAAAGTCGCTGGAGAGTAGAATTCCCCGATGCGTCACTTGTGTTTGACCTTGTTTATTGCGGCAGCGCTGATTGTGCAGCCAGCCTGCATCTGGAAGCTCTGGAGCAAGGGCCCACCCATCGAAGAGCGCCAGTTTGACGTTTACGGTCAGGTCGAATCGATTAACTCGGAGCAGTTGATCGTGGACACGAAGCAAGGCAGACGTACTTTTCTCTTCGGCCCAGCCTCGGTCAAAGGGAGCGACACCTTTGAGCAGGGTCAGGTTGTGCACGTCCTGTACAAGAAGCTCGACCAAGGAGACGTGGTCACACTGGTTGTCAAGAAAGTCAACTGACCTATCTTTGGGCAACCGCACCCTTCCCGGGAGATCTTCATGAGACGCTGTTTTGTCTGTCACTATCACGAGATTGCTCTCAAGAAAAAGAACCGGCATTTCTTCGAGCGCAAACTTGTAGAGAATATAAAAAGGGCTCTGCACTCACTGCCTTATCTCTCTGTTCGGCTCTGGTCGAGTCGGGTGGTTGTGGAACTGAGAGAGGATTCTCCTGTGGGTGAAATTCGCGACCGACTGGGGCGCGTTTTTGGTCTCGCCAACTACGCCAGTGCGTGGATTGTCTCCTCGGCACTGGAGAACCTGCAGACCGCAGCCTGGGAGTTGATTCAGAGCCGGGAATACGAAAGCTTCAGGATTTCCGCCAAGAGATCCGACAAACGATATCGGCTCACAACACCGGAAATCGAGAGGCGACTGGGGGGCTTCCTGCAGAAAAGGTCAACCAAGCGGGTGCAACTGAACGAGCCCGACCTGACCTGCTATGTCCAGATCCTGGGTGAAGAGGCACTGGTGCACTTTGAGAAGTTGCGCGGTCCCGGAGGTCTGCCGGTGTCGACGAGCGGGAAGGTCGCCGTTCTGATCTCCGGGGGAATCGATTCTCCGGTGGCCGCCTACAAGATCATGAAGCGCGGCTGCCGACCCCTCTTCGTTCATTTCCACAGCCATCCCCACACCTCCCTGGAGGCCCAGGATAAGGTGATGGAACTGGTGGAGCATCTCTGTCGTCACCAGCCCAGTGCCCGACTCCACATGGTCCCGTTCGCTTCAGCCCAGAGAAGCATCGTCGCCCTCACCCCGGCACGAACGCGTGTGATTCTGTATCGAAGGATGATGGTGCGAATCGCCAACAGGATCGCCACCCGCGGAAAAGCCAAAGCGCTCGTCACCGGAGACAGTGTCGGTCAGGTCGCCTCACAGACGCTGGACAATATTCGAGTCGTCTCTGCCGTCAGCCAGCTGCCCATTCTGCGACCATTGATCGGAGATGACAAAGAGGAGATCATCACCGTAGCAAAAAGGATCGGGACGTTCGGAGTGTCCATCGGGGCTGATGACGACTGCTGCTCGATGTTCGTCCCCAAACATCCGGAAACGAACGCAAAACTCGAGCAGGTGGAACAGGCGGAAGCACCCCTGGCGATTGAAGAGCTTGTATCTGCGGCTCTGCAGGGCACGGAGCGGCATCTGATTGACGACACCGTGAAAGACTCACCCCCTCCGGATCGAGAAGACGTTCCAGACGAAACATAGCCGACTCCGAGACAGCCAATGGAGAGATCTCGACCTGATCACGGGCCCACCACCACGCAGAGAAGGAGCCTTCTCGAGCAGATGCGGAGCTCTTCCCGGAGGGCAGTTGGAGGGATTCTTCTTGTCGTTTCCATCTATGCACTTCTGCTATTCCTGGGAGCAGTTCCCGGCTCCCAGCTGGTGGAGACGGCTCACGAAGAGCCCCAGACTGCTCACTCACTTCCCTTTGTTCCGCCCCTCTGGGCCGTCACGCCGTTTGTCCTGCTACTTCTCACTATCGCCGTTTTCCCTCTTCTCTCGCAGACCAGGGACTGGTGGCACCACAACAGGAACCGCTTCCTGGTGGCTGTCGTCCTGGGTGGATCGACGCTTCTCTATTATGGTCTGCTCCACCCCGGAGGGCTCGAGAACCACTTTGCTCACTTGGCCTCTTCCGCGGCAGGCTGGGAAACCCTGTGGAGTGCGTTCAGTAATGGAATTTTCTCCGAGTTCATCCCCTTCATCGTCCTCCTTTTCAGCCTCTACGTGATCAGCGGTGGGATCAATCTGAGTGGTGACTTGCCGGCCCACCCGGCGACCAATACGGCTTTTATTGCTCTGGGCACAATTCTGGCCAGTTTCATCGGAACTACGGGGGCCGCTATGGTCCTCATCCGGCCGCTGATCCTGACCAATATCGAGCGTGAGTATAAGGTTCACACTATTCTCTTTTTTATCTTCTGTACCTGCAATTGCGGCGGTCTGCTCCTGCCCATTGGCGACCCTCCTCTTTTTCTCGGTTATCTTCGGGGAGTTCCCTTCCTCTGGACAACGGTCTTGTGGCCCTACTGGCTGCTTGTCAACAGCATCCTTCTTGCTGTTTATTTCGCCTGGGACTGGATCGTTTACAGGAAGGAGGCTTTGCGCGATCTGATGCGGGACGAGCAGCAAGTCCAACCACTGCGTCTGCATGGAGCCATCAACCTCCTGTGGCTTCTGGGAGTTGTTCTGAGCGTAGCCTTCATCCTGCCTGGACAGCCCTTCCTGAACACGGGATTCCATCCACCTGTCTACTTTCGAGAAACGGCCATGCTTCTTTTCGTGATCCTTTCGCTGCTCTCTACCCACGCGAATATTCGCATGCGCAACCGTTTCGATTATGTGGCCATCACTGAAGTCGCTGCCCTCTTCAGTGGGATCTTCGTCTGCATGCAGGTACCCATCGAGATTCTGCATGTGAGGGGACCTCAACTGGGAATCGACACTCCGTTTGAGTTCTTCTGGTTCACAGGAGTGTTGTCGAGTGTGCTGGACAATGCTCCCACCTACGTCGTCTTCTTCGAGACCGCTGCCTCACTTCCGACCATGGAGGGCTTTTCTGTGCTGCCACTTCCCGAGGGAGAGTTCATCATGGAGCACCTGCTGGCTGCGATCAGTCTGGGGGCCGTTTTCATGGGAGCCCTTAGCTACATTGGAAACGGTCCCAATTTCATGGTGAAGAGTATCGCCGAACAATCCGGCATCCGAATGCCTTCTTTCTTTGGGTATATGGGATACAGCCTCCTCATTCTGATTCCCATTTTCGTTCTGGTGTCGTTCCTGCTCTCGCTCTAGGGAGCGTTCCACGTTCCGCGTTTCACGTTCCACGTCGTACATTCGAGATTGTTTCTTTTCCTGGCGGCCTGCGGACCGGTTGCCCCAAGGTGGCTTCTCAGTTCGCCTGGAATACAGAGGCGCGAATGACAGGGCACGCCACGTGGAACGTGGAACCTGGAACCTGGAACCTGGAACGTGGAATCCCCGGGCACGAGATACAGGTTTTGTGAAAAATGCGAAATATTTAACAATTCCAGTCGACGGGATGCTTTGGGGATGCTAATTTATTAGCATCTGATCGGTTGATACTGATTGGATGATCGTGGTTGACACGATCTTCGTCCAGCAAGGAGGTTATGGGAGTTGCCTGAGTCGCACGATTCGCAGCTCTCGTAGCAGCCGGAGGTTGGCTCATTTTATTGGAAATATCGGAATAGCACCCCCTCCCCGCGATCCCGGTTTTCACCCCGAGCCGACCTCCTGCCCTCCGCTCTCGCGCGTTCCACGTTTCCCGGCAGCTTCCAGAACTGTTGTCGACTCAGGTGAAGGCCATGGATTATCCTGAGGTCTGCTCATGTCCATCATCACCTTGTGCCGCACGATTCTGATGCTCTGGTCTGGTTTGCTTCTGAGTTGCCCGGCCTCCGGGAACTCTGGGGTCAGTCGTGAGAGTGTTCAGACCTCACCCACTCGTCAATCGGGTGAGGTCGCCTCCCACCAGCCTGTTGAAAAGGGCAAAGCGAACCGATTGATTCACGAGAAGAGCCCTTATCTTCTCCAGCACGCCTACAACCCGGTCAACTGGTATCCCTGGGGGGAGCAAGCTTTCCAGCAGGCCCGCAAAGAGGACAAGCCGATCTTTCTTTCCATCGGCTACTCCACCTGTCACTGGTGTCATGTCATGGAGAGGGAGTCGTTCTCCAATCTGGAGATCGCTGCCATCATGAATGAGCATTTCGTCTGTATCAAGGTGGATCGGGAAGAGCGGCCCGACGTGGACAGCGTCTATATGGCTTTTGTACAGACAACCACGGGGCGAGGCGGCTGGCCCATGTCCGTCTTTCTGACCAACGACCTCAAACCCTTCTACGGCGGAACTTACTTTCCTCCCCAACAACGGGCGGGTAGGCCCGGCTTCCCACAGGTGTTAAGAGCTATCCATCAGCAGTGGTCGGATGATCGAGAAAAGATTCTGGACTCGGCCGACCGCATTACGGAGCGCCTGCGAAAGCGCCAGCTACTGTCGTCAAAAGACGACACCAGCGTTGCGGAAATCCTTAAAAAGGCCTACCAGTGGTATGAGAGGAACTTTGACAAGAACCTGGGAGGTTTCGGATCGGCTCCCAAGTTTCCCAGGCCTGTCAATCTACAGTTTCTTCTCTACTACTCGGCCCGCCTGAAGATCACCGGACCAGCCGCCGAAATGACCCTCGAGACACTACGAGCGATGGCCGGGGGAGGGATCAACGACCATTTGGGAGGGGGCTTTCATCGTTACTCCACGGATGAGCGCTGGTTCCTCCCCCATTTCGAGAAGATGCTCTATGACCAGGCTCAGCTTGTGGTTGCCTATCTGGAGGCTTACCAGATCAGCGGGGATCCCGTCCTGGCAGCCGCGGCTCGGAACACGCTGGAGTATGTGCTTCGCGACATGGCGAATCCTGAAGGCGGCTTCTATTCGGCTGAGGACGCAGACAGCCTGCTCGGGTTCGACTCAGAAGAAGAGGCAGAGGGATCCTTCTACGTCTGGAGTGAGGAAGAGATTCGCCGCCATCTCGATGGGAAGTCCGCGCAGGTGTTCGTCCGCCTTTTCGGTGTCAAACCCGAAGGCAATGTCGCTCGTGATCCTTTTTCGGAATTCAAGAACAAGAATGTTCTCTATCAGGCCCGATCTTTAGAAGAAGTGGCTGCGGAACTGAATATCACGGTTGCACAGGTGGGGGAGCATCGCGAGAGGGCCAGGCGCATTCTCTTCCAGCTCAGGGAAAAGCGTCCCCGTCCCCTGCGCGATGACAAGATTCTCACCTCCTGGAACGGCCTGATGATTTCAGCTCTGGCCAAGGCGTCTCAGGTTCTCGAGGACGGCCGCTATCTCGAGGAGGCCCGTAAAGCAGCCCGCTTCATCCGGATCAACCTTTACGATGCAGAGTCGGGCACTCTCCACCGGCGTTATCGCGCAGGTGAAGCAGGCATCCCCGGCTTTCTGGACGACTATGCTTTTCTGATCCAGGGCTTAATCGACCTTTACGAGACTTCTCTGGAAGAGGAATGGCTGCTCTGGTCGATGGATCTGGCGGAGCGCATGCAGAACTCCTTTTGGGATGAGCGCCAGGCAGGGTTTTTCAGCACCACGGGCCAGGACAAGTCGGTTCTTCTGCGAATGAAGGATCGGTATGACGGAGCTGAGCCTTCTCCCAACTCGGTGGCGCTTCTCAATCTGATTCGTCTGGGCAACCTGGGCGGCGAGGAACGGTTGCTGGAGAAGGTGCGGCTTTTTTCAAGAGCCTTTGCGGGATTGCTGAAGCAGGGGCCGCAAGCCATGCCACTGATGCTGGTAGCCCTGAGCCGCGTCGAATCCAAGCCCAAACAGATCTTCCTGGCGGGACAACGAGAGGCGGCGGACACAACGGCGTTACTCAAAGAAGTGCATCGTCGCTATCTTCCACACCGGGTTGTCTTTCTCGCGGACGGCGGGCGAGCCCACAAGCGGCTGGCCTCACGGATCGAGGTTCTGGACAGTTTCCGTGCGATCAATGGTCGAGCTACTGCCTACGTCTGCGAGAACTACGTCTGCCGGCTTCCCACCAGCGACCCCGCGGTGTTGGGGGAGTTGCTGGAGCGTTGAATTCTGTTCCACGTTCCACGTTCCACGTTCTTGAATGGAGGCCCCTCCCCCTTTTTGAAAACGTGAACCCAGAACCCAGAACCCAGAACCTAGAACCTAGCCCGGATTATGCAAAAACCGTAGTCCGGTGTTGAAAAACGAGTCGAGAAGTGGCCCAACTCGGAAGCGGGCAGGTGTGACAGGCGGATTTGCGAAGAATATCGGTTGGGGAGGCGTTTGAGTGGTTGGGGGAGTGAATTTCAGACAGATCTGGGCCTGGATGAGTATCGGAAGCGGTTTTTTGGGGAACTGGGAGAAGCTAGCTGGAGTTGAGGCGACTCAAGACGAGGTGGAAGAGGGGTTGTTCGGGAAAGGCTGAGGAAAGATGGACCCAGATGCGTCGAGTGGTTTGTCGGATGCGGGTCCCGATCTTGAGGACACGACGACGTAAGGTTTCGATTTCGAGCTTGTGCCAGGGAGTCCCGTGCAGATAGTCGCGGAGGCGCACGAACATCTGGTAAGCCAGTGCATGCAGGAGGAGTCGAAACTGATTGGCCAGGAATCGATGACAGCTGAGTCGGTCCATGCTCAGATGATTCTTGAAGGCCTTGATGAAGTTCTCGGTCTGCCCTCGGTTTGTATAGTGGTCATAAAGTGATTGGGAGCAGAGATCGTCCCGGTTGGTGACCACAAAGCGACGATTGATCCCGCGCTGATCGACCTCCACTTTGACAATGACGCGACGGGATCGATCCCAGCTCTTGGCTCGATAAAGAAACTCGTCAAACTGACGCTGTTTTTCCTCCAGCTCAACGAACTGCAGCCGAGTCGAATCCAGCAGCGGCTCGACCACTCGCTGCAGGCGAGGGTTTCGACTTAACCCAATGACATATTGGAGTTGATTCTCTTCACCTTCACAGAACTCGTAGAGCCGAGGCGTGGCAAAGCCGCTGTCGGCCCGAATCTCAATCTCGACATCCGTCCCCACTCCTTGTCGGATGGCCTCCACGACTCGCTTCAGAATGGGCACGATGTGAGAGGCAGCCCCCTTGTTGCCAGGTCTCAACACGACACACACCAGGTCGCCCGTGTCGGCATCGAAGATCAGCAAAGGATGCAGAATGTGGTTTCGGTAATACCCATGGTAGAAGGAGAACTCCTGCTGACCGTGAGTGTGGTCGTCGGTACTGTCCAGATCCAGGATGATCTTGCTGGGACGTCTCTTCTTCAGGGAGCGCACATAACGGCCTAGCAGCCACTGGCTCAGACGCATCAGATCCTTCTTGGTGACGGAGTTCTCCAAACGGGAGAAAGTCGGCTGGGTGGCCAAATCGGGATCGCTCTCGGGCAACTGATCACAGACTGTCTTGAGCATCGGATCGGAGCGCAGCGTATCGGCGTCATTACAGTCTTCGTAGCCGGCCACGATCTGCAAGACTCGTTGTCGAATCAACTTCAACAGGTCATGACGAACGTAGCGTCGGTCCCGGCTTTCCGAAATACACGAACTGAAGCCCTCGCACAACCGATGTTGCCGATCCAGCGATCCAAACAACAACCATCCTGCGTCGGAAGTCAGACTCCCCCCATCAAAACGCGCCGTGATCTTTCGGTGGCTGTGAAATAGCAGGGTATTCTGGCAGACTGCTTTCAACATTGCCGTAGCTCCTGTTTAGGGTCGTTGTTTATGTAAACCCTTTTATATCAGAGAGCTACGGCCTTTTTTCTGGGCCCAAATCTCACTCGGATTCAGATCTCATGCATAATCCGGGCTAGAACCTATTCTTGCAACTCCTTCAGATCACGGTACAGATCCAATGCCTCCGGGTTGGCCAGGGCATCAGTGTTGATCACTTCCCTGCCGTGAATGACATTCCTGACCGCCAGTTCACTGATTTTCCCGCTGATGGTGCGGGGGATGTCGGTAACCTGGACTACTTTCCTGGGTACGTGGTGAGGAGAAGCGCTCTCCCGGACCCCTGTCTGGATGTTCCGGATCAAGGTCTCATCCAGGATGAGTCCCTCCTTGAGCCGGACAAAGAGTACGATTCGAACGTCATCCTCCCATTCCTGTCCAACCACGATGGCTTCCAGCACTTCCTCCATATGCTCAACCCGGCGGTAGATCTCCGCTGTTCCAATCCGCACTCCTCCGGGATTCAGGGTTGCATCGGAGCGTCCGTAGATAATGATGCCTCCACTCGAGGTCAGCCGGGCCCAGTCTCCGTGACGCCAGACGCCGGGAAAGTGATTGAAATAGGCCTTCTGATACCTGGCCCCGTCCGGATCATTCCAGAACTTCAAGGGCATGGACGGAAAGGCCTGCGAACAGACCAGTTCCCCTTTCTCCCGGCCGGTCGGCCGGCCGGCCTCGTTGAAGATTTCCACCTTCATTCCCAGACCCAGAGTCTGCAGTTCGCCCCTGAATACTGCGCCGATGGGATTGCCCAGAGCAAAAGAGGAGATGAGATCCGTCCCTCCGGAAATCGAGGAAAGGCAAACATCCGTCTTGATCTGCCGATACACATAATCAAAGCTGGCCGGAGCCAGGGGCGATCCGGTTGAGAGAATCGTTCGAAGGGACTCCAGGTCATGCGTCTGCGAGGGATGGAGCCCGTTCTTCTCGGCCAGGGACAGATACTTGGCGCTGGTTCCGAACACGGTCACCTCTTCCTGCTGCGCCAGATCGAACAGAATCTCGGGCTGCCGGTGAAACGGAGATCCATCATAGAGAAGTACAGTCGCTCCCACCGCCAGGCTGCTCACCAGCCAGTTCCACATCATCCAGCCACAAGTCGTGGCGTAGAATATCCTGTCTTCCCTTCTCAGGTTGGTGTGCAGGACCAGCTCCTTGAGGTGCTGGATGAGTGTCCCTCCAGCGCCGTGAACCATGCATTTGGGCAAACCTGTCGTGCCCGACGAGTACATGATGTAGAGAGGGTGGTCGAAGTGAAGCTGCTGAAAGTCGATCTCCTCGCCCAGGCCCGCAAAATCTTTCCACAGTACGGCGTTGGGAATCCTGGAAATGTCCGGGTTCGCATTCAGATAAGGGACGATCACGACCTTTGAAATCGCCGCAATCTGTTCCAGGATCGCCCTGACCCGCCCCAGACGATCGAAGGGTTTTCCAGCATATCGATACCCGTCCGCACAGACCAGGATCCTGGGTCGGATCTGTCCGAACCGGTCAACAACCCCTTTGGCACCAAAGTCCGGAGAGCAGGAGGACCAGACCGCCCCGAGGCTGCTGGTTCCCAGCATGGCGATGATCGTTTCAGCGATGTTGGGCATGAAACCGACCACCCGGTCGCCGACCTGCACGCCTGCCTTTTGCAGAGCCAGGGCAAAACCGGCACTTCGCCGGAACAGCTCGGAGTAGGTGAGGATCTGATGGCGACCGGATTCGTTCCAGCCAATGATGGCCGGGTGATCATCCCGGTAGCGGAGCAGGTTCTGTGCGAAGTTGAGTCTGGCCCCCGAGAACCAGCGGGCACCGGGCATTCTCCTTACGTCGTCAACAACCTGATCCCATTTCCTGGAGGCCGTGATCTTGCAGAAGTCCCAGACCTCGGGCCAGAAGAGTTCGGGATGATCGATCGAACACTGGTAAAGACCTGGATAGTCTCCCACTTCGGGAGCAACAGCATTTATTCTCCGGATGAAGCGAGTCAGATTCGCTCGTGCGACACTCTGCGGCGACGGTTTCCAGAGACACTTGGTACTCACGGAGTACTTACTCAACCGACTCCCACGCTCCTGATCTGATTCACCGTCTCCTCCACCGTTTCCAGCGCGGAGTCCATATCTTCCTGGGTGGTCATCCGGCTCAGGCTGAAGCGGATAGCACCCTGGATTCGATTGCGTCGCAGCTTCATGGCCTGAAGTACGTGCGAAGGATCCAGTGAACCGGAGGCACAGGCGGCCCCGGTAGAGATCGCTATGCCCTTAAAATCTAGAGCCACCAGAAGCGCCTCACCCTCTACTTTCTCGAAGCTGATGTTGGTCGTGTGAGGCACTCGACCGGTTCGACTCCCGTTCACAACAGAGCCGGGCAGCCGTTCCAGTATCCCTGCCTCAAACCGGTCGCGAAGGCCGGCAACCCGGTTCTGCATGTCTTCGTGTGCCTGCGCAGCCAGCCCACACGCTTCCCCGAGGCCAACGATTCCCGGCACGTTCTCGGTCCCGGCGCGCCGATGGCGCTCGTGCGACCCGCCCAGCATGAAGGGTTCCATCCGCACCGAGTCACGGATATAAAGAGCTCCGACACCCATGGGGCCATGAAACTTGTGTCCCGACAAGGAGAGGAGATCGACTCCCAGCTGGTTGACGACGACCGGAATCTTTCCGACGGACTGCACGGCGTCCGTGTGAAAAAGGATCTCCCGTTGCCGCGTGAGCCGGGCGATCTCTTCGATCGGCTGCAGGGTGCCCACCTCGTTGTTCGCGTGCATGATCGATACCAGAATCGTGTCTTCCGAAAGCGCTTCTTCTACATCTTCGACCCGAACGACTCCCTCTTCGCCCGCCGACAGACAGGTGACACGGAAGCCCTTCTTCTCCAGAAACTGGCAACTCTTCAAAACGGCAGGATGCTCGATTGTCGAGGTGATAACGTGTCCTCTACTTCCGGCAAACCTGCGAGCCACTCCGTCGATGGCGGCGTTGTCAGCCTCGGTTCCGCCACAAGTGAAAACGATCTCACGGGGTCTTGCGGAAAGAAGATCGGCGACCTGCGAGCGGGCACGCTCGACGGCCGCACGAGCGTGCTGGCCATAGGCATGAATCGAGGAAGCGTTTCCGAACTCGTTCAGGAAGTACGGCTGTATCGCCTCCGCCACCCGGGGATCCATGGGACTGGTTGCATTATTGTCTAGATAGACTCTTCTCTCCATTTCGCTTCGTTCCTGGTGTCAGCGAGAATACTACCACCGGAGCTAGCATCAGAAGGTGTGTAAATAGCATAGGCGGTGAGTATCCTTCCGGGTTGATTTAAAACCCAGGGCCGAAAGGCCCGCAACGGAAGGAGTACACACCGCATGAGCAAGCAGAACATTGAGGAAAGTGTCGAGTCAAGAGTTTGTTTCGAGGAGCTGGAAGATTGGGTGGGGGAGAAGATCCAAGGCTGGGTTCAAGAGCTGCTGGAGGAGGAAGTCACGGAGTTATTAGGGCGGCGTAAGAGTGAGCGGCGAAGGGCCGTGGACGCTCCGTCGGGCTATGGCAATGGATATGGGAAGCCGAGGCATCTGACGCTGAGCTCGGGGACGATCCAGGTTCGAAGGCCTCGAGTGCGGGATCTAGAGGAACACTTTGAAAGTCGGGTGTTGCCCCTGTTTGCCAAGCGGACGCGGCAGGTTCGAGAACTGATCCCTGAGCTGTACTTGCATGGTCTGGCGCTGGGGGATTTTGATCTGGCTCTGAGAGGGCTTTTAGGGGAAAAGGCGCACCTGTCGTCCTCCACGGTGGCCAGATTGAAAGAGCAGTGGCAGGCCGAATGGGAGGTCTGGCAGAGTCGACCCTTGAATGATCTGGAAGTGGTGTATTTATGGGTAGATGGAATCTACGTCAAGGCGGGTCTGGAGAAGGAAAAGGCAGTCCTGCTGGTGGTGCAGGCCGCCTTAAGTGACGGAAGCAAAGCCGTGGTGTCGGTCACGAGCGGCTATCGGGAATCGACCCAGAGCTGGTCGGAAGTACTGCGCGACTTGAAGCGCCGGGGGATGGGCTGTCCACGGCTGGTGATCGGAGACGGCCACCTGGGCATCTGGGGAGCTTTGCGCAACGTCTATCCCCAGGCCGAGGAGCAGCGCTGCTGGAATCATCGGATCGTCAACCTGCTGACCAAGCTCCCTAAGCGAGTGCACAAGCCGGCCTTGCTGATCCTGCGGCAGATCCCTTACGCCGAGACTCGAGAAGAAGCACAACGACTCAAGAAGGTTTTTCAGCACTGGTGCCGGCAGCGAGGGCTGACTCTGGCGGCTGAGCTAATCGAGCAGGACTGGGACCGGATGGTGACCTTTTACCTGCTATCCAAAGAAGCAGTGGCAGCATCTGCGAACCACCAATCCAGTGGAGTCACCGTTTGCCGCTCTTCGGCTGCGAACGGACGCGGCCAAGCGATTCAAGAAAGTGGAAAACGCCCAGGCGGTGATCTGGAAGATGCTGCTGGTGGCGGAGCAGCGATTCCGCCGGTTGAAGGCACCGGAGCTGATGAAAGACGTCTACCAGGGCGCCAAATATGTCAATGGAGTCCCGGTCAACCAAGTCCCGGAGGAGAAAGCCGCCTGATGTTTTTCCACACCTATTGACAAGAGCTCCTACCACCGTTTGGGAGGGTTCCACGTTTCTGCGTTCCACGTTCCACGTGGCTGGACGTGAACCGTGGACTGTGGGCCGTGAACTGTGGGCCGTGGAACGTGAAACGTGGAACACGCCCACCTTGACTGCCCCCAGTCAGGATCTTAAATAAAAGGTTGGAGCGGCGATAAAGCTGCCCAGAAAAGAAATCATGACATTGAACGATAAGAAGGAGGAAGTAAGAAAATGACCTTAATGAGAATCGATCCATTTCGAGACTTGCGAGAGTGGAACAATGCTTTCGATCGTTTCTTCGGGAATCGCTTCAGGCATGTCGTTGACGAAAACACCCATGTGACCCGCTGGTCACCGACCGTCGATGTCTCCGAGACTCCGACCGAGGTCGCTGTTTCGGTTGAGTTGCCGGGGTTTGAGAAGGATGAGATTGACATCTCCCTCGAAGAGAATGTCCTCAGCATCAGTGGTGAGAGGAAGTTCGAGAAGGAGGAGAATCGCGATTTCCATCGCGTCGAGCGCTGGTACGGGAATTTCTTCCGCAGTTTCAGGCTGCCCGCCACGGTGGACAGTTCCAAGATCGACGCCAGCCTCAAGGATGGCCTGCTGACGATCCACCTCCCCAAGGTTGAGGAAGCGAGACCGCGGCAGATCCCTGTAACGGTCAACTGAGTAGGCGTCTCACTCCGGTGAGACTTTCACCATAGATGGGCGGCCCTGGTATTCGCTTTCAAAAGGGAATATTTAGTGCCGCCCCTTTTCATTTTTCACAAGCGGCGATCACATCGATCTCCACGTCGACTCCCTTGGGCAGCCTCGACGCCTCGATCGTGCTTCGGGCGGGCCTGGAATCACCAAAGTACTCGGCATACACCTGATTCATGGCTTCGAAATGGTTCAGATCGGCCAGGAACACGGACACCTTCAACACTTCCTGGAAGCTGGAACCTGCCTCGCCCAGCAGCAATCCGATGTTTTCCAGGACCCGCCTGACCTGTGCCTGGATGTCACCACCTACCAATTCTCCGCTGGCGGGATCGAGGGGAATCTGGCCCGACACAAAAACCAGCCCGTTGAACTTGATGGCAGGGGAATAAGGTCCCACCGCACCCGGTCCGCCGGCAGGATTGATGATCTGCTTCATTCTTGACCTCCATGATCTAGCTGAAAACAACCTCTAACTTTCAACTTCCAACTTTCAACCTTCAACCTTCAACCCTTAGTGGGCCGCCCGCGAGAGAGTTTGCACGCCAAAATTGATGCGGGTAGAATACAACTCTTTCTCAGTGCCGGGGTAGCTCAGTCGGTAGAGCAGGGGACTGAAAATCCCCGTGTCGGCGGTTCAATTCCGTCCCCCGGCACTCCTTTTTCTATGCCCGAACCAACGCTTCGACTTCCACGTTTCTTTTTTGACCGCCCCACTCTGGAGGTCGCTTCCGACCTGCTGGGCCGCCGCCTGGTCAAGGACGAGCCCCAGGGCAGGCTGTCCGGCATTATCAATGAGGTGGAAGCCTATATCGGTTCCGAGGACCAGGCCTGTCACGCCCGCTTCGGGGAGACCAACCGAAACCGCGTGATATGGGGACCACCCGGCTTTGCCTACATCTATTTCAACTACGGCATGCACTGGCTGCTGAACTTTGTGACCGAGCGGGACGGCTTCGCTGCGGCCGTGCTGCTGCGCGGCGTTATTCCGGTTGAAGGTGTCGAGACGATGCTGCAGCGGCGCAGCGGGCGCCATCGCAATCTCACCGACGGGCCGGCCAAGCTCTGTCAGGCCTTCGACTTGACCGGTGAAGAAAACGGACTCGACCTCTGTTCTCCGGATTCAACTCTGTTCCTGGAGGAGGGAGTCGAGGTTGCCCCCGAGGCGATTGAACTGACGCCCAGAATCGGCATCGACTCCGCCCCCGAGCCCTGGAAAAGCATCCCCTGGCGGTTCTCCTGCCAGGTCTGACCGCACAGCTAGCCTCCGAAGGCCACCACACCGGCAAACTCGTTCCAGAACACGCGAGCCAGCGCGTAGCTCTCCATGGCTCCACCCGATAACCCGACCGGCGACCGGGCAGAGGTGTCCTATCTTGCTTGGAACCCTGGGACGTTGTTACCTTGGAACGCACGAAACGTCAGAACGTCTAGAATGTTCCAGTGCCGAACCCTGAGCCAGTCCGCCTCCGATCACTTCGAACCGGTGGACAAACCGGTGTGGATCGAGCGGTGCTGGACGTGGCGCTCGCCTCCGGTTTGAGGGTTCAGGGTTGGTGTCCAAAGGGGAGACGAGCCGAGGACGGCCCCCTGGACAAGCGTTATCCTCTCACAGAGACTCCCTCGGATGATTCGGCCCAGCGCACGGAGTGGAACGTGCGCGATTCGGATGGCACACTGGTGCTGCTAAGCGACAAGGTGGATCCCGGCACGGCGCTCACAATCCGGCAGGCCAATCGGCAGTCACGCCCGCTGCTGCTCCTCGACCTGGAGAACCCTCTCGATTCTGCCACGGTCCGGCAGTGGATCCGGCGTTCGGGAATTCAGCACCTGAACATAGCGGGACCGCGAGAAAGCCGGTCTCCGGGCATTTACGAAGCGGCACGGGCATTTCTGGAGAAGCTGCTCGTCCATCTTTTTTAGAACTTTCCCTGCTCCCCTTCATCTAAATTCGCCGGGAATACAGAGGCGCGAATGACAATGAGCGCGCAACGTGCAACGTGGAACGTGGAACTCGTTAGGGTGCTTTCACAATCTGAATCTGGGCAATCGTGATATTGTCCAGGCCGCCCCGGCGGTTGGCTTCGGCCACCAGCTCATTTCCCGCCTGTGCCAGGGCGTTTTCTTGGAGCAGAGTTTCAATCTCATCGTCCAGGAGTGCATCCGACAGGCCGTCGGTACAGATGAGCAGCCGGTCCTCAGCAGCAACTTCCAGTTCAAAGATGTCGGGGTTAATCGTTGAAGTGATTCCCAGGGAGCGTTCCAGGAGGTTCTTCTGCGGGTGCTGACGAATCTGGTCCTTACTCAGGTCTCCCTGCTGGTAGAGCTTGTAGACCGGGGAGTGATCGTCGGTCACCTGAGAGATCGACCCGTCGTGAAGATGGTAAATTCGGCTGTCACCCAGATGAAGCACCCAGACTTCGTCGTGTTCCCCTGAAATCCACACTACACTGACCGTCGTTCCCATTCCTCGCATGACCGGGTTTTCCATCTGCTCCCTGAGGATCCTCCGATTGGCAAGTTCGAGACACTCCCCGAGGACTTCCCGGGGCGGCCCATTGGCCTTCTCGATTTCTTCGGTGATGGTCCGAGACGCAATCGCGCTGGCCACTTCACCTGCAGCGTGGCCTCCCAGGCCATCACAGACTCCGAACAGACCGGATTCGGGAGCATCAACGAGTGAATCCTCATTGTTCTGACGGACTCTCCCCACATCGGTGATGAAATGGCTTTGAAACTGAAAAGCTCCGCAACGGTGGGTGATGAGACTCATTCTTGTCTCACTCGATCACGCATGGCATGACCAGATTTCCTGCCGATTAGTAGTACTTCCACCACAGGCTGCAGCTGCTAAAACTTGTCCAGTCCCTGCATGAATCGAAGATTGCATCTCACAAAACCGTAGCCAATCAGAACCAGCAGAACCCAGGCACCCGCCTTCTTCCACAGGGGATGGGTCAACCGGCAGCCGCAATAGGGGCATTTCGCCATTCTGTAAGGCACAGTGTAGTCACAATTCCGACACACTTCCATGGCCCGAGTCTCTTTTCCGGAGGAAAAACGGTCAGCCGTTGCCTTTGCTCACTGATGCCTCTTCTATCAGGCTGTGAAAAGCAGCCTCGTCAATCACCTCAATCCCAAGATTCCGTGCCTTTTCCAGTTTCGATCCCGGATTGGCTCCAACAACCAGGTAATCGGTGCGGGAAGAAACCGTGGCGATCACTTTCCCACCCTGGCCCTGAATCACATCCTTCGCTTCCTTCCGGCTCACACCGCGGAGCGTTCCGGTAATAACGAAGGTCTTGTCATTCAGGGGTGTATGAGTATCAAGCGCCGCATCGGCCTGGAACGTCAACCCTGCTTTTCGAAGTCTTTGAACGAAACTCCAGTTGGAGGGTTGGTCCAGATAAGCACGGACGCTGCCTGCGATCTCAGGCCCCACGCCATTTATGGACGCGATCTCCTCGGGATCGGCTTCATAAAGTTCATCGACGTCACGAAAACTTCGCCCCAGTAATTCGGCGACACTCTCTCCAACATGCCGGATTCCCAGCGCGAATAGAACCCTGGAGAAAGGCTGCTCCAGGCTGGCTTCAAGACTGTCGAGCAGGTTGCGAATCGATTTCTCCTTGAAACCGGGAAGACTGCTGATCTGCTCGGGGGTGAGAGCGTAAAGGTCGGCAGCGTCTTCGACCAGGTTGAGGTCAACCATTTTTTCAATCGTCTGTTGACCGAGTCCTTGAACGTCCATGGCGCCTCGACCTACGAAGTGCTTCAATTTCTCGAGACGCTGGGCGGGACACTGGGTGTTCGGGCAGTACGCCATTGCCTCCCCTTCGACGCGAATGATCGTGGATGCACACTCCGGACAAAGTTCGGGATAGCTGAATTCTCTCTCGGCCCCGGTACGCTGGCTGACGACCGGAGCCACTACCTGGGGAATCACGTCTCCGGCTCGTTTCACCTTGACGAGATCACCTTCCCGAATATCTTTCTTTCGGATATCGTCTTCGTTGTGGAGGGTAGCCTGTCGAACGGTAACGCCCCCGACCCGTACCGGGTCCAGGACCGCATAGGGATTCAACGCACCCGTACGCCCCACATTGATGTGGATCTGGCGGAGCCTCGTCAGCGCCACTTCTCCCGGAAACTTGTAGGCGATCGCCCAGCGAGGATCACGGGCCACTCGGCCCAGTCGGCGTTGGTAGTCGAGACGATTCACCTTGACGACAACTCCATCGATTTCGTAATCCATTTCCGTACGGCGGCTCTCGTATTCCTGGCAGTACTCGATCACCCGCTCCATCGAGTGATGGAGGCGAGAGTGGGGATTGACGCGGAAGCCCCACTGTTCAAGCAGCTCGAGGGCCTCGAGTTGAGTTACGAGTTCGTCGCCCTGCAGGTGTCCGACAGCGTAGGGAAAGAAAGCCAGTGGCCGCCTGGCTGTGACGGTGGGATCGAGCTGACGGAGTGCTCCGGCTGCCGTATTCCGAGGGTTGGCAAAGGTCTTCTCAGCACGGGTCTCGCGGCCCTGATTGAGAGCTTCGAAAGCAGAAAGAGGGAGATAGGCCTCTCCACGGACTTCCAGCAGCTCTGGAATTCGAGCGTCTTCCTTCAGCCGTAATGGAATCGTCTTAATCGTGCGCAGATTGTCGGTGATGCTTTCGCCGACTCTCCCGTCACCCCGGGTGGCTCCACGGACGAGCAGTCCCTGCCGGTAGGTGAGCGAGACGGCCAGCCCATCAATCTTCAACTCCGTCACAAAGTCGATTGCAGTCTCTCCCAGCATTCGGCTGATGCGTCGATAGAAGTCCACCAGTTCCCGGGCGGAAAAAGCATTGGCAAGGCTGAGCATGGGAGCAAGATGCTCTACCTTCTGAAATTTCTCACCCGCTTCTATCCCAACTCTTTGAGTTGGCGAATCAGGGGTGACCAGCTGGGGATCAGAGGCCTCGAGTTCCAGCAGTTCCCGGAACATCAGATCGTACTCAGCATCGCTGATGACCGGGTCGTCGAGGATGTAGTACTGAAAACTGTGTTCTTCGATTTCGCGTCTCAGTTCTGCAACCCGCTGCTGGATTTTCTCAGCCGACGCTGCCATCGGCTGAGACTATAGCACGCAACTTCTATTTGATTTGGTATCATGGCCTCACATGAGTTCGTCGGTCATCAGTCGCTTCTCTTTTATGGTGATATTCCCCTTTCAGGGGGCGAACCATACTCATGTCCCCCTTCTCAGGCTCCACTCTCTGGCTCGCAAGCAGATGAACGATACTGAAATCATCGAGACTATTGACCACCTGTTCAAATGCCCTCGGTGTCTGGGCAACTATCGGAGAGTCCGGGCCGGCTATCCGGAGTGTTGTCGCTGAACCCTCCCGGATCAGAGTCAGACGTCGAAATGCAGCTCCTTGATGTTCGAGCGTTCCGATTCTTCGGAAACCGGGATTTCTGGCGTCAACTCTGGATGAACTTCAACGACGACCACTGCTGGGGCATGGCCGCTGAACTGGCCTTCTGTTTTCTACTGGCCTTCTTTCCTTTTCTCATTTTCCTGGGGGGCCTGCTGGCACTGCTTCCGATTGAACTGGTGACCTTCACTTCCCTGGTGGACGGGCTGACCCGCCTGATGCCCAGCCAGGCTGGAGCCGAGGTCAGCCAGGTTCTGGCCAATGCCGAGGGCTGGCAAGCCGCTTCCCGCTCGGCTGTTCTGTGGATGGGAATCGCCCTGTGGGCGGCATCGCTGGCCTTGAACGGGTTGTCCGGAGTGCTGACCCGAGCCTACCGGATGAAGGAAAGACGCTCTTATTTTCGGATCCGCGCCCTCTCCATGGTGGTGACGGTGGGGATGTGCTTCTTCATTATGATCGCGGCAGTGCTCCTCTTCTTCGGCGATGACTTCAGTCGTTGGGCGATCTCGAACCTCCCATTCAGCGAGCAGAGCCTGTTTCACAAGCTGCTGACCCTCGGCTATTCCATGGTTCGGTGGTTGTTGATCTTCGTGCTCATCAGTCTGGGCCTGCAGATTGTCTACTTCGCTATGCCGGCCAGCCCTTTGCCCTGGAGAGTGATATCGCCAGGAAGCTTTGCCATGACGATTGGACTCGTCGTTGGCTCCCTCGGCTTTCGCTACTTCGTCAATAGCTTCTCCAGTTACAACAACATGTATGGGGACCTGGGAGGTCTTCTGGTCCTCATGATCTGGTTCTACTGTTGCAGTCTGTTCCTGCTCCTGGGCGGCCAGATCGATTCCACCCTCTTTCGAATCAACAGAAGGGGGGGTTCTGGGTTCTAGGTTCTGGGGGGCGTGGCCAAAGGGTGAGTTGGCCCGTGCATTGCCTGTAGGGCACGGTTATTAACCGTGCCGAACTGGACCCGGTGGCACAGGTCTTCCATTTCCGGGCCATCGTTGCCATCTCCATTGGTTCGGCACGCCAGGTTGGCGTGCCCTACAAATCACGCCCGGCGTTCGCGGCCCGAGTCCCCTCCCACTTTCAAGATCCCACAACACGGACCCAGAACCTAGAACCCAGAACCTAGAACCCTTATCATCAGACCGTGTCGAGGCCCTGTATCAGCTTTCTGAGTGATTTTGGTCAGCGAGACTATTACGTCGCTTCGGTCAAGGGAGTGATTCTCGATGTCTGTCCCGAGACCACCATTGTTGATATCAGCCATACCGTGGAGCCTCACAACATTGTGGAGGCCGCCTTTACACTGGCGGCAGCTTACTCCTGTTTCCCGCTGCGGTCGCTTCATCTTGTAGTCGTTGATCCTGGCGTCGGGTCGGAACGCAAACCCATCATCGCCTGGGCGGACGAGCATACCTTTGTGGCTCCCGACAACGGAGTGCTGTCACTGATCTTCGAACGGGAAACCATCACCGAAGTCGTCGAGATTCAGAATGAGAGATTCTTCCGAAGACCGGTTTCACCGACCTTCCACGGAAGGGACATTTTCGCCCCTGTCATCGCCCATCTTGCCCGCGGCGTTCCATTGACCGAGTTCGGGCCAGTCAGAACCGATTTCGTGACGGTGGATTTGGGCTCTGTGCGCTGTGCAGACCCTGACACCGTTCGAGGCGCGGTGATTCACATAGACCATTTCGGGAATATGATCACCAACCTCCGGAGTTCTCATCTGAGGCAGCCGCTTGACGGCGCAGGGTCGTGGCAAGTTGAGATCGATGGAAAGAAGATTGACAAGCACTACGATTATTACGCCGAAGCGAAGCCCGACGAAATCTTTTCAATCATGGGAAGCAGTGGTCATCTCGAGGTTGCAGCTCGCTCGAGCTCTGCTGCCCGGCTTCTGGGTGTAAGAGTTGGAGCCGAGGTAAGGGTCAGAAGTGTACTCACAGAGGGTCAGGCAACTCGTAGCTGAGCTGCGTTATAGCGGGCAGCTGGCAGAAGCCACACACAGGGGTCGCAGTGAAAACCCCGTGTGCGGGGATCTGACCAGCTTTGAATTGCGAGTGCAGGACGAAAAGGTGGCCGGCTGCCGGTTTCGTGCAACAGGCTGTGTGGCCGCGATCGCAGCGGCGGCGGCGCTGGCTGAAATGTGCCAGGATCAACCGGTCCGGAACTGTCTGCAGATTACCTGTGAAGACCTGCTGGAAGACCTGGGCCCTCTCCCTACACACAAGATCCACGCCCTGAATCTGGCCCTGGAGGCTTTGAGAAAGGCGCTCCACCAGCCCCCGCTTTGACATCAGACACGGCACAGGAAGAAATGCTCCCGATTGCCTTTCTGCCCGGCGATCGACGAAGGCGTATCGGCCAGAACTTCGACCCCCAGCTTCTTCAGGCCATCCCTGAGCCGCTCGATCACCCGAGTCCGAAGGGCGTCATCAGTGATCAATCCGCCCGGCTCGACCTCGGATCGCCAGGCTTCGAACTGGGGCTTTACCAGTGCCACAATGGTAGCCGGTGATACCCGGGTGAGCCCAGGCAGCACCAGGCGCAAGGAGATAAATGAAAGATCGACGGTGATGAGGTCCGGCTTCTCGCCGATCTCCTCCAGATCCAGGTAACGAACATTGATCCCGTCGCGTCGAATCACCCGCTCATCTTTCTGCAGGTTCCAGTGAAGCTGCCCTCGACCGACGTCGACGGCATACACCCTGGCGGCACCTTCTTGGAGGAGACAATCCGTGAATCCTCCGGTTGAAGCACCCAGGTCCCAGCAGATTCGCCCACGGGCACTCACCTGAAACGTGCGAAGAGCCGCCTCCAATTTGGCTCCGGCTCTCGACACATAGCGGCTGGCGGTCTCCTTCACCCGCAAATCGGCGTCGGCCTTGACCTGCGTGCCCGCCTGGTGAATGCGCTGGTTCTCGACCAGGACCGCACCTCTCAGAATGAGAGCGGCAGCTTGCTTCCGGTTGGAGGCAAGCCCTCTCCTGACCAGAAGGTCATCCAGCCGAAAGCGCCCGGCTCCAGATCTCGATTTCCGACCCATCTGCAGTCTTTCTCTCAGCTGCGGAAACTAAAAACGCCGCTGGGATATGAAGCTTGCCAGCTCTCGCAGGATGTCCCCGCGTGAGCCCAGAAACTCCAGGTGCTGGATGGCTTCTTCCACCAGTCGCGTGGCGATTTGCTTGCTCTTGCTCAGGCCGAACAGATGAGGATAAGTCGCTTTTCGTACTTCCAGATCCTTGCCCGATTCCTTGCCCATTTCCTCACGGGAGCCCTCCACATCGAGGATGTCATCGACGACCTGAAAGGCCAGCCCCGCCCGGGCGGCGAACGCCGAGAGTTCTCCCAGTTCCTGATCGTCTGCCTGACTCAGCACTGCCGCACAGTACACGGAGGTATGAATGAGGGCACCTGTTTTCGATTCGTGAATGTACTCCAGCTCTTCGGCGGTGTAGGGTTTGCCCTGGGCGAGAAGGTCCACTACCTGACCGGCAATCATTCCTCCCAGAGTCCCGATCGCCCGCGAAAGCAAGGCGATGACTTTCAGTCGTCGTTTTGCTTCGACTTGATCGGGTTGCGCAGCCAGATGCTGAAAGGCCAGAGTCAGCAGGGCATCCCCCGCCAGAACAGCAACCCCTTCCCCAAACTGCTTGTGCAGGGTGGGTTTTCCCCGCCGATAATCATCGTCATCCATGGAGGGCAAATCGTCATGGATCAGCGAATAAGTGTGCGTCAGTTCCAGGGCCGCGGCCAGCGGCATGACCGGTTCCACTGGCCTTTCCAGGACTTGGGCCGTGGCCAGGGCGAGAATGGGCCGCACTCTTTTGCCCCCGGCGAAGACCGAGTAGCGCATGGCCCTGTGAATCACGCGGGGATGAGTTTCCCCGGAGGGCAGAACATCATCCAGATAGCGATCCACCAGAGAGCGCTGCTCGTCCAGGTAGCCGGCGAGGTCAAAGGAGTGGTTGCTGGACTCGCTATTCGCCACCACTCTGATCCTCGAGATTCGCCTCCTCGAAGGGCACTTCCGTTGTCTTCCCACCCTTCCCTTTGACCAGAACTTCGATCCGTCGCTCAGCCTCTTCGAGCCGGTCGGAGCAGTAGCGGGACAACTTCACCCCTTCTTCAAACAGCTGCAGGGATTCCTCCAGCGGCAGATCGCCTTTCTCGAGACTGGAAACGATTGCACTCAGGCGGTTGAGCGCCTTCTCAAAATCATTTTCTGACATGGCTACTCCCGGCGAACACTGAACTCTCCTCTTTCCACGCGGACCCTGAGCTCTTCGTTTTGTTGCAAACGCTCAGGATCGCGAACAATTTGGCCGTCCAGCCGACTCACAATGGCATATCCCCGGCGCAGGACTGCCAGAGGTGAATAGGCATCCAGCTGTCGGTCGATGCTCTCAATCGTTTTCCGCTGGGCGGAGATGTAGAACTCTGCACGCAGGCCCAGGGCCTGCTCAACCTGATCGAGATGCTTTTGAAGCACTGGCACCCGCTGCGGCAGAGAACCCAGCAGGCGGGCGCGCAGTTCCTGGAGTTCGCCGCCCCATTTCTGAACTCTCACTCGGGCGCTGACGAAGTGAGGACTGGATATTGTACGCTGCAGCTGTCCACGTTTTCTCTCCACGAGCAAAGAGATACTGGTAGTGAGACGGTTCACCAGGTCATCGTTTCTCTGCGCCAGGTCCTGTCGCGCTGCAGACACGATTTCCGCCGCTGCCGACGGAGTCGCTGCCCGCACATCGGCCACAAAATCGGCAATCGTGAAATCTGTCTCGTGTCCAACTGCTGAAATGACTGGAATCCGGGAGTGGAAGATGGCTCTGGCTACGATCTCTTCATTGAAAGCCCACAGATCCTCGATGGATCCGCCGCCTCTGGCCACGATCAGAACGTCCAGATCAGGCTTCTGGTTCAGGGCGCGGATCGCCTCTGAGATCTCGACGGCTGCCGATCTGCCCTGAACCTGCACCGGTGCAATCAGCAGATCGACCTGGTCATTACGCCTCTTCAACACGCGAAGCAGGTCATGCAGGGCGGCTCCCGAAGAGGAAGTGATGATTCCGATGCGGGAGGGCAAGAGGGGAATCCTCTGTTTGATCGCCGTGTCGAACAGTCCCTCCTGCTCGAGACGCCCCTTCAGCTTCTCGAAGGCAACCTGCAGAGAACCACGGCCGGCCGGCTCAACGATATCGACAATCACCTGAAGGTCGCCGCGGGGAGTGTAGACCGAGACTCCTCCCCGGACTCGGACCTCGAAGCCATCCTCGGGTTTGAATCTCAGATACTGGAATTGCATTCTGAAACAGACCGCTCGAATCCGGGCTTCCGAATCCTTGAGGGTGAAGTAACAGTGACCAGCCCGGGAGACCTGTAAATTGGTCACTTCCCCGCAAATCCAGATGTCGCGAAACTCCTTTTCCACCAGCCATCGAAGGCGCCCCACAACATCGGATACGGTCAGAATCTCCCTCTGTCGAGGCTCTGGAATCCTGGTCTTGCGCATAATGGAAACATCTCTTCCAAAAGAGTTCTCGGAGGACCGGCCAGAACGCGCAGGAATTATACACAAACCGCCTCCCACGAGGTTACCAACGATGCCTCAGCATCGCTCCGGATCGACGCTGGACGCGAGTATGGCAAGCTGTGAGGCTTTTCAAGGGAGCCGAGGGATGCACACTGAGCCGCCGACCTATGGTTGGGGCGGGACCTGATGGTCGCTGTCACAAATATGGTAACGTTGGCAGATGGGACTTGTCTGGTTCGTGATGATGAAAGTGAGTACTTACCCTCGATGAGCTGGTTCAAGCGTGAAAAAACGCCACTCCGACCTCCCGAGGAAGGGAAACGGAATGTCCGTACCGAAGGGCTGTTCGAGAAGTGCCCGGGCTGCCAGCGAGTCGTCTGGAAAAAGGGTCTGGAGAGGAACCACTCGGTTTGCACGAAATGTGGACATCATTCCAAGATCACAGCCAGGCAGCGGCTCGACCTCCTGTTCGACAATCAGCAGTGGGTGGAATTCGATCAGGGTCTTCGCACTTCCGACCCACTCGAATTCAGAGACCGCAAGAGCTACAAAGCACGGCTGGAACAGGCCTATCGGGTCACCGGTCACACGGAGGCAGTCATCAACGCCGAAGGTCGCATGGGCGGCTATCGATTGATCTGTTCGTGCATGGAGTACCGCTTCATCGGAGGAAGCATGGGCTCGGTTGTCGGAGAGAAGATCACCCGGGCCATTGAGCGGGCCCTGCAAACTCGACAGGCTCTCGTCATCTGCTCGGCCAGCGGGGGGGCCAGAATGATGGAGGGGTTTCTGTCGCTTATGCAGATGGCCAAGATCAGCTCCACGTTGGCTCGTCTGGATTCAGCCGGGCTTCCCTACATTTCCCTCTTGACCAATCCGACGACCGGGGGAGTCACGGCCAGCTTTGCGATGCTGGGTGATATCAACATCGCCGAACCGGGAGCACTGATCGGATTCGCCGGGCCCCGTGTGATTGAACAGACCATCCGCCAGAAGCTGCCGGAGGGCTTTCAAAGTAGCGAGTTTCTCCTGGAGCACGGCATGCTGGACGCCCTTGTTGAGCGCAAGGATCTCAAGAATTACATGACCGACTGGCTGGACTTCATGAGTTACCAGCTCGATCCTCCCGATTCCCGAATGCAGGCTGAGTACGCCCTTCCATAAATAGGGCAAGGTTTATTCACTTCGCCCCGGTCAATCGAAAGATGAAGTACCAGGACTGTCTGGAACATCTTGAGCAGCTGGGCAACGAGGTTGTCACCATGCGATTTGGTGTGGGCAGCATTCGCACGCTGCTCCGGGAAATGGGAAATCCTCACCTGGATTATCCAAGCGTACTGGTGGCAGGAACCAACGGGAAAGGTTCAATCGCTCGATTCATCTCCTCGATCGCCGGCTCCTGCGGACTCCTGACCGGCCGCTTCTCTTCGCCTCATCTGGTCACCGTTCGAGAGCGCATCTGTCTCAATGAAATCGCGCTGGGCCGCGAGGCTTTCGCAGAGTCTTTCGCCCGGGTCCAGAAGGCGGCCCGGACGGCAAACCTGCCACACCCCCCCACCTATTTTGAAACGCTCTGTGCAACTGCCCTGGACTATTTCTCCTACCAGAGTATTGACCTGGCAGTGCTGGAGATCGGGCTGGGCGGCCGTCTGGACAGTACTAACGCCGTCGATCCGGTTCTGTCCGTCCTGGGCCCCATCGGGCTCGACCATCAGTTGCTTCTCGGAAACACAATCCAGGAGATTGCATCGGAAAAGGCGGGGATCATTCGTCCCTCCACTCCAGTCGTGTCGGCTCCCCAGCAGGCCGGCGCAGAGAGGGTCATCAGAGAGACCGCCCGGAAGAGCAGGGCTCCTCTCTCCATGATCGCGCCCCATCAAGTCCGGACTCATCACATTAGCGGGGGGCGCTACCACATCCACTATCTGGACATCCATGCCGAACTGAATGTCGTGGGGCAACATCAGGGGATCAACGCAGCCGTTGCCATTCACTCTGTGAAGAAACTCGAGAGGCTGGGCTGGAGTTTCCCCGGGGAATGCATCGTGGAGGGACTTGCGGCCGTGCAGCCATTCGGAGTTTTGCAGCGAATCGCTCGGGAGCCGGATGTCTTCGTGGACGGTGGACACAATCCGGATGCCGCCCGGGCGGTGTCGAGTTTCTTGACGTCGCACACAAAAGAGCCGCGACACCTGGTTTTCTCGATGATGCGCGACAAGGATCTGGCAGCGGTTGCAGAGATACTGACACCCCTGTTCGAGCAAGTTTACCTGTTCGAGTTGAGTTCCACTCGAGCAGCCAGTGCGTCCCAGATGAAGAAGGCGTTTCCACAAGGAATTGTGATTGACGACCTGAAGCGCGCTCTCGGAGAAGCGCAACGGCAAGCGGCCTCGGTTCTGGTGTTCGGGTCGTTCCGCCTGTCTGGAAAGGTGCTGGCGGAAAGAGGTGATTCCGGGAACATCGGGAGCTAGTGCAGCTGCACTAGCCCGGATTATTCATAAGTTGTCGTAGCGAAGCGGGGGAAGAGAGCTCTTGTCAATAGGTGTGGAAAAACATCAGGCGGCTTTCTCCTCCGGGACTTGGTTGACCGGGACTCCATTGACATATTTGGCGCCCTGGTAGACGTCTTTCATCAGCTCCGGTGCCTTCAACCGGCGGAATCGCTGCTCCGCCACCAGCAGCATCTTCCAGATCACCGCCTGGGCGTTTTCCACTTTCTTGAATCGCTTGGCCGCGTCCGTTCGCAGCCGAAGAGCGGCAAACGGTGACTCCACTGGATTGGTGGTTCGCAGATGCTGCCACTGCTTCTTTGGATAGCAGGTAAAAGGTCACCATCCGGTCCCAGTCCTGCTCGATTAGCTCAGCCGCCAGAGTCAGCCCTCGCTGCCGGCACCAGTGCTGAAAAACCTTCTTGAGTCGTTGTGCTTCTTCTCGAGTCTCGGCGTAAGGGATCTGCCGCAGGATCAGCAAGGCCGGCTTGTGCACTCGCTTAGGGAGCTTGGTCAGCAGGTTGACGATCCGATGATTCCAGCAGCGCTGCTCCTCGGCCTGGGGATAGACGTTGCGCAAAGCTCCCCAGATGCCCAGGTGGCCGTCTCCGATCACCAGCCGTGGACAGCCCATCCCCCGGCGCTTCAAGTCGCGCAGTACTTCCGACCAGCTCTGGGTCGATTCCCGATAGCCGCTCGTGACCGACACCACGGCTTTGCTTCCGTCACTTAAGGCGGCCTGCACCACCAGCAGGACTGCCTTTTCCTTCTCCAGACCCGCCTTGACGTAGATTCCATCTACCCATAAATACACCACTTCCAGATCATTCAAGGGTCGACTCTGCCAGACCTCCCATTCGGCCTGCCACTGCTCTTTCAATCTGGCCACCGTGGAGGACGACAGGTGCGCCTTTTCCCCTAAAAGCCCTCTCAGAGCCAGATCAAAATCCCCCAGCGCCAGACCATGCAAGTACAGCTCAGGGATCAGTTCTCGAACCTGCCGCGTCCGCTTGGCAAACAGGGGCAACACCCGACTTTCAAAGTGTTCCTCTAGATCCCGCACTCGAGGCCTTCGAACCTGGATCGTCCCCGAGCTCAGCGTCAGATGCCTCGGCTTCCCATATCCATTGCCATAGCCCGACGGAGCGTCCACGGCCCTTCGCCGCTCACTCTTACGCCGCCCTAATAACTCCGTGACTTCCTCCTCCAGCAGCTCTTGAACCCAGCCTTGGATCTTCTCCCGCACCCAATCTTCCAGCTCCTCGAAACAAACTCTTGACTCGACACTTTCCTCAATGTTCTGCTTGCTCATGCGGTGTGTACTCCTTCCGTTGCGGGCCTTTCGGCCCTGGGTTTTAAATCAACCCGGAAGGATACTCACCGCCTATGCTATTTACACACCTTCTGATGGTAGCTCGGGGGAAGACCCGTCCTGACAAGGCTTGCGACCGAGGCCCCCGGAGGCGTACTCGTGCAGTACGGCGAGGAGGCCGACCGAGCGTAACGCAGTCAGGGCGGGAGATTCTCACGCTGCAGTAGACAATTTATGAATTATCCGGGCTAGTCAATCTGAAACAACAACTGCCCACCCTCAATCGAGGAGTCGACGGCGACGTTGCAGAGGGTGACCGTGCCCGCTTTAGGCGACTTCAATTCGTTTCGCATTTTCATCGACTCAACGATAACCAGCCCTTCGCCGACCTCGACATCGTCGCCAGCATTCTTCAAAACGGCGACCACTTTTCCCGGCATCTGGGCCTTGACCTGGGAAATCCCCCGTCCAGAAAGCACCGCCGAGCTTCCCTTCACCAGGCGTCTGGGATCCTGAATCTGGAATTCCAACACCTGGTCACCCCAAGCCACGGTCCGGCTCGCGTCTCGTCCCGACACGACCAGATGTTCTACGCGGCCACACAGGCTCAGAACCAGTTGTTCACCCTCCCGCGCCAGAAGTTCCACGCGACTGAAACGGCCGTTCAGGCCAACCAGAAACTCCGTTGCTGAGATTCGATCGATCTCGACTTCGTTCTCGACTTCGCCGCAGTGCACTTTCAACTTCACTTCTTGAAATTCCAGGGGCCGATCCGCAGCCCTCGCTGCCGGGCGTCCCGCCTCCACGGGCTGGAGGGGCGCCCGACAATGCTCGGGGAGGTCTGGCTCGCCTTGAAATAGTAATCAAGGGCCGCACCGATCACGGCAGCGTCCACTTCATCATTGGCAGTGCGCCCGAGGGTATCCAGCAGCGCATGTTCGTCCAGGAACTCCGTGGTCAGGTCGCCCTTCAGAAAATCCGGGTGCCGGAACAGACCTCGGAAGAAGGGGATCGTGGTGGCTACCCCCGTAACCTTGTATTCACGAAGGGCCCGCCTCATTCTCTGCAGGGCCTCGGCCCTGTCTTCGCCCCACGCCACCAGCTTTGAGATCAGAGGATCATAGTCGACCGGGATGGTGGCACCCTGAAAGACTCCGCTATCGTTCCGAATGCCGGGGCCTGAAGGCTCCAGCAGGGTGGAGACTGTGCCCGGTGATGGAAAGAAATCGTTGGCGGGATCTTCGGCATAGACCCGGCACTCCACGGCTGCCCCTCGCGGAGCCAGTCTTTCCTGCTGCAGCTTCAGCGGCTCTCCAGCAGCGATGCGAATCTGTTCTTTGACAAGATCAACACCATAGACCATCTCCGTCACCGGGTGTTCAACCTGAAGCCTCGCGTTGATCTCCAGGAAGTAGAACGGGGGCACCTCTGCAGCACTCCTCCCATCCACCAGGAACTCAACGGTACCTGCGTTGAAGTAGCCGGATGCCCTGGCTACTGAGAGCGCAGCCTCGCCCAGCGCCTCTCTGAATGCGACTCCGACTCGTGGGGAGGGACACTCTTCGACAATTTTCTGATGCCTGCGCTGGATCGAACTCTCTCTCTCTCCCAGATGAACGAGGCTTCCAAACTGGTCTCCCAGGATTTGAACCTCAATATGACGCGGTCTGGGAACGACCTTTTCCAGAAACACCCGGGAGTCCCCAAAAGAAGCCTCTGCCTCTCCTCGAGTCAGGACGAAGGACTGCTTCAATTCCTTCTCCGACCTGATCAGACGCAATCCCTTGCCGCCTCCGCCCGCTCTCGCCTTGAGCATGACCGGATAGCCAAGGGAGCCTGCCGCCCCCACCGCCTCGTCCAGAGAATCAAGGCTCCGGTCACTTCCCGGGACAACCGGCACTCCGGCACCCTCAGCGGTCCGTCGCGCCTGCACTTTGTCGCCCATCATCTCCATGCTTTCCGCGGAGGGACCGATGAAGGTCATGCCGGCTTCCTTGCAGGCTCGTACAAAAAGAGGATTCTCACTCAGAAACCCGTATCCGGGGTGGATTGCGTCAGCTTCCACGGCCCGGGCGGCGGTAACAATTCTGTCGATCGACAGGTAGCTGTCAGCCGCCGGTGCCTCACCGATGAAGCGGGCGGAGTCGGCCAGCCGAACGGAGAGCGAGCCCCTGTCAGCCGAGGAGTAAACGACAGCCGGAGAAATGTTCATCTCTCGGCAAGCCCGAATGATCCTGACGGCGATTTCTCCGCGGTTGGCAACTAGGATTCGAGAGAACATGGTTGGCGCCAGATCGTGGCCGACTCAGAGAGGGATATTGCCATGCTTTTTGGGGGGATTGCTGTCCCGCTTCGTACTGGCCATCTGCAGCGCTGAGATCAGTTTTCTCCTCGTTTCTCCGGGCTTGATGACCGCGTCGATGAACCCTCGCTCGGCAGCAACATAGGGATTGGCAAACTTGGCCCGGAACTCGTCGGTCTTTTGTTGCTTGAACTCTTCTGCATTCTCTGCCTCAGCCAGTTCGCGCCGGAAAAGGATTTCGACTGCGCCCTCTGGACCCATCACCGCTATCTCAGCCGTAGGATAAGCGAAGTTCACGTCGGCTCGAATGTGCTTCGAAGCCATTACACAGTAGGCACCGCCGTACGCCTTCCGGGTAATGACAGTGATCTTCGGGACGGTGGCCTCGGCAAAAGCATAGAGCAGCTTCGCTCCGTGTCGGATAATCCCGTTGTGCTCCTGATCAACCCCTGGCAGAAAACCCGGAACATCCTCAAAGATGATCAAGGGAATATTGAAGGCATCACAGAAGCGGACAAACCGCGCTCCCTTTACTGACGAGTTGATGTCCAGAGTACCCGCCAACACATCTGGCTGGTTGGCGACCAACCCGACGGATTCTCCATTCAAACGGGCAAACCCGATGACGATGTTGGGAGCGAACTCGGCCTGGATCTCGAAGAAGTAGCCATCATCAACCACCGCCACAATGACTCGCTTGATGTCATACGGCTGGTCCGGTTCACTGGGAACCAGGTGCTCCAGATCGGGCTCGACTCTGTCGATTGGATCCTTGCTCTCTTTCCTCGGTGGAGACTCCATATTGTTGGAAGGAAGGAAAGAGAGCAGTTCTCTGGTCTGCGCCAGACAGCTTTCATCATCAGGTGTCACCAGGTGAGCGATCCCACTCCGGGAGGAATGGGTGACGGCACCTCCGAGCTCCTCCCTGGAGACCTCCTCGCCCGTCACGGTTCGAATCACATCCGGACCAGTAATGAACATGTAGCTGCTGTTCTGCACCATGAGAACGAAGTCGGTTATCGCGGGAGAGTAGACGGCTCCCCCTGCGCAAGGACCCATGATCGCTGAAATCTGGGGCACGACGCCGCTGGCCAGCGTATTTCTGAGGAAGATGTCGGCGTAGCCGGCCAGGCCTAAGACTCCCTCCTGAATCCGGGCTCCCCCACTGTCGTTCAAGCCGATAATGGGGGAACCCATCTTCACAGCCAGATCCATTACCTTACAGATCTTGGCTGCATAGGTCTCCGAGAGGCTTCCTCCAAAAACCGTAAAATCCTGGGCAAAAACGAACACGTTGCGCCCGTCGATGCGACCATACCCGGTGACTACGCCGTCCCCCGGGATCCTGTTGTCCGCCATCTCGAAATCGGTGCAGCGATGCACAACGAACTTGTCGATTTCTTCGAAACTCCCCTCATCGAGAAGGAAGTCGATTCGTTCGCGCGCGGTCAGCTTTCCGGCACGATGCTGCCTTTCGACGCGAGCTTCCCCTCCACCAGCCTCAGCCTGCCGGTGACGCTGCTCCAGTTCCTCAAGCTTGCGATCGAGTTCCGACTCGAGTTCTTTCATCACATTTGAGAGTGTGTTGAGGGACTAGACGCCCACAACCTCTTTACTCTTGTTCCAGTCTGCCAGGAACTGTTGCAGACCCTTTGTGGTGAGCGGATGTTGGATGAGCTTGTCCAGCAGCTTGGGAGGAAGAGTGACCACATCTGCGCCCAGCATGGCTGACTCTATTACGTGTTCGGGACTGCGAACCGAAGCAACCAGAATCTCCGTCTCAAAGGCATACTGATCGAATACTGTTGCGATATCGGCGATCAACTGCATCCCGTCGCCGGCGATGTCGTCGATGCGACCGACAAATGGGCTCACGTAAGCGGCTCCGTTTCGAGCTGCCAGCAGTGCCTGCACAGCCTGAAAAATGAGGGTCATGTTGACGCGGATTCCCTCATCGCTCAAAACCTTGAGCGCTTTCAGACCTTCCTTGATCGTCGGGAGTTTCACCACCACGTTGGGCGCGATAGCAGCCAGCTTACGCGCTTCTTCTACCATCTCTTCGGCTTCGGTCGAAACCACCTCCAGGCTGACCGGACCATCCACCATCTCGCAAATCTCCTTCGCCACCTCATCGAAGGGTCGGCCCGTCTTCGAGATGAGGGAAGGATTGGTGGTCACTCCGTCCACGAATCCCAGCGGGAGGCAGTCCCGGATCTCGTCAACATTGGCACTGTCCAAAAAAAACTTCATGAGTCGGTCCCTCCTAGATTCTTTCTTCCACAGTTCATGGGTTTGATCCTTTCGTCCAGGCTACAAAGTTGGAGTATTCTGACCGAAAGCCTGTCGAGTCTACAAACTTGAGCGCATATCTGCAGCCAACCCGGACGGCCGGGTCACCATCTTCGAAGGCAAACTGGTTCACCTGCCGGGCCTCCACCAGTTCGTCCTGAAAAAGCCTCGCAATGAGCAAAGATCGCTCTTCCACCACCAGCGGGGAACATTGACGGTACACTTCCACATATTCCACATCATTCGAGGGAAGCTGGAAGACGAGCCGGGGACCCCGATTTCCGTCCTCTACTCGAAGATCGTTGATCGTGTCGGGATAGATAACCACCGGGGGCAAGGGGGGCCCTACCTTGCCACAGGAAAGGAGCAGGCCGATCACCAGAAAAGGCGAAGAAAGTATGAGCGGGCTCCTTTCCTTCCAGGCTCTCACATGGAAGCTGACTGTAAAGAACAAGTGGTTACGCAAACCAACTGCTGGATGTTGCTGCCTTCGGTCCCGTTTCCAGCGACTATCGTCTACCCAACTTGCAGACCGCGCGCGACTTTCACCACGGACTGCCAGTATCGGATCTACAACCCCGATGCTATATATTATAAGGGAAGATCGTGACTCACTACATCCAACATCTGGAATGCTCCAGGACCGCCTCTACATATCCTCCGGACCAGCTCTACAATCTCTCACCGGGGTGTGCGGCGCCACTCCTGGTCCGCTATCGCCTCGAGGACATCAAGCTCCGGCTGACATGCAGCCAACTGGCAGCCCGTACCCCCAGCATGTGGCGCTACCGGGAACTAATGCCGATGACCATAGAAGAGGAGATAGTCTCGCTCGGCGAAGGCTGGACCCCCCTGATCCGATTCTCCAAGCTGGCGACAAAGTATGGATTTCGTAAACTTTTTGTGAAGAACGAGGCCCACAACCCCACGGGATCTTTTAAGGATCGTGGATGCTCGGCGGCTGTCACCATGGCCAAAAAGCTGGGCGCCAGAAAACTCTGTATCCCAACCGCGGGGAATGCTGGGGGGGCGCTTGCTGCTTATGGGGCCAGGGCCGGACTGGAAGTCTTTATTTTCATGCCGGCAGATGCGCCTCGAACCAATCTTCAGGAGTGCCTGGTGGCGGGGGCCCGGGTCACCCAGGTCGACGGCCTGATCAGCGATGCGGCTCGTCTGATGGAGGAAGTCAGGGTGGAGAAGGGCTGGTTTGACGTTTCCACGTTGAAGGAGCCGTATCGGATCGAAGGGAAGAAGACAATGGGATACGAACTGGCGGAACAGTTCGACTGGACCCTTCCCGACGTAATCCTTTATCCGACTGGTGGCGGCACCGGCCTGATCGGGATGTGGAAGGCCTTTCACGAATTGGAACAACTGGGGTGGATTGGGAGTTCCAGGCCGCGGATGGTGGCGGTTCAGTCATCCGGCTGCGCGCCTGTGGTCAGAGCCTTCCGAGAAGGTCGAGAGGAGTCCGATTATTGGCCTGAAGCCACCACTGTGGCTTCAGGAATTCGAGTTCCGAAAGCACTGGGGGATTTCCTGATCCTGCGCTACATCCGAGAGAGCCGGGGCTGCGCCCTGAGCGTAACTGATGAAGAGATTCAAGAAGCCGTTCGAGAGGTTGCCGTTCATGAAGGGCTCCTCATGTGTCCGGAAGGTGCCGCCTGCTGGGCCGCTCTCAAGCAACTCAAGGCACGGGGGGAGGTGGACGCGGAGGAACGCGTTGTACTCTTTAATACGGCATCCGGACACAAATACCCGGAGTTCAACTCCGGACTGGTTTAGGATTCTGTTCCACGTTCCACGTTCCACGTCCCACGTCCCATGTGCTAGGGAACTCCAGCATGTTGACGTTGGTCCCCAGGTACCAGGTTAGCCAGCCCAAGAACAACGTGGAACGCGAAACGTGGAATGTGGAACGTGAAACGTGGAACGTGGAAGGGCGCGAGCCTCAGCGAGTGCCTTCCGCGGAGAGCACCCGAATCATTCGCCTGAGATACTTGCCGAGGCATTCCATGTTCCAATTGAACTCCCTCCAATAGCCGTCGATTCCCGAGTCTGCCGTGTCTGAAACGACCTTGAGGGCGAGCGTCGGAATCTGCAGCTCTCGAGCAGCAGCCAGGACTCCCGCGCTTTCCATATCGCATATCAGGGCTCCGCTTTCTTCATGAAGGCGGAGTCTAAGACCTGCCTGGAGAACTGGACTCGAGAGTGTGATTCCGACACCTTGAGTCGAAAAACCCCGAGCTGCCAGGAAAGGAATCAGCTCGCTGGACTGCTCGTAACAGCGACCGTCACAAAAGCACCAGCGCTCGGGAAAGATCACCGCACCCAACTCGACCCCCGGGCTTAATTGGCCGGCTGTCCCGGAAAAGATGATGGCGGCCGGACGCCCCTGGCGGACCTTCTGTTCAAGGCGTCTCCGAGAGCGGTTCCATCCCAGGCCAGTGCACAGAAACTGAAGATCCGCAGGCAGGCATGTCTGCAGCACATCGAGTTCCTTCGCCAGTGCACAGGCGATCAGGATTTGCTCGATCGGATAGGGTGGTGGCATGGGGCGGTGCGAGATACTCAGATCCAATCGATCTCAATACCCCCGATGCCGGCGCTGATATTCAATTGCATCTTTTTGGAGGCCTGATCGAAGTTTTCGCTCAAGTAACCACCATCCGTCTTGCGAAATCCTTTCATGTCAACGCCGGAAAGAAAGCTCTTTCTAACTTTCAGCTCGATCCCGAGGTCACGCGGGAGTCTGATCTCGACTCCTCCGATTCCAACTTTGACCTCGACCTGCCCCGGGGTTTCCCATTCGCCCGAAAAATCAATGATTGCGGCGCCTACACCACCTCGAAACTCGAGTTGCTGGCAACCAAAGTTACCCAGACCGGTGACCTGGAGCGCCCCCACACCATTCTCGATAGCCATGCTGCGACAGACGATCGAATTAGGAGACAGCATCGACAACTGAGTTTCGCCAACACCCGCCTCAATATCCAGCTCGCGCAGTTTCAGTCCGCTGAAATCGATAACGTTCTGGCCCACACCGGTCTTGACATGAATCTTCAGATTGGTGTTGGGATTCAATCGAACGTTGAGCCGCGTCTTTCCAGAATGGAGTCGAACCTTGCCTTCGCCCTGCAACTCAAAGTCCAGGTACCCGCCTCTCTCTGAACGACGGTAGTTGACCTTCGGCTCGAAGGCCTCCTCATTGTAGGACAAGTGCAGTTCATAAGCCTGTTCCGGAGCGCCCGCTTCCACGGTCAACTGCCCGACGTGCAGTTGCAGATTGGCTTCAATGACTTCTTCTCCCTCATAGGGTTCACTGGAGTCGAAGCTGGTGTACTGCACATGCCCCTCGAATCCCTCAAAACTGTCCCCGATCACACAAGCCGGGCAAAAGAGCAAGGAAAGTACCAGAATGCTCCGCATGAGTCTCACCGTTTCTTTCTGATTCGGATCGAGGCGTGTGTGGTCTGTAGCCTGACCTCCGGGCCTCCGCGCCCGATCGAGGTCTTGAGGACCGTACTGTCGGGCTGTGTGGAACTGCCAAAATCCGAGGTTATGCTTCCTCCCAACGCCTCGGCGGACAGGCTGAGGTCACTGTCCGAAGGCAAAGTAAGAACGATGTCCGCATTCTTGTTGACTACGACGAGGCCCCTGCTCAGCGCTTCTCGAGCTGTCACGGTTACGTTGCCAAACTCGTTCTGGATCCGGCCCGGCCCATCGAACCCTTCGACCTTGACCGGTCTGAGAGAGGTGGCAATATCGAAAGGACCTAGGATTTCCTTCAGGTCAACCGAAGTACTCACTCCTTTCAGGGTCAGGCCGGCCCCAAACTCCGATGCATGAATTGCCGAGTGGCTGGCTTGAAGATTGACAGCACCTTTGACTCTTCTCAAGCGAACCCGACTGCTGTAGCTGGTCTCCATTTCCAAACCGGCGCCCACACCCTCGACGAATACCGACTTATGGGAGTTCTTTATGATAACGCTCTGTCCAACGTCACTGAGGCGCACCTCTGATCCCGGCCCTTCGATCCGGGCCTCACCCAGAACAGAGGAAGCCCGAATCTGACCGAATCGATTCCGGGCCACGAGATTCCCTCCGATCTTCTTTGCCGAAATGGTTTGATAATCGGTCGAGACTTCAGCATTCGCGCTGATATCCTCGAGTTCAACTCGCCCTCGACTGCTGGAAACGTGGACACTCCCCTGGATACCCCGGAGCCGGGTGGGGCGGTACTTGTTCTGCACCGTCACATCACCGGTGACCGCCTCTATGTCTATGTCTCCGTAGGAGTTAATGATATTGCAGGAGTTCTCGAATCTGGCCACGCGGACCTTGCCGTATCCGTTTCTCACGTGCAGCCGGACCTTCCTGGGAGCCGCAACTGACAGGTGAGTCGTAAAGCGAGCCTTCTTCACGCCGACTTCTCGACGATTGCTGCCAATCAGGAGCCGCTTTCCCTCCTTCGTGAAGGTGATCTTCACCAGTTCAGACAGTTCGCGAGCCTCCTCCTCGTCCGTGGCCCGAATCTCCTTTGTCAGATCGACCTCAATCTCTTCCGTATTGCCGGGTTCAACCCTTATGTCCCCGTAGATATTCACAACTTCCAGCTCCTCAACTCCGGACGCGCTGAACACCTCTTCGCTGCTCCAGCTGAATTTCCGACCGACCAAGTCGGCCAGTGAATAGTCGTCATCGATGCTGAACGGGAAATCGATCAGAGGGAAATGGGCTCTGGCAAACAATCCGCAGGCCAGGCCGAAGAAGATGACGAAGACGACGCCCAGGGCCTCAGTGACTCGGAACTGTAACCTGCCCTGCAGCCGATAGAAATCGGCAATCTTGCCCACTCCGAACAGCACCAGAAGAAGGGGCCAGCAAAGTCCGACAAAGTCGCTGAAGCTGAGCACGTTGAGAATGTGGAGATACCAGATCACGCCCAGGCTGGTGAAGAACATTCCGCTCAGAAGACCCGAGCTGGCAGGGTGCTCAGCCAGTTGCTGAGCCGACCAGGTGAAATGCCTGATCAGGCGGTAAAGTCCCCAGGCCAGGAAGAGGGTCGGAACGACAAGCCGCAGGCCCAGAAGCCAGTCAAACTGCAGGAATCCCAGGTTGTGCACAAGGAACAAACCCCCCAGCACCACCAGGACCACTCCCAGAATCAGCGGAGCAAAACTCTGTCTTCGACTCATCTACTCACTCTCGAGTTTTTCAGACCCGGAACCAGTTTCCCCGGGTGGAGACGCCACGGGTGGAGAAGTCGGCGGCAGGGGCGGGCTGGAAGGAGGAACCGGAGCCTCGACCGCCGGTCTCTCCAGTTCGGTACTGCTTGTCGGCACATAGTAGCGGAAAATCAGGTAGATTCCCGTACCTACAAAAATCAGAGGCCAACTGTGTCCAAGAATCCAGGACAATCGAATGGCCCCAAGGTTATCCAGGAAAAAGAGCAAACCGAGCAGGATGAGAATCCCGCCCCACAGGGGCAAGTTCATTCCGTCGCTGTCGGAAGTTCCAGGGACCCGCCCGGTGGCAACAATGCTCTGAGCCGAGCGGTAAGCGTCGAGTATGCTGAAAATATAAAATGCTACGGCTGCGAGCGCAAAAATCCTGTTCCCTTCGTCGGCAACGATGCAAAGAGCTGCGAACATTCCGAAATGAGCAACCGCCTTGTCGTACTGCCGGTTATAGGCAGCTCCCATCCCTGGAATAACCGAGAGCATTGCGGCTTTGCCTGGCGAGAAACTCGAAGTCTGCATCATCGTTGATCCCCCTGCGTGGAACCACCTTCGACCGGTGGACTGTCTTCCTGTTCTTCAGAATCACCCGACTGATGATTCTGTTGTTCTTCCAGTGACCTCTGATAGCTCTTGAAAAGCTGTGAGACGAGATGGTAATCGAGTCGGCCATAGAGGTCCTCCTTCAGCAATCGAATCTCTTCGGCCACTGAATCCGTGAAACTCAAGACTTGGGCCCATTTCATTGCGACCTGGGTAGTCAACTTATCGGCGCTTTCGACCAGACCTCCCGGACTCAATACAGCCCCTGCCGGCGGGCCAACCAGGTTCACCATCAGGGAAAGAAAGACGAAAAGAAGGACTGTGGCGAAAGTGAATCTTTTCGTAAAGAAGGGTTTGATCGCCGGGAGAATGGTCTCTTTCCAGAGCGACAGAGGTTGGGGTCTCCCGGTGGTCTTGACGAGAATGCGGTCAACCAGGTCCTGGGGAGGAGTGAGTTCGGGGAAATTCTCCAGTTCTCGACGAAGAGCAACCACATCGTCCAAAAGCGTACTGCACTGCTCACAGTCCCTCAGATGAACCTCCACGGCCTGCTGGACAGGCAAATCCACCCGCCGCTCCAGGTAGTCCGTCAACATGGTTTCGAATCGTGAACAGTTCATTTACTTCTTAGTACTCCCTTCCATAAGTGAGTACTTACTGTGCCCCCAGACCCAGGGGGCTTTGGTGCGTCAGAATCCGGGCCAATTCGATTCTTCCTCTGTTGATCCTTGACTTCACAGTTCCGCTGGGGATCTCCAGGAAATCAGCGATCTCCTGGTAAGTAAATCCTTCGATGTCTCTTAGTGTGACGGCTTCCCGAAGCTCCGGCGTCAAACGACCCATTCCGGTCATGAGATGCTCGGCTCTTTCCTTCTGGTGAAGGTTGTCGAAGGGCCCAGAGTGGTCGGATTCGTCTTGAAAATCCATCACTTCGAGCTCCTGGCTGCCGGCCACTGCTGTATCTTTTCTGGTGGCTCGATAATAATCGATGATCAGGTTGCGGCCCACTCTCATGATCCAGTTGGACAGGGACCCAGTCTGTGCGTTGAATTTGGAGAAATTCTGATACACACGCAGGAAGATGTCCTGAGCCAGTTCCTGGGAGAGCTCGACTCTTCCAGTGTATCGGTAGGCCATATTGAAGATCCTTCGAGTGTACATTTCCAATAGAGTTTCCCAGGAACGCGCATCTCCTTTGATACAGCGCTCGACTAGTTTTGCATCGGACTCGTGCAATCTGGAGGTCCTTCGCTTATCGCAACCCGTCCACAAGGTACAACGGGAAGGCAGGATGAAAAGTTCCGGGCCGTTGTTTTGAGTTTCCTGAAAGTTGACCTAGAATCTCAACGTTGACGGTACCATTAATCCATGCTCTGCCCTTTTTGTCAGCACAGGAAAGACCGGGTGGTCGAATCCCGCGAGAGTCGGGAAGGCCACGTCATTCGCCGGCGCCGTGAATGTCTTTCCTGCAGCCGCCGCTACACTACCTACGAGAGAAGCGAGGAGGTCCCTTACATGGTAGTCAAGAAGGACGGCCGCCGCGAGCGATTCAATCGCTCCAAGATTCTCGCCGGCGTTCTGCGGGCCTGCGAAAAGCGCCCGGTTCCGAGAAAAGAGCTGGAACAAATCGTAGAAAGGGTGGAGCGGATGCTTCTGAGCAGCCAGGAAGGAGAGGTCAAGACGGAGGCGATCGGAAGGCTGGTCATGAAACAACTCAAGGAGATTGACAAGGTTGCCTATGTCCGCTTCGCCTCCGTTTACAGAGAGTTCAGGGACGTGCGAGAGTTTCAGGACGAGATCAAACGCCTCCACAAACGGCAGCGCGGAGACGCCTCCAAGTCGTGACCGCTGAGCACGACTTGATTGAATGGTTGCGCAGTCACATCCCTGACCTTCCCGGACCGGAAGCAGGAATTGGGGACGATGCGGCTGTGTTGACCCCCCCGGCCGGGCACCAGCTTGTTATTTCCACCGATGCGCTGACCGAAGATGTTCATTTCAAACGGAGCCAGATCCCCCCCTCCATTCTGGGCCGCAAGGCCCTGCTGGTGAACCTGAGCGACCTTGCGGCCATGGGCGCCCGGCCCTGGTTCTGCCTGCTGGCGTTGAGCCTTCCCGGGGACCTGGCGAGCTCCTCTTATTCTTCCGCTTTGCTGGACGGATTCCTTGGGGAGGCCCGGCGCTGGGGTGTCGATCTGGTCGGGGGAAATCTCACCGGCAGCTCCGCTGTTCAGATCACCGTCACCATCGGGGGAACGGTCGAACATGGTCAGGCCGTCAGGAGAGACGGCTGCCTGGATGGAGATTCGCTCTATCTGGTAGGTCATCTCGGCCGCTCCTCCAGGGGCTTGCAGCTCTTGCGCGAACTCGACCTCGAGGCTGTTCCAACTCGGGAAGAGGAACTCCTCGAACTTCTTGAAGATCCCCGTGACGCCCTTTGTCTACTCAGTCACCTGCTCCCGGCTCCTCACCTCTGGGCAGGTGTCTGGTTGAGGCAGCGAAGACTGGCCAACTCCATGATTGATGTCAGCGACGGACTCGTCACGGATCTTCAACGACTCGCCGAAGCCAGCCGTGTCGAGATCGTGATCGATGGTCCAAGTCTGGAATTGCTTCGGTCGGAAGGTGGTGAGAGAATGACTCTTGAGCATGTTCTAAACGGGGGAGAAGACTATGCCCTCATTTTCAGCTGCTCTGATCGGGAAGAGAAGGATGTCAGAAAGATCTTCCCCGAAAAATTTGGAGAGCTACGCAGACTGGGGATGGCTCATGGAGCGAAAAAGCCCTCTGTTCAGCTGGACGACGGAAGGAATCAAACGATCTTGACCCCGCAGGGATTTGACCATTTCACGTGAGAGTTCTACGTCGGGTGGCCCAGACACTGGCGAGCCAACACGGGGGAGCGACCAGGGTGGCTGTTTCTTTCTCTGTGGGAGTTTTCTGTGGCTTTTCACCCTTGGTCGGACTGCACACCATTACGGGGCTAGCCGTAGCAGTACTGTTTCGGCTCAATAAGGTCGCGGTGCTCCTGGGTGTGTACCTGAACAATCCGTGGATCCTCATCCCATACTACGCCTTTGCCACCTGGGTCGGATTGCTGATCACCGGCCTGCCTGCAGGAGTGGAACTCTCGAAGTATGGCCTGTCCGACATCTTGAGCCGGGACTTCTGGTTCTGGGCCCTTGCCCAGTGGCGCCTCTTAATACCGGCTATCGTGGGTTCGACTTTTCTGTCCGCTCTTTTTGCCCTGGCTGCATACCCGCTTTGTGTGTATGCCATCCGACGTTTCGGGGCGGCACGAGCCTCCGATGCTAGGGAATTGAAAATTGAAAATTGAAAATTATTCGCTTCGCTCATTGCGGTTCCTTAGCACGTTTCACGCTTGCCTTGAACATCACACGGCGAAATCGACACACATTGAGCCGCCGACGGTTTGTTCACTTCGCTCACTGGGTTACTTTGCTTAGCTTTGCCTTGAAGAAAACTCACCGCCTTTCTACCCTTGCGACCCTCTCAGGCTGGCTCGCCCTTGCTCCGCTCACGGGAGCTGAATCGGCGGCTTCGCAAGACTCGAGTGCTCAGGTTCTACGGCTCGGAGTCTCCACGCTCGCCAATATTCGCCTGCAAGCGGACCTCCGCGTTTTCGCCGTGATGGCAGCTCTCAATGTTGCCGGTTTTGCCGAGGAGAGCAGCGGAAAAGGAATGTCAAGCGCGCGGAACTACCTGCTGGAACGGACCCGGGATGTCGATGCAGATTTGCTCCAGGAACTTCGTGACTTCTACAAATCCCATGCCCCCCCGGCCAACCTTTTCCTCGAAAATCCGCAGTCCGCCTATATTTCCCTTGCTCTCTGGTTGGGCCCTCCACCCGACTTCGAACTGGATGCAGATCTCGCCGATCTACCGCCCGACGCTTTGTTCGTGCGAGACTTCGACGAACTCGTTCGGCGCTTCTGGAAGGAAGCGAAACTCACTGAATTGTGGGAAGTGATGGGACCCTTCTATCAAAGAGAAATCGAGCTCTACCGCCCGCTTTTGGAGGAAATCGTCAAAGCTACACTCGAATACTTTCGAGTGCCCCTGCGGGTGGCCCTGGGCAAGGAGATCATTTTGATCCCGGACCTTCTCGATGTCAAAGACATGGTCAATGCCCGCAACCTGGAGCGGCAGTACTTTGTGGTAGTGGGACCATCAGACGATGCTTCAGGCCAGCGGCGGCAACTGGAGCACGAGTATCTCCATTTCCTGCTCGATAACCTCATTCAGAAGTACGGCGCCAGCTTGCTGGAGCACGAGGCACTTCTGGACCTGGCTCAACAGCAGCCAAACACGCGCCCCGACTACCAGAATCAGTTCCTGCTGGTAGCCTCAGAGTCGTTGATTGAGGCAGTTCACACCCGGCTGGCCCCTCCGTCGACTCCTGAGGAACTGGAAAATCGCCTGGTTCGACTCTTCAGACGAGGCTTGATCCTGGCCCCATACTTCTATCGCTCCCTGGAGAAGTACGAGACGCTCCCAGAGCAGACTCTTCCCACTTATCTGGAGACAATCATCGAGGATCTGGAAGAGAGCGCCATAGGCAAGGACGCCAGGTCCATCAAAGAAGTAGAGGAGCGTCGGAAGGCGGAGGCAACGCGCCTCCAGGAGGACAACCACATCAGAGAAGAAGAGGTGCGGCGTCACAATGAGTTTGTCACCCAATTCAATGAGGCCTCGAGGCTGCTGGCTGATGAACAGTTCGAGGCCGCCCGCGCACTGCTCCTGCAACTGAGCGAGGCCCGGCCTGAAGATGGGAAGATTTCGTTTTATCTCGGCCAGACTGCGTTTCAGCTCGGCGACTACAATGGAGCTCTCGAGTACTATCGACAGTCCAGCCGCGCTCCAGGACTCGAACTCTGGCTGGTCGGTTGGTCGCGGGTGCGCATGGGCCGAATCCACGCCTCGAGAGGTGAATTCGCCGAAGCCAGGAGGCTGTTCTTAGAGGTAACCGCGATGGAAGGCGACCTGAGAGGGGCGGACCAGGAGGCGCGTCAGCTGCTCCTGCAACTGCCGTGACTAGTTTAGTTAATTTAAACTAGCGGTCGGGCTGGGGCCCAACCGCGTTCCACGTTCCAAGTTCCAGGTTCCACGTTGTCTCGGTGTAGGAAAACTCTCGGACGAAGAGGGCACCGCGTGAAACGTGGACCGTGGAACCTTATTTGTGACGCGCTGCACGAGCAGGAGCTTTTTGTGCAACAATTCAGAGGTCGAAGCCGATTTTAGAGGAAGATCGGCGCCACCATTATGGAGAAATAGAATGCGGCTACTATCGGTTCTCTGCCTGGCTGGCCTTCTGACGGTGCCATGGGGTCTTGCACAAGAAGCTCAACCCGTACCTCAAGAGCCCCAACCAGTGCCCCAGCCCCCACCCTCCGGCCAGGAACAAGTGACACCGGAGGAAACAACACAGGCTCCAGCCGAACCTCAGAGAGTCATCGGTCAGACCGAATCGACGGAAGAGGCCGCAGCATTTAATGCCATACTGGCTGAGACCGATCAAGATCTCAAAATCTCGAAGGCGACAGAGTTCCTCCAGACGTTTCCTGACAGCGGCTTGACTCCGTTGGTTCACACGGAGCTTGCCGAGATCTACCGCCAGCGGGTTGACATTGACAACTTTCTTAAACACGGAGAAGAAGCGCTGAAAGAACTCCCCAACAATGCGAATCTTCTGGCCACGATGTCCTTTTATTACGCGGAGAGGAGGCAGCCTTTCAAGGCTGCCGAGTCAGCTACCCGAGCACTCGCGATTCTGGGCACGATCGAAAAACCCCTCCGACTAACACCATCGGAGTGGGCGACGCAGAAATTCTTATTGAGTGGTGAGTCTCATTACGCGCTGGGGCGAGTCCAGCTGGGGCAGGCACAGCGCAGCAATGCGACTGGACCCGAAAATCCCGGGCTCCAGGAAGCTGTCCAGCACTTTCAGCAAACCCTCGAGGCGAACCCGACCCATGAGTTTGCCGCCTACAGGCTGGCAGAGACCTATGAACGGCAGGGCGATATCGAGAATAGCGTTAAGATGTACGCCCGAACGGCTGCTATCGCAGGCAGCATTGCTGCCTACGCACAAGAGCGCCTGGACCAACTCTACAAGGAACGACAAGGACTGACACCCATGGAGGAAGTCCTTGCAGAACAGAAACAGGCCATCGAAAAGGCCGAGCAGGAGCATCAGCAACTTCTAGACCAGATTGAAGCTGAGAGTACACCGGCGGAGAGCGCTGAGCCGACGACTCCTCCCCCTTCACAGCCGCCGCGGGATGAACTCACCGGGGTCCAGGAGGCAACCTCTCGGATCTGAAACGGCTCCGTCGGCATTTTGGACCTATGGAGAGATCCAGATCTCTGGCGGCCCTGGAACGCCGCCTCAAGCACTCCTTTCTAAATCGCAACCTGCTACTGACAGCTGTGACTCACAGGTCCTATCTGCACGACGCCCGCGGGCTTGGGGCAGGCACACAGGACTACCAGGCTCTGGAGTTTCTCGGTGACGCCGTGGTCGGGTTCCTGGTAAGTGAACACCTCTTCAGACGCTTCCCTGACAAGAGAGAAGGTGAACTCTCCAAGATCAGGGCATCACTGGTTTCGCGAGAAGCACTTGCCCGAAAGGCTGCTGCACTGGGTCTTGGGGACTTTGCAAGGCTCAGCCGGGGAGAAGAGAAGTCGGGAGGCAGGAATAAGAAGGCGATCCTGGCCGACCTCTTCGAGAGCGTGACGGCGGCCGTTTACCTGGACGGAGGTGTCCAGGCAGCTCGAGACTTCCTGATGTTCGAACTCCAGGAAACACTCAGCCAGATCGAGAGAGACGGGTTCACACATTCGGATTTCAAGTCGATGCTGCAGGAGGCGGCCCACCGCCTGGGAAAGCAGGGTCCCGTCTACCAGCTGGTTGGTGAAGAGGGGCCTCCTCACGAACGCCGCTTTTTCACCAACGTCCATGTTGGTGAAGATGCCGTAGCCCGCGGGTCCGGCACAAGCAAGAAGGCTTCCGAGCAGGCAGCAGCGCAAACAGCCCTCCGGCTGCTGGAAGAATCATCTGGAACCGGTAAGCTCGGGAAAGAAATAGACCAGGAAAACGACCACGACGTCGAATAGCGCGTGGGCCACAATGGGGGCCTCCAGACGCTGTCTCTTCCAGTACAGCAACCCGAGTACCAGGCCCAGGAAACCCGCCTTGACAGCGTTGTCAGCACCTTGAGTGTAGTGCAGAGCCCCGAACCCGATACTCCAAAGGACCAGGCCTGGCAGAGCTCCGCCGAGATGATTCTCAAACCGGCTTAGAATAAAGGCCCGTTGCAATTCTTCTTTGATGCCTCCGGCGTAGAGACTGGCGGCAAGGAAAATGACCAGATCCACCGGAGTGTCAATGAGCGCCAGAATTGGATTCTCTTCGGTCACCCAGCCCGGGAGAACAGCCTGGATGAAAACGCTCAACAAGAACATCAGCAGGACGAGTCCCGGGAAGACCTGTAGTCCCAGCCGGAACTCACGCGCCCGGCCCCGTCTGCTCCACCCAAGAGACCTGAGCTTCTTGCCGCGGAAACGTTGCAGGCCCCAGAGGAAGGCAATCGTGCAGGTAGCGTCGGCGAAAAGCAGCAGGCCCAGGACCCTCGAGTTGCTCAGGGCCTCATCCAGCGGGACTCCGAAAAAAACCAGCAGCATGGGAGCGAAGAGGCTGCCGGCGAAGGCGGCCAGAAAAACTTCCGCCAGAGCAAAGAGCCGAATGCTCAGGGTGTGGCCTGGCGATGAATGCAAAGTAGTTCCTTCTCCACTCGCAAGACTCATCCATAAAGGGTACTCTGTTCCAGCAAGAAGAGGTCACCAGAAGTGAACAGACCGATCTCCGAAGAAGAGCAGGAGGCACCGGAACTCGTTGAGACCGACGAAGTACTGGACTTTTACGAGTTCGAGGACGAGAAGTACCTGGCCGACATTTTTGCCCCCCCGAAAATGGGTCTCTAGCCGGCGAGTCCGAGAAGTAAGGAAGCTGGGGTCGTTTCCTCTTGTTTCTACCGGCCGGGCGGCCAAAAGCTGTTTACAAGGACAGGGAACATTGTAATAATCTCATGGGTGGGAAGATTTGTATATTCATTACGTCATTTTGATTCCTGTATGAGCGAGCATCCCAGGAGGCGTTCTCATGTTTCGTCCAGTTAGAATTCCGACCATCCTTATCGTCCTGTGCCTGCTCCCTTGCTTCGGGTTCGGTCAGAAGTCGAAGGTCAAGCAGTTGACACCAACCATTAACGGTTCAACGGGGTTGTTTCATGTACCTGTGGCAGATACTTTGCGCCAGGGAGAATTCAGCTTCGGCGCCAAAGCGAACAAATTCAATCGCGAGCCCGGGGATATCGACATCACCAGATTCCCGGTGAGTTTCACTGCCGGACTGCACGATCGTATCGAGCTGTTCGTGTCCTATGAAGTTCACAAGCGGGTACACGCAGATGGAATCTCCGTCAACACGATCGCACCCGGTGCCAAGCTCTTCCCGACGACGCTGTCCAGCGGGCAGACAGGCTACTTCAATGACACACCCTTCATGGATGTTGGCTTCGGTGACGGGGCGGGAGATGTCTGGGTGGGACTCAAGTTCAACGTCCTTTCGCAGCGCCACGGAGCCCCCCTTTCTATTGCGCTCCAGCCTCAGATCAGACTCCACACGACAAACGATCGTCAACATCTTCTCCGGGGTCTGACCCCTGGCCAGAATGACTACGGTTTTGACGTGATCGCAAGTAAGGATGGAGGTTGGGTCACCGTGACTGGAAACATGGGATTGATGGTTGCTCAGGATTGGGCACTGGCCGATCGCCAGAACAGGTTTAACTGGGGTGGTGGCCTTGCGGTGCCGTTCAATTCAGCCCATAACGTTTACTTCGTTGGCGAAGCTCTGGGCAGTGTCTTCTGGGGCGATCGCTCAACCGTCGCAGCAGACCAAAGGTCTCCGATTGATTTGTATGCCGGAGTGAGAGCACACCCGGCGAGATGGATCACAGTGGGGGGAGCCTTCGGTTACTACATGAATACCATTTCGACCGATGGAGATCGTGCCGGATGGTTTGCAGAATTAGCGTTCCACCGTAAGATCAACCGGCCTCCTACCGTGACCTGCTCGGTCTCTCCAACCACAATTCTCCCCAGTCAAACCTCAACGGTCAGGCTGGATATTGACGATCCCGACGATGACGACCTGACGGTTACCTGGAAGTCAAACGGAGGGCAGCTCAACCAGCAGGGTGAGTCGGCCGTCTTCAATGCTTCTGGAGCGGATCCGGGCAACTACACCGTAATAGCGGAGGTGACAGATGGCGACTCGGTCGCCAGTTGCTCCGCGGACATTACGGTGAACAAGGACAAGAAGGCGCCGATTGTGAGCTGCCAGCCCGGCAGCACCACCGTGACAGTCGGCAACTCCACGACACTCAGGGCAGATGCCAGCGATCCAAATGGAGATGCCCTGACCTATGCCTGGACCGTGGACGGGCAGTCGGTTCCGAACAATAATCCATCTTTCGAATTCGGGACCACCAGTCGCGACCCGGGCACCTACGTCGTCCGAGTGACGGTAACTGACGTGGATGGAATGAGCGCCAGCTGCGAGCACCGGGTCACGGTGACACGCCGACCCAACAACAACCCCGACTGCGGCTCTCTGAGCCTGACCAAGAGAGGCGTCTTCGCGGGTGAGACGATCAGGGCGTCGCTGTCGGCAACCGATCCCGACGGCGATCGACTCACCTATTCCTGGAGTGCGGATGGTCGCTCTCAGTCGGGGAACCAGAGCTCACTCTCGATCAACACGACAGGTTTCGCAGGTGGAAGCCACACCGTGACCGCCACGGCACGTGACGATCGCGGCGGCACCTGTACTGCTTCGGCGACCTTCAGTGTCACGGAAAAGACCATCATCCAGATGGAAGGCACGCGGCCTGACAACGTAGCCAAGGCTCAACTTGACGAGATCGCTCTCAAGATGGAGCAGAATCCGAGGCTGAAAGCCGTCATTAGCGGCCATACGGATGATCGGGGCAGCGAGAGCGCAAACCAGCGACTCGGTCTGCGCCGCGCTGAAGCTCTCAAGGACTACCTGGTCAAGGAACGAGGTATCGATCCTGGTCGGATCGAAACAGCCAGCGCCGGGGAATCTCAGCCGATCGCCGACAATGAGACTGCGGAGGGGCGCAAGGCCAATCGTCGTGGTGAGGTTGAGCTGCAAGTTCCCTAGCAGCTAGTCGCCGCACTTTCCGTTGGTCCTAGCGCCAAGAGCGGTGGCCTCCGAGGCCGCCGCTCTTTTTTCGTATGAATCGTGCAATTCTTTGTCTTCTGATCTCCATTTCGGCTGCTCTTCCGATCCTGCGTGCTTCCCAGCGTTTCGAGGTGCGTGGACCTTACGGGGGCGACGTCCGATCGCTTGCCGTACACCCTCTGTCCCCGCAACGGTTCTTCCTGGGAACAGCCGACGGCCAGATCTACGTCACCCGCAATGCCGGAGACTCCTGGACCAAACTCAGCCCCGGTCTGAATCGCCGAAATCTGGTGGTCGACAACCTGGTCTTCCATCCTTCAAATCCCAGTATTCTCTACGCGGCGTGTTGGGAACTGAGCAGCTCCAAAGGTTGGCTCTACGTGACACGCGACGCAGGAAACTCCTGGAAGAAAGTTGATCTGGGCCGGTTTTCGAGCCGCATCCGGGCCATTTCGATTGCGCCATCGGAGCCGCGGGTTCTGGCACTGGGCATCTCCAAAGGAGTCATTCTGAGTAGCGACGAAGGCCGCTCCTGGCAACGCATCACCCGAGGGTACAGGAGCCTTCACAATGTTGAGTCTCTGGCCTTCGACCCGCTGGATTCCGAAGTCCTGTACGTAGGAACCTGGCGCCTGGGCTGGAAGACGGTCAATCGAGGGCGAACATGGGTTCCGATCCACAACGGGATGCATTTTGACAGCGACATGTTTGCCCTGTTGGTCAACCCCTCCAGCCCGGACGTGCTTTATGCGGGTGCCTGCACCGGAGTCTATCGGTCTTTAAATGGTGGAGCCAAGTGGGTAAAGCTCCGTAACGGTCTTCCCAAAGAAGCCAAGCGAACTCGATCGCTACAATTCGATCCCACCGACCCTGGAGTGGTCTTCGCCGGCACAACTGTAGGCCTTTTCAGGTCCACCGATGGCGGCGACTCATGGGAACAACTGCTGAAAGGGGAGGTGATCAACGCCGTCTCCGTTCATCCCGCCGACCCCAGCGTGATTCTCGCGGCCGCCGATGATGTTGGTATCCTCCGCAGTCGCGACGGGGGCGTTTCCTTTGAATCCGCCAATCAGGGGTTTGTGCATCGCCAGATTCAGGCCCTGGCATCCCATCCTGGCAACCCGAATGCGCTCTTCGCGGCGGTGGCTTCCGATGGCGCCCACGGTGGATTCTTTCGCACTCGTAATTCCGGAAAGGCCTGGGAGCGCGCCAATGAGGGCTTGAATGGAGAAGATCCCGTCCGCGGAGTACGCCAGATCCTGCCCTCCCCCGAGGGGCAAGAAGTCTTCCTGGTTCTTCGGGATCAGATCCGGCGCCTGAACCCGGATGCCGGCTGGCAGACTGTGTTGAAACCAGGCAAATTGACGATTCACGACGCAGCCTTCGCGGGGCTCGAAGGTGACCTGATCGCTCTGGCTACGCCCGCCGGAGTTGTTCTGCTCCACCTAGACACCGGCAAGCTTGCGTCTGCGACCATACCGATCTACCAGGGACCGGTCTGGACCCTGGTCTCTACTCCCTCTGGATGCATATTCGCCGGTGGCAACACGGGCGTGTTTCGAAGTGACGACCGGGGGAAGAGCTGGACGATTAAGGTCAGAGGACTGCCTCCCGTGGCCGTGCGGCGCCTTGTTCACACTCCCGATGTCCTGTTGGCGGCTACGGACCAGGGACTTTTCTTGAGCCGTGACGACGGGGAGAACTGGTGGGCCAGAGGCCTTGCAGAAGCTGATCTGTTCACCGTGGCTGTCAGTCCTAGGGATCCTGACTGGCTCGTGGCAACAGACAAAACAGGGATCTTCCTGTACGAGAGCTCCGACGGCGGCGGTAACTGGACCACACATGAACCTCACCGCTCGAGTCGCATTCACCACCTGGCCTTCACTCTGGACGGACGTCTCTGGGCGGGAAGCCTGACCGAAGGAGTGTACCTGCTTCACCAACCGTCTCTCGCCACCGGTCGCGACGTTCCAGGTTCCACGTTCCACGCTAGGGAATTCCACGGTTTCCGTTTCACGTTCCACGTTCCACGGTGAAAGCTCAAAGTTGCAGATTGAAGGTTTCAAGTTTCGTGGAACGTGGAACGTGCGAACGTGGAACGTGGAACGACGCGGGTCTTGGAAAGATAGTCGTGCCAGCAGAGCTGTCGCCGGTCAAAGAGAGCCCAGAGCAATCCAGCCAGGCTGGCCGTCACGGCACAAAAAGACAACACCCGTAAAACAATGTCGGAGAGCCGCAGCCTCTTCTGGTCCTCCGCCACCAATAATAGCTCCGTCGCCAGCATCCCCAGCGTCTGGCCTGAGAGATAGAGCAGGAAGGTCGAGCTGAAGAGAAAAAACACTCCCGCAGTCATAAGAGTATCCCTCAACAGCGTCTCCGACATCACGCCGGTACCGGTAGCCAGGGAGGCCACCAGGACCGTGCTGCCTCCGACCATCACGGCTGTCACCACATCAATCAGACCGCTCAGCATGCGGGAAAAGAGAATCTCCGGAAAGACCGTCTTTTCAATTCGCTCAGGCTGCTCCGGTTGAGATCGGGGTGTCCGACTTTTCTCCACCCGGGGCCGGTCCAGTCGCAATCGACCTTGACGCTTGTCAAGAGCTCTTCCGCCCGTCTTCACGACGGGTCGAATCACCGGTTTCTCGCGCGCTGCTACCCGGCCTTCTGGTCGATAGGTGAGGATCCTTTCGCCGGGGGCTGAATTGCGCCCGCTCATTCGATAGTGAAAGGCTCTCGAAGCCGGAGCTGAACCCGGGTTCACGCCTGGTCTTCGACTCTCAGAGGCCTCCAGCGGACGGCGGACCGGCTCTGCGTCGGTCTCCCGGGAGGCTGGTTTTTCGGAGGGAGTGCGAGCACTCTTGCGCTTGTGACGGTCCAGCTTCTGTAGAATCTCCTGCTTCCACTCGGAAGCCTGCTCGGCACTCTCTGATCGACTCGAGAACTGGTAAGGGATGACCGCACGGAAGGTGTCTCTGGTGGTGGCATCCCCGCTCCGACACTTTGGACATCGGCCATTCAGAAGGGGAGTCGAACAACGAGCGCAAACCACCGGTTCATACTAGCAGCTGGTGGTGAAATTCCACGGGCTGCTGTTTAGCACCTTGCCTTTGCCTTTGCCCGTGCCCCTCACTCCTCTCGCTTTTTCTGGCCTGGAACGTTATTAGCCTCAATGTTGACCGGGTTGGTCAAGAGCCTTGATGGAAGGATGAGGTCAGGGCAAGGGCAAAGGCAAGGGTAAGAAGAGGATGCTGAACAGGTAAGGCTGCTAGAGCCCTTCCAGGATCTCTTCCACCTGGCCGGGGGTCAGCGACTGCACCTTCTCGAGCCGGTGAGAGAGACGCAGGAGTTTCTCCAGGTACTCCTGCTCGCTGAGACTCTCGGAAGCCTCCGCCCTGGCGCGTTGAAATACGCTCTCGATGTGATCGCGGGGATAGTCCGGAGGAGCCTTCTGTATGACGGCGTTGACCACCACCCGGTACACCAGATCCATCTTGTACGAGTTGAGCATCCAGAAGGTCACCAAGATGCCCAGCCCCGCCACGACCAGAAGAATAAGTGCTCGTGCCCGAAGGGGGGGAGTGTGCTTCACGCTCATAGAAGGCCCAGTAGTTCAAACAGATCTGAATACTCCATTTTCAAACCTCTCGCCTTGGCCTGCGCGATCAGGAACCGGAGAGGGAAGGAACGGATCCAGGAGGGCATCCACCACGACTTCTTGCAACGGCCGTGTGCATATGGATGGTTGGAATAGAAGTCCAGGACCTCCCCCAACGCGTCGTCGCCGAGTTGCGATATCTGGCGGAGGCCCAGATCTTTGATCCGCATCGTCTTCCCCTGGCTCAGAATAGACCGGCGATCCAGTTGCTCTTTAATCTGTACCTGGCTTTCGCGCGTTGTCTCGACCTTCAATGCCAATTGACGTAAGGCCTCAGGGTAAGTTGTGTGCCTCTCCCGGATGTTCTCGGCCAGCGTCCGGCAGAGCCCATAGTCGGGGAAGATTCGGAAGAACTCGCGAACCAGCACTCGCCCTTCCTCCGGACTGCGCGAACCCATGCACTGAATTCTATTGATGAAAGTGAGTACGAACAAGAGCCCCGGTAAAATGGAACTCTGTTAAGATAAGCCCGTGTCCAACCCGGCGGTTTGCCTCGTGAGCGGAGGTCTAGACAGCTGTGTTACCGCGGCTATGGCGTCGGGGGAGAGGGGCCGGCTTGCCTTCCTGCACGTGACCTACGGCCAGATCACGGCTACCCGAGAACTGCGGGCGTTCCATGAGATCGCTGATTTCTACGAGGTTGCAGAGAGACTGGTTGCCGACATTGGATACCTGGAGAAGATGGGGGGCTCTGCCCTGACCGATAGGGGCATTGCGTTACCGGAAGGGGATCCCGATCGCACGGAGATCCCGGCGTCCTACGTGCCTTTCCGAAATGCCCACCTTCTGGCAATTGCGACCAGCTGGGCGGAAGTTCTGGGGGCCGGTCGCATTTATGCGGGTGCCGTCGAGGAAGACAGTTCAGGGTATCCCGACTGTCGCCGGGAATTCTTCCGCTGCTTCGACAGGCTCATTGCTGCCGGGACCAAACCGGAAACTCAGGTGAGCATCGTGACCCCCCTGATCGAGATGACCAAGTCACAGATCGTATTGAGGGGACAGGCCCTCGGGGCCCCCCTCCATCTGACCTGGTCCTGCTACCGGAGCAGCGAGAGAGCCTGTGGTCATTGCGACAGTTGCCTTCTCCGTTTGAGAGGATTCGAGCAGGCCGGGGTTAAGGATCCGATCGCCTACTCCTGACGACTTCCACCTCGCGCGCCAGGGATCTGCGTTCGCTGGCAAGGCACGAGGAAGAAGTCGATGCTTGGTTATCGGGGACGACAAGAAACACAGCCAGCGGGCGGCTAGATCTTTTCCGTCGTTATCGGCCCTCTGCCCTGATAGGATAGCTGGCGATGCACGAGGTACAGGCCGTCCTCACTCACGGCTCCCGCTAGACGCTTATCGCAGCTACCCTATACGGGCCCCCATGCTGGATATTTTCTTAGTCTGTCTGATCATTCTTGTCGCTCTGGTGCTTTTCATATCCGAAAAACTCCGTGTGGACATGATCGCCATTCTCATCATGACCACCCTGATGATAATCGGCGTCTTTCGGCCCGGCTTTCTCTCCGTTCATGAAGCAATCTCTGGCTTTAGCAACGAAGCCACGATCACGATCGCGGCCATGTTCATTCTGAGTAGCGGGCTGGTGAAAACGGGCGCCATCACCGTAATCAGCCACAAGCTGATCCAGTTTGGCGGCGACAGTGAGCTGCGACTGTTTCTGGCTCTGATGATCACGGCTGGTACCGTCTCGTCGTTCATCAACAACACGGCAGCTGTGGCGGTTTTTATCCCCATCACCCTGACGATTTGCCGGCAGCATCAGATCAGTCCTTCGCGACTGCTGCTACCGTTGTCCTACGTTTCAATCGTGGGGGGAACCTGTACCTTGATCGGCACCTCGACCAATATCCTGGTCAGCTCAATGTCGGCCAACGCGGGGTTCGGCGAATTCGGGATGTTCCAACTGACCCGCCTGGGCCTGATCTTCTTTGTCTTCGGCCTGCTCTACCTCACCTTCGTGGGCCGGCGGCTGCTCCCCGCCGTCAAATCCCCCACGAATCTAACCGCAAAGTACCGTATAGGACGTTACTTCACCCTTCTGGTGGTGCCAAAGAAGTCTCTGCTGGTCTTGCGGACCTCGGCCGAGTGTCGCTTGAGCGAGAAATACGATGTCATGATTCTGGAAATCGTTCGAGGGAAGGAGCGGATCTGGTCCGGGCTTCGAGATACCAAATTCCACGAGGGCGACGAGCTACTCGTGCGGGGTTCCATCCACAGCATCATGGAAATGAACGCAGTGGAGGGGCTCTCCATCCGGTCCCAGCTCAAGTATGCCGATCAGGATTTGTCGTCGGACGAGCTGATGCTGGCGGAAGCTGTCATTTCTCCATCAGCCTCGCTGATCGGCGGGAACCTGCGGGATTTGAATTTCAGGCGCAGGTTCGACGTAAATGCGTTGGCCATCAAGAAGCATGGGGAAACCATCCGGGAGAGAATCGGCAACATCCGCCTGGAAGCAGGCGACACGCTTCTGGTTCAGGGGAAGCGGGTTGCCGTCGAGCAGCTGTTGGGAGATCCAAACTTTGTAATGCTGCAGGAGTTCGAAGTGCCACCGGTTCGGCGCCATCGAGCTCCGTTGGCACTGGCTACCGTAGCGCTGGTCGTGGCACTGGCCGCGTTTGAGGTCATGCCCATCCTCGTTTCAGCCATTGCGGGCTGTCTTGTGATGATTCTGTTCGGCTGTATCAAAATCCAAGAGGCCTATGACTCGATTGACTGGTTTGTCATCTTTCTGCTGGCCGGAGTCATTCCCCTGGGCATCGCCATGGAGAACACGGGTACAGCAGTGCTCATCGCCGAGGCAATTCTCCAACTGAGCGCCGATCTGGGCCCGGTCGCGCTGATTTCCGTTTTCTATCTCCTGACCACGATCTTTGCCTCGATCATGTCTCATAATGCTGCCGTGATTCTCTTGGTCCCCATCGGCATCGCATCCGCGAATGAGCTGGGAATCAACCCGCTGCCCATTCTGATGTCGATCACCTTCGCAGCCTCGTCCGCCCTGAGTACGCCGTTTGGTTACCACACCAACCTCATGGTGTACGGACCCGGGGGCTACCGGTTTGCCGACTATCTCAAAGTGGGCTTGCCCTTGAATATTCTGCTCTGGATCATGGCCTCCCTTCTCATCCCTCTTCTCTGGCCTCTCAGATAGGGGGAGTTCCGGGTTCCGAGTTCCGAGTTCCGGGTTGGCCTCGGGGCAGCGACCGGTTAAATCCTCCCGGGAGTCGCCACGAGGCCAACCCGGAACTCGGAACCCGTCTTGACTTGTCAACCGTTTGGTTATAGAAACAAGGAATCCAGTTTAGGGAGCAAGGGAGAGCTATGTGGAAAAAGACTGACCCCCGCCAGCCATCCGACAATATTATGACACACTCCACGACCCCTAAGGTCCTCGATGAACGAGCCACAATCGGTTCGTCCATTCTGGTCAAGGGTGATCTCAGTGGAGACGAACATCTCCTGATTCAGGGGCGAGTGGAGGGTCAAATCACTCTGGACGGAAATGATCTCACCGTTGGCTCGCGCGGTCGCGTCAAAGCGGATATACATGCGAAGGTCATCAGCGTTGAGGGCGAGGTGCGTGGGAACCTCTTCGGCGAAGAGAAGATCCTCATACGCAAGACGGGTAATGTGAAAGGAAACCTCGTGGCTCCCCGAGTGAGTCTTGAAGATGGAGCAACCTTCAAGGGAAGCATCGATATGGGGGCCAAAACGACTCAGGAAGGCCCCGCCAGCCGGAGCAGTTCAAAAAGCAAAGCTACACCGTCTACCAATCGCCCTGCAGAATCGACCAAGAGCCTCGAATTGACTCCGAAAACGGTCGAGATGCCACTCGGCCGAAGTCAATGAAATGGATCTGGTCAAATAGGAAGCGCCAGCCCACCCACCAGGAACCGAAGAAACTGCCCAAGCCTGAGATCCAGCGATCGCTGGCACTGAGAACGCTCACTCAGCGGCTTCGGAGCGAAAAGCAATACAACGTTCTCGATCTCGGTTGTTCCGTGCGTCAGAATATTGAGTTCTGCTCGAATTTCTGCAGAAAGCTCTACATCGAAGATTTTTACTGCACTTTGAGCTCTTTCGATTTCCTATCGCCGGAGGACGGAGTTCCTCTCGAAACGGTCTACCAGTATCTGCTTCCTTTCAAGCCCGGGACTCACTTTGACGTCATTCTTGCCTGGGATCTGCTCAATTATCTGGAGGAGTTGGAATTCCAGGAACTGATGTCACATCTGGGTCGTTTTTGCCGGCGCGACACTCTGTTGCTGGCTTTCATTTCTACGCGTAAGTCCATCCCTGAGCGTCCTGCCAGGTACGCGATTATCGACCACGAGACCATCACGAGCCAGAGACTCTCCGACATTCTTCGGCCCTGCCCACAATACCAGGAGCCCCAGCTCGTCAAACTGATGCAGGGGTATGTGGTGTTGAATTCTTACCTCCTCCGCAACGGTTTCAAAGAGTATCTCTTCTCTTTTTCGCCCGCGGGTCACCCGAAGAGACGCTTCTGAGATAAAGGGAGAACATGACATTCCGCAAGCTGCTTCCAGTACTGCTGGGAGCCCTGATTCTGCTCAAAGCCGGCGCTGCCCTTAGTACTCCCCCCCCTCAGGGCCAGACGCTCGAGTCCCGATTGACGCGAGCCAACAACATGGGTGTTGCTCTGATGGAGCAGCTCAAGTTTGAGGAGGCGGCTCAGCAGTTCCAGAAACTAGTCTCTCTGGATCCGCAATTCATCCCCGGGCACGTGAACCTGGGAATCGCAAAGTTTTATCAGCAGGAATACGAAGAGGCCGCCCACTCTTTCCAAGAAGCACTGCGGATCGATTCCGACCAGATCCAGTCGCTTTACATGACGGGCCTTATCCGTCGAAACCAGGCGGACACAGCCGGGGCCCTGGGAAGCTTCCAGAGAGTCGTGGACATTGATCCCGAGGACCCTTCGACCAATTACTTCCTCGGACTCCTCTACCGCCGAGAACGGGAATTCGAGAAAGCAACCTCTTACCTGAGGAAGACCATTGAGTCCCAGCCGTTCAACGCCTCTGCTCGATACAACCTAGCCATTGCCCTGCAAAGGAGCGGGCAGCGGGATGCCGGGATGGCTGAGATGCTTGAGTTCGAGCGCCTGCAGGGTCAATTCGGGACCGATACGATCGGTCTCCAGTACCTCGAGCAAGGACGTTACTCCCTGGTCATCGATCAGCTCGCCCCCTATCTGAAGGCTGACAATCGAGAGGAGACTTTGGCCGCGATTTCCTTTTCGGAGGTCTCATTAGAGCTGGGGATGCCCCCCTCAGCACGTCTCCAGGCCGGTACCAAGCCCGTGATCGAGCCTGGCTCGCTGATGCCTCGACAAGCCCTGGAACAACTGGGTAGCGGAGTGAGTTTCGGAGACTTTGATGGGGATGGCTGGTTCGATCTTTTTGTCGCCAGCTCGTCTTTCGAAGGGACGGGAAGTCGCCTGTTTCGGAATGTCGAAGGTCGTTTCGTTGATGTCACCTCAACTGCCGGGCTGGACGGCTCGACAGCTGTCATGTCCGGAATCTGGGGTGACTACAACAATGACGAACAGCTCGACCTTTATCTGGTGCGTATGGGTCCGAACCGACTGTACATGAGTGACGGCGACGGGACCTTCACGGATCGGACTACGGAAGCGGGCGTAGGAGATGCAGGAGGAGGCAGCAGCGCGACAGCGGTTGATTACGACCATGATGGGGACCTCGACCTCTATGTAGCCAATCTCCTGGCTCCGGCAGCAGGCAATGCAACGACTGCCAGCTTCCGCGCAACGGGGCACCCTAATGTTCTCTATCGAAACAACGGAAACGGAACTTTTTCAGATGTGTCCGAAGCGGCCGGTGTGACCGGCGGCATTTCCTCGACAACGGCTGTCGTGGCCTTTGACTTCAACAATTCCAGGGATGTCGACCTGCTTGCAACGAACTCGGACACGCCTCCCTCGCTCTTCAGTAATCTCCGGAATGGGACCTTCCAGGCCCTGAGCTTACCGACTCAGTGGCCGCTACCGACGCTTGCGGTGGGCGACCTGAATCGAGATGGGAGAATGGACCTCATTGCCGGCCTGGCAGGCGGAGCGAGCAACGCCACGCTCTTCCTGACTGGCTCGGGCAACTCGTTTCAGACAGACTCCGCCCGGACTCTTTTTCCGCAGGAGATGCGACTCATCGCCCTTCAAACCCTGGACGCGGACAACGACGGGGATCTGGACCTGGCTGCTGTGGCTGAAAGGAGGTCCACAAACTCAGTTGAGACTTCAATTCATATCTTCCAGAACCGGCAGGGAAGACTGGCTGAGACCGCTGGCAGTGGCTTCAAGGATCATCGGAATCTGGAGGTTCGGGGATTGAGTCTAGTGGACTTCGACAACGACGGGGACCTCGACTTCGCGGTGGCAGTCAACCAGGGCATGCCCCTGTTGTTTCGGAACGACACCGTGACTCCTAACAACTGGCTTCAGGTCCAGTTGGCCGGTACCAACAGTAACCGTCTAGGGCTGGGGACCAAGGTAGAGGTACTGGCCGGTCGATTGTGGCAAAAGGCCGAGGCAATGGGGGGACATGGGGGCATGAGCCAGAATCCGCCTCTGATCCATTTCGGCCTGGGCTCGAACAGGGCTGATGCGGTGCGGCTGCTGTGGCCTGGAGGAGTCCTTCAATCGGAGATCGACCCACCCGTCAACAAGCGTTTCCGCGTGCAGGAACTGGACCGAAAGGGGACCAGCTGCCCAATCCTTTACGTCTGGGACGGAACTGACTATCGCTTCCAAACGGACTTTCTGGGCGGGAGCGCCTTTGGCATCCTGCTGGCCCCGGCAACATACGGCTACCCCGATACCGACGAGTACATCAAGCTTTCCCGCCAGGCTGTCGCTTTGAAAAACGGGCAACTGGGGATTACTCTCAACAACCAGCTCGAGGAGATCATTTTCTTCGACAAGTTGGAGCTGATAGCTGTTGACCACCCGGCCGCATTTGAGGTTTATCCGGATGAGAAGCTGCTTCCCGGTCCTCCCTACGATTCCCATCGCCTGCTCACCTTCCAGGCTCCACGACTTCCCATCTCGGCCAGGGACGGGAAGGGCCGCAGCGTACTGAAGGCAATCAGCCACATCGACCGGGTTTACGCGGCTCTCTTCGAGCCCAGACCTTTCAAGGGATATGCGAACCTGCATGAGTTTGTTCTCGACCTGGGAAATACCGAGGATGAGCGAGTGCTCCTGCTGATGCACGCCTGGATCGATTATGCGGATAGTACCAGCAATCTTGCGGCCTCTCAGGCCGGGCTGGCGCTGGTGCCGCCTTACCTGCAGGTCCAGGATAAATCGGGCCGGTGGGTCACGGTTGTGAGCCGAATGGGTTTTCCTGCCGGGTTGCCCAAGCCCATGACGGTGGACCTGACCGGCAAATTTCTGTCCCCATCGAGAAAAGTCAAGATCGTGACCAACATGCGCATCCACTGGGATCAGATTCTAGTAGAGAGTTCTCGAGCCCGGACCGACTTCCGGACAGCCAGGCTGGCACCTTCCGCCGCAGATCTTCAGTTCCGAGGCTTTCCCGAATTCTCCAGCCCGGATGGCCGCCTGCCCAGGACCTATGATTATTCCAATCGGTCAAAGGTGGCTCAGTGGAAGACGCACGTTGGCGCCTACACCCGTTACGGTGACGTGCGTTCGCTGCTTGCACAGATCGACGACTTTTTCGTCATCACGCGCTCGGGTGATGAGATTGAAGCCTGGTTCGACGTCGGCAGCCTGCCCTCTCTCCCGGCCGGATGGACCCGGGATTATTTGGTCTTCGTAGATGGTTTTGGGAAAGATATGGACGTCAATTCGGCGGCGTCCGACTACGTGGGGCCATTTCCCTTCCACGGGATGAGTTCCTTCCCCTATCCACCCGAGGAAGAGCATTGGATCTCGGATCGTTACCGGGACTACATGAAGACCTGGAACACTCGGCTGGTTGAAGAATGGATCCCTCCCCTGCGGAGGTGAATTGGGTTCTAGGTTCTAGGTTCTGGGTTCTGGGTTGCACAACGCAGATTGGCCCGTAGATACGGTCTTGGAATTCAAGCATGATTTGGAGTCTCTTGAAAAGGAGTCTGATTTTTGAGGACGCCGCGGGAGATCTGCAAGAGCTTGCGCATGCTGGCGACAAGAGCCGCTTTTTTCTCTTCTCCCCGGTTGAGCAGACGCTGATAGTAGACACGAACCGTGGGGTTGTGACGAGTCGCTACGAGAGCTGCGAAGTACAGAGCTCGGCGAACTCTCCAGTTTCCCTGCTTGCTGATGCGTGGTTTCTTGCGAACCGATGTTCCCGATTCCCACTTGACCACATCCAGGCCGGCGAAAGACTCCCACTCTTTAACCGAGTAGTTGAGAGCATCCGAACCATGCTCGCCCAGCAAGGTGGCAGTGGTTTTGGTTCCGATGCCGGGAATGGACTGCAGTAAACAAGCAGCCTCTTGCAAGGCCGGCTGCTGGAGTGATTGCTCGACTTTGTCCAGGATGTTTTTCATTCGCCTCTCCAGCTCCTTCAACAGACTGTCAAAGGATTCGCCCAGGGCGGCTGGAGCGTCCGGATCAGCCAGGGCTTTGTCTCTCTGATCGTGGATTACATCGTAGTGGTGGCGCAGCTGCAGGTAATGTCGAGAAAAAGCTCGTAAATGGCGGTAGGCTTGCTTTTGCGCCTCCAGGGCCGGGGGTGTGAAGGTCTCTGTAAAGTGCACCAGCAAGCGGGCATCCAGAGGATCTGTCTTCGACACCAGGCCGCCTGCTTTGGCAAAGTCTCGCACTCGACGAGGATTGACCACGGAGCCAGCGATCGGTTGGGTTTGAGACTGCAAGAAACAAACCAGTTTTTGCCAATAGGGTCCAGTCGACTCGAGGACAACCTGAAGGTGAGCGTTCTTGGGTAGCCATTGGGCAAAGGCCTGCATGCCCTGCTCATCCATATCGAACTCTCTCTGGCTAAACCCTCTGTGCTGGCGATAGGCAGCATGGAAGGAGTCCTTGCTCACATCCACACCGATCCACAAGATTGATTTCATACAACGATCCTCACTAAGATGGAGTTCACTCTTTCGGCAAGAGGCGGTACCTACCTTGCAAATAGAGGCTCGAAGCCTTGGATACGGTCGGGTATCGAGGAGGGCGCTTATCTACGTCATACAGGCTCTTGAGCCGACGGGCAACCAGAGCGTCTATTCCTCCTCGCCTCTTGCCGACCTTCACAACTTTGAGAAGATCTCAAGACAAGGTTGAAGATACAAGGGGCGACCCTCGTGGTCGGAAAGAAAGGGGACAGTCTACTTTCTTTCCGGTGCTGGAAGCTTCAGGACCACAAAGGTCAGCCACGACGGAAAAAAGTAGACTGTCCCCTTTTTTCCGACCCCTGGAATCTGGAATTTTCCATTCCCTTCTAGCCACTTTCTTTCCCGAAACGTACAGTCTGCGCTATCTTGATCTGAACTGAGCCCAAGCCTATGACCCTAACTGATCTGAACTGAGCCCAAGCCTATGACCCTAACTGAGCAGCGTCGGAAGTTTCTAGCGAAAATGGTGTGGGGAGTCCAGGCCGTGATTGGATCTGTTCTGACCGCTCTGCTGGCTTCCGCGTCCGTGCTGCCAGTGTTTTCCAGCCGCCGGTCCGACTGGGTCCCACTGGTGGATCTCGAACAACTGACCGATCAGCCCCGCCCCCTGGCGCTTCGCTTCCGGCAAACCCAGGGGTGGATGACCGAAGACATGAGTGAAGCGGTCTATGCGCTGCTTCAGAACGGCCATCCTGTGGTCTTTTCCTCTCGCTGTACACACCTTGGATGTGCGGTGCACTGGGAAAGCAGTGTCAGCCGATTCCAGTGTCCCTGCCACGGAGGCGCTTACGACCCCGACGGAAAGGTGGTGGCGGGACCACCCCCGCTTCCCTTGCGGAGACTTGATGCCGAACTTCGCGACAGCAAGGTATGGATTCGCCGCACATGAGGGCGCTGATCCAGTTTCTCGATGAACGGCTGCCCCTGAGGACGCCGCTGCGGGCTTTTCTCAATGATCCCCAGCCTTCCAGTGTGGGCTGGCACCACACGCTCGGGAGCGCCCTGCTCTTTCTCCTCATAGTTCAGTTCCTGACTGGAGGTGTGCTGCTGTTCTTTTATGCACCCACACCCGACCATGCCTGGGAGAGCCTTCGCCACCTGGAAGAGCATAACAAGCCGGGAGACCTGGTGAGGGGGATCCATGTCTGGGGAACCAGTTTCATGATCGTGGTGGCTACCCTCCACATCCTGCGCGTGGTGTTTGCCGGTGCCTATAAGCGTCCTCGTGAACTGAACTGGATGGTTGGCGTGGTGAGTTTCCTGCTGATTCTGGGTTTCGCTTTCACCGGCTATTTGCTTCCCTGGGACCAGCAGGGTTACTGGGCAACGCGAGTGGGAGCGGAGATGATCTCAACCGGCCCGCTTCTGGGGCCTTTTTTTGCGGACTTGCTGCGCGGGGGAGAGGAAATCGGGGCGTATACACTGAGCCGCTTCTTCGCCCTCCATGTCTTTTTTCTTCCTGGCCTGTTGGTGGGAGCCGTCCTTCTCCATCTCTACCTGCTGCGGAAACACAAGATTGCCCGGGATCCCTTGAGCGATGGAAAAGGAGAGCGGACCATTCCCTTCTATCCGGAGCAAATGCTCCGCGACAGCACCGCTTCACTCGTCGTTCTGGTTCTGTTGCTGATCGTGGCAATCCTGTTTCCCCCGGGTCTTGAGGCCGGGGCCGATCTCTCCGACACGTCTTACGACCCGCGTCCCGAGTGGTATTTCCTGGCCCACTATGAATTGTTGCGAGTGGTGCCGGGGCCACCCCTGCTGGCGACGGTTGTTCTCCCCACACTGATCGTCCTGGCCCTGCTCGCGCTGCCACTGCTCGACACCGGCCCATCTCGGAATTGGGGGCACCGCAAGCTGGCTGTTTTTGCTGTAGTCGCTCTCTTTGCTGGTATGTATGCGACTTCCGCCTACAGCAAGATCTATCACTCCGGTGAGAGAGTGCAGATCTCCGAGGAAGCCCTGCCGCTTCCCGAGAGCGATAATCCTCAGCAGATGATTCGAGCCAGACAGGTGTTGATTCACTACGAGTGCGTCAACTGCCACCGATTGAGAGACCAGGGTGGCCTTGTGGGGCCGGATCTCAGTCAAGCCGGTTGGAAATTCAGCCGAGAACATCTACGCCAGCAGATCCTCAATCCACGGGCCGGCAATCCTGACTCCCGAATGCCTGTCTTTGAGGGCAAGATCAGCGAAGAGGATCTGGCGGCCCTGGTCGAGTATCTAACCCGGATTATGCAAAAACCGTAGTCCGGTGTTGAAAAACGAGTCGAGAAGTGGCCCAACTCGGAAGCGGGCAGGTGTGACAGGCGGATTTGCGAAGAATATCGGTTGGGGAGGCGTTTGAGTGGTTGGGGGAGTGAATTTCAGACAGATCTGGGCCTGGATGAGTATCGGAAGCGGTTTTTTGGGGAACTGGGAGAAGCTAGCTGGAGTTGAGGCGACTCAAGACGAGGTGGAAGAGGGGTTGTTCGGGAAAGGCTGAGGAAAGATGGACCCAGATGCGTCGAGTGGTTTGTCGGATGCGGGCCCCGATCTTGAGGACACGACGACGTAAGGTTTCGATTTCGAGCTTGTGCCAGGGAGTCCCGTGCAGATAGTCGCGGAGGCGCACGAACATCTGGTAAGCCAGTGCATGCAGGAGGAGTCGAAACTGATTGGCCAGGAATCGATGACAGCTGAGTCGGTCCATGCTCAGATGATTCTTGAAGGCCTTGATGAAGTTCTCGGTCTGCCCTCGGTTTGTATAGTGGTCATAAAGTGATTGGGAGCAGAGATCGTCCCGGTTGGTGACCACAAAGCGACGATTGATCCCGCGCTGATCGACCTCCACTTTGACAATGACGCGACGGGATCGATCCCAGCTCTTGGCTCGATAAAGAAACTCGTCAAACTGACGCTGTTTTTCCTCCAGCTCAACGAACTGCAGCCGAGTCGAATCCAGCAGCGGCTCGACCACTCGCTGCAGGCGAGGGTTTCGACTTAACCCAATGACATATTGGAGTTGATTCTCTTCACCTTCACAGAACTCGTAGAGCCGAGGCGTGGCAAAGCCGCTGTCGGCCCGAATCTCAATCTCGACATCCGTCCCCACTCCTTGTCGGATGGCCTCCACGACTCGCTTCAGAATGGGCACGATGTGAGAGGCAGCCCCCTTGTTGCCAGGTCTCAACACGACACACACCAGGTCGCCCGTGTCGGCATCGAAGATCAGCAAAGGATGCAGAATGTGGTTTCGGTAATACCCATGGTAGAAGGAGAACTCCTGCTGACCGTGAGTGTGGTCGTCGGTACTGTCCAGATCCAGGATGATCTTGCTGGGACGTCTCTTCTTCAGGGAGCGCACATAACGGCCTAGCAGCCACTGGCTCAGACGCATCAGATCCTTCTTGGTGACGGAGTTCTCCAAACGGGAGAAAGTCGGCTGGGTGGCCAAATCGGGATCGCTCTCGGGCAACTGATCACAGACTGTCTTGAGCATCGGATCGGAGCGCAGCGTATCGGCGTCATTACAGTCTTCGTAGCCGGCCACGATCTGCAAGACTCGTTGTCGAATCAACTTCAACAGGTCATGACGAACGTAGCGTCGGTCCCGGCTTTCCGAAATACACGAACTGAAGCCCTCGCACAACCGATGTTGCCGATCCAGCGATCCAAACAACAACCATCCTGCGTCGGAAGTCAGACTCCCCCCATCAAAACGCGCCGTGATCTTTCGGTGGCTGTGAAATAGCAGGGTATTCTGGCAGACTGCTTTCAACATTGCCGTAGCTCCTGTTTAGGGTCGTTGTTTATGTAAACCCTTTTATATCAGAGAGCTACGGCCTTTTTTCTGGGCCCAAATCTCACTCGGATTCAGATCTCATGCATAATCCGGGCTAAGCCTGATGCAGGCTAATTGAAAATTATTCGCTTTGCTCATTGCGGTTCCTTGGCACGCTTCACTCTTGCCTTGAACATCACTGGGCGAAGTCGATGCACATTGAGCCGCCGACGGTTTGAAATTTAAAGATTGAAGATTGAAGATTCGCTGAGGTGAGATCAGGACGGCGAAGGAAAAGGAATTTCAAATTTTTAATTCCAAAACCGGAACCGGATCAGCGCCCACAGCGTCCGGACGCCATCCTTCCATCCGATCTTCTTTCCTTCTGCATAGGATCGGCCGCTGTAGGAGATTGGGGTTTCGTAGATGCGGCACCCCTGGCGGGCAATTTTTATGGTGATCTCAGGCTCGAACTCGAAACGGTCGGAGCAGATGGTTATGTCTTTCAAGACCTCAGTCCGGAAAGCTTTGTAGCACGTTTCCATGTCTGACAGGTTGAGGTTGGTCAACAGGTTGCACAATAGTGTCAGTGCCTTGTTGCCAAGGTAGTGCCAGAAGTACAGAACTCGATGGGGTCCCCCCAGAAAGCGGCTGCCGTAGACCACATCCGCTCTTCCGTCGAGCATAGGCTCCAGCAGATTTGGAAATTCCCGCGGATCATACTCGAGGTCAGCGTCCTGAATGATCACAACGTCCCCTTCGACCCGCTCCAGTGCGGTTCGAATGGCGGCACCTTTACCCTGGTTGCTTGAGTGCTGGAGAAAGACCGCTGTACCGACCATCCCAGGATCCCGAGCCAGTCGATCCAGAATCGCCGGGGTCTGGTCCGTGGAGCCATCGTCCACAACGATCACCTCTTTGGGGAGTTCCACCGCGAGCACCCGGCGAATCAGAGTCTCGACTGTCGGTTCCTCGTTGAAAACAGGGATGATTACGCTCAGTTTTCGGAGTTGATGCATCGAAAAGGGGTAGCTACTTCACGGGAACCGAGTTCGCGAAAACCATCACGATTCGCCCGGGGCATAATAGCCCTTGCGATGCGTTACCTTCAAGCCGCGTTTCTTGACTCGAACCTCCATTTTTCGGAATTCCCCGTCACGGCGAGTATTCGTAGAAACGTAGCCGAGGCTGACCTGGTGTTTGATCTCCTGGTTGATCTTCGCGAACGCCTCCCGAAGGCGTGCCAGGTTCGCCCTGGACTTGAAGAAATGCCCTCCGGTGGCCTCAGCAAAAGTCCGCAACTGGTCAAAGTCGGCATGGTGTTCGCGGCTTCTCACGCCGATTCCGAAAATAATCACATCCCGCTGCTGTGCGGAGCGGACAGCGTCCTTGGACCGGTAGTAACTCTGCGTGTCGGCACCGTCCGAGAGCACGATCATCACCTTGCGGCCCACCTCATGACGAAGCATGTCCTCGGTAGCAATCACAACGGCATCGTAGAGTTTGGTGGCGCCACCGGGAGGCACCATGTTGTAAATCTCCGACTCGAGTTTCTTCAGGTCAAAAGTAAAGTCCTGAACCAGCCCGACTTCGCTGTCAAACTGGAGTACCGCCGCCAGATCCTTATTCTCGCGCAAGGTTGCCTTCAGGAACTCGATGGCAGCTTGCTGTTCGAAGAGAAGCTCATCCTTGACGCTACCGCTGGTGTCGATCAGGACCACGATGGTAAGTGATCGGGCAGTATCGCCGGTCTCGTAGTGAAAGAACTCCAAGTCCTGGGGGATTCCGTCCTCGAAAACGTCAAAGTCTTTTATGGTCAGCCCCTCAACATACTCACCCCGCTTATTCTTCACAGTTGCAAGAACGTTGACGACATCTACTTCCGCTCGAATGATCGAGTCCTGGGCAGGCTCGTCCTGGGCACAAAGAAGACTCGACCACAGGACAGGGATAGTCACAAGAATCCAGATGGCGATGGTACGCTGCATCAGTTTCATCGGTGGGTCTTCCCAGTAATCTGGAGTACTTAGTACTCCCTTCCATAAATCGTACTGATGGAAGTGAGTACCTTATCCCCCCAATGGTTTCAGTGACGGCCGACTGACAAGCATCTCTGGGTGGCCAGAAATGTGTAAACAGCGGCGATACCCAGATAAATCAAATCGAACAGAAGGCCCTGCTGACCGGTGAACGTCACTCCCAGATTCAAGATGAATGCGGGGGTCAAACTGTAAACCGAAATTGTAAAACATTCCTGATAACTGAGTCTGTTCCCGAGCCGAGCGGCGGCTGAGGCGGCACAGAACATCAAAAGCAACGCCTGCATGCTCCTGACTACGATCACAAAAACCCATTGTACGAGAAAAACGGCCGGAAAGAAGATCAGGCGGAGCCATTGTCCCCAGGTGTGCCACTTCTCGGGTCCGCTGAGCAAGGTCATAAGGGGCGCGACATCGCTCCAGTTCCAGGTGCTCGAGGCCCCCTCCACGAGCAGTGAGAACTCATCACGCCGAAAGACTGCCGCAGGCGGCTCCAGATCCTCGAGAAGCTGATGGTCCTGTTCCTCAGTGTAAACGAAGGTGATGATCTGATCCCCAAAATAGCGCCGAACCAGGGGCTCCTCGCCTTCCACATCGAGCCGACCTTCCTGGATCGAAATAGGGGGCAGGTTGTCGCCTGCCCAGAGAAGGAAATCCTGGATCTTCGGAAGTTGCACCCAGGTCGTGACTGCAGCAAATGCCAGAGCTACGAGCAGGCTCAGGAAAAGAAGGTAGGAAATCGTAACCAGGAGCGGCTGTCTGAAAATGAGACAGTAGAACTCAAACTCTGTGACGGCAAGATATGCCTGCCGCACAAAGACAAAGGGAGTTCGTAGAACTGAATTCATTTTCATGTTGTTCAGCTGAAGCTCGCACAGCAGATGAGCTCAATCTGCGTTGTAGTAGAGGATCCGATTGCAGGCCTCGCAAGTCGCGATGCGGGCAGATGTCTTCACTTCCGCAATCAACTGCTTTCTCAAGACCACGTTGCAGACCCGGCAGGACCCGTCGATGATCCGAGAGATCGCCCGACCACCCCGCGCGCGGGAAATACGCTCGTATTGAAGCAGCCGCCGCGAGGGCATTGCACCTGCCAGGTTCTCCCGCTCTTGCTCGAGCCTGTCAATCTCCGTCGCGGCTTCAGACGAGAAGGCTTCAGCTTCTGTCCTTGATAGCCGCAGTTCCTCATCTTTGGTTTGGAACTCTTGTTCCAGAGTACGTGCCTCTTCAAGGCGATCCTCTGCAGCCAGCATGAGCTCCAGTATCTGGTCTTCCTTTGCCTCAATCTGTTGCTCAATCGTCTCGATCTCGCGGAGCATTGCCTGGTATGCCTTGTTGGTCTTGACCTCCATCAACTGTGTCTTGTACTTGGAGATCTGTGCACGTAAGGATACAACCTCGTTTTCAGTCTGCCGCTGCTCTCGCTGTTGCTCTTCGACGTTCGCCTGAACTCGCTCAAGGATTCTTCGGTTTTCATTCAGATCCTGATCCAGCTCCGACACCTGCTGCGGGACTTGATCCAGACGGGCCCGCAGATCCTTGAGTTGAAGATCCAGTTCCTGCAGTTCCTTCAACAACTGCAGTTCTTCTCTTACGCCTAGTTCTGCTTCCATCAGGCTTCCCGCGAAAATGTGGTGGGCCCAGTAGGACTCGAACCTACGACCGGCTGATTATGAGTCAGATGCTCTAACCAACTGAGCTATGGGCCCACTGAATTCGACCCCAGGCTTCAGTCGAAACCTGTCTTCCTTCCCAAAACAAAAAAGGCGTCCCTTCCGGGACGCCTGCATCTCAAAGACCTTCCTTTCCAGTGTTCTCAAGAAAGGCCTTGAGTTTCCGGCTCCTGGAAGGATGTCGCAACTTTCGCAAAGCCTTGGCTTCGATCTGACGAATACGCTCACGGGTGACAGAGAATCTCTGACCAACTTCCTCAAGCGTGTGTTCGCTTCCGTCACCGATACCGAAGCGCATTCGGATTACCTCTTCCTCACGGGACGTGAGAGTCTGCAGAACGGATGCAGTCTGCTCCTTGAGATTGATATTGATGACCGCGTCGGAGGGAGAGACAACACCACGGTCTTCGATGAAGTCTCCGAGGTGGCTGTCCTCCTCCTCTCCAATTGGCGTCTCCAGAGATATCGGTTCCTGAGCGATCTTCAGAATCTTGCGAACCTTGCTCACCTGAATATCCATTTTCTCTGCGATCTCTCCCGAAGTGGGCTCCCTGCCATGTTCCTGAACCAGCGCCCGCGAGGTTCTGATCAATTTGTTGATTGTCTCGATCATGTGCACTGGAATTCGGATCGTTCGCGCCTGGTCGGCAATGGCCCGGGTAATGGCCTGTCGAATCCACCAGGTTGCATAGGTTGAGAACTTGTAGCCTCGCCGATACTCGAACTTATCAACCGCCTTCATCAGGCCGATGTTGCCTTCTTGAATCAGGTCCAGGAACTGGAGTCCCCGGTTGGTATATTTCTTGGCAATGGAGACAACCAGCCTTAGATTGGCCTCGACCAGCTCTTTCTTGGCTATGTCTGCTTCCAGCTCTCCCTGTTTGATCGTGGCAAGTGTTCTCTTGAGCTCCGTGGGAGTCGCCAGAACCGCATCCTCAATCTCTTTGAACTCTTTCTGAATCTCCCGGCTGCGCAGCTTGATCTTCTTGACTTCGTCGAGCTTGAGCGAGGATTCCTGCAGCTTCTTGAGGCGTTTCTGTTCCCTCTCCAGAGCCACGATCCGATCCACAGTCGTCTTGACCGCGCTGACAAGCTTCTCGTGAATCGCCGGCGTGAGGTTCAGCTTCTGGATATGCCGGGCAATCGGAATTCTATAGCGGGCCAACTGGGCAAGAAGTCTCTTATAATTTGCCGTATCCTTCTTGGCTCCTCGAAGTCGGCGACGAACCCTGGCTGCTTCGATCTCCAGCTTCCTGACCTCGTTGATACGCCGGAGGACTGCGCGACGCCGTTTGAGCAAGAGTTCCTCAGTGATCTCATCCCCGGGAAACAGAACGAAATTCTTGACATTGAGTGAGCCCTCTTTCAGGTTCTCAGCGTGTCTCTGAATCTCGGCCACCACAACGGACGAACGGGACAGTGCTTTCTGGACCGTGTTTTGACCTTTTTCAATCCGCTTGGCGATCTCGACCTCACCCTCCCGAGTCAGGAGAGGAACGGTTCCCATCTCTCGCAAGTACATGCGAACCGGGTCGTTGGTTTTCTCGAGGCTCTCCGCGGCGACTTCTTCCCCCCCTTCCGGGCTGGCTTTCGGACGGGCCCGGCGCTGAGTGACATCGAACTGCTGCTCGGAGTCGATGACCTCAATGCCAGCATTTCCAAAGAGTTCGAAGATCACATCCAGTTCCTCGGCGGATTGAATGTCGTCGGGCAACGTGTCATTCACCTCGTCGTAAAGCAGGTAGCCCTTCTCTTTTCCAAGGACGAGCAGTTCCTTCAGGCCTTCGTACTTATCTTCAAGTGACAAACTGGTTTCCTCTTGGCCGCCCTTTGGTAGACAAACGGTTAGTTTAAAATGCGTGATGTCCCCAGATCAAGCCGGTTCCTCGCCCCGATCCAGTTGCAGCCGGCTGTGCTCGATCTCGTGCAGCTCTCTTAGGAATTCCAGGATTAAAGGAGACGATGGGTTCATCTCCTCCTCCTTCTTCAGTTGATTCTGCAGCTGCCGCTTCTTCCGATCGAGTTGCAGCTTGCGCAGGCTGCTGATGCTGGCGAGTGCGATCTCCTCGCTTTCGACTTCAAGAGTGGAGTGGAGACCAATCGTTTCAAGAAGGTGAACATCCCCTGCGTCTTCCAGTGCGTCGCGAAGATTAAGGATGCTGGACTGGCGATTTAGTTCCCATAACTCAAAGACTTTCTCGAAGAGCCGGTGAGTTGCCAGGCCGGTGACCAGATCCGAGTCAACCCGGGGCTTCAGAAGGGGAGCCAGCCCTGGATTCATCAAGGCATGAAGGAGAGCGGCCTCAGCGGGCCGGACTTCGGGAACGGTGGTCTTTCCGGCAGTGGATGGAGCTCCTTTCCGTGTTCGAAAACGCCGAACCTGCTGCAGGATCAAGTCGGGTTCAACTTGCAGGCGAGCTGCCACTCTGGAGATATATTCGGACCGCTCAACCCGGTTCCCGATATAGGTCGTCAGGGGACTCACTGCGTCGGCTATCTCCTGTTTTCCCCGCGGACTAAAAGGGTCGGTGTGCTGGGAAATGTAATAGTCGAGCGCGAAATCAATGCCCGGTTGGGAAGTAGTCAGCTGTCTTCTGTAGGCCTCTGCGCCATGGCGGTTAATGAAGGTGTCGGGGTCGACCTGCTCAGGAAGTTGCACCACATTCACCCGGAGCCCTCCCTCCAGGAGCAGTCGCAGGCAGCGCAGAGCTGCCCGCAGGCCTGCCTGATCTGAATCGTAGGCGAGAATGACCTGTCGCGTGTAGCGGCGTAACAGCTTGACCTGGCTGTCGGTCAGACTGGTTCCCAGCGAAGCCACCACATTCCGAAATCCGGCCTGGAAGGGAACGATGCAATCGAAGTAGCCCTCCACCAGGATTGCGCATTCACGACGTCGTATGTCCTGCTTGGACAGATCGAGCCCGAAGAGGTGCAGGCTCTTCTTGTAGAGGACGGTGTCGGGAGAATTCAGATACTTGGGAAGGGACTGACCGAAGGCCCGGCCGCCAAAGGCGATGACCCGGCCGGCTGGATCTCGAATCGGGACCGTAATCCGATCTCGGAAATTGTCGTAGGGCTGCCCGCCGGTGCTTTCCTTGATCAGTCCGCACTTCAGGGCCCGGGCTTCGGGTATTGCCTTCTCTCGCAGCAATCTGAGCAGTCGATTCCCGGGCGGGGCATAACCCAGGCCAAAGCTCTCGATTGTCTCGGCAGTAATCTTTCTCAGCACCAGATACTCTCGGGCAGCTGAGCTGTCTTGCAGAGCGGCTTGGAAATGAGCCTGTGCCGTTTCCATCAGGGAAAAGAGTCGGTTGGTATCCGTTGCTTTCGTCGACTGCCTTCTCTCTGCAGGTAGTGAAATCCCCTGCCGCTCCGCCAGATGCCGGATGGCCTCGGGGAAGCTCAGATTCTCGATCAGCTGAATGAAATCGATGACATCCCCTCCCACCTGACAGCCGAAGCATTTGAAGATCTGCTTGCTCTCACTCACATTGAAGGAGGGTGTCTTCTCGTTGTGAAAAGGGCAGAGCCCGATCTGGTTCTGGCCGCTTTTCCTCAGACGCACATAGCCGCTCACAAGATCCTTGATGTCGTTGCTAGAGCGGATTTGATGGATGTACGACTCGTCAAACTTCATTCGAATACCCGGTCAGCCTTTCAGACGAACGAGAGTGGCGCCTGCCTCCGTTCTGAAATCGCAGACATGGGGATGTTCCTGCAGGAAGTCCCGCACTGCCTTTGTCGGTGAGACGTAATGCCTCGTCGACCCGCTCTCCGATGAGGTTTAATTCGCGGTTTGTGTCTTCGACGATCTCGAGCCGGACATGGGGCTTCGGTTCCAGGATGCGCCGCCCTTCTTGAACGGGCTCCAATTGCTTCAGTGTCTCGGGATCCATGGCATCACCGAGCGGTTGGGCTCCGCGGGCGGTTGATCAGGCTCGCTACAAACCCAGCTCCAAAACCGTTATCAATGTTGACCACGGTGACGTTCGGAGAACAACTGTTAAGCATTCCGAGCAAAGCTGCGATTCCCCCGAAGGCTGCTCCGTAGCCAACACTCGTCGGGACGGCAATCACAGGACAGTCGACCAGGCCCCCGACAACGCTGGGGAGAGCTCCTTCCATACCCGCCACGGCCACAACCACCGAGCAGTCACGAATGGTCTCCCTCAGACTGAGCACTCGATGCACACCGGCGACCCCGCAGTCATAGCTGGTGAAAACCTCACTGCCCATCACCCTGGCGGTGACAGCAGCCTCTTCAGCAACCGGGATATCAGCTGTGCCGGCTGATAGGACGCCGATGGTCCCGATCCCTTTGATCGTCTTCTCGCGCCGGACAGCGATGACTCCTGAATCAGGAAAGTACATGGCCTCCTCACACAGTTTCTGGACTGAACGGAAGACCTCTTCACCTGCTCCGGTGATCAGAAGATTCTCCTCGCGCTCCAGCAGGCTTTCGGCAATGGTCTGGATCTGCTCTTTCGTTTTCCCCCGGCCGAAGATCACCTCGGGAAAGCCCTGTCGAAGGGTTCGGTGATGGTCCACCTTTGCAAACTTGAGATCCTGGTAGGGAAGATCCTGCAGAAAACGAAGAAGTTCATCTTCTGAGAGGCTGCCTGCCTTGAACTTCCTCAGCACCTCGGGGAGTGTGTTCGTCACTACTGAGTATAGTAACCGGTTACCGGTTACCGGTTACAGGTTGAAAGTTGAAGGTTGAAGGTTGAAAGTTCGTGGAGCTTGGAAGGCGTAGCCTCGGCAGCTTCCGCGCTGCTGCGCAGTCACTGGCGTTCCTGGAAGATGTCGGCCTGCGGTTTAATCTTAAATCAAGCTTTCTTCTGGTCGTCGAGAACCGCCCTGCGGCTGAGTCGGATCTTGCCCTGCCTGTCGATGTCGAGCACCTTGACTAGAATCTTGTCACCTCTCTTGACCTCGGAATGGATATCTTCAATCCGCCGTTCGGAAATCTGAGAGATATGGAGCAGGCCTTCGGTCCCAGGCAGGATCTCTACGAAGGCACCGAAGTCAAGCACCTTGACAACTTTGCCCAGGTAAGTGTTGCCCACCTCTGCTGAGGCGGTCAACTCCTTGATGTGATCAATGGCCTTCTGGGCTGAAGATTCATCCGTTGAGAAGATCGAAACAGTCCCGTCATCATCAATATCGATCTTGACGCCATACTCTTCGACCATGCCCCGGATGATTTTGCCGCCCGGACCGATCACGGCCCCGATCTTGTCGGTATTGATCTGGATGGTCAAGATCCGCGGCGCGTGGGCGGAGAGACCCGAGCGAGGTTCGGCAATTGCCTCGTTCATGGTGTCCAGAATGGAGAGGCGACCTCGACGCGCCTGTTGAAGGGCTTCGGACATGATCTCGCTGTTGACTCCTGCAACCTTGATATCCATTTGCAGAGCGGTTATGCCTTCACGACTGCCGGCCACCTTGAAATCCATGTCGCCGTAGTGGTCTTCCGCTCCGGCTATGTCCGACAGAATGGCGTACTGGTCGCCTTCTTTGACCAGTCCCATCGCGATGCCGGCCACGGGAGTCTTGATCGGTACGCCAGCGTCCTGGAGCGCCATGATTCCTCCACACACGGTTGCCATCGAGGAGGAGCCGTTTGATTCCAGGATGTCCGAGACGACTCGGATCGTATAGGGAAACTCTATCAGGTCCGGCAGTACGGGTGAGATTGACCGCTCCGCCAGAACGCCGTGTCCGATCTCTCTGCGACCCGGACCACGCAAAAAGCGCACTTCACCCACGCTAAAGGGGGGGAAGTTGTAGTGCAGCATGAAGCTTTTCTTGGAGTCGCCTGTCAAGTCGTCCACGCGCTGGACGTCTTCGCCGGTGCCCAGGGTCACCGTCGCAAGCGCCTGTGTCTCACCTCGCGTAAAAAGCGCTGAGCCATGGGCTCGAGGCAGCATACCAACCTCGCTGCTGATCGGTCGGATCTGATCGGAAACGCGGCCATCAGGCCGCTCCTGTCGGTCCAGGATCTGATGCCGAAACACACGCTCTTTCACCGAATCAAAAACCCCGGCCGCCTGAATTCTCTTTTCTTCATTCTCCTCGGGATAGGAATCCACAAGTTCCTTCTTGATTCGCTTCAGGGCGGCTTCGCTGGCCAGCTTCCCTTCGGTACCAGACAGCCTCATCGCTTCCAGAATCGGACCACTCGATTTCTCAGAGATTTCCCGCTCCAGATCGGAATCCACAGCCGCTGGTTGGAACTCCCACTTTTGCTTGCCTGTCTTGCTTGACAGCTCGCGGATGGCCTGGATGATCTTCCGAATCTCCTGGTGACCAAAATCGAGAGCCTCGACAATGGTCTCTTCACTGACTTCCCGAGCGCCGGCCTCAACCATCAGAATGGCCTCGTCTCGGGCTGCCATGATCAGGTTGAGATCACTGCCTTCGAGCTCGGTCAGAGTCGGGTTGACGACCAGTTGACCGTCAAGCAGGCCGACGCGGACGGACGCAATAGGAACATCAAAAGGTATGTCGGAACAATTCAGGGCAGCCGAGGAGCCGATCATGGCCAGGATGTCGGGATTGATCTCAGGCTCGGCTGAGAGTACCAGAGCAATGACCTGGGTCTCGAAACGGAAACCCTTCGGAAAGAGCGGACGAATGGGCCGGTCAAGCAGTCGACTGGTGAGAGTCTCTTTCTCAGTCGGACGCCCCTCCCTCTTAAAGAATCCTCCGGGGATCTTCCCCGCTGCATAGGTGTACTCGCGATACTCACAGGTCAAGGGGAGAAAGGGGAGGTCTCGTGGCTCCTTCTGGGCGCAGGCAGTGACCAGAACGGCGGTGTCTCCAGCCCTGACCAGCACCGCCCCGTCAGCTTGCTTTGCCATTCGCCCTGATTCAATGGAAATTTCTCTTCCGCCTACAGGCAGCTTAACTACTACTTCGTCTGTCATGTTGATTCGTTCCGTGGTTTTTTGAGGGGTTCAACCCCGTTCGCTTCTACAACTACGCTGCGAAGACTGGTTATTATGAAGTGTTCCTTGCCGCTTTGCAGCAACCGATCGGCGATCAGACTCTGTCAAGAACCTGGAAAGGCTCGTTCGGGTCGGACAACCCTGGGAGTGGAGTGATTCTTATTTGCGGAGCCCCAGTCGGCCGATCAATTCCTTGTAGCGAGCAAAATCTTTGCTTTTCAGGTAGTCGAGTAGTCGACGCCGCTGGCCTACCATCTTAAGAAGACCACGTCTGGAATGGTGGTCATGCTTGTGACTTTTCAGGTGGTCGGTAAGATAGCTGATTCGCTCACTGAGTATTGCGACCTGCACTTCAGGAGATCCCGTGTCCGAGCCGTGTAGCTGATAGCTATTTATAATATTGTCTTTTTTTTCTCTGCTTAAAGCCATATTCTGTTTCGTCACTTCACCCAAGGTCGGCAATGTAGCAAAAAACCGTGGGGTTTGTAAACGTCGGCCTCGTCGGCGGTTACCTGGCCAGTGGTCAGGCCTTGGGATGCGCGGAGCGGTAAATCCGTATCAGTTCCTCCACTTTAAGATCGGTGTACTTCTGGGTTGTGGAGAGGCTCTTGTGGCCCAGGAGTTCCTGGATGCTCCTCAAATCGGCGCTTTTCTTGGCGCTGTCCTTGAAGTCGGCCCCGTCCTTGAGCAGATGTGTCGCGAAGGTGTGGCGCAGGAGATGGGGATGAGCCGAGAGGGGAGGGGAACACTGCCGAGCGTAGTCTTGCAGGATTCTCTGCACGGAACGGACCGTCAGACGGGTTCCCCTCAGATTCACGAACAGCGCCTCCGTCATATCGGCGGAACGCCGGGCCCGGACGATTCTGTTGCGAATCGGCAGATACTCGCGTAAAGCCTCGGCTGCAGGCCGCCCGAAGGGTACGAGTCTCTCCTTTCGTCCTTTCCCGCGAGCTCTGAGGAGCCCTTCTTCCAGTGCCAGGCTCGCCAGATTCAGGCTCACCAGTTCGCTGACTCGGAGGCCGCTTGCGTAGAGCACTTCCAGGATCGCCTGATCTCTACGTCCCCCATCGCTGTCCAGGTCGGGTAAGGAGAGAAGCTCTTCTATCTGGCCCTCCGTGAGGACGCGAGGAGTACGAACGGGTTGTCTGGGAGTAGCGACGAGTTTCGCCGGGTTCGAGGGCAGTTCTTTCCGACGGTGAAGGAAGGAAAAGAAGGACCGCAGAGTGGACAGCTTTCGGGCGACGGAGCGCTTGCCGTTTCCCTTCCCCATCAGATGACCCAGAAAGTCACGAATCGTAATGTGATCCAGAGCCTCCAATGGAATCTCACCGGGCGTTCCGACCTCCAGATACCTAGTGAACTCTTCCAGGTCACGTCCGTAGCTCTTCAGAGTGTGAGGGGAGTAGTTCTTCTCATAGCGCAGGTAGTCGAGAAATGCCTCGACCTGATTCTTCATGAGCGAACCTTGATTTTGTGTGCCTTCAGCTTCCGGTGAAGGTAGGTTCTTTCCATCCCGATGGCGGCGGCCGTTCTCGAGATGTTCCAGCCGTGCTCCCGGAGCTGAGCTTCCAGAAAGTCTTTCTCGAACTCGGCCCTGGCGGCCTGCCAGCTGGAAGACTCACCGCGAGCGGGACGCTCGGCCTGGAGAATCACCTGTGGCAGGTGTGCGACCTGGACTTCGTCGGCAGCGGGTTCCATGATCACGATTCGCTCGATCACGTTTTTCAATTCCCGCACGTTGCCCGACCAGCGATACTCCTCGAGGATTTTCAGAACCGCGGGAGTCAAGCTTTTGGACGGTCTTCCGTTGCGCCGACAAAAGTGTTCCACAAAGTATCTGGCCAGGACTCCGACATCTTCCTTGCGCTCACGCAGGGGAGGAACTTCGAAGGGAATGACGTTGAGGCGGAAAAAGAGATCCTCACGGAAGCGACCCTGCGAAATCTCCTCCTCCAGATTCTTGTTGGTGGCAGCGATGACCCTAACGTCCACTTCCACCGCGCTGTCGCTGCCGATGGGGTGGAAGCGCAGCTCATCCAGAACGCGAAGTACCTTGGCCTGGGTCTTCAAGCTCATGTCCCCGACCTCGTCAAGGAACAGAGTTCCCTCGTGGGCAAGTTCGAATTTCCCTTTTCGACTCTCCGTCGCTCCGGTGAATGCACCCTTAGCGCAGCCGAAAAGCTCACTCTCAATAAGATCGTCCGGAATGGCAGCACAGTTAACATCCTCAAAGGGCTTATGGCGCCGGTTGCTGCCCAGATGAAGAAGCCGCGCCACCAACTCTTTGCCGGTACCGTTCTCACCGTAGATCAGCACCCGGGCTTCGGTGGGAGCCGCGAATCGAATCTGCTGGCGCAGCGCCTGCATCGGGACCGAGGTGCCGATCATGACTGTCTCGCGGCCGAGCAGATCCCGCAGGTTCTGATTGGCAGCCTCCAGCTGCTGCTGTTTCAAGGCGTGTTCCAGAACCAGCAGGATCTTTTCCGCTGAAAGCGGCTTCTCGATGAAGTCAAACGCTCCCAGTTTGGTGGCTCTGACGGCGGTGCCAATGGTTCCGTGGCCCGAAATCATGATGACATACTGGTGCGGCCTTCTGGCCTTGATTTCCTCCAGGATCTCCAGGCCATCTTTGCCGGGAAGCCAGACATCCAGGAGTATGACATCGACCGAGGTCTCATCCAGCAGATCGACACACTCTTCCCCGGTACCCGTTGCCTGGACCTCGTACCCTGAATCCTCCAGGACTCCCCGCAAAGAGCGCTGAACGTTCACCTCGTCGTCGACGATGAGCACGCTGCCACTCACGAAACGTCCCTCACTTCCTCTTCCGAAAAGTGCTGATAGAGGGGGATTTCAATTCGAAATCTCATGCCACTGGGGTGATTCGGCTCGGCTCGAACATAACCATTGTGGTCGTTCACGATCTGTTGAACGATGGCCAGTCCGAGACCTGTCCCTTTTGTCTTTTTCGAGAAGTACGGAAAAAAGAGATTATCGTAATCCGCCGGTGCGATTCCGGAACCGTTGTCGGTGAACTCGATGGTAACGGACTCATTCAGAGGATTGGGCCGAGTCGTGATGGTGATCGCCCGCTCGTAATCGCAATCGGCAAGGGCATCCAGGGCATTATCAATCAGATTGACAAACACCCGTCTCATCTGTTCAGGATCCAGCATGACGGTCGTAACTCTGGGGTCAAAGTCTCTCTCGATACGCACCGAGTGGAGTGAACCATCGTACCGTTCCAGGGTCTGCTCAATCAGATCGTGCAGTCCGGTTTCGATCGGCTTGCTGATGGGAAGCCTTGCAAATCCCGAGAATTCCTGAACCAGCAGCTTCAGCGTCTGTGCCTCTGCGCTGATGATCTTCAAGGCGTCTCCCAAGATCCGGCCAAACTCACCCACAGCCTCTGGATTCGAAGGGTCCAACTGCTCGAATCGACTGTTGACGCGCTCCGTGGAAAGCTGGATCGGAGTCAGAGGGTTCTTGATCTCGTGAGCCAGTCGCCGGGCGACTTCCTGCCAGGCAGCGAACTTCTCGGCTCGAATCAGCTCAGTGAGCTCATCCAGGACAACCAGGAATTCCTCGCCGCCCCCGGTCGTTTGAGGATTGGCAGTGACGGTGGCCGCAATGTAGACCTGCTGGTCTTCCCGACTGAGCAGGATCTCGCGGCGATAGGAGTCGTAGAGCCTGGCCCTCTTCTTCATTTCGGCGAACTGCTCGTACATGCTCTCGCCTCCGACCTTGCGCAGGTGCTGGCCGACTACCTCTTCCCGGTTCGATTTGAGAATGCGCAAGGCGGCCCGGTTGACGGTTCTCACAATGTCATTGTGATCGACACTCATCACTCCGGTGCCGATATTCTGAAGAATCCTCTCAATGTAATAGCGACCTTCCGCCAGCTCAGTATTTGTCTGAAGCAGCTCTTCGTTGGCTCTTTCGAGCTCACGCCGGCTGTCCCTGATTTGAGTGGCCATCCGGTTGAAGGAATCGACCAAAACACCCAGTTCGTCCACTGCAGCCACGTTGACTCGGTAGTCGAGGTTGCCTTCCGACAGGTGATGGGCGCCCCTGGCCAAAGCTTCCAGTGGAACCGTGATCTTGCGGGCAATGTAGGTCCCAAGCCAGACGAAGCCAAAGATCACGGCCAGTGTCGTGACGGCAAGAATCAGAATGTAGTTGTCCTGAATCTGGCGTAGTGAGCCTTTGAGTTCGTTGAACCTTCCACGAGCTTTGACCGCTTCCAGGGCATTGAATTCGACACTGCTGGGGACGACGTGCTGGGCCAGGAGAACCCCGCTGATCCCTCCTGAGGAGTCGCGGATGGGGCTGGCAGCGAGCACCAGATCGATGTCTGCCCGATTCATCTCGTTGCCACGGCAGTGGCGGTAAACATGCTCCCCGGAAAGAGCTTGATCCAGAGCCTCCGTGACATCCTCCTCTCGCCACCCCAGCGACCACACCCGCTCCCTGTCCGAGGTGTAGATCGCCATCCCTTCGAAGATGGGGGGCAGCTGATTCTCCTCGACGCCACCTTCCCAGCGCAGGTCCTCGGGATCAAGCTCGCCGAGTACCTGCCCCAGGGACTGGAGCAGAAGACGACGGTTCTGTTCGTAAAAGGTGGCGATTACATCTTCAGCAGACTCGAGGAGCTGCTCTGAAGGAGAAGTAAACCAGAGTTGGAGGTTGCTGTTGATAAGGCCAAAAGCCAGGAAAGACATGAGAACGGCCGGAAACAGCGAGAAGAGAGTAAAAGTCGTGATCAGTTTACTCTTGATGCGCTTGCCCAGTTCCTCCGGAGGGTGCTCGAAATAGAGCTTGATCAGATCACGAGCAAGAATGAAACAAAGGATCAGAAAGAGAACGAAGTTGACGGCCCAGATGAAGGCCCAGAGATTAATATTCTCGACGAAATCCGTGTTGCCTACCGAACTGGGGTTCAGGAAGGTGACGCTGATCAGAAACGAGAGCAGCAGGATCGCCAGGCCAGCCCCAGTCCAGTAGATTTTTTGACGCAGCGTCTTTTGAGCCATCTTTCAACTCGGTTTATCCTTGACCTGCATCGGGGCGCGTCTAGAACCGATCATTTCAAGACTTCGCTCAAAGTATGTTGCCAGGACTTTGATCGGTCGTGTATTTTAGCACTTTCACGGCTAGCAGTCCGTGGTGAAGCGCGGGATGTTAAGTACTCACTTCCATAAATACGGTGATGTTTGTTGGGAGCGCGACGGAGACCAGATTGAGGCGAGACGACGAGTCGATGCGGAGCCATCGGCGAGGAGGAGCAACAAAGAGATGGGCCCGTCCCGCCCCAACCCTGCGGGCGGATGGGGGTTGCGGGCGATCTCTTTGTCGTTCGTCGTCAACGATGCTTGCGCATCGCCTCCTCCTCTCTTCGCGACCTCACCTCGCAAGACCCATCCGCAAACGTCACCGTACTTATGGAAGGGAGTACTAAGAACCCTGCAGCCATCCTATTGCTTCGGGAGGATCTGAATCGAACGGACCGATCTCGGTCCCGGAACGAGAGTTTCTGGATTACCCCCTCCATCAGCGCAGGGAAGAGAAGGCTCCAGTCAACCAGGCCGGCGACTCATGCGAAAGGAAAAGACTCCTATGCTTCGTATCGGAATTGACACTGGTGGGACCTTCACCGATTTCGTGGTCGTCGAAGGAGCTGAGATCTCCGTTTTCAAGATGCCGTCCACGCCCCAGCGGCCAGCTCAGGCTGTCATCGAGGGTCTCCGGAGAATCAGAGGAGAACATCGTCTGATTCAGCACGGCACCACGGTGGGCACGAATGCTCTGCTGGAGCGAAAAGGAGCCCGAACTCTCTTGCTCACCAATCAGGGCTTTGAGGACATCATCGAGATCGGACGGCAAAATCGGCCGCAGCTCTACAGCCTGAGTGGTTCTCGGCCGGACCCTCTGGTGAGCCCGAGTTGCCGGGTTGGGGTGAAGGAGAGAACTTCCTGGAGCGGTCGGGAGCTCATCACTCTGGAGGAGAAGAGTCTCGACTGGGTTCGAAGCAAGGTGGAACAGATTGATCCCGAGGCGATTGCAGTTGTGCTGCTCTACAGCTATCTGAATCCGACTCCGGAGTTGAGAATCGCAGAGGCTCTGAAGTCGACAGGCAAGCCTGTTTCGCTGTCCCATAAGATACTGCCGGAGTTTCGGGAATTCGAAAGGACCTCGGCTACTGTCATCAATGCCTATCTCTCTCCCGTCATTTCTTCCTATTTGAGCAACCTGAAAGACAGCGAGGTGCTGGAGGGAAAAAAGCTCACCCTGATGCAGTCCAACGGAGGAACGATATCGGCTGAAAGAGCTGTCGGGGAGCCAATCCGAACCGTCCTGTCCGGACCGGCTGCCGGGGTGGTGGGAGCCTTCGACGTGGCCAGGCGTGCCGGCTTTGAAAAGGCCATCACGTTTGACATGGGCGGAACCTCCACCGACGTGTGCCTGTGCGACGGCCGCATTACTACAACCAGAGAAGCTCTCATTGCCGGCTGGCCTGTCCCCATGCAGATGATCGATATGATCTCGGTGGGTGCCGGCGGAGGGTCAATTGCCTCGGTCGACAGCGCCGGCGTCCTCAAAGTAGGTCCGGAAAGCGCGGGTGCCCACCCGGGGCCCATGTGCTACGGCATCGGGGAGCAGATCACGGTCACTGACGCGAACCTCTATCTGGGACTCCTCGACCCAGACTGGTTTCTGGGAGGAGACTTTCCTCTCCAGCCGGACAAGGTGGAAGCCGGGCTGGAAAGGTTGGCTGCACAGCTCACAGAAGGCTCTGATACTGACTGGGAACCGCAGGCTGTGGCGCGCGGCATCCGGTCGATCGTGGGCGCTCAGATGGAACGTGCGACCCGAGTCGCCTCCCTCGAAAAAGGCTACGACACCCGCGACTTTACGCTGGTCAGCTATGGAGGGGCGGGAGGTCTACATGTGTGTGACCTGGCGCGGTCTCTTTTGATCCCGCGGATCGTGGTGCCCCTCAACCCAGGAACAGCTTCGGCGCTCGGTGCTGTCCAAAGCGACATTCGACGTGACGCTTCCGTCACGATTCTGGCGAACTCCGATGACGCCGATATCGAGCGGCGCCTCCAGTCGACCTTTGAGCAGCTGACAAAGGGCATTCTGGAAGATCTCGAGCAGGATGGATTCGATCGGGACGCCATCGTTGTGCAACGTTCTGTCGATGTCCGATATCCCGGCCAGTCCTTTGAGCTCAATGTCGCGTTCGAAAATGACTTCAAGGCGAGCTTCCATGAGGCTCACGTCCAGCAATACGGGTATTCGAGCCCGCAGCTGCCGGTTGAGATTGTCACCCTGCGCGTGTCGGGCAGTGGCCAGTTTCCGGCAATCGATTTCGTCAGTCAGGAACTGGAGAGGGAAACGCCTCCGAGGGCGGCATTACTTCAAGAAAAGGAAATTCACCTGGAAGGGGCTTCCGGTCCCACCCGTTTTTACATCCGGAAGGAACTGCGACCGGGAAACCGAATTGACGGACCAGCCATTGTCCTCGAATACAGCTCAACGTTACTGATCCCCTCAGACTTCCTGGCCCGCGTCGATCGCTGGTCGAATCTCATTCTGGAGCCCCGACCCTCCGGGTAGTTACTGGTTCCGGGTTCCGGGTTTCGGGGGGCGTGTTGCCAAAGGGTGACTTGGCCCGCATTGCCTGTAGGGCACGGTTAATAACCGTGCCGAACTGGACCCGGTGGCACAGGTCATCCTTTTCCGGGGCATCGTTGCCATCTCCATTGGTTCGGCACGCCAGGTTGGCGTGCCCTACAAATCACCCCCGGCGGTCGCAGCCCGAAGCCCCACTTTCAAGATCCCAGATCCCAGAACCTAGTGCACTGTCCGGAAAGTTCACGCCGCTACTTCGGGCGTCTTTTCGCCGAGAGCTTTGTTGCGCTACCTCGAAAGACTCCCGGCATTCCTGCGTCGCGCGCCTCACTGACGACGAAAATCCATCCCGAATTAACACCGTGAACTTCCCGGACAGTACACTAGCCGCCATTTCTCACCGATGGGACCTTAAAAGGCCGCCCTGTTTGGTATAAAGCGTTTTGAATGAACATTTTCACACGCAAACGGAGGCGGCCCTTATGAGAACAGAGTGTAAACAAGTCAGGTTCGAATTTCACCAACTATCTCAACGCAAAGTGAAGGCGCGGTTCGACGGTGGAAAGATCACCTCCGATGCAGGGGTGCTGCTGTTGCGAGAGGTCGAGAGGGGGACGGGTCTGATCGCCGGACTGGCTGAGTGTTTCAGGGATCATCGGGATGCGCGGTTGATCGAACACACGGTGGAGGAGTTGTTGGGGCAGCGCATCTACGGACTCTGTCTGGGGTACGAGGATCTGAACGATCATGATCAGTTGCGCACCGATCCGATGCTGGCGGTGGCGGTGAATAAGGCCGATCCGTTGGGGGAGCGGCGGCGGCAGGCCTCAGATCGGGGGAAGGCGCTGGCGGGCAGGTGTACGCTGAACCGGTTGGAGTTGACCGGAGCCGAGGTCGATGAGCAGGAGCGGTACAAGAAGATCGCGATGGACCCGGACCGGATCGACGGCTGGATGGTGGATGCCTTCGTGGAGTCCCACGAATCGGCGCCCGAGGAGATCGTGCTGGATCTGGATGCGACCGACGACCCGATCCATGGCCAGCAGGAAGGCCGGTTCTTTCACGCTTACTACCGCCACTACTGTTATCTCCCGCTGTACATCTTCTCGGGGGAGCATCTGCTGTGCGCCCGGTTGCGGTGTTCCAATATCGATGGGGCCGCGGGATCGGTGGAGGAACTGGAACGGATCGTCGGCCGGATTCGGCAGAGCTGGCCGGAGGTCTCGATCGTCATCCGGGCCGACTCGGGCTTTTGCCGGGATGACTTGCTCCGCTGGTGTGAAGACCATCACGTGGATTACGTGATGGGGTTGGCCAACAATGATCGGCTCAAGTCAGAGAGCGCCGAAGCGATGACTCAGGCCGAAGCCGAGTTCAACGCCACCGGGACACCGGCGCGGGTGTTCAAGGATTTCCGCTACCGGACTCGCCACAGTTGGACCTCGGAGCGACGCGTCGTCGGCAAGGCCGAGTTCCTGGAGAAAGGCGCCAATCCCCGATTCGTCGTCACCTCCCTGTCGCCGGAACGCCTGGGGGCCCGCGCCGCTCTACGAAGACTTCTACTGTGCGCGGGGCGACATGGAGAACCGCATAAAAGAACAGCAGTTGGATCTGTTCGCCGACCGGACCAGCGCGGCAACGATGCGCGCCAATCAACTCCGGCTGTATCTGTCCTCCGCCGCCTACATGCTCATGCACGCCTTGCGTCGTCTCGGACTGAAGCAGACCCCCCTGGCTCGCGCTCAGTGTCAGACGATTCGCTTGAAGCTCCTGAAGATCGGCGCCCAGGTCCGCCTCACGGTCCGCCACGTCTGGATCTCCATGTCGGAAGCCTATCCCTACAGCGAGGTCTTCGCTGCCGTCGTTCGAAACCTCCAGGCCATTCCTCTGCGCTGCTGAGGTCTGTCCCGATCAAACGCCCCCAAAAACGAAATCGTTCCATCGCTCAGGCCGAGCTCTGCCTGAATGCATTCCGTCACGCTCTTCCGAACCCGAAAAACGCTCCATTCACGACCCTCCACACCACCGCATCACTCGACCTGGACCGGATCGATAGCGAAACTCTCAGAAAACCGTTCCGGCCTGCCAAAATCACCTTCATTTCCAAATCGGTGATCTATGCGGGCTAGAACCCAGAACCCAGAACCTATTCAGATCTTGCGAAAACTATCTGATAGAGCACGACCGCCGCCGCCACTGACAGGTTCAAAGACTGGACCTGACCGCGCATGGGAAGCGCCACCAGAAAGTCGCAGGAGCCTCGAACCGCCGGCCGCAGGCCACGATTCTCGCTTCCTACGACAACAACCAGGCGCTCGGTGAGATCGATCTGGTCCAGGTTCTCTTTTCCTTGCAGGTCGAGTCCCAGCACCCAGAATCCAGCCTGTTTGAGCCTGTCCAGGGCTTTCACCGAATTGGTCACCCGAACGACCGGGAGGTGAAGGGCGGCACCGGCACTGGTCTCCACGACCGTTGAAGAGAGGCCGCATGACCTCCGCTCGGGGATCACGACTGCGCCCGCCCCGGTGGCCTCGGCTGTGCGCAGCAGCGCTCCCAGGTTGCGAGGGTCCTCAACGCCGTCGGCCAGCAGCAGTAGATTCGAGTCCATCACAGCTTCGAGGGGTACCGTGCCGATCGCGCCCAGTCTCGCCACCACTCTGGGTGGCCTGGCGGTCTTGCCCAGTCGAGAGATTGTCGGGGCGGGCTCGAACTGCACGGGTACCTGCAGACTGCGGGCCAGATCAATCACAGTCTGGAGTCGCTTTCCTCTTCCTCCTTTGACCACCCAGACCCTCTCAACCCGGCTGCGGGAAGATCTCAAAGCCTCGGTGACCGCCTGGATACCAACCACAATCATCACGATTGAGATAGAAGGCAGGCAATTCGTTCGTCAATTCCGGGAATCGTCCGGTCCAGGTCGAGCTGACTGCCTTCTTCGATCAGCGGAACCAGAGTCTTCAGGTCCGGGCCCGACGTCTTGCCCGTAAGAGCCAGGCGGACTGGCTGGAAGAGAGCCTTGCCCTTCACTGCTGTATTCTCCCCGACCCTTGCCAGAACCCGTTCAACCCCCGCCTCGTTCAACTCCTCGATCTGCCTCATCTGATTCCTGAGCTCCAAGATCACCTCCTGTGCGGAGTCTGTGCCCAGAAGGGCAGACTCTTCCTCGGTCAGGTCGCGCCCCGGGTTAAAGTCAAAGACCACGCTCGCCGCATCGAGGATGTCTGCGCCCCGATCCAGATACTTGCGCAAGGAAATCACCAGGTTCTCCAGCCAGGTCTTCGCCCGCGGAGATAAGGGAGTTGTCATCCAGGCCCGGGCGACCAGGTGAGGAACAACCAGCGTGGCGAGCTCGGCGGGCTCCAACCTTCCCAAATAGTGACGGTTGATCCATTTCAGCTTGTTCTCGTCGAAGATTGCCGGCGCCTTATTGACTCGGTCCAATCGAAACTGAGAGACGAGCTGTGCAGGATCGAGAAGTTCCAATCCATCCGCCTCTGGAGTCCAACCCAGCAGTACCAGATAATTGACCATGGAGTCCGCCAGATAGCCCTGCCGGCGAAAATCCTGTAACGAAGTGGCACCATGACGTTTGCTCAGTTTGGCCCCGTCAGGACCGAGGATTGTCGAGAGATGGGCGAATCGCGGAGGGGCCTCGCCCAGGGCCCCATAAAGCAGCATCTGCCGGTGAGTGTTTGAAATATGCCCTTCCCCTCGAATGACGTGGGTGATCTTCATCAGAAGATCGTCGACTACGACCACAAAGTTGTACTGTGCCGATCCGTCTGAGCGCAGCAGGATGAAATCACCGACCTCTTTGCTGTTGATAGACAGATCTCCAAAGACCAGGTCCGAGAAGGAGATGCTTCCCTCCTCCACCCGGAACCGCAATACGGCTTTCTCCCCCGATGCGACACGGCTGGCCGACTCGGCCGGGTCGAGGTTCCGGCAGGTACCGGGGTAGCGAGGAGACTGTCCGGAAGCCAGTTGCTCCTGGCGAGCCTGGTGAAGCGTTTCCTGAGAACAGAAGCAATGGTAGGCTTGCCCTGAGTCCAGCAGTTGACGGGCGATCTGGCCATAGATCTCGAAACGCTCGCTCTGGCGATACGGCCCGTACGCTCCTCCCACTCCCACGCCTTCATCCCAGATCAGGCCAAGCCATCGAAGATCCCGCTGGAGCTGCTCCTCGAAACGCTTCTCGGAACGCTCCACATCGGTGTCTTCAATCCGCAGCACGAAAGTACCGCCGCTGTGGCGGGCAAATAACCAGTTAAACAGCGCTGTTCGCACGTTGCCGATGTGAAGAAGGCCGGTCGGACTTGGAGCGAACCGAACCCGCACAGACATCGGAGGATTATACACCGCGATTCCTGTCTGCCGGTTCGACTTGCCGGACATCTTCCTGATATTGTGCTGACTGAACAAACCTGTTCAGGGTTCCGACATGGATTCTCTCCTCGCACCCGGTTTGTGCTTGCTGTGCGCCATCGCCGCGCCGGTGGCCAGCCCCGGGCTTTCCCCGGCAGCTCCGATTCTCACCGTTTACTTCACGGCTGCTGATGCCAGCGGAGAACCCGTCCGGGGATTGAAGGCGGACGATCTCTCCTTGTCAGAAAACGGGCTCCCCCGGCCTATTCTCGAATTGAAAGAATCTCCGGACCATCTGGAAGGGCGCCCCATGGAATTGAGGCGACTGTTCGTCGTCTATTTCGACGACGATCTCACCCTCAGACAGCTGTTTCGCGCTCGGCGCTGGCTGCTCAAGGCTTTACCAGAGCTTAGACCCAACGATGGGATAGCAGTTTACCGGTCTCCCAGGTTGTCCGCTTTCAAGAGTCGTCGTTCGGCCATGAGGGATCTGGTACGCTATTTTGGTGTCGAGTTGTTCCTGGGCCTGCCCGCCGGTTCGGCTTATTCTCCCTCCCCCCTGGCCCTGCACCCAGACCTGTTCACCGGCAGGTATCCGCCCTGGTCCAGACCCGCCGCAGATGAACTCAAGGTCCTCTATGATCACGGAGCCCAGGGCCATCTGATGACGGTTCTGGGAGCATTGAGAGACGTTCCGGGGCGGAAAGTTCTCCTCTATTTCGGTCGCCGACTGGCCCCTCTGGATTTACCTCTCGATCTGGACTTGAAGACTGTCTCACGCTTGTTGGACGACGCTTCGATCACCCTTTACGTGGTCGCCCCCACCGATGTCGATCGCGTCAGCTCCTCTTTCGGAGAGCTGGCCCGAGCAACAGGTGGAGATCTGCTGGGTAACATCCAGGCCCTGGAGACGACTCTCCCCCGCTTGCTCGAGCGGACATCCCGCTACTATTGCGCTTCTTATCGGTCGAGCCTGCCACTTGACGGCCGGTTCAGAAGAATCGCCCTGGCAGGGAGGCATCGAACCCTGCGGACAGAGCATCCGGAAGGGTATTTCGCAACCGTGGTGGGAGCCCACGGCGTTACCGGAAAGACCTTTCTGACTGTTCTCCAGCAGCCGGAGCGGTATTCAGACTTCCCCTTTCTGCTGGCGCTGGAGCCCTTCTGGGCTCCGACTCGCGCGCAGGAGCGTCCCCACCTGAAGGTCAGAGTAACGGTGTCGCTGGAACGTCTCCGCATGGAGTCGACTCAACCGGAAGGAGAAGGCTCGACGAGTACCCTGTCGCAGGTGCTCCAAATGCTGGCACTCGCTATGGATCGACAGGGCCGGATTGCCGGCGCCTGGACCAGGCAGTACAGGATCCAGGTCAGTCGCCCCAAGGCCAGCCCTGGATCCCCCCCGGCAGGGATTCCTGGAAGAATCTCTGGATATTGATCCCGAGCAGGTCCACAGCCTTCGAGTCATCCTGATCACAGGCCTGAACGACCAGATATCTACGCGGGTTCAAGAACTGTAGGTTCCGGGTTCCGAGTTCCGGGTTCCGGTTTCGTGTTTCCATGTCACTCCATTCGTTTAGCTTAAGAGGACGTGTGAATCTACTTTCACAACTCAGGCGCACGCCGAAGCTCGATCCCAGGGCACTCTTGCCCCACCAGAAGCTCCTGTCCGAAGCCCGAAGCGCTCGATTGAGCCTCCGACGAACTGTTCGTGACCCAACTCGAAGGGCCACGGTTGCTGAACCATAAGTTGACGCTGTTGATCTAACGAGTCTAAAATGCAACCGCTAGATTGAGGGCCCTATGCTTGCATTGAATCGTCGGTTCTCGGTGCTCATTGCGCTGGTTACTGTTCTTCTGATCGCCAGCCCCGGCCTGCTGGCCTATTCGCCGGGCAACTTGAGCGGACTGGTGCGCGATCAGGATGGTGATCCCAGAGGGAACCTTCTGGTTTCTCTGGTGGACCTGGCTTCCAGGTACGGCATCCCTGTGCTCACGACCACCGACCAGTCGGGTCAGATCTACCTGAAGAACCTGGCCGCGGGCACCTACCGGCTATTAGTCAAGAGCTCCCGGTATCAGGGACCGCTGGATCGAATGGTGGAGATCCGTCCGGCTGAGACTGCCGTGGTCAGTCTCATTGTTCACGAGATCCTGGGACTCGGGTACGAAAGCGGCCGCAGCGTTGGCGTAAAAGGATTGCTGCGAGCTGCAGACAACCCTCGGCTCATTTTCCGTGGACTGGAACCGGGTAATCCTGAAGATCGTTCCATGCCCATCTTTGATGAAGCGGTCGTCGAAGTCTATACGAGTGCCGGCTTTGGCGGAGACCGCCTGGTCTTCCCGGGCGACCCTGCCCACGGAATAACCACCAATTTCGCAGCCCGGGACAAGCTTCCAAACGGCACCGAGTATGTCATCGCCGGACAGTTCAATTCGGGTAACGACAGCCTCTTCCGAATCAAGAACTGGTTGAACTACGACCTGGGAGAGAACCACCAGCTTCGGCTGTTGATGGGATACGGTCGAGTTGCCTTTACCGAACCCAGCCTCGCCCTGCTCGACAATCCTTCGTTTATCGCTGGTGAAGAAGACTATCTAAAAGCCTCCGGCACGACCAAAGTTCTGACTCTGGGTTTCCAGGATCGCTGGAAACTGGGCCCTGCATTGTCCTTCATGTGGGGCGCAGAAATGAACCAGGTTCGGCGGCGGTTCAATGACTATTTTGTCAGCCCTAATGCGGCTCTTGTCTACAACGCGACGAGTTCTACTTCGATCCAGGTTTCAGTCTCCTCGAAACGAAACACCCTCAGCAACAGCGTTAGCTTGCCGGACGGTCAACGGGTCCTGCTCAACGACTCCATTCAATTTTCCAACATCCGCGGCCATGCACAGGTGGGCACAGCTCGCTACTACGAGGCAACCTTGTCACAGAAACTGGGAGCCGACACGAAGCTCGAAGTCGCCGCCTTCGACTCCCGTTTGCTGCGAGCCACGCCTCACCTGCTGGCCCGGTTCGAGCGAGATGCCGGGGTTGACTTCCTCGATCTGAATGACGCCCACTCGCGAACCAAAGGCTACCGCCTCACCGTCGACCGTCGCATCACTGACAATCTTCGGGCCACTTTTTCATACATCCGGGGAAGCGCTCCCAGCATCGATCCTCTGAACAACCATGTACTGGTTGATCCATTCGCCCTGGGCGCACTCTTCCGCCAGCACGGCTTCCATGCGCTGGCCGCCGAACTGGAAGCCTATGTACCCCGGTCATCCACGCGGGTCACCGCGGTTTTCCGCACCGTCCCTTACGGTGATCCCATCACCTCGGTCGATCCTCTTTCAGACGTCTACGAGACACCCAACCGCAGCGTCAACCTGTTCGTCCGGCAACTGGTGCCGGTGCCGATGTCGCTGATCAGGTTTCTGGGCCTCGATTTTCTTGCGGGCTACCGCCTGGAAGCCCTGCTCGACATTCGAAATCTGGCCAATGAGAACCTGGGAGTTGTTCCCAGTTCAGCCGGCAATGTCGTGCTCGTCCAACAGCCCAGAAGCCTGCGCGGCGGTCTGGCCGTGAGATTCTGAGTACTCACTTTCATAAATACGCCGACCAGCTCGCACCCGTTCCGGGTTCCGATTTCCGGGTTCCGCACTCCCAAAGAGTACCCCCGCCACGAGCCGCCTCCGTGCTTGCACCGCTCTCCAAACAATTGAAGCTCGATCCAATAAAATGGAGAAGGGAGCAGCGTTTTCCTGGTATCAGCATTCCGACAGATAGCTTGATGTCTTTTAAACAGAATACTTTGAGCTGGATCTGAAGGGGATGACAGCGGCTGGCATAAAACTTGCATTTCCGATGCCGGGGTGGAATGCACTCGGACATTGCCCCACATTTCGCGGCAGGCTTGAGAGATTCAAATGTCCTCGTCGAGATTCAAGACGGTTCTGGTTCTGGTACTTTCGGGAGGTGCCCTCTACCTGGGTGTGCTGAACCTGGTAGACCGAAGCCAGTGGCAACAAGCGACGGATGGCATTCAATGGAAGGAATCTCTTCGCGGGGTTGAAGTCGACGGATTCACGCCTCAGTCCGAGCTCAGTGGTGGCGCGTCTCTGGATCCCGGCGACCTGCTCATCAGGATCAATGGAATCCCGATCGGGAACCTTGACGACCTGACCGAGGTGCAGGAACTTCTGGCGCAGAGGCTGCCCGGGAACACACCGGCAACCTACCTGGTCCAGCACCGGGACAGCAGCGAAGAGAGCGTCTCAGTGTTCATGATTCGGCGCTCTCGAATCACCCGGACCGATGTCCTCCTGGGGGTGGTGGCGGGAGGATTCCTGATAGCCGGCCTGCTCATCTTTGTTCGCAGCTGGAACACGCCCGGGGCCTTTCACTTTTACCTGGTCAGCCTGGTGGGCTTTGTACTCCTGCTCTACCGTTACTCCGGCCGGGCCGATTTTTTCGACCTCTTGATCTACTGGCTTGACGTTGGGGCGTTTTTGTTGCTGCCCCCTCTCTTTGTTCACTATTGCTACCGTTTTCCGCGATCCCTGGCCTGGCTGGAAAGGAGACCTCTTGCCGTTGCCCTTCTCTACATCCCGGGGCTTTTTCTGCTTGTCGTCTTCGCGGCCTGGTTTGCCGACTGGCTTACGATCCTGCGTCTGCCCAGAACCCCCTCTCTTCTGGCATTCTTCGACAAGCTTCACCTTCTGCACTTTGCGGCCTTCCTGGTCTTCGGGGCCTGGGTTCTGGTCCTGAGCCGCAGCCGGGCGGACGCGGCTGAAAAGCAGCAGCTCAAGTGGGTCGCTTTCGGCACGGTTGCCGCCATCGGCCCCTTACTGGGAGGATACGGACTCCCCTTTCTGCTCGGATGGCCAATCGAACCCTGGATGGAGGCGTCCGTCTTATCCTTGCTTTTTATCCCGCTGTCTTTTGCCTACGCAATCGCCCACTACCGGCTCATGGATGTGGATCTTTTCTTCAAGCAGAGTCTTTCCTACCTGCTCTCGAGTTCCGCACTGGTGGTTCTCTACGTGGGCCTGACTATCCTGATAGGTAAGGCAGTGGAGGGGATGGCCGGGGAGTCCGGTGTTTTCATTTTCGCCGCGGCAGCCCTGATCGTCGCCTTCCTGTTTGCTCCTCTGCAGAACAAGATCCAGGAGCAGATTGACCGCTATTTCTATAAAGATCGATACGACTACAGGCAGTCTTTTGCCGATTTTGGACGGGCTCTGAGTTCGCATGTCAGTCTGCCGGTGCTGGTTGAAAAGCTCTCTGTGGGGTTGGCCCGGACCCTGGACGTGGCTCCGGTCAAAGTGTTTCTCAAACGAGAGGAGTCCTCTTCCAGTCAGACTTTCCAGCTCTTTTCCCCTCATGCGCAACTCGGACTTCGAAACTCGGTTCTTTATCTCCCGAACGAAAGCCTTCGATGGCTTGACCTGGATGCAGGCGCCATCGCCCGACGGAAATCTGTATTTCCCACAGAGACGGTGGAGACAGCTGAAGCCCTGGGATTGCAGTACCTTCAGCCTCTGCGCACCCGAGATCGAGTTATCGGACTTCTTTCCTTCGGCTCGAGAAAAGTTGAACGATTCCTCAGCAGCGCCGACCTGCACCTGATTAAGACCCTCTCAGACTATGCTGCCATCGCCCTCGATAATGCTCTTCTCTACCGATCTCTGGAGGCAAACGCTTCTGAGTTGGCCGAGCTCAAGATGTACTACGAGAACGTAGTCGAGAGCATCACTGTCGGGGTCTGCGTCGTCGACCCGGAAGGGATCGTCACGACCTGGAACGGTGCCCTGGAAAGACTCTATGGCCTCACTTCCGAAGAAGTCGTGGGAAAGGGCCTAGAAGAGATCTTTCCGAGAACTTTTCTGAGGACGCTCAGGCGCTTTACGGGTCAGAGCGGATGGGCGGTTTCTCGAACTGCCCGGTTGCCCAAGCTCCATCTGGAATGCGCCAACCAGGAAACACGCCTGGTCGGTGTGATCCTGGCGCCGTTCGTTTCGAACAACAATACAAGCACCGGCACCCTGGTGGTCATTGAGGACGTGACCAAGAAGGCTCAACTCGAGGACCAGTTGTCACAGGCGGAGAAACTGAGCTCCATCGGGTTGTTTGCTGCGGGCGTCGCTCACGAAGTGAATACTCCACTTGCCGGGATCTCCAGTTACGCCCAGATGCTGCTCGAAGACCTCCAGGGCGACGACCCTCGCAGGGAACTACTCGAGAAGATCGAGAAGCAGAGCTTTCGAGCCTCGGAGATCATCAATAACCTTCTCAACTTCGCCCGTATCAGCGACACTGACTTCCAGGAGGTGAACATCAACTCCTTGATGCTGGAAACACTCTCTCTGCTGGATCCCTCCTTCAAGAACATCGGCATCGAGGTCAAACTCGATCTGGATCCGGGCCTGCCTGCCACCATCGGGAACAGCGGACGACTGCAGCAGGTCTTCATGAACCTGTTTCTCAACGTCCGGGATGCCATGCCAGGGGGGGGAGAAGTGGCCGTTCTCTCAGCAACAAGAGACTCCCATCTGCTCATCGAGATTCGGGATACCGGAGGCGGAATCTCGTCCGACGCGATCAAGAAGATCTACGATCCGTTCTTTACCACCAAGACAATGGGCGGGGGAACAGGGCTCGGACTCTCTGTCACCTACGGCATCATCCAGGAACATTCTGGTAGGATCATGGTTGAGAGCCGGGAAGGTGAAGGGACCACATTCACTCTCCAACTGCCCATCAAACGGCTTCACTGACTATGCCGCAACTTACCTCAGTCCTCGTTATAGACGATGAAGAGATCATGCGTGAGGTGATCGCCCGACTCTTGCACCGGGAAGGTTACCAGGTGAACACCGTCAGCAGTGGGGAAGAAGGTCTGGAGGCGGCCAAGGATCAACCATTCGATCTCGTCTTGCTGGACCTGATGCTGCCCGGAATGGGAGGGCTGGATGTCCTCTCCGAGTTCAGCGAGAAGCTTCCTCACATTGTGGTCATCATGATCACGGCTTACGCATCCATCGAGAACGCGGTCGCGGCTACCCGAAAAGGAGCCTTCGATTTCATCACAAAACCGTTCAAGAACGACGAGCTGCTCCTGGTGATCAAGAACGGCCTGGAGAAACAGAAACTCCTCAGAGAGAATGTGCAACTGAAGAAAACTCTGCGCACCCAGTCCGGCTTCCAGAACATCGTGGGAAAGAGCGAGAAGATGCGGCAGCTCTTTGAGCTCGTTTCCCAGGTTGGACCCCGACGCAGTACCGTGATGATTACGGGTGAAAGTGGGACGGGAAAGGAACTCATTGCCAAGGCTGTCCATAACTGCAGCAGTCGCGCGGACGGCCCGTTCCTCGCCGTCAACAGCGGTACGATTCCCTTCGATCTCCTCGAAAGCGAACTCTTCGGACACGTACGCGGGGCCTTTACCGGTGCCAGCAGCAGCAAGAAAGGACTGTTCGAGGCGGCCCACGGTGGAACCATTTTCCTGGACGAGATCGGGAATCTCCCTCTCGAGACCCAGGCCAAGCTGCTGCGAGTCATCCAGGAACGCGAGTTTCGGCGAGTTGGAGGAATCGAAAACGTCAAAGTTGACGTTCGGATCATCGCCGCCACCAATATCGAGCTTCGCAAAGCGATCCAAACAGGTGATTTTCGTGAGGATCTCTACTACCGTCTGAATGTCATTACGCTTGATCTCCCCCCTCTGCGGGAACGCAAGGATGACATTCCACTGCTGGCAGAGCATTTCATCAATCGCTTTTGCGAGGAGAACAGTGCTCCTCTCTGCTCGCTGGACCAGGGTGCCCTGCGAATTCTCATGGAATACGACTGGCCCGGCAACGTGAGAGAACTCGAAAATGTTATCGAGCGAGCCGTCGTCCTGGTACCTGAGGAAAGAATCATCCGGGAAGAACTCTTTCCTCAAGATGTCCTGGAATCGACCTCTGTCAGCATCAGCAAACTGGATCTGGGAACGAACGGCACTTCTCTGAAAGACCTGGTGCTCGAGTTTGAGAAGAATCTGATCAAAACAGCTCTCCAGAAAAGCGCTTGGAATCAGAAGAAGGCGGCGGCCCTGCTCAGGGTCAAACCAACCACACTCAATGAGAAGCTGAAAAGAATGAAGATCAAGTTGCCGCAGCGTTAACCCGTGTTGCCACAGCGTTAGCCCGTGTTGCCACAGTGTTAGCCCGAATGATTCACGGGCGAAGGCACGATTCGGTGGCTCCGGAATCACCCCCGACCAGAACGAGAACTTCACTTCCGAGACCTTGTTGCATGGATCATCCCGAAGGATGCCTTATCATCGTGTTTTTCAACACCGGGGATAACCTAGATGCCACATAAGTTCAACGCAGCCCGACGGCACAAGTTTGATAAGGCGCAGTATCGGGTGATCAACTGGGCGGAATATAACGAGAGCCTGCGCCAGCGGGGTGATCTGACGATTTGGGTCAGTGATGAGGCTCAAAGTGTGTGGCGCGCGCCGCGCCGCACGTCACGGGGTGGCCAGCGGCTCAGATACTCGGATCTGGCCTCTGTCTTTCCGATCGAGACATGCCTGACGCTGCGCACGGCGTATCGGCTTGGGTTGCGACAAACGCAGGGGCTGATGGGTTCCATTGGCACGCTCATGGGGCTGGATATACGGGTGCCGGACTTCTCCACACTGTCGCGTCGCGCAAACGGCTTGAGCATCGCGCAGGTGATGAGGCAAGCCGGGTCTGTGCCTGTCCATCTGGTGGTGGACAGTACCGGCCTCAAGATCTTCGGCGAAGGGGAATGGCTCGCGCAGAAGCATAAAACCAGGGGAATACGCCGCCGCTGGCGCAAACTCCACCTCGGACTGGACCTCCATAGCGGTGCGATTGTTTGCGCCAATCTGACTCACGATGACGTTGGAGACAGCACCGCCTTACCCGGGCTCCTGGATCAACTCGATGCCCCGGTCACGGGCTTTCTGGCGGACGGCGCCTATGATGGAGCGTCCACACGGGATCTGCTGAGGGAACGGTATGGGGAGACCCTGGATGTGGTTATACCGCCGCCAAAGAACGCAGTGATCCGACCGCAATCGGCGCGGGATCCAACCGTTCGGGATCGCCATATTGCCCAGATCCGCAGCAACGGCCGCATGGCCTGGCAGGCGGCCACAGGGTACAACCAGCGCAGCCGGATAGAAACGCAGATCGGCCGGTGGAAGAGCGTCATCGGCCCCAGACTCAGATCCCGCAGCTTCTCCAGGCAGATCACGGAGATCCAGGTCGGCCAGAAAGTCCTGAACACAATGACCGCACTCGGACGGCCTGTGTTCGAACGTATCGCCTGACGCTACCGCTTGGGAAAGGGCGAATTCCATCTCCGCCCCGATCCATGCAACAACGCTGTGGGTGAGGAACACCAGAGAGTGGCTTGGCCGCGGACTTCTGGCCCAGCGTTCGCCTACAAGGGATGCATTATTTCAGCTGAATATTATTTCCGGCTACCCTCAGGTTGATCCGAGAGTCTTCAACAAGGCTGATTTCAATCTGGAACTTTGGAAGCGGGCTGAGGGAAGAATTCTCCAGGGGTCTGTCAAAGGAAATCAGATAAGTGTCGTCGTGGCCCCGAAGTGACACTCCTACGGGCCCCACAAAGGCCAGGTATCCCCCCTTCTTGATGAGTGGTCTTGCCCTTGTCCATTTCCAGCGTTTTTCCTTCTTCTTGAGAAAGAAGGAGTCATGAACCACTTCGAGGTCGACGCTGCAAAAGAGAAAGCCGCCCAGAACGGAGTCGCTGTGTCGGCTCTGGAGCGATCGGAGGAACAACTCGCCTGAATCCTGGATCTCGGTGGCGACCACTTCCGATAGATCTGAGTAGTCCCCCGAAACGACCCGTGTGACGGCAGGGGCATATACGAGGTATTCCCGGTCCCGAATCATGATCCCGATCGCGCGGGAAGCATCCGACGGCAACTTCCACTTGTCCATACCCAGCACATACGGAGGAGGTGGAATCTCGCCGTTCTCGACCAGCGCCTCCATCAAGCTCAATGCTTCTCGAGGCGCCATTCGAGGAGATCCCACTGGATCATGGCGAGTGGATTCCACGGCTTTGCCCGATCCGCTGGGTCTCACAGAACCCGGGGCCCCCGCTGCATTCACCTCGGGAAGCCACTGCGCAAGCTCTTTCTTCGCGTCGGCATAGTGAGGATCGCCAGCCAGATTTGTCCATTCCATCGGATCGGCCAGGTGATCGTACAGTTCTTCCGTCCCGTCCGAATAGCGAATGTAGCGCCAGCGTTCTGAGCGAACGGCATGATTGTTGGGGCCATGTGTGGTCAGCGCCGGGCGCTTCCACTCGGCATCTGGATTCTCCAAGAGCGGCCGAAGGCTCACCCCTTCCAGAGAACTGTTGATCGGCAAGTCGCCCAGTTCTGCCAGGGTCGGATAGATGTCCAGTAATGAAACGGTCCGGTTGCATCGCGTGCCCGGTTGGGTCATCCCCGGTACGACCATGATCAGTGGAGTCCGGGCGGCTTCCTCCCACAGTGTGAATTTTCTCCAGTGCTGTTTTTCACCCAGATGCCAACCGTGATCTCCCCACAGAACGATGATTGTGTTCTTGGCCAGGGGACTACGATCCAGGGCATCGATGAGGCGGCCGATCTGAGCGTCGGCAAAGGCAATGCTGGCCAGATAACCCTGAACCGCCTTGCGGTAATTGTTCGATTCGATGACTTTGTTGTGCGTCCCGGGCTGCGCGATCTGATGCCCCATGGGGGGCACGTCGTCCAGGTCCTGGTCCAGGATCTTGGGCAGCGTAATCTGGTCGAGGGGAAACATGTCGAAATATTTTTGCGGCGCATACCACGGCAGATGAGGGCGATAGGTGCCGCAGGCCAGAAACAGGGGCTTCTCGTGTCGCTTGTTCAGTTGCTGGATCGCCCAGCTGACGACGCGGTGGTCGTCCATCGCATCGTCGGTGATCGGGAGCGGACCCCAGTCAAAGAACATCATGTTGGGGATGCCGGAGACCGGATAGCCCTCGGGCACGATATCGGGGCCCTTCGGAACAAACTCGTGCCATGACTCGGAATAGTCGACATAGGCTGCGGTCATCTTCCCGGAGCTCATGAAGCGATCGTGGAAAATCTTTCCAGACCCGGCCACATGGTAGCCGTTCTCCTTGAAGAGTTGTGGCAGGGTGACCGCATCGGGTATCACCGGCTTCCAGGGCTGGTGGTTGTTGTAGACCCCCGAAGTCGAGGGACGAATACCGGTGAGCAAGGCGGCGCGCGAAGGGTTACAAGCCGGAGCGGCCGTGTAGGCGCGTGTGAACAACACGCCTCTTGCTGCGAGTCGATCGATATTGGGCGTCCTGGCGTCCGGATGCCCCCCGAGCGAGCCAATCCAGTCATTCAGATCGTCTACAGCGATGAACAAGACATTGGGTTTTTTCGCCGCAGCCGCGTCCAATCCAAAGCAGGCGATCCAGGATATTCCCCACAAGCAAACGATGTGCCGTATGGCGTTCATGATGGATCCTTTCTACCTCAAGCTGAACTCAATGTGCACACGGATCCTCCTCCAACCACTCTTCTCTCATGCCCTCCAGTTCATCAGGCTGAGGACCACCAAACCATTCAGACAACGACCCACGTCACGTTGAGTTACGCTGACTCGAAATGATCAGGCCTCCGCGAAAACGAGTCAACTTCCAAAGTGCTACTATCTGTACGCCAGCGGTTGATCATAGCAGGACCGCTGTTTCTTGAAAGTTAACAGCGTGATGCCTGTCTGGAAGCCAGATGGGTCCATCCAAAAAAGCATCGATTGAGGGTAGCCATGATATTCGGGATCAATACGTTTCTCTTCAGATCGCCTTTCACGGATGCCAGCACCTCTCTCTTTCCTCAGTTTAAGGACTGGGGCTTCGACTCGGTTGAGATCGCTCTGGAGCATGAGTCACACATCGATCCGGCGTTCGTCAAGTCCCAGTTGGACGAACATGGCCTGGTTTGTGGCACGCTGTGCGGCGCCTTTGGCCCCGGGCGTGATTTACGTGGGTCGCGAGAAGAACAAGAGGCAAGCCTCGCTTACATTCAGCGATTAATCGACGTCATGGCAACGCTGGGGGCCTCTACCCTGGTTGGTCCGGTATATTCTGCGGTTGGGCGGGCCGAGTTTGTCCCAGAGCCGAGCCGTGAAGCTCAATGGCGGCTAGTGGTGGAGAATCTCAAGCAGGCTTGCAGATATGCAGAAAGGCAAGGAAAAACGATTTCCATTGAACCCCTCAATCGGTTTGAGACCGACTTCATCAATACTTGCGGGCAGGCGCTGCGAATGGTTGAAGACGTTGGCAGTCCGGCGCTCAGCGTCCACCTGGATACGTTCCACATGAACATTGAGGAAAAGGATCCGGCCAGGGCCATCCTGCAGGCCGACCAGAAACTCGGGCACTTCCACGCCTGCGGAAGTGATCGGGGCACACCGGGCAACGATCACACCGACTGGGAGAGTATTGCCGCTGCCCTGAGGGAAATCGGTTACCAGAAGCACGTGGTCATCGAGTCATTTACCCCGGACGTTCTGGTTATTGCCAAGGCAGCCTCAATCTGGCGTGAGATGGAGCCTCATAAGAATGACATTGCAAGGAAAGGTCTGAAGTTTCTCAAGAAGGCCTTGCCTTGAGAGAATCTCTATAGGTGAGTGTCCATTGAGCGGGCAAATGGCTCGTTAGATGAGTGACAGAACTATGAAACAAAAGTCGTCCAGATGGCTTGATCTGATCCTCTGTGCCGTTCTCGTTGGCCTTTCTCATCCCGCAGTTGCCGGCTCGGAAGCAGGCTTCAGGAGCCTGCTCGAGGGGAACGAACTGGGTGGCTGGGATGGCGACAAGAGGCTTTGGTCGATCAAAGACGGGGTGATCACCGGCCGCACCACAGCAGATCCACCATTGAAGGCCAATACTTTCCTGATCTGGCGGGAGGGTATTGTAGATGATTTCGAACTGCACTTTTCCTACCGCATCCTGGGAGGTAATTCCGGAGTTCAGTATCGCAGCAAAGACCTGGGCAACTGGTCGGTAGGGGGCTATCAAGCGGACCTGGAGGCCGGCCAGACATACTCTGGAATCCTCTACGAAGAAAAGGGCCGCGGCATACTGGCTGAGCGCGGGCAGCAGACCGTTGTCGATGAGACGGGCAAGGTGAAGACCCTGGGTTCTGTGGGTAACTCGGCTGAGTTGCAGGCCGCTATTCGACACGAGGACTGGAACGACTACGTGGTCGTGGCCAGGGGCAATCACTTGATCCACAAGATCAACGGTCATGTGACGGTAGATGTGAGGGACAACCAGATCGAAGAGCGATCGAGGTCTGGAATCCTGGCCCTCCAACTCCATGTCGGTCCACCCATGCAAGTTCAGTTCAAGAATCTTCGCCTCAAGCGGCTGAAGCTGGAAACTGAAAAGAAAATCGTTCTGGTTGCCGGGCATCCCAGCCACGCCCCGGGGGACCATGAGTCCAACGCGGGCGTACAATTACTGCACCAGTCCTTGAGGGACCAGCCGGGAGTTCTTTCTACCTTTTATCTGAACGGATGGCCTTCCGATCCTTCGGCTTTCGACAACGCCGACGCGATCGTTTTTTACATGGATGGCGGCTCTGAGCAGCGTTGTTGCATGGATCGGGGCGGAGATGGAATTCGCCCTTTCCCAAGCGGTAGCGTCAGGCGATACGTTCGAACACAGGCCGTCCGAGTGCGGTCATTGTGTTCAGGACTTTCTGGCCGACCTGGATCTCCGTGATCTGCCTGGAGAAGCTGCGGGATCTGAGTCTGGGGCCGATGACGCTCTTCCACCGGCCGATCTGCGTTTCTATCCGGCTGCGCTGGTTGTACCCTGTGGCCGCCTGCCAGGCCATGCGGCCGTTGCTGCGGATCTGGGCAATATGGCGATCCCGAACGGTTGGATCCCGCGCCGATTGCGGTCGGATCACTGCGTTCTTTGGCGGCGGTATAACCACATCCAGGGTCTCCCCATACCGTTCCCTCAGCAGATCCCGTGTGGACGCTCCATCATAGGCGCCGTCCGCCAGAAAGCCCGTGACCGGGGCATCGAGTTGATCCAGGAGCCCGGGTAAGGCGGTGCTGTCTCCAACGTCATCGTGAGTCAGATTGGCGCAAACAATCGCACCGCTATGGAGGTCCAGTCCGAGGTGGAGTTTGCGCCAGCGGCGGCGTATTCCCCTGGTTTTATGCTTCTGCGCGAGCCATTCCCCTTCGCCGAAGATCTTGAGGCCGGTACTGTCCACCACCAGATGGACAGGCACAGACCCGGCTTGCCTCATCACCTGCGCGATGCTCAAGCCGTTTGCGCGACGCGACAGTGTGGAGAAGTCCGGCACCCGTATATCCAGCCCCATGAGCGTGCCAATGGAACCCATCAGCCCCTGCGTTTGTCGCAACCCAAGCCGATACGCCGTGCGCAGCGTCAGGCATGTCTCGATAGCCAGATCCGAGTATCTCCGCTGGCCACCCCGTGAGGGGTGTACCGTTCTTTCTGTAATTTGAGGAAGGTGAGCTAAAAGGATCAGAGATCTGGGGCAGGATTTCTCCAAAAACTCAAGACAAGAGCAAGGAGGATCCGAATGACCCCAGACCCAGAACAGAGGCTACCACGAGAATTGTTGAAAGAACTGATCGAAGAAGGCAGCGACGCGTTTCGAGGAGTGTTGGAGAAACTGCTCAACACCGCCATGCAGATGGAACGAGAAGAGTTTCTGGGAGCTCGACGCTGGGAGCGGAGCGAGCAGCGTCGAGACCACGCCAACGGGTACAAGGCCAAGACGCTGTCAACTCGAGTGGGACAGCTTCAAATCCGGATTCCACAAGTACGTCACCTGGACTTCTATCCCCGATCCCTGGAGCGAGGGTGCCGCTCGGAGAAAGCCCTGAAGCTGGCCATCGCCGAGATGTACGTGATGGGCGTGTCGACGCGCAAGGTCACTGAGATTACCGAGCAGCTGTGCGGCACCGAGATCTCCGCCAGCCAGGTCTCAAGAATCTCCAAGCTGCTGGACGACGAACTCGAGCAGTTTCGCAACCGCCCTTTGGGCAGCTATCCAGTTGTGTACCTGGATGCCCACTACGAGAAGGTCCGTCGCCAGGGCAGCATTCAGGATGTGGCCGTCTTGAAAGCGACCGGAGTCAACTGCTGGGGCAAGCGGGAGGTGATTGGGGTCAGCTGCCGACTCAGCGAGGCGGAGGTCCACTGGCGAGAGAGGGGTGTACCGTTCTTTCTGTAATTTGAGGAAGGTGAGCTAAAAGGATCAGAGGTCTGGGGCAGGATTTCTCCAAAAACTCAAGACAAGAGCAAGGAGGATCCGAATGACCCCAGACCCAGAACAGAGGCTACCACGAGAATTGTTGAAAGAACTGATCGAAGAAGGCAGCGACGCGTTTCGAGGAGTGTTGGAGAAACTGCTCAACACCGCCATGCAGATGGAACGAGAAGAGTTTCTGGGAGCTCGACGCTGGGAGCGGAGCGAGCAGCGTCGAGACCACGCCAACGGGTACAAGGCCAAGACGCTGTCAACTCGAGTGGGACAGCTTCAAATCCGGATTCCACAAGTACGTCACCTGGACTTCTATCCCCGATCCCTGGAGCGAGGGTGCCGCTCGGAGAAAGCCCTGAAGCTGGCCATCGCCGAGATGTACGTGATGGGCGTGTCGACGCGCAAGGTCACTGAGATTACCGAGCAGCTGTGCGGCACCGAGATCTCCGCCAGCCAGGTCTCAAGAATCTCCAAGCTGCTGGACGACGAACTCGAGCAGTTTCGCAACCGCCCTTTGGGCAGCTATCCAGTTGTGTACCTGGATGCCCACTACGAGAAGGTCCGTCGCCAGGGCAGCATTCAGGATGTGGCCGTCTTGAAAGCGACCGGAGTCAACTGCTGGGGCAAGCGGGAGGTGATTGGGGTCAGCTGCCGACTCAGCGAGGCGGAGGTCCACTGGCGAGAGTTTCTGCAGCAGCTTCAAAAGCGTGGTCTGGAGGGTGTGCAGCTGATTGTCAGCGATGACCACTCAGGACTACGAGCTGCCAGAAGAGCTGTCTTTCCTTCAGTGCCCTGGCAACGCTGTCAGTTTCACCTGAGCCAGAATGCTCAGCGATACGCCCGCCGATCCGACCAACGTGCCGCCATCGCCACTGACATTCGAGACATCTTCAATGCCCCGTCTGGAGGCGAAGCTGAGGCGATGCTTCGGGCCAGAGTCGAGCAATACTACGACCGCAACCCGGAGCTGGCCGATTGGATGGAGACCAATCTGCCGGAAGGCTTTACGGTCTTTCGTTTTGCACGTTCTACCTGGCGGCGCATTCGCACCAACAACGGGCTGGAGAACCTAAACCGTCAGATTCGCCGGCGTACCCGGGTCGTCGGTATCTTTCCAAACACCGAGTCCGCACTACGACTCATCACCGCTGTCGTCGAGGAGATTCACGAAGACTGGCTGATCGGGAAACAGTACCTCAGCCTGGTCGATTTCAAACCACAGGAGAATCCGATCTCAGATCACTCTCAGTCAAATTACAGAAAAACAGTTGCTTAGCCGTTCCTGGCGTCAGAACACCACAAATGGTGCTAACTAGCCTGAGCCTCCTTCTGGCTGCGTCAACACACTGTCAAATAATAATTCATGTTCATGCGAGATTTTTTCGATGGAGCACTGCGCAACCACTGATTCTCGAGCGATCAGGCCCATTTTCCTTCTCAAGTCCGGTTTCGTAGCCAGCTCGGTGAGATAAAATTTCCAGTCTGCCTCTGTGAAAGCGGAGTAGGCCGTCACCCCATGACGCATAATTCGCTCATCAGCAGCCGTGGGTGAGCATACCGTTGGCAAGCCCGCCGCCATGTATGTCAACATTTTTGTCGGCGGCTTCCTGCCTTCAAAGAAATCATCCCGATTTTTAGCCACAACCGCGATATCGGACGAAATCAAGACGTCCTCCCAGGTCGCAACATTCCAAGGGATGACTTGGACACCGTCTTGATGGCTCTCTGGAAGATTAGTATTGAGCACTACTTCCATTGGGATAGCGGTCCGCTCTGAAACCTCTTTGATCAATGTGAACAACGGTTCCACGGTACCCAGGTTTTCTTTGAACCCGCTCCACACGACGCGCAACGGTCCTTCCTGTCCGTACTCTGTCTTGAATCGTCTATTCAGCGCTGGGGTTGGGAACCAGCAGCAAGGTGTCCCGTAGTGCGACACATCCTGGAGTTGGATTGGACTCGCTAGCTTGAAGTAATCAAACAACTCCATGTATTCGGGATGATCCAAGTAACACTTGGATCTACCAAGTCGCGTGTTGTCCGCAATTGAATATATTAACTTTACACCTGTGCGTGAAAGTTCTTGCAAGGTTTCGATAGAAATCATGTCAAAACGCTTGCACACAAAAACAATGTCAACTGGGCGCTTCAGCAATTCCGATTCACTGACAAAGATGTCACAGACATAGCCCGGAGAGTAGTCATTCAAGTGGTCGACAATGGGATCAATATTCCAGCCGCGCGTTCCAAGTGAACTTGCGCGCCCCGAGGTTGGTCCCATTAAAACTCTAATTTTATTCGAGGATCGATAGGCACGACGACGATTACTAAAGCGAGTCCAGCCAGATTGGTATAGTGACAGAAACGCCGGGGTATGAGTTCGCACTGCATTTGAAAACCAGGGGAGCTTCTTCAAAGCTGCGGGCTCCGTTACAGATGTAGCTGTTCTTATCAGTTTATCGAAATGCTTTTCGCGTAAAGATCAGCCGCCGAGTGTTCCCGAGGAATTACGACATCACTTAGCAGGATTCTTTGATCCATGGGGACATCCCTCACCAGCACATATCCGTCATTTAGGCAGATGGGAACTCCGGGATCCATCAAATCCTGGCCGAGATTCTCGATTAGACCGTAGCTTAAATAACCACCCATACCATCGAGGATTTCACCCGCTCGTAAATCACGTTTCGCATAGCTGAAAACATTTGTCTTCATCCCAAATCGGGGTTGCAGTCTATAGGACTTATCCAGGTAGGCCTCAGCGATGCATTGCATCGCCTCAATATGCCCAAGGTGATAGGGCCGGTAAAACAAATAGTATGGCCTAGGGCCTATGTCTGGTGGATACCAATCAAGCGTATATTGTTGAAACGGATCAGCGGTGTGACCCACGACAAAAACACCGCCCTTAGGTTCGGCACCCTCGAGATAGTCGACCACCGGTCCGTGTTCTTGATAGACGGCATCGATGTCAATCGCCTCAAAAACATCATGTACTGAGCTCACGCACGGCCCGAGCATTCCGGGGACCGCAGTTCTTAGATTCATCCCATTGGCGAGCACGGCCATTTCCACACACAGCTTCGATCCGTCTGTGTATGTGGTGCACATCTTGTAACCGAGATTTCGTTTGTCTGCCTCTGGAACAATCATCGTTGGGTTGGCGTAGCGATCCAGGTATCCCTTGATATTGCCAGCCATAACAAGGTCAAATCCCCAAAGCTGTATGTCGTCAATAAGTTTCTTGATCACCGTGGGCTGGTCCCCGTCAGCACAGGTGTAAACCACGCCTTGTTTCTCAGCTTCCATTAACAAGTACGGTCCGAACATAAGCTCAGCTTCAAAATTCATCATCACAACGTGCTTACCCGCTTTGATCGCATTGATCGCATGGTGTGCTGCTGGCAAAATCGCGCTTGTAGCCTCGACCATGACATCGGTATCCTGCAGTTGCGCGACCAGCTCTCCGTGGCAGGATATAGCCAACTTTCCGCTTCTGATCGCTGCAGACAGCTCCGCGTAGTCTTCAACTATCTGGTACTCCATCTGAAGACTCTCAGCGCACAGGATGGCCTTCTTCAGCTTCTTGTCCGCTATGGTAACTGGACGCATGTGAGGAGTACGCGCCAGCTGATGAACGAGACCGTTCCCAATAGATCCAATCCCGATCACGGATACCCGGATGTCCTTTTCTAGTTCCACAAGCCGTTGGATTAGAGGTTTCATTGATTAGTATCCAGCCATCTTATTGTAGTGGAGTTACCCCACACACCGGCGTCAAAGTTGGGGACTCGGCAAACGTGATGCGGGACATCACTGTATGAATTCAGGCGCGAGGAATGGTCACAGCTTTCCCCACCAGCCAAAACGACCTAGATTCTGGACTGCCCCAAGTGGTTGAAAAACCAAGTAAGGGCCCGTTACCCGGGCGTCGTCGTGAAGATGGCGGAGAATTGGTTCTCAGCTGTTTAGATTTAGCGTCCAGTGTTTCTGAACAAGGGCCTGGAGAGGTGTCTCCGCTTATCGAATTTCGGCAAAGGCGCCTGGATACCCCAGGGGTCAGAGGCCGTTTTCAGGCGGAAAGATGACGAGAGAATGGTTGACACAAGGTTGGAGGGCTTATAGGTTTTGATCATTCATCACCGGGAGGTCAGGGGAACTCGGATCCGAAGTTAATATGGAATGTCGTTCTAAAGGAAGTTCACGATCGTGAGCCGGATGAGTGGGCGCCCCCTGGTTCCGTTGTTTGGGAAAGACGAAGCGGTGGCCGCGTTTCGGCCGGGTTGAGCCAGCCGAAACGCCTCTTAGCCGGGATGCTAGATAAATACGGTAACGTTGGGGGGGAGCGCGACAGCGAAGTGGAAGCATGTCCCACTTCGGAGAAGCTTTGAAGATCGGCATTATTTCCGACATTCATGACAACATATGGAAGCTGGAGGCAGCTCTCCGAGTGCTCCGAGATGCCGATGCTCTCATCTGCTGTGGCGATCTTTGCTCCCCCTTCATTATTCCCCGGCTGGGCGAGGCTTTCGAGAGAGACATTCACATCGTTTTCGGCAACAACGATGGGGATCTCTTTCGGATCTCACAGCAGGCCGCGAACTATCCCAATATTCATCTCCATGGTGAATTTGCTTCGCTCGAAATCGGGGGGAAGCGCTTTGCCATGACCCACTTCGACAACATCGCCCGGGAGCTGGTTGCCGGCCAGGAGTTTGACGTCGTGTGCTTCGGACACAATCACCGGCTTGAGATCCGTGAGGTCGGGTCCACTCTGCTCATCAACCCGGGAGAAGTGATGGGTGGCCTGTCGCCGGACCAGATCTCGAGTCTCGTCGTCTACGACACCGAAACTGGACAGGCCCGGAAGATTGAGCTCTGAGGATAGGTTCTAGGTTCTGGGTACCCTCTCCCCTTTTCGACAGTTAAAAAGACCCCGTATGATCTAGCGGTTCGTACAGACCTCTATTTTGTGACGAGGGGAGCAAGCAGGCGATGAGACTAGATACCATTTCTCTGGGGAAGTGCTTCTCGCTCGCGTCCTTCCCCCCCCCAAATCCAGCATCGGGAGCGTTGCTCTTTCTGAACACATCACGAGTCAACTAAGTAATCCGACTCGAATTCGACGCTCCAGGCACGAGGAGTCTGTTAGCAATCCGTTAGGAAACTCAAAGAATGGCCGGGCAGCGGCAGTTGGCTCTCGCAACGACTGAAAGAGTTGGCACCAATCCTGGGGACAGCTGGGATTGAAATCGGTTGGGGAAAAAAGCGACAGATTCTAATAACGAAAACCAAAAAATAAGAAAAAATGGCGGTCTTGGCGCGCCTGGCGTTTTGGGAATGGACTCCGTGACCAGGCTGGAAGCTGGAGTTTTCTGGTCCTAAGAACGCCAAAACCGCTAGGGACGCCAAAAACCCCATCCTAACTGTCTCGCAGGGCTGTGATGGCCAGCATGCAGGATCGCACCCTAAGGGCCAAAGATGAGCTCTATTCGATAGCAAATGAGAGCCAGTAGCGAAGGACAGCCCAAAATGGCGAAGCGGCGCATCATGGAACTCTTGACCGCACAAGATGTTTCGGATCTGACGGGCTTATCCAAAGAAACCCTGGCCCAATGGAGGAGCCAAAAGCGGAACATCCCCTACCTCAAGATCGGTAGGCTCATCAGGTACTCTGGCGAAGACGTTAAAGTATACTTGGATTCTTGCAGGGTTTCTGTCTCGGAAGGGAGGCAGAAATGAGCGTTTTTAAAAGAGGAGGTTATTATTACGAGTTCACTTTCAGGGGTCAGCGCCACAGACAAAGCACCAGGATGACCAACAAGACGGCTGCTCTGAGAGTTGAGGCTCTCAAGAAGGCTGATTTGCTTAGGGGACGGGCATGCATCGAAAGCCCATCGTTCAAGTCGTTCGTTGAGAACGAGTTCCTCCCCTGCCTTGGCTTGGATTTTCGGCTCTACGATCTGAGACACACTTTCGGGTCCAGAGCCGTGATGGCGGGAGTTGATCTACCCACCCTGAAGGAGCTGATGGGACACTCCACAGTTACCATGACGATGCGCTACGTTCACCCGACTCCACAGCACAAGAGAGAGGCGCTTCGGAAGGTCGAAAAGTTCCAGGGTACCCCCGAAATCACCCCCGTTTCGGAAGGTGTGGAAAGTAGAATCCCCGTAAACTATTGATTCTAAACAGCGGAGGAGTGGCCGAGTGGCTGAAGGCGGCGGTCTTGAAAACCGTTGTACCCGAGAGGGTACCGTGGGTTCGAATCCTACCTCCTCCGCCATGTCCCTTCTGCTGTTGAAAACAAAGCAGTTACGTTTGGGCTATTCCGTTTTTGCTAACGAATTGCTAACACGTTTTCGTTGTTCCATCAGCGCGAAAGCGATTCGAGAATCACTCAGCTTTTCCACTGGACTTCACAGCTGCTCATCGGTGCTTAGATCAGCCCGAGCCAACTCAGGTTGAGATGCGCCCTATGCACTGGCTGTCGATGTCACCATCAAGGGGCATGAGATCTACGTGCCGGTGAATTGGTGAGGGGGAGTGCCCCTTGTACGCCATTGACGGGTTGACCCAGTCGTACGTAAGGTACAGAGTCGCCAAGATGTCGGACAAGGAACTAGTCCCCTTCAGAGTGCGTCTGACGCTGGTGTCAGTTGGCGCTGACCAGTACTACTCGGTCCGCTCTGAAACCGGCATCCGTGGACTTAGAACAGATCGTATGGGTCGCCCTGAGGTTGTTGCCCCGCTGGCGCAGGGTTCGCTCGAATCAATCGCTTCAGATCGCCGAAGATCTTCAGCTTGGGGGGCTCATACGGCTTGCGGTGCATGGGCTGAAGGATAGCACACAGGTCACCCAAACTATGTGTCTACAATTTCGGGGAAAACCCAGGTTGTCAATGGCCACCAAAGCGAACGTGGCCTAAGAGGGCTAGTTGCTCAGCACAAAATTGGTAATCTTGTTCTGAATTCAGATCCACCGTGAGGGGATTGCCATCATCGTCCCGCATGGAGACCTGGGCGTTGGCCGTGGTCTGATCATCCGGATTTTCGGGACAGGACGACCTCTCGACGACTAATGAAGGTCGATCTCCACTGATTGGCCCTTCCCATCAAGGAGTATTTCGGGAGCTACCATCAGAAGGTGTGTAAATAGCATAGGCGGTGAGTATCCTTCCGGGTTGATTTAAAACCCAGGGCCGAAAGGCCCGCAACGGAAGGAGTACACACCGCATGAGCAAGCAGAACATTGAGGAAAGTGTCGAGTCAAGAGTTTGTTTCGAGGAGCTGGAAGATTGGGTGCGGGAGAAGATCCAAGGCTGGGTTCAAGAGCTGCTGGAGGAGGAAGTCACGGAGTTATTAGGGCGGCGTAAGAGTGAGCGGCGAAGGGCCGTGGACGCTCCGTCGGGCTATGGCAATGGATATGGGAAGCCGAGGCATCTGACGCTGAGCTCGGGGACGATCCAGGTTCGAAGGCCTCGAGTGCGGGATCTAGAGGAACACTTTGAAAGTCGGGTGTTGCCCCTGTTTGCCAAGCGGACGCGGCAGGTTCGAGAACTGATCCCTGAGCTGTACTTGCATGGTCTGGCGCTGGGGGATTTTGATCTGGCTCTGAGAGGGCTTTTAGGGGAAAAGGCGCACCTGTCGTCCTCCACGGTGGCCAGATTGAAAGAGTAGTGGCAGGCCGAATGGGAGGTCTGGCAGAGTCGACCCTTGAATGATCTGGAAGTGGTGTATTTATGGGTAGATGGAATCTACGTCAAGGCGGGTCTGGAGAAGGAAAAGGCAGTCCTGCTGGTGGTGCTGGCCGCCTTAAGTGACGGAAGCAAAGCCGTGGTGTCGGTCACGAGCGGCTATCGGGAATCGACCCAGAGCTGGTCGGAAGTACTGCGCGACTTGAAGCGCCGGGGGATGGGCTGTCCACGGCTGGTGATCGGAGACGGCCACCTGGGCATCTGGGGAGCTTTGCGCAACGTCTATCCCCAGGCCGAGGAGCAGCGCTGCTGGAATCATCGGATCGTCAACCTGCTGACCAAGCTCCCTAAGCGAGTGCACAAGCCGGCCTTGCTGATCCTGCGGCAGATCCCTTACGCCGAGACTCGAGAAGAAGCACAACGACTCAAGAAGGTTTTTCAGCACTGGTGCCGGCAGCGAGGGCTGACTCTGGCGGCTGAGCTAATCGAGCAGGACTGGGACCGGATGGTGACCTTTTACCTGCTATCCAAAGAAGCAGTGGCAGCATCTGCGAACCACCAATCCAGTGGAGTCACCGTTTGCCGCTCTTCGGCTGCGAACGGACGCGGCCAAGCGATTCAAGAAAGTGGAAAACGCCCAGGCGGTGATCTGGAAGATGCTGCTGGTGGCGGAGCAGCGATTCCGCCGGTTGAAGGCACCGGAGCTGATGAAAGACGTCTACCAGGGCGCCAAATATGTCAATGGAGTCCCGGTCAACCAAGTCCCGGAGGAGAAAGCCGCCTGATGTTTTTCCACACCTAGTGACAAGAGCTCGTATTTCGGTTTGCCGAAGGCAGACTGGCTTGCTGAATGCCACCACCGTTGGTCTGCAAAGTGGCCACACCTACGTCCGTGTCACTGTCGAGAATCAGCGTGCCCTCGAAGTCCGCGGGATCGAAGCCGGCAAAGAGGAGCCAGGAGAAAAAGTAAGCAAGAACAGGCGCCGCATGATCTGCCCCTTGGTTTCGGGAGGGTTGAGCGATTATAACCCAGCAAACAGCGAAGGGGAGCCGTCCATCACTGACTTCAGCCAAAACAGTCCCCAGAAAAAGGGTCGTCTGTTCCCCCCGGATGCGACCCACCATTAGCGGGTCAAGGTGGCTCAGTCCGAACGCTTCGAGAATGGTACAGTTTGCCGATAAAGTGACGTGATGACAATCGATCAGTCTCTGCGCAAACACCTCAGAAAACTGCTCATCGGGCGGCAGGCCCACGTCCAATCTGAGGAAACTCTGACCGGACTTCCCTTCGACCTGCAGGGAGCCCGGCCGAAGGGGGCGGAACACACCCCGTGGCAAGTCCTCAAGCACCTGCGCGTTACGCAGTGGGACATCCTGGAATTCAGCCGCGACCCGGGCCATGGTTCTCCCAGCATTCCGGAAGGACACTGGCCAGAGACTTCAACACCTCCGCATGAATCTGCCTGGAGAGAGAGCTACGCCCGTTTCAAGACGGACCTGCTCGAAATGGTCGACCTGGTCAGCGATCCCGGCCAGGATCTCATCGCTCCCTTCCCCCACGGAACGGGCCAGACCCTCCTGCGCCAAGCTCTCCTCATTGCCGACCACAACGCCTACCACCTGGGAGAAATGGTTCTGCTCCGAAGGATGCTGGGGTGCTGGGAACCTGATGCCGTCATCCTTGCCATGGTGGAGGCCTCGGTTAGCCCTATCCAGGGGGCGTCGCAAGCATCGGAGAATGCCCTATCGGCGGACGAGAGGCTGCTGGGGGTTCAGAAGGCATTCTTAATCAACGATCTACCCGGGCGAGAGATCTACGACCAGATGGAGAAGAAGCTGTTGAAATGGGGACGGTGGGAACTGGTCAACCAGAAAGAGGACGCCGACGCGCTTCTGTTTCTCTATGAGATGAAGATACCGGCGTACCACGATAAGCGGGTCCTGAGCGTAATTGACCCAAGAATCGGGGATAGACTGCTGATTGTGAGTTGCAAAGTCCGCCTCACTGCTGGTCTCAATGCTAGCGTCCTGTTCGGCAAGTTGCAGAAGTGGATCAGGAAACTCGGGCAAGGGAGGCGGAAACAGGGGAATCAATGAAGAAGCCGTAACCAGTTGCCGCTCCTCACGTTTCAGCGGAAAGATGACGAGGGAATCGTTGACGCGAGGTTGGACGGCTGATAGGTTTTTGACCATTCACCACGGGGAGCCCGGAGAAGATCCATTCGAAGGCCCCCGGCTTTGGCGGTGGGAAATGATTGCGCGGCGAGAAGGAGGTCTCTGAACGTGAAGACGAAGGCGGCAATACTTTTTGAAGTCGGCCAAAGGCTCGATATTCGAGAGGTCGAGGTGGCAACCCCTCAGGCGAGGGAAGTGCTGGTGCGCATGTTGGTTGGCGGGGTCTGCCACAGTGACCTCCATGTGATGACGGGGCACTTGCAGGCGCCGCTACCGTTGATCCTGGGGCATGAAGGGGTCGGGACTGTGGTCGAAGTGGGTCCTGGGGTGACCTCCGTCCGTCCTGGAGATAATGTCATCCCCCTCTGGCGAGTCAGCTGTGGCGAGTGCGAATACTGTACTTCGGCTCGCCCGGCACTCTGCCCGGTGGGAATGAAGATCCGGTCGACAGGACGACTCTTGGACGGTACCAGCCGGTTTTCCCTCGACGGGTCCGAGATCAAGCACTACATCGGCGTGTCGGCTTTCTCCGAATACACTGTGATCCTGGAGAAAGCGCTGGTGAAGGTTCCAGAAGATTTTCCCCTCCAGCAAGCGGCCTTGCTGGGCTGCGCGGTCATTACGGGAATGGGGGCGGTAGCGAATGCCGCCCAGGTGAAGCCGGGTAGTTACGTGGCGGTCTTTGGCAGCGGAGGAGTGGGCTTGAACGTGGTCCAGGGAGCCGCTATGGCCGGAGCCGAAAAGATCATCGCAGTGGACCTTCTGGACAACAAACTCGACTTGGCCCGACAGTTTGGAGCCACCCATACGGTCAACGCGTCATCGGGTGATCCGGTGGAGCAAGTGCGATCCCTGACCGGACAGAGAGGAGTGGACTATTCGTTCGAGGTCATTGGGCTTCCAAAGACAGTCCGACAGGCCTTTGACTGCCTGGCCAAGTGCGGCGTGGCTATTGTCGTCGGTGTCACGCCCTTCGAAACTGAAGTGTCGATACCGATCATGGGAATCGTCTTCGAGGAGCGGGTCCTGAAGGGATGCCTCTATGGCTCGAGCAGGCCCCGAATCGACATTCCCAAGCTGATGGATCTGTACCGGGCCGGCAAACTCAAACTGGATGAATTGCTCACACGCACCTATCCTTTCGAGCAGATCAACGAAGCTTACGCGGCACTCAAGCGGGGCGAGGTTGCTCGAACTGTCGTTCTCTTCTGAGCTGACCCTGGCGGCCGCACTCATGGCACGCCGCTTCATCGAACGCGCTGTGCGCTTTGTTCAGATCTACCACCGGGGCTGGGACGCGTCCTCCTTCGCTCCCCTGGTGCTCCCCTACCAGGCCCGGTCACCATCCGCCCGCGGGTGTGATCAACAGGATCAGAGAGCAAGAAGGGCTCAGAGACTCCATTCGGCGGACCTCAATTTCGACTCAAGTGGCGGAAACTCAGGCCATTCTGGCTGGCCAGGGAGCGCAGATGATCGGCGGCCAGTTTGAAGTCCTCGGCTGTGCGCAGGTGTTCCAGCATGAGCGGGATCTCGGGAAACTTGCTCAACTCCTTCAGGTAGGTTACATAGTCCAGCCCGCCCAGTCCGATACGGATCTCCTTCAACTGCGTTGTGTAGATGTCGTCGCGCAGATGGATGTCTTTGGCGTGGCAGCTTCGGATATAGGGGCCGAGCCTCTCGAAGCACTCCCGAATCAATTCTCCTGAGCGGTAGTAAAGGACTGGACTGTTGACCATGTTGACCGGATCCAGGTGAATGGCAAAACGCTTCCGGTCAACGGCCTTCAGGAGCCGCAGGTTGGCATCTACGGTGGGGGGGTAGGCCCAGGGCATGGGCTCGATCGTAAAGTAGGTCTGCGTGGGCTTGACGGCATCAATGATGGACCGGCACATCTCCACGATGATGTCAAAGGTCTCTTCGGTCAGGTTCTCCGGGTGGGGACCGGCCCAGCGCTCGGCACCCCTGGACCCGCTCACGTTCACGCAGCATCTGGCTCCAATCCGATCGGCCAGATCCAGCGATTCCCGGCTGTGATCCAGGGCCTTTTTCCGAGCCTCTTCGTCAGGGCTGATGGCGTTTTTCCATACGCCTACCTCCGCAATCGTGATGTCTGCCTCCCGGGCTTTGGCGGCATACGCTCTGACGAGTTCCGGGTCCGCCCCCACTCGCACCGGACAATAGGCCGCACTGTAACCAAGTTCCTTCACCCTGGTGGCCCAGTCCCCCGGATCCTCAAGTTTCTTGAAAAGCGGGGCCCCCATGCGTAAGGAAGGGGATTTGCTGAGGCGGGGTGGCTTCACCGCTGCGCGTCCCGTACGGACGGCGGCCACAGCACCGGCCGAGGCCTTCATGAAACTCCGTCTAGATAACTCTTTTGGGTGCACCACGGACCTCCCTTTTTCTCACCTGGGCCGCCAGACGCCTTTCCCGAGGCAATTCTGTGCGGCATCTCTATGTGAAGACAACGAAACTCAGTCTACCCGGGAACGGCTCCGGGTGAAAGTCGGCGGCGGTTGCAGTCGAACCTCCTGACCGAGTACTCCCGTCCATGAGTACTCAGAGAGGGAGTATACTGGCCCGAATGTCCCGTTCCTTACCATCCCGACCCGCGGGGTTCCCCCTCGGACAGGAAGCCGATCCGATGACTGACTGCGATGTTGCGGTCATCGGGGCCGGCGTTGCCGGATCCGTGTGTGCAGGCCTTCTGGGTCGATCCGGATACCAGGTTCTACTCGTCGATAAGGCCACCTTTCCACGCACCAAGATCTGCGGCGAAGGTCTGATGCCGGCCGGGAGACGCCTGCTCGAGAACCTGGGCCTCGCGGAGGCCTTAACCGAGGCCGGAGCCAGGAGTTTTTCCGCCCTCCGCTTTCACTTGCCCAACCAGCGGATCCTGGAGCTGGATTTCTCAGAGTACCCGGCCGCACCGCTGGGTTGTGTCCTGGCCCGCGAGACCCTCGACCATCTTCTGGTTCGGTTTGCTGCCTCCCAGAAGGGTGTTGAACTGCGGGAAGGGCGCCGCCTCCGCAGAGCCCGGTTCAGACGCCACCGGGTGGAACTGGAGATCCAGAACGCCGATCGAAGGGAGGTGATTCGGGCCAGAGCCGTGGTGGCTGCTGACGGGATTCGGTCTCGGTTTCGAGCGCCGGGAGGAATACGCTGCCTGTCCCGCGGATCTCACCGCTTTGCCCTCCGCCGACTCCATGACAATTATGCTGCCGGTGCCCGGGCAGTGGATGTTTACTGCTCGCAGGAAGCCGAGGCCTACGTGGCTCCCCTGTCCGATGGTCGCGCGCGCATCACCCTGCTGACGGACAAGCGGGTTCTGCCCAGATCGGAAGGAGCGGAGCACCTCTATGAGAATCTGTTGGCCCGCTTTCCCGAAATCATGGAGCGAATCAAGACCGGCGGACATCACAGCCAGGTTGAGACCACCTCACCGGTTTCTGCTCGATTCTCCCAATGCCACGGAGATCGTCTGATTCTGGCAGGTGATGCCGCAGGTGCGGTCGACCCGGTCACGGGACAGGGAATGACGATCGCACTTCGAGACGCCCACCTGGCCGCACAGGTTCTCGCGCGCGCTTTGAAAACGAATCGACTCACGGCGGATGCACTCCAGTTCTACAGCAGCTCCCGGGAGCGTTATTTCCTGCCTGCCTACCATCTCTCGCAAAAACTTCTCACCTCACTCCGTTATCCCTGGCTGTCGGAACGTGCCCGGCTGGCCCTGAGCCGCTCGACCGGGTTGAGAAGAAAGGTGATCGCTCTGGCCGCCAATCCCAACCACGAAGCTGAATTGTCCCGGCTCGACCAGATCCGTCTACTGGTGGGGTTTTAGGGTTGAAGGTTGAAGGTTGAAGGTTCCTTGACACCACAACAACAGAACGGCAAGGCGCGAGCCTGCCGTTTCTGCAACGGCGAGCCAACGTGGAACGTGGAACCTGGAACGTGGAATGCCTATTCCCCGGCTGTCAGCTCGTGGATCGAGTTCTGAAACTCCTGCATCAGTTTCATCCGCTCTCCGTGCGGCAGGAAGGAGGAACGAACACTCTGGAGGGCGATGTAGGCCAGGTCGCTTTCGGCCAGTTCAAAATACTTGATCGCCAGTGCGTATTCCTGCAGGAGCGTGGTATCGAAAAGTCCGGGGTCGTCGGTGCTGAGTGTAACCGGCACTCCCCGTTTGTAGAGGAGCCAGAAGGGGTTCTTTGAGATGGGGGTCCAGGCACCGGTCCTGGCGTTACTGGTCAGGCAGATATCCAGTCCAATTGCATGATCCTTGAGGTAGCTCATCAAGACCTGGTCACGTGCGGCCTGAATGCCGTGGCCGATTCGGTTGGCTCCTAGAATCTTGATCGCGTCCCAGACACTTTGCGGCTCTCCGATCTCCCCGGCATGAACGTGCACATAGAGCTCGTGGGCTCTGGCAAAGGCAAAAACATCCTCGAACTCGCGACTGTCAGCTGCAGTCTCGTCTCCCGCCAGACCGAGACCGACAACTCCCTCCCCCCGGAATTCGAGCGCGAGTTCAGCAGTCTCCTGAGCCGCTTCCGCACCGAACTGTCGGACGCAGTCAAAAATCCAGCGAATCTCGATTGACAGTTCATCAGCTACCTTCTTGGCGGCCGCTGTCGTGGCTTTGATGATCCTGCCGACGTCGAAGCCAAACCTGGCGGGGATGGAAGGAGCCATCAGGATCTCAGCATAGCGAATGTTCTGACTCTCGAAGTAGGGTCCAAGGTCACGAACCAGCGCCACATAATCCCTTGGCTCCCTGAGATGTTCGCAAACCGTCCGATAGGTTTGCAGAAAACTCCAGAAATCCGAGTAAGAGAAGAGCTGGCTGCGGATCTCGGCTGGCGACAGGCCACTGAACTCCGTTTCGTACTTCCGACTCATCTTCAGGAATCGTTCTGGGCTGATCGATCCCTCCAAATGCAGATGGAGTTCGGCCTTCGGGAACGCCCTGATCAGGGAATCCAGTCTGCTGGTCTCTGTTGAGCCGGGGTTTTCGTTCATAGTTCAATCGTTTTCGACCCGCCCAGAGTCGGTGAACGAATCCGTCCAGATCGCGGGCTCAACCCAGGAGCTGAATCTGTCGCAAGTCGGCGAGCGTATCCTCAGAAATGAAGTTTTCGTAGGTCTTCAGTTCCTTGTTGGATGGCGTGAGTCGGCGCATCTCATCCCAGCACATGGGAGAAACAAAAATCAGGTCCGCTTCCTCGACGATCTTCTCGATCAGATCTGTCCGGTGAATCGGAGCGATCCAGAAGCGTTTGTCGGTTGAGGGGTGGTAAAGACTCATGAAGACTTCCCACGACGCATGCATGGTTTTCTCGTCCCGAATCACGATCCCAATGTTGTGATCCTGGGCGGCGCTGAGTATCTCCGCATAGATCTGGGGACTGGGCTTGATCTCCACAACTTCTTTGGACAGTCCTTCGGCCAGGGCATTCACTTCCTCCAGATGCCAGCTGGTCGTCAGAAGGATGTCACTTTCCTGCAGTTGCGCCATTCCTTCCGGCCCGGAAGCCTCCTCGAGCGAGACCGGGAATGCCGTTGTCCCCAGCCTCATCCCGAGTTCATTGGCAAAGATGTGAGCTTCCTCCTCGTCATCGACAACCGCTAACTTCAAGGGCTTCAGATTGCGCCCCGTCAGATAGCCGTCAAGCAGCGCCACCAGCCGCTCTGTAGACAATCCAAGGTCGCGGGCTTTGTTCTCAAAGTCCCCCAGCAGGCGGAAGATGGCCTGCCGGCGCATGTGCTCAAAACTCTCACCCCCGTTGCGCTTTCTCAGAAAAGCGCCGCTTCCGGCAACGATCTCGAGCAGTCCCTCCTGGGCCAGTTGCAGGTAAACGCGGCGGATCGTCTTGTAATTCACCGACAGGTCGTCCGCCAGCTCTCGGATCGAGGGTAGACGGTCGCCTTCGCTGATCTTCCCGCAATAGATCGCCGAAAGGAGCTGTCCCTTGATCTGATCGAAGTAGATCAGCTTGCTGGACTTGTCGAGATTGAATCGAAGCATCCCTTTTCGAGAGGACTCAGGAAATCCTCAGCAGACCGGGGTCCCGGGCAGAAATTCGTTCCAATCCACCCATGTAACTCTGTAATGCCTCAGGGATCACAATGGAACCATCCTCTTGTTGATAGTTCTCCACAATTGCCACCCAGGTTCGTCCAATGGCCAGGCCGGATCCATTGAGAGTGTGGGCAAATCGGGTCTTCTTCTGCGCCGGACTGCGACACCGGATGTTAGCACGTCGAGCCTGAAAGTCTTCAAAATTACTGCAGGAGGAGATCTCGCGATAGGTGTTCTGACTCGGAACCCAGACTTCAATGTCGTAGGTCTTGGCCGAGCTGAAACTCATGTCCCCGCTCGACAGCACGACTACCCGGTAAGGGAGGTCGAGCCGCTTCAGAATCGTCTCCGCGTTGGTGGTCAGAATCTCCAGCTGATCGTAGGAATCTTCAGGTTTACAGAAATGGACCAGCTCAACCTTGTTGAACTGGTGCTGACGGATCAGTCCCCTGGTGTCACGGCCATAGTCCCCGGCTTCACTCCTGAAACAGGGCGTAAAAGCGGTCAACAAGCAGGGCAACTCCTCCTCATCCAGTATTTCGTTGCCAAAAACGTTCGTCACTGGAACTTCGGCGGTGGGAATCAAAAGGTAATCGGTCCCGCCGACCTTGAAAAGATCGGCTTCGAACTTGGGAAGATTCCCGGTTCCAAAGAAACTCTTGCGGTTGGCCATGAAGGGAGGAATCATCTCCAGATATCCGTGCTCCCGGGTATGGATGTCGAGCATGAAGTTCATCAAAGCTCGTTCCAGCAGTGCTCCCGCCCCGTAGTAGTTGGCGAAGCGAGCGCCCGTGATCTTGGCGGCCCTTTCCGGATCCAGGATGCACAGTCTCTGCCCCAGTTCGACGTGATCCCTGGGCTCGAAATCGAAGCGGGGGATCTCTCCCACATGCCTCACCACCTCATTGGCATTTTCGTTCTCGCCAATCGGGACGGTTTCATGCGGCAGGTTGGGGACGACAGCCAGAAAATCGAAGAGACCTTGCTCGACCTCCGACAAAAGCCCGTCGAGCTCCTTGATCCGTTGGGACACACTCTTCATTTCCGTGATTTGTTCAGAGGCGCCTTCACCCTTTCTCTTCGCCAGCGAGATCTGCTCGCTGGTCTGATTGCGGAGGGCGCGGAGTTTTTCGTTCTCGATCCTGAGGGATCTCTCGCGCCTGTCAAGCTTCTCGAAACCGTTCAGATCGAACTCAAATCCTTTTCTTGACAGACCCTCTAGAACGTGATCCAGACTGTCCCGAATGAAGTTGCGATCCAGCATGGTCAGGGGGTGCCTCTCTCAGGGACCTCCAGTCGTTTAGTTCTCCCGGTCGTGGTCAAGCTTGAGACTTTGAAGGTATTCTCGGAACGCGGCACCAACATCCTTGCGTTTCAGAGCCATTTCGACGGTTGCGATCAGATACTCCAGCTTGTCACCTGCATCATAGCGTTTCCCCTGAAAACGGTAGGCGTAAACCGGATAGCCCCGATCCATCAACCCCACGATTCCATCCGTCAACTGAATCTCACCAATCGCTCCGGGCCGGGTACTTCTGAGGCTCTCAAAGATCTCGGGCATCAGGACATAGCGCCCCATGATGGCAAGATTCGAGGGAGCTTCCTCAGGGGCGGGCTTCTCCACCATCTCCTCCACGCGAAGAAGCCGCTCTCCGCTTCCTTCAACCGCCTGAGCTCCTACAATCCCGTATCGGGAAATCCTGTCGGGTGGGACTTCCTGGACCGCCAGGATACTCCCTGGATGTTCCTGAAAGACCGCCAGCATCTGACGCATGGCGGGAACCTCATGCTCAATGATGTCGTCAGCGAGAAACACTGCAAAAGGCTGGTGGCCCACAAACGGCTCTGCGACCAGAACCGCGTGGCCCAGGCCCAGCGGCTCCTTCTGACGAATGGAGGCCACCGAGACCATATTCGACACCTGGCGAACGGTCTCGAGGAGTTCTTTCTTTCCCCGCCTTTCCAGCATCTGCTCAAGCATGAAGTCGTAGTCGAAATGGTCCTCAATAGCACTCTTACCCTGGCTGGTGACGAAGAGAATATCTTCCAATCCGGAGGCCACAGCCTCTTCCACGACATATTGAATCGCCGGCTTGTCCACGATGGGCAACATCTCTTTGGGAATGGCCTTGCTGGCCGGCAGGAATCGCGTGCCCAACCCGGCAGCCGGGATGACTCCCTTGCGGATTGTGTTCATAGAGGTCTATCGATTTCTTTGCAAAATCCTGGAAGCGTAAGAGTCCGATGATAGCACTTCCCGGTGCTCGGTTCTGGGTTCTGGGTTCTGGGTTTTGGGTGCTGGTTGAAGGTTGAAGGTTGAAGGTTGAAAGTTGAAGGTTTGTGGACCGTGAATGTGGGAGGCGCCTTGGGCGGCGACTCTGCGATGATGAACGTACAAGCTCGGCGTTCCCGGCCTGAGGCCCCTCCCACTTTGATTCCTGATTCCAGATTCCAGATTCCAGATTCCAGATCCCAAAACCTAGAAACCTAGAACCGAGAACCTAGAACCCAGAACGATTGCGCGCTTTGCTGGACATCTGCTACCTTCTTGGAACAGATGAACGGACAGGTGACCCAATGAGTTTTGGGCCTCTTGCATATATGGACCCCGGCACCGGCAGCATGCTCCTGCAGCTGATCCTGGGAGGAGTTGCCGGTCTCTTTGTCATCATCAGATTGTTCTGGCATCGTATTCTGGCCGTACTGGGAATCAAGCAAGAAGAAGCACCCTTGGAGCCCGACTCGGAGGTTGAGGATCAGCCGACGGACCAGGAATAGTCCCCCGCCAACCAGGAATGAGGCATGACTGACTCTCGAGTTGAGGCGGGCTCTTTTCGTGATCGGCATGGTCGAGTCTTCTACTCGGGGAAACGGGTCTTTCGCACGCTCAGCAGCAAGGCCTGGAAAGACTGGCAACGTCTTTCCGCCACCAGCTTTTTCAAAGAATGCTCTGCCCGCGGTCTGATCATTCCCACCCGCGAGGCGACCGATGTATCTCCTCAGGAATTGGAAGGAAACTGGGCCGGGGTTCTCGAACATCACAAGATTCCCTTCGTGTCCTATCCCTACGAGTGGTGTTTTGGCATGTTACAGGACGCTGCCCTCGTGCAGCTTGACCTGATGCTGGCAGCACTGCGTGAAGACATGGTGCTGAAGGACGCCAGTTCCTACAACATCCAGTGGATGGGAAGCCAGCCGGTATTCATCGATACGGGTTCCTTTGAGGAGTTCCAGGAAGGACAACCCTGGGTCGGATACCGGCAGTTCAGTCAGCTTTTCCTCTTTCCTCTGCTGCTTCAGAGCTACAAGGATCTGCCCTTCCAGCCTCTGCTTCGGGGTCGGGTGGATGGGATTTCGGCCGCAGACTGCAACGCCATCATGTCCCTGCGAGATCTCTTCCGGTCCGGCGTGCTCTCCCACGTCTATCTGCAGAGCAAACTCGAAAGGCGGTACGGAGCGGCCAGAACCGACGTTCGAAAAGCCCTCCATTCAGCAGGATTCAAGAAGGAACTGATCACTGCCAACCTCAAGAAACTTCGCAAGCTCATCTCCCGATTGAAGTGGAACCCGTCCGGGTCGACATGGTCTGAGTATGCTTCCAACAATACCTATTCAGATTCCGACACCCGATTCAAGAGAAGGTTCGTCAAGAAAGTAGCCGATGCTCATCCGCGGAGTCTGGTCTGGGATCTGGGCTGTAACACAGGAATGTACAGCCGCATCGCCGCGGCCAACTCCGACTACGTGGTCTCGATTGACGGCGACCAGCTGGCCGTTGAGCGACTTTATCGCCAGCTCAAGGAAGAGAAGAACTCAAAGGTGTTACCACTGATGAATGAGCTCGCAGACTATTCACCGGATCTGGGCTGGAGAGGATCTGAGCGCCGAGGCCTCACCAGCCGAGACAAGCCCGACTTGATCCTGGCCCTGGCACTGATTCATCACATGGTGATCAGTGCCAACATCCCGGTCTCGGAATTCGTCGAATGGCTGGCAGAAACCGGAGGCGAGCTGGTTCTCGAGTTCGTGGACAAATCCGACCCCATGGTTCAGACCCTGCTCCGTAACAAGAATGATCAGTACGCAGATTACGAAAAGGGTTTCCTGGAGAAGAACCTGAAACGATTCTATAGAATTGAATGCCAGGAGGAACTGGAATCCCAGAGCCGGACTCTCTACCACTGTGTGCCCCAGTGAAGAGCAGCAGAGCGCTACACGGATCGGATGAGCAGGCGGGAGGATCCCGGGCACATTCTCTTCACATCGCGACCCTGTTCGCATTTGCCGTCGCCCAACCGCTGTTCGATCTGGCTGGCCGCCATCCCGAGTTCCTGGTTGCCCACGGGATGCAGACCACTTCCGTGGTCATCTTCACCTTCGTCCTCGCATTTGCCTTTCCACTGTTCGTCTGGGTGTCTCTCCTGGCAATTGTCCGAGTGAGCCGAAAGCTCGAGACGTGCACGGCAGGGGCTCTGGTGGGACTCTTGTGCGGCCTCCTGGCACTTCAGGTGTTCGCGAAAACGGTCCCTGCGCCCGGTCCGCTGCTCGTCACGGAGGCTGTGGGTATTGGGATCGGAGCCGTGTGGCTCTACCGGAACCTCAAGGGAGTGCGTCTCTTCCTCACCCTACTCAGTCCTTCCATCCTCATCTTCCCGCTGATGTTCCTTTTCTCCTCCCGCCTGATCACCGGAGACTCCGGGCAGGGCCCGATGCCCAGCCTGGAAAGTCAGACGCCTGTCGTGATGGTCGTGTTCGACGAACTGCCCTTGATCTCTCTGCTCGACGGGCAGAAAAACATCGATCCGGTTCGGTATCCCAACCTGGCCGCACTGGCCGAGGAGGCTCACTGGTTCAGAAACGCCACGACCGTGAGTGAAGGGACTCTCATCTCCCTGCCCGTGATTTTGGATGGGCTGTACCCCGTTCCCGGGCAAGACCTCCTGCCCACCCTGTCCGATCACCCGCGCTCACTTTTCACCCTCCTGAGCCGGTCTCATGAGCTCAACATCCACGAGAACATCACCCAGCTTACTCCCGGCCGTGTCTCTCCTCGTGATCTTCAGCTCTCCAGCCTGCTTTCGGATCTGAAGGTAGTGTATCTGCGCCTGCTGCTTCCCGTGGATCTGACCTCCTCTCTGCCACCCGTGACGGAATCCTGGAAGGACTTTGCTGACTCTCCTGAACCCGAGCCCCGGCGCTGGACTGATTTCGACGGCGACTGGGCCGAGCGGGGAAAGAAGTTCCAGCAGTTCATCGAATCCATCCAGCCCTCGGCAGGCCCGGGACTCCACTTCCTTCATTCCATGCTTCCACATGCCAGCTGGAAGTACTTACCTGACGGCAGACTCTATACGCTCTACGAAAAGCCGGGAGTGGCCGGGGTCGAGGGACCCAACCACGGCGGGGTCGACGTGAATCAATGGAAAGAAGACGAGTGGCCGGTGATTCAGGCGTATCAGCGCCACTTACTGCAGGTTTCTTACGTGGACAAGCTGGTTGGGGATCTGGTCGCCCACTTGAGGGAGCAGGGGCTGTACGACCAGAGTCTGCTGGTTCTGACTTCCGATCACGGCACTGCCTTTCGCTCCGGCGATTCGCGCCGACTCGTGACATCAACCAATTATCCGGGCATTGTCTCGATTCCACTGATCATCAAGGAGCCCTTTCAGAGGGAAGGACAAACCAGCGATCGGAACGTGGAGACCATTGACATTCTTCCGACCATTCTCGAAGTCCTTGGAGCCGAAGTCTCCTGGCCGCTGGATGGTGTCTCAGCTCTGGGCACTCAGCCCGCCAGGCTGGAGAAAACGACCTTCTCCGACAAGGGGCAGAGATTCACGTTCGACGCCGGGCTGCCGGACAGAGACGAGTTCCTTCAGCGCCAGCTGGATCTCTTCGGGTCGCAAGGCTGGGCTGAGCTTTTTGCGAGGGGGCCCTACCGCAGCCTGGTGGGGAAGAAACTGGAGGACCTGCCGATTCGGCGAGCCCGCCCAACCGACCCGTCGGTGGAACTGGAGGGCAGGAACTTCTTCGAGAATGTCGATCTCAGCAGTCGTTTCCTGCTTTGTCTGGTGCGGGGCCGGATTCAGCCTCCCGCCGAGACCCGAAGTCCGGTTTCCCTGGCCGTCGCCGTCAAGGGCATCATCCGGGCGACCACCAGGACGAGTCCTGCAGTTGAAGGCAATCGCCTATTCACTGCTCTGGTTGACCCTGCTGCATTTCGGGACGGCAAAAACCGGGTCGAGGTACTCCTCATCGAGGGAAGTGAGGACCAGCCGGTTTTGCGCTATCCGAGACAACCCTACTCGCCCACCGCGCTCCATACCACCGACCAAGGGGAAGAGTTTCTGGCCCTTCGAGGCGAACTCTCGGTACCGGTCCGACAGGGAGTGATTCAGGGCTGGGTTGTGGGAGGAGAGACGGAGACCCCCGAGCGCTACTATGTGGGCGGTTGGGTCGTTGACCAGCAGGCAAGATCTCTCGTCTCCTCGGTGGTCGCACTGGTGAATGGGAAGGTAGTTGTCTCGGGACCCTCCCAGTTCGAGCGTCCCGAAGCGGTCAGGATATTTGAGGAACACCGGCTGCTGCGGTCAGGATTTCACCTGGAGTTTCAATTGCCCCAGAATGTGACTCTGGACGAGGCGGAAGTCCGTGTGCTGGCGATTACGCAGGAAGGTGTCGCCGGCGAGCTCCATTACCCCGGGCAACTGGAGTACTGGCCTTTTTCGTACGGCACGCTGATACTGACCTACTCCTGGGGTGAAACCCTGACGTTCGGGCAGGAAGGCCCAATCGCTTCTTACCTGCAGCACGGATGGGCCTCTCCCTCAGCCGGCATGACCTGGAGCACTGGCGACAGGGCCACTCTTCGTTTTCAGGCAGAACCTCCTCCGGCACCAGTTCTCCTGGAGGCATTCTTCAAGCCGTTTCTGGCTCCCGGTCAGCTCGACTTACAGCGGATCCAGGTTTATCTGAGCGGTCACCCGGTCGGAGAGTGGCAGGCGTCCAGGAACACTTTCGAAACGTATCGTCTGGAAATCGAAGCGAGCTCGTTCCCGGAAAACGGGTCCTTTATTCTCGAATTCCGGACACCCGACTCCGCAGCGCCCGCTGCGCTCGGTGCCGGTCCCGATCAGCGCGCTCTGGGGCTTGCCATGATCTGGGTCCGCCTGAGCCCCGCCTCTTGAGAGTAATCACCTTCCGCGCTAAAGTGTCGAATGTAGAGTCTGGGTTTTGTATTGGTCAAGCTGACAATCGAAGGTTCGGCAACGGGCTCTCAAGCTTCCGCAATCCAGATCGAGTGGCCTCCCGGCAACGACCGGCGGAGCGCCCATTTTCATGGAGACGACATGACCACCATCCCAACTCCACAGCGGACCACAACCTGGACCATCGGCCGTCACCTGGCTGAACAGGAACACCTGTTCCCGGAAGCCACCGGAGAGTTCACCAGTCTGATGTGGGATCTGGTGGTGGCTTTCAAAATCATTTCCAAAGAGGTGAACAAGGCCGGCCTGGCTGAAGTTCTGGGTGTAGCCGGCAGACACAACGTGCATGGCGAGGCAATGCAGAAGCTGGACGTCTTTGCCGATGAAACCATCTTCAAAGCGATGGACCATGGAGGCCACCTTTGCCTGATGGCTTCCGAGGAAAACGAGGGCATTCTGCCGATTCCGGACAAGTTCAGGAAAGGTAAGTACGTTCTCATCTTCGATCCCGTGGACGGCTCTTCGAATATCGATGTCAATGTCAGTATCGGAACCATTTTTTCCATTCTCCGCAGAAAGAGCCCGGGCCCGGACGGGACCCTGCAGGACTGTCTCCAGAAGGGTGTGGAACAGGTTGCCACGGGTTATTGCATTTACGGCTCGAGCACCATGCTGGTCTACACGACGGGCCAGGGAGTAGCGGGGTTTACCCTGGATCCCAGCATCGGTGAGTTTCTGATTTCACATCCTTCGATTCAGATTCCCGCCCGGGGCTCCATTTATTCCATCAACGAAGCCTATGAAAGAACGTGGGACGAGGGCACCCGGCGTTACATCCAACACCTGAAGGGTCCCAGGAATGCGGATGGAAAAGGGTACTCCCTGCGTTACATTGGCTCTCTGGTCTCCGATTTTCACCGGAACCTGCTCAGAGGCGGGATCTTTCTTTATCCTGCCAGTCACAAAGATCCACGCCATCCGACGGCCAAGCTCCGACTTCTTTACGAAGCCAATCCTCTGGGGATGATCGTAGAGCAGGCCGGCGGAAGGGCCTCAACCGGGAGCCAGCGCATCCTCGACATTCAACCCGTGGAACTGCACCAAAGAGTACCCCTGGTGATTGGCAGCCGGGAAGACGTGGAACTCTACGAGCGCTATTTTCGAGGCGCGATTTGACGACTCAGCGCCGGCTGACCGGGGGGACCGCCACCCCTTCTTCTCCTGAGAAGGCGGCCTCCTGGCCCGAGAGGTCGTGGAAACACTTCACTCCCTCGGCAAAGTAGTGCCAGACGAGCGCTTTGCGGGACCGTTGCAGGTCCCGGCGCACTCCCGCTCCGTGGAGAAGGTTGGCGTGCCAGATGAGAACGTCTCCTTGAACCGCCAGAAACTCCTTTCGCGGCAGATCATGGCGGGCAATCAGTTGTCGGATATGGGGCTCATAGCGCTCGTGGTAGACCTCGTGATGGCGCTCGGCGAATTCTTCGTGGCTGATCTCGACCTCCCGGCTCAACACGTAAGGCAGCCGGTGGGATCCCGGGTAGTAGTCCAGGGGCCCGGAGTCGGGATGAACGTCTTGGCAGGCGATCCAGGCCGCCACGAGATATCCGGGGGGCCGGGTCGTCATATGAATGGAATCGGAATGCGCACCCTGTTCAGTCCCCTTGTGGGAAGTGATGGTCTGGAAAGGCCGGGTGGGACGTCCAAAAAGAAGATCGGTGATTTCCAGCAGGCGGGAGTGGTGCAGGATCTCCGCGATCTCGGGCACGGAGAAGTGGGCGTTCAGATAGCGCTCGGGCCAGGGATCTCCGGGAAGGTTGGGGGGATGGAACTCCTCCCGGTGGGCCTCGTAGAACCGTTCGTAGGCCCCCCAGACATGATCGATCTGGTCCTCTGGAATCAGCCTTGGGAAGATCAGGTATCCGTCCTTGGCGAATGACCGGCACCAGCCGGCCTGCTCTTCCGTCAAGGTCCCTGACCGGAGTCTTCGCTCGATGGCGACCTCCCGGTCCTCCCGATCCAACCAGGGGACTTTCGCGGCGCCCTCGCTCAACTGATTCTGCTCTTCCGTCGGCTTCTTGAAAGCCTTGCGGACTCGCTCCCAGACACTCATCTCGCGGCCCCAGGCCCCTCCCACTTTCATGAGCGCGCCACGTGGAACCTGGAACTTGGAACGCTCCGTTAAGAGTTGAACCGTTCCTCGGCAAGCTGCCAGTTCACGACGCCCCACCAGGCGGCGATGTAGTCACCACGCAGGTTCTGATACTTCAGGTAGTAGGCATGCTCCCACACGTCGAGTCCGATAATGGGAAGATTCCCGTCCATGACCGGACTGTCCTGATTGGCGCCGGAAGAGACTTCGAGACCGCCGTCGGTCCTGATCAGCCAGGCCCAGCCCGAGCCAAAGCGAGTCATCCCGGCCTGGGTGAACTTCTGCTTGAAGTCATCGAGGCTTCCGAAGGTGCTGTTGATCGCGTCCCCCAGATTTCCCGTCGGGGAGCCTCCACCATCAGGGCTCATGATCTGCCAGAACAGAGAATGATTGGCATGTCCGCCCCCGTTGTTTCGGACGGCCGTTCTGATCGCCTCGGGGACCATCGCACACTGGTTGGCCAGTAACTCTTCGAGACTCTTCCCCTGCAGTTCGGGAGCCGACTCGAGAGCGGCATTCAGGTTCGAGATGTAGGCGTTATGGTGTTTGTCGTGGTGGATCTCCATCGTCCGCTGATCGATGGATGGTTCCAATGCGTCGGTATTGTAGGGTAATGCTGGAAGTGTAAAGGGCATTGTTCCTCCTCAAGAGTTGGTACCTTACCAATAGCTGAGCGGACTGGCAACCATGCCCGTCAGGAATTCCGGTGTCACGCGCGAGTTGAATTCGCCCCCGAAATCACGTAGCCTCAAGCCGGTGAGAGGGGAAACGTCATCTGGTCTCGACATTATTGAGATACCCATCTTCCCGCTTCCCAATGTTGTCCTATTCCCAAACACCCTGCTGCCGCTCCACATCTTTGAACAGCGCTACCGGCAGATGGTTACCGAGGTCCTGGACGAAAGTGGCAAGATTGGCATGGCCCTCCTTAAACAACCCTGGGAAGTGGGCGGAGAAGACATCTTTCGAATTGGAGGCATGGGTGAGATTGCCGAGTACCAGGAGCTCGAAGATGGTAAGTATGACATTCTGCTCAAGGGAACCGGCCGCTACAGATTGATTGAATTCCTGCGCTATCGACCCTATCGAATCGCGCGAGTTCGCGTTCTTCCGAAACCACTACCCAGGTCGCCGAAGGCTTCCGACCTGATCGCCAGACTGGTCCGTTCGTTCGGAAAGCTGTCCCATGTCGTGTCCGTGGGCACTGGCACGGAAGTACTGAGTAATCTGGATTTTCGCACGCTCGTCAATTCGATCTGTTCTTCCGTGAACATCAGCGACTACAACAAGCAACTCCTGCTTGAAATGGATGACCTGACCTCCCGAGCCGAGAATGTCTTGAAGATCCTGGATCACCTGCTCGTTCAACAGCGACTGGTTGAACGCTTTCAACACCTTCGGCCCGGGGACCCCTGTGCCAATTAGCTTCCGGCGGCGGGCCCGGTTCTTCTTGACGGCCTGTTCGGGACTGCTTGCTTTGAACTCCCCCGTCCGCGGCCAGGCTCAAACTCACTACCGGCTGAGTCCGCACCTCCTGGTCGCCAGTTACACAATCGAAGTCGAATTGGACCCGCTGACCAGAACAGTCACCGGCTCCGAACTGATCAGGTGGCGAAATGTCACCCGCCACTCTACAGATCATCTTCTCTTGCACCTTTACCTGAATGCCTTTCAGAATGAGCTCAGTACTTTTGCCCGGGAGGACGGGTTCGAGCTCGACTGGGATCTCATCGCTGAGCCCCCCGAGTCTTACTGGGGCTCGGTGACGGTCACTTCCCTTCGCCTCAGCGAGCCACTCGGTTCCAACGGGAATCGAGTTCTCCGTCACTATTTCGTCCAGCCTGACGACGGCAACGAGCAGGATGAAACGGTCCTGCGCGTGGACCTCCAGCACCCTGTGAAAAGCGGAGAAGAGATCACATTGGATCTGGAGTTCCGGTCGAAGCTGCCCAGAGGAATCGCACGGACTGGCTGGGTCGAGGGCTATTTCTTTGTGGCGCAGTGGTTTCCGAAGATAGGAGTTCTGGAGGAGGAGGGCTGGAACTGCCACCAGTACCATCGAAACACCGAGTACTACTCCGATTTTGGAATGTACGACGTACGGATCCGGATTCCTTCGACCTATCGGGTTGGGGCTACCGGAAATCTGCACAGTCAGACTGAACTCGGTGGTCAGATGGAATACCGGTTTGTCGCCGAGTACGTTCACGACTTTGCCTGGACAGCCAGTCCTCGCTTCATCCAGCTTCAGCGGAACTTTCAGCACGCCCAACTTCCAGAAGTCGAGGTTCAGCTCCTGCTCCAACCCGAGCATGAGGCTCTTGCGGACCGTTATTTCACGGCTGCATTTCACGCCTTGCGCTATTACGGGGAATGGTTTGGACCTTACCCCTATGAGACTCTGACCGTCGTGGACCCTGCCTTCCAGAGCAAGAGCGGGGGAATGGAGTATCCCATGCTGGTCACCGGGGGGGCCTTCTTCCTCACACCCGGCGGAGTTCTTTCTCCCGAGGCCGTCACGGTCCACGAGGTTGGACACCAGTGGTGGTATGGGATGGTCGCCAACAACGAGTTCGAGGAAGCCTGGCTGGATGAAGGGATCAACCGCTGGGCCGAGACCCGCGTTTTGACCCAGGTTTACCCTCCTCCTGTCTACAGTCGGTTTTTCTTTAGAGTGATGCCGGTTTCTGTGAACATCGAGCGGCCTTTTCTCTTCAACGGCCTCTCCTCTCTGCGAGAGGGCGGACGTCTCGATCCCCTGACCAGGACCAGCTGGCAGACTCGGAACCGAACCAGCTACCGGGTCAATTCCTACTCAAAACCGGAGCTCGTCCTGCGGACTCTGGAGCGGTTCATGGGAGAAGAACTCTTCCTGAGATCGATGCGAGCCTACTTCCAGAGATTCGCCTTCCAGCATCCCACCACCAGGGACTTCGAAGCGACCCTCAATCAGGTGTCGGGAAACGACTGGGATTGGTTTTTCGATGAGACCTTCCGCAGTGCAGGCCTCACTGATTACTCGATTTCGGCCCTTCGATCCACACGGATACCCTCCGTCCACGATTCCGCCGGGCCGCCCAGTGACACGGGTGTTTTTCAGTCGGAAGTGCTGGTGGAACGAACAGGGAGCGTTCGGATTCCAGTCTCGGTGAAAGTGGTCTTTGACGACGGAATTGAATTCCGGGAGTACTGGGATGGTCAGGGAAAGTGGCAGCGCTTCAACTACGAGCGACCGGCCAGGGTGACCCTGGCTGAAGTGGACCCTGACAACCTCCTGGTGATTGACATCAATCCCTTCAACAACAGCCGCAAGGGCACCCCAGAAGCTGTTTCAGCGGCAACCATCAGGTGGTCGGGACGCTGGATGTTCTGGCTTCAAAACTTCCTGGAAACTCTGGGACTCGTCGGATGATCGGATGTTCGAAGCACTCTTCCGCGGGCTAGCCACTCTCAAGCTCCACAAGAAGAGCATTCTCCTGCCTTACCTGGCAAATCTTCTGGTGGGACTGACCCTGGCCGTCCCTTTCGCTATTCAATTTGAAGCGATGCTGGACGAGAGTGCCTACGAAGGGCGCATGCTCGGGGGCATGGATTTCGTGTGGATGGAGTGGTTTCGCGACCACGATAGCGGCCTGGGTTCCACCTTTGGCCCGACTCTGCTGGGGATCGCTCCTTTTCTCCATCACCTCGAACTGATTCTCACCGGAGAACTGCACCGTTTGCCTGTCCTGATATTGACTGTGGGTGCCCTGTACCTGGTCCTGCAAAGCTTCATGACGGCTGCCATTCTGGGGTCTCTTGCAAACGATCCCGGAGGCACGACCGTTCGGGAGTTTTTCAGGAACGGCTCCGAGTTTTTCGGACGGGTATTGAGAGTGCGACTCCTGTCGCTTTCCGTGCTGGGTGGCGGCCTCTGGCTGATTGGTCTACCTGTGGGCGAACGGGCGGTCAACCTTGCCCTCACTGCGCCCACGGACCGTCGGGCCTTTCTGATTGCACTCGGATTTCAGGGAGCTGTCCTGGCGATGATTCTGTGCCTCAAGCTGATCTCCGATTATGCGAATATCACGGTTACGCATCAGGACCGGAGTTCGGTCTTTCTGGGTTACCTCTCAGCTCTCAGCTTCTGTCTCTCCAACTTCCTGCCCGCCGCCGGACTCTATCTGTTCCTGGTCGTGGCTGGCGTTCTCTGGGCTTTGCTGCACGTGGGTCTGGACTCACTGATTCCGCAGGCTTCAGTATTGGGAATCCTCAGCGGCCTCCTGCTGCAGCAGGTTTACATGGGAGGGCGGCTCGCCGTGCGGGCCTGTTTTCTGTCCTCCCAGGCGCATTTCTTTCTCCAGCGGGAGCGTCTCTTTCGGAAGGAGTAGGCCCAGCCCTGTGATTTACGATCCGGCGATTCGATCAGAGCCGGCTGCGGGAGCGGCCGGTCTAGTGCCTTGCCTTTGCCTTTGCCCGTGCCCGTCAAGCGTCTGGCGTTTCTTCTGGCCTGGGACGTGATTAGCCTCAATGCTGACCGAGTTGGTCAGGAGCCTTGATGGAAGGACGCTCAACACTTCCCCCCCGGCTTCCGCCGGGGGCTCTGATCGCTTCGTGAGAAGTCAGTTAGAATTAGATCAGGTGCTCGTCAATGCATGCAACCCTTTTCGTCCCCATCATTCTCGCAGCAGCGCTGATCCCACCGAATCTCGGCGCCCAGGGTGAAGAACAGCCCACGCTGTCGGAACTCAGGTCAAGGGCCCGGACGGCCATGCAAGCCCGCAGGTTCACAGAGGCATCCCGCCTGCTGAAACAGATCACAGAACACGATTCAGAGGATGGGGAAACTTGGTTGGAGCTGGGAATCTGTTACATCAAACAGCTGCGTTACCGAAAGGCCGTCGAAGCTCTCCAACAGGCCTTTGACCTGGATCATGAGCCGGCTGAAGCAAGCTTCCGGATTGCCTTCGCCTACGCTCGGCGAAAGCAGGACAAAGCGGCCCTCGAATGGCTGGAGACAGCTGCGGCACTTGGTTTCAATCGACTGTCGGAAGCCGGAGCATCGAGTGCATTTCTGACTTTGAGAGACTCGCCCGAGTTTGATCGGATTCTTCTGATGATTGAGAAGAACCAGAGTCCATGTGAGCACTCGGCCCCTCACCGCCAGCTCGATTTCTGGCTGGGGGAGTGGGAGGTCTACACACCGGCCGGGAGTAAAGCGGGAGAGAATCGAATTGAGAAGACTGTGGGTGGCTGCCTGCTTCTCGAAAACTGGAAGTCGGTCAGCGGCGGGACCGGGCGAAGCATGACTTTCTATGATGCTGGTCGAGACCAGTGGCGCCAGGTGTGGATCGATCACGGAGGCTCAGTTATAGAGGCCGAAGGGGGCTTTGATTACGGCAAGCTGCGCCTGGAGGGCTACCACAGCCGGGTGGGTGGCCAGTCAGGGAAATGCCGGATCACTCTGGAACCGCTCCCCGACGGACGTGTCCACCAGAAAATCGAACAATCCTCCGATGGCATGAACTGGTATGTCTGGTTTGAAGCAATCTATGTTCGGCCAGAGGCGGACCCAGAGGAAGAAGGTTAAAGGTTGAGGCGCCTCCCTTCGGTTCACCCGGGTTGTCACTCCTCGATCAACTGCTTGACCGCCGTCTCGAGGCGCCTTGCCAGTTGATCCGGCGTTTCGCCCTCTTCGAGTCGCAGCGGCCGGCCAAAGGCAACTCGAACCGGCCCTCGCCGGGGCCAGGAATCGTGAACAGACATGCTCTCAAAGGTACCTCGGATGCCTACCGGGATGATGGAAAGGTCCAGTTCTCGCGCCAGAAGGCCGACACCGCTCTTGAAGGACTGCATCCGGCCGGTCTGACTACGTTTTCCCTCAGGATAGATCAGGATGCAAAGCCCTCCTTCTGCCAGTTCTCCCGCATAACGAAGTGTCTCCTCGACCTGACCAAGCTGCTGGGGCAGAGGAAAGGCATTGAACAGCAGGCAGGCAAGACCGAACTTACCGGCCGCCGAGAGTTTCTCCCTCAGCGACGAGCTCGTCTTCCAGCAGGCCTCAAAATATTCCTTTCTTACTGCCGGGGTGATCCGTGATCTCCAGCCGGCCGGCAGAGCCGCCAGGAGCGCAGCTGTGTCCAAGTGGCTGCTGTGGTTGGCGGCAAACATGAGCGGCGGACCCAGGTCCCGCAGAGTCTCCACTCCGCTCTTCTCAAGATCCATCAAGAGTCGAAAGAGCGGGCTCATGACCAGATTCAAGAAGACCCATCGGAACCCGCGGGCGGGAAAGCTCCGAGACAGACGGGGAACCCGGCTCAGGCTCTGTTTCCTCGGCGCGTCGGCGCCGGCTGCATCAGCTTGCCGGATCAAGGCCTGCAGATCCTCCATAGTCCGGGCTTCGGAAATAGCTGTTTCACTGATACTGACACCGAACCGGTCCTCCACTCGGCTCAGCAATTCCACCCGATCCAGGGAGGACAGGCCAAGGTCTTCATCCAGGCGAACTTCCCCCTCGACGACTGCATGGTCTGGAAGCAGCTGCTCGAAAGGATCCATCGGACGGGAACCGGAAGAACCTGTCCGAATCTGTTCTGCGACGCGGTGACGTTTGACCTTGCCGGTGGACGGGGTTCGTGGAAAGTCGTCCTCCGGCCAGACCGACCAGCTTCGAATCCTCTGATATTCCAGCAGTTCCAGGTTGGCCTGGGCAATCAGTTCACGTGGAGGCGTCACCCCGTCTTCAAGGATCAGGGCGGCATGAACGATTTCCTCTCCAGGGCTCCGTCGTTCTGCCACTACGGCACTGTCGCGAACTCTCTCCAGCCGATTGAGAGCAGCTTCAACGTCTTCAGGGTAGACATTCAGACCGGAGGAGATCACGATGACGTCCTTTTTTCGACCCAGAAAGTAGAGACGCCCCTGCCTGTCCAGGCGACCAATGTCGCCGGTGTGGAGCCAACCCTCTTCGAGCAGTTCTTCCGTCCGGCCTCCTGGTCCGAGGCGCTGTGAGGCCACGCTGGGCCCTCGCACTAGAATCTCTCCGTCGGGGGCCAGCTTGATTTCCTGACCAGGGACCGCCTCACCCAGAGCTCCGGGCTGGGAACGGAAGGGATGATTCACAGCAACCACGGGGCTGCTCTCTGTCAGCCCGTAGCCTTGAACAACCACGAATCCCAGTTCTTTCCAGAACCCCTCCAGTTCCTGTTCAACCGCGGCTCCACCGACCACGAAGGCCCAGAACTTGAAGCCGACTCTGCGATGGAATGATCGGTGCCGCCACCACCGGGCTGCCACAACGCTCCAACCTCTGCCGCGCCCTGTAATCGGTTGCTGACTGACTCCCCCGATCTCGTCACGCAGCCCCCTCAGCATGCGGGGAACCAGGCAGACGACAGAGACCCGGTGTTCTCGAATCGTGCTCAACGCCACCCTGGGGCTGCGGCGACGACTCAAGACGACCGATCCCCCAAGCAGGACAGGAATGAAGAGCCCCATGGACTGGCCGAACATATGGCTGAGAGGCAACAGGTTGAGGATTCTCACAGGTTGAAAAGGCCATGCGATCCATCGGTAGCGCAGGATTTCGAGACGGAAGGGTTCCAGGTTCGAGCAAATGTTGCGGTGACTATGGATCACACCGGACGGTCGACCAGTGGTGCCCGAGGTGAAAAGAATCTGAACAGGCTGCTCCGGGTCGATTCTGCAACTCGGCGGCTGCGTCGGGTACCGTTCGCGGCTGACCCGCGTGAGGCGCACTCTATTCGGCCAGGAGGCCGCATCCGTTTCCTCACCGTGTAAAAGCAGGTCAGCCCCAACCTGCTCGAGAATACCCCCGATCATTTCGGCCTTGCTGCGACTGTCCAGGGGCACCACCTGGATTCCGCTGAGCACACACGCCCAGAAGGCAAAGATCCACTCGGGACGGTTTTCCGACCACAGAATCACCCGGCTTCCCGAGCCCAGATCTCGAGATGCCAGACACACCTGGAAGACGCGGATTCTGTCGAGGAGCTCTCGATAGGAAAAATGGAAGGTCCGGAACCCGTTGTCGTAGCGGATTGCCTCACTGTCCCCGAGACGCTCCATTTCCGGAACCAGGTCAGCCAGTGTGGACAGAGCCATTGGTCACGCATTCGGAAGCTGACAGCCGCTTACCAGTGTTTCTCCTCGATCGGCATGCCATCCTCCAGATACCAGATTCCCTCAGCGTATTTCCTGGCAACAAACAGAAAAAGTTTGCCCTTCTCCTTGGCCACAGCGAGCGAAACCTGGACGCTCAATTTGAGTTTCGCGCCGGTCGCGGGAACGGTGTCCCCGTCCAACAAGTACCCTCTCACGTTGAGCTTGTTGACCCCCCACCATTGCTCCGTATTATGCCCCTGCTGGAAGGTGCTGACAGGAAGGTCGAGCTGCGAGTCGCCCTCGATCAACTCGAGTTTTGCGCCGGCCAGGTCACCGACTGCACATCCGATCCCGAGACGGTAGGAGTTGCCAGCCGAAAAGGAGCTGAAGCTGACCATCATGTGAACGGTGTTGCCTTCGGTTTTGATCACTGGAGGCGACATCGAGGCCTGCTGACCGAAGGATGAGCCTAAGAGAGCGATGAAAACGAGTAACGCCGCTGATTTCTTCATTGGAATTCCTCTGCTTGCTCCTACCGTGGATTGTAGCTCCAATAGCCCCCTGCGGCAATGGCCCGGGGCTCCGCGTTCGCTCCGCATTCCACGTTTAAGGTTTCACGTTCCACGTTGGCGCGCTCATTGGCATTCGCGCCTCTGCCCGCCCGGCGACGGGTCAGGTCAGCTCCGGGACCGGCCCGGAAGCCGGAAGGAACATTGACAATCAAAGAAACTCAAGCTGCAAGTTGCAAGTTGAAAGTTGGCGTTTTGAGTTTCGTGGAACGTGGAACGTGGAACGTGGAACGCGAAATGCTAGACTGTCTCATGGCCCAACTGAGAGTCTTTGACGAGGATCAAGTACACCGGCTCCTGGACTACGAGATGTTGATTCAGCGCCTGCGGGAGGGCTTTCGAGAGCCGATCACGGTACCTCTGAGGCACCACCATCACCTGCCCCACTCGGAGAATCGGAGCTCCCTGATCCTGATGCCTTGCTGGGATTCTGAAGGCTTCGGGGTCAAGCTCATTTCCCTGATGCCCGACAACGCTGCAAAAGGGCTTCCCTCGATCCAGGGGACGTATCTGCTGTGCGACGGCGAAACAGGAACACCCGTGGCCGCAGCCGATGCCGCAGCGCTCACCCAGCGGCGAACCGCCGCCGCATCCGCCCTGGCCTCCAGCTACCTCGCCCGCCAGTACAGTGAGAGTCTACTAATGGTAGGAGCAGGGGCACTCGCCCCTCACTTGATCAGGGCCCACAGTGCGGTTCGACCGATCCAGAAGGTTTTCCTGTTCAACCGCACCCAGCAGCGGGCCCTCGCGCTGGCCAATCAACTGAGTGAGCAGGGCTTCGATGTCGAGGTTATTGACGACTTGAAGAGCGGGGTTGCAGGGGCGGACATCGTGAGTTGTGCAACGGCTTCCGAACAACCTCTGGTGAAAGGCCGATGGGTCCAACCCGGAACTCACCTGGACCTGGTTGGTGGATTCACCCGAGACATGAGGGAAGTGGATGACGAGGCAGTGGCCGTCTCCCGAATCTTTGTTGACACCCGTGAAGGAGCGCTCAGTGAGGCCGGAGATCTGATTCAACCCCTGGAAAGCGGCGTCATCCTGGAGGACCAGATTGAGGGTGAGCTATCCGACCTGGTTCGGATGTCGGGTCAGGTCAGGCAAAACCCTCGGGAAATCACACTGTTCAAGTCAGTGGGCACGGCCCTGGAAGACCTGGTTGCAGCCCGGCTCCTGGTGGAATTGGATGGTTGCTAGTTACTGGTTACCGGTTAGATGCAAGATAAAACAGCACCCCCATTTGACCGGATTCTCTTCTTGCTACTGGCATTGATGGAAAACCGCTGAGAGTGAATCGTGGACAGCTGCCGATCCCGTTCGAAATGGACGTCTAGTCGCTCAGTGTCCAGACTCCATTCAGCGATCACGAAATAGCTGACGTAGCTGGGATCGAGCTCCAGGGATTCATTGAGCACCGAGATAGTGGATCGGCCGCGGTCATCTTCTCGGACCTGCCTCAGGAAATAAACTCGCGGCCGAAATGATTCACACGACTGCCGGCACTTCGGTTTCTGGTAGCCAGTGTAATGGAGAGTGGACTGGTTGAACCATTGCAGCTGCTGATCGACTGACTTGAGGCTGTCAAAATGACGGGCCCGCCAAAACTTTCGGGCAAACACCGAGTTGTTGCCCTCGATGGAAGCCTGAGAGAAGGGCTTTCTGGGGACCGAGTAGATGGGAACGACCTGGTGTTGGAGAAGAAAATGCATAACCCGGCTGATGTTTCGTCGCCCCGAAGTGCTCCCAATCGTGGCAGCACAGTTATCGATTTTCATAAAGGATGGCTTTTCGAAGCGTTCAAAAAAACGGCTCGTCTCGTCGATAAACGCCTTTGCCGTCTGCCCTTTCACCCGCTGGTAGTAGCGAAGCCTGGGGGCCTGCTTGAAGCTAAAGCCTATGAAATGCAGAGGTTCACTGCGGCCGGCCAGATACTTCTGGCCCACAAAGTCAGCCTCCACTACCCGGCCACCCAGGCTCTGGTAAATCGTGTGTTCCGGGTAGCACAGATAGGCGGCTGCTCCACGATGGTCTCTTTTCTTGGGCGACTTCGTGAGCCCCAGATCCGACATCATCTGCCCTATCGTCCTCAGCGGTGGAGACGGCTCTTGAGGCCACCGCCGCCGCCACTCAAGCTCAATGGCCGAAGCTCCTGTGTAAAACTCAGTCGGCTCCTGACTCAGATAGCGATGAATTGCAGCAACCTGCTTTTCTGTCTGCGAGCTCCAGCGTCGCCGCTTGCCCTTGGGCCAGCCACGCCCGTCTCGTTTCACGTCCTCTCCCTTAGATTGTGTCCACCGGATCACGGTGTGCTTACTCATCCTTAAATGGCTTGCAATCCGTTTCTTGGACCATCTTCTGTCAAAGTACAGTTGCTGTACCTGGCGCCGTCGACGTATCGCTTTTTTTTCGAGATCATCGCCTCTACAATGCCTCATTCGACCCCCCTATTGGGGGGGTGCTATTTCATTTTGCCTATAACCGTTACCGGTTGCTGGTTAGGGAACTAACAACTGGTAACTAATAACCGGTAACCAGAGCCGGAACGGCTCTACCCAATCTCTCGAAACACTCTCTCGGGATAATTACTGATGATTCCATCAACGCCCAGGTCGATCATTCTCCGGATTTCAGCAGGCGCGTCGACCGTCCAGACAAAAACTTGTAACCCATTTCGATGAGCATCCTGAACCACGAAATCACCAGCCAGCTTCCGCGATAGCACCAGATAGTCGGCTCCCACACTCATTGCTTCCCCCACGTAGTCAGGAGTGGCTGTTTGATACAGCCCCGCACACCGAAGCCCCGGGGCCAGGTCATGGAGACGCCGGACGGCCTCGAGTTCAAAACTCTGAAGGATACAGCGCGATCCCATTTCGGCCCTCAGAATCTCTTCAACCACGCGCCGGCAGCCTCGCATCAGCAGATGACTCTCCTTGAACTCGATCAAGAGGTCCACGCCGCTGGGACGCACCTGATCCAGGACCTGACCCAAAGAGGGAACCCGCTCGCGCTCGAAGGCGGAATCAAACCAGGAGCCGGCGTCCCATTGTCTGATCTCGCGAAAGCTCAGCCTGGCGACCGTCCCTTTGCCGCTGGTGGTTCGATCGACCGTTGGATCATGAATGACAACCGGTTCCAGGTCGCGAGCAAACTGGAGATCCAGCTCGATCAAATGACACTTCCGTTCAATGGCCAGCTCAAAAGCTGCTAGAGTATTCTCCGGTGCAGCTCCCGAACATCCACGGTGGGCGATGACCTGTACCACGGTTTATCATTGTAGGTAGTCCCCGCCAAACTCGAAAGAGCGGAGCAGGAACTCCTCGCAGCGAGGGGAGAAAGAACTCCATGAAGGCGATTCAGATCAGCAGGCCGGGAGGGCCGGAGGTTCTCGAACCAGCGTCGGTCTCCTCTCCCTCTCCCGGTCCATCCGAAGTCCTCATCCAGGTTGAGGCGGCAGGAGTTAATTTCATCGACACGTACCACCGGACCGGGGCCTATCCCGTTCAGCTTCCCTTCATTCCGGGAGTTGAAGGAGGAGGGACGGTGACTGAGGTCGGATCGGAGGTGGATGGAGTCAACGCAGGGGACCGCGTGACGTACGCCCTTCACCTGGGCTCCTACGCGGAGATGGCGACGGTCCCGGCTGCCGAGCTGCTCTCGGTACCGAATGGTGTCGATATGGCCTCAGCAGTGGCGGCTACGCTTCAGGGGTTGACCGCTCACTACCTGTCCCGCTCCACCTATCGACTGACTCCGGAATCAACCGCCCTTGTCCATGCGGCAGCCGGAGGAGTGGGGAGGCTGCTGGTCCAGATGGCACGCATTGTGGGCGCAGAAGTCTTTGCAACGGTGTCGAATGAGGCCAAGGCAGAGGTCGCACGGAACGCTGGAGCTCAACATGTCATCGACTATTCCCGGGAGGATTTTGTGAAGCGCGTGCAGGACGGCACCCAGGGTCGAGGGGTCGATGTCGTCTACGATTCAGTCGGCCTTGACACTTTTGACCAAAGTCTGAAGTGTCTTCGACCACGTGGCCTGCTCTGTCTGTTTGGCCAGAGCAGTGGGGCAGTTCCACCGGTGGACCCGCAGATTCTCAATTCCGCAGGGTCCGCCTTCCTGACCCGACCCTCTCTGCACCACTATTCCGCTTCCCGTGAAGAGCTCCTGGGGCGAGCAGAAGAGGTTTACCGGTGGATGGAAGAGGGAGCTCTGTCCGTTCGGATCGACCGGACCTTCCCGCTGGAAGAGGCGGCCGACGCTCACCGAGCCCTGGAAAGCCGTGCAACCATGGGCAAGATCCTGCTTCTCACTCAATAGCCCCGGCCATGAGAAATCACTTTATCTTTCAGTGCCTCATTCTTCTGACTATAAGCTCCGGGGCTCTGTTCTCTCAGGAGACGGAAAAGAAGATGGCATTGACCTTTGAATACGTGCCCTTCATGAAACCCATGGGATTTTTTCGGGCTCGTGAACTGAGCAACATCATCCTTCGAAACTTGAAACGAGAGGGAATTCAGGCCGCGGGGTTCGTGGTTCAATCCAAGGTTGAAGACGATACCTCGACCTATGTGATTCTGGACGACTGGGCCGCTCAGGGACACATTCTGGGCAACCAGACGTGGGGCGATGCCGACTACAATGAAATGGAACCCCAGCATTTCTTCGAACACATTCGCGACGGGCAGAAATACCTGAAAACCATTGCGCGCGCCCACACGCTCAACTTCCGGTTTCTACGTTTTCCGTACCTGCACGAAGGTGACACTGAGAGGAAGAAGAAGCGTATTCGAAAAGATCTTTACCGAGGCAATTATCGAATTGCCCACGTCTCGGTCAAAACGGCGGCCAACTTCTTCAACCGTCCCTTTGTCCGATCCCAGACCGAGTACCCGGAAAAACTGGATGCCTTGAAGGAGAAATACCTGAGCCATGTGATGGCTTCGCTCGACTACGCAGAAAAACAGAGTCACGCGGTCTTCGGACGCAACATCCCGCATGTCCTGCAGTTGCACATGGGCGTAGCCACATCCACGATGCTGAAACCCTTGATCGAGATGCTGAAGTCCAGGGGCTACGGTTTTGTCAGTCTTGTCGACGCACTGGACGATCCGGCCTACAGCACTTCAGAGGAATACGTGGGCCCTCTCGGTTTGACTTTCACTGATCGGGTCGCCTTTACCAAAGGACTGCCCTTTGATGAAGGCTCAGGAACTGATTCCAGAAGCCTGGAGAAAGAGCTCGAAGCATTTCTCGAGAGGTAACCTCTACCCGGTGAGCTCTGCCATCGCCGTCACTTCCCTGTATCGAGGGCAGTCTGTTGTGTGATCGTTGACCATCCCTACGGCCTGCATGAGCGCATAGCAAATGGTCGACCCTGCAAACTTGAAGCCGCGCCGGCGTAATTCCTCACTCAATCGATCCGACTCCGGGCTGGTGGCCGACACCTCGCCGACGTGTTTCCAGGAATTCTGGATTGGCCTGTCTTCCACGAAACTCCATAGAAACTTCGCGAATTCACCGAATTCTTCCTGAACCTGAAGGAAGGCTCGTGCATTCGTGATGGCCGACCTGACCTTCAACTGGTTGCGGATGATCCCGGGATCGCCCAGCAGGCGCTGCACATCCTCTTCCGTATAGGCGGCAACTCGAACCGGATCGAAGAGATCGAATGCCTTCCTGTAATTCTCCCGCTTCCTCAAGACAGTCAACCAGCTCAACCCGGCCTGGGCCCCATCCAGGGTAAGGGCTTCGAAGAGCAGCCGATCATTCCGCTCCGGTACGCCCCACTCGGTGTCGTGGTACTGCTCATATAACGGGTCGGAACCCACCCAGGCACAACGGATGACCTCGTGACTGTCCTTGGCTGACTCACTCATGGTGTTGTCATCCTTAACTACCGCGCAGCGGTTAACTAACTACCGGGCAGCGGTTCAACCCTGCGCAATCGAAAAACCCCAAGTCAGCAGGCCAGCCAGAACACAGTAACAGCTCATCGGGATGATGGTCTTGCGAATCAGATTCCCTTCCTGGCCGATCAGTCCCACGGTGGCGGAGGCGGCAACTACATTGTGGACGGTGATCATGTTACCAGCCGCACCACCAACCGCCTGCGCTGCCACGATCAGCGTGGGCAGGATGTCAATTCTCTGTGCCATAGAGAATTGAAAGAGTGAGAACATGAGGTTGGAAATCGTGTTGCTTCCGGCAACAAACGCCCCCAGCGCTCCGATCCAGGGAGCTAGCAACGGCCAGCCGCCACCGACAAGACCTGCGGCCGTCTCGGCCAGAAGAAGAGGCATGCTCTCGAGCCCAGAATGGTTGTAGACCGATCCGGACTGTATGAAAACCCGCACCATGGGGACCGCAAAAACCAGTGCGACAGCCGCTCCGAGGGTTTGCGAACCCGCCAGCCGCCAGGACCCCAGGATCTGTGTACGCGACATGCCATGCAGCCCATAGGTCAAAAGACAGGTGACCAGAAACATGAAGCCGGGGAGGTAGAAAGGCTGAACCGTCTGTCCGATTCCGGTTTCGAAAAGGTCGCCCGGTCCGATCGATACACCGCTCAGCCACCCCTGGACACCCAGCCCGGGGATGCGAGTAATCAGGAGAAGAACGGCCACGATCGCATAGGGGGACCAGGCACGAAGAGTCGACATCATCACGGCCGGCGCTGCTGCCTCGGCTTCCCCTTCGAGTCGGCCCGACCAGTCGGGATCCCAGGTCTCACGCTGGGGAAAGTCCCAGGGATGCATGGTCGTAAACCAACCGCGGCGGACAGCCGGAACAGCCATCAGCAGTCCCACCGCCCCCCCGATCAGAGAGGGAAACTCGGGTCCCAGGAATCTGGCACAGAGAAGATAGGGAACCGTAAAGCAAGCAGCAGAAAAAAGGGCAAACGGCCAGATGCCAAGCCCGTCACGAAAGCGGCGCGAAGGGCCAAAGAAGCGACTCAACAGACCACACAGAAAGAGTGGAATGGTCATCCCACAGAGGGCGTGCAGGGTTGCCACTCGGAAGGTCACATCTTCGATCAACCAGGCGAACGACTTCCCCTCGACGGCCAGGTACTGTTGGACAACCGGCGCGTCCAGGCCACCCGCCACTCCCACCAGAATGGGAGTTCCCACCGCCCCGAAGGAAACCGGCGTGCTCTGAATGACGAGCCCCACCATCACGGCCGCCGCCGCCGGGAAGCCCAGAGCCATCAGCAGAGGAGCCGTGACCGCTGCGGGTGTTCCAAAGCCCGAGGCTCCTTCAATGAAACTCCCGAACAGCCATCCCACTACGATTGCCTGGATGCGGCGATCCCGGCTGAGGCCGGTTAGTGAAGCCCGAATCGTCCGGACGGCGCCGCTTCGCGTGATGGTGGACAGAAGGAGAAGAGCGCCAAAGACGATGTAGAGAAGTGAAACTGCCAGGATCAAGCCTTGAATCGTGGCAGCCGCCAGGACCTCCAGTCTGACTCTCCACACAGCAACTGCCAGCAAGAGAGTCGCAAGATAGGCCAGGGGCATAGCCTGACGGGCCGGAAGCCGCATCCAGACAAGGAGAATCGCGACAGTCAGGATCGGGGTAAGTGCAAGGAGACTCAGCAGCACAGCGTTGGCAGGTGTGTCGGGGGGTTAGTCGCCGCACATGCCGCGCTGCGGTGCACCGCACGGACAGGCGCCAGACTCACTGGCTCCAAAGCTGGCATCTTGACGAGCGACTGCAAATGCAGAGATAAGCCCTGTGCGTCTTTCTGCCGGTACAATCCGGACACTCGACGACATCCGGTTCGCGAAGAACGATCTTTTCAAACCGGGCGTCACAATCATCGCAACGATACTCGTAGATGGGCATGCGCCCATTGTAAATCAAGTTGAAAGTTAAAGGTTGAAAGTTGAAGGTTAAGGGTTGAAGGTTGAAGGTTTCGTAGAACTTTCAACTATTAACTTTTAACTTTTAACTCAGAAAGCCACCCCGTCCTGCTAATAAATGAGAAATGCGTACCCCTGCACTTGTCCTTCTGTCGTTGGTCACGCTCTTGAGCGACTGTGGATTCTCGCCTCGAGAAACTCGAGCTGTCTGGGTGGTTCGGGATGCTCTGGTGAGTCCTGAGGCCGTGGCCCGGGTGGTCGAAGATGCCGTTCAAGGCGGTTTCAACACACTGCTGGTACAGGGTTCGGGGACGGGGTGACGCTTACTACCGATCCGATCTCGTACCCAGGGCGGAGCAACTTGCGAAACAGCCCACTGACTTCGATCCGCTGCAATTTGACCATCGAACTGGCCGGGAAGCGCGGTCTGGCCGTTCATGCCTGGATCAATCCTTCTTCTGGTGTCGAACCTTGCCCGGCTGCCTCGCTCAAAGACTCACGTGGCCCTCAGCCACCCTGAGTGGCTGGTGCTCCCTGCCGATTTAGTCGATAGAATCGGACGTCTCCCGGCAGGCGACGCAAGGGGATTGTCGGCGCGCAGTCGCTACTACCGAAACAACCGCAAGGCGGATGGCCTTTTCCTCGACCCCGCCCTGCCCGAAGTGCAGAACCACATTCTGGACGTGGTTCGTGAACTGATATCCAATTACAAAATGGACGGACTCCATTTGGATTATGTCCGCTATCCAGGAGCGGACCCAGGTTACGGTCTGAAGGCGCTCCCCACCTTCATGAGCCTCTACCCTGAAGCAGCAGGGAGCCCAGCGAGTTGGCACTCCCGGGGCGCTGTGGCGCTGGTTAAGAAGGATTTACCGCTGTGGGATCAGTTTCGGCGTGATCAAGTCACTGGACTGGTGGACTCGGATCCAACACGAGCTGCGGCAGTTAGCCCCGGACATGTTGTTGTCGGCTGCGGTCGTGGCCGACGCCGACCTCGCCTACGACTCCAGGCTGCAGGACTGGAAGCAGTGGCTGGAAGCGGGGATTCTGGATGTGGTCTGCCCAATGGCGTATACCCCTGAGCCAGCGGCCTTTGAAAATCTAGTCCGGATCGCCCGCCACTCCAGTTCGGGCTCCCGACTGTGGGCGGGAATCGGTGCCTACAAGCTCGATGGAGAAGGGATCATCCAGCAGGTCCGGCTGTCACGAAAGCTGGGCGCTGACGGCTTCGTTATCTTCTCCTACAACACCCTGTTTGCCTCTGTCGCCTCCCGCAAGAAACTGCTGGAGCCGCTGTCCGGATTCTTACGGTCAGAGGGTCCTTAGCGTAGGATACGGCGATCTGATCGAACCACTCCCATCCCTCATGGTCGGGGCTCCGTCGAAGCCCGGCGGTCGCGGCCTGAGGCCACTTTCATGAGCGCTGCAACGTGGAACGTGGAACGTGGAATTAAGTTAAGATATCCTCCATGGCTGGAAAGACTGTGAGGGTCGGCAATGCGGGTGGTTACTGGGGTGATGATCCAGGGGCCATGCGCCGCCAGCTCGAGTTGGGCCCGCTTGATTATGTAACCCAGGATTTTCTGGCCGAAATCACGATGTCGATCCTCCAGAAACAGAGGTCCCGCAACCCCGATCTGGGCTATGCGGTCGACTTCGTTGATCAGGTTCGCCAGTGTATTCCCCTGCTGGTCGAAACCGGCACCCGGGTGATCAGCAATGCCGGTGGAATCAATCCCGCGGGCTGTGCCGAACAAGTTGGGGCGGCGGCCAGGAAGCAGGGGCAAGAACTCAAGATTGCTGTCGTCGAAGGCGATGATCTCATGGACAGGCTGGACAGCCTGCTGGAAGAGGGTCTCCCTCTTGCCAATATGGAAACCGGTCAGCACCTGAGCGAGGTTCGAGACAGGGTCGTGAGCGCCAATGCCTACCTGGGTGTCGGACCGGTCATCGAGGCACTGAGTACAGACTCTCAGATCATCATTACGGGTCGGGTAACTGACACCGGAATCGCCTGCGCGCCTCCCGCTTTTGAGTTCGGCTGGCCCCTGAACGATTGGGATCGCCTCGCTGCCGGAGTCGTCGCCGGCCACATCCTGGAGTGCGGTGCGCAGGCAACCGGTGGGAATTTGACCGATTGGCGTGAAGTTCGTTCCTTTCATCACATGGCCTTTCCTATAGCCGAATTCGAGGCCGACGGATCCTTTGTCGTGGGAAAGCACCCCGAAACCGGAGGAATGGTCAATGTGAAAACCGTGACTGCCCAACTGGTGTACGAAATGGGGGACCCTCGTCTCTACGTGACTCCCGACGTCATCGCCAACTTTTCCAGCATTCGCCTCGAACCGGCAGGTGGGGACCGAGTCCGTATCCAGGGTTTCAGGGGAGAACCCCGCCCTCAGCAGCTCAAGGTTTCGATTGCCTATCTGAACGGTTTCAAGGCCCACGGGACCATCATTGTCTGTCAGCCCGATGCCGTCGAGAAATCTCACCGCATGGCGGAAACCCTGTGGGAAAACCTGGAGTTCGAGTTCGAGGAAACGTCCACCGAACTGGTTGGCTATGATGCCTGCCACCGGCACATCAGTCGAAACACGCATCCGGGGGAGATCCTGCTTCGCCTGGGAGTTCGCGATCCGGACCGGGACAAGGTGAGCGAGTTCTCGAAACTGTTCCCATCTCTCATCCTCAGTTCGGTTCCAGGGGTGGCGATCGTAGGCGCCCGTCCCCGAATTCAGACAGTGGTTGCCTACTGGCCCTGTCTGATTCCAAGGGAATACGTCACTCCCAGGGTAAGCGTTGTGGGCACGCAGCAGGTCTTCCAGGTGTCGGATCAGGTTCCGGAAACGCCGCTTCAGAAGAGTCCGAACCCGGCGGCAAGGGCAAAACAAGAACCAGAGAGCAGTGCGGTGCCGTACCAGGAACAGACGACCCGCTGCCGACTGGTCGAGCTCTGCTGGGGCCGCTCAGGGGACAAGGGCGATACCGCCAACATCGGGGTGGTGGCCCGGTCTCCGGAGATTTATCACTGGCTCTGCGCCTACCTCACCTCTGACAGAGTCAAGGGCTATTTCTCTGACATCTGCAAAGGCCCGGTTGAGCGCTTCGAAGTCCCCAACCTGCAATCCCTCAACTTTCTTCTTCACGAGTCGCTGGGAGGAGGAGGAACTGTCTCCCTGAGGATCGATCCCCAGGGCAAGACACTGGCGGACGCACTACTTGCCATGGAAGTCGTCGTTTCTCAGGACTTGCTCAGTACCAGCTCTACGGGATGAGGTCTCTCGCCGTTACATTGTCATATTGACACCCTTTGAGCTCCGGGGTCCGAGAGTGGGAGGCGGCTCGGGGTGGCAACCGGGAGGATTTAAACGGCTGCCACCCCGAGCCGCCTCCCACTCTCTAATCTGAAATCTGAGGTCGAATGTGTATAAGGGGCCTCAGGCTCCGAAAGTGGGAGGTAGACTCAGGGCAGCGACCGTTTAAATCCTCCCGGGAGCTGCCCTCAGTCTGCCTCCCACTTTCCCCCGCAAGCGTTACCATCAAGGGGAGCGCCGGGGGAAGTCTACTCTTAGTCCCCTCTATTCGAGCAGCTTCTCCAGTTCAGTCTTGAGTTCTGCCTGGGTGTAGTCCGGCCCGACATCCAGATTGCGATGTTGCATCCAGTAATCGGGACTCGGATCGGGGCCCGGTAAAATCCATTCCGTTCCCGGTTCGTAGAGAACGAATATATCCCAGGCGGTCTCGCCTTCGGGATAGCCCAGTCTCTTCGTGTAATGGTTTATGCCAAAGGTCCAGAGATCCCAGAAATGCTCGACTCTCGGGTCGGCCAGGTAGGTGGCCGCTTTCTGAGCAGCGAAGCGGTTGTCGTGTTCCAGTACGGGAGACCAGAGGACAAGGACCTTGACCCTGGCATCCGGTAACTGCTCAAGAAGCTGACTGACTTCGGAGGCCCCCCGAAGACAATGTCCTCAGGTAGGAGAGAAGACGAGCACCAGCCGAGTCTCGTTGCGGGCCGAGTTGAACGAGCTGAGAAACTCCTGCCCGCTGTAGGAAACCGTGCTCACTGACCGCGTTGTCCGAGCAGCCGGAGCCGTTGTGGAAGCAACGGCCAGAGTGTCTTCTCCCGTCCAGAGGTGCAGAAAAAGCGCGCTTGCCGCCAGCAGGACAGCTCCACGGATCAGATTCTTCATGCTGAGATAAGATGCCGAAACCAGGCTCTGAGTTTCAAATGGAGTGGGTTCTGGGTTCTGGGTTCTAGAATTTTCAAACAGTCGGCGCCCCAAAGTGCATCTTTTCGAGCAAGCCGGTTCAAGGCATTGTTGACCTTGCCCTGGAACCCCAATGAGCGAAGCGAATAATTTTCAATTTTCAATTCCCTAAGATTGGGTGCGCCGCACCAGCCAGCCCATACTGAGCCCCTGGACCACAATGGAGAAGACCACGACGCAGTAGGTGAGAGGAAGAATGAGTGCCCTTTCGGGTCCCGCCGGCAAAGAGAGTCCCAGGGCTACCGATATCCCTCCCCTGAGCCCGCCCCAGGTGATGATCCTTATGGCACCTGGACTGAAGTCTCGAAAGAGACGCATGAACGTCACCGGCAGTCCCACCGTGACAAATCTGGCTCCAATGACAACCGGGATGATGAGCAGGGCGAAAAAGAGGTGTCGCGTCGTGAAGGAGAGGATCAGCACTTCCAGCCCGATCAGAATGAAGAGAACCCCATTCAGAATCTCGTCCACCAGTTCCCAGAAGTCGTCGACATGCACTCGCGAGGCTTGTGACATGGCCAGCAGTCGACCTGGATTGCCGATCATGAGCCCCGCCACCACGACACAGATGGGACCCGAAGTGTGCAGTTTCATGGCCAGCGAGTAACCACCGGTTACCAGCGCCAGCGTGACCAGAACTTCCACCTGGTAGTTATCTACGCTCTTGAGCATGCGATAGGCCAGATAGCCCGTGGCCAGCCCCAGCAGCACGCCCCCGAACGCTTCCCTGACCATCAAACCGAGAACATCTTCGATCCCTACTGGACTGTCCTGGATTGCGATCTCCAGCAGTACGGAAAAGACTACGACTCCCACACCGTCGTTGAAGAGGGACTCACCCGAGATCTTTGCCTGCAGGCTCCGGGGAGTACCCGAGGATTTCAAGATCGAAAGAACCGCAACCGGATCGGTTGGTGAGATGAGAGCTCCGAAGAGCAGGCAGTACAGAAAGGGAATCTGGGGGCCGAGGGCATGAAGGACCCACCACGACAGAGTCCCGACCAGCAGGGTGGAAGCCAGGACCCCGACACTGGCCAGCAGCCCTATCGTCCACTTGTTGGCTGCCAGGTCGCCCAGATTCACGTGAAGAGCCCCGGCAAAAAGCAGGAAGCTCAACATTCCTCCCATCAGAGCCCGATTGAAGTCGATGCTGGCCACCAGGGAGCGCGTCGCCTCATCGATCCCGAGTCCGAGCCAACCCAGCACCGTGACGAGCAGCGACAGGAGAATGGCGATCAACATCAGACCAACGGACCGGGGGAATCGGAGAAAGCGGTGGTTCAGATAACTGAAGAGAGCCGAGAGTGTGACCAGAATGGCGAGAATGTCGAACAGCTTCACTTTCAGCTTCGATTCCTGTTGAGGCTGCCGTCAGGTGACGATTCAGCAGAAAACGCTAATGTTAAGGGAGCTCTTGTCAATAGGTGTGGAAAAACATCAGGCGGCTTTCTCCTCCGGGACTTGGTTGACCGGGACTCCATTGACATATTTGGCGCCCTGGTAGACGTCTTTCATCAGCTCCGGTGCCTTCAACCGGCGGAATCGCTGCTCCGCCACCAGCAGCATCTTCCAGATCACCGCCTGGGCGTTGTCCACTTTCTTGAATCGCTTGGCCGCGTCCGTTCGCAGCCGAAGAGCGGCAAACGGTGACTCCACTGGATTGGTGGTTCGCAGATGCTGCCACTGCTTCTTTGGATAGCAGGTAAAAGGTCACCATCCGGTCCCAGTCCTGCTCGATTAGCTCAGCCGCCAGAGTCAGCCCTCGCTGCCGGCACCAGTGCTGAAAAACCTTCTTGAGTCGTTGTGCTTCTTCTCGAGTCTCGGCGTAAGGGATCTGCCGCAGGATCAGCAAGGCCGGCTTGTGCACTCGCTTAGGGAGCTTGGTCAGCAGGTTGACGATCCGATGATTCCAGCAGCGCTGCTCCTCGGCCTGGGGATAGACGTTGCGCAAAGCTCCCCAGATGCCCAGGTGGCCGTCTCCGATCACCAGCCGTGGACAGCCCATCCCCCGGCGCTTCAAGTCGCGCAGTACTTCCGACCAGCTCTGGGTCGATTCCCGATAGCCGCTCGTGACCGACACCACGGCTTTGCTTCCGTCACTTAAGGCGGCCAGCACCACCAGCAGGACTGCCTTTTCCTTCTCCAGACCCGCCTTGACGTAGATTCCATCTACCCATAAATACACCACTTCCAGATCATTCAAGGGTCGACTCTGCCAGACCTCCCATTCGGCCTGCCACTGCTCTTTCAATCTGGCCACCGTGGAGGACGACAGGTGCGCCTTTTCCCCTAAAAGCCCTCTCAGAGCCAGATCAAAATCCCCCAGCGCCAGACCATGCAAGTACAGCTCAGGGATCAGTTCTCGAACCTGCCGCGTCCGCTTGGCAAACAGGGGCAACACCCGACTTTCAAAGTGTTCCTCTAGATCCCGCACTCGAGGCCTTCGAACCTGGATCGTCCCCGAGCTCAGCGTCAGATGCCTCGGCTTCCCATATCCATTGCCATAGCCCGACGGAGCGTCCACGGCCCTTCGCCGCTCACTCTTACGCCGCCCTAATAACTCCGTGACTTCCTCCTCCAGCAGCTCTTGAACCCAGCCTTGGATCTTCTCCCGCACCCAATCTTCCAGCTCCTCGAAACAAACTCTTGACTCGACACTTTCCTCAATGTTCTGCTTGCTCATGCGGTGTGTACTCCTTCCGTTGCGGGCCTTTCGGCCCTGGGTTTTAAATCAACCCGGAAGGATACTCACCGCCTATGCTATTTACACACCTTCTGATGGTAGCTCATGTTAAGGTCAGAAAGAGCTAAGGTTAACGTGAGAAAGATAAGAGGTCCAGACCGTTCTTGGGGCATAATAAAGTTTTGAGTGGAGGTATGTATGTTGTTGCCGCGTAGAAGGGGCTGGCTGTGGGTGGTCGCCCTGGTCGTTTTTCTCTCCGGGCCCGCCTGTATCCAGCAGGACCGCTCTCAAACAGCACTGGAGAGTCGCGAGTTCGAGCAGAAAATTGCGGATTACCTGATGGATCTGAACAGCACCATCGATGACGTCGAGGTCGACAAGATCGAGCCCTTCGAAGAATCCCCATTCCTGGCTGTTACCGTTTCCGTCACGGCCGGCAACCGCAACCAGGAGACCCGACTCTTTGTCACTGAAGATGGCAGTCACTTGATTATTGGTCAGGTGTGGGACCTCAGCCTGTCCCCCCAGACAGCCCGCTGGCGGCGCCTGCGGAAGCAGGGCCAGGAGAATCTCCCAAAGCTCGACCTCTCAGACCGTCCGGTTAAGGGGAATGCAGAGGCCAAGGTGGTCGTGGTTGAGTTTTCGGATTATCAGTGTCCTTACTGCGCATAAGCCCACAGCGGCCTCGAAAAGCAACTGCTGGATCGATATGGGGACAGAGTCCAGTTGGTCTTCAAGCACCTTCCATTGATGAAGATTCACCCCTGGGCCTTGAAAGCTTCGATTGCGGCGGCCTGTGGCTACCTGCAGGACCCACCGGCTTTTTGGGGAATTCACGACCGGCTTTTCGAAAACCAGAAGAAGATCACTGTCGACAACCTCCGTAGCCAGGTTGAGGGATTCGCTCGAGAGACAGGCCTCAACCCCGAAGAGTTTCTCGACTGCTTTGACAACGAGCGGACCAGGTCGGTGGTGGAAGAAGACCTCAAGGAAGCCAGACGGCTGAAGATTACTTCGACTCCCACCTTCTTAATCAACGGGGCTCCGTTCAAAGGAGCTCCTGATATTGACGAGTTTTCGGGCTACATCGACATGGCCCTCGAGGAGGCTTCCGAAGAGTAGACTGGGCAAGTGCGTTTCAGGCCTGGGATGGCAGCAGCGATGGGGCTTGTCAGCAAGGAGATCGGAGGCTGGGGGCGCTATCCACTTCGCACCTGTCGCCTGTCGCGCCCAGAGCAGGTCAGTCAGGCCACCCGGCTCATCAGCCAAGCTTCTTCACCGAGCTATCTGGGGCGGGGCCTGGGTCGTGCCTACGGCGACGCCGCGCTCAACAGCCAGGGAACCGTGGTCTTGAGCGAACGGCTGGATCGGTTTCTGGACTTCGATTCCGGGACAGGTCTGCTGCGCTGTGAGGCGGGAGTCTGCCTGTCCGAGATTGTGCAGGTCTTCCTTCCCCGGGGATGGTTTCTGCCCGTCACGCCGGGAACCCGGTTTGCCACCATCGGCGGTTGTGTAGCCTGTGACGTCCACGGGAAAAACCACCATATAGAGAGCTCCCTTTCCCACCATATTCGATCCATCGTTCTGCTGGGTGCCGACGGGCGGGCCACCTCCTGTTCCCGAGAGACGCTTCCCGAGCTGTTCTGGGCAACAGTCGGAGGAATGGGACTAAGCTGGACAGGATCAGGAACTGGAACCGGGCCTACGGGAAGATGAGGATTCATTCAGTACCAGTGCACCTTTCCCCTGGAGCAAAGTGCCTCTGGGATCGAGCTGCTGCTCGGTAGCCTGAAGGCCAGCCGGATGGGGTCGTTTCTGGTCGTGTTGAAACGATTCGGACGACAGGAGGGAGGACTCCTGTCCTTTCCTTTCGAAGGCTACACCATTTCGCTCGACTTCCCGGTCAGTGACCGGCTGGAGGGCTTTCTGGAGCAGCTGGATTCCATCGTTCTGGCCCATCGGGGCCGGGTCTATCTAGCCAAGGATGCCCGGCTCAGCCCCGCCACCTTTCGAGCCATGTACCCGGGGTGGCAGGAATGGCTGCGGATCAAACGAGAAGTCGACCCGCACAATCGCTTTGACTCCGATCTGGCTCGTCGCATCGGCTTGACCGGAGGTGGAAATTGAGACGAGTCCTGGTGCTGGGGGCGACTTCTTCGATTGCCCGGTCGATCGCCGACCGCCTCTGCACCCGCGGCGATTCCGTGTTTCTGGCGGCGCGCAACTCGGCGGAATTGGAGCGCATCGCCCGTGACTTCTCCATCCGCTACGGGAAAAGCGTGGGTACGGCCGCTTTCAAGGCAACCGATTTTCAAGGCCACCGGGATCTGGTGAGCCGGTCCAGGAAAGAAATGGGCGGTCTGGATGGAGTGGTCTGCGCACTGGGAATGCTGGGAGACCAGCCTGAAGACAGCTGGAATGCTGCCAGCGCCCGAATACTTGTCGATGTGAATCTGACGGCCGCGGTAAGCCTGCTTTCCCTGGCCGTAGAGGTCATGACCCCAGGGCCGGAAGCCTTCATCGTGGGACTCTCCTCGGTAGCCGGGGAACGTGGGCGACAAAGCAACTACGTCTATGGCGCAGCCAAAGGTGGTTTCTCGATCTTCCTGGACGGACTCCGCAATCGCCTCGAGAAAAAAGGGATCCGGGTTTACACGGCGAAGCTCGGTTTCGTGGATACAGCGATGACCTATGGGAAAGAGGGCCTGTTCCTGGTTGCTCAGCCTGAACAGATTGCCCGCTGCATCATTCGAATGCTGCGCCGATCCTCCGGAGTCTACTACCTTCCGCCCTTATGGAGATTGATCATGCTCATGATCCGACTGATTCCAGAACCGATTTTCAAGCGGCTCTCGCTCTAGGAAGATAGTTCCACGTTCCACGTTCCACGTTGAATCTCGTGTCACGTCACTCCGGCAGCTTGCGCGCTGCTGCGCAGTCCCTGTCGTTCCTGCCTGTCGTTTCCTTAACTGTCACTGTTCCTTACCGCCTGCGGGCGGGTCCCGGAGCTAGCTTGTTCAGTAGCCGAGCAGGCAGAGGCGCGAATGACAATGAGCGCGCAACGTGGAACCTGGAACCTGGAACGTGGAACGTCCTCAATTCCCCCTGGCGAACGTAATGTCGTTCTCGCCGATGATCGTGTACATGGCCTTCTGCAGAGAGGTCAGAGCCAGCTCATAGTCCACCTGGGCCCGCAGTTCGCTGACCTGAATGTTCGCCAGGTCACGCTGAAAGCGCAACACCTCAAAATTGGTGGACAGTCCGGCTTCAAAGCGCTTGTTCTCTCCATCCAGTTGTTCCTGGGCCAGCCGGTGGGCCGCCCGGGCAGCCTCCAGGCTCTTCTTCCTGGTGGCGATCGTCTCGTAGGAGTTGCGGACTTCGACAATCACCAGCTGCTGCTGGTTCTTCATCTGGCTGTTCAGCTGCCGCTCGGAAATCGCCACCATCGCCAGGTCGGCGTCGTTGGAGCGATTGCGCAGCGGAATCGTGACATCGAAAAAGATTCCCCAGCTGGTGAAGTCAAAGCCGAAGGCCTGGTTCCAGGCCGTCCCGAAGGCCCCGAAACGGGGATCGTCCGGATCGGGAATCTGAGTTGGCCGCTCGAAGACCTCACCGGCAATCGTCTTGAACACCGTTCCCGAGGCCCCGATGCTTCCGTAGTTGGCTCTCAGGTCCACGGTCGGTTTCCCTTCTCGGGTGTAGAAGCGGTGGTACACTTCATTCTGCTCCATCTGCAGTTTGATCCGTTCCAGCTCGGGACGGTTCCGAATGGAAGTCTCAATCGCTTCTTGCAAAGTCACGGTAACGTCTCGCATGCGCGGCCGGTCGACCGGGATCTGAGTGAGGTTCCAGATGGCTGCCGACGGGTCGGGGGCCAGCATCCGCTTGAGATCGTTCTGGGCATTGATGATCTGCACCTCGGACTGAATGAGAGACTGCTCCCGGGTCGCGACTTCCGCGTGCGAGCTGGTGATCTCGATGGGGGCCATGACGCCGATCTCGACCCGCTTCCGGTTGTTGCGGTGCTGGACGATGGCCAGTTCCACCGACTTGCGCTGTGTTTCATGGTTCTCGAAGGCATAAACCAGCTCCCAGTACTGGTTCTGGACCTGCTGGATGATTTCCACCACCCGCTGCTTGAACTGGGTGTCACTGATCTCGGTGTCCAGGTTGGCGATCTTGATCTGCCGTTCCGTTGCGGTCTTCTTCCCGAATCCCCGCCACAACGGCTGCCTGAATGAGATGTCAAAATTCGTATCGTAACTGGGATTGACGTTGAAGAACTGGCTGTTGGTTTCGCTTCTCCCGTTATTCCAGGTGAGCCTCAGGACGCCGCCACCCTGGACGTTCTGATTCAGATTCGTATTAAAGGTGAAGCCGTCATTGGTAGTGACAAGAAGTCCCCCACCGGACTCGAGAACACTCGTATTAGGGCGCTTTCTGGAGTTCCAGCCGACGGAGAAGCTGAGGGTCGGATCGTAGAAACCTCGCGTTTTGACAATCTGCTCTCGATTCAGGTCCTCGTTGTAGTTCTCGATGGCAATGTCCAGGTTGTTGGCCAGTGCCATTCGGATCGACTCCTGGAGGCTCAACTCCATGATCGTACTGACCCTTTTCATCCTCTCCAGGTAGGATTCCGGGGTCTGGATGTCCTGGTCCGAGTTCGAAACCGGCTCCTGATTCGAATCGGTTTCATGTGCCATCACGAGGGCAGGAAAAGTGGTCAAGAGAACAAATAGCAGAAATCCAATCGTGTTCCTTTTCATAGCATCTCCAATACGGTCTAGGTCTCAGTGACTTTAACAACCAGAGGACCGGCACTCAGGATACCCACCCCGGGCAGCAGGCTCTCCGGCCAACCTGGACACAATACACCGGCTGCCAGTTCTTATGTATTACGACTTCGCGGAGTATTCGGTTTCCTTCCCTGGGACTCCCTTCATGAATGCAGGGTCGCGACAGGCCCTTCTGTGAATACAGTTGGGAACCGCTCAAGGTTCAGTGGGATGGGTTCTGGGTTCTGGGTGCTCGTCGTGATTCTGCATGCGGGTTGAGATGAAATGTGAAGCTTGTCTGAAACCAAACCGCACGCCAAGCGTACTAGCTAATTGAAGTGCCCGATCTGGGCTTTACATAGATCGGGAGGGCATACACGTTGCAACGGCCCTCCCTCCCTTTTCTTTTGTTCCCACGTTCCACGTTCCAAATTCAACGGCAGGCTCACGCCTTGCTGTTCTGTTGTACTGGCGTCCACCAGGGATGATAACTGTAGGTGAAACTGGAACGAGCTGACAACGGTGAGCTGACGCTCTACCGTTCTGTAAAAAGACCCAGGTTTCGGGGGCGGGAAGGCGGCGGATCGAGACATTCAGGTGAATCGAAATCGGTGCGATTGACTGCCGGATTTACGGCCACCTTCTCCATTTGGCGGGCCGGAAAAGAACCCAGTATGTCCCTTAGACGGGCCGGACTGGCTTCCGTATCCAGCCAGAGATCGAGAGTCGATCGATCCAGGATTGCGGGCATTCGGTCATGAATATCGGCTACCAGGTGGTTGGGAGGAGTGGTCAGAATGGTGCAGGTCTCGATGCCTTTCCCCTGCTCGTTCACCCAGCAATCCCAGAGCCCTGCGAAAGCGAACAACTCTCGACCTTTCAGGCGGAAGTGAAAAGGCTGCCTGAAGCCACGCTCCCGCCGCCACTCATAGAACCCATCCGAGGGAATCAGGCAGCGTCGGCTGCGGAACGAGTCCCGGAAGGAGGCCTTTCGATCGACGGTCTCGGAGCGGGAGTTGATGAAAGACGAAAGATCGGACGACTGGCAGAAACGGGGGATCAACCCCCACTTCATGAAGCTGGCCCTCCGCTGGGCCTCCACAGGCGGGAGAATGACCAGAACGTCTTGAGAGGGAGCGATGTTGTAGCGCACTTCCAACTCAGGACGCTCGTTCAGTTCGAAGAAAGTCAGGACTTCATCCACTCTGGTCAGAGTAAAGCGCCCGCACATTGGCTCGTGTTCTCTCCTTTTTTGAACGGCCCGACCTGTCACCCCCCTGATCAAGAGTCCCAGACGAGCTCGGATCCCTGTTATTATAGGGGAAGCGTGGCCATCTGACATCAATTCCCAGGCACCACTTTTTGAACTCAATGAACCATGATTTTCGGAACATCGTTGCCCAGGACAGCGTCTATAGCACCGGAATACCTGTCCTGATGGCAGGCGAGGAACTTTATGAGCACAGAGGTGAAATCTCCTCCTGAGGAGTCCGACAAGAAGCAGAAGTGGCCCCCGTACAGCATGGTCGAACCGCGCATGCGGCGGATTTACTTCAAGTTCTACAAAGAGACCTACAAGTCTTCTCAGATCGACCGCAAGACCAAAGAACTCATCGCGATTGCCGCTTCTCTGGGTTACCAGTGTGAGGGCTGCCTGGAAGGGCACATCCAGAAGGCTCTCAAGTTCGGAGCCACCAAAGAAGAGATCAGCGAATCCATTGCCATCACCATGGGTGTCGCAGCCGCCTCAGTCGTAGATCAGACCGACCTCATTTCCGAGAAGCTGGGAATCAGTCCTTTCAAACCGTCTACAGATTCCAGGGACGATTCCAAGTAACACTCAAGAGCTTCCTCTGAAGTCCTCGTATCCCAGGTCTTCCAGAAGCCCACCCATGATCCTCATCGCCGTCTGCTGCTCCAAAACGGACAGTTCGGTCTTCCACTTCCCGACCGATTGCAGGGGGCTTACCGAGGTTCCATGCCGGGTAAACAGCTCGCCCGCCAAACGGCTGCGCAGACGCTTGTAAAGGCGCTTCACTGGATCCCCGATCTCTTCTCCAAGAAACTCGAACACTCCGAAAAGGGTCTCCTGCTCTGTGGACAGCAAACCCTCGTAGCGAACCTCGTGATAGCGAGCCCGGCCCAGCCGGAGACCGTGACTTCTCAGCCTGGATGTTGTTTCCACCCAGGCACTGCACAGTTGCTCGAAGCTGAATCGGCCCCAGGGTGCGGCTAGCCGTTTCTTCGCGAACGAACGCATGGACACCACCACATCCCGTCCGTCCCGAATGATGTGAACATACTGGCTCTCCGGGAAATACACCTCGAGAAGCTCACCCGGCCAGAAAGTGCCCAGCTTGTCACCCCACCGTCCAGCCCCCGTCTTGTCGATCCCCAGTTGCTGCTGCAGGGCCATGGCTCGGGGACCTCTGTAGAAATCCTTCACCAGCTCTTTGAACATGGTCTCGAACAGACCCCGGAAGGCGTGCACAAGATCCGGCTGCTCATGAAACCCGAGGATCCCCTCATGACCGATCTGCTGCAGTTTCTCCGGGTCGGTCGATAACTCTCGGTAACGGACTGAGCCCGGGGGCGTATCGACAATGGCCAGGATGTCGAGAAGGAGTCTGGGAAGGCGATCTTCGACGCCTAAGACCAGGTTGGGATGACAGTTCAGGAGGTGGGTGAGGTAGGTGCTTCCGGTCCGTACTCCTGCCACAACGAACACCGGATTGTCGACAACTCTCAGAGGTGCCCGGAAGATTCGATTTCGGAAAAGTTTACTCAGCATTCCTGAACGCAACCGGTCTCGCGAAGGCTTCAAAGAACAGGCAAGCGTGGGTTACAATAGCAAATGGAAATCTAAGACTGCTCACTTTCAGGCCCGGGACCGGGCTGAATACCCAGGTGGAGGAACCAATGAAGAAGTTTTTCTTGTCAGTCATCCTGATCAGCGGACTGTTCACTCCTTGGCTTGCGGCCGCTGAAAAGACGCTCGAAGTCGTCCGCTTTCCCGAGCGGCGCAACGTCGAGCTTCGGATGATTCACTCAAGGCGTGTGCCAAGCGCCACCATGAAAGCCAAGTTCCACTTCCAGGAAGGACAGATGCGGATCGATGTCTCTTACACGAAGATGAAGCCGGCGGTCCTGTTTGGGGGTGAAATCACTTCCTTTGTCCTGTGGGCCGTTAGCCGCGACGGAAAAGCAGAGAATCTGGGCGAGCTCTGGGTCCGACCGGGAAAACCCAACGACACCCTGCGCTTTTCAACCGGGCAGCGGACCTTTGCGTTGATGGTCACCGCGGAGCCGTACTACCAGATTGATAAACCCTCCGACTCGCTCATATTCTGGAATGCGGGAAGCCAGGATCCACAGGCAGCAAGTTCTCCGATCAGCTTCACAGATCTGGGAGAGCCTTCGCAGATGGGAATCGAGCGGCTCGACTTCGTCAAATACGACGGCAAGACGCCACTGGATGTTCTGCAGGCAGAAAAGACGTACGAAATGGCCGAACGCATGAAGGCCGGGGATTACGCGTCGGCGCTGATGGCGGACGCCATGACTACGCTGCAGCAGGCTCGACAGATGGCGCGAAGCAGCTCTTCGCGAAGAGGCGCCCAGGACTATGCGCGTCGATCTTTTGCCTCCAGCAACGAAGCCATCCGGATCACTCTGCGCAGACTCGAGGCCGAGCAGCTGGATGCGGAGATCCAGCAGAGACGAGCCGAGATAGACCAGCTGGAGAAGCGGGCCGGGGAGGCTGAGGATCGAGCCCGGGACGCTGAGGATCAAGCCCGGGGGGTTCGGGAAGAGGCCGACCGCCAGGTGGCTGCCCTGCAAGACCAAAAGAGCGCAGCGGAACAGCAAGTCTCCTCCGCCCGCGCTCAGTTGAGCCAGATCCAGTCCGACAAGGAACGCGTCGAGACAGAGAGGGACAGCCTCAACCAGGCCACAGTGGAGCTGAGGAGCCAGAGGGAGGCTCTGACCCGCTCCATTTCCGATCTGGAGGCTGAAAGCGACCGGCTCAGGTCGGAAAAAGAGCGCCTGGCCCGGGAAAAGGCCGAGGTCGAGCTGGACAAGCAGAAGACCGAGGATCGGCTTCAGGCGGCTCTCTCACAGGTGGCCGACACTCGTGACTCGGCCAGAGGACTCATCCTCAACCTGCCCGATATTCTCTTTGATGTGAACAAGGCCACTCTCAAGACCGAGCTGAAGACGGCGATTGCCAAGCTGGCAGGAATCCTGCTCATCATGTCCGAACTTCAGGTGCGCATCGAGGGACACACAGATTCCACCGGCTCCGAGGAGTACAACCTCAAGCTCTCCACGGAGAGATCTCAGGGCGTGCTCGGTTTTCTGGCAGGAGAAGGTATTGAGGAATCCCGCATGAAGGCAGTCGGCTACGGGTTGACTCGTCCTATTGCAGAGAACGACACTCGGGAGGGACGCCAGAAGAATCGCCGGGTCGAAATCATCATCAGCGATCGGGAGATTGGGGAGCAGTAGGCGGCGTTCCACGTTCCACGCTCCACGTTTCACGTTTGCGCAGGGTGAGGCGTTTTCCCGGCAGCTTCCGGGCTGCTACGCAGTCACTGCCGCTCCTGCCTCTGCAGTTTTCTTGACTGTCACCGTTCCTCGCAGCCTGCGGGCCGGCCCCTGAGGTGACTTGGCCAGTCGCCGGGCAGACAGAGGCTCGAATGACCGCGCAACGCGGAACGTGGAACGCGGAACGTGGAACGCGGAACGTGGAACGAACTAGTTCGGAGGGACGGGCTCTTCGGTATCGAATGTGATCGAGGTGTCGACCTCAAAGCGCTTGAAGTTCTCATAGGTGATCACCATCTTGATCCGCCGCGCTCCATCCCTGAAATGGAGGGTGTCGTCGGCTCCGGTCCAGGTCGGGAACCAGATTCCTTCCTCGATCTCCTGGCGGATCGTCTCGAAGGCCGGGTACTTGTTGTTCCCGTGGTCAGGAACGATCTTGCCACTGGTCATGACGATCAGAAAATCGACGTCATCAACGTAGATGCGACCCTGAAAGTAACGCTTTCCTTTCTGCTTCTTCCTGGGTTCCACGTCAAAAACATAGGTGTTCAGCTCGTCGACCATCTCCTTGCCGACGTAGTCAATCTCGTACTCAGCCGCCGTCTCAGTGGTGAGCATGAAGGGTTGCCTTGAGACCGCATCGTCGAGGTCCTCCTTGGTGACCCGGATGTTGCGCAAGCGTCCCCGGTCACGGGTCTTGCGAAGCTGCCGCTCTCCGGCCGTATCGAAATAGATGTCATACTCCACAACCCGCTCCCCCCGGACCGAGCCCCAGTCGCTCAACTCCTGAAAGAGGATGGTCTGAGAATAGGTGTAGTGCTGAAACTCGCCCTGGAGCCGGGACTCCGCCTCCAGAAAACGCTCGACGACCTCTCGAGGTTTCACTGCTTCCCCGAGGGTGGCGCCGCCAATCAAGACAATCAAAGCGATCAGGCTTCTCAACTTCACAACAGTCCTAGCCTTAGATGCAAAAATGCAACCTGTGTGCTCACTTTTCTATTATTACCCAGTCACTGTCGTTCCTGTCCAGCGCGGCTCGACTTGTTTCCTCTTATTTTCAGTGGTTTACGAGAGCGTATACGGAGAGCCCCTGGCCCCCTGAAATTGACTGGGTGCGGATAGGTGCGTTTTCGCAGTGGCTGGTCCCCAAAACAAATGAACTCAGGAGACACCCGCGTTGACTACTCTCGTCGTCTCCCATAGTCTCTACTGAACCCCGTACAGCACCATAAGGGAGGATTCCCCCCAGACCCAGCAGCTCTTTGCCCGGTACGGGATTGGAGGCCCGGCCGAGACCTCCTTTACCTTGACGTAGTGGATAGGTTCGCCGTTCTGGAGCAGCAGGGAAGCACAGGTGTGCCATGGTGGGCTGCTACACTTCATACGGTTCCGTCTTCGGGCGTCCTTTTTGTTGGTTGTGTTCAATTACGGGCATGAGGTGAGGCGGGGCCTCTCTATTCATCCCCCACCCTCCAAAACCCTCGGTAACGGGATTTTGTCCGCAATTGCGGAGGTGCTACACTGCACACGGCCTCGGGGGAGCAATCCACATGAACAAACATAGCTTTCGCGGGGCCACTCTTTTCAATTTCCCAGGACCGGTGCAGAGGCGCGAGTATTCCAAACTTTGAATGGGCTCCGTCGATTGGTGCGGGGCAAAAGAGGACGGATTCTTGGGGGGAACGCCATCGCCTCCCCCTAGGGTTCCCCTGAAAGACGGGAGGCGCCCTTTGTAAAAAGACCCAGGCAGCTTCAGGGTTGGGGAGAACGATAGCCTGGGTTCCCCAATTGTTTATACAACCTGGTTGTCTGACTAATCCCGGCGGGTTGAGCGGCGATGTGCTCAGGCAGGCCTCCTCACAAGAGTCTGCACCTCCTCAACCGTCGGAATCCCGCCACGGGCCCCAGGGCGTGTGCAGGACAGGGCACCCGCAGCGTTGGCAAAACGCAAACAGTCCCACACATTCCACTCTTTCAAGACGGCGTAGATAAAGGCGCCGTGGAACACATCTCCAGCCCCGGTGCTGTCTACCGCCTCGACTTCGAAACTCGGAACTTCGTAGATCTCGCCATTCCAGAGCGCGGCGCATCCGTGGTAGTCGCGTGTGATCGCGGTGAATCCCCGAGAGGCTTCGGCAACACCCGGCAAAGCCTCTCTCCAGTCCAATGCTCCGGTAAACTGCCGGGCGAAAGTCTCGCTGGGCAGAGCGAAGTCGGTCAGGGCCAGCAACTCCCCGGTTCTGCTCTGAACCTTGTCCACATCCAGGCAGATTTTCATGCCCGCCTGGCTGGCCCACTCTGCGCACTGAATGGAAGCCCCCTCGTCGTGGCCGTCCAGATGCAGAATCTGGCCAGCCGAAATCCACTGCGGCTGGATTTCGTCGGTCCGGTAGGAAAGAGCCGGGTCTCGATCCCACAGAATTGTGCGCTGTCCTTCCGGGTCAACCAGTATGATGGCGTACTGGCTGGAGGCCCCCGCAACCACCTCCACCAGATTGATGTCCATTGGCTCTCGCTTCAGGGAAGAGAGCGAAAACTGTCCGATCTCATCGTCTCCCACCCGGCCGATGTAGCGGGCTTTGAGCCCGTATCGCCCACAAAGGGCCATAGCCGTGGCCACCTGGCCGCCGGCCAGTCTCCTGAATCCTTCGATCTGGACCTTGGAGTTGCGCCGCGGAAAGTTGGGAACTTGCACGATCCAGTCCACTGCGTTCAAGCCCATGCCAACCACTTCGAACGGCCTGTACGAGGGCAGTTCAATATCAAAACGGGCTTCTTCCAGGGGATGCATGACGCCTCAATTCTGTCAAATCATTCCCTCATCGGCAAAGCTGAAGTATTCGTTCTCTCCAACGATGACGTGATCCAGCACCCGGATCCCGATCAGGCGGCCGACTTCCACGAGCCGGCGCGTAATCTGGAGATCTTCAGGACTGGGAGCCGGGTCGCCGCTTGGATGATTGTGGACACAGAGGAGGCCGGCTGCGGCCTCCAGGATGGCTGGACGAAAGACCTCTCTGGGATGAACCAGGGAAGCCGTCAACGACCCTTCCGAGACGCGAACCAGCTTCAGGAATCGGTTCTTCCCGTTCAGAAGTACGGCCCAGAAACACTCTTTTCTGAGGTGCATCATTCGGGGTTGGAAATGACGGAATATCTGCAGGCTGCAGGAGAACTTCTGGCCCGGACGCAAAGCAGGCCAGTCGAGGCGACGAAAAAGATGAAGGCCTGCCACGACGGCCCTGGTCTGACGATCTCTAAATCCCTGATCCTGAAGTTCTCGGGTCAGTGTTATGCAGTCCGAGTTCTCCTCCAGGGCACGCAGCAGAATACGAGCTTGCGTCAGGGCGATGTCTCCCCGGCAGCCATGGGAAAGAAAGGTGACCGCCAGCTCCAGATCCGTGAGCTCCTCGGCTCCTGCCGTGAACCATCGTTGCTGAACTTCGGTCAGGGTTTCGCCGCCCACATACTTACTAACGCCGCTGCCTGGAAATGGGCGAGGCTTTACTGGTTGCTGGTTGCTGGTTGCTGGTTGCTGGTTGGAAGAAGCTGAGGGTTGAAAGTTGATAAACTCGGCACAAGTAACCTAGAAACAGGCGCCCGTGACAATGAGTGCGGAACTCGGAACCCGAAACCCGGAACGGTTAGAATCATTTGAGAGTGTCGGACCTGAAGAAGTATCGAGACAAGAGAGACTTTGAGAGGACGAGCGAACCCGGGGGACGGTCGACGTCTGATTCGGTGGGCGCTTTACGCTTCGTAGTGCAGAAACATGCGGCCCGCCGTCTTCACTACGATCTCAGACTCGAAATGGAAGGCGTGCTGCGATCCTGGGCGATTCCTCGGGGGCCCTCCCTGGATCCATCCGAGAAGCGCCTGGCTGTCCACACCGAGGACCATCCGCTCGAGTACCTGCACTTCGAAGGTGTCATCTCCAGAGGACAGTACGGGGCCGGAAACATGATTGTCTGGGATCAGGGAAGCTACCAATGCGTGGGCAAGGAGACCGATCCGGTTCGGGCCTGGCGCCAGGGAACGCTCGATCTTCGGCTCTACGGTGAGAAGCTGCAGGGTCACTGGATTCTGGTCAAGATCAAGGACTCGCAAAACGACTGGCTGCTGATCAAGAAGGACGATCCCTACGCTGATCCACAGAAAGACCTGCTGGAGGAAATGCCCGAGTCGGTTCTGTCGGGCCTGGAGGTTGACGAACTGGTCGAAGGGATCACCGTCTCCGACCAGCATCGCTACCAGAGACTTCTCTCGGAGCTGCAGCTGGAGCCGTCCCCGATCGATCAAGTGCCTCCTCCCATGCTGCCCAGCCTGGTCCAGAAGGTGCCGGCCGGAACCGGCTGGCTGTATGAACTCAAGTACGACGGATTTCGAGCGCTGGCGGAAAAAAAAACGGCAAAATCCGGCTCCTCTCTCGAAACCTGAAGCCTCTGGACCAGCACTTCCAGGAACTGCTCCCTTCCCTGCTGGCCCTGCCGGCTGAAGACTTCCTGCTGGATGGCGAGATTGTGATTTTCGACAGTGAGGGTCGCTCCCGGTTTCAGCTGCTCCAGTCCAGACTGGGCATCGGCACGCGTTTGCAGAGTGCGGAAGAGACCGGGCCGGCCCGCTACCTGGTTTTCGATGTGCTCTCCTGCGATGGCTTCGATCTGCGCACCGTCACCCTGTCCGAGCGCAGGAGGATCCTCGAAGCGCTGGTTCCACAGTCCGAACTGATCAAGAAAGTGGATGTCCTGTCGGAGCAGGGGGAAAACTTCTTCGATCTCGTCGCCGAACAGGGACTGGAGGGAATCGTAGCCAAGCAGGCAGCAAGCCGCTATGTGTCCGGGAGGAGCTCACGGTGGTTGAAGATTAAAGCCACCCGGGAGCAGAGCTTTGTCATCGGTGGGTTCACGGCGCCCTCAAAGAGCCGCAAGTACTTTGGCGCCCTGGCGATAGGTCTATTTGAAAATGATCGACTCCGCTTCGTGGGAAGAGTCGGAGGTGGATTCAACGCGGACCAACTCCGGGAGGTGCACCGGCAACTGGAGTCTCTCCGGACCAGGAAGGTGCCGTTTCACGAAGTTCCCCGCGAGATTACCGGGGCCACCTGGGTGAAGCCGGCGCTGGTGTGCGATGTCAAGTTCAACGAGTGGACTCGTGACTGGATCCTTCGCGCTCCGGTGTTCTTGAGACTGCGGCCGGAGCTGGAGGCAACCGAGTGCCGATTCGAGGCCGGTCCGGACAATGCTGCAGAGGGCAGCGGCGAAGACGCAGGGGGTGAAGACGCAGGGCTGGAACAATACGATTTTCTGAGCAACCTGGACAAACCTTTCTGGCCCAGGGAAGGCTACACAAAACGCGACCTGGTGGAGTACTACCACCGCATAGCGCCGGTTCTGCTCCCCTACCTGAAGGATCGTCCCATGAACCTGGAACGCTATCCGGATGGCTATGAGGGTAAGAGCTTTTACCAGAAAGACGCTCCGGACTTCCTTCCCGAATGGATCGACACGGCGGTCGTCCCTTCCGAGTCGAAGGGGAAGGCCAACCGGCACATTCTGTGTAACGACCGGCAAACCCTGGTGTACCTGGCCAATCTGGCCTGTATCCCATTGCATCCGTGGAGCAGCCGGGCGGGTTCCATCGAGTTCCCGGATTTTATGATCATTGATCTGGACCCGGGTCAGGGAGTTCCGTTTCCGGCGGTCTGCCGGCTGGCCCTCAGATTGAAGGAGATCCTCACCCAGTTGAGCCTGAAGGGCTATCCCAAAACATCGGGATCGAAGGGACTGCACGTCGTGGTGCCCCTGGACTCCAGGAACGACTACAAGTCAGTCCGCAGGTTTGCAGAAGTCATCGCTCGCCTCGCCGTTCACAGCATGAGAGACCTGGCTACGATTGAGAGGGGAATGGAAAAAAGGAAAGGAAAGATCTACATCGACTACCTTCAGAATGGCTTTGGCAAGACCATCGTCAGCCCCTATTGCCTCAGACCCAGGCCCGGTGCACCCGTCTCCACACCACTCAACTGGAGCGAAGTATCCTCGAACATTCGGCCAGCGGCTTTCAACATTCGGAGCATCGTTCGCAGGCTGAAGGCCAAAGGTGATCCCTTCCAGCCGCTCCTGACCGAGAAACAGTCACTCCAGCACGGCCTGCTGCAACTCGAAAAGCTTCTCTCAGACGGATCCCCATGAAACAGGGTTCCCGACATCCCATTGCGCCACTTCGAAGCTTCAAGGAATTCCTGCTGAGCCGTCCCTTCCTGCCTCATCGAGTCATTCCCCATCCCCACCTGCAGACCATGGTGGCGGCTCTGGCCAGGAGGAATTTCGGCTGGGGGGCACCCGACACTCAAACGGTGATTCTCGAGCTGCCCGAACAGGCACGCATCCGTGCCGAGTGCTATTTCGGAGAACCTGGTGCACCCACTCTTCTGGCCATCCACGGTGTGGGAGGGTCAAGTCAGTCCCCCTATATGCAGGGCTTCCTGCACAAGGCCTGCCGGGAGGGGTGGAATGCCGTTCTTCTGAACCTCTACGACCTGAATCTGGCTGGACACAGACCGGTCATATTTCACTCCGGGTCCAGTCGAGAATTGGACGTTGTCGTCCGCAGGGTGCTCGATCTGGACCAGTGCGGGGCGCTCGTTCTGGTAGCCGTCTCGATGGGAGGAAACATGCTGCTCAAGCTCCTGGGAGAGTGGGGCGAGGCGGCGCCGCATAGAGTTCGGGCCGCCGCCGTGGTCTCACCGCTGGTTGACCTGGTGGCGAGTTGGAACACTCTCGACCGCCTCACGAACCGTCTCTACCGCTGGCACTTCGTCAAGGGGTTGAAGCATGTGGTCGGCAAGAGAGAGCGGCACCTTGACAAACACATCGATGTCGAGGGCATCCGGAAGATCAAGACGATCCGAGAGTTTGACGAAATCTTTACCAGCGTCCTGGGGGGATTCCAGGATGCCTTCGACTACTATCGTCGAGCCAGCGCCTCACCCTGGCTCGACAGCATCCAGGTTCCCACACTGATCCTTCACTCCAGGCGGGACCCGATACTTCCCTGGAGACCGTTGATGACACCGGGCCTCCTGAAGAATCCGAATGTCCTGCTGTGGCTGCCCCAGGAAGGAGGCCATGTGGGGTTCATCGAGCAGGACAGGAAAGACATTGATCGATACTGGGCCGAAAACCGCATCATCGACTTTGCGCGTTGGCGCTTTGGGCCGAGGTAAGATAGTAGGGCACGCCAACCTGGCGTGCCGAACGGAACTGACCGGCAACTGGTTCAGCTCGGCACGGTTGATAACCGTGCCCTACAGCTTCCGTGGGCGCAGTAGCAGCCAACTCCCGGATATCGCCGTCAGGGCACCGACGGCGTCGGCCAGGAGATCCGCCATAGAGGGTGTGCGGCCCAACACGAAGCTCTGGTGAAACTCGTCGGAGATCCCATAGCATACGGCGACGATCCACAGCAGCAGGGCACTGGAGGCAGCGAGCTCCTTCCTGAAACCGGAGGTCCTGCCCCAGACCAGGGTCAGGCCGAAGATCAGGTATCCAAGGGAGTGCCCTGCTTCGTCCGGAACCCGCCTGATCACCCTGGGAACACGACTCTGGTGCGACAACCAGAAAATGACGGCGGCACAGGCTACTGCCGGAAGCCACTGAATCCAGGGAAGATAAACCGTCCGATTTCTAATGGGAGCTTACCAGGGGATGGCCGACATGACCCAGGCACCCGCCAGTGAGCCCAGAATCATGTAGGCCAGCAGTTTGAAGAAATAGCGGATTCGAGCCTGGCGATCTTCTTTGGCAATCAGGGCAAACACAATGGCGATGCAGAAAGCCAGGACAATCAGAGCCGTGAAATGATTCATGACTTTCGCCCCAGGGCAATGTCAAAAGTGTCGACCACCAGCAGCATGTTCAGCAGCCCGGCCGTGTAGAGATACGTGTTGCCATATTCGTAACCCAACGCCCTAATCTGCCCGTTTCCCAGACCGATGAACTGTCCTGCCAGGTAAGGAAGGCCGATAGCAAGTCCGGCCATGAACTTGAGCAGTCCAAAGAATCCGGAGGTAAGACCAAAGAGGCGACCGTCCATGAACAGGCCCAGCGAGAAGAGGCACAGAACCACGGCCAGAAAGACCAGGCCTCGCTTCCATCGATTCAGAAACATGTGCCCGCCCCCGGGAATCAGCCACGCCAGGGCACAGGCCGCTACTGTTTTCGCTACCATAGCTGTCTCATCATAGAAATTAGGCCTTCCCCTGGTCAAGGATCCCATTCCACGTTCCAGGTTCCACGTTCCACAAACTTTGAACCTTTAACCTTTAACTTTAACCGGGGTCTTGCTCGGTCCGAACGTGGAACCTGGAACGTGGAACGCCGCGAGTGAAAGCGAGCGGCAAATGCACTAGAATCCAGTGTCCATGTCCCGCAAACTCGCCTACCGGCTGGTGATCGGCTACTTCATTGTCGCGGTCATGACCACGATGTGGCCCATCTATCCCTTTTTCTCTCGCATCCGACCCCTGATTCTGGGAATGCCCTTTTCCCTGGCCTACCTGGTCTTTCTCACCGTTCTTTCCTTCCTTGTACTGGTCAGTCTCTACACCTGGGAACAGCGGCGGGACGGGATGGAATGATCGAAAGCTGGGTAATCGTTTTCGCAGTTACACTTCTCTACCTGCTGGCCTCACTGACCATAGGTCTGCTGTCGGGCCGCAAGACCAGCGCCGGAACCGAAGGTTATGTAGCCGGAGACCGGGCTCTCGGATTCCTGGTCATGTACTTCATCATGGGCGCTTCCATTTTTAGTGCCTTTGTCTTCCTGGGCGGGCCCGGATGGGCCTATTCGAGAGGAGCCGCCGCTTTCTACATCATTGCCTACGGCCTGGCCGGCCTCGTACCCTGGTATTTTTTTGGACCCAAGGTCGCCAGACTGGGCCGCCGCTATCACTATGTGACCCAGGCCGAGTTGCTCGCCGATCGGTATCAGAGCAAGGCTATATCCGTCCTGCTGGCCCTGATCAGCCTGGTGGCCTTCCTCCCCTATCTGCAGCTGCAGATGCAGGGAGCCGGGTACGTCTTTTCGACGGTGACCGAGGGACGGGTTCCCGAGTGGGCCGGGGCCGCGATCGCCTATGGGATCGTCCTCATCTATGTCTTCAAGAGCGGTGTGACGGGCATCGGCTGGACGAACACCTTCCAGGGAATCCTGATGATGTCGCTGGCCTGGATTCTGGGTCTGTATCTGCCCTTCAAATTGTACGGGGGGGTGACCCCCATGTTCGAGCAACTGGCCGCCAAAGTACCGGATATGTTGACGCCTCCGGGGCTGGACGAACACGGAAACCTCTGGACCTGGGGCGGCTATTCGAGCGCCATCGCTATTTCCACCATCGGTTTCAGCGTGTGGCCACACACCTTCATGAAGATCTATACGGCCAGGAGCATTCGCACCCTGAAACAGACGGTTGTCTTCTATCCGACCTTCCAGATCTTCCTGGTTCCCATCATGTTCATTGGCTTTTCGGCGATCCTGGCCTACCCCGGAGTGGAACCGGCAGATGCCATCCTGCCTTTCGTCGTGACTTCCATGGATCTTCCGGCCGTGGTAGTGGGCCTCTTCTGCGCCGGTGCCCTGGCGGCTTCAATGTCGACCGGGGACGCCCTGGTTCATGCGGCAGGCTCCATCCTCATCAAGGACGGCTACCGGGTCCTGCTCAATCCCGGCATGTCAGAGCAAACCGAGACCCGGTACATTCGGATCTCGGTGATCGCGATCGGGGCCGTCGCCTATTACTTCGCAGTCTTTTCCGATGTCTCCCTGGTCTATCTGCTGCTGCTGTCCTACGGGGCGATTGCCCAGTTCTTCCCGGCTGTGATCGCCACTCTCTACTGCAGGCGCTCCACGCCCACGGGAGTTCTGGCGGGGCTGGTAACTGGGTGTTTCATTACCCTGATCTGGAATCTGTTCCCGGGCCTGCAGTGGGAGGAGATCCATCCCGGGATCTGGGGTCTGGTGGGCAATGTGCTAGTGATGTGGACGGTATCGCGGGCCACCCCCCCCATGCCCATGGAGCACGTGGACCGGTTCCTGGGGGCCTGAGGAAGGTTTCACGTTCCACGTTTCACGTTCCACGACAAACTCAACCGTCGAAAGATCTCCAGAATCTTCACGTGGAACGTGAAACGTGGAACGTGGAACCCGAAAACCCCGCCTTTTCCGCCAACCTCGGCCAGTCCCGGGCCAGGGCCAGGTTCCCCTGCATCCCCACATCCAGATCCGCAATCGAGATCGATTCATCTACCGTGTGAGCCAGGCTTTCGTGACCCGGTGCAAAGCCGATCACGAGCATGCCGGCGTCAGCAAAGTGTGCTCCATCGGTGGCGAATCTCCACAGCTCCGTCTCCTCTCTCACCTCCGTCACCGGATCCAGGGCCTGCTTGGCTCCCGTAATGGCCGGATGCGACTCTGGGACCACGTAGGCCGGCTGGTAGCTGGAGTATTCCATCGCCAGCCCGGTAAAGCTCTTCAGCTGAAAGGTGGGAACTTCCACAGCGGCTGTTGAGCCTTCAATGCGACACTTGCGTGCCGTTTCCTCAAGGCGCTGCCTCATGTCCTCTCCAGTTTCGCCGGAAATGTTGCGCCAGTCCAGGGTCAGCCATGCCTCACCAGGGAGCACATTGGAACTGGTTTGATCGGTCCGAATCAACGTCGCAGCCAGGCTGGAGGGCCCCAACTCGGGGTCTTCTGCCATCTCCAGCGAAGCCAGCTCATTGAGGAACCGAGCCACCACGAACAGGGGATTCACTCCGGTCTCGGGAACGCTGGCATGCACGCTCCGTCCCCGCACATGCAGGGTCAGCTCGGTACGGCCTCGGTGGCCCCGTCTCAGCCGGTTCTGGGAAGCTTCGCCCACCACCACGAGCGGAACCTGAAGGTGGGAGGAAAGATGACGGGCTCCCAGGCCGCCGACTTCTTCCTGCACCACGGCACTGACGTAGACATCGCCAGGCGGAGAAGCTTCCTGGGCCAGGGGGGCCACAGCATAGACCTGGGCCGCCAGCGGGCCCTTGATGTCCATGGCTCCACGCCCCCACACTTTTCCCTCATGAATCTCACCTCCAAAGGGGGGGAAGGGCCAGCGCGACTCGTCTCCGACATCCACGTGGTCGAGGTGGGTGTTGAGCATGACCGGCGGTGCATCTCCTTGACCCCGGATGAGCCCGATCACATTACCTGCTTCATCTTCACGAACCTGATCGAACCCGAGCTGCTCCATTTCGCGGTAGACCACGCGGGCAATCTCCTGCTCCCGGCCGGGAAGGCTTCTGGTTTGAATCAGGCGCTGGAGGAACTTGACACAGGCTTCCAAATCGAATGCTTTCATGGCGGTCAGCTTCCCACTCTCCCCGGAGCCTCGTCAAGGCTCCCCAAGTATTGCGGATCTGCCGCTCGCTTGCGCTCGCGGCGTTAAAGGTTAAAGGTTAAAGGTTGAAGGTTTCCTAGAGTCTCTAACTTTCAACTTTCAACCTTCAACCTTGAACCGGGAACCAGTAACCAATAACGGGTGCGAGCGAAGCGAGTGTGTTCTGTCGGCGAGCAGACAGATGCGCGAATACCAATGAACGCGCCAACCTGGAACCTACTCAAGAAAAACCAATCCAGTTGGGACACCGCAATCGTATCCCCTCAGGAAAGCCGTTCAACACTTCATTCTCGGACAATTGAAAGGAGAATCACTGGAAATGAGATCAACCACCCGATTCACTCTCTACAGGTGCCTGGCAGCAGCTCTGCTGCTCACGGCTGTCACCCTGACAATGCCGACGTCACCAGTCACCGCATCGAGTCACCGCGAGGCCCCGGCCATCACACTCGATCCCACGGCCGACAATACCGACGTCTACGCCTTTGTCAGCTATGAGGAAGGGCGTGGGGAATTCGTCACCCTGATCGCCAACTTCATTCCGCTGGAGCATGCTGCTGCCGGACCCAATTTTCACAAGTTCGATCCCGCCGTCCTTTACGAAATCATGATCGACAATGACGGAAATGGCCTCGAAGACATCACTTACCAGTTCCGATTCAGAACGCAGGTACTCGAAAGCGGAACCTTTCTGAATGCGACGGGTCCCATCACCGGCCTGGACGATGCGACCTACAACGTCCGATAGTCCTATTCGGTGACCCGCATCGACGGCGCGCGCCGTTCCTCTGTCGCATCCAGGGAGGTTCTGGGTGCAGGACTGGCCGTCCCCCCTCCCAACATCGGAATGACTACGGTGCCCGATTACGACGCTCTGGCCGATGCCGCAATCCATGATCTGGGGGACGGGAGCCGGGTGTTTGCCGGCCCCCGCGATGACGGCTTTTATGTCGATCTGGGAGCCATCTTCGACCTTCTGCAGCTGCGCAGCCCGGGCGTGGACGGAACGGCCGGAAAGAATGTGCACAGCATTGCCATCGAAGTTCCGATCTCCCTGTTGACAACGGACGGCAGCACCCCCACGGATCCCGCCGACGATGCCGCGGTGATTGGTGTCTGGTCCTCGGCTTCCCGTCCCGTCTTCTCTTTATTACCCTCTAGCCCGGATTATGCATGAGATCTGAATCCGAGTGAGATTTGGGCCCAGAAAAAAGGCCGTAGCTCTCTGATATAAAAGGGTTTACATAAACAACGACCCTAAACAGGAGCTACGGCAATGTTGAAAGCAGTCTGCCAGAATACCCTGCTATTTCACAGCCACCGAAAGATCACGGCGCGTTTTGATGGGGGGAGTCTGACTTCCGACGCAGGATGGTTGTTGTTTGGATCGCTGGATCGGCAACATCGGTTGTGCGAGGGCTTCAGTTCGTGTATTTCGGAAAGCCGGGACCGACGCTACGTTCGTCATGACCTGTTGAAGTTGATTCGACAACGAGTCTTGCAGATCGTGGCCGGCTACGAAGACTGTAATGACGCCGATACGCTGCGCTCCGATCCGATGCTCAAGACAGTCTGTGATCAGTTGCCCGAGAGCGATCCCGATTTGGCCACCCAGCCGACTTTCTCCCGTTTGGAGAACTCCGTCACCAAGAAGGATCTGATGCATCTGAGCCAGTGGCTGCTAGGCCGTTATGTGCGCTCCCTGAAGAAGAGACGTCCCAGCAAGATCATCCTGGATCTGGACAGTACCGACGACCACACTCACGGTCAGCAGGAGTTCTCCTTCTACCATGGGTATTACCGAAACCACATTCTGCATCCTTTGCTGATCTTCGATGCCGACACGGGCGACCTGGTGTGTGTCGTGTTGAGACCTGGCAACAAGGGGGCTGCCTCTCACATCGTGCCCATTCTGAAGCGAGTCGTGGAGGCCATCCGACAAGGAGTGGGGACGGATGTCGAGATTGAGATTCGGGCCGACAGCGGCTTTGCCACGCCTCGGCTCTACGAGTTCTGTGAAGGTGAAGAGAATCAACTCCAATATGTCATTGGGTTAAGTCGAAACCCTCGCCTGCAGCGAGTGGTCGAGCCGCTGCTGGATTCGACTCGGCTGCAGTTCGTTGAGCTGGAGGAAAAACAGCGTCAGTTTGACGAGTTTCTTTATCGAGCCAAGAGCTGGGATCGATCCCGTCGCGTCATTGTCAAAGTGGAGGTCGATCAGCGCGGGATCAATCGTCGGCTAAGCAACTGTTTTTCTGTAATTTGACTGAGAGTGATCTGAGATCGGATTCTCCTGTGGTTTGAAATCGACCAGGCTGAGGTACTGTTTCCCGATCAGCCAGTCTTCGTGAATCTCCTCGACGACAGCGGTGATGAGTCGTAGTGCGGACTCGGTGTTTGGAAAGATACCGACGACCCGGGTACGCCGGCGAATCTGACGGTTTAGGTTCTCCAGCCCGTTGTTGGTGCGAATGCGCCGCCAGGTAGAACGTGCAAAACGAAAGACCGTAAAGCCTTCCGGCAGATTGGTCTCCATCCAATCGGCCAGCTCCGGGTTGCGGTCGTAGTATTGCTCGACTCTGGCCCGAAGCATCGCCTCAGCTTCGCCTCCAGACGGGGCATTGAAGATGTCTCGAATGTCAGTGGCGATGGCGGCACGTTGGTCGGATCGGCGGGCGTATCGCTGAGCATTCTGGCTCAGGTGAAACTGACAGCGTTGCCAGGGCACTGAAGGAAAGACAGCTCTTCTGGCAGCTCGTAGTCCTGAGTGGTCATCGCTGACAATCAGCTGCACACCCTCCAGACCACGCTTTTGAAGCTGCTGCAGAAACTCTCGCCAGTGGACCTCCGCCTCGCTGAGTCGGCAGCTGACCCCAATCACCTCCCGCTTGCCCCAGCAGTTGACTCCGGTCGCTTTCAAGACGGCCACATCCTGAATGCTGCCCTGGCGACGGACCTTCTCGTAGTGGGCATCCAGGTACACAACTGGATAGCTGCCCAAAGGGCGGTTGCGAAACTGCTCGAGTTCGTCGTCCAGCAGCTTGGAGATTCTTGAGACCTGGCTGGCGGAGATCTCGGTGCCGCACAGCTGCTCGGTAATCTCAGTGACCTTGCGCGTCGACACGCCCATCACGTACATCTCGGCGATGGCCAGCTTCAGGGCTTTCTCCGAGCGGCACCCTCGCTCCAGGGATCGGGGATAGAAGTCCAGGTGACGTACTTGTGGAATCCGGATTTGAAGCTGTCCCACTCGAGTTGACAGCGTCTTGGCCTTGTACCCGTTGGCGTGGTCTCGACGCTGCTCGCTCCGCTCCCAGCGTCGAGCTCCCAGAAACTCTTCTCGTTCCATCTGCATGGCGGTGTTGAGCAGTTTCTCCAACACTCCTCGAAACGCGTCGCTGCCTTCTTCGATCAGTTCTTTCAACAATTCTCGTGGTAGCCTCTGTTCTGGGTCTGGGGTCATTCGGATCCTCCTTGCTCTTGTCTTGAGTTTTTGGAGAAATCCTGCCCCAGACCTCTGATCCTTTTAGCTCACCTTCCTCAAATTACAGAAAGAACGGTACACCCCTCAATCGTCGCTTTGTGGTCACCAACCGGGACGACCTCTGCTCCCAATCACTTTATGACCACTATACAAACCGAGGGCAGACCGAGAACTTCATCAAGGCCTTCAAGAATCATCTGAGCATGGACCGACTCAGCTGTCATCGATTCCTGGCCAATCAGTTTCGACTCCTCCTGCATGCACTGGCTTACCAGATGTTCGTGCGCCTCCGCGACTATCTGCACGGGACTCCCTGGCACAAGCTCGAAATCGAAACCTTACGTCGTCGTGTCCTCAAGATCGGGGCCCGCATCCGACAAACCACTCGACGCATCTGGGTCCATCTTTCCTCAGCCTTTCCCGAACAACCCCTCTTCCACCTCGTCTTGAGTCGCCTCAACTCCAGCTAGCTTCTCCCAGTTCCCCAAAAAACCGCTTCCGATACTCATCCAGGCCCAGATCTGTCTGAAATTCACTCCCCCAACCACTCAAACGCCTCCCCAACCGATATTCTTCGCAAATCCGCCTGTCACACCTGCCCGCTTCCGAGTTGGGCCACTTCTCGACTCGTTTTTCAACACCGGACTACGGTTTTTGCATAATCCGGGCTAGAGGAGGCGCACCGATCGGGTTTAGCAGAGCTCTTGTCAATAGGTGTGGAAAAACATCAGGCGGCTTTCTCCTCCGGGACTTGGTTGACCGGGACTCCATTGACATATTTGGCGCCCTGGTAGACGTCTTTCATCAGCTCCGGTGCCTTCAACCGGCGGAATCGCTGCTCCGCCACCAGCAGCATCTTCCAGATCACCGCCTGGGCGTTTTCCACTTTCTTGAATCGCTTGGCCGCGTCCGTTCGCAGCCGAAGAGCGGCAAACGGTGACTCCACTGGATTGGTGGTTCGCAGATGCTGCCACTGCTTCTTTGGATAGCAGGTAAAAGGTCACCATCCGGTCCCAGTCCTGCTCGATTAGCTCAGCCGCCAGAGTCAGCCCTCGCTGCCGGCACCAGTGCTGAAAAACCTTCTTGAGTCGTTGTGCTTCTTCTCGAGTCTCGGCGTAAGGGATCTGCCGCAGGATCAGCAAGGCCGGCTTGTGCACTCGCTTAGGGAGCTTGGTCAGCAGGTTGACGATCCGATGATTCCAGCAGCGCTGCTCCTCGGCCTGGGGATAGACGTTGCGCAAAGCTCCCCAGATGCCCAGGTGGCCGTCTCCGATCACCAGCCGTGGACAGCCCATCCCCCGGCGCTTCAAGTCGCGCAGTACTTCCGACCAGCTCTGGGTCGATTCCCGATAGCCGCTCGTGACCGACACCACGGCTTTGCTTCCGTCACTTAAGGCGGCCTGCACCACCAGCAGGACTGCCTTTTCCTTCTCCAGACCCGCCTTGACGTAGATTCCATCTACCCATAAATACACCACTTCCAGATCATTCAAGGGTCGACTCTGCCAGACCTCCCATTCGGCCTGCCACTGCTCTTTCAATCTGGCCACCGTGGAGGACGACAGGTGCGCCTTTTCCCCTAAAAGCCCTCTCAGAGCCAGATCAAAATCCCCCAGCGCCAGACCATGCAAGTACAGCTCAGGGATCAGTTCTCGAACCTGCCGCGTCCGCTTGGCAAACAGGGGCAACACCCGACTTTCAAAGTGTTCCTCTAGATCCCGCACTCGAGGCCTTCGAACCTGGATCGTCCCCGAGCTCAGCGTCAGATGCCTCGGCTTCCCATATCCATTGCCATAGCCCGACGGAGCGTCCACGGCCCTTCGCCGCTCACTCTTACGCCGCCCTAATAACTCCGTGACTTCCTCCTCCAGCAGCTCTTGAACCCAGCCTTGGATCTTCTCCCCCACCCAATCTTCCAGCTCCTCGAAACAAACTCTTGACTCGACACTTTCCTCAATGTTCTGCTTGCTCATGCGGTGTGTACTCCTTCCGTTGCGGGCCTTTCGGCCCTGGGTTTTAAATCAACCCGGAAGGATACTCACCGCCTATGCTATTTACACACCTTCTGATGGTAGCTCGGTTTAGCATTCCTGGCTTTCCAGGGCATCAGCAGGTTTCCCGTCTGGGAATGCCCCTGGTCAACGAAGTGGTCATCCCGCTCAGCCACAAAGACCGTTTCAATGCCTCGCACCTCTCCAGGATCTCCAGTTCCTGAACTTCGTCCTCGATCCCGAGGTACCCCGGCTGCTGAACCTGCTGTTTGGCGTCGAGGTTCCGCCCGCACCGCGCAATGATCTGGTGCAGGTCTTTCTGACGGGGATTCCAGGCCTGAATCAGCCCCCCAACGTCCGTCCCGCAGAAATGCTGCGACTCAACCTGGCCATTCCTCCCACTCCAGCCGACCAGCTTAATCGAATGGGAGTTCTAGGAGGCGACCTGGGCGGTTTCCCGAATGGGCGGCGCGTCGGAGATGATGCTCTGGATATCGTGGTTCAGGCGGCTGCCGGAATTCTGGTCGACGGGACAGGAGCCGGGCTGGGCGACGGCGTCGATGGAAACGACGTACCCTACCTCGACCGGTTCCCCTACCTGGCCTCTCCCCATGCCGGCGTACCGGCGCTGCGTACCTATGAGGTGACGATCACCAATCTGACCTCGGGCCAGCCGCTGACGCCTCCGGTGGTCGCGACTCATGGCCAGCCGCTGAGTGTCTTCTAGGTCGGCGAGCCGGCCAGCTTCGAATTGAAGGAGATCGCGGAAAACGGGAACAACGTGCCGTTGCTCGATCTGCTGGGCGCTGACGGCAGGGTCTCTACAGTCCTGCAAGCCGGGCCGCCGCCCCTGGTCCCCTCCGCCGACCCTGGTGGCACTGGCTTCCCGGACTCCGTTACCTTTACGATCTCGGCTAATCAAGGGGCGAAGTATCTATCCTTCGCGTCGATGTTGATCTGCACCAACGACGGTTTCACCGGCATTGACTCCCTGCACCTCCCGAAAGGAGTGGGCGAAAGCCTCACCGTGTTCACCAATGGATACGATGCAGGAACAGAGCTCAATACCGAGGACTTCGCTGACATAGTGCCGCCCTGCCAGGGCCTGATTGGTGTGTCGTCAGGGGACGCCGGCACAGGCATGAGCGATCCGGCGCTGGCCGAAAGCGGGGCCATCATGAGTCATCCCGGTATCCTGGGAGGAGCTGATCTGGTGCCGGGCACCCATGGTTGGATGGGTGCAGTGACCGAGGTTGAGATCGAGCGGACTAACTAAGTAATCACTCACCAGAGAGGGTACTCAGTTGCCGGGGAATGTCACGATTCCCCGGCCCGCCCGCTAGTGCACTAGCAGCCCGAACTGCCAACCGGGAACTCGGAACCGACCGTAGTGGAGACAAGTCGAATTGCCTCCTGCCACAAACACGTCTACAATCCGGTTGGTTCCTGATGGCCGACTTGGAAGACTCTCTACTCGTTGAGGTTTCGAAAGGGGATAGCGAAGCCCTGTCGGAGCTTTATGATCGCCTGGCTGGCATCGTCCATGCCCTCGCGCTGAGGGTCGTGGGCGATCCGGCCCGGGCTGAAAACACGGTTCAGAAGGTATTCCTGACCATATGGAAGAAGGCGCACCTGTACGATGCAAGCCGCTCTTCGGCGAAGACCTGGATCTTCAGCATTACCCGAAACCAGGTCATCGACGAGTGGAGACGTTTGAAGACGCGGCGCCGGACCGAAGAACTGGATGAGCTGACCCTGGTGGATTCGGGAAAGCTCGATCCCCTCACCAGCACCATCGAAGGAGAACGGTCAACTCTGGTTCGCGAGGCGCTGGACTCCCTTCCGGAGGATCAGAGGCAGGCTCTTCTCCTGGCCTATTTTTCAGGGCTCAGCCATAGCCAGATCGCGCAGCATCTGGAGGCGCCCCTGGGAACGGTCAAAACCAGAATTCAACTGGGTCTGAACAAGCTGAGAAGGAAGCTGAGACCGCGAATGGCGCAATGAGCAAGGCCGAGTTTCAGGAATACTATAGTGACCATCTGCTGGAGGCTCTGGATGAAGTCTCGTCCGGGCGACTCAAGCGCCACCTGCCGGATTGTCAGGAGTGTCAGGCCGAATTGAGGGAGCTGTCCGACACGCTCCATTCCCTTCCCCTCGCCCTGGAGCCGATAGCCCCTTCGCCGCAACTCAAAGATCGTCTGCTGGCCCGGATTTCGTCCACGGATCAGCCCCAGCCAACAGCTTCAAGGCAATCAAGTCTGCAGCGCTGGCGCCTTGCGGCGGTGGCAGCGGGAATCCTGGTCGTGCTATTGGCAGGCCTGGTCTTTCAGGGGCATCGAGTCAGTCGCGAACAAGACTTTCACATCGCCTCACTGCTGGCAGAGATCGACGAACTTCGAAATGCCAATCAGTCGCTCATTCTCAAAGTCGACAGCTTGAGCCGACCCACGGTCCGTTTCCTCAACCTGGCCGGGTTGACCGGCTTTGAGGGATCCTCCGCCAGCGCCTTCATTCGACCGGAAGACGGAAGGATCTCACTCTTCTTCCACCAGCTTCCCGCCATCGAGGCGAATCAGGATTTCCAGCTCTGGGTCATTGAAGAAGGTCAGCCCCCTCATCCTTCAGCGACCTTCGACGCGACCGGCCCGGTCACGGAAGTCGAGGTGGATTTGCCCATTAGCGCAGACCAGGTTCAGGTCCTGGCCGTCACCATCGAGCCCCGGGGCGGCAGCCCCCAGCCGACATGTGCCATGGTCCTGGCGGGTCCCTAGGATCGTTCCACGTTCCACGTTGGGAGCCCAGAACCTAACGAGGCTTTGCCTCAGACCAACGAGTACTGTGCTCAGGTGCTGAGCCAGGCCTGCACCATCCAGCTCACAGAACGGCACGGCGTCAGCGTGCCGTCAAACACCAGGGACGGTGCGCTTACGCCACACCGTTCTGTAACTTGACTCCAACTGTCGGCGGCTCAGTGTGCTTCAGTTCCCCGTTTGACGTTCAAGGCAAAGCTCAGGCGAACCGAGGAAAAGCTGTGAGCGAAGTGAACAACATTAAAGATGAACTCGGCTCAAGTAACCTAGAACCCAGAACCCAGACCCCATTCAAAAAAACAATCCATCCGACCCCTCCAGTTCGTATCCCTCAGCGGTAACTGATAACCTGGAGGATCTGCTGTGAATCACTTCCCGACGACCGCGCTGCTCACCCTTCTTCTAACCTCGTCTCTGCTGGGGCACGACTTCTGGATCCGGCCATCATTGTTTCTCGTCGAGCCCGACACGCTGGTGACCGTCCGCCTGCTGGTGGGAGACCACTTGAAAGGGAGCCCCTTGCGGCGCGATCCCTCCCATATCCGGCACTTTGTCGTACACGGGCCCGGAGGCCGGCAAGAGATCCCGGGCAGAGACGGGACCGACCCCGCCGGACTGCTTCGTCCTCAGGAAAAGGGATCCTACGTGATCGGCTACCGGAGCCAGCGGAGAAGATCCGTTTTGCCCGCTGAGATGTTCAAGAGCTACCTGGAAGAGGAAGGATTGACGCACGTTCTGGAGCTGAGGGCGCGGCGGGGCCAGACAGACGCCGAGGGAGTGGAAGCCTTTTCCAGGTGCGCCAAGGCGCTTCTCGTGGGTGGAGAGGCGGGGCCGTATCTAGAAGACCGGCTGCTCGGATTCGAGCTGGAGCTCCTGGCTGAGAAGCACCCGGCGCGGCTGGGACCCGTCCCTATCCTGCCGGTCAGGATTCTCTATCAGGGTCTCCCATTGGCACATCACCCCGTACGGGCCATGTGGGAAGAGGATCCGGGGGTCTCACTCGATGTTCGTACGGACGAGGATGGCCGGGCCCTGTTCGAACTGCCTCGAGCCGGAGTCTGGATGGTCCGGGCTGTACACATGGTGGAAGCCGAAGAGAGCCTGGATTTTGACTGGGAAAGCTTCTGGGCAAGCCTGACCTTCGAGATCCCCGAGCCCGTATCGACAGTCAAAGAAATCGCCCCCCGGCACTGAACGTTTACGATCCAGAAGTCAGTGATCCTTGACATAATACGTGGGTATTTGTTATGATTTATTGCTTCAGGGTTCACAATTTTAGGAGGGAGGGAACCCATGAGTCATCCAAGATCCAAGGACGGTTTTGTCATTCTCACGGTCGTCTTGGCCCTGGTCTTTCTGCTGGGCTTTGCCGGCCTGGCCGTCGACATGGGGTTCTTCCGCTACATCAAGCGGACGGCCCAGAATGCCGCAGATGCCGGAGCGGTGGGTGCGGCCATGGCCATGGCGGCCACTCCAGCTGAATCGGGCCTCACCGCCGGCCGGGTGGATGCGGCCAGAAACGGCTTCACTCACGGTACCGACGGAGTCACCGTCGCCGTCAACAGTCCTCCCACTTCGGGTTTCTATGCCGGCAACTCGGGTTTTGTGGAGGTGGTTGTCACCCAGCCCCGGCCCACCTATTTCATGAACGCGCCGGGCGTTGACTCGGCCACCATCAGCGCCAGGGCGGTGGGTTACGTCGAGGAAAGCGGCAGTGGCTGTGTGTACGTAATGGATCCCACCGCCAAGCTGGCGCTGACACTGACCGGGGGCAGTGAGCTCAACATGAGCTGTGGCATCTACGTCAACTCGGACCATCCCAACGACGCCCTGAATGTCGGCTCGGCCTCTATTATCAACGCGGCCTCGATCAGCGTGGTCGGCGGTACGGACATCCACCCCGATGCCACGGTCAACCCGACTCCAGTGACCGGTACTGACCCCGTGCAGGATCCGCTGGCCGACCATGTCATGCCGGAACCGCCGCCGGGGGGGCTGGGACTGTTCAGAGCATGGGAATTCCCAGGTGGTTTGCGACTCCGGCACCTGCGAGTATTGGCCGGGCACCTACTGCGGGGGAATCAAGGTCGCCAGTTCGGGTACGCTCGCCACTTTTAATCCGGGAATGTACATTCTCATGACCAAAGGTTTGCTCATCAAAGGCGGGGCCGACGCCTATGGGGACGGGGTCACCTTCTACTCCACCTACGATGCCAGCCACTCATTCCTGGGATACAACGTCACCGGCGGAAGCAGCACGTATTTCTCAGCCCCCACCAGCGGCGACTATGCGGGAATGCTGTTCATGACGGACCGCACGGTCTACAACACCAAGCAGAACCACATCGGCGGACACAGCCTGACGGTCATCGACGGGACGATCTACATGCCGGGAACGCCGCTGGTCTACAACGGCGGCAGTACCGGAACCGGCAACTATACGCTTCTGGTCGTGAGCGGGCTCGAGGTGGGGGGCCATGCTACCATCAACAGCAACTATGGCGGGCTCCCCCAGGGAGAGTCCATCATTCGTGTCGGAGTGCTGGTCGAATAGGAGAGCAGAGGGGGATGAGATGAAGAACCTGAGTTACCAAGCCAGCACGAAGCCAAGCAGGGAAGCTTCCAGGACACGCGGCCTGGCAACCGTGGAAATGGCTTTGATGCTCCCTTTCCTGATCCTGATCGGGGTCATTGACGTCGCCAGGGCGGCTTTTGTCGGCGTTGCCGTTGCCAATGCGGCCAGTGCCGGAGCCCTCTTCGGCGCCCAGGGGCCCAGCTACGCTGGGAGCCCTGACGACATCCTGGCCGCCGCCACCGCCGATGCCCAGGTCAGTGGAATGACGGTTACACATTCCACTTACGAGCTACCATCAGAAGGTGTGTAAATAGCATAGGCGGTGAGTATCCTTCCGGGTTGATTTAAAACCCAGGGCCGAAAGGCCCGCAACGGAAGGAGTACACACCGCATGAGCAAGCAGAACATTGAGGAAAGTGTCGAGTCAAGAGTTTGTTTCGAGGAGCTGGAAGATTGGGTGGGGGAGAAGATCCAAGGCTGGGTTCAAGAGCTGCTGGAGGAGGAAGTCACGGAGTTATTAGGGCGGCGTAAGAGTGAGCGGCGAAGGGCCGTGGACGCTCCGTCGGGCTATGGCAATGGATATGGGAAGCCGAGGCATCTGACGCTGAGATCGGGGACGATCCAGGTTCGAAGGCCTCGAGTGCGGGATCTAGAGGAACACTTTGAAAGTCGGGTGTTGCCCCTGTTTGCCAAGCGGACGCGGCAGGTTCGAGAACTGATCCCTGAGCTGTACTTGCATGGTCTGGCGCTGGGGGATTTTGATCTGGCTCTGAGAGGGCTTTTAGGGGAAAAGGCGCACCTGTCGTCCTCCACGGTGGCCAGATTGAAAGAGCAGTGGCAGGCCGAATGGGAGGTCTGGCAGAGTCGACCCTTGAATGATCTGGAAGTGGTGTATTTATGGGTAGATGGAATCTACGTCAAGGCGGGTCTGGAGAAGGAAAAGGCAGTCCTGCTGGTGGTGCTGGCCGCCTTAAGTGACGGAAGCAAAGCCGTGGTGTCGGTCACGAGCGGCTATCGGGAATCGACCCAGAGCTGGTCGGAAGTACTGCGCGACTTGAAGCGCCGGGGGATGGGCTGTCCACGGCTGGTGATCGGAGACGGCCACCTGGGCATCTGGGGAGCTTTGCGCAACGTCTATCCCCAGGCCGAGGAGCAGCGCTGCTGGAATCATCGGATCGTCAACCTGCTGACCAAGCTCCCTAAGCGAGTGCACAAGCCGGCCTTGCTGATCCTGCGGCAGATCCCTTACGCCGAGACTCGAGAAGAAGCACAACGACTCAAGAAGGTTTTTCAGCACTGGTGCCGGCAGCGAGGGCTGACTCTGGCGGCTGAGCTAATCGAGCAGGACTGGGACCGGATGGTGACCTTTTACCTGCTATCCAAAGAAGCAGTGGCAGCATCTGCGAACCACCAATCCAGTGGAGTCACCGTTTGCCGCTCTTCGGCTGCGAACGGACGCGGCCAAGCGATTCAAGAAAGTGGAAAACGCCCAGGCGGTGATCTGGAAGATGCTGCTGGTGGCGGAGCAGCGATTCCGCCGGTTGAAGGCACCGGAGCTGATGAAAGACGTCTACCAGGGCGCCAAATATGTCAATGGAGTCCCGGTCAACCAAGTCCCGGAGGAGAAAGCCGCCTGATGTTTTTCCACACCTATTGACAAGAGCTCTCCACTTACTGTGAGTGCTCGGACAGCTCGGCCTCCACCTGCCTGGCAGCCGACTGCGCGGCCAGCCGCCGGATGGACTATATTCAGGTCGACACTTCAGCGGACTGGGTGCCCATTTTCAACTACCCCGGCCTTCCGACGACTTTTACCATGGTAGGGCAAGCGGTCGTACAGATCGCCGAATAGCTCAGAAGTGATGAATCAGCCATGAGGGCATTCCATTCACGAAAGTACGGCGAAAAGGGCGTCACCATGGTGGAGTCTTCCCTCATCATCATGGTCTTTTTGTTCTTGCTGATTGGCGTTATGGAGTGTGGCCGGCTGTTGAACTCCTATCACTTCCTGAGCAATGCGTCCCGGGAAGCGGTCCGCTGGGCCATGGTCCGGGGTGCCGACAGCGGGCGGGCGGTTGACGCGGCTGCAGTCACAAGCTACGTGAAAAGCATTGCCCCGGGCATGGACACCGACGCGATTACAGTCACCACGACCTGGATTCCGGACAACGACCCCGGCAGCGCCGTCAAGGTCGACATCCAGTACGCCTTTCAGCCCATTGTGCCCTTCATTCCCGGGATCACAATGAACAGCGCGTCGCAGATCACGATCCAGTACTAGAGCGTTCCACGTTCCACGATTCCTGAAAGTGAGAGGGGCCTCAGGCCGCGACCGCCGAGCGTGATGTTCAGGAACCCCGGTCGCCGCCCAAGGCGCCTCCCACACTCTTGACCCAGGTTCCACGTTCCACGTTGCACGTTTTGGAATCTTGAAAGTGGGAGGGGCAGACAGAGGCGCGAATGGCAATGAGCGCGCAACGTGGAACGTGGAACCTGGAACCTGGAACGTCGACTTAGCGGTGCTGGCGAAGAAGAGGCAACTCCAGCGACTGGGCCTGGATGACCAGCTTCAAGAACCCCTGCCGGTAGCCGTGGGGATCCTCTCCCTTGCCGGCCAGCGCCCAGTTCAAGACTTCATCGAAGGAGACATCTCCCCGGTTGCTCGAGTCCCGCAGCAGCATTCCAAAGGCGGCCACCGCCGCCGCGAACTTGAAGTCCTGTGAGGCACCGCCAAAACGGCCCTGCCGGTCCACCAGGGGCGTCTCGATCAGGCGGCTCGTCTCTCCAGCGGGCTTCTTGTAGCGGAGCCGTACAAACATCAACTCGTTTCCGTGGGGCACCTTCTCGACCCGATCCAGTTCGGTCCCCGCCGTGTCACCAGAAGTCTGATAGCGAAGCGGGTCCACGCCTGGAACATTCATGTCGATCCCTGAGGGAACCACTTCGTAGAGAGCCGTGACCATGTGTCCGGCCCCGATCTCTCCAGCGTCCTTACGGTCGTCGTTGAAGTCCTGGTGAGCCAGAACCCGGTTCTCATAACCGATCAGACGGTAAGCCTGTACCTGGGCCGGGTTGAACTCGATCTGGATCTTCACATCCTTGGCGATGGTTACCAGGGTGGAGTTCATCTGCTCGACCAGCACCTTGCGGGCCTCCCTTTCGGAGTCGATGTAGGAGTAGTTGCCATTGCCTTTGTCGGCCAGCTTCTCCAGGTTCGCATCCTTTAGGTTGCCCATGCCGAAGCCGAGCACGCTCAAGAAGACGCCGCTCTGGCGACGCTTCTCAATCAGTCGGATCAGGTCGCCCTGGTTGGTGATCCCAACGTTGAAATCTCCATCGGTTGCCAGAATCACCCGGTTGATCCCACCCCGGATAAAACTGTCCACGGCACACCTGTAGGCCAGCTCGATCCCGGCCCCGCCGTTGGTGGAACCTCCGGCATGAAGGTGGTCGAGGGCATGGAGGATGACACTCTTCTGATCTCCCGTAGTGGGAGGCAAAACCAGACCGGAGGCGCCTGCGTAGACAACCATGGCCACCGTGTCGTTCTCGGTGAGCCGGTCGACCAGCTTGCGCATCGACTTCTTCAAGAGTGGAAGCTTGTTGGAGGGCCGCATCGAACCGGAGACATCGATCAGAAAAACCAGGTTGCTGGAGGGGCGCTTCTCTTCGCGAACCTCCCGGCCCTTCAAACCGACTTGCACCAGTCGATGTTCCTTCCTCCAGGGAGCTTCGGCAACTTCCAGGGAGATGGAAAAAGGCTGCTCGCCATGGGGCTGCGGGTAATCGTAGGAAAAGTAGTTGATCAGCTCCTCGATACGGACGGCGTCCCGGGGAGGACGAGTTCCCTGGCTCAGAAAGCGCCGCACATTGGCGTAAGAGGCCGTGTCCACGTCGATCGAGAAGGTCGAACGGGGATCGTCCTCCACCCGCACGAAGGGGTTTTCCACAATACGGCCATAGGACTCGGTGTTGAAATCGGGTCGGGGTCGGGGTCGGTGCCGCCGGGGGGGAGGATGGGGGTGCGGGTAACGATCCCGGTCCTCATAGTGGTATCCCCGGACTGACGCCTCCTCGGGAGGCTCATGGCTGAATTCCTTTCCGGTCTTGAGTCTGGCCTTGAGCTCCGCTCGCCGGGTTGGGGCACGTCCACCTGCCGGCAAGTTTCCAATCCTCTTCTCGCTGATCACTCTCTCATTACTGGCGGACTGGGCCCCCTCCAGATCACGCCGGCCGAGTTCACCGCCCACTGTGGCCGTGGAGGAGGAGGGGTCTGTCTGAGGTGTCGGAGCACCTGCATTGCCGGCAGCAGAGATGTCGTCGCCCATCTGAGCCGGCTCGTCGGCAAAGCTCTGCTCCTGAGATTTCAGGGAGCCGTTTCGGACGGACTGACCACGAGCCTGTTCGCCTTCCGTCTCGGCTGCAGCGCCCGAAACCGACCCGACCCGACCCGTTACCACTTCACCTGCCCCTTGGAAAGACTCATCTCTCGGCCGGTTCTCGGCCATCTCCGTCTCCCGGTTCCCGGCCCGGCGCGCTTCGAAGTCGAATGCGGGTGCTTCCACCTGGGGTTTGGCCGGGGCCGGCCCGGAGGCGTTCCGGGCTCCAGCCTTCGGCTGCGCATCGGCCAGCTGCTTGAGATCAGCTCCTTTTTCCAAAGAACTGTCCAGGGCGTCCGTCACCTGCGAGGAACGTCCTTCGACGACTTTTGCCGCAAGCTGCCTTTCCATTTTCTCGACATCAGCGTCGGCATCCGTGTCGGCCCGGTCCTGGTTGGCCCGATACCAGCCCGACCGTTCATCCGAACTCCGGGGCTGCTCCTGTGAACTCCCGTCCGGCTCCGGACGGGTCTGGGCGTGCTGCTCGTTCTGCTTATTAAACTCGGATTCATCGGCCGGGTCCTGATCTTTCTTGCGGGCGGCGAATTGACCTTTGTCAACAAAATCCCGTTCCTGTCCCGCTGTCTCTTCCAGCTCTGCGATCGGTGCCCGCTGGGCTGCCGGAATCACAGCCTCTTTCGACGAACTCAGCTGCTCGACCCAGTTCGGTCCGAAGAGGATGGCAGCCAGCAGAACCGAAGCGGCCACGGGAAGCCCGGGCCGGAACCACCAGGGGCGAATGGTCTCCTGAGGTCGCGCAGCCTTTTCGATCTGCTCGATCTGCTCCGGCTTCAGTCCCACGCCCGACTCGTGGTGCAGGGATTCTCCCAGCAGCCCGCAGGCCTGGCGAATCTCCTCGACTTCATTGCGCAGCTCCTCTGATTCCTGAAGTGCCGCCTCGACTGCGGATTTTTCCGCCTGGTCGAGCTCGTTCAATACGTAAGCTGTCAATCTGGGGTCATTTCGGTCGATCGTCATTACTTGACCCTCCTGATGGCCGGAGATCGGTTCTCCGAAAAGGGCATTGCCTGCCTGAGTTTCTTGATCCCGGTGTGGATCTGAAAACCAACGTTAGACGTGCTCAGCCCGGTGATCTGGCTGATCTCCCTGTAGCTGAGCCCATCCTGGAACTTGAGCCGGATGACTTCCTGCTGGTTGGGGGTGAGTTGGTTCAGGACTCCCAGCACCTGGGTGACCATCTCCCGGGTCTCCACCTGCTGGGCGGGGTTCTTCGCTTCGTCAACAGCCATGAACCCGTCCACCTCCTGCAACACAGTCATGCGACTCTCCTTTCTCTTTACATCCAGCGCCCGGTTCCGGCACACCGTGTAGAGCCACTGGGCCAGATGTCCTTTGATCCTGGCCGGCTCCTGTCGGCACAGTTGCAGGAAGGTGTCCTGAACCACGTCGCGGGCCTTTTCGAGATCACCGGTAATGCGCATCGCATAGCGGGTCAGAGCTGCCTGGTACTCCTCCAGAACATCCCGGATCCAGTCTGTCTCCAACTCTGCCGTTGACCTCATTGAGTCCTCGGAAAATCCCTGGTCCTCACCTGTGTTAACGATCGACTCGATACCTTCTTAGACATTTTTCCACCCCGCCGGGTTCTTTTTAGTGATTCCATGTTCTGGAACCCGACATAGAACGTGGAACGTGGAACGTGATGGAACGCGGAACGCGGAACGTGGAACGTGAAACGTGGAACCGTATAATATCCCTATGAACTTCGACTTCACACAGGAGCAGGAAACCCTGCGCGCCAAAATCCGGGATTTTGCTCGCCGTGAAATCGCCCCGCACTGCCTGGAGTGGGATAAACGACAGGAGTTTCCGGCCGAAGCGATCCGGCAGCTCGGAGACATGGGAATGATGGGAATCCTCGTCGATGAAGGGAACGGGGGAGCCGGTCTCGGATACATCGAGTACGTCATCATTCTGGAGGAACTGAGCCGCGCTGACGCCGCCGTGGGTCTCACGGTGGATGCCCACACTTCCCTGTGCTCAGACCACATTTACAAGTTCGGCACACCGGAGCAGAGAGCGAAGTACCTCAAACCGCTGGCCCGGGGGGAGGCCCTGGGGGCCTGGGCACTGACGGAACCGGGTGCGGGCAGCGACGCCGGGGCCGCCAGGACACGAGCCACCCGGACCGAAGGCGGCTGGCTCCTGAATGGGGAGAAAACCTTTTGCACGCACGGTATCAGGGCAGATACGTATGTCATTCTCGCTATGACAGACCCTGAAACCGGATCTCATGGAATGTCGGCTTTCATCGTGGAGAAAGGAAGTGAAGGCCTGCAACCGGGAAAGAAGGAAAACAAGCTGGGATTCCGGGCCAGTGAAACCGCGTCGCTCATCCTGGAGGATCTCTTTGTCCCGAAAGAAAACCTCCTGGGCGAAGAAGGTGAGGCCTTCCCGGCGGCCCTCGAGATCCTGGACGGCGGAAGAGTTGCCATCTCCGCGATCGCACTTGGGATTGCCGGGGCCGCCCTGGATGCAAGCCTGACGTATTCAAGAAAAAGGGAACAGTTCGGCCGTCCCATCGCCAGTTTTCAGGGGATTCGCTTCAAGCTGGCTGACATGGCCACCCGAATCGAGGCGGCCCGGCTTTTGACCTACCAGGCCGCCGTTTTAAAGCAGACCTGAAAGTCGATCAATCGAGAGAGTTCCATGGCCAAATTGTATGCCAGCGAGGTCTCCGTCTGGGCTGCTGAACAGGCCATCCAGATCCACGGGGGTTACGGGTACATCAAAGAGTACGGGGTGGAAAAGCTGTGGCGTGATTCCAAGCTCACGACCATCGGCGAAGGGACCAGTGAGATCCAGAGAATGATCATCGCCCGCGAACTGCTGGGCTAACAGTCCGTGGACCCGTGGGACTTCCACCAGGGGCTGCTAAACATGAGAAAGAGTCCGTCATCAAACCTCTAATCCCGGAAGTTCAACATCAGGTCAAGGGAATCCTGAAAGGAGATATGCGTACCATCGCCCGCTCCATTTCCCGACTCGAAGCCGGCGTCTGGTCGGACGCGTCGCTGCAACTTCTCAAGGAGCTCTATGCACACGCAGGGAAAGCCTTCGTACTGGGAATCACCGGCAGCCCGGGCGTCGGTAAGAGCACGCTGGTGGACCGGTTGATCGAGCGGTTTCGTGCGGGCGGATCCCGCGTGGCGGTCCTGGCGGTAGATCCGACATCCCCTTTCAGCGGAGGAGCGATCCTGGGAGATCGGATCCGGATGCAGAGGCACTCGACGGATCCTGACGTCTTTATCCGGAGCATGGCGACCAGGGGGAAGCTGGGTGGTCTTGCTCCCGCCGTGCACGAAGCATTGATCGTTCTGGACGCTTCAGGCTACGACTGCATTCTGCTGGAGACGGTAGGAGTCGGACAGGATGAAGTGGACGTTGTCTTTACAGCCCACATGGTCCTGGTCGTCCTGGCCCCGGGTCTGGGGGACGACGTCCAGACCATCAAAGCCGGACTCATGGAGATTGCGGATGTCTTCGTCCTCAACAAAGCTGACCTGGAGGGCACTGACCGAAGCGAAAAGGAAATCCTGGCCATGCTGGAGCTGGCGGGGGAGAATACCGGATTTCCTCCGCGGTTGGTCAAGACCGTAGCCACCGAGGGCAATGGAGTTGAAGATCTCCTCCGGGAGATCTCGGATTACCGCCACTGGTACGAAAAGGAAAGCGACCCGAGATCCCGACTCGATGTCCACAAGCACCGTCTCCGGGAACTGCTCAAAGCCCGCCTGGAGGAAATGATCCGGTCCCGCCTGGCCGATGAGGAACTGGAAGCTCTGGCGCAGAAGCTCCGCAACCGCGAAACGGATCCCTATACCGTGGTCGCAAACATTGTTTCCAGGCTGGAGGACGGAGGTCCCCATGATTAGAAGAATCGCCCACATTGCCATCGCCACCGACTCGATTGCCGTGACTTCCCAGTTCTACAAGAGCCTCGGTCTGGAACTGGACCGGGTGGAAATCATTTCGGATCAGAAAGTGCAGGTTGCGGTGATGAGAATTGGGGACTCGGCTATTGAGTTTATTGAGCCAACCGAATCCGATTCCCCCATCTCCACTTTCCTTTCCAGGCGAGGCAATGGCCTCCATCACATTTCTCTGGAGGTAGATGACCTGGCGGCCAGCCTGGAAGACTTGAAGGTCCGCAATGTACGTTTGATTGACGAGCAACCCCGGGTCGGTGCCGACGGCCGCCTGATTGTCTTCATTCATCCCGATTCCACAGGTGGAGTGTTGATCGAGCTGACCCAGCGACTCGAGGGAGAATCGTGAAACTGGGACAATTTGACCTTCACCTGATATCCGACGGGTACTTTCGTCTCGACGGCGGAGCCATGTTCGGCGTGATCCCCAAGGTTCTCTGGAATCGAACCACCGAGTGTGACGAGCAAAACAGGATTCGTCTCGCCCTCAACTGTCTCCTGCTTCAAACAGGGGAGCACAATCTCCTCATCGACACAGGCTGCGGGCACAAGTACACCGAAAAACAGATGCGGGTTTACGGGATCGAGCACCCAACGGACATCCTCTCCCAGCTGGCTTCCCAGGGCCTCGACCCGGCGGACATCGACATTATCATCAACACCCACCTGCACTTCGATCACTGTGGCGGGAACACTCTGGTCCGGGCTGACGAGGTCATTCCCACCTTCCCGGAGGCGACCTACATGGTGCGCCGCCAGGAATTCGAAGAGGCCAGCCACCCCAACGAGCGGACGGCCGCCACCTACCTGCACCACAACTGGCTGCCCGTCCAGGCCGAGGGCCGGCTGGAACTGGTGGAGGAGGACACTGAGATCGTACCCGGAGTCACGGTTATCGCAACTCCGGGACACACTCTGGGCCATCAATCAGTCCGAATCGAGTCGGATGGACGGGTTCTCTTCTGCATCGGTGATCTCTGCCCGACTCAGGCCCACGTCCCGCTGCCCTGGATCATGGCCTTCGACGTGTACCCGATGAAGACCCTCGAATCGCGGCGCCGAATCTACCGCCGGGCTGTGGAAGAGCACTGGAACGTCTTCTTCGGGCATGACTCCGAACACCCCCTGGGCAACTTGATCGAGGAAGAAGGACGGTATAAGGTACGGCCTCTCCCCTGGGGGGATGCAGCGGAGAAAGTCGAACTATGAGCGTAGCGGAAATTGGAATCATCGGCGGCAGCGGCCTTTACGAGATGCCGGGGCTCGAAGACGTGAATGAAACGGTGATCGAGACCCCTTTTGGTGATCCCAGTGATCACTATGTGACCGGGACTCTGGAGGGTCGCCGAGTTGCCTTCCTGGCCCGGCACGGTCGGGGCCACTCCATCCTGCCCACCGAACTGAACTTCCGAGCCAACATCTACGGATTCAAGAGGCTCGGGGTCCGTTACATCTTTTCGGCCAGCGCCGTGGGCTCCTTGAGAGAGGAACACGCGCCCATGGATTTTGTGCTGCCGGACCAGTTCATCGATCGCACCCGGCAAAGAGTCGCCACCTTCTTCGGAAACGGGATTGTGGCGCACATCGGTTTTGCCGACCCCCTGTGCGGTTCACTGGCGGACGTGATCCAGCGTGCCGCGCAGGAGCTTGGGTTCCCGATCAAGCGGGGCGGGACCTATGTCTGCATGGAAGGGCCGGCCTTCTCTACCCGGGCCGAGTCTCACCTGTACCGAAGCTGGGGGGCAGAGCTGATCGGAATGACCAATCTGCAGGAGGCCAAGTTGTCCAGAGAGGCCGAGATCTGCTATGTCACCATCGCCATGGTGACTGATTACGACTGCTGGCATGAGGAAGAAGACGATGTCACGGTCGAGATACTGATCGGCTACCTCCAGCGCAACAGTGAGAACGCCAAACGCCTGATTCGCCAGGCCATCAGAGATCTCCCCGAGGATCATACCTGCAGTTGCCACAGGGCTCTGCACAACGCCATCATCACCTCCCCCGAGGCCATACCAGAGAAAACCAGAAGAGACCTCGATCCGATCGTCGGTAAGTACCTCGATTGAACCGATTGGCTTCCCTGGAAGCAGACCCCCGAGGAAGATTCTAATGCCTGAGATACTGGTTGTCGGATCCGTTGCTTACGACTCGATCAAGACCCCCTTCGGGACGGCCCGGGGAATCCTGGGTGGATCCGCCACTTACTTCAGTGTGGCCGCAAGTTTCTTTACCCGAGTCTCCCTGGTGGCCTGCGTCGGCCACGATTTCAGGAGAGAAGACCTTCTTTTTCTGGAGTCGAGAGGGATCGACCTGGCGGGCCTGGAACATCATTCGGGAGAAACCTTTCGCTGGAGCGGTGAGTACGGTCAGGACATGAACACCGCCCACACCCTGGAGACCCACCTCAACGTCTTTGCGGACTTCCGGCCCACCATCCCGGAGGCCTATCGGGAACATGACTTCATTTTTCTCGGCAACATCGATCCGACGCTGCAGCGTTCCGTGCTGACCCAGGTCAACCGGCCAAAGCTGGTGGCCTGCGACACCATGAACTTCTGGATCGACGGATCCTTTGAATCCCTGCTCGAGACGCTCAAAGGCGTGGATGTCCTCATCATCAATGACGCCGAGACACGAGAGTTGTCGGGAGAAGGGAACCTGCCCGGTGCTGCTCGCAAGATCCTCAACTGGGGACCCCACACGCTGGTGGTCAAGCTTGGCGAGTACGGGGCCGCGCTGTACCAGCGCGACCAGGAAGGGTTGTCCGTGTTTGGGATTCCGGCCTATCCACTGGAGGAGGTGCATGACCCGACCGGAGCCGGAGACTCCTTCGCCGGAGGCTTCATGGGCTACCTGGCAGGTACCGGCAAGAGCGACCGGGAAGCGATGCGCCAGGCAGTCGTTTTCGGCGCTGTCCTGGCCAGTTTCAACGTGGAGAAGTTCTCACTGGAGCGGCTGCGCAGTCTCACCTTCACCGAAGTCATCCTGCGCTACCAGGAGTTCGAGCAGTTGACCCGGTTTGAGAGCTTTTCACCGGAGTCGCTGGACACCGAATAGTTCCACGTTCCCACGTTCCACGTTGCGCGACCGGCAATCGAGATCGTAGATACGGTCTTGGAATTCAAGCATGATTTGGAGTCTCTTGAAAAGGAGTCTGATTTTTGAGGACGCCGCGGGAGATCTGCAAGAGCTTGCGCATGCTGGCGACAAGAGCCGCTTTTTTCTCTTCTCCCCGGTTGAGCAGACGCTGATAGTAGACACGAACCGTGGGGTTGTGACGAGTCGCTACGAGAGCTGCGAAGTACAGAGCTCGGCGAACTCTCCAGTTTCCCTGCTTGCTGATGCGTGGTTTCTTGCGAACCGATGTTCCCGATTCCTACTTGACCACATCCAGGCCGGCGAAAGACTCCCACTCTTTAACCGAGTAGTTGAGAGCATCCGAACCATGCTCGCCCAGCAAGGTGGCAGTGGTTTTGGTTCCGATGCCGGGAATGGACTGCAGTAAACAAGCAGCCTCTTGCAAGGCCGGCTGCTGGAGTGATTGCTCGACTTTGTCCAGGATGTTTTTCATTCGCCTCTCCAGCTCCTTCAACAGACTGTCAAAGGATTCGCCCAGGGCGGCTGGAGCGTCCGGATCAGCCAGGGCTTTGTCTCTCTGATCGTGGATTACATCGTAGTGGTGGCGCAGCTGCAGGTAATGTCGAGAAAAAGCTCGTAAATGGCGGTAGGCTTGCTTTTGCGCCTCCAGGGCCGGGGGTGTGAAGGTCTCTGTAAAGTGCACCAGCAAGCGGGCATCCAGAGGATCTGTCTTCGACACCAGGCCGCCTGCTTTGGCAAAGTCTCGCACTCGACGAGGATTGACCACGGAGCCAGCGATCGGTTGGGTTTGAGACTGCAAGAAACAAACCAGTTTTTGCCAATAGGGTCCAGTCGACTCGAGGACAACCTGAAGGTGAGCGTTCTTGGGTAGCCATTGGGCAAAGGCCTGCATGCCCTGCTCATCCATATCGAACTCTCTCTGGCTAAACCCTCTGTGCTGGCGATAGGCAGCATGGAAGGAGTCCTTGCTCACATCCACACCGATCCACAAGATTGATTTCATACAACGATCCTCACTAAGATGGAGTTCACTCTTTCGGCAAGAGGCGGTACCTACCTTGCAAATAGAGGCTCGAAGCCTTGGATACGGTCGGGTATCGAGGAGGGCGCTTATCTACGTCATACAGGCTCTTGAGCCGACGGGCAACCAGAGCGTCTATTCCTCCTCGCCTCTTGCCGACCTTCACAACTTTGAGAAGATCTCAAGACAAGGTTGAAGATACAAGGGGCGACCCTCGTGGCCCTGAGGGCACCTCCCACGCTTCAATGATAGAATCGGGGCCTGGGTCAACATGTCACTCCTGCTCTTTTTCCTCCTGTTTCTGTCTCCTCAGCCCACTCCTGTGGCTCCCGAGGCCGTGGCCTGGTTTCAGAAGGGAGAGGAGTTAATCGGGACGGATCAGGCTTTTTCCGACCAGCAGGCTCACTTCTTTGAAAAGGCGCTCGAGATTGAGCCGGATTTTGCCCCGGCCCTCTTCAATCTCGGCCTCATTTACCTGCGCCAGGGAAAACTCGACGGAGCGCTCAAGAACCTCAACCGGCTCATCCGGATTGCGCCGGAGAACGACATGGCCTACTCTCTCAGGGTCGAGGCCCACTCGGGCAAAGAGGATCTGACCTCGGCACAGGCCGACATCGATCAGCTCAAGCAACTTGCCCCACAGAACTCCTCCACCTGGCAGGAGTCGGGACGACTCCACTACCGCCAGGACCGGATGTCCGAAGCCGTTGCCGATTTCGAAAAGGCGCTCGAGCTCGATCCGGATGATCCGAACCTGCACCTGGACCTGGCCCTGGCCCTTGACCAGGCGGATCGAAAAGAGCTGGCAACGCAGCATTATGAGCACTTCCTGGTTCACTCTCCGGAGGACTCCCGAGCCAACCTCCTGCTCGCTCGCAACCTGATGCTGCAGGAAGAGTTCGAGCGAGCTCTGGGCTATTTTCAGACAGCCAGAAAGCTGAGTGCCCCCGACCCGGAACTGGACCAGAACCTGGCCTATGTTCTGCTGCGGCTGGAGCGCCTGGACAAAGCCGAGACACTCTTGATGAGGGGTGAGGATTCTGTTACCAGCCTTGTCAACCTGGGATCCATTGCCAGCGAGGAGGGAAGACTCGTTGACGCGGAGCTGTACCTGCGACGGGCCGCACTGCGGGATCCCACCAATACCACGATCTGGATCAGGCTGGGAGATCTTTTTGGGGAAGCCGGCAGGAATAGGGAAGCCGTTCGAGTCTACGAAAAAGCGGTTGGGCTGGGGGCGTTCGACTTCGACACTCTCCTGCGGTTGGGGATCGCTCAGGCGAACACCGAACAATCGGAGGCAGCACTCAACACGCTGGAGAGAGCTCTGAAGATCCATCCTGACTCGGCACAGGCGCCTTTCTTTCTGGGCGTTGTCTACGAGAGATTGAATCAGGAAGAACGCGCCCTGTCGAGCTATGAGAAGGCACTCGAGAACGGGGAGGATAACGCTCGCCTGCATTTCCGACTCGGTTTGCTCTACTCCAGGAGAAACAAAGCCGACCAGTCGATCGCCCATTTTTCCCGCTCGCTCGAGCTTGAACCGGCCAAATACCTGCCCATCATCCAACAGGAGCTGCGGAATGTAACCTCGGACCTGGATGCCGTCCGCTATAAACCCTGTTTCGCCGAACTGCTCAAAAAACACGATCACCTCAGATAACCCTCTTTGACATCTCTCTGCTTCTCTGAAAGAGTTGTCCCCTATGAGAACAATGCAGCTGACTCTGGCGTGTCTGATCTTGATGGTCTCGATCGTGGTGATCCAGGCTCAGGAGACTCCCCGATCGATTCCCAGGGCCCCGGATCGAAGCGAGGGGATGGGACCCTACCCCGGACTGATCCTGAGAGGAGTTACCCTGATCGACGGGACCGGGTCACCTCCGATCGGCCCGGTGGACATTGTCATCAAGAACAATCGAATCGAACAGGTCAAGAGCGTGGGCAACCCGGGCCTGCCTATTGATGAAGAAAACAGGCCCAAAGCCGAAGAAGGCTTTCATGAGTTGGAGCTGGACGGACACTACGTTCTGCCGGGCTTCGTGGATATGCATGCTCACATCGGAGGCCAGGCTCAGGGAACGCCGGCCGAGTACGTTTACAAGCTGTGGATGGCCCATGGAGTGACCACCATCCGCGACCCCTGGTGCGGAAACGGGCTGGACTGGGTTCTCGAACAGAAGCAGCGTAGTGCCGAGAATGAGATCACCGCCCCGCGGATTGAAGCGTATGTGTGGTTCGGACAGGGAGCCGAGGACCCGATCACGACTCCGGAACAGGTCCGCCAGTGGGTCTCCGGCGCGGCGGCACGAGGAGCCGACGGGTTGAAGCTCAGCTCCTATCGACCCGACATCATGGAGGCCATCATTGATCAGGCGAAGAAGGAGGGTATGCGGACTGCGGCCCATCTGGCCCAGCTCAGAGTGTCCTGGATGAATACGATTAAGGCCGCCCGCCTGGGCCTTACCACTCAGGAGCACTGGTACGGCCTGCCCGAATCGCTATTTACTGATCGGACCATCCAGGATTTCCGGCTCGACTATAACTACAACAACGAGCAGCACCGCTTCGGGGAAGCGGGCCGCCTCTGGAAACAGGCTGCTCCCAGGGGCAGTGACCGGTGGAACTCCCTGATCGACAAGTTGCTGGAGCTGGATTTCACTTTCGTCCCGACCCTGACCATTTATGAGGCCAGCCGGGACCTCATGCGGGCTCGAAGAGCGGAATGGCATGAGACCTACACTCTGCCTTCCCTGTGGGAGTTCTACCGTCCCAACCGGAGATCACATGGCTCCTACTGGTTCTATTGGACCACTGAAGACGAAGTGGCCTGGAAGCAGAACTACCGGATCTGGATGAGTTTTCTGAATGACTACAAGAACCGTGGCGGGCGTGTGGCCACCGGTTCCGATGCTGGATTCATCTACAAGCTCTACGGATTCGGTTACATACGCGAACTCGAGCTCCTTCAGGAGGCGGGCTTCCACCCTCTCGAGGTGATCCGGTCCGCCACCCTGCTGGGCTCCGAGGCCCTGGGTCGCGACCATCAGATTGGAACCGTGGAGGCCGGGAAACTGGCCGACCTGGTGGTGGTCGCTGAGAACCCGCTGCAGAATCTGAAGGTGCTCTACGGGACCGGTGCCATCAAGATAAACGCGGAAAACCAGCCGGTGCGTGTGGGGGGGGTGCGCTACACCATCAAGGACGGGATTGTATACGACGCGAAAGAACTGCTGTCAGACGTCGCCCGAATCGTCCGGGAAGCGAAGCAGGAAGCAGGAAAAGAGATTGTTCAACCCGGGTTGGCACCTGTGGTGGAAAAGAATTAGTGAAGGAGATCCGCCCTCATGTACACCGTCGACCTGTCAGGAAAAAACGGCATTGTGTTCGGAGTCGCCAATCGAAGATCGATTGCCTGGGCTATTGCTGACAAGCTCAATCAGGCGGGCGCCCGCATGCTCTTCAGCTACCAGGGCGAGCGACTGCGCGGAACGCTTGAAAAGCTCACTTCAGGTTTTGTCGACCCGGTCCTGGAGGACTGCGACGTGACCCATGATTCGCAACTTGATCACGTCTTTGATGTCGCCAGGCAAGAGATGGGCTCGCTGGACTTCGTCGTTCATTCGATTGCGTTTGCCCCCAGAGAGACCTTTCTCGAGCCCTTCTCCAATGTTTCCCGTGAAGACTGGAAGCAGACTATGGATGTGTCGGCCTACTCCCTGGTTGCCATCGGCCGCCGGGCTCGAGAACTCATGGACGAAGGGGGTAGCATCATTACACTGACCTTCCTGGCCGCCCAGCGAGTCGTCCCCGGCTACAACATGATGGGAATCGCCAAGGCGGCACTGGAGGCCTCGGCCCGATTCCTGGCCTTCGAACTGGGACCGCGGGGAATCCGTGTCAATGCCATCAGCGCCGGACCTCTGCGTACCGTTGCAGCACGCAGTATTCCTGGTTTCGGCACCACTGCCTTGAGAGCCAGCTCGGTGGCGATGTTGAGACGGAATATCCAACAACAGGAAGTGGGCGGGCTGGCCCTTGCTCTGATCAGCGACGAGTTAGGCGGTGGTATCACCGGCGAAACCATCTACGTCGACGCCGGCTACCATGCGATGGGAATGATTCTCGACCCGGACGAGGAAGGCTAGACTGATTTGAGAGATCACAAGCCGGGCGGACTTTTCCCCGTCCCTTCCGAGCCCGAGCCCGAGGTGATCCTGTTCACGGACGGTGCCTGCAGCGGCAACCCGGGTCCGGGGGGGTGGGCTTATATTCTCCGCCATCTGGGTACGGGCAAGAACAAAGAAGAGTCTGGCGCCGACCCCACTACGACCAACAACCAGATGGAGTTGATGGCAGTGATCCAGGGCCTGCAGGCTCTCAATCGGCCTACCGTGGTCAAGGTCGTGACCGACAGTTCGTACGTCGAGAAAGGCCTCTCCGAATGGATGCATCGGTGGAAGAACAACCACTGGCGGCGAAAGACGTCGAGCGGGTACAAACCGGTCAAGAACCTCGAACTCTGGCACGAGTTGGATCGGCTCGACCAGTTCCACACGATCGTTCTGGAACGCGTCCGGGGTCACGCCGGACACCCCGAAAACGAACGCTGCGACGAACTCGCCGTGGCCGCATATAGGGAACTGATGGGCCAGGGGGGTAGTTAAAGGTTAAAAGTTGAAGGTTGAAGGTTGGAGCTTGAAAGTTCAGGTTCGTGAAACTTGCAACCTTCAACCTGAAACCTTCAACAGGGGCGCGAGCACAGCGAGCGCCCCAAGTGAACAAACACCCTCGCGGCGACGTATTCTGTTATTGAGAAGGGGGGGAACGAAGCCCGGGAGGATAAGTACTCACTTTCATAAATACGCTCTACCGTTCTGGGCCGTTCCTTGACACCACAACAACAGAACGGCAAGGCGTGAGCCTGCCGTTATCCCTCGAACTCTCCAAATTCCAGAACCTAGAACCCAGAACCCATTACTTGTAACCTAATTCAGTCATCATATTTATGGAAGGGAGTATTAAGGGACAAAAAAATGAGGATCCATTACCTGCTACCAATCATCGCCCTGTCGCTTCCCAACATGCTTGCCCAGCCGGAGACCCCGGTGTCCGAGTGGCGCGATAAGACCATTCTGGTCATAGGAGCCCACCCGGACGACGACTCTCATGCTCACGGAACCCTGGCTCTCCTCCAGAAGAGCGGCAACGAAATCTGGACCGTCATTCTGACGACTGGAAATGTCGGCACTCTGGATCCCAAACTCTCCCGTTTCGACCTGGCACGGATTCGGCGCCAGGAGCAGATCGACGCCATGGCGGAGCTGGGAATCCCAGCGGATCACTACATTAACCTGGGCTATGATGATGGACTGATCGAGTTCGAGAGCCGGAAAGAGATCGTGGGCCGCCTGGTAAGGCTGATTCGCAGGATTCGACCCGATGTTCTTTTCGCTTTCGATCCCGGTCGCGGTTATCAGCGCTGGCACAAGTCAGACCACCGCACTGCCGCCTATCTGGCTGCCGATGCAGCCCGGGCGGCCATGTGGAGGCTGCTCTTTGAAGGCCAGGTCATTCACGAGGGCCTGAAAGAGTTCCAGATTCCCGAGTACATGCTCTTTGACTCGCTCCAGAAAGACCTGAACACCTTCGTGGACATCAGTGACACGCTCGACCAGAAGATCAATGCGCACTTGCAGTACGCGAGCCAGTTCAGCTCAGGGATGGTCGGACTACAAAGGTCCGGAAATCCCCTCGGAGGAGAGCCGCGAGATCGCCGAACGCCGGCGTCAACGAGTCATGAGGCGCAACGGCAAACCGGTAGAAGGGTTCAGGCACTACAAGGGCCTGCCGGATGGGATTGGGAGATAGGTTCTGGGTTCTGGGTTCTAGATCACTTGGGCCGAGTTCATCTTTAATGTTGAGTCAAGTTTGAGGGCGGACGGACAGAACGGTGTGGCGTAAGCGGGCCTTGTTCCCATCGATCCAGTCTCCACCCGGGTGAACCTGCACGGCAATGTAGCCTTGTGTGGGATTCCCTTTGGTGGTCTCTTCCGTGTGCTGGAAATCGGTCACCCGGTGCCCGTTCAAGAGGAACGTGGAACTTGGAACGTGGAACGTGGAACGATTTCCCCGGGGTTGCCTCAACCCGGCCATTCGCATAACATCCGTCTCGGACTTCATCATTTGATGTACTCACTTTCGTCATACCGTATTTGCGGAAGTGAGTACTAAGGAGGAGGCTGTCGTGCCCACCAAACTCAATCGCCGCCAGATTCTCGCATCTTCCGCAATTGCACTCACCGGGGCCTACTGTGCCCAGCCCGAGGAGGGCGCTGAAGCTGCTGCTCCGGCATCGCCTACCGAGACGCCAGGTGGAGGGCCCTTGACCATCAAGAAGTCACTCAAGTTCGGCATGTTTCGGGAAGAAGGACTTTCGATCCTGGAGAAGTTCGAGATCCTCAAGGAGATCGGCTTCGACGGCGTAGAACTGGACAGCCCGGCTGACCTGGACCAGGATGAAATCATCGCTGCGCGGAACAGCACCGGCCTCGAGATTCCCGGAGTGATCTCTGCGCTTCACTGGAGCAAGCCTCTTTCCGATCCCGACCCAGCCGTCAGGGACGAGGGGCGCAGCGGGCTGGAAGGCGCCCTCCGGGCTGCCGCTCGTTACGGCGCCACCACCGTGCTGCTGGTTCCGGCTGTGGTGAAGAAGGAGGTCCAGTACGACGATGCCTGGACCCGCTCTCAGGCCGAGATTCGCAAAGCCCTTCCCGTGGCGCGGGAGGTCGGCGTCAAGATTGCTATCGAGAATGTCTGGAACAGTTTTCTGTACAGTCCACTCGAAATGGCTCGCTATGTCGACGAACTCAACGATTCCCTGGTGGGAGCCTACTTCGATGTCGGCAACGTCATAAACTTTGGTTGGCCGGAGCAATGGATCCGAATCCTGGGCTCGCGAATCATGAAACTCGACATCAAGGAATACAGCCGGGAAAAGAGAGACCAGGAGGGTCCCTACTCCGGCTTCCGGGTCCCGTTGGGAGAGGGGGATTGCGATTGGCCGGCAGTCGTGAGCGCCCTGGAGGAGATTGGTTATCGTGGAGGATGGGGATCTGCGGAGGTCAAGAGGGGAGATCGTGAGCGCTTGAAAGAGATTTCTGAACGAATGGACCGTATCCTTCCCACTCTCCACTAGTCGCAATCTCCGATTCACCATCCTCCCAACCCGACTCCGGACAACCTTTCGCAGCTGGAGGCTCTGGTCAAGGCAACTCAGACCGACATCGGCTTCGGCTATGGGGTCGAAGGAGAGCGACTCGGGACTTCAGAACTTCCGCCGCGAGTTTGACGAACTGATTCGACGACCATGAAGCTCAACAAAGAAACGGCATCCGTCTTTATCCCGGATAGGATTCCTGTGGATTCGGCTCTGGAGCGGGTCACACATCTGGGCATCGGAGCTCATTCCGATGACCTCGAAATCATGGCCTATCACGGCATTGCGGAGTGTCTGCACCGTTCCGATCGGTGGTTTGGCGGGATCACCTGCACGGATGGGACCGGAGCACCCCGCTCGGGTCCCTATGCTCATCTGTCGGACGTCGAGCTGCGGAAACTTCGTCGGAAAGAGCAGGAGAACGCGGCCCGGATCGGCCACTACGGCGTGATGATCCAGCTGGACTACCCCACTTCAGAGGCAAAAAGCACGAGGAGCCCGCTGCGAGATGACCTGGTGTGGCTGGTCGGGCGCTTGCTCCCAGACTACATCTACACCCATAACCTTGCCGACAAGCACCCGACCCACATCGCGATCACTCTGGCAGTCATCGACGCAGTGCGCCGGCTGCCCAGAGAGAATAGACCCTCGGCTCTCTACGGATGTGAGGTCTGGAGAGGACTCGACTGGATGCTCGATGAGGAGAAAGTGTCACTCGATGTGAGCGCTTACCCCGGTCTGGCCGAAAGGCTGATTGGTGTTTTTGATTCACAGATATCAGGGGGTAAGCGTTACGACCTTGCAACCAGGGGGCGCCGCCAGGCCAACGCAACGTACTTTCAGGCCCATCAATCAGATCAAGCAAGTCAACTTTCGCTGGCCCTGGATCTAACGCCCCTCATCGAGAATGAACAACTGGACCCCGCTGACTATGTAAAAGGCTTTCTGGACCGCTTCCGGGCAGACGTCCTGGAACAGATCCGGAGGTTGCAAGTTAAAAGTTGAACGTTGAAGGTTGAAGGTTAAGGAGACGTGGAACGTGGAACGCGAAACGTGGAATAAAAAAATGAAGGTCATCATCAAAGAGACCCCTGAGGCCGCCAGCCGGCTGGCGGCTCGAGTCGTCGCGGAATTGACACAACGACAGCCTTATGCCGTTCTGGGCTTCGCCACCGGAAGCACCCAGCTGCAGCTCTATGAGGAACTGGTACGGATGCATCGCGAGGAAGGCCTCGACTTCAGTCGCATCACGACTTTCAACGTGGACGAGTACGTCGGCGTTGCCCGCGATCATCCAACTTCCTTCAGCTACTTCATGCACCAGCATCTGTTCGGCCAGCTGAACATTCCCGCCGGGCACATTCATATCCCGAATGGATTGACCAAAGATATCCAGCTCGAATGCGAACGCTATGAACGCAGCATCAAGTCGATGGGCGGCATCGATCTGCAGATTCTCGGCATCGGACGAAACGGCCACATCGCTTTCAATGAGCCCTCATCCTCTCTGGCTTCGAGAACCAAGGTGACCCGGCTGACACGTCGCACCATTCAGGACAACGCTCGGTTCTTTGACTCGGAAGAGTCGGTCCCCACCCACTCCATTACTATGGGAATCGGCACCATTCTGGAGGCCCGGCACTGTCTCCTGATGGCCTTCGGAGAAGACAAGCAAGGAGCTGTGGCTCGTGCAGTGGAAGGACCGGTTTCGGCTTCCCTTCCCGCCTCAGCCCTGCAGCTTCATCCCCGGGTCAGAATCTTCCTGGATGAGGAAGCCGCCTCGGGCCTGGAGAACGCGGATTACTACCGCTGGATTTCGGATGGGTTCTAGGTTCTACGGAAGCACACTTATTATCGCCATTCTCCTCATCGCCGCTCTGCAGCATCTTCAGGCGCAGCCCACGACCGTCGATGACGGGCGCGGCGACAGATACCGCAACCCGATCATCTTTGCCAGAGCCCACCTGGATGAAGAAACGGGCGAGCCGATTCAGTGGGGAAAAATCTGGATTATGGAAGAAAACGGATCCGGCCTGCGTCAGCTGACCTTAGGAGCGAGCTATGACGATCACCCGGCCTTGTTCTCGGACGGACGGCACGCCCTCTATTCGGAGTTTCGGGAGACCCGATTCGACCCGAACGGCGGGGCCCGACTGATTCACATCGACATCTACAGTGGAGAGAGGGAAGTGTATGCTGAAGTACCCGACTGTGCCCTCCATCATGTCACTATCGCTCCTCCCGATGACCAACTTTCCTACCATCAAGACTGCGGTGATCGAGGCTCGCAGCGGGTGGGATGGGGACCGGACAGTTACGAGATCAACATGCGGGCTGCCAACGGAGTGGCGCTGGGAGACAGTGTCATCTTCATGCACGAGAAAAACCCCTTCCTGCCTCCTCGAGAAGTCGCTCTGGTTCGTCTCTACGGTCGGGGACAGGGATCGAAGGCGGTCTTCCTCACCGGCGACAGGCACCTGAACCGCCGGCCGGCTGTATCTTCCGATGGTCAGTGGCTGGCCTGGCAAACAAACGCCGCCGGTCAGGATGACGAGGTCTTTCTGGCTCGCATCGACGGATCTGAACCCCGCAATCTCACAAACACTCCCGGGCTCGATGGGCACCCCTGGTTTGCACGCGACGGAAAATGGATCGTATTCGAATCGGACAGGACCGGAGTCCAGGAGATCTGGAAGATCAACCTGGAAACACTTGAGCAGGTGCAGCTGACCTTCGGCGGCAAGAAGTACTCCAGCAGAACGCCCCGTTGGTAGTTTTTAGGTTAGTGGTTAACGGTTATAGGCAAAATGAAATAGCACCCCCCCAATAGGGGGGTCGAATGAGGCATTGTAGAGGCGATGATCTCGAAAAAAAAGCGATACGTCGACGGCGCCAGGTACAGCAACTGTACTTTGACAGAAGATGGTCCAAGAAACGGATTGCAAGCCATTTAAGGATGAGTAAGCACACCGTGATCCGGTGGACACAATCTAAGGGAGAGGACGTGAAACGAGACGGGCGTGGCTGGCCCAAGGGCAAGCGGCGACGCTGGAGCTCGCAGACAGAAAAGCAGGTTGCTGCAATTCATCGCTATCTGAGTCAGGAGCCGACTGAGTTTTACACAGGAGCTTCGGCCATTGAGCTTGAGTGGCGGCGGCGGTGGCCTCAAGAGCCGTCTCCACCGCTGAGGACGATAGGGCAGATGATGTCGGATCTGGGGCTCACGAAGTCGCCCAAGAAAAGAGACCATCGTGGAGCAGCCGCCTATCTGTGCTACCCGGAACACACGATTTACCAGAGCCTGGGTGGCCGGGTAGTGGAGGCTGACTTTGTGGGCCAGAAGTATCTGGCCGGCCGCAGTGAACCTCTGCATTTCATAGGCTTTAGCTTCAAGCAGGCCCCCAGGCTTCGCTACTACCAGCGGGTGAAAGGGCAGACGGCAAAGGCGTTTATCGACGAGACGAGCCGTTTTTTTGAACGCTTCGAAAAGCCATCCTTTATGAAAATCGATAACTGTGCTGCCACGATTGGGAGCACTTCGGGGCGACGAAACATCAGCCGGGTTATGCATTTTCTTCTCCAACACCAGGTCGTTCCCATCTACTCGGTCCCCAGAAAGCCCTTCTCTCAGGCTTCCATCGAGGGCAACAACTCGGTGTTTGCCCGAAAGTTTTGGCGGGCCCGTCATTTTGACAGCCTCAAGTCAGTCGATCAGCAGCTGCAATGGTTCAACCAGTCCACTCTCCATTACACTGGCTACCAGAAACCGAAGTGCCGGCAGTCGTGTGAATCATTTCGGCCGCGAGTTTATTTCCTGAGGCAGGTCCGAGAAGATGACCGCGGCCGATCCACTATCTCGGTGCTCAATGAATCCCTGGAGCTCGATCCCAGCTACGTCAGCTATTTCGTGATCGCTGAATGGAGTCTGGACACTGAGCGACTAGACGTCCATTTCGAACGGGATCGGCAGCTGTCCACGATTCACTCTCAGCGGTTTTCCATCAATGCCAGTAGCAAGAAGAGAATCCGGTCAAATGGGGGTGCTGTTTTATCTTGCATCTAACCGTTACCGGTTACCGGTTGCAGGATCGTCATCTTGCAACTGGTCTTGCCGGACCCGGGCCAGAATAGCAGAGCCTCAACAGGTACGAAAGCAGGCTGGGTCCGGGGAGCAGACTCGTTTGCTGAACTCGTGGAACGTGGAACCTGGAACGCCGCGAGTGACCACGAGGGGCCCTGACGGAAACTGAATCCATCGAGGCGGAAACAGCGTCTTTGTCAGGTAACCAGCTAGTGAGGAATCGCTTACCACCAGGCTGCTTGAAGGGTAACCTGTATGAACCAGATTGTGATCGAATCAGAAGTCAGTCCACCCTCTCCCGAGAAGCGATCGCCCGTGGCCGCAAGGCTTACTCCCGAGGCCGGCTGGCCGCTCGAGCTCGAAGCTGTCTTCGAGACCGCAGCAGAAGCCATCCGGGAGATTACGGACTTTGACACCCTCGCCATCCTGCTGCGCGGAGAGACGACGGACGAACTGAGCTTCGCCTACGCGCAGGGATTCTCTCAGGACGTCGTGGAGAACTGGCGTTTCGGACAGGGGCAGGGGATCGTGGGGACCGTGGTCAAGACCGGAGAAGCAGTTCTCATTGAGAACGTCAGCCAGGATTCCCGCTACATTGCCGGGGATCCCCGGGTCCTGTCGGAACTGGCACTTCCCCTGGGATCGGCCGACCGGCTCATCGGCGTGGTCGATCTGGGCAGCCACAGCCAGAACTTCTTCCTCCCGGAATTGATCGCCGCACTGACTCCTCTGTCCAGAGCCCTGGCGCAGGCCATTGACAACGCCCGCCGCCATCAGCGCGTTCAAGAGCAGTCTAAGACCCTCTCAGTGCTCTACGAACTGGTCCGGGAAGTCTCTTCGGTTCTGGACAAAGAAGCCTTGTTGGAGCGTATTGCCGGCCAGGTCAAACGAGTTGCCGACTATCAACTCTTCAGCCTCATGCTGTGGAACGAGGAGCGCCAGGAACTCGAGCATGAGTTCTTACTCCGTTACGACGATCGGTTCTGTGTCAAGACGGGTGTTCCTCTCGGTTACGGCCTGTGTGGAACCGCCGCTGCCTTGCGACAGCCCGTCAGAGTACCCGATGTGCAGTTGGACCCCCGATACGTGAACTGCGGACACGACGTCGAGGTTCGATCCGAACTGGTCGTTCCGCTGTTGCTGGAGAACCGCCTGATTGGAGTTATCGACATTGAGAGCATCAAGTACAACGCCTTCAGCCAGGCCATGGAGCACATGCTGGTCGCGCTGGGCTCCTATATCGCCATTGCGCTCGAGAATGCGCGGCTGTTCGAGAAGGTGCGCAAGGACGAAAAGAAGCTCGAGCAGGATCTGACGACCGCACGGGAAGTCCAGCAAGCTCTATTACCCGCCATTCCCGCAGTTCCCGGACTTCAAATTGCTGTTGGGTCGGAGCCCGCTCTCCAGCTGGGAGGAGACTTCTACGATTTCCTTCCTCGCGGTGAAGGCGACTTCGCCTTTGCCGTCGGTGATGTGGCTGGAAAAGCCACGCCGGCAGCTCTCTATGGATCTCTGGCGATCGGCCTTCTGAGGGCTCACATGCTGCAGGAATGCTGCGACCCGGCGAATGTACTCTCCGTGGTGAATGAGCAGCTCAGACTCTCGAACCTGGACAATCGCTTTGTGGCCATGATTCTGGCTATCTTCGATCCGGGAACCGGGACTCTGCGCGTGTCCAACGCCGGGCTGCCTCTTCCCCTGCTGGTTCGGGAGGGCAAGGTCACCGAAATCGACTCCTCGGGGAGGCCCCTTGGACTTCTGCCCGACTCCAAGTACAGCTCGACGACCGTACGGCTGCACAGCGGGGATGTTCTGGTCCTGCTCTCGGACGGCCTGATCGAAGCGACCAGGACCGACGACGAGGAATTCGGGTTGGGCCGGATCAAGGAGATTCTCTCAGAATCCTCCACCCACTCGGCTCAGGAGATGGTTGACAAGCTCATGCTCACCAACCAGCGGTTCGTTGCCGGGAACCTCGACCAGGTGGATGATCGCACCCTCCTTGTAATCAAGGTCGAATAGGCGTTCAGATAGAACTCGGGGCGAAGCCCGTCAATAGACACCAGTACGACGTGCTCGACCCCGTCCTGCCCTGGAAGAGAGTTTGTTCCAGCCAGCGCAAACAGGAGTGTCACTAGCCAGCCAGCCGGTGTTGAAAAACAAACAGGAGTGTCACTAGCAGCATGTTGGCTCTCCTTTGCTCGAGATAGCTGTCATCAAGAGACTAGTGCAGCCCGCCATAACACGACGACGTTCGATTTCGAGCTTGTGCCAGGGAGTCCCGTGCAGATAGTCGCGGAGGCGCACGAACATCTGGTAAGCCAGTGCATGCAGGAGGAGTCGAAACTGATTGGCCAGGAATCGATGACAGCTGAGTCGGTCCATGCTCAGATGATTCTTGAAGGCCTTGATGAAGTTCTCGGTCTGCCCTCGGTTTGTATAGTGGTCATAAAGTGATTGGGAGCAGAGATCGTCCCGGTTGGTGACCACAAAGCGACGATTGATCCCGCGCTGATCGACCTCCACTTTGACAATGACGCGACGGGATCGATCCCAGCTCTTGGCTCGATAAAGAAACTCGTCAAACTGACGCTGTTTTTCCTCCAGCTCAACGAACTGCAGCCGAGTCGAATCCAGCAGCGGCTCGACCACTCGCTGCAGGCGAGGGTTTCGACTTAACCCAATGACATATTGGAGTTGATTCTCTTCACCTTCACAGAACTCGTAGAGCCGAGGCGTGGCAAAGCCGCTGTCGGCCCGAATCTCAATCTCGACATCCGTCCCCACTCCTTGTCGGATGGCCTCCACGACTCGCTTCAGAATGGGCACGATGTGAGAGGCAGCCCCCTTGTTGCCAGGTCTCAACACGACACACACCAGGTCGCCCGTGTCGCCATCGAAGATCAGCAAAGGATGCAGAATGTGGTTTCGGTAATACCCATGGTAGAAGGAGAACTCCTGCTGACCGTGAGTGTGGTCGTCGGTACTGTCCAGATCCAGGATGATCTTGCTGGGACGTCTCTTCTTCAGGGAGCGCACATAACGGCCTAGCCCACTGGCTCAGACGCATCAGATTTCTTGGTGACGGAGTTCTCCAAACGGGAGAAAGTCGGCTGGGTGGCCAAATCGGGATCGCTCTCGGGCAACTGATCACAGACTGTCTTGAGCATCGGATCGGAGCGCAGCGTATCGGCGTCATTACAGTCTTCGCCGGCCACGATCTGCAAGACTCGTTGTCGAATCAACTTCAACAGGTCATGACGAACGTAGCGTCGGTCCCGGCTTTCCGAAATACACGAACCCCTCGCACAACATGTTGCCGATCCAGGATCCAAACAACAACCATCCTGCGTCGGAAGTCAGACTCCCCCCATCAAAACGCGCCGTGATCTTTCGGTCTGTGAAATAGCAGGGTATTCTGGCAGACTGCTTTCGCCGTAGCGTTTAGGGTCGTTGTTTATGTAAACCCTTTTATATCAGAGAGCTACGGCCTTTTTTCTGGGCCCAAATCTCACTCGGATTCAGATCTCATGCATAATCCGGGCTAGCAGCATGTTGGCTCTCCTTTGCTCGAGATAGCTGTCATCAAGAGACTAGTGCAGCCCGCCATAAGTTCTGAGCCACGTTCAGACGCCCCTCCCCGCCGCTGGCGTTGTTGCGCTCGCTTGCCATATGGCATGATATGACTCGCTCGCGACGCCTAACCAGCGACGACGATTGACGCGCTGACCCTGGCTCAGAACTTATGGCGAGCTGCACTAGACGGTCCACGGCGTTTTCTTCGCCTCATAAAAAAGGAAGGAGCCATAGCCGACCACACGGTCTCTGGGTCGGCTGTGTCGCCCGAGTTGCGGAGATCGACCTCCTTGACTTCCATTCCGCGCCTTTTCGCCGTCTCCAGCAGGCCTCGGATCGGAACCGCTCCACAGGCGTCTTCCGGCGCAATCCGCTCGGGCGCAAGTGCCCGGATCGCCCTTGAGGTCGCCCGGTCCAGCCGGCCGGCCGCCTCGTAGTCATGGTAGTGGCTCAAATCACTGCTGATGACCAGGATAGTGGAGTCGTCTCCCCACAAAGCGTCCAGCACCTCCGACACCTCTGCACAGCTTGCCCGGCCGATCAGAAAGGGGATTACCGTAAAGTCTGCAAGGATCGCCTGCAGAAAAGGAAGATGAACTTCCAGGCTGTGCTCTCGATCATAGACATGATCTCGTACACTCACCTGGCTGAATCGGAGGGCGCTCTCGACACCTTCCGGATCCACCACTACGGTTCCGACTGGCGTCATCAGCGCGTCCGCTTCGGGGAGCGCCAGACCGGAGAAAGAAAACCAGTGGGAAGAACCCACCAGAATGACCCTGGAGATGGTCGAGCGCACCTCCTGCAAAGAGGCATATGCGGTGGCGGCCACCGGGCCCGAGTAGATGTAACCGGCGTGGGGAGCAATCAGAGCCTTGGGCGGTGCAGGAACGTCCCCAACGCCGTCCACAAAGCGCTCCACCATTCCCGCCAGATCGCTCGCATCGTCAGGATAGAAGCTTCCCGCTACGGCGGGTCTTCTCACGTTCCCGATGAGCTACCTCCTTTCTTCAGAGACAGGTGAAATCTGCTAAAGTCTAACCATACGACGATTTATCTTTCCTGGCAATCGGGAAAGAGATGGAAATTGAGATGACACCGCACCTTATCGAAAAGAGTCCCTCCACGGTCCCTGTCGGGTTCTGGCATCGCCTCTCGGATGGCCGGATTCAGTGCGATCTCTGCCCCCGCTTTTGCAAGCTTCGCGAGGGCCAGCGAGGCATGTGTTTTGTCAGAGGGCGACTGGACGATGAGATGGTTCTGACCACCTACGGCCGCTCCAGCGGGTTCTGCATCGACCCTGTCGAGAAGAAGCCCCTCAATCATTTTCTGCCGGGAACACCGGTTCTCTCCTTCGGGACAGCCGGCTGCAATCTGGCCTGCAAGTTCTGCCAGAACTGGGACATCAGCAAGTCCCGGGAAGTTGACACACTGACAGATCAGGCATCCCCGGAGAGAATCGCCCAGGTTGCCCAGGAAAGCGGCTGCCGGAGTGTGGCGTTCACTTACAACGATCCGGTCATCTTTCTGGAATACGCCGTCGACGTGGCTCAGGCCTGTCACGAGAGGGGAATCAAGACCGTGGCCGTGACAGCCGGCTACATCTGTGGCGAGCCCCGAGCGCAGTTGTTCCAACACATGGACGCGGCAAACGTTGATCTGAAGGCTTTCTCAGAAGAGTTCTACAGTTCGATCACGAGCGGTCATCTGGACCCCGTGCTGGAAACGCTCGTGTATCTGAAATCAGAAACAGATGTGTGGTTCGAAATCACAACTCTTCTCATTCCCGGAGAGAACGACTCGGACGCAGAAATCGAGGAGCTCAGCCAGTGGGCTGTGGAGCATGTCGGACCGGACGTGCCAATCCACTTCACCGCCTTTCATCCGGACTGGAAAATGCTGGATAAGTCGCCTACGCCCTTTCAGACTCTGCAGCGGGCTCGCCAGATCGCCCTCAAGAATGGAGTTCGATACTGCTACACGGGAAACGTCCACGACCAGAGTGGCCAGAGCACCTACTGCCACCACTGCGGCCAGCTCTTGATCGACCGCAACTGGTATGTGCTGGGGGACTGGAACCTGACCCCGGACGGCTCCTGCCAGGAGTGCGGAGCTCCCTGTGCCGGTGTCTTCGAAGGCCTTCCGGGTAGCTGGGGATCCAGACGCACGCGAGCTCTTGTCACTAGGTGTGGAAAAACATCAGGCGGCTTTCTCCTCCGGGACTTGGTTGACCGGGACTCCATTGACATATTTGGCGCCCTGGTAGACGTCTTTCATCAGCTCCGGTGCCTTCAACCGGCGGAATCGCTGCTCCGCCACCAGCAGCATCTTCCAGATCACCGCCTGGGCGTTTTCCACTTTCTTGAATCGCTTGGCCGCGTCCGTTCGCAGCCGAAGAGCGGCAAACGGTGACTCCACTGGATTGGTGGTTCGCAGATGCTGCCACTGCTTCTTTGGATAGCAGGTAAAAGGTCACCATCCGGTCCCAGTCCTGCTCGATTAGCTCAGCCGCCAGAGTCAGCCCTCGCTGCCGGCACCAGTGCTGAAAAACCTTCTTGAGTCGTTGTGCTTCTTCTCGAGTCTCGGCGTAAGGGATCTGCCGCAGGATCAGCAAGGCCGGCTTGTGCACTCGCTTAGGGAGCTTGGTCAGCAGGTTGACGATCCGATGATTCCAGCAGCGCTGCTCCTCGGCCTGGGGATAGACGTTGCGCAAAGCTCCCCAGATGCCCAGGTGGCCGTCTCCGATCACCAGCCGTGGACAGCCCATCCCCCGGCGCTTCAAGTCGCGCAGTACTTCCGACCAGCTCTGGGTCGATTCCCGATAGCCGCTCGTGACCGACACCACGGCTTTGCTTCCGTCACTTAAGGCGGCCTGCACCACCAGCAGGACTGCCTTTTCCTTCTCCAGACCCGCCTTGACGTAGATTCCATCTACCCATAAATACACCACTTCCAGATCATTCAAGGGTCGACTCTGCCAGACCTCCCATTCGGCCTGCCACTGCTCTTTCAATCTGGCCACCGTGGAGGACGACAGGTGCGCCTTTTCCCCTAAAAGCCCTCTCAGAGCCAGATCAAAATCCCCCAGCGCCAGACCATGCAAGTACAGCTCAGGGATCAGTTCTCGAACCTGCCGCGTCCGCTTGGCAAACAGGGGCAACACCCGACTTTCAAAGTGTTCCTCTAGATCCCGCACTCGAGGCCTTCGAACCTGGATCGTCCCCGAGCTCAGCGTCAGATGCCTCGGCTTCCCATATCCATTGCGATAGCCCGACGGAGCGTCCACGGCCCTTCGCCGCTCACTCTTACGCCGCCCTAATAACTCCGTGACTTCCTCCTCCAGCAGCTCTTGAACCCAGCCTTGGATCTTCTCCCGCACCCAATCTTCCAGCTCCTCGAAACAAACTCTTGACTTGACACTTTCCTCAATGTTCTGCTTGCTCATGCGGTGTGTACTCCTTCCGTTGCGGGCCTTTCGGCCCTGGATTTTAAATCAACCCGGAAGGATACTCACCGCCTATGCTATTTACACACCTTCTGATGGTAGCTCGACGCACGCCGGTCAGACTGAATGCCATGTGAGCCGTGACCACCTTGTCGATTCACATCCCCACCCCGCCTCTGGCTGCTTTGATCCTCTTGCTGGCTCAGCCGAACTTACTCCAGACCGGTCACACCGAATACGAGTTCCCGGGGTCGGCCTGGCGCGTGTGGGAGAGTCGGAAAGAGTCTGCACAGAGCCCTGTCTACTCGATGTTCATGAAGGCCGAAGTCGAGCCTTCCGTTCCTGAGACAAGCCTTCACATCACCTGCATTGGAAGCCGACTGGACGTCTTCGCGCGGACCTCGGCTACGGTTCTTTCCGAGCACAGTGAACGGTATCAGCAGAACCTGGTCGCCGTACGCCTGCGCCACTACGATGAATCCGTCACTAAGAGTTACCTGTTTACACCGCTCGAGGATAACCACGGCTTTTACCTGTTCAAGTCGCTGGTCGCCCAGGATGGCGCCAGACAGGGTATCGAGAGACTGCTGGGGCATCCAAGAACCAGGTTGGAATTCGAAGAGAAAGGGGGAACAACGGTGAGGGCGCTCTTCGATCTGGGCGAAATGGAGGATCTCTATTCGAGTCTCCGTCAGGCCTGCCGGTCTGGCCGCTCCATGGGCAGCATTGAGCCCCGCCTCGTCGCTCAAGGAAGCCAGCCGAGGCCGAGCGCCGGCGAAGAAACGGACGCAGGCGCCCCGGATCGTCAGGATCTACCCCAGGAGCCCTCGAGCCAGCCGGAATCGACATCGGTGGAGGCCTCCGCCGCAGTCTCGGTTTTCGGTCTCTCCATGGGTCTGGGATTGGAAGAAGTCGCCCGGCGCATCGAGGAACGGCCAGTTCCGGTACAGGAACAGCCGGAGCTCTATCTTCTACCGCGGGTTCCGGTTCCGAACCCTGACTTCGAACTCTATCTAGGGCTGATTCCACCAGAAACAGGCCTTTGCGAAGTGAGAGCAGTGGGGCAGGCGATTAACTCAGATCCCGGTGGAACGGCGATCCGGCATGCGTTTCACAACAATGTGGCAATGCTCCACAAGCTCTTCGGTCCATATGACCTGGTGGACACCTCCGCGACCGACCCCGAAGTCGAGCCGGCCAACTGGATGACCGGGCTGCATCAAGGTGGGACTCGACTGCTTGCCAAATGGTCCCGAGCCAGAGACTCGCAGCTGGGAAACGATCTCGAAAAGATACTTCTGACGATTCGGGCCGAAAGCGAGACAACGGCCCGCCTGTTCCTGCAGGTCACGTTTTCGAACTTCAGGTAGGTTCTGGGTTCTGGGTTCTAGGTTCTAGGACGGATCCCGGGGAATTCTCCGTCGACATGGGTGACCTGATATCCCAGCCCCTGCAGCACGGCACAGGCTGCGGCTGCTCTGGACCCGCTCCGGCAGTGCACCGCCACCTCCTGTCTTTCGTCATCTCTTCGGCACGATCCAGCAGCCGGGTGTGGGCGATATTGAGCGCTCCCGGGACGTGACCCGCTTCAAACTCCGCCTTGCCCCGGACATCCAGTATTCGATAGGGGGCCTGCTGATCCAGCTCCAGCATTCTTTCCATGTCGATTTGCTCGATCCGCTCAGAGCCCGATGTCTTCAGAACCTCCTCGAGCGTGGCAGGAGTTGCATACCCGGCTACCCCATCCAGACCAATCCGTATCAGGGCTCGGACGGCCTCCTCCAGAAACGGCTCTTCAATAATCAGATGAATGGGAACCCCCTCCTCCACATACGATCCCACCACGGTTGGAAAGGTCTGGTTCAAGGGTGCATAAATCGAACCCGACAGATGCCCGGCCATGAAATCACCTGGCTGCTGGCGAGCGTCCACAAAGGCACCATCGTTTCGTGCGTTCAGAGCCCCGAGTTCTCCGGCTGAGAGTTTTCGCGGCCGGGGCAATCCTCCGAGCAGGGCAGGGCCCTCCTTGTTCTGAAACTTCATGCGGGCAAAGTAGAGGGGCGGTTCCGGCTGCCCCTCCAGGATCGACTCCACGAAGGCGTCCTCTCCCCGTTGGCCCGCTAGAATCGCCGGGTTGTACCGGCGCTCATATCCAACCGTGGAATCGGGAACCGCTCCCAGCGCTTTCCCGCAGGCACTTCCGGCTCCGTGAGCCGGCCACACCTGCAGATAATCCTGCAGCAGCAGGAACTCCTGGACAGACTGGTAGAGTCTCCGGGCCGACGGACGCATGGCTCCCTTCTGCCCGGCCGCCGATTCCAGCAGATCGGGTCGTCCCAGATCGCCTACAAAGACAAAGTCGCCGGAAGCCATCCCCATCGGCTCCCGGGCTCCCGTGCCCCGATCCGTGACCAGAAAGCTCAGGTGCTCCGGGGTATGGCCGGGTGTGTGTCGGGCTTCGAGTTCAATCAGACCGATGGAGAAGCGATCTCCGTTCTTGAGCTGCTGGATGTCATAGTCTCCCTTACGGCCCCATTCGTATTTCCAGTCTTCATCTCCTTCGTCGGAAAGGTAGATTCGGATGCCCAGCTCTTCGGCCAGCTCCCGGGATCCAGAGAGAAAATCCGCATGAATATGTGTCTCCGCCGCTGCTGTGATCCGCAGGCCCGCGTCGGTGGCCATCCTGGTGTAACGATCGATGTCCCTTTCGGGATCGATGATGACTGCTTCACCCGTCTACTGGCAGCCGATCAGATAGGCATACTGGGCCAGTAAGGGATCTTCAATCTGCCTGAAATACATGAACTGACCTTCTCCATATGGAAGTGCATGCCTCGGAAAACCACTGATCTTATGGATTATACTTGGACGAGCGGATAAATCTTCACACTGCGCCCACAGACGTACGTCGTCTTCCTCGAAAAGCTTCTGTTCCTTCCTTACGCCACACCGTTCTGCCCGTCCGCTCTCAAACTTGACTCAACATTAAAGATGAACTCGGTACAAGTAACCCAGAACCCAGAACCTAGAACCCGGCATTAGCTTGAAAGTACAAGGCCCAAAGTGCCAACTTTGGAAGCCCAGGAAAACGAGGAACGAGGAACGAAAAATGGGAAAGCTATCGGGAAAGGTCGCGATTGTTACCGGTGCAACCAGTGGTATGGGGCGCGCCATTGCAGAGGAGCTGGCCAGGGAAGGAGCTGCGGTCGTGGTGGGAGGTCGGAACTCGCAGCGCGGCCAGGAAGTGGTGGACTCGATTCGAACCCATTCCGGTCAGGCAGAGTTCGTCGAGGGAGATGTGGGCCTCTACGAGACCAACCAGAGACTGGTGGCCGGTGCCCTTGATGCATTCGGCAGCCTGACTATTCTCGTAGCCAACGCCGGGACACTGGGGCTCGGTTCGGTCACCGAGGTTCTTCTCGAGAGCTGGCACGAGACGATCAACACGAACCTCAACGCGGTTTTCTACCTCCTGCGCTGCGGTATTCCCGAGCTACAGAAAGGTGGCGGCGGCTCCATCGTGATCAATGGTTCGATCGCCGCCTACAAGGGCTTTCCCAACCACGCTGCCTACTGCGCCTCCAAGGGAGCACTGGTTCCCTTTGTAAAGCAGGTAGCAGCCGATTATGGTCCCCAGATCCGCACCAACCTGATCTGCCCGGGCCCGGTAGACACACCCTTGCTCTGGTCTTCCGCTGCGGCCTTTCCCGACCCTGAGGGAGTAGTCCAGGAAGTAGCCGAGATCACTCCCTTGAAGCGGCTGGGTACTCCTGCGGATATTGCCCGGGTGGCCCTCTTTCTGGCCAGCGAAGATTCCAGCTGGATGACCGGATCCGCTGTCACCGTGGACGGCGGCATTCTGTCCGGGGGATAAGGGGAAGCTGGGCAGACCGCCAGGGGCGCGAAACATGCTGCCTCGAACAACGGTGGAGCTTCCGGCTAATTGGGAACCGGTACGGCCACCCGCTCACCAATCCGTTCGAGAGGAAGGAAGCCGGTCGGGCTGTCATTCAGGACGAAATCACCTGTCTCGTTGGGGAGCATCACGTTGACCCACCGCTCACCCGTATCACCCACAAGCTGCGAGAGGACCAGCACCCAGGTCTCCTGTTCAACCCTGACCGTGGACTGAATAAATCGTTCTTCCTGCAAGTGATACAAAGGTGAACGGGCCGCGGCCCTGGCCAGGGTCACGCTGTTGCTCTTGATGGCTTCCCGCGGAACGACCGATGGACTGGGAGGCAGACCGGACGAGCCCTTCCAATGTCTCTCCCATAGCGATGTCAGGCCCGAAGTTCCAAACTCGCCCTGCATCAGCACAGAGGAGTACTGGGGGAGAGTGACAGAGGTAGCAGTGATTGGGGCCAGCAGACCGATCAGCTTGAAGAGCGCAAAGAATTTGGCTTTCTCTGCCAGTAGAATGGCACACGAGATCAGGACGGCTCCCGACAGCGCCTTCAGCAGATTGTCACCCACTTTCAGCCAGGCATGAATCTGGAGCCATGTATCGGAGACAAATACGAAATAGATTACGGAAGAGACGGCCAGCCCCGTAAGGCCACTCATCCCGTAGGATTGAGCCAAGCGATAGCCGAGAAAACTCACTAGAACTGCTACAGTAGCCAACCAAATGAGCTGCACAGGTCTAATTCTACCTGAGAGACAAGCTTCCAGACGGTTAAAATCGTCACTCTATTGAAAATAATTCAAGGCTTGCGAAAACTTCCGCAGTTTTCGGTTCGATCTACTGCAATTTGTTTCTTTCGTAGGGCTTTAGAAGATCCGCTTCTCTGTCCGCTGTCCGACCAAGACGATCCCTTCTCAAGCGAAAAGACGCCCGGGAGGCGGGACGCCCAGCGTCCAAACCCGCTGATGGGCTGATAACGTGGAACGCGGAACGTGGAACGCCGAGGGGCGCTGCGACAGCGAGCGCTCGAGGCGCTATCATAGCCCCCCATGAAACTAGCCAGGTTTCGATTCCCCGATGGCCCGGAAGCGGTGGGCGCTGTCCAGGACGACCTGGTGACGCCGCTGAACCTGTCATCCGGCTCACCTGCTTCGCTGGCGGATCTGCTGGAGACCACAAATCCGCAAGGGGAGGCGAACGCGCTCCTGAATCCAGCCGGATCCGTTGCGTTGTTGGATGTCACTCTCCTGCCGCCCGTCGACCGCCAAGAAGTCTGGGCCGCCGGTGTGACCTACAAGCGCAGTCGCACGGCCCGCATGGAAGAGTCGGAAACGGCCGCATCCTGTTACGACCGCGTCTACGTGTCCCCCCGACCTGAACTGTTCTTCAAAGCCACGCCCCACCGCGTCGCTGGCCACGGCCAGCCGCTGCGTATTCGAGCGGATTCCGCCTGGAATGTTCCGGAGCCGGAGCTGACGCTGGTCATGAACTCCAGGGGGCAGCTGGTGGGCTTCACGGCCGGGAACGACATGAGCTCGCGAGATATCGAGGGGGACAACCCCCTCTACCTCCCCCAGGCCAAGGTCTACAACCAGTGCTGCGGCCTCGGCCCCTGGATCACGCTGGCCGACTCCATGCCTCCCCTCTCCGAGATCGGCATCGGAGTGACGATTCAGCGCCAGGGTCAGGTGGTCTTTGAGGGAAAGACCGGCGTCGATCAGATGACCCGTAGCGCGGAGGATTTGATGGAATGGCTGTGGCGGGACAACTCGTTCCCCAATGGAGTGCTCCTGATGACCGGGACGGGTATCGTCCCCGAGAGCGACTTCACGCTTCAGCCGGGTGACCGGGTGGAGGTTTCAATCGATGGAATCGGGACCCTGTCGAACCCGGTGGTTCAGGGCTAGCAGTCCGTGGTGAAAGTCGCGCGCGGTCGCCCCTACGATAACCGGCGGCAGCGGACCTGAGCCGAGAGGGAACGAATCCAGGTGACTTACCGACAAAGTATTAGCAGCAGTCAGGGCCATTTCTGTAGGATGGCTGTCTGAAGAGATTGAGTACTCACTTTCATAAGTACGATGATGTTTGTTGGGAGCGCGACGGAGACCAGCTTAAGGCGCGACGACGAGTCGATGCGGAGCCATCGGCGAGGAGGAGCAACAAAGAGATGGGCCCGTCCCGCCCCAACCCTGCGGGCGGATGGGGGTTGCGGGCGATCTCTTTGTCGTTCGTCGTCAACGATGCTACCGCATCGCCTCCTCCTCTCTTCGCAACCTCACCTCGCAAGCCCCATCCGCAAACATTATCGTACTTATGAAAGGGAGTACTAAGATGCATGAAGCATTTCCGGATCTGAGCCCGCGAGAGTTGCAGCGGGGTGTTCCGCTCTGCAGCTGCTCCACGCTGGGGATCGGGGGCCCGGCGCGCTATCTGGCAACCATCCGGAAGGCAGTAGATCTGCCCCCCCTGCTGGATTGGAGCGAGGCGGAAAACATCCACCGGGTCATCATCGGCGAAGGCAGCAACGTCCTCTTTCCAGACTCCGGTTTCCCCGGTCTCGTCGTCCAGATTCTCATCCCGGGAATCGAACGAGAAGGAAATGAGGTCACAGTGGGGGCCGGGGAGAATCTCGGTTCTGTGATTGAGTGGCTCAATCAACGCGGATTGCAGGGCATGGAACGGATGTACGGGATCCCCGGATCACTGGCTGGAGCGGTGGTTGGAAACGCGGGGGCCTATGGCCAGGAGATTGGCCAGGTACTCACCGAAGCAACGGTGCTGGCAGCGGACGGCAGGATCACTTCGATGCCGGCTGCTGAGCTTGCCCTTGATTACCGGCACAGCCTCTTCAAGCAGGACCGGACTCTGATTCTTCTGAATTGCCGATTGCGTCTGGACCCGGGGAAAGGTAGTTTGCAGGAGATATCCGATGCCATTTTGAAGGAAAGATCCGGGAAGTACCCTCCCGGCATGAAGTGCCCCGGGAGCTACTTCAAGAACATGAAGCTGGAGGAACTGGACGAGGATCAACTCGAACGGATCCCGACCTCATTCGTGATGCACGGCAAGATTCCGGCCGGCAAGCTGCTGGAAGCGGTCGGAGCCAATGGAGCGCGCAAGGGAGACGCTGCCATCGCTTCCTATCACGGTAACCTGATTATGAACAACGGCCGGGCCACGGCCCGGGACGTCGTCTGGCTGGCCCGCAAGTATGCCCGACGAGTTCAGGAAAGCTTCGGAATCCGGCTCGAACCCGAGATCCGCATCATCCCGGAAGAAGGGACAGAGCATGAATGAGCGTCTGATTATCGACGGTGGTCATCCCCTCCGGGGTCTCTACCGAGTCCAGGGAAACAAGAATGCGGCACTTCCTCTGATCGCCGCTTCCCTTCTCTCCAGCGAGCCCGTGACCCTGCTCAATGTTCCGCGGATCGTCGATGTGGAGAACCTGGTTCGACTACTGGGTGCGTTGAACGTCAAGATCGAGTGGGAGCACAGCCGCCTGGGGATCGATCCTACCCATCTCGAGGAAAACGAACTGCCCTCCGACATCGTTCATCACCTCCGGGGAGCCATCCTGCTGCTGGGAGTCCTGGCCCCGCGTGTGGACCTCCTCACCTGTGCTCTGCCGGGCGGCTGCCCGATCGGTCGCCGCTCCTTTCAGGTGCACTGGTCGGTGTTTCGAGCAGCCGGGTTCGAGGTGCAGCAGGATCCCGAAAAGGTGCTGATTCGCCGTGAACGGGAAGTGGACAATCCTCGTGTCTTTCTCGAAGAAGCCTCGGTGACCGCGACAGAGAACGCCCTGATCCTGTTTGCCGGCCTGGGAGGTGGGACGGTCGCAAACCCGGCCCGGGAACCCCATGTTCAGAGCCTGATCGAGTTTCTCCGACTGCTGGGCTGCTCGATCGAAGTCGACACTCTGGCGATTCGCATCCGTTCCGGCGTGGGTCGACCCCGGGGGCAGAAGTTCGTTGTTCCCGGCGATTACGTCGATGCGGGGACTCTGGCCATCGCGGCCGCAGTCACTGGCGGGGATGTGGTGATCAGCGGCGTTACTGCCGACGACCTCATGGGAGTCTGCCCGGTGCTGGACAGGTTTGGGATTCACCTCACGCCGACCCGGGAATCGGTCTGGACAGTGAGCGTCGTGCCTTGCAGCTGCCCTCCCCAGATCACCGCCGGGCTCTGGCCCGCCTTTCCAACCGACCTGGTCAGCCTGGCTATCGTCCTCGCTACCCAATCGGAGGGACACTGCCTGATCCACGACTGGATGTACGAGGCCAGAATGTTTTTCGTCGACAAGCTGGCCAGGATGGGTGCTTCCGTCACCGTGTGCGATCCCCACCGGGTTCTGGTCACCGGGCCGCGGCGGCTACGGGGAATTCAACTGGAGTCTCCCGACATCCGGGCGGGCATGGCCCTCGTCGTTGCCGGACTGTGTGCCGAAGGGACCACCGAAATCGAGCATGCCGAAGTGATCCGCCGCGGCTACGAAAGAGTCGATCAGCGGCTGGCGGAGCTGGGGGCCAGTATTGTCTCGGTCTCCTGACCTCCGGGAATTCCACGTTTCACGTTCCACGTTCCACGAAAACGGAGGCACCTGCCGAGATTGCAGAACGGCAAGGCGGGAGTCTGCCGTTTCTCCGCCTTGTCGGAATAGAAGGGGAGGTTTCATCGTATCGTTTGCAGAGCCGGATGTGAGCATTTCAGATGATCCTTGGTGAGAAGTCCGGCAGGAGGTCTTACGGTTCCCATTGTCGTTCCGGCCATTGTCACACCCCCGAAGTAACCAGGACGGAGAGATGGACGCTATGCCCCGGCAGTTCCCGGCCCTCGATGCACTTCAGCCGGCTTTTCGCCACACCTGGAGACAGCTCTTCAAACCTTTTCGCCTGGGGCTGTGGGCGCGCCTGGCGCTGGTGGGAATCGCCACCGGGGACATTCCCGGATGCGGCGGTGGAGGCGGGGCCCAGAGCGGCAGCGGGAACGGAGACCAGTTTCTCTCACTGCCCACGGATCCGGTCGCTCTGATTCTCCTGATCTTCCTGGGAGGAGCTCTTGTCAATAGGTGTGGAAAAACATCAGGCGGCTTTTTCCTCAGGGACTTGGTTGACCGGGACTCCATTGACATATTTGGCGCCCTGGTAGACGTCTTTCATCAGCTCCGGTGCCTTCAACCGGCGGAATCGCTGCTCCGCCACCAGCAGCATCTTCCAGATCACCGCCTGGGCGTTTTCCACTTTCTTGAATCGCTTGGCCGCGTCCGTTCGCAGCCGAAGAGCGGCAAACGGTGACTCCACTGGATTGGTGGTTCGCAGATGCTGCCACTGCTTCTTTGGATAGTTGTAAAAGGTCACCATCCGGTCCCAGTCCTGCTCGATTAGCTCAGCCGCCAGAGTCAGCCCTCGCTGCCGGCACCAGTGCTGAAAAACCTTCTTGAGTCGTTGTGCTTCTTCTCGAGTCTCGGCGTAAGGGATCTGCCGCAGGATCAGCAAGGCCGGCTTGTGCACTCGCTTAGGGAGCTTGGTCAGCAGGTTGACGATCCGATGATTCCAGCAGCGCTGGACCGACATTCCAGGATGCGGCGGTGGAGGCGGGGCCCAGAGCGGCAGCGGGAACGGAGACCAGTTTCTCTCACTGCCCACGGATCCGGTCGCTCTGATTCTCCTGATCTTCCTGGGAGCCCTGGTCAGCATCATCCTGATCCTGGCTCTGGTCTATGTTTCCAGCGTTTTTCGTTTTGTCCTGTGCGACATGATCCTGACTGATCGACACAGGCTCATCCAAAGCTGGTGGCGCTGGCAGGAACGTGGATTCAGCTACTTTCTGTGGCAACTGGCCTTTGCGGCGACCATGCTCGTGACCCTGCTGATTGTGGTGGGAGTTCCAGCGCTGGCGGCCGCCCTGGCCGGCGGCTTTGAAAGTCAACGGCCCAGCCTTCCGGTGATGATCGTCCTGGGCATGTGGCTGGTTCTCAGCCTGATGGCTGTCGTGGTAGCGGCCCTGGCCGTCTGGATCCTGTCCAGGGACTTTGTGGTGCCGATCATGGCCCTGGAGGAGGTGGGAGTGCTGGAGGGCTGGAACCGCTTGCTCCCAATGCTTTCGGCCGAGAAACTAAACTACCTGGTTTATCTGATCATCCGGACGGTGCTGGCGGTGGTCGGTCTCTTCTTCTTCGGAATCCTCGCTCTGATAACGGTGATTGTGCTGTTGCTGATGTTCGGAGGAGTGGGACTGACCCTGTTTCTGGCCGGTCTGTGGGCAGAGTGGACCTGGAACCTCTACACGATCATACTGGCTGTCGTGTTGGGAGGGGCAGCTCTGATCATCATGACTTATACAATTGCCTTTCTGTGCACGCCGGCAGTTGCCTTTTTCCCCACCTACGCAGCCCATTTCCTGGGCTTGGGCTATCCCCGCCTCTCCGAGGCCCTGGGCAATCACCCCGTTTTGGAGACGCCGAGCGGAACCTAACAGCAATTGGTTCAGTTCGGCACGGTTGATAACCGTGCCCTACGATTCACTGACCGGCGGTCGGGGACGCCCGTGCAACAAGCTCGCGAAACGTGGAACGCGAAACGTGGAACGCGAAACGTGGAACGCGGAACGTGGAATGTGCAACGTGGAACGTGGAACCTATTCTCGCTGCACCGGACCCAGGGCTGTTCTTACGAGATTCCGTTCCTCGTCGTACCAGTCGGCGTAAGCCGTGCCCGGCAGGAACTCGTCGTGGGCCTCGGCCAGAAGCTCCTGGAGACGAGCCGCCAGTTCGTGGCTGACCTCCAGGTAGGCCTCCTCATCGATCCGGTTACTAAGCTGATACGGGTCTTCCAGGTTGTCCCAAAGAGTTCTCTCGCCATTGAGCCATTCCACGTAGGTGTAACGCCGGGTGCGCACCGCGCGCCATTCAGGCCAGACCGTCTGGGAGTCGAAGAAATTGTAATGGGAAGTGTAGTTTCCCATCAGCACACCTCCCCGATCGATGACTTGATCTCCCAGAATGGCAGGACTCAGATCCTGACCGTCCACGTCGGAGGAAGGGGGAAGACCGGCCAGGGCTGTGAGAGTGGGGAGGTGGTCGATGGGGCTGTGCACGGTTTCGATCCGACCTCCCTCCGGGATGTGGCCCTTCCAGCGCAGGACGACGGGGATGTCCACCGACTCGGCATGGGGAACCAGCTTACTGTTCCGGCCATGGCTCCCCAGCATCTCCCCGTGGTCTGAAGTCACTACTACGATAGTGTTCTCCGAGAGACCCGTCTCATCCAGAAAGTCGATGAAGCGGCCCACCGTGTCATCCATATGTTCGGCCATCGCATAGTAGCAGCGCACACCCAGCGGATCACTTCGAAAGCGATGGTCCTCCGGAACATTGGGCAACCACTCGAGCGTCTCCGGGATCTTTTCCAGGTACCCTGGAGGCTGCGACTCCAGATTCCAGGGAGGATGAGGCGGATGAGGCATGAGCGTCAAAAAGAAGGGACGCCCGACCTCCCCCTGCTTCTTGATGAAAGAGATCGCCTGGTCGAAGATAATGTCGGTCTCAAACCCTTCCGGCGTCTGCCGCTCCGGCGTATCGCGGTAGAAGTAGTACTGGTTGAAAGAAGAGTGGAAGTTGTATGCCTCCCAGTGATCATAGCCCCAGCGCTGAGGCCCCGGGGGCACGAACTCCGTCTCCGGATTCACCTCCCTGTAGGCGGCAACCCGTTCCCGGAACACCCGGGTCTTTGCCTGTCGTACCTGGGGCGAGTCATGCTCCCCCCAGAGATGCTTCCCGGAGATCTTGTAAGCGCCCCCCGCCAGGTGCCACTTCCCGATGAAACCGGTGGCATATCCTGCATCTCGGAAGATGTGGGCAATCGTCCGCTGGTTGGGATTGACCTCGATCCAGTTCATCACCACGCCGGAGTGAGTCGGATGGAGCCCGGTATGGAACATTCCGCGGGCCGGCGTACACAGGGGACCCGCCGCGACAGCGTTCGTGAAAAGGGCTCCTTCACTGGCCAGGCGATCTAGATTCGGCGTTGTCAGGTTGGGATTTCCCCCGTAGCCATCCATCAGATCAGCCCGGAACTGATCGATCATGATGAAGACGACGTTGGGTGGAGTCTGCTTTGGGCCTCCACATCCACTCAGAGCAAGCGAAAGAACGAGAATGAGGCGGTAGCGAAACCACATGAGCTCCCCTATTGTTGCTTGCGGATCAGTCACTCCCCTGCGCTTCCCGCCGGAGCAGGAAACGCTGAATCTTACCGCTGGGTGTCTTGGGAAGGCTCTCCACAAACTGAATTTGGCGCGGGTAGGCGTGAGCTGAGAGACGGTTGCGCACAAAGAGGCGCAGCTCGCCGGCCAGATCATCTGACGCTGCATGGCCGGCTTGCAGCACCACAAAAGCGGCTACTTTCTCTCCGCGTTCGGGGTCGGGAAGGCCCACCACTGCCGACTCGGCAACAGCAGGATGCTCGATCAGGGTACTCTCGACGTCAAACGGTCCTACCCGATAGCCAGCCGTAGTGATGATGTCGTCGTGGCGGCCCACGAATGTGAAATGCCCTTCGGGTCCCACCTCGGCCCAGTCACCGGTCAGATAGTAGCGATCGGAGGGAGGGCTGCCGGTGTCCTGGTTCAAGTATCCTTGAAACGAGTAAAGAGCTGAAGCCGGTCGGTCGAGCGCAATCTGCCCGGTCTGCCCTGGTCCGACTTCCCTGCCCTGATCGTCCAGGGCCACCACCCGAAACCCCGGCATGGACAAACCCATGGAACCTTCGATGACAGAGTGCTCGAGCGCGTGATGATTACAGGCGACCATGCCGATCTCCGTCTGGCCGTAGTGATCCAGAACCCGGCAGCCAAGATGCTCTTTGAGCCAGCGGATCACTTCCGGATTGAGCGGCTCACCGGCGCTGCAGGCTTTCTTCAGGCGCAGGTCGAGACCGTCCGGGATTCCCGCCGCCACCAGCATCCGGTAGGCAGTGGGCGCAGCCAACATCCGTGTGATGCCGTACTTGCTCAACATCGAATAGGTGCTCTCGGCGGTAAACGGACCTTCATAGAAATGGGTGGCGTACCCCATTACCAGGGGACCCGTTACCGCGAACCACAGACCGTAGGCCCATCCCGGGTCGGCCACATTCCAGTAGGCGTCATCCTCCCGCAGTCCCACGGCGTACTTCATGTAGACGATGAACCAGAGCAGGGCCCTGATCGGAATAGGGACACCCTTCGGCGCACCCGTAGTTCCCGAGGTGAAGAGAAGCATGAAGAGGTCGTCTCCGGTCCGCATGACCGGAGGGAATTCACTGGACTGCCGCTCTATCTCGGCGCGGAAGTCAATGTCATCGGGGGACACCCGGGGGTCACTGCGGGAAACCGTGACGATGGGCGGGCAATTGGACACTTCCTCCAGCTTGGGCCGCTGCCCGCTGTCGGTTAGGACCAGGCGGGCCTCACATTGAGCTAGGCGGAATTCGATCGCCTTGGGACCGAAGGCCGTGAAGAGCGGGACGTACACCGCACCGGCCCGCCACATCCCCAGCGCGGCTACGAACAACTCCGGGATCCGGGGCAACAGGCAGGCCACCCGATCACCGGGTTGCACGCCCTGTGATCTTAACAGGTTGGCGAATCGTGCCGATTCGGCCTGCAGTTCCTCGAATGTGTGGACGGAGCTGTCACCGGCCTCTCCCTCCCAGTAAAGAGCGACGCGGCCCGATTGCACGTGCCGGTCACAGCATTCCACACAGACGTTCACTCCTGTCTGCAGGTCTCCCGACAACATAGCCGCCACGTCTTCCGGGTGGAACTCAGAGAAAAACTTGTCATACGACGTCAATCCGACCTCCTTGTGATCCGATGTGATTTCCCTTTTGAACTTCCAATGATACGCTCAGGAAATCGCAAGACAAGCAGTTAGCTATCAGAGAACAACCTCGGGTTACCCTTCAGCATCCTCGCCTCGGGCCGGGAGGGTTTTGCCATTTCCTATGGTCTGGGTCCAGCGCGGCCACCATGGTGGCCGCGCTGATCACTTCGGCAGAGACACGTACAGAATCCCCCCCCAGTCGCCTTCGGTACTCACCATCCGGTAAGCTGGTTGGGCACCCAGAACGATCTCTGGAATCACTTCACGATCATCCTCCAGGTGGTAGATCGCTATCGTCATCTTCGGACCAAACTCTTGCAGTGTCTGGAGGGCGCCTCTCAAAGCGTGTCTTTCGGCACCCTCAATATCCATCTTGATAAAATCGACACTTGCCAGGCCCAGGTTTGCCACCTCTGCGTCGATGGTGACAGCCTTCACCTCCAGGGCGCCCTCCTTGCTTACGCTAGAGGCCGCAGACCACACATCATGCACTTCGAATTGTAATGTCCCGGTCGATTCCCATGCGGCTGCTTCAACCAACACGACTTTGCCATCTTGAAGCTCCTCAGCAAAAGTACGCTTGAAACAGCTGATGCTTCTGGGGTCGGGTTCAAAGCCAACCACCTTCCGGGCCCCTCTCATCAATGCAAAACGAGTGAATGTGCCCAGGTGGCTCCCCACATCCAGGACAATATCTCGCGGTCCGACACTCGCCGTATCATGATCATACAAGCGATAGACGAGCTGCCCGATCAGGAGGAATTCAAACATCGGTTCATCCTGCCTCCTGCCCCAAAAATCACCGAGTGGTGTACGAAAGAGCATGGGACAGGGGACTCCCTTTTCCTCTCTGACCCGGGTGACAAAGCCGGTCTCGAAAATTCCCTCTTTTCCATACAGACTGGCCGGAGCGACGGCGGTGACCGTTTGTGACCACGTCAACTCGGGAAGATTCCCGATAAGCTTGGAAGCTACCGTCCGAACTCTCCACCATAGAACCAGCTCAAAAGCCTCGTCAAAGAAGTACGCTTGCGCACCAATAACCAGCACCAGCAGGAGAATAATGATTTTTCCAATGTGGTCCGAGCGCTGCATGGTGGCAAGTTTAGCACGCTCTCCTGCCGTACCTGGTTGGCCTTTGAACCCAGGCTCAACCCGGCTGATCCCTGACTCGAAGTGAGCTCATCCGGTCAGTTTGGTATCCATCCGAGTGGTCACCAAGCAACCCCGGAACATGGAACGTGAAACGTGGAACGTGGAACGTGGAACGTGGAACGCAAGGAGTGCCAGCGAGCAACTATTTCCTCAAATCCAGACAAACCAGCCGGGTCTCGTTTCGAACGTAGAGCAACCCGTGTGACAGAACCGGGGGTGTCCAGCAGGGATACTGGAGAACCTGGGCCCGGGCCACCTCCCGGTAGCGGTCGGGGTCGGCCTCGATGAGAGCCAGTATGCCCCGTTCGCCCAGGGCGATCAGCTTGCCGTCGGCCAGGAGGAAGGCCGCCCGCCCCAGGCCCTGCTCGGCCGTCCAGCGCACCTTCCCCGTCATGAACTCCACGCAGCGGAATCTGGATCCCGCCTCGTGACGGCCGTCCATTCCATAGACGTAGCCCTGGTGATAGATGCTGGTGGCCCAGTGATTGCGCATGGCCAGAGGGTCTCTCCAGACTTGCTCCAGGCCCCCGGGATTCAGTTTGAGCAGTACCGAGCCGGTTCGGTAGGACGCCGACAGGAACACGTACTCGTCGACTACGACCGGGGAGGCGGCATTGACGGATAAGTCATTTCGCGAACGGAAAGGATAACGATAGCGCTCCTCTCCCGACCGGGTCTCTACAACCAGCAGTCCCTGGCGGGTAAAAAAGAGTCCCAGTGACTCTCCATGCAGCTGCCGGATCACTGGCGTCGAGTAGCTGGCCTCGTCTCTGCCCGTTTTCCAGACGGTCTGCCCCGTCTTCTTGTCCACGGCGATGACGCCGGCGCCACCTGATCCGCCGGCATTGATCAGAACCAGATCCCCGGCAATCACCGGTGCGGTTCCGACTCCAAAGAAGTTTTGAGGCACCTTGAAGTCCCGATTGATCCAGCGCTGCCACAGGATTTCACCCGTTTCAAAATCCAGACAGGTCAGCTTTCCTTCTGCCCCGAAGGTGTAGACGAGGTTGCCCTCGACGGTCGGAGAGGAACGGGGTCCACCGTTGTAGCCGAACTGGTCGACATAGCTGGTGGCATAAGCGGTTTTCCAGATAGCTGCACCGGTCTCCATGTCCACCGATTCGACGATCTCCTCATTCCCCAGGCGGTGGAGCAGAACCAGGCGTCCCTGTCTGGTCACGGGAGCACTGTAGGACGCCCCCAGGCGGCGCGACCACTTTACCGGCGGTCCTTCCCGGGGCCACGATTCGAGCAGTCCGGTCTCTGTGGAGGTCCCGTCAAATCGCGGCCCCAGGAAATTGGGCCAGTCCTCTCCAGCGAACTCCGACGGTCCCCTTGAAGCGCCCGGAGCAACCTGGCTGACTGACTGGACGACTGCCGGAATCGCCTGCTCGGAGACCGGCTCAAGAGAGGATTCCGCTGGCTCCACCGGCTCACAAGCGCCCAGAAGGAGGCAAGCAAAAACGGACGGAACCAATCGAGTCCAGTAGACACCCGGGATTGAAGCAACTCTATTCTTCATCTGCATGCCGCACAATGACACTGTACAGGATCGCAAGAAATCCCTGAACTCGTGCAGCGACCGCCTTCGCAATAGTATTTCATCCGACGTCCTGCAACCTGATTCGATTGAATCGTATCTGATGTGACAACCGGCACCCAGAAAAGAGCCCCGCTGCTGTTACCATCCCTGAGATCAGTCCTCTTGGCACTGAGAAGGAGGAACGGCTTTTGGAATCTCTAAGATTGCGCGTCACGGACCTGGCATTGATCCTCTCCTGCCTGTTTGTGCTGTTGGTCGTCGTTTACATCATTCGTCACGGCTGAAGACATCTCCGACTGGGCAGCTCCGAAGCTGATTCCCGCGGCAGAGATCTTGGGAAGGATTGACTGTGAATCGTGGCTAGAAAAGCAGTCGGATTCCAAAGTTGGCCGTCGCAGAAAAAGCCAGTTGGGAGCCGTTGAGATTCTGAAGCACTGGAATCTGAAAGGCTGCTTCGACAAGAAGCCGGGGAGTGAGCACAGCTTGAACGCCGGGACTCAAGAAGGCAACCGTCCCTCCCGAGTCCAGGACTTCCTGTCCGTTCAGAGAGGCTCGCTGCGACAGCAGGGTGTTGAGTTCGAGGTAAACATTGAGGACTTTGTCGTGAAACGACCTGTAGCTTCCAGGAAAAAGCCGATACCCGAGTGCCAGGTCGATGTTCGCCGAATCGCCAAAGCGGAAACTGTCGGCTTCGTTGTTCAAGCCGTATTCGTTGTTCAAGCGGTAGATGAAGTCGGACGTGAATCCGATCCGATCCCTGAAAGCGGTGAATGTCACGCCCAGCGGAACATCGACCGATCCACTTCCCAGTTGTAATCCGGATGGCAGCAGATTGCCTTCGGAGTCACGGTCCTTATGCGCTCCAGTGGGGAGTTTTACCCCCACTATGAACGCGGCCTGGATTCCACCCTCGAGAGAATCGTTTTGATAAAAGCGCCGCTTCAGGGTGACCGCCAGTTCACCCATTCCGCCGTTTGAAAGCTCTTCTCTCGAACCACCTGGCCGATTCAAACCGAGTTCCTTGAAGAGCACTGGCGCCGCAACCGTGAGAACCGTGTTCCCGTCGATTCGAACGGGCACAGCGAAGACCTGGGAGAACACAAATAGCTCTCGATCCTCGGGGTCCGGGACGGCCTCTCCGTCGCTTTCGAGGCGATTGCGAGCCAGGATCCGAGAGTATGTCCGGAAGGCGTTGGACTCGAATCCGACTGTCTGGGCTGTCCTGGTGAAGAAAGGAAGGACCTGACCGAAAGTCGGGGGGATGAGAAAGAGAAAACCGAAGGCAAAAGCAATCGATGTACTGAAACGAATCATTTCATGTCTCAATGTCAGGGAGTACCTGGCTCCGGGCTCGCGCCTGAGGGGACCTTCTTCAATGAGGCGAGTTGAAAGCCGGCTTTCTTAACCGCTTTGCGAAGGTCCGCTTCCTTGACAAGGACGCCTGGCCTGGCAGTGACGGTGGCCAGGTCTTTCTCCAGATCGACGGAGACCGATTCGACTCCTTTGACCTTCTTCAACTTCTTCTCCAGGCCGTAGGCACAGAAAGGGCAGGTCAATCCTTTGACCTCGAGGAGAAATGTAGTTTCTGGCTGGGCCAAAACGAGGCCAGTCAGAGTGAAAAGAGCCAGAAGTGTTGTTGCCCTGGTGGTCCTAAGTTTCACTTCTTTCACCTCCATTACCTTCGGTACCCAGAGTCGAGTTCGGCCTCACGACAGCGGTTCAAACTTTTGAATACGATGATTTCCAAAATCCACAACGTAGATCGATCCGTTCTCATCGACCGCCATGTCGATCGGGCGATCCAATTGGCCCGGACCGCTGCCAGGAGAGCCAAAGGAGGCCAGGAACTCGCCCTCCGCCGAGAACTTCTGGACTCGATGATTGTAAAAGTCCGCCACGAAAACGCTTCCGTACTCACCGGTCGTGACCGCCGTGGCGGTTCGAAACCAGCTGTGACTTCCGCCGGGAATCCGCATGGCGAAAGGTCCGCCCCACTTGCGCAGGAACTCACCTTCTACACTGAAGAGCTGGAGGCGATGATTATACGCGTCCGCCACGACCAGCGTCCCATTGGGAAGCAGGGCCACGTCAGTGGGATAGTTGAACAAACCTGCCCATCGACCGGGTTCGCCGGTGGTTCCAACCTGCCGAACAAAGTCCCCGCTCGAGCTGAGCACCTGCACACGATGGTTGTAGAAGTCAGCCACGTACAGTCGCCCATCCTGTGCAACGGCAACCCCCCCGGGAGCGTCGAACTGCCCGGGCCTGGTGCCGGACTCGCCGATCGCTTCCAGAGATTCGCCCTCCAGGCTGAAGATCTGGATTCGATCGTTCAGATACTCAGCTACATAAAGCCGGTCGTCTCGAATGTCCATGTGCATGGGCCGGGAGAGTTCACCCGGAGCACTCCCTTCCTGCCCGAACTGACGGATAAAGTGCCCTTGCTTATCGAAGACCTGGATGCGATGGTTGCCTGAGTCGCTCACGAAGACTCTGTCTTTGGAGAGTGCAATGCCAATGGGTTTTTCAAACTCTCCCGGGCCGGACCCTCGAGAACCCCAGGCCTGAACAGAGCGGTAGCCGGGTTCGCTGGCAGAGGGAAACCAGACCCATCCAAGCCACACCACTGCAGCGGCTGGAAGAACTCCCATGACGAACCAGAGGTGTCTTCTATGGCTCATAGCTCCTAGCAGCCCGCAAGGAATCATTCTATAATAGATGCTGTAATTACAGTATATACCGAAATTACAATAGAGACTGGAATAAAACTTACGCTTGCTGCACAACAGTTCGTTTTGCACTGGGGAGAGATGGGTACCCGATGGGGCATCAATCGCACGGTGGCGCAGACTCATGCCCTCCTCTTTCTGTCGCCGGAACCGCTGAACGCCGAAGACATCATGGAAACGCTGTGCGTGGGTCGTTCCCACGTCAGCACGAGCCTTCGGGAACTTCAGGCCTGGGGCATCGTGCGGGTCGTTCACATCTTGGGAGATCGACGGGACTACTTCGAATCCATGAACGACGTGTGGGAGATGTTCGGGATTATCCTGGAGAAACGGAAAAGGCGGGAAATCGACCCTACTGTCGCCATGCTTCAGAACTGCTTTGAACAGGCCGGGGCCGATGGCAACACGCCAGAGTACACCCGCGATCGGATCGGCGAGATACTCACATTCATGGAGACAGTGGAGGCCTGGTACAGCCAGGTGCGCAGGCTTCCCCGAGAGGCCCAGGTTCGTCTCCTCAAACTGGGACGCAAACTGCCTAAAGCACCGGGGGCGGCGTGAGCTCGCTTGGCCCCGCCGAACTCAACCGGGCAGGTAAACGGCGGTTGCTCGCCGGCGAGACACGGCCGCTCTTCCTCTGCGATTGGCTGCGGACTCTGATGATTCACTTCACCGTCCCTTCCAGGGCCCTCCAACCCGCGGTTCCCTTCCCTCTCGATCTCCATGGAGGTCTGGCCTTCCTCAGCCTGGTTTTCTTTACTATGCGAGGTCTGCGTCCAGTTCTCGGGGGACGTCTAACGTCCTGGATCTCGGCTCCCGTGGCTACCCATGGTTTTTTGAATCTCCGGACCTACGTTCGCCACGAGTCGGAACCGGGGATATACTTCCTCGCCGAGTAGCTCCCCAATCGTCTCGCGGTCTGGCTGGGCCCCCGACTCTTCGGCCTCTCTTACCGCCTGGGCCACGTACACCTGGATTACCGCAAAGACGCAGGGACTGTCTGCGCCCACGCCTTTGACAGCAAGGGAAAAGGACGGCTTAGCTGCCGCGTCGAGTTCGCCGGCGGGGGCCTGTTTCTCCCCTCGGAGGTCAGCAGCCTCACAGCGTTCCTGATGGAGCGCTACACGGCCTTCACGGAGCGCCGCGGTCGACTCGGGCTGTTCCGTATCTGGCATCCCCCGTGGCCTCAACAACAGGCAGCAAGGATTCAGCTTAGGGGTGTACCGTTCTTTCTGTAATTTGAGGAAGGTGAGCTAAAAGGATCAGAGGTCTGGGGCAGGATTTCTCCAAAAACTCAAGACAAGAGCAAGGAGGATCCGAATGACCCCAGACCCAGAACAGAGGCTACCACGAGAATTGTTGAAAGAACTGATCGAAGAAGGCAGCGACGCGTTTCGAGGAGTGTTGGAGAAACTGCTCAACACCGCCATGCAGATGGAACGAGAAGAGTTTCTGGGAGCTCGACGCTGGGAGCGGAGCGAGCAGCGTCGAGACCACGCCAACGGGTACAAGGCCAAGACGCTGTCAACTCGAGTGGGACAGCTTCAAATCCGGATTCCACAAGTACGTCACCTGGACTTCTATCCCCGATCCCTGGAGCGAGGGTGCCGCTCGGAGAAAGCCCTGAAGCTGGCCATCGCCGAGATGTACGTGATGGGCGTGTCGACGCGCAAGGTCACTGAGATTACCGAGCAGCTGTGCGGCACCGAGATCTCCGCCAGCCAGGTCTCAAGAATCTCCAAGCTGCTGGACGACGAACTCGAGCAGTTTCGCAACCGCCCTTTGGGCAGCTATCCAGTTGTGTACCTGGATGCCCACTACGAGAAGGTCCGTCGCCAGGGCAGCATTCAGGATGTGGCCGTCTTGAAAGCGACCGGAGTCAACTGCTGGGGCAAGCGGGAGGTGATTGGGGTCAGCTGCCGACTCAGCGAGGCGGAGGTCCACTGGCGAGAGTTTCTGCAGCAGCTTCAAAAGCGTGGTCTGGAGGGTGTGCAGCTGATTGTCAGCGATGACCACTCAGGACTACGAGCTGCCAGAAGAGCTGTCTTTCCTTCAGTGCCCTGGCAACGCTGTCAGTTTCACCTGAGCCAGAATGCTCAGCGATACGCCCGCCGATCCGACCAACGTGCCGCCATCGCCACTGACATTCGAGACATCTTCAATGCCCCGTCTGGAGGCGAAGCTGAGGCGATGCTTCGGGCCAGAGTCGAGCAATACTACGACCGCAACCCGGAGCTGGCCGATTGGATGGAGACCAATCTGCCGGAAGGCTTTACGGTCTTTCGTTTTGCACGTTCTACCTGGCGGCGCATTCGCACCAACAACGGGCTGGAGAACCTAAACCGTCAGATTCGCCGGCGTACCCGGGTCGTCGGTATCTTTCCAAACACCGAGTCCGCACTACGACTCATCACCGCTGTCGTCGAGGAGATTCACGAAGACTGGCTGATCGGGAAACAGTACCTCAGCCTGGTCGATTTCAAACCACAGGAGAATCCGATCTCAGATCACTCTCAGTCAAATTACAGAAAAACAGTTGCTTAGCCGCGGAAAGGCCGGCGGTTGAGTTCCCCAAGCAGTTCGTGGATGGCTTGATTGAGTTCACCCAGGCTAAAGAAGCGTCGCTTGCGCACAGCGGCCAGGATCCAGCGCTCCACGACTAACACGGCCGATTCGACTTTTCCCTTGTCCCGGGGAGCCCGCACCCGGGCCGGGATGACGGCCACTGAGTAATGGGCCGCCCACTCGGCATAGCTGGGGTTGATCTGGGGTTCGTAAAAGCAAGCCTGAGAGACAGCTGTGCGGGTGTTGTCAGGGATCACCACCCGGGTAGTGCCACCGAAAAACTCCACGGCCCGTACATGAGCGCCGATCCAGGACTGAAGATTCTGGCTTTCCGTAGCCTCGGCGTAAGTGTAGTTGCTGGCTCCCAGCACGGCCACGAAGATGCTGGCTTGACGCATCTCACCGGTCTTGGGATCGACGATCTCGACCGTCTGGCCGGCATAGTCGACGAACATCTTCTCGCCGGCCCGGTGGTTTTGCCGCAGCACCACGTCGAGCTTGCCTCTCCAGCGGTTATACAGATCGCAAAACTGCGAGTACTGATAGCCGTCCGCATGAACCTGCTTGTACTCCTGCCAGAGCAACTGCAGAGTGACCGACTTTCCCCGCAGCTCTCGGTGCACGTAGGCGAGATCGGGTGGAGGGCGGTGGCGGCCCCGAGGAGCCGGAGGAGGAAAAAGCTGTCCTTCCAACTCCGCCTCGCTCATCTGGGCCACTTGTTTCCAGTCGAGCTGGGCGGCCCGGGTCCGGCTCAGGTAATCACCCACGGTAGCCCGAGATACCGAGCAGCTTCGAGCGATCTGGCGAGCGGATAAGCGGGCCTGAAAATGTAGTCTGAGAATCTCCTTGATCTTGCGCATAGGCAACCTCCGATTGGCCATCTGTTCTCCTCTTCCTCTTCAAGTGAAAAAGGAACAACGATAGCCCTCGTTGCCCAGCGTCGCAAACTCCTGAGGGCAGGAACTTTCCGCTAACCTGGCCACCCATTCCGGAGCAAACCGGCCACCCATTCCGGAAACTGGCCACCGACTCCGGAAAAGCCCGGCAAAGTGGCCTACTTTGCCCCGGAATCACCGGCCGGTTTGCCTCGGAACAGGTGGCCGCTTTCAATCGGAATCAGTGGCCGGTTTGGCCCGGAATACGCACTTCCTGCAAACAACGGGCCACGTCAGACGCCTCAGCGGCTTCGAAGAAAGGTCTTAAACTGTTCCAGCTTGGCTTGGCCACGGCTGCGGCCCAGTCCGCGCAATCGACTTGTGCATGCAGCGGACCCTCTTCTTTGTTGTCGCAAGCGACAAGCGTCATGGCGGCAGTAGCTACGATAAGACAGGCGATCGGTTTCATGGTCGGCTTTTCTTCGGGATATACGGGCACACGGGCTGCGTGTACGGTGAACTCTCCGAACACGCCGCAAGGATCGCGTCGAGCGCGTCCGCTTCGCGGCGGTCAATGGTGAGGCCATAGGCCCGGCGAACATCGATTGCGCGCCATGCGAACCAGCATCTGTTTTGGTCCGGTGTCCAATCCGCCGCATCCTTCGCCCCCTTCAGGTTGCGGTTCAGATGCGGATCCGACAGCGTTAGATTGAGAAGGTCGCTGGCAAATTCGCGCTTGCGTTCCGGCGCGGCCGTGCACAGGCCGGAATCATGCGCCTCGCTCCGGGCAACGATATGCTCGATATCGGTTTCGGTGAGCTTCCCGAACGTTTCGCAGGTGTAAGGCGAATAGACGCCCCCAAGGCGATCGGCAATCTGCGGTTCGACGGATTGCGGATAGCTGTATTCGTCCGCGTTGTAGGATGCACATCGTTCTTCTGGAGCGACAACGTGGCCCCGCCATTCCTCGCCGGACTCGGAGAAAGATAGCTGCCCTGCGAAACCCAAGGTGAAAAAGACTGCAAGGACCCTCGGGAGAGCACAACTATGGTGATTCAGACTGGTTCTCATTCACAGACTTGGCCGTCCCCGTCGCGGTCGTTCATGTACTGGTAAGCGGGGTGATCCTTCGTGATGGGAGTCTTGAGTCCGCAGGCTCTTGCTTCAGCACAAGTGATTTTGCCATTCTTGTTCGTGTCGCACTTCTCAAGAATGGCTTCCCCTTCTTCCTTCTCCGGCTCTTGAGCGGCGAGCATCATGCACAGCATCCCCGCCAGGATCAATCGCATAGCGTTCTTCACTTCATTCCTCCTGGATTTATGTAGTCACAATGGCAATGATTTCTCTCTAAACAGTTCGGATTTTGATTCTCTCACACGCCCGGGCCGCAAAACACAGGCGGAAGCGATGGTGGTGCCGCTGCTACTGGTCTAGGAGACTCCCGAGGCCGGGCGGACTCAGAGACTCCAGTTGACGCTGGGCCGAACTGTTGCGCAAGGGCGCCCCTCGCGCCAGAGCAGGAAATTCCCAAAAGATCCAGAAAAATCGATCCCGTTCGAAGCCCTCTGACTCAATGGATGACTCGAACAGAAGGGGTGTCGAGCCAAGCCGCATTCGTCACTCCTGGGATTCTCCTAGCATCCTGACTCGGATATGCTAGGGTCTGGAGAGGGGAGAGTAGCCCACATTTGAAGCCGATCAATAAAATACCAAGGCTGATCCGCACAGCCACTGCTGTGATCGTGGCGGGTGGCCTCGCAGTCATGGTGCTCTCGGCACAGGACGATCTCGACACGGTCCGGCAAGCTGCGGAACAGGGTGATGCCACCGCGCAGTTCAACCTCGGGAACATGTACGCCAATGGCGAGGGCGTGCCGCAGGACGCTGCCGAAGCGGCGCGCTGGTTTCGGCTGGCCGCCGAACAGGGCCTTGCCAAAGCACAGGTCTTCCTCGGGGTCATGTACTCCAAGGGTGAGGGTGTCCTCAAGGACGAAGCCGAAGCCGTGCGCTGGTATCGCCTCGCCGCTGAACAGGGGGATGCCAATGCGCAGTTCTACCTCGGGCTCATGTACTCCAATGGGCGGGGCGTCCTCAAGGATTCCGTGCTTGCGCACATGTGGTCCAACATCGCTGGCGCAAACGGGAACGAAGTTGCCAGGGAGAATCGGGACAATCTTGAACGTGACATGACCCGCGCCGAGATCAGCCGCGCGACTGAACTGGCACGGGAGTGCATGGTCTCGGATTACCAGGATTGCGCGCCGTAAGCAAAAGCCGTTTCTTTAAAGCGATGTTGGCTCATTCCTCCCTCGCCGACTCGTGCCACGTCTGCACCTCCGCCACATTGAGGGACTTCAGGGGCGGCCTGAAGGTACTTGCGAAACTATCCAGCGTTGACACCATCCAGTCGAGCTCATTCGGCCAGTCTTCCTGTTGCATTGAGTCCGCATGCTTCCGAGGACACCCGGATCCGGATCAGCGGCTGGGGCCAAAGTCCCGTTCCGGTCCCCCGCGTTCCGGTCCACTTCGTTCCGGCCTCTTGCGCGCCGTAAGCTGCGAGGATCTCTCCACTTGCATGGCCCTCTCCACTTGCATGGCCTTCTCTTGGCTGGCCTTCTCCACTGCCCGCATCATCTTCTCGGGCACTGTCTACCATAGCATTCTGAGAGAAATAGGATTTAAGAAGAATCTATCCAGCAGGGTTGTGCGGACGGAGTGTGCCCGCCGGAACGGATGGGCTGGTCCAGGTTTCGGAAAAAAGCTAAGCTGGAGTCGGGAGAACGAGGTGTGGCTTGCTCTGTCAGTCCGTGAGGAGTGACTCAACTTGAACTGCCGCCTCGTTCCCCGTTTCCTCATCCAAAGATTGCTTCCGGGATGGTGCCGAAGTGGCTTCAATGGTAGACGTGTGTTTTTGGATGAGCCCCAGTCTTTCAAAAGCAATGAGGAAAGGAGGCAAATGACAAAATCAACGATTCGAGTAGCTATTGATGTGGGCAGCAAAAGTCACTGGGTGGGAGTTGGCCTGTCGGAAGGCCAGGTTCTGGAAAGGTTTAGTATTGCTCACAACCAGAAAGGTTTTGAGCATTTTTTCCGTCGAGTGGAGCTGCACCGCCAGCGTCTGGAGCGACCTGTGGAGGTGGCCATGGAAGGCTACAACGGATGGGCCCGGCCCTTGGATCAGCAGATTCAGCAACGGGGCTACAGGTTGTTGAATGTCAATAACCTGAAGCTGGCTCGCTTCAAAGAGATTTTTCCCGCCCCGGCCAAAAACGACCACATTGACACCGATAAGATGCTGGAGCTGTTTCAGCTGGGAGACACGTTAGCGCGGGCCAAGAACGTGATCCAGGAGGTCAAGCCGGTCCCGGAAGAAAACCGACAGCTGAAACGATTGACACGACGGCGCCGGCAGTTGGTGGTCGAGAAGGTGCGCTTGGGCAATCGCTTGAAGGCCGACCTGCAGGCGGTCTGTCCCGAGTTGGCAGACCTGACCGGGTCGATCGACAACCGCTGGTTCTTGAGTTTTATGACGGCCCGAAAGAATCTGAGACAGCTGAGCCGGCTACGGCGCAACAGTGTATTGAAGATCAAAGGGATCGGTTCGTTTTACGCTGACATCATCCAAAGCTGGCAGAAAGACGCTTGCTTTTCAGCGGAGGTGCTGTGGGTGGGGGAGATGATCCACAACGATGCCCGACGGATGCTGGAATTGCTCGAGCAGATTGGCCAGTTGGAGCAAGCCATCGAGCCCCTGACTCAGAGCTCCGAAATGGCCCAAAGGATCGGTAGTATCCCCGGCTTTGGAATCATCTGCAGCGCAGAGCTGGGCGGGTGAGATCGGCACACTGGAGCGCTTTGCCGGCGAAGCGAGCCTGGCGCTGTACCTGGGGATGGCCACTTTGGACAACTCCTCAAGCTCCACGGAAGGAACTCGACGAACCCGTCATGTGAACCACCGCACTCGCCAGGCCATGATGGCGGCTGTGGCGCGGCATCTGCGCGAGGTTCCCCAGTCACAGACCTACTACGACAAGAAGAGAGCCGAAGGCAAGAAACACAACCAAGCTATCCGATCCCTGGCCCGTCATCTGATTCGAGTGTTGTGGAAAATGCTCACTGAGAACCGCGACTACGAGATCCGCTCATGAAAAAAACGCTTGATAATTCTACCGGGATGTTCAAGTTAACCGATTTGGTGCCTAATCAGCGCCTTGGCAAGTCCCTAAGTTGTTGATTCTACGTTAGACCGACGACCGATTTCGTCTCCAAAACCCGAGATTTCTACTTAACTTGACAGTACCGAAAAAACGGTTCTGGTGCAGATAGGATTGTCGGAGCGATAAGACTAGGAGTGCGCTACGGCGATGCGGCCTATGCTGCCATGACGTGACGCCAGATCACCGCGGGATTCGACCGCCATGTGATCGGAATTGCGAACTGGCGTTTGTGAATCTTCTGCGCCAGTTCGATGCCGATAATGACGCGTCGCGCATTGTAGAACGTTTTGAACCCCAACATCGGGCGCAATCGCCCCTTCACCCGGCGGTGGTCCTGCTCCACAACGTTGTTCAGGTATTGACAGCGACGAATTCTCACCGGGTTCGGGCCCCGGAAGTTGAACTCCCCGTTCATTCCCATGCGCCGCAGCGCGCTATGGCTCGGCCGGTGGCCATCCAAGGTGATGCTGTGCGGCTCCCGATGATGCTTCAGTGCCTTGCGAAAGAATGCCTTCGCCGCCGCGATGCCACGTGTTCGACTGAGAAAGAACTCCACGGTGTTGCCCTGTCCGTCCACGGCTCGATACAGGTACATCAACTGGCCCCGAACCTTGATGAACGTTTCATCAACTCGCCAGCTCCCACCAACCTGCCGCTCGAATCGGCTCCAACGCTTTTCGCAGGTTTCGGCATAGCGAATGACCCAACGCAAGATCGTGGTATGCGAAATCGATAAACCCCGCTCACCTAAAATCGCGACCAGGTCTCGGTAACTTAGTTTGAAGCGAAAATACCAGCGAAGGCAGAGGAGAATGATGTCGTCTTCGAACCAACGTCCGGCAAATAGAGGATTCCGTTCAGTTTTGCGATGCGCCATATCCCATTATCGCCAATCCCCTTCGCTGTCTGCACCAGAACCCATTGAGTCAGCTCGTGCCCTGGAAGACCTGAACCCCCGCATCGATAGTGGCTGGAGCAGCTCGGTATCCCGCCAGGGCATGCCGTATTACGGAGAGAATACGGCCGAAGGACTTGATATCTCTTCATGTGTTACGAAACCTAACGCTCAATGTGCCCAAAACCCGTCGCACTTACCCAGCGTGACAGAAGGATGATGATATTCGCCAGCGCGCTCCGGTCTCAGCGGCCAGCTTCCGCATTGTGGATCTCTTCGGCTTAGTTCTCTGATTGGCACCTATTCCGCAGGTGTGGCAGCTGGAGGTAACGCTCAACATCAGCCTCTTGCGGTTTTCCACGAATTCCGGTGCAGCACAAGCAGTCCGGTCGCGGGCCGTCCGTGATTACAACGACTTTCAACTGCTCCTGTAAGCGCGTAGGGCTTCTCAGGCCCGTGACGGCCACCATGAACTCGGTTGCAGCTAGGCCTGCCGCGGCGCCATTCACGGGCTGCTAATCGGGGTTATTGAGTTTGTCTTGCGGAAAATGAACGCGTCGGTCACCCTCGAGAAGTGTTAGTCGTCTCGCCAAGATCGTCATTTGCTCGTGAAGTATCCTGTGTTTTCGGTAGAAAAAGAAAAAGCAAAGGATGGAGACGATCACGAAAAGGTAAAGAACAAAGTCCGCACCCCTGCCTATACTGAGACGGTCAGCTGCCGTTTGTACCCACTCAGGCTTCAAGACGGCAGCCACTGATGTGGTCAGGACAACCATAAACAAGAGGCGAGCGGGGCGATGGGCGGGGTCGAGAATTCCTCGCGCTATCTGGTAAGTCGCAATACTCAGTCCGACCAGGGTGAAGACGATCTGGAAAGGAGTCATCTCAAAAGGCGATGCAGCACAGATTGGGCCAGAATACGCAAGGCATTGGCCGCACTCTGTCCTTTACGCATGGTTTCCTTGGTATAGGTTACCGAAGTTGGGACCTCTATCCACTTCAAATTGAGACGGCCGACCTCATCCAGTATCTCTGAAGCGTGTGCCATCCGGTTCTCTCGAATACGAAGTTGACGTGCCGCGTGCCTGGAAAAGGCCCTCAATCCATTGTGGGTGTCGGTGACTCGAAGCCCCGTCCAGAACCGGGTCCAGATCACTGCCAGCCTCAAGAGAAGAGCGCGAGTGAAAGGTATTCCAGGGGCGCTTCCCAAAAACCTGGAGCCCAGTGCAACCTCACATTCGCCACTGTAGACTGATTCTAATAGCTTTTTCAGGTCGTCCGGGTTGTGCTGGCCATCGGCATCAAAGGTCCCGATGACTTCCGCGCCCTGTTGCAGGCAGTAGCTCAGTCCCGTTGCCAAGGCCGCTCCCTGTCCCAGGTTGTAGGGATGGGAAAGGCAAACGTCGGCAAGGCGCTTGGCAATGCTCCGAGTATCGTCCATTGAGCCATCATCAACGACCAGTATCCGATGATCCACACCCCTGAGTCTATGCAGGACTTCTCCTATTCTGGGTGCTTCGTTGTAGGCGGCTACCACGATCCAGGTATTCGAGCCCTTCATTTTAATTACGGGTTGCTAGGGTGGATCTCGAACAATCCGAAATGCTCTCAAGCTAGGGTAGCTTTGCTCCAAGCGGATCACACCCGCCTCTTGGGCCGCCTCAAACCAAGGCTCCCAGGTCCTTGCAGAGGAACCCGCCAACCGATCCAACTCAGGGGCCTCATACTTCGGGATTTTGTCTTCCGCATCTATCGCTATGATTATGTCTCCCCGCTTCCACCGCACCTCTCCTTGCCATTCCATCTTTCCCTTCCAGCTTCCCCCACCGTCAATTTCCCAGGGGTCTACACACGCAAGCAGCATAGTATTGGTCCAGATCGTCCCTTCGAAGCTTGGGTTGTCGTTTTTCCATAGCTCCAGACTGGCGACAGATGGTTGTAAGCGTTCTAACTTTTCGGTTCGGCTTGAGAACGCCCTGGTCTCAAACCAAAGCCTCCCCTGCTTCCAGTCTATGACCCGCCGGTGCTGGATTCTGAGATCGGGAAGGAGTTCGGGGACAACAAAGAAGGCCACCAGTAAGACCTGTAATATAATTAATGTGGAGGATGACGTTATTTTTTTAAAGTACCTAAAATAATGTACTAATCCACCTAAATATGCCACCAGAAGAGCTATCAGGAAAGGCAGCAACGCCCGCGTGTCGTAATTGGCCGTGGCCATCCACACGCCCGTTCCAAAAAGCCCAGCAGCAGCCAGCTGAGCTAAAACCCGGGATCGTCTCAAGGCCAGGGTGATCCCGATGATTCCAAGCACAAGGATTCCACCGTCCAGCCACACCAGATTGAACGAGGTCAAACCGAACAGGAAGTTGCGCATCCCGCTCCAGATCACTTGCCAAAAACTCGCCTCCCCGTGAACTCCAGAGGTGACGTATGTCAGCATCGGGGCATTTATGGCCGTGTTGCTTGCCAGAAGCCAGGGCAAGACCGGCACCCAGGTGGCGCTGCCAACGACCGCCATTCGTTTAAAGCATTCACGGCGTGTGATCGAACCGGGAAAAGCGGTGCTGATCAGAGCCAGAGTGACCGGCAATAGTGGTGCCAGAAGCTTGAACATGAAGGAGGTCCCGACTACGAGGCCGGTCAGGAAGGACTTTCTGAAGAGTGACGAGTGCCGATTGAAAAGGATGCGGCTGGGGTCTGCTGCCAGCTCAAGGACGAGAGCAGCTGCCAGGCAGGAATAGGCAGTGGCGGGGATGTCCGCATAGCCGGTGCCTGCGTAGCTGGAAATGCCGAGTGTGACAAATGAGCAGGCAAAGGCCAAGGATCCTGGAATACCGAAGAGGCGAGAGAGCCGTGCCAGAGCTGCGAAGAGGATCAGGACGTGAAAGAACGCGAAGGCATGCGCGTAGCTTTCGAGCGTCGGATTGCCCGCGAGCTTGTAAGGAAAGCTGAAACTCCAGGAGAGGTATTGAGGATAAAAGAACTCATTGTGCTGGAAGTAATCGCCCTGCAAGGCAAAGCCCCGGGCCCAACGATTCCAGGAAGCAATACTGTCCCAGGCATAAAAGGGCAGAAAGAAAGACTTGTATGCAACTATGGCAAAGATGGGAGCCAGCAGCCAGCCCAAGACTCGCCCGCCGTGGCCGCTGCGCTGGTTTTGAGCCGCTTCAATCCCGGGGAACGGCCTCACCAGCAAGACGCTTGAAGCGAGACACAGGACGATCAACCACAACC
>CBDBGQ010000054.1:0-312807 GCA_965205345.1 Acidobacteriota bacterium | reverse complement strand
GCTGGTGCTTGCAAGGATCAGCTGCGGAGGTCCACTCTCAGGTCGATAGATGATGGGTGTCGAATAGGCAGAGCTGGCGGTACGGCGCTCAACTGCCCATCTTGTCTGGCCAGTCTGGCGATCCAGCGCGACAGTCAAACTGGGCCCGCTCTGGTCGTTGGCCAGGATCACCATTTCTTCAAAACGGATGGGGGAGGGGCCAAAACCATGGTCTCCCTGGTAGGAGCCCAGATCACGCCGCCATACCTCTTTGCCCTTTTGCCGGTCCAGAGCCACGACGATGTATCCTCGGGGCGATCCCCAGGCTGCGTAGACGCGTTCTGCGTCAACCGTCGGACTGGCGGTATCGTAAGCGGTGGACCTGCCCTGGTCGGAAGTCGAAGACGGAAACCGAACTTCCCAGAGCAAGCTGCCGTCAACCGATCTCAGAGACCGGATAATCTTCGTGGCATCCTCCTGAATCGCGGACATGACGAACACCTGTTTGCCTGAAACCACGGGCGACGAGTGGCCTATACCCGGAACTTCGACGCGCCACTTGTAGTCCTGTCTGGTCCAGACGGTAGGAATGGTTGTAGCTTTGCTCTGGCCGGCACCGTCAGGCCCCCGGAAGCGGGGCCACTCTTCACCGTCAACAGATCCGAACAAACACAAAGATATTCCCAGCAGGACCCTGTGATTGCGATACAACTGCACCGCGGTCTCCTTCCTTACAAGTTCACCGGTGTCCTTTGCCGGTCCATATTTTGCGGATTACACGTTCTCGGGGCTCTACCCAAAGAAAAGATCTCGGGGCGGCCAAACAAGGTTCCCACTCTCTAGTGCACTGTCCGGAAAGTTCACGCCGCTACTTCGGGCGTCTTTTCGCCGACAGCTTTGTTGCGCTACCTCGAAAGACTCCCGGCATTCCTGCGTCGCGCGCCTCACTGACGACGAAAACCCATCCCGAATTAACACCGTGAACTTCCCGGACCCTCTGTGCCAATAATGGTGAGACACTTCTTCCCGGCTAAATTAGAGTAGAGGGCGAGAAGCTGGATTACAGAATGATAGAAAACAGAAGCGACAAGAAACTGAGGATTTTGGAAACCTCGGAGCGGAGGGGAGAGGTCTCCAAAATCGCTGCGGGACGGACCGAGCCCGAGAAGGCGTTGCCGCGACCCGACCCGGAAGTTCCTGCCAAGGCAACCCGTCGCCGGTTTTCAGCCCGCTATAAGCTCCGGGTCCTGGAGCAGGCCGATGGCTGCGAAGAGTCGGGCGAAGTGGGAGCATTACTGCGCCGAGAAGGACTTTACTGGTCGAATCTGCAGACCTGGCGACGCCAACGCGAGCACGGAACGCTGCAGGCATTGACCCCTCGCAAGCGGGGACGAAAGGCAAAGCCGGTCAATCCTCTGGATCATCAACTGAGGCAAGTGGAGGCTGAGAATCGGAAGCTGAAACGCAAGCTCGAGAAGTTTGAAGCCATGCTGGATCTCCAAAAAAAAGTCTCGCAACTGTTGGGAATCTCTCTGGCGAGCAGCGAAGAGAACGGAGACGAGAGCTGATGGACGAAGCTTTGCGATTCTCACAATCCCACGGAGTCCGTGCCGGCTGTCAGGCTCTGGATCTGCCGCCATCGAGTCTGTATCGGGAGAAACTTCGGCGCGAACGGCCGGCGCTGGATCCTCGGCCTCGGGCCGCATCCCCACGCGCCTTGAGCCCGCCCGAAAGGGAAGCCGTTGTGGAGGTCCTGCACAGCCGACAGTTTATCGACAAAGCTCCTGCCGCCGTATGGGCGGAGCTGCTGGACGAAGGGCGATACTTGTGCTCGATTCGAACCATGTACCGCATTCTGGCCAAACGTCTGGAAGTTAGAGAACGCCGTCGCCAGCGCCGCCATCCCCAATACTCCAAGCCGGAACTTCTGGCCACCGGCCCGAACCAATGCTGGTCGTGGGACATCACCAAGCTGAAGGGGCCCGTCAAATGGAGCTATTACTACCTCTACGTGATCCTGGACATCTTCAGCCGCTATGTGGTGGGCTGGATGGTGGCCACCCAGGAAAGCTCCCGCCTGGCCAAGGTCTTGATCGCCCAGAGCTACTCCAAGCAGGAGATCGTAGCGGGTGGTCTCACCCTGCATGCCGATCGTGGCTCGTCGATGAGTTCCAAAGCACTGGCCTTGCTACTGGCCGATCTGGGAGTCACCAAGTCTCACTCTCGGCCTCATGTCTGTGACGACAATCCCTACTCGGAATCCCAATTCAAGACCCTCAAGTACCGTCCGAATTCCCGGCTCGTTTCGGCACCATTCAGCAAGCCAGAGACTTCTGTCGGGATTTCTTCGATTGGTATAACCGCGACCATCGCCATTCGGGTATCGGCCTGCACACTCCCGCGGATGTGCACTACCTCACCGCCATCACCACCCGTCGCGATCGATCCCAAACATTGGAGGCCGCCCATGCACTCTTCCCGGAGAGATTTCCCAACGGCAAACCCGTTCCTCCTCCTCTTCCCGAGGCGGTCTGGATCAACCCTCCCGAAAAGGAGAACTTTTGAGATGAAACTACAGTAATTTATTCACCAAAGTGTCTCAAAGTTGTTGACACGTTCCGGGACAGTACACTAGTCAATGTTCTTCTCCCGACCTTCCGGGCCCCCGCGCCGGGTTCGAAAGTTGTGATCTTTGACAGTGGGATTCATGTACCAGCTCGATCGCTTCTAGCGGTCACATCCGAGTTTTGGCTAACGATTCGATTCCAGCTCTCAACCACGTTTTTGTATACGCTCGCATACTTTGTATGCATTGTATACACGAAACTGGCAGCGGCCTCCCTTGGAGTCAATTCTGAGGCCTTGGCGCTCAAGAAAGTAGACATCGACCTGAAGCGCTGGCAGCTGACCGTAGAGGCGGATCACGCCAAGAACGCGGAGACAAAGACCCGTCCCATACTCCCTGACCTGGGGGAGCCTCTGAGGGCTGAAACGGAGTGCAGCAAGAGTGAGTGGGTATTTGTGAAGAAGGATGGAGTCAGCAGGCTGCATACAGCAACAAAACAGCCTTCATGGCGGCCTGCCGGCGTGCTAAACTGAGCGGCGTTACCCCGCACGTTTTGAGGCACACCTTGGCCCCACGGCTTGCGATGGCGGGGACGGATTTGAGGATGATACAGGAGCTTGGAGGCTGGCGCAGCATCAAGATGGTAGAGCGCTGTGCTCACCTGTGTGATGAGCACAAGAGGACCGCTATCGAGGGCCTCAGCCGGGGGAAATGGTCACAGTTTTCCCCACCAGCGAAAACGCCGAAAATCCGCAATCTCTGCAAGTCGTTGAAAAATAAGGCGGTGGGCCGCTAGCTCAGTAGGTTAGAGCATCTGCCTTTTAAGCAGAGGGTCGCTGGTTCGAGTCCAGCGCGGCTCACCATTCATTCAAAAGGACTTACAGGATTAAAGGCTACCGAAAGAACGACCGGATTTGGGTTCTGGGTAACGTTCTGGGTAACAACCGCCAGGTGCTTCACCGGACCAGAAGCCCTGAAATCGAAACGGGGTAACGAATGGGTAACACCGCTAGCAGCCCGTGGTGGAAGTACGTTTTCTGAGCTCAGGTGGTACCCACGGGTGGAAGCAGCGAAGGGGTCGCTGAGTTGGGTTTTTCGGGCCAAGCAGCCGGAATCAGTCCGAACAGGCCTTAAGACGCTTGAACAGCGACAAAATCAGTAGCATCAGGGCGCAAATCCGCCCCTGCAGACCCCGCGGCGTTCCCACACCCAGGCTCTGACGCATCAGCATCCCCAGATTGAAGGCGCTCACCTGGATCAGCAGTCGCTTCAACACATTCTCATGTCCCCGTACATGCAGCCGTCTCATCCCTCCGCTCCCGTACAGATGCGCACAGGGTCGCTCCAGCTGCTCTCCTCGTTGCCGCAGCAGCCGCTGCCCTCGCTCTCCCCGGATGCGCCGCCGATTCGCATACACCGCTTCCTGCCCCTGCCGGTCTCCTCGCCAGCGTCGCTTCCCTCGCCTCGGTTCGCTCACATAGCTGCGCAGTCCCACCGCATCCAGGTCCACCATCCGCTGCGTGCTGTGATACCCCTTGTCGGCCACCACCTCTTCGATGCCTCGTCCCTCCGGCAGCGCTTGTTCCACCTTCTCGGCCGCTTCCGTCAGGGTCTTCACCATGGTCTGCGTGTCCCCTTGATCGGCTCCCTGTACCGTCACCGAGACAATCGCTCCGGTCTCCAGATCCACTGCATGCTCCGCCTTGTGCGCCAGGTGCGTCCGCCCGTCCTTCATTCTGGTAATCCGCGCATCCGCATCATGCGGGTGCTTCCAAACCCGGTTCGATCCTTTGCCCGTGCGCTTGCGGTCCAGTTTGGCCAGATCTTCCCGTCGCGGCGTCTCAATCCCGGAGGCTTTCGCCAGCTCCATCAAAAACTCTTCATACCCCTGCTCGCTGTCCCGGCGCACGATGCTGCGCAGCGCTGCATTCGCTTCCAGCGTAGTGGCATCGATGCCGATCGTCTTGCCCCGCAGCAGGCCGCTCGCCCCGATCCGCTTCAGTACCCAGTCAAAGACTGCTTCGTGGGTAGCCACATCGATCAGTCGTCGGGTTCGGGAGATCGTGGAGTGATCAGACGGCGACTCGCTCAGTTTCAATCCCAGAAACTCTCGCAGTGCCAGAGAATCAGCTGCTCTCCAGGCTATTCCTCGTTCCGATCCGATCCCTTCGAAATACCCCACCAGCAGCAGCCGAAAGTACACTCCCGGAGCCAGGCTCGGTCGCCCCATCTTGTCTGCATAGAACTTCGCACACAGTCCCTCCACGAAGTCGTCAAAGCCGTGTTCGTTGAAAAGGCCATTCAGTCTTTCGTAGAAGGGATGGCCGGCGGTGCGGGGCAGCTCACTGGTGGCGACCCACAGGTCTTCTTGCTGTCGACGTTCTTTTTCCCCATTGCCATGGGGTCAGTCTAGTGTCGCTGTGTGACCCCTTATCCTCGACTTTCACCACGGGCTGCTAGTCTTTGCACTGAGTCCACAAGGCGTCGAGCTGTGGAGGTTCGACGGCGGGCCCGGCGCTCTTCGAGCCGCACCGCGAATAGTGGGAATGCATGTGTAAATCGACGATTGTGCGCATACGAGGTATTGTATAGCAATGGACAGAGAACTCAAGATTCTGCTACTGGCAACACTTGGGGCCAAGATAGCTATATGTACTATTATCGTCGCAAACTGGTATTGGGGCGGTTTTTGTGAAGAGTGCCGTGTGGTGAATTTTGCTGTGAATTCTGAAAAAATACCTAGGCTTCTAGACGCTTTTGCCACATGGGACGGTCAGCATTACATCCAAATCGCACAACACTGGTATCAACCCGAGCATATAAGCAACGCATTTTACCCGCTGCTGCCAGCGCTGATGCGCGTAGTGCATGTCGTCATCCCAAATTGGATCATCAGCGGTTTACTCATCACCAACGCGGCCATGTTCGGGGCGATGGCTACATTCTACGCCATTGTCAAACAATTGTGGGACAAAGAAACGGCGCTTACTGCTGGAATCGCATTTCTGGCATTCCCAACCGCGTACTATTCGTCACTCATCTACAACGAATCACTTTTTTTGCTGCTTACGCTGCTTGCATTTTGGGGAATCTATACAAAACGTTTGTGGCTCACACTGCTGTGTGGCATCCTGCTACCGCTTGTGCGTCCTCAAGGAGTATTAGTATTGGCACCGCTGATCGTAGTGCTCTGGTCACAAAAAAACAGCCTCTCATTCTGGCTGCAGAACACGCTCACCACATTGTGTTTTGCTATTGGTAGCGGCGTCTACTTGTTTACAATGCACTGGGCAATAGGTGACGCGTTTGCCGGCTTGGGTGCACAACATGTTTTTCGTAGCCAAGTTGCTCTCGACTACGTGCTGCATCCTACTCAATGGTTTGCACAGTTGTGGCCAGAAGGGATGACGTTTGCACATTTTCCAGGCAAATCACTTCTTGATCGCTTATTTGCTGTTCTCTTTGTTGCTATACTGTATGGAATCTACCACATGCGGAAATCTGGTTGGTTCTTGTACGCGCTGCTCATTGGCGGTGTTCCGCTCCTGACGAGTAACCTCATGTCATTTCCACGGTACTTATACCTCGCGTTCCCTCTCTTTGTCTGGTTCGCTGTGCGGTACAAGGGCCGGCGCGCTGTACCGTTTACACTACTTGCGCTCACACAAATATTGCTACTCCTCAGGCACAGCTCAAACTTTTGGGTCGCTTAGTTTTTGACTGGTTTGGTTCAAAATTGTCTAAACTTGGAATACCGCGAGTTTTCGCCGTTAATATATTCCGCTCGCACTTGCGGAACTCGAAAACGAGAGGTCGCCGCAGCGACAACGAGCCCTGCTTCTCCAAGTCGCACCAATCCTCAGAAAGGAACATGCCGACAAGGTGCGCCCCTTTCTGAAAAGCAAGAATGCCTGGGTGATGAGAGCTGCCCTGGGCGTATTGATCTATGCTGCCGAAGAAGAGAAGGATATTCGGCAGATGGCAGAAGACGTTCAACTCTTCTTTTCCACAACCAAGTCCTCTGATCTCATCCAGAATAAGTACGCTCCCCATCCGTACTATTTCGAGCACTACTTCTTTCTGGAGAAGCGGAGCTGGACTTGGGGAAGTCGTTGGAATGAGGATGAAGCAAACAAACACATTCAAATCCTCAATGCGATGTTTGACACAGGAATCATAAGTGATGAAGTTCAGAAGATACTGAATCCCGAACCTGGGTTGCCGGTTTATCGCTGAGCGGACCCGTGGCGATCAGACTCAGAGCCCTCCCGAACGCTATGAAGATCTCCACATTCCTCGGCTACGACAACGGTGCGGGCCGGTTTGACTATGTGATCAAGAAAGCGCCACTATTGATTGGGGAGATCAGATTGACGCCGAAGGTAGGGAAGCCCTAATGATCCTTTGGACGTGGGGGTTCGCGACTCGTAGTTGATACTCCCGAGATTCCTTGGCTGCGAGAGAACGCCGGGTGTATTTCCCTCCTGCGTTTTCGATCGTGTCGTCGAGAGCTAAACTGGGCCAAAGGACACTTTGGCTAATGAGGCGTTTGGGTGGCCGATTGCTTAGTCAAGCCGCTCGACGTTCGTAGCGGTGGTGGAGCCCGCCAAGAAGGGGCAACGCCGTCCGCAAACGAATTGACGAACACGAGCGCCAGCTCGCCAAGATCGGCTAGCAGCCCGTGGTGAAAGTCGAGGATAAGGGGTCACACAGCGACACTAGACTGACCCCATGGCAATGGGGAAAAAGAAACGTCGACAGCAAGAAGACCTGTGGGTCGCCACCAGTGAGCTGCCCCGCACCGCCGGCCATCCCTTCTACGAAAGACTGAATGGCCTTTTCAACGAACACGGCTTTGACGACTTCGTGGAGGGACTGTGTGCGAAGTTCTATGCAGACAAGATGGGGCGACCGAGCCTGGCTCCGGGAGTGTACTTTCGGCTGCTGCTGGTGGGGTATTTCGAAGGGATCGGATCGGAACGAGGAATAGCCTGGAGAGCAGCTGATTCTCTGGCACTGCGAGAGTTTCTGGGATTGAAACTGAGCGAGTCGCCGTCTGATCACTCCACGATCTCCCGAACCCGACGACTGATCGATGTGGCTACCCACGAAGCAGTCTTTGACTGGGTACTGAAGCGGATCGGGGCGAGCGGCCTGCTGCGGGGCAAGACGATCGGCATCGATGCCACTACGCTGGAAGCGAATGCAGCGCTGCGCAGCATCGTGCGCCGGGACAGCGAGCAGGGGTATGAAGAGTTTTTGATGGAGCTGGCGAAAGCCTCCGGGATTGAGACGCCGCGACGGGAAGATCTGGCCAAACTGGACCGCAAGCGCACGGGCAAAGGATCGAACCGGGTTTGGAAGCACCCGCATGATGCGGATGCGCGGATTACCAGAATGAAGGACGGGCGGACGCACCTGGCGCACAAGGCGGAGCATGCAGTGGATCTGGAGACCGGAGCGATTGTCTCGGTGACGGTACAGGGAGCCGATCAAGGGGACACGCAGACCATGGTGAAGACCCTGACGGAAGCGGCCGAGAAGGTGGAACAAGCGCTGCCGGAAGGACGAGGCATCGAAGAGGTGGTGGCCGACAAGGGGTATCACAGCACGCAGCGGATGGTGGACCTGGATGCGGTGGGACTGCGCAGCTATGTGAGCGAACCGAGGCGAGGGAAGCGACGCTGGCGAGGAGACCGGCAGGGGCAGGAAGCGGTGTATGCGAATCGGCGGCGCATCCGGGGAGAGCGAGGGCAGCGGCTGCTGCGGCAACGAGGAGAGCAGCTGGAGCGACCCTGTGCGCATCTGTACGGGAGCGGAGGGATGAGACGGCTGCATGTACGGGGACATGAGAATGTGTTGAAGCGACTGCTGATCCAGGTGAGCGCCTTCAATCTGGGGATGCTGATGCGTCAGAGCCTGGGTGTGGGAACGCCGCGGGGTCTGCAGGGGCGGATTTGCGCCCTGATGCTACTGATTTTGTCGCTGTTCAAGCGTCTTAAGGGCCTGTTCGGACTGATTCCGGCTGCTTGGCCCGAAAAACCCAACTCAGCGACCCCTTCGCTGCTTCCACCCGTGGGTACCACCTGAGCTCAGAAAAACATACTTCTACCACGGGCTGCTAGGACCAGGACATTTCCTACTGTTTCCTGGGTGACGTTCATAGTTGCTCGGTGCTCCCCCGCAGAATATTCACGCGTTCGCGGCAAATCATCCCACCCGAATAGGGTAAATGCAGTCCACTGACAGCGCAAACGCGCTGGCCGTCCGATCGTTGCCAAACGAGGGGGGAGCGCACTTTTCAGGGATAATGTACGCGAGGCATTGCACCCAAGCTCGCAATCCAGTCCAGCATTCTCTCCAGCAGCAGCTGGATCCAGTCCAGCATTCTCTCCAACAGCAGCTGGATGTTGAACTGCCATGCCAGGACCAGCAGCAAGGCTGCCAGAGAAGCGATGCTGATCGTCTTCATTTTCATGAGTTACATGGCGGATGCTTGAATTGTGCTCTCTGTCATTTCTTACCGTTCCTTCGGATGATCCAAGGGAGAACCTCCAGTTCTCTGACTTTTTCCAATCGACGCCAATGGCGCTCCTCCGCCGAATCTAGAGGCCAGGAAGGTCCGCACCAGCGCCATCAGGTCTGTTCACGCCCCAAGGAGCCGTTGATCATGTTGAACCACGGGCTCATCCTTGGGACCTCGGACCAGTGCAGCACTGCCGACCAGTCCCCTCACTCGGGTCAAGGGGGATGGATCGACACGTGGGGTGGTGCACCGACCGTAAGCCGTGACCTCCACCCCGGCCTGATCCTTCGTCGTCAGTCAGCAATGCCGTTGCCGAATCGCTTGATTCGCAAGAACCCAGAACCCAGAACCCAGAACGTAACGAGGCTTCGCCTCAGACCAACGAGCACCCACGACCAGCGCAAGATCAACATTTGCGCCGGAGTCCGTCGGTCTGTCCTGGGGCTGCATCCACGTCCGTAGTTCGGCAAGCAATGCGGCCCCTGATGTGAGATCATCGGAGGATGAATGGCCGACTAAATTAGGTGCAGATACTCAGAATCCGAGGTAAAGATGTTTCTTACCCCACAACTTGGACATGTGTACCAACGGAGCGGAGTCCTTTTTTTGAAGACTAGCCCAGAGGCTTGTAACCAATTTGACGGGTGGCCCGCACCACACCGGACGCAGACGTTTGTCCAGGTGTTTGAGGAAAGACTCTCATCAATTTTCCCAAAATATATCGCCCACCCATAAAGACTCGTTCGAGTCTTAAAAAGGCGGTCCACAAACCGAAATAAAAAATTGATAACCAACAAGGCTCTTTCACTTCCTGCGCCGAGCAAAAGGAGTTTTCTAGGGGCTCTACTTTTCCAATTTCGACGGTTCAAAAAAGAAAGAGACGTGCAGAGTGGCCGCGTCGCCGCGTGTTTCAACCCTGTGTATGATTCGATCTTTGAAACCAGGTCATTCACCGAAGAAAAAGCATTAACATGTCCTCCCCCTCGGGATAGCCATCGATAAAGTCTATCTGTAATCGTCGTGGAATCAGGAACCGAAACGAAGAAAGCTCCACTTGGTTTCAAAACTCTTCGAGTCTCATATAGACTGGACTCTAAGTCCCGCAGATGCTCAAGGCTGTGATTCGCGACAGTGACGTCGATTGTCCCGCTTTTCAAAGGAAGATGTGCGGCATGTGCCTGCAAGAGATTTTGCCCTGGGAGACCGTTCGGGTGATGCAGGTCGAGACGTACGGTAATAAATGGACATTCACTTGAATCGAAGCTTCCCGTACCGCTTCCCAGATCAAGGACATACGATCCACGGTTCAGATGCCGCAATATCTCATGCATCTCGGTTGCCAAAGTATACCGATCCTAAATCTCCACTTGCGGAAGAATTTGGCAGACTGCTAACGATAATTCTCGCCCCTCAAAAACAAGGTAGGGCGGCGGTGAGATTCGTGTGATGGCCCTTCCAGATCGGAGCGTTCTCTCTCGCCTCGCAACGGGGTCCGGGAAAACTTCCGCCATGTCCCTTACCGCTCTGAGATCCAGGTTGACGGACAAGCTCTTCGCGCCGCGGGATATCGCCAGCCTCGCTTTCTTCAGAGTTGCCTTCGGGATCCTCATGCTTTGGGAAGTCTACCGCTACTTCAGTAGCCGGTGGATTGAGAAGTACTTCATTGCCACCAAGTTCCATTTCACTTACGAGTTTTTCCAGTGGGTTAAGCCCTGGCCGGACGACGGGATGTTTCTTCATTTCTACCTGCTCGGCATCCTGTCGATCCTGATCACCCTGGGTTTGTTCTACAGGGTGTCCTCTATCCTCTTTTTCCTGGGCTTCACCTATTTCTTCCTCCTGGAACAGGCCCGTTACCTGAATCACTTCTACCTGGTGGTACTGATCAGTTTCCTGATGATTTTCATCCCGGCTCACAAAGCGTACTCTGTTGACTCCTGGCTCAGCCGGAGGATCAAATCCTCGACGGTCCCTTTCTGGGCCCTTTTCCTTCTCCAGTTCCAGATCGGTGTCGTCTATTTTTTCGGCGCAGTAGCCAAGATGAACCAAGACTGGATTCACGGGGAGCCGATGAGGCACTGGTTGGCGGACCAGTTGGATTTTCCGGTAATCGGTCGATTCTTCACTAGTGCCCATCAGCGCAGGAAGCGGAGAGAGGTTGGCGAGCTCAAAAGGATTGCAGTTAACTTCTACGCTCTGTAGAATGTTGGCGTCATGAAGTTTTCCTTCCGACCGTCCGGACAGGGTGTGGCGCAGGTGCTGGGGGATCTGGAGAGCGCGGTGATCAGGGCCGTCTGGGACAGACCGGACTGCTCAGCCCGACAGGTTCTGGAAAGTTTCTCCGGTCGAAGAAGCCTGGCCTACACTACGATCGTTACCGTTCTGGACCGCCTCTACAAGAAGGGCCTTCTGAAGCGCCGAAAAGAAGGGAAAGCCTTTCTGTACAGTCCTCGGCTGACCCGAGAAGAGTTCAATCGGGGCGTCACTCATGACGTCCTGGCAGGTTTGCTCAAGGAACGTTCTCGACCCACTCTGGCTACCTTCGTCGAGCTGGTGGCGACCGACGAAGACCTGCTGGAGAGACTGGAAGAGCTGGTGAGGCAGAAAAAGCAATGATCTCGCTTCTCTATCTGACTCTGTCTGCCTTTGTCCTGGGGGCACTGGCGTGTTGGGCCTCCAGTCTTCTTCTGTATCCCCTCGTCAGGTGGCTTTCGGGATCGCGAGTACGCTTTTCGAGCAACTTTTGGTTTGGAATGGGCATGTTCCCCGTAATCTTCGGTACTGCCCTGGCCCTCGCTGCTCTTGGGTCGGGTGGGTTGAGTTCTCTTCAGTGGATGCCGGATCACTGTCTCGAGCATGGAGGGCACCCGCATCTTTGCCTGTCACATATCGCGCGTTCTTTACCGAACGGGCCGTTGTTCTGGCTGGTGGCCGCCGGAGCCGGGGTCTTAATCGGGTTGGCCGGCTTGCGATCGTACCTGGTCAATCGTGGCTTGTTGCGGGGACTTCCGGCCCGTTCAATGGACAAAGGCCGTTTTCGTTCCTACCCGAGTGAGGTCCCAACCGCCTTCACGGCAGGGCTTCTTTTCCCGACGCCATATCTGACCACGGAGGCCGAAAGACAACTGGAGCCGGAGGAAAAGGCGGTGGTTCTAGCTCACGAGCAGGAGCACGCCCGGAGGTGGGACCCTCTCCGGCTTTTTGTCCTGGAGTTCTGTGAAAAATGGATTCCGGGAATTCGAACTACGCGCTCTCGATGGCAAATCGCGGCTGAACTGGAATGCGATCAAGCCGCCTTGCAAGCCGGGTACTCGAAAGAACTGGTGGCTGCAACGATTTTGAAACTGCAGCGAGCCACTCAGGGGTATTTTCGCTCTGGGAGCCTTTTGAGCTACGCCGGTGACGACAGCAATCAATCCTTGAAACCGCGGGTGGAGGCTCTCGTTTACGGCCAGGATGACTCCACGGGCGCTGCACCTCTGGTCTGGCTGGTGGTGAGTTTGCTGTGCAGCGGAGTGGTCTTTTTTGTTGAGGTCCATCATGTTCTGGAGACCGTTCTCGGATGGTTGAGCTGAGACGAAAATTTTTTGCCATCTTTCTTCTACAGCTTGTAGTTGGTGTGAGCTCTGCGCAGGAGAAGACCATCCTGACGCTGCAGGAGGCCCGGCAGCTGTACCTCTCCAGGAACCCTCAAGTCGAAGCGGAACGACAGCGGATTGAGATGGCCAGAGGGGAGCTGAGGCAAGCCGGTCTGCCTCCCAATCCGCAGGTCAATTACAGCCAGGAAGGATTTCCGCTGGGTAGCGAGAATACTTCCTATGACGACCAGGAGTTCATTCTCTGGGCCACTCAGAAGCTGGAACTGGGGGGGAAGCGAGGTCATCGAACGAATGTCGCGCAGTTTCACCTGGAGGCCACTGAAGCGGCGTTTCAGGAGGTGACCCGTTCGCGCCTCAATCAGTTAACGGAAGTCTTCGCTCGAGTCTACTTTGGACAGAAGAAGCGAGACCTGACTCGCCAGCACCTGGCCTCTTACAACGAACTCCGGACCACCCACCAGAAGCGTTACGATGCCGGCGACGTATCCGGTCTTTCTCAACTCCGAGTGGATCTGGAGGAGATCCGTTTTCTCTCCGCTGTGAGTGCGGCGGAGACCGATTTTGCCTCCGGATGGGCCAGGCTTGCAGCTCTGATCGCCTGGTCGGATGCCGACCTGCCGCTTCTCGAGATGGCACCTGGAGAGTTTCTCGACAGGGGTCTGGAAGAACTGAAAGAGATGGCTTACCGGTCGCGGCCCGATCTCGAGATGCTTTCTTCGCAACGCGCCGAAATGCGGGAGACAACCGAGCTGGAGGAATCTCAGCGCATACCCGACCTGACTCTCGGGGGCGGTTACAAGAGAGATTTCGGCATCAACTCTTTTTACGCGGCATTTCAACTCCCCATTCCTCTCTTCAACCGGAATCAGGGATCCATTGATCGTGCCCGAGCCCAACAGCGTCGGGTTGAAAACGAATATCTCTGGAAGCGGATTCAGATCGGCGCGGAAGTGGACAGAGCCTACCAGGTCTACCGCACGCAGCAATCTCACGTGGAGCGCATTCAGGATGACCTCCTCGGCCGCGCCGACACGGCCCTGGAGGTCACCCGGCAGTCCTATCAAGAAGGAGAGGCGTCACTGATTGATTATCTAGACGCCCTGCGGGTTCGACTCGACACCTCGCTTTCCTATTACGAGCTGCTTTTTCAGGTGCAAAGAGCCCGCATACAACTGGAGCAGGCCACAGCAACCGACCTACCATGATTCGACCCGGTGGCTCACGAACAAGCTTCCATCTGTTCTGTGTTCCGCTCTCGTTCTTTCTGATCAGCGGGAGCTGTCGCACTGAGGACCCAGGGGGTGAAGGCGACGAAGCAGAAACCGTGACCGTGACCGTGTGGACAGATTCCTTTGAACTCTTTCTGGAATACCCGCAGGTGAGAGTTGGAGAGCCGGTCCACTTTGCGGCCCATTTGACGGATCTGAACACCTTCAATCCGGTTCGCATGGGTCCGGTGGCTTTTCAATTTCTGGAGAATCAAGAATTGCTGCAAGAGGTGATTCTGGAAGAGCCGCTGCGGCCCGGGATTTTTGTCCCGGGGCTCACTTTTGAACGCCCCTCTTCTCTAACCCTTCTGGTGATCGTCGGCAGTGGTTCCTCGTCGGGGGAGATTCAGGTCCCGTCGGTTCGGGTTTACGGCCCAGATGACGACCCTCCTTCTGTCCAAGACGCCGAGGTGAGAGGAGACCCCATCACGTATCTGAAAGAGCAGCAGTGGAAGCTCCCCTTTCGAACTGAGATCGTCGCCCGCCACACATTGAAAGAATCTGCGCTACTGAGCGGGAAGGTTTTGGCCAGGCCGGGAGGCGATTTTCGGGTGATCCCTCCGCTTGCCGGCCGTTTCATACCGACAGACGAGGGGCCGCCCCTGCTCGGACAGTGGCTGGAAAAAGGAGAAATGCTGGGGTGGATCGAGCCTGCTCTCCCTGCACCCGAAGAGGTAGCCATGGAAAGCGCGCGCGTCCAGACCGGCGTCTCCCTGGTCCAGCTCGAGGAGAGGATCGTGGAGGCGAGAGCCCGGGTGATCACAAGAGAATCGGAACTCCAGCTGGCTCAACAGGAGAAAGGGCGCGCGGAACGACTCCTTCGGGTTGAAGCCGTACCGGCCCGGAGACTCGAGATTGCGAAATCGAAGCTGAGGATCGCAGAGGCCAGCCTGACCGCCGCGACGGATAACCTTCAAACGCTGCTCCGAGCACGGACCGAACTGGCAAGCCCCCAGGTGGGGGCCGACGTCCAGCATCGCAGACTGCCCTTGTACTCGCCTGGATCGGGCAGGCTGGTCCAGTCCACAGCAGCGCCAGGGGCTTTCGCCAGCCGAGACCAGACCCTTTTTCGCATCGTCGACCTCTCGCGGGTCTGGATCCGAGGCGAGATCCACCAGAGTGACTTGAATGACGTGGCCGGCGCTACTTCGGCACTGGTCCAACTCGCGGACGGCAGCCAGATCGAAGTCGGGAAAGGCAGCGATCGTCTTCTGCTGATGGGAGACGTCCTCGATCCCGAGACCCGGACGTTTCCAATTGTCTGGGAAGTCACCAACCCCGACCGCAAATTCAAGGTGGGACTGTTACTCGGGATTCAAGTCTTCAATGCCCAGACGGTCCAGGGTCTGGCCGTTCCAGTTTCTGCCGTTTTTCGCGAGGAAAACAAAGCGATTGTTTACGTTCACGCTGCCGGAGAGACATTTGACCGGAGGATTGTCGAAACCGGCCCGGAGGATGGAGAGCTGATCCAGATACTCACGGGGTTGTCGGAGGGGGAACGGGTCGTCGTTGAGGGAGGCTACGAAGTGGGCCTGGCGGCCCGGGCCAGCAGCGGATCCGGAGAAGGACACGTTCACTGAAGGGAAACGGCAAGCTGACGCCTTACCGTTCTGTCTTGCTGGTCTGGGCAAGGTGATGCACAGAACGGTAGAGCGTCAGCTCACCGTTGGGGCATCTCGAAGGCGCACATGTTGAACAGAATCATCGAGTGGTCGATTCGGAATCGTCTATTGGTCCTGGCCTGCGCTGTGCTGGCTCTGGGGGTGGGCTTTTACACCGCTCTGGAGCTCCCTGTTGATGTCTTCCCCAAGCTGACTGCCCCCACGGTGACCATCCTGGTGGAAGCGCACGCGATGGCACCGGAGGAGGTGGAGGTCCTGATTACCTTCCCCATCGAAACGGCGTTAAACGGCGCTCCCGGTATCCGGAGAGTTCGTTCCGCCTCCGGGATTGGCATCGCCGTGATCTGGGCAGAGTTCGACTGGGGAACGGACATTTACCGGGCACGGCAGGTCGTCTCCGAGAAGCTTCAGCTCATATCCGCCAGTTTCCCTCCCGGCGTCCCCCCGCCGGTGATGGCCCCCATCTCTTCCATCATGGGCGAGATCATGCTGATCGGTCTCACGGGACCTTCCGATCGGCTCATGGAGATGAGAACTCTAGCCGACTGGACGCTGCGCCGTCGAATACTTTCGGTTCCCGGCGTCTCACAAGTAGTGCCAATAGGTGGTTTTGTGAAACAGTACCAGGTCCTGATTGACCCGATCAAACTTCGCCAGTACGAAGTCACGATCGATCAGGTGACTAGCGCGGTGGAAGCATCGGGACAGAACGCGGCCGGCGGTTTTTTCTCTGAATCGGGCCGAGAATTCCTGATCCGGGGCATTGGGCGGGCACATTCGCTGGAGGAACTTCGAAGCGTGCCCGTCACGAGTTACGGGAATGCACCTGTCCGGTTGAAAGACCTCGGATCGGTCGTAGCCGGTCCCAAAGTTCGGCGCGGAGCAGCTTCTGTCAGCGCCCGAGAAGCGATTATTCTCTCCATTCAAAAACAGCCCGAGGCGAATACACTCGAGCTGACTCAGCGAATCGATCAGGTGTTGGATGATGTCGAGCAGAACCTTGCAGAGCCAGTCGCCATAGACCGCTTCATCTTCCGTCAGAGCGACTTCATCGAAACAGCAATTGAAAATGTTCTCAGAGCCCTGCGCGACGGAGCCATCCTGGTGATCATCGTTCTCTTCATCTTCCTGTTCAATTTCCGGACGACGTTCATCTCCGTCCTGGCCATCCCTCTTTCCCTGGTGGTTACGGTTTGTTTTCTGAAGCTGTGGGGCACGAGCATCAACACCATGACTCTGGGAGGGATGGCTATTGCCATTGGAGCCCTGGTGGACGACGCCATCATCGACGTCGAAAACGTCTTCAGGAGGCTTCGTGAGAACCTCGGGAAACCACCTGGGAAACGGGCGGCGCCGGAGGAAGTCGTGTTTCAAGCCTGCAGCGAAGTTCGCCATCCAATCCTGTTCGCCACCTTCATTGTGAGCATCGTTTTTGTGCCTCTGTTTGCCCTGAGTGGACTGGAGGGGCGAATGCTCAAACCGCTGGGGGTCTCTTATATCGTCTCGATTGTTGCCTCTCTGGCAGTCGCCTTGACCGTCACACCCGCTCTCTGCACCTATCTTCTTCCAGATTCTCTTGCCCTCAAACAAAATCGGGAGAGCTGGGTGGTGAGAAAGCTCAAAGTGGTGTACGCACCCTTTTTGAGGATGTCGATGAGCCGGCCCACGGTCGTGATCACAGCCTGTGCAGGGTTGCTCGTGCCGGCACTGTTGAGCATTCCATTTCTGGGTCGAACCTTCCTGCCGGAATTCAACGAAGGTACGTTGACCATCACGATGGTCACGGCTCCCGGTACTTCACTGGTGAAGTCGGACGAACTGGGGAGGAGGGTGGAAGAGCTGCTTCTGTCCAATCCCGAGGTGCTCTCTACCGCGCGCCGAACCGGACGAGCCGAACTGGACGAGCATGCCCAGGAAGTCAACGCTGCCGAGCTGGATGTTCGTTTCCGGCTCGAGAGTCGACAGCGTGACGAGTTTCTCGCCCACCTGAGAAACCAGTTGGCCCTCTTCCCGGGCACCCATTTCAGCATCGGCCAGCCCCTCAGCCACCGGATCGACCATATGCTCTCCGGCACCCGCGCTGCCATTGCCCTCAAACTCTTCGGCCCGGATCTGCTGCGGCTGAGAAGTCTGGCAGAGAAGATTCGAGAAGCTGTTGACAGCGTGGATGGAGTGGTGGATCTGCAGGTCGAGCAGCAGGCCCATATCCCGCAGCTGCAGATCCACTTTGATCGTGCAGCGATTGGACGAGCGGGACTTTCGTTGCAGCAAGTATCTCGCGCCATCGACGTTGGAATCAGGGGAGAGGTAGTGGGTCGGATTGTAGACGATCAGAGGGCTTTTGACTTGCTGGTCCGGTTCGATGAAAAAAGCCGATCCAATTTGAAATCGATTCGGCAGGCTCAGGTCAGCAACGGAACCGGAGCTGCCTTCCCCCTGGAGCAACTGGCCACTATCGATAGGGCAGACGGCCCCAACCTGATCAGCCGCGAGAACGTCCAGCGCAAGATCGTGATTCAGGCCAATGTCAGCGGACGTGATCTGCGCGGCACGGTCGATGAGATTCGTTCCGTCATCTCCGCCCGGGTTGACCTTCCGGAGGATTATTACATTGTCTACGGTGGCCAGTTCGAGAGCGAGGCGAACGCCTCGAGAGTGATTGGTCTGCTCTCACTGGTGGCGGTGTTCGCCGTTTTCTTGCTGCTGTATTTAGCTTTCGGGAAGCTTCGCCTGGCTGCGCTGATGATGGTCAATCTGCCCCTGGCTCTCATCGGAGGAATCGTTGCCGTCTTTCTGGGGGGCGGGGTCTTGAGTATCGCCTCCATGGTGGGCTTTATCACCCTGATCGGGATTGCCACTCGCAACGGGATCCTGCTGGTGTCGCAATATCAGACCCTTTTGGGTGAGGGGAAAAGCCTCCGGGAGGCAATCTATCAAGGCTCCATGGAGCGCTTGAGTCCGATCCTGATGACCGCGCTGACGGCAGGGTTGGCCCTGGTGCCCCTGGCTCTGGCGGGAGGCCGTCCAGGGAATGAGATTCAAGCGCCTCTGGCAGTGGTTGTACTGGGTGGACTCCTGACTTCGACCTTTCTGAATATGGTTGTCGTCCCGGCGCTGTGCATCCGACTCTATCCAGGGAAAGCCCTTGCGGAGCATGCGTCACTCGGAGTGGCTAGCGAGAAAAGTGACTGAGGTATTCTCCGTAGCCTTCTTCTTGAAGACGATCCTTCGGGATAAAGCGAAGCGCTGCCGAGTTGATGCAGTAGCGGAGGCGGGTCGGGGCCGGGCCGTCCGGAAACAGGTGCCCCAGATGGGAGTCTGCGTGTCTGCTTCTGATCTCGGTCCTGGCCATAAACAAACTTCGATCCTCCCGCTCGACGATGTTCTCCGGCTCGAGGCCCCGAGTGAAGCTGGGCCAGCCGGTACCCGACTCGAACTTATCGGTGGAACTGAACAGAGGTTCTCCGCTCACAACGTCAACATAGATCCCGTCGGCTTTGTGGTTCCAGTACTGGTTGCGAAAAGCAGGCTCTGTGGCGTCCTCTTGAGTCACCCGGTACTGGAGTTGAGTGAGCTGGGACTGTAACACTTCATCGCTGGGTTTCTCGTATTTCGGTCCTGTTGTCGTGCTGGAGCTGATTTCCATTACCTCGAATTCCCAGTGATTGTTTTCCCAGGTCTTTTTCAGGAACTGATCGCGTCCCGAATTGTACCGGTAGTATCGATACCGGATCGAATGATTCTTGTAGTAGTTCTGGTGGTCGTCTTCTGCCTTGTAAAACTTCTGCAGTAGCCGGATTTCGGTCACGATTCTTCTGTCGAAGACGCCGGACGACTCAAGGGACTCTCGCGACTTTTCGGCCAGCTGCTTCTGTGCCTCGTCGTGGTAGAAGATCGCCGATCGGTACTGGGCGCCCCGATCCACAAATTGCCCACCCTGGTCGGTGGGATTCACGTGCTTCCAGAACACCTCGAGCAGGGCTGAATAGCTGACCCTGGCTGGATCAAAAATCACCTGAACGGCTTCTACGTGCCCCGTTTTTCCTGAAGCCACTTCCTTGTAGGCCGGATTGGACTCCTTGCCACCGGCAAAACCGGAAATGGCCTCGCTGACTCCCTCCACTTTTTCAAAATCCGCTTCCACGCACCAGAAGCATCCGCCGGCAAAAGTAGCAACCGCTTTTTCGACCTGAGCCGCCTTTTCGGGCGCAACTCTCGATCCAGTTGTGGCGGGATGATAGGCAAAAAGGGTTATGGGAAGAAGGAACACAGCTACGATCAAAACAATACGTTTCATGAGTCTCTACTCCTCTCTTTCTTCTCTATTTGACAAGAGCTATGCGCATTTGTTTCTCCACGAGACGTCAGAAAGAGCCCCGTCCTGTCCGAAAACCTGGCCGATCCGGTCCAAGAGCACCGTACGCGCGCCTCACTGACGATGAAAATCCATACCCGAATTAACACCGCGAACTTCCCGGACAATACACTAGTCTACCATCGAGTCAACGCTTTAACGACGAGTGGCTCTCGCCGGAGGTGTGACCGTCAAGGATGTTCCTGACACTAATGTCTTCGTCGAGATCGGGCCAGTGACTTCGAGGGAGAGCATGGGTCCGGATCCGAACACTGAGATGAGCCTGAGACAGAAGACGATTGAGGGGGTCTTTTGGTCTGGCCTGGCTCGGGGCGGTCAGCACCTGAGCCGGCTGCTGGCAACCGTCCTCCTGGTCAGGCTGCTCATGCCCGAAGACTTCGGGCTAATGGCGATTGCCTTCATCTTCATGCATTTCATGATGATTCTTGGAGAGATGGGGCTGAAGCCTGCACTCATCCATGGCCAGGATCTGAATGATCTGCATTATTCGTCCGTGTTTTGGCTGAAGGTCCTGGTTGGTACCCTGCTCATGCTCCTGACGATCCTGGCGGCCCCGCTGATCGCCGGTTTTTACAACCGGCCGGATCTGGAGCAGATTCTGGTGGTCCTGTCTCTGAATCTTGTGATCGTGCCGCTGGCAAGTGTCCATCAGGCGCTCCTGGTAAAAGCGATGGATTTCAAGACCCTTGCAAAACCGGAGATTGCTGCCACCACTTTGGCCGGTGCGGCCGCCATCGTTGCTGCCTCTATGGGACTTGGTATCTGGAGCCTCGTGGTCCAGTCATTGACCTTCAGGGGCCTGACCTTATGTATAGTCTGGGCGCTTTCGGACTGGCGCCCACGGCTGGTTTTCTCTCTTCAATCCCTTCGGGAGGTGTTCCCTTTTGGTGCATACATGACCGCGCATCAACTCACGGACTACGGTGTCCGGAATGTGGATCAACTGCTGATCGGCAAGTTGCTGGGCACGGTCGATCTCGGCTTCTATACGTTGGCCTACAAACTGATGATTCTTCCTCTTCAGATCTACATTCAGGGACGCCCCGACATCAGGTGTCATCAGTGGAGTTGCATTCCCTGCCTTCTCGAGAATCCATCACGACCTTGAAAGAACTCGAGCCAATTACGTGAAAATGGTGCGCGTGATTTCCCAGCTGTCGCTTCCCCTCATGGCCGGGTTGTTTGCCGCCGCGCCGGAGCTCGTACAGCTATTGTTCGGTCCGGGTTGGGAACCGGTGGTCTTCCTGGGAAGAGTGTTCTGTTTTTGTGGAATGCTGGGGTCGATCGGCTCGACCGTCCATACGATCTACCAGTCTCAGGGACGCCCCGACATCAATGCGATGTTCTCACTGTTTTTCGCCCTGCCGATGACTGTTCTGGCCATGCTGGTGGGTCTGCCATATGGGATCAACGGGATAGCCATCTGTTACGCGCTCAGAACCGTGCTTGTGATTGGGCTCTCTCACTACATCGCAAATCGGGTCATCGGCCTTGGATGGTCGCAGTTCACGATCGCCCAGCGGCGAGGCTATGTCAGTGCTCTGCTGGTCGGTCTCGCAATGTTGTTTGCAGGAGAGTTGGGAAAGGCCGTTATCGGACCCGGGACGTGGCTGTCCCTGCTCCTAAAAGCAGGTGTTGGATTCTCAGTGTTTATGTACCTTTTACTCCACAGTGGACTGCACATGAGAGAAGCTTATGCGGAACGATTCAGCAAGAGGTGACGGGGATGATCTAAAAGCTTGAAGATAGGATAGAAGTCAGAAAAGGGAGGTTGAAAACCCGATGGAGACCCCTAAAGTTAGCGTCATTATCATCACATACAACCGAGCGCAATGGCTCAAGACGGCCATGCAGACCGTTCTCGATCAAACCTTCGAAGACTTCGAACTGCTGATCATCAACGACGGCTCGTCAGATGACACAGAAAACACCGTCGAATCCTTTTGCGATCCGCGTGTGCGGTATGTCAAACACGCCCAGAATCAAGGCGAAGGCGTGGCACGAAATACCGGCATGCAACACGCGAAGGGCGAGTACATTGCGTTTCTCGATGACGATGATGAATGGTTCCCGAATAAACTCCAGTTGGGGGTGAAACTCTTGGACTCGCAGCCAAAACAAGTCGGTCTTGTGCACAGTGCCCTGATCAACTTCCATGCCGATAGCGGTGATGAGGTGGAGAAGGGAAGCCCGGTCGAGCAGGTCAGCGGCAAAGTCTTTGAGAAGCTGATGGAAGAAAATTTTGTGACTCTGTCGACGGTGATGGCCAGAAAGGCAGGGTTTGATACCGTTGGCCGATTTGACCTGAGTATTCCGGCAATCCGAGACTACGACATGTGGGTTCGTATCTCTAAGAAATACGAGTTTGCGTATATCGATCTGCCGCTCGTCAAATACCGCATCCATCGCGACAGCATCACACACAATTTTCGCCTACAAATCCGAGGTAGGGAGGCTTTTCTCAATAAATACAAAGCATACACAAGTGTGCCGGGCAGGCCGAACAGCGTGCGCTATTTTACGCTCGGATTGATGTACTGCTTCACGGATTCGCAAAACCGGCCCGTGAGCAAAAGAGAAGGTGTTGTAGTAGCGGCTGGGCTCGAAGCGATGAGTCCGGCCTTCCCCGGCCAGGGGAAGGGAAGAGAGGGTCAGCGCAACAGCCCCGAGTAGGAGTGGTATTTGAACTCGTCTCGATTGGTGGTTCGTCATCGGATCAACGTCGGTGATGGGGCACAGGTACTGTGAATGTCACCAAGCGTATCAGGAAGGGGCCAGGAAGTGAAATGCCTCAGCCACGGAAAGCCCCGCTCCTGGGGACCCTCCTCGGTACTACAACTGCAAGAACTGCACCAGGTCGTGCTACGCTACTGATCGGGGTTTCGCCTGTGATCTTTCATGAAATCCCAGGCCAGTCTTGCCCCTTCGATATCCCGGCAAACGGGTCTGGTAGGGAAGTCGTCCGGGATTTCATGTTTTCTGGATGGCATGGTGTGTCCAGCCCCCTCGAGTGCATAGAAAACGACCGGCGCACCGTTCTCCCGGGCGGGATAAGTCGTTCGAAGGACTCGGCATGGATCGGTCGGGTCGGTATCAGGAAGGTACTCGCTGCCGGGGTTTTCCCGGCGGGCGTGATTCGCGTCCACCCACCAGGCCACGGTGGCCTCTGCCGACCGGACAAATCCGTGGCCTTTCAGAATCTCGCCACCGTCCCATTTGATGACCGGGTCCTTGGTGCCGTTGGCGATCATCAAGGGCGTGGGCAATGCCGGCTTTCTGATGACGGGGCCGGCCACGGGCAGGTTGGCGATGAACGCCACGCCTGCCGCAAATCGCTCCGAAGCCTCCATGAGCAGACGAAAGGTCATCATCCCCCCGTTGGAGGCCCCGGTGACGTAGATTCGGGCCCCATCGATCGAATAGCCCCGCCCGATTCTGTCCAGTAGATTCTTTATGAAGGTCACATCGTCCGCATCGCGTTTGACCGGGGAATCCACAATGCGACCGTCGTTCCAGCCCTGGCGATCTCCCCTGGTCTCGCCATTTTTCTCATTCGTACCGTTGGGGACCACCAGCAGAAAATGTTCTATCTCTGCCACATCAGCCCACCCCTTCGTGGCTACAGCCCCGGAGCCGAAGATTCTTCGCATGCTCTGACGCCCCCCGTGAAGGAGCAGCACAACGGGCGCCTTTTCTGGTAAGGACCTGGGAACGTAGACGCGATACCAACGGGTCAGCTCACCGACGTGAAGACTGCTTTCCCGCCAGTTGGGTCGCTCCAGCATCTCCCCCTTCGGGCCGGAGTTTTGGGCGCACGCCGGGCTGACACAGGAAATCGTGAGCGCCAGCGTGATTGGGATGATTCCTGGGACGGATCTTCTAGTTTTCACTTTTACGGCAAGCTTGATTGGGGGATAACCGCCCGTTCAATCCACGCTCTATTTCAACTTCAATCCAACATTCTTCTTTGGCAGCCATTTGGCGAGATCGGACTTCAACGTAGCGTGCTTTGGATCGCTGGCGAGATTATTCCATTCCATTGGATCGTTGTCGTGATCGTAGAGTTCCTCATCGCCCGTGCGCCAACGTGTGTAACGCCAGCGTTTGGTGCGCAAGGAGTGATTCCCGGCACCATGGGTTGTGAGCGCGGGGCGTTCCCACTTTGCGTTCGGGTCTTTTAAAAGCTGTGCAATGCTGGTTCCGTCGTTTTGGTCGTTACTCGGCAGGCCGCATAGTTCAGTTAACGTCGGATAGATATCGATTAGACCGACCGGGCTCGGGCAACGAGCGCCGCGCGCGATGGGAAATTGGTTGCCGGTCCCTGCGATGATGAACGGCACACGGGCAGACTCTTCCCATAGCGTGAATTTCGTCCAATGTTGCTTTTCCCCCAGGTGCCATCCATGGTCGGCCCAAAGCACGATGATGGTGTTGTGTGCGTAGGCGCTCTTATCCAGGGCATTCAGCACGCGCCCGATCTGGGCGTCTGCAAAACTCCCGGCTGCGAGATACGCCTGTACTTTCTTTTTCCAACTGCCTTCCGCCACAATTCTCTTGTGAATTTGCGGCCCATTATTGTTTTGAAAATTCTGAGCGAACTTGGAAATGTCGTCGCGATCGCTTTCCTTCACCTTGGGCAACTGGATTTGTTCGATCGGATGCAGGTCGAAATACTTCTTCGGAACGATCCAGGGAAGGTGCGGCTTGTAGAACCCGACCGCCAGAAAGAACGGCTTGGCATGATCCTTGTCAAGTTGTTCAATCGCCCAGGTCGCCACCTTGCCGTCGTCCATCTTTTCATCCGCAAGTTCGAGTCCATCGGTCACCCACTTGTAGGCGTGGGCGTTCTTTCCATTCCTTTGGGCAGGGAAATTCACAGCTGGTTTGTGGGTATCGAGGGAGGGGAAAGCGTAGTCCCATGACTGAGGATCGGTTGAGCCAAGGTGATGAAAGATTTTTCCGCCGCGCATCGCCGTGTATCCGTTGTTTCGGAAATGCTGTGGAAGTGTCGTGATGCTTTTCAACTTCGGACTGGTGCGGAAAAAAGGTCGATTGGTGTAGATGCCTGAATTCGAAGGCAAAACGCCGGTCATGATGGCGGCCCGTGAAGGATTGCAAATGGGCGCGGGGCACACTGCCCGCTCAAACAGCACACCGCGTTTTGCCAGTCCATCCAGGTTGGGCGTCTTCGCGCCCGGATGACCGCTCATGCAACCGATCCAGTCATTCAAATCGTCCACCGCAATGAACAGCACGTTGGGCTTGTCACCCTGTTTCAATGTTGGTTCGGCAGCGGATTTCGGCCGCTTCGCTTTCGGTTTGTTTTTGGTGGGGGGCTTGGGTCGACGATTCGAAGGCACGGGCGGCTTGGTGGGCCGAGGATCGATGGGATCGAAGAACCGCATGTTCTTGCCAACTCGATCGTAGTCCCCAAGGTCTTCGCGCATCGACTCGGCCAGTTTTGAGCAAGCGCTTCACCACATCGGGATGTTGGCCGGCGACGTTGGTTGACTCGCCGATGTCCTTTTCCAGATCAACGAGAAACGGTTGATCAAAGCCGATGCGGTCTGCCGGACCGATGTGCCGGTTCACACTGAATGGCGCGGCCCCCGCCGGCTGCGCTTCCCGAACGAGATGCAATTTCCACCGCCCTTGGCGAACCGCTTGGAGGTGGACGCGAAGGTAATAGTAGAACGCCTTGTTCGGGTTCGCCTTGCCAAACTGTCCATGGAAAAGATGCCGGATATCTTCGCCATCAATCACACGATCGGATGGCGTTTTTGCACCCGCCAATGCAGCGAAGGTCGGAAGAAGATCGAGCGTGCTCGAAAGTTCTTTGCACGTTGTGCCTTCTGGTACCCGCTTGGGCCCCCAGAGAACGGTCGGCACGCGCACACCACCTTCAAACGTCGAAACCTTTCCGCTGCGAAGCGGGCCCGCGGAACCACCATGATCGGTCGGGAGATGGCCATCGGCGTGTTGCTTGTTCTTGATCAACCACGGGCCGTTGTCACTGGTGAACAGAACGTAGGTTTTCTCGGCGACGCCCATCTCTCGAATGGCGTCCAGAATGCGCCCGACGTTGAAGTCGATCTCTTCAATCACGTCGCCGTACAGCCCACGCTTGCTTTTGCCTTTGAACTGTGTCGATGCTGCGAGTCGGGTATGCGGCATCGTGTGGGGAATGTAAACGAAGAAAGGGCGATCCTTGTTCTTTTGCATGAACCCGATGGCTTCGTCCGTGTAGCGTTTGGTCAGCGTCGCCATGTTCGATTTCGGCTCGATCAGTTTTTCATTGCGGTACAGATTGGCGATGCCATCGTTGCTGGTGGGCGTGCCGAAGAAATAGTCGAAGCCCTGTCGCGTTGGAAAAGATCGATGAAAAAAGCGTTCTGGCTATGCTTGGCGAGATCCCACTTGCCGAAGCAGGCCGTCGCGTAACCCCTGGTCTTCAAAACTTCAGCGATGGTGATTTCTTTGTCGTGCAGAATGGGATGGACTTGTTTGACGTTGCCGCGCTCCGCAACGCGCATCGGATAGCAGCCGGTCATAATCGCTGCCCGTGACGGTCCGCAAATCGGCTGGGCATAGAAATTGGTGAATCGCATGCCCTGCTTCGCCATCCGATCGATGTTCGGAGTCTTGATTTCTGGTGATCCGAAGCAGCCCAGGTCCTGGTAGCCCTGATCATCCGTGAAGATGATGACGAAGTTGGGTTGGGGCGTAGACGTGTCCGCTCGGGCCAGACCGGTGCCCAGCAGAGCGAAGATGAATAGAAAACGAGTCATTGCCACAATCATGTTTGACCTCTCATTGGTCCGAGTTATTTCCCTCGCCGCTTGATTCGATCAAGCGCTGCCCCTGGATCCTTTTGTTGGGCCATCAATTCGCGCGTTGCCGCGTTGTCATGCTGCGTTGGCGTCAACGTCAGTTTGGTTGCTCTGAACACCGATGCGTCGCCCATGGTCCAGGGTGCGGGCGGGCTGTTCGAGCAAAAAAACAGGCAGAACGGTTTGTCAGTGTCGGCGGCCACGAATGAATCGCTTTGCCCGCCGGGAATCCCTTTAATATTTGAAATGGAAAAACGCTGCGCGGTTTGAAGTGTGTTTTGCCCGACATCGCGACGCGGTAGCCGAGGCCGGTCAGATGATGGGCCACACTCTTTGTGCCGGTCCGCGCGGTGCCATGGTTTCGGACCACGCCGTTCCGCACGGGATACAAGCCGGTATAGAGTTCCGCGCGGAACGGGGCGCACATGGCGGATGTGCAATACGCTCGGCTGAACGTCAGCCCTTCGTCAGCGAGGCGATCGATGTGCGGTGTCTTCACGTCCTTGCCACATAGGCAGGAAGCACGGAGTAGGTGCAGTCATCAGCAAGGATAAAGAGTAGATTCGGCTTTTCCGCAGCGTGCCCGTTCGTTGATCCAACGAGCGCGATCGCCAGAAAGAAAGTCAATAGGGAACCGCGGGTTTTCATTCGTTCACCCTCGGTGAATGAATTCGACTGTTGCCAATACAGACCACGGCGATATCTTATCGCGTTCAGCCTGCTCGTTGATGCATAAAACGACAAAGCGCCGGTGCGAATCACTCAACTGTAAGCATGTACTATTTTTTCTTCCGCCCGCTCCCGAGTCCTTTCAGCGCGGTCAGAATGACGTGGAGGCTCCACACTCCGGGCACACGGCGCTGACTCCCCGCAAGTCATAACCACAATTGGCACAGAGGCCTTGCTTGCGCCGCGACTTGGCGCGGCGATAACGGTACCAGTTGCGCAGGGTGAGGCAGACGACCGCAGGCGGGCCGAACCAGTACAGGAGATTCGTCGCGATGCCCAGCCAGTAGACGCACGTCACCTTCTCACCCAGGTCAAAGGGGCCCGGCTCAGGGCCGTCCACAGGATCTATTGATTGAGTAGGCCAGGCCTCGCTCACGCCCAACGGTCCCTCTTGGCCCTCGGTCCTTTGTTGAGCGGTTCAGCCCGGGATCTCGATATATTCCTTCAAGGCTACGGCATTATTGAACCGCTCCTCCCTGGCTGCGAATAGAAATGTCACACTGACCGAGTCTTCCAGCTCCAGGAGAGGAGTGAGGGCGGCAGGATTGGCAGTCAGCTCTGCAAAATATCGCGTCTTGAACGCGGACCAGAGGTCGGGGTCGTGATGAAACCACTGTCTCAGCTGGCTGGAGGGAGCCGCCTCCTTTAGCCAGAGATCGATTTGCGCCGCTTCTTTGGACAGCCCCCGCGGCCATAAGCGCTCGACCAGGATCCGGATTCCGTCATCGGGGGCGGGGGGCAGGTAAATACGTTTGAGTCGTATTCTCATCGCTTCACTCCGGGCTCTGATAGCTTTGGGGTCTGGGCAGTGGTGACCTTACTACCATACCCAAGTCCACCCTACATCTTAGGACTGCGGGTCTATTCTGGACAGCCTGCAGACGTTCAGTGGACTGTCTCCGAAGGGATGCAGAGGGTCTCGCTGTCTTTGCCGACCCAGGGTTGGGGCAGTTCACTGGCTTGCGAGTATGCTTCGCAACCATACTTCGAGCCCCTAGCATAAGAGAGTGATATGCTACAATTTACGCATATTGTGGTCGAGATTCCCGGTAGTTTGATCTCTCCAGGTGGGTGCTTTGAAATCGCATACCGTACTTTTCTCTGTGCTGCTCGTCGCGGTTGTCGCCTCTCTCTATTCCAATACTCTGTTCCACGATTTTGTCTTTGACGACGTGACTCTGATCCAACAGAACCCGGACGTTATCGATCTGAATTGGGGAAACATTTTTGGGAGGAGCGGATATCGACCGGTCCGAACCTTCACTTACGCCCTCAACTCGGCTCTGGGCGGCATGAATCCTTTTGGCTACCACTTATTCAATCTTCTCCTGCACGCCGCAAACAGCCTGCTGGTGTTCTTGTTTCTGCGTTCGATACAGGGGCGGATTGATGTCTCGTTTCTGGGCGCGATGCTCTTTGCCGTCCATCCTGTTCAAACGGCCTCGGTTGCCTATGTTTCTGGGCGTAAAGATCTGCTAGCCGCCTTCTTCGTTCTGCTTGCTTTACTCTTCTACAACAAATGGCGCCGTCAGGGGGGCTGGCAAAGGCTGACCCTCACTGTTTCGGCGCTTCTTCTGGCCATTCTTTCCAAAGAGGTCGCGGTGGTTTTCCCGGTGCTGTTTGTGCTGGTGGACCTGTGCCGTCGAGGGAGTGGGTTCCAACTCCAGGCCAGGGCGGGGCTCATCGAGACGCTCAAGCAATCGGCGTTTCTTTACTCTGTGCTGGTCGGAGCTGCACTCGCCGCCGTTTATTATGCAGTCGTCTGGACCGAAGCCAGTCGCCTGGTGGATTACTGGGGAGGCACCGTGGCGACTCAATGGGCCACGTCTTTTAAGCTCTTTGTCCACTACCTGAGACTGGCTCTTGTGCCCTATCCACTGCTGGCCGATTACATCGGTGTTTTCCCGATTTCGACCGGTTTTGCGGAGCCGGCGACACTGTTCTGTCTGGTTGTTTCCATTGGATATGCAGCCCTGGTGCTCTGGTCATACCCTCGATGGCCGCTGGTGACTCTGGGGATGGGCTGGTTTCTGGTCCCTCTGCTGCCGGTTCTCCAGATCGTGGGTTTCCATGAGATCGCAGCGGATCATTTTCTGTACCTGCCCATGGTGGGAATGGCCTTGATTTTCGGACATTTAGGGGCTCGGGCTGCCGCTTCTCGAAAGATAAATGTTCTGGCCTGGGCGTTCTTGCTGTTCGTTCTTTCGCTGTGTTCGGTTCTGACCGTGACGCGAAACCGGGTCTGGGCCGACCAACTGACCCTGTGGGAAGACACCTACCAGAAAGCGCCCGGATCCTACCGCGCCAACGCCAATCTGGGACAACTTTACTTTGAACGGTTTCTACTGGACCTCGGTAGGAACCCGCAGCTTCGACGAAAGGCCATTGGGCTCTCAGAGGAGGCGGCTGAGCTCAACCCCACAGACTCGCTGCCCTTGTCCAATCTGGGGGCTATATACCGGGACTGGGGCTATGACCAAATCATCCGGGGCAACTGGAGGCTTGCGGAGGAGCTGGAAAACTGGGCGCTTGACTACCTGACCCGGGCAGTCTCACTTGAACCTGATCATGTCTGGAACCAAAGCAACCTGGGAGATGTCCGCCAGGATCTGGGGACGATCTGGGCTCATCGGGGCAATCCTCTCCAGGCCGAGACCGAGAGACAGCTGGCCACTAAGGCTTACCGACGGGCCATCGACATTGGCTCTCCCCATCCCCGCTTCCCGCTGGTTTACTACAAGTTTGCCATGGTGAAGGTCAATCAGCGACGATTTGCCGAAGCTGTACCCTGGCTCGAGAAATCGGTCACAACTCCCGCACTGGCCCACATGGGGGAGTTGCCTTATCGGATGATGGGGTATTGTTATCTCGCCACCGGAAGAGTCCCCGAGGCCATACCTCATTTGAAGCGGAGTGTGAGCATCAGACCCCATCCGGCTGGACTTCGGTTACTGGCCTACGCCCTGGAGGGGGAAGGACAAGCAGAGGAGGCGATGACGCTCTATCAGCAGGCGCTGCAGCAGGATCCGGAATCTTATGAGACACATTTCCTGCTGGGAGTGGCCCTGCAGCAACAGGAGAAGGAGGAGCTGGCCCTGGGGCATCTCCAACGCGCTCTGGAATGGGTAGGGCAGCGGCCTGGCACGCCATCAGCGATAGCATTTCGACGCAGCATCAAGGCCGTACTGGAGCAGTTGGGGGAAGGTCGACAGAGTGTGGAGATTCGGTCTCGGTAGGAAAGCTAGACAGGCATGGAAGTGGCAGCGTGGCGTTTCATGTCAAGCGCTTCTGCGTTCTTTCTGATCTGATTCTCGATTATGGTGTCCTGGGATCTGCCCAACAGCCACCTGAGAATCCTGCTCACACTTTTCATCGCTAACTTCCCTGGTCACGCCATGAATGGGGACGGTCAATCGTCTAAAAGATGCCCGGATCGCGAAGAAGTGGCAGTTTATGTGCCGCTGTTACTCCGATCCCGTCCGCCGTGGCAGATGATTCCGGGGCAATCATTTATGATACTGAGTACTGAGTATCAGCTCCCAAACAGGAGGACGAGATGAAGAGAAAAAGGAACCGGCGAGAGTTTCTGGGGACGACGGCTGCCGCTGTTTGGGCCGGCCGCGCGAGTGTGAAAGGGGCGCCCTCCCGGAAACCAGGTCCGAATGACACGGTCCATATCGGTTTGATTGGATGCGGGGGCCGCGGACGCGAGGTCATGGGTTTCCACCAGAAGGTCGAAGGAGCTCGAGTCGTCGCAGTTTGCGACCTGAATGAAGAGCGACTGAACCTGGGCGTCGAGGCGACGGGGAACCCCGGGGTGGCGACTTACCGTGATTATCGGAAGCTGCTGGAGAACCCGGATGTCGATGCGGTCATCGTGGCGACCAATGATCACTGGCATGTTCTACCCACCGTGCACGCTTGCCAGGCCGGGAAGGACGTCTATCTCGAGAAGCCGGTCGGAACCTCTATTGAAGAAGGGCGTGCCGCTGTCGAAGCCTCCCGCAAGTATCAACGCATTGTGCAGTTTGGAACCCAGCAGCGTAGCTGGAAGCATTACCGGGAGGCGGCTGAAATCGTTCAGTCAGGTCAGCTGGGCGAGATTTCAGAGGTGAAAGTGTGGGACTACAGCAACTTCTACCCGGGCTTTGGGATTCCGCCGGATGCCGATCCACCCCCCGAATTCGGCGAGAAGTACTGGGATTTCTGGGTGGGTCCCTCTCCGCAGGTTGCCTACAATCCCAACCGCTTTCTGCGCCACTACTGGTTCTTCGATTACGGCGGGGGCTGGCCGCTCGACTGGGGCGTGCATCACTATGACATCGTCCACTGGTTTATGCAGGTTCGTGCTCCCTCCACGGTTACCGCCATCGGAGGCTTCCGCAGCTTTGAAGAGACCAACACGGAGTGGCCCGATACCTTGTCGGCGATCTGCGAGTACGACCCCGGACCCGTCGCCAGGAAAGGGTTCATCCTTCAGTACTCCTTCAGGGCGGGCTGTGTGCAGGCGCCCACCATGCCGGCCGCTCATGCCAAGATGTTCTGCGGAGCCAGTGCCTCGCTGGCGATTGACCGGAGCGGCTACACACTCACCGAGGAGTTTCCAGGGACCCTGAAATCACCGCAGGTGATCAGGAAAGTCAAAGGGGAAGGAGTTGGAACCCCGGAACATGTTGAGGGGTTCATACAGGCTCTTCGCGACCGCAAAAGGCCTTTTGCCGACATCGAAAGCGGGCACTACTCATCCAACCCGGGACACCTGATGAACATCGCCTGGAAGGTGGGGCGCCAGATCCGCTGGGACGCCGATCGAGAGCAAGTGATTGACGATGCCGAAGCCAACGCCCTGGTCACGAAGACCTATCGGGCTCCCTGGAGACTGGAGGTGTGAGTCTGAGAGTCTGTTGGACTCGCTGGAACGTCGCTGCAACTCTTGGCGTCATCCTGGTGACGGCTCTGTCGCTTGACTCTATGGGCTGCGGGCTCTGGTGCCCGGAAGGCGGTCTGAGTCCCTGGTCCTGGGACATCTGGAGCATCCACAACTCGCAGCACCTGCTGGATCCCTACAGTTTCACCCACATGCAGCACGGGGTACTGGCCTACGCTCTGCTGTGGCTGGTTTTTCGATCCCGCTGGCCGACGGTCCGACTGCTCATAGCGATCACTGGTGAGGCGGTCTGGGAGGTCTTTGAGAACACGAACTTTGTCATTGACTCCTATCGGGAGTCGACGATTGCCTTGAACTATTACGGCGACAGTGTGTTGAATTCGATAGCGGATGTTGTCGCTTTCGCTCTCGGCTACACGCTGGCCATGTGGATGGCTGCGTGGGCTTCGGCGGCGGCTCTCCTGGGGGTCGAAGCCGTGCTGCTGTTGACCATCCGTGACAGTCTCGGGCTCAACATCGTGATGCTGCTGCACCCGATCGAGGCCGTCAAGACCTGGCAGATGGGGGGATAGCGAGCAACGGAAGGAGATTTCTGAGCATGCAAAACAAGGTTCTTTCCAGGTTTCTCACGGTCTGTTTAGCCTTCGTCATGCTCTGGTTGGCCGAGGACCTCTCGGCTCAGGAGCGCAACCGGGGTGCGGTCTTCGAGACAGAGACCCATCGGTTTCTGGAGGTGGCCCCCGGAGTCCACTTTGTGACTGGAACGGGCAAGGTCTTCACCTGCAGCAACGCCCTCGTGATCGTTTCCTCCGCGGACGCGATCGCGGTGGATTCACACGTGACCGCGATGGCGGCTCAGGCCCTGGTATCCTCGGTGAAGCAACTCACCGACAAATCGGTCCGGTTTCTGATCAACACACATTTTCACTTCGACCACGTTCACGGGAACGAAGGTTTCCCGGCCGGGGTGAACATTGTCGGGCACGAGGTCACACGGGAGAGGCTGCTGGAGGATCCTCTTCGGGACCCGATCTATCTCAACTCGGTTGCGAGGTGGCGGGACACCATCAAAGAACTCAAAACCAGGGAGGCAGCGGGGCAGGACGGCGAGGAGAGACAAAGACTGGAAACAGTACTCGAGAGGGCTACGGCACACCTGGATTCGCTGGTCGAGACCCGGCCGGTTGCGCCGACATCACTCTGAACCGAAGGCTGACAATCCATCGCGACGGGCGTCCCATCGAAGTCATCTTTCTGGGTCGCGGCCATACCGGTGGAGACGTGGTCGTCTATCTTCCCAGGGAGCGGGTGCTTTTCACGGGTGACCTGTTGATGCCCATGCCCTCCTACATGGGGGACGGCTACATCGACGAGTGGATAGCCGCGCTGCAGAAGCTGGAGGAACTGGACTTTGACCTGATATTACCGGGTCACGGAGAGCCTTTTCGCGACCGCACGTACATCCATGCGTTTCAGAAGGTCTTGAGCAGCCTCTGGGATCAACTCGCGGAGCTGCGCAAACATGGCATGAGCCCCGCGGAGGCCATCAAAAAAGTCGATCTCTCGGAACCCCTCTCCTTTTACGATCCGAAAGTGATCCCCAATCATATGCGTGAGCTGGATCCGCGAATTGCCGCTCGGGTGTATGAGCGACTCGAAGAACTGGAGCGGAGCGGCTCCAGTCACTAGTCGATACCGAAAATCGCAGAGCGCTGGACAGTGCGGTCTGCGTCTGGATCTTTGACCGAGACCAGCAGTTCGTAGACGCCCGGTTGCGTCCCGGACAGTTCGATCTGCCCCCCCACGATAGTCCCCTTCTCATTTTGGCCCAGCAGACGCGTGGCCAGTGGCCGGTAGGGGGCGGGTGCGATCGGCTCGCCGTTGAGGAGAAACTCGGCCTTGATCCGGAGGCTCGATTCGAGACCCGCCTTCCAGGCGGGATAGATGACCAGCAAGTACGTGAAGGCGTCCCCGCGGCGGTAAAACCGTAGGCCTTCCCTGAAATGGGAACCGGTCGATTCCTTTCCCGGCAGTGTTTCCAACAGGGCGTCCAGCCCGGTAGACGAGTCAGCCAGCATGATGCTGCTGAGAACCACTTTCTTCCTGGGCAGTTTGGGGACCTCAATCCAGGCTACGGAAGTCCCGATCTGCTCGGTTCCTTTTTCGCGGACTCCGACTCGAAGTTGATAGAGCCCAGGTTTGAGGGTGAGTCGCTTGGAGACATAGATCCCATTTTGTCTGATCTCTTCGACGGCTTCCAACTGGAGCCTTCCCTGGATCACGTGGACCTTGCTGTCCAGGCTTTTGCCCCTTTTGTTGAAGACGTAAGTCATCAACTCCAGCTCCATGCGGTAGGCGTTGTCTTCCTCGCTCATGGTGACCTTTTCCCCGTCGATGTGAACGTGAAGAGAAACCTGTGCATCATCCACATCGGTTTCGATGAAGTCGGCCCAGGCGAACACCTCGATATTGGAGACGGGCAAGGGGGCAAGAACGGCCTTGTTAAAGCGCTTCTCCGGGGTAGCGTCCCAGTCCTCTCTTTCCGATTCGACTGTTTCTGTAGGCGAGTAACCCTTTTGGGTGCGAACCCGATACTCGGGATGATCCTTGATGCGGACGGTGAACTTCTTAAAGCCTTTACCGCGTTCCTTTTCGGGGGGATAGAAGCCGAGAACGTAGTAGAGGCGGTTGCTGTCCAGCGCCTCGCTCAGAGCCCCGCTCAGATCATTGGTGTTGAAGAAAGTCTGTCCCCCGGTGTCCTTTGCCAGAGCGTTCATCCCGTCTTCCATGTCCTTTTCCGAACTGCTGAGGTAGCCCAACATGCTCTGATCGTAGCTGCCGGCGTAGACGGCGCTGAAAAGAGGGGGCGGCTGCAGGCCCTTCCCGTCGATGGAGTAAATGACCACCCCGGAGCGCACGGCCTTGCTGATCGCGCCCTGAAGGTCAACGCTATCCGGGGTGCCAAAACGACCCATTAAGGAAAAGCCATCGGAGTAGAGGACCATCAGGCGCTGCCCCGGCAAGCCGGCCATTTGCTCAGCAGCGGCCTCGAGAGTGTTCAACGTGGCCTTGCGGCGATGAGTGGTCTCGGACAGGACCTGGGCGGCTCTGCTCCAGGCCAGGGCTTGTAAAAACTCTGGATCCGCTTCAATGGCGTCTTCCATCTGCAGGATCTGCATTCCCAGTCTCAGCGACTGGGGATCTCCCCGTTCAACTCCGGCTGCGATGTAGGGTGTAAAGAAACTGTCCTGGAGGTTCAGGCCCTGGCTGAGTTTATCGATCGCGTAACGAAGGACGTGGCGGTTACGCGTAAACTGTCCCGTCACACCAAGTCTCTTGGCAGTGCTCACGATCGCGACCAGGTCGTGATCCCCCAGCTGCTCGTCCAGGAAGCTCCGGAGGCTGCGCTTCACTCTGAAGAGGCTCGAGATGGAAAGGTGAAGAGTGTCAACGAACAGCATCACGGTTCTCTCGGGACTTTCCGTGATCCGGGGACCGGGTGATTCCAGGCTTCCCCTCAGATCCCTCACTGGACCGCGCCGGGATGGCAGAGCGGCCGGTAACCGGGTCTCGGAGAAAAAGCCGATCTCCCGGGTTTCGCCGCCGACCTTGAGTGTGAAATCGTCTTTTCTCAGGCGGGGGATCGGCTGCCCTTTCTTGTCTGTGACCACGACCCGCAACTCAATCAGCTCGGTGGTGACGCGAATGACCGGTTCCTTCTGTTCCGCTGTTCCCCGGGGAGAAGAGACAGCCTGCCCGAGAGCCAGAGTCGAAAAGAGAAACAGGATGACTAATGGCAGCGGCTTATCCTCAGGGAAATCTCGAAACAAACTGGATCACGCGACTTCATCAACAGTACTGAATAAGCTACGTCCCAGTGGCAACTTGGTTTCAACCTGCGTTCTTCTTTGAGACAGGTTTCCCGTTACCCATTGTAGAGGTACACGCCTGAGTGTGTTCGATTCCAGTGTTTTTCTGCTCAGGTCGGTCGTTGTGAAGGAGAGAAGGGAGGAATACAGGGTCGGATGAGTGACGACCCGAAGCCGGGGGGGCTCCGGGCCTCACAGATGAGTTGGTTGAACGTGACTCAGGAGGTGTCTTGTTCGGTTTGGACCAACTCGCAGGACCGTTCGCTGGATCGGCCCTGAGTCATTTATACGCCTAAAGCATCCAGGGGAGTGTGTCCGCAGTCACACCCGTTCTTTTTTCTCCCTGTTGGCCGTGGACGTGGAACGTGAAACATGGAAAGTGGAACCCATCCCCCCCTCCTAACTCGTGCAGGCAGTGATTCGTAGGGCACGGTTATCAACCGTGCCGAACTGAACTCACGGAGGTTACGGGGATTGGAGCGCCATTGCGGCCGGCCATTCCCTGTGCTAGATTCCCCGGACTGACTCGAGAGTGGCACGGGGACAGGACCCCGTCGGCGAGTACCTGGTCCGGCGAATCGACCTGAAGTAAGCACCCTGGTGCGTCGGGCCACGGTTGACCAATGACCGTCGCGTTGTCCGTTTATCTCAGTTCAGAGCCGCCGATCGATCCTCCTCCTGTTTCTCCCAGGGAGCCCTGGGCAGGAACCGGTCGCGGTCGTGAGGCGGATCTTCGTGCTCCGGCACATCAAACTCAGGAAACTCCCTCCTCCAACCCTGGCGAGCGAGCGGATCGGCGTAGTATTTCAGGTAATCGTGGAATGTCTTCTTCACTTCCTGAGCTGATGAAGTCGATGACAAAAGCCGATTGCGGGTCCTCCATAGGAACGTAGTCCTCGCGAAGTTCCTCCAGCCACAGTCCTTGATAGAGTTCCCGGTCACTCAGGTGATTGGTGCTGTACAGGAAGTACTGCCGATCGGCGAGGGCTTGAATGACCTCCCACAGTTTCTCTTTCAGGTGTCGGTCATCGAGCTGTTCGTGTGGTGGCAGGTCGATGGACGATTGAATCAGCTCTTGTGCCACAGACTGGCTCGGTGTCCCGGCCTTACCCTGGGCTCTTTTCTCAAAGGAGACGACGTGCTCCCAGAAGGCCTCCTCGATTTCGGGGGAGCAATGGGGAGAGACAAAGCTCGTCACTTTCCCGCCCGACAGAGCCCGGGCCTCTTCCTTGAGTGCCTCGATCCGTTGCTTCTGTTCCTCGCTCTTCTGCCGATGGGTACGTTGTGACTTCTTCACGGGTCCATCCTCCTGCTATCGACCGGTACTGTTCAGGTTGCTTCGTGTTCTATAACGCCACACCTCCCAAAAAACGCGAACGACCCCGATCGCCAGCTCGTGGCTCACCCGGTCCTGTTCAGCACCAGGCGCTAGAATTAGAAAAGAAACCATGGCCGATTCAACAGCGAGATTCCTGGTCTTTGCCGATCTCCACCTGGACCGGGCCTTTGCCTGGCTGAGAGACAAGCCCGAGGCCGCCCGCAAACTACGAAACGGCCTTCGAGACACGCTTGCCAAGATCACTGATCTGGCCAGGCAGCATGAGGTTGACGCTCTGCTCTGCGCCGGAGACCTGTACGAGCACGAACTCTACTCGCCCGACACATCCGCCTTTATCAGGAAGACCTTCGCTGACCTGCATCCAACTCCTGTCCTCCTGGCACCCGGAAATCATGACTGGGCGGGGCCTTACAGCATCTATCGAAGCGCTGACTGGAGCCCCAATGTTCGGATCTTCGCGGAAAGCGACTTCGAAGCGGAGGTTTTGGACGACGGTCTCACCATCTGGGGAATTGCCCACCGCCAGCCTGCCGAGTCGAGGAATCTTCTGGAGGGAGTTCAGGTGAATCGAGGGGGTGTGAATCTGGCCCTCTTTCACGGTTCGGAATACCACTTCGGCGAGAACCTGAAGCCTTCGCAAACAACTCATGCTCCCTTCCGTGCAGCGGACATTCGAAGGGCCGGGTTCGATCATGGTTTCGTGGGGCATTACCACCTTCGCGTCCAGGGGGAAGACCACACCTATCCCGGGAATCCTCATCCGTTGTCCTTCGGGGAGAAAGAACCGGAGGGCGGGGCCGTTCTGGTCGAAGTGAGCGAGAAGGGCGTGCTGGACCGCCACTGGATCCAGGTCACGGACACGAAGTTCCACGACTTGACCGTGGACGTCACCGGAGTCCAGAGCGGGCAATCCATTCGCGACCGTGTTCTCGAGTCCCTGAATGGTCACTCCGGCTTCGCACGCGTCACTCTGAATGGGGAGGTTCCCCCCGAGGTCGATATGGGAATGGCGGATTTCAAGGATCTGGACACACCCCTGGACGCCTTCGTGGTCCGAGCTGGTGACCTGAAAGTCGCCTACGATCTGGAAAGAATCAGCAAAGAACCCACCGTCCGGGGCCAGTTCGTGCTCAATGTTCAAGGCTCAGGGCTCGAGAATGAGCTGGAACGGCGTGTCCTCATCACCGGGCTGAGAGCTCTGGACAGCAGAAAAGATCTCGAGGTGCCGTGAAGTGCGTTTTGAAACTCTGATTGCACATTCGTTTGGGCCTTTTCAGGACAGCGAACTCAACTTTGCGCAGGGAATGACGGTCCTGTACGGGCCCAATGAAGCCGGCAAGTCCAGCTGGCATGCCGCCCTGTTCGCAGGACTGTGCGGGCTTCGTCGGGGACGTGGCAAGCAGAGGAAAGAGGACCTGGAGTTCGCTTACAAGCATCGTCCCTGGGGAGCCGAAGACTGGCAAGTAGGCCTCGTTGTCAGCCTTACAGACGGCAGGCGGGTTCAATTGACTCATGACCTGGACTTACGCACCGGTCAAGCTGAAGACATCGTTCTCGGCCGGGAGTACGTTGACGAGATTCTCTATGACGGATCGCCAGACGGGTCGACGTGGCTCGGATTGACTCGTGACACTTTTCCCGCAGTGGCCTGCGTCGGTCAGGGCCAGCTCCTGGAGATACTCGAGAGTCCCGAGGCCCTGCGGGAGCACTTGCAGCGCGCCGCGGACACTTTCGGCACGGAGGGTACTGCTGCCAGGGCACTCGAGATAATCAAGAACTTCCGCAGGGAGCATCTCGGCACCACGCGAGCGAACAGTCGCAAGCCTCTACGACTGGCGGCCATTGGACTGGAGTCGGCTGGGCAGGCACTCGAGGAGGTCAGGGCGAAGCGCCAGGACTACGACCAACTGCTGGGCCAAAAGGTGGAGCTGGCCACGGAAACAGAGAACGTGGCCACCAGGCGCCGACTGCTCGTGGCAGCGGCGGCGCGGGCTGACGCTCGGGCCACCAGAGAGCGACTGAAGAAAGCCAGTGAGCTGGCGGAGATCTATTCTCACGAGCCGCCACTCGATCCCACCGATCAGCAGGAGCTGATGAAAGAAGCAACCGGGGCTGTTGCGTCCTGGAAGAACCGCCCTTCGGTCGTTGTGTTTCCAGATCCGGGATCCTCAGACCTCGAGCAAGAGCTGGCCAGCCTGCCAGGGGTCCCGGATGGAGATTTCGATGTGGATCCAGAGCTGACAAAAGCTGCCCAGGAACACGAGGTATGCAGACAGCTTCTCGACGAGCACGAAGGAGAGAGGCCGTGTCCTGAGGGAACTGTGCTCAGCCGGGATCTGGACCCCGACGAGCTCAGGAAACTGGCCCAGGCCATCTCGACACCACGACCTGCCGTTGACCCGGAATTGGAGAGTCTGCACACCTCCCTGGATACCCGGATTGTCAGGCTGCGCTTGACACAATCCCGCTTCAAGAAACTGCTGGTGGGAGGCACAGCACTCCTATTGCTGGGGATGATCGTTCTGGTTTTTCAGGTTTCCTGGCCCGGATTTGCACTCCTGGCTGTGGGACTGGCTCTGCTTGCGCTTCCCGTCTTCAGGAGTCCTGGCCGGGAGATCGCGGCTCGCTACGAACGGCTGAGCGACGTCAACGACGAGCTGGGAGAGTCGAAGTTCAAGTTGGACGGGTGGGACCGTGCACAGGATGCGGCCAAAGAAACGCTCGCAACGCTCGAACTGGAACCTGACGCGGAGTCGATTCTGCGTAAAGCAACTGAAGTCGAGCAGGGAATTGAGGGTCAGAGAGCTTTAGCGAAATGGAGATCGGACAAGAAGGCGCGTCAAGAACAATACGAGGGGGCGAGGAGGCGTCTGGACGCTCTGCTGACAGGTAAAGGGGTCGAGACTCAGGAGGATTTGTCGGAGTCGGTTGAGGAGTATCAGAAGGCATGCCGAATTCGCCGCCAGCGAAAGACGCTTCAGGAGTCGCTAACCCGGGCCCTGAGTCAGGAAGAAAGGGCACGAGATTCCGAACTCAAGAGACAACAGGCACATGAGCTTATCCAGAGAGCCGCCGGGAAGTGCGGTGTGAGTGGGCAAGAGGAGGGCCTGGGTTCCGGTCTGGAGGATTGGCTGGAGAAGAAGCAACAAGAGACTCGAGTGTGGGAGAAAGAAATCAAAGATCGGGCCCAATTGAAGAGCCTTCTGGATGGACGGTCCTTGCAGAAACTCGAGAGTTCTGTCGTCGAGCTGGAGGAGCGAGCCCAAACCAGGAGAGCGGGGATGGATGATCACGAACTGGACGTGATTGATCTTGACGCGGCTCCTTCCGAATTGGAGTCCGTCAGGGGCCAGGAGAGGGAGCTGGAGAGAAACCTGACGCGGCTTCGTACGCAACTCTCTGAGAGAGAGAGCTCCATGGTCCCTGTCGCGGAGCAAGAGGAAGCTCTCGACAAGGCTCAGGCAGAGCTGGCACGAGTCACGAAGTTGGACGAGGTTCTAGTGATTACATCCGAATTTCTCGCCAAAGCCCAGGAGGAGGTTCACCGGACCGTGGCTCCTCAGTTATCGGATGTGATCCGCGAGTGGCTGCCGAAGATCACCGCAGGCCGTTATCAGGATGCTCGAGTGGACCCGGAGAACCTTGTGATCAAAGTCAAAGAGAAGTCGGGGGAGTGGCGCGAGTCGACCCAGCTTTCCCACGGAACGGCGGAACAGATCTACCTGCTTCTCCGGGTGGCGCTGGTCAAGTACCTGACTCAGCCGCAAGAAACCTGCCCCCTGATTCTTGATGACGTGACGGTTCAGAGCGATTCCACCCGCACCCGCGCCATCCTGGACACACTCCTGGCCCTGAGCGAGGAAAGACAGGTCATCGTCTTCAGTCAGGAGGACGAAGTCCTGGAGTGGGCCGAGGAGAACCTCCACGACCCCCCACACACCCTCGTCCACCTCAACCCGATCCCGGTGTGATGCTGAGCCATCCGCCAGGGAGATCAGAGCCCTGGGCAGACTTTCATCTTTGTCTCCTCACTCTCAACCGGGAACCAAAGGTTCTGTTGGGGTGACTATGTCGTGCAGAAACCAGTCAACGAAAGGGAAGGCAGCCGGATGTTTGACGAACTGATCGAGTCTTCGCACAGCCCCGAAAAAGGAAGGTCCAGGACGTTCTTTCTCTCCTTGATTGTCCATTCAGTCCTGTTAGCGGTGGTTCTGCTGATTCCGCTCGTCTACTATCAGGGCCTCCCCCAGTACGAACTGCTGACCGTTCTTGCGGCGCCGCCAAGGCCTTTACCCCCACCCGGGCCGCCGTCTCCTCCGACCCCTCCTCCACCTGCGGGAGGTGAAGTGCAGATCGTGAGACTGGATCCGGACAAGTTCATGGAGCCCAAAGAGATCCCTGAGGAGATTCCACCACCAACTGAAGAGATTCCAATCATTCACATCGACAGCTGGGGGCCGGCCGGAGGGATTCCCGGAGGAGATCCAAATGGGACCGAGGAGGGAGTTCAGGGTGGTGTGGTCGGCTCCCTGTTTCGAGGTCCGTTCAGAGGCCCGCCGCCACCTCCTCCACCGGAACCAAGGGAGCCCACCCGTGTCAGCGATGGCGTCCAGAGTTCCCGCCTCATCCACAAGATCGATCCCGTCTATCCGGAGCTTGCCAAGAGAGCCCGTGTCTCGGGTCTCGTCCTGCTGCAAGTGACGGTCGATGAGCGGGGTCTGGTCGCCGGCATCAAGCTGATTCTCGGTCATCCGCTGTTGAATCAGTCGGCCATCGATGCGGTCCGTCAGTGGAGGTATTCACCGACTTTACTGAGTGGTGAGCCCGTCCCGGTGATTGCCACCGTGACCGTGAATTTCGTCCTCAGATAGTTACTGGCCCCCCTGGATCAGAGCCCCGGGGCGGAAGCCCGGGGTCCGGGGATGGTCTCACGCTGGATTCCTCGTGGAGGTCTTGAGCTGGATTGCCCTGGCTAGCGCGCCAGACGGGTGAAATAGTCTCGTGCCTTCTGGATTTCCTCGAGAAGTGCGGAACGGTTGCGGCGAAGCAGTCCCGTTTCCACGCTGCGCCTTGGAGCCAGCGGCCGTTCCAGGGCCAGATTCCCGTCTTCGTCCAAAGCCAGCCGCGATTCCAGGTCGTCCAGTCGGGCCAGCCAGGTACGAGCCAGGGCCTTGGCCCGGGGATGGGCCGAAAGGGGAGGCCCTCCGTTAAGCGAGACATAAATGGGGGCGGAATGGGCTTCCGAGGTGGGCTCGAAAGCGAAATAGATAACGCCGGTGGGCCCGTTCCGGGCCACGACTTCACCCCGCTTCTTGCCTGAAGCTCGAATCGCCAACCAGGATGCCTCCGCCACAGGGTGGTCAAACTGGAAGTGGATCTCCGACGAGTCTCCTGTTCTTGGGAAGCTCTTCAGCAGCCGCCCATTCTCAATCACCTCCAGCCGTTCGATGTCGTCCCAGGACGGGTCAAAGTGCACGCGGCCTCGGACCTTCACTGGGCCGGCCTGCTCCAGCACCACTTCTTCCCCCATACCCTTGTCATCAACTTGAAACTCGAGAATGGGTCCATTGGTGACGAAAGTCCGGCCTCGGCGGACCCCTTCCAGCCAATTCTCGTAAGTCAATGGACCCTCGACTTTCGTGTAGAACCGCTCCCGGCCCGGTATCGACGCTCCTACACACGGATAGTCCGTCCCCGCAGTCGGTGTGATGCGAAACCCGGTATTTAGAATCTCGTACCAGGCCTCGTAGACTCCCCGATTGAACTGCAACACTTCCAGAAAGCTCAATAAGCCGTGGGGCAGATCGACGGCCAGGCCATAGGATGGAGGAGCCATTGTAGTCGTCGTCCCGAAGTGGGCATAACCGCTCAGTCCCCCCTGACGGTGCGCCTCTTCCCAGAACAATCTGTAGATGACGTAATTCTCGGGAAAGTTGAATTCCGAATGGGCTCCCAGGGTAATGGCGTGACCCAGAAAATGGGTTCGTGGATTCTCCTGCCCTGAGGCCAGGATGTAGTGACCCTTCTGGTAAATGCTCCCGGGTCCATGCGCATATTGAAGAGTGATGTTGTGACGGTAGAAGCCCATCTGCAACAGGTTGGCGACGTGGATATCTTCGGCCTGCATGATCTTGGATATGAAAGGGTTGAGTCCCTCCACCGGACGGGCGATGTGCAGATGATCGTCGGCACCAAACCAACCTTGCTCGGGCATGTTGACCCAGCGCGTCATCTTGACCTCGAACTCGGTCGTTTCATTGGAGCGGATTTTCAGTTGGCGGGTCTGTGCCTGGTATTCAATTCCTTTAAAAACCCTCAAATAGTAGGCGCCAGGTGGCAGGGAAGTCTCAACTTGACCGGCGCTGTAGAACTGAACGGTCCCGGTGTAAGTGTTCTGCACCTTCTTTGAGAGTCGAGCGATCGCCTCTTCCAGAGTGTCCCACTCAGGTTCTTTCCCCATCCCCTCACAATCGCCGCCGGCCGGTAAGGCATCCTCGGCGACATAGCCCTGGCCTTTCGAATCCTGAAGTTCAACCCGGGCCGGAGTGGGCTGGCCGGAGTCGGATTCCAAAATCGTCAATTTCAGTTTTCCAGGCTGGGGGTTGCCTGGCGCGGACTGGACAGGAGAGTTCCCGATCACCAGGAACAGTGCAATCGGAATGAGAACACTAGTGCATCTCGCCATAAGTTCTGATCCAGGGTCAGTGCGTCAATCGTCGTCGCTGGCTAGGCGTCGGGAGCGAGTCATATGTGACGCTTCCTCTTATATCGCTGGCCACCACTCGTCGAGCATCGCCCCCAGGCGTTTCACCAACCCGGGCTGATCCGCCGCCAGATTGTGGGTTTCGTGGGGGTCCGCTTTCAGGTCGTATAACTCAAGTTTTCGGTCGGGATCCTGCACATAGGCGACGCCCGGTACGATCAGCTTCCAGTTTCCTTCGACAGCCCAACGAGCTTGCACGCTCGCCTCCGGGCGCGCCAGATCTGCCGCCGAATGCGTGTAGACGGCGCCGAAGATGGCCTTTCGGTCCTTTACGGCGTCGCGGTAGGGACGATCCTTTCGGATCGCCCCCCGCACAGATCCCAGCGAGCGGAACTACCGCACTGGGCTCTTACCTCAGGTAATAACGCGCAGTCGCTGTTGCTACCTGCCGTATCCGTTCCAGCGCACTTTGCAAGTCCTCGGTTTCGACGTAGGTGCGGTCTCTTGGCTGTGTCCGCGATTTCCCGCTTGGTGCCCGTTTAGAGTCCTCCATATCGATTCCTCTCCCGGCTCTGTGTCCGGCACTTGTTTTGCTAGGACGAATTCCCTTTGGCCAGGCCGCTTGGCTCCACCCTCTCCGCCGACCGCGGCGCACCGCCGTCTTTGTTCGAGCGCTTCTCAGCTACTATCAGCCTGTCCGACTTCCCGCCTCCGTGCATCGCTGTCGTGCTCCTTTCGGATTCACAGCGCGGACCTTGGGGCCATCCCCCTGGGGTCAGAGGCGGGATCTCCCGGCTCCCGTGTAAGCAACTTCCGTACGTGCACAGGGTCTCGGGACCACGCGGGGGCGGAATCGTTCTCGCGATTAGCGAACGGTTCCATGTTGCCTTCCGATCCTACGACTACGTCGGCCCCCCGAAGTCATTTTCCTTTCGCGGCTCAATACCTGGCCCGCACGTGCCCCTGTCAATGCTTCGCCTGCACTCTTACGAGTACACACGCATGACTCGGGGTCAGCATGGTTCGCTACTCCTTTCCTGTGAGAGACTCTCGCTCTCTGCTACTCACCGGTTTGCGCCGGCGCACCGCAGGGTCCAATAGATTCAGTCCCGGCATTTCTGCTCTAGGCTCACGATCGCAGGCGCGCAAAATCGTGGGGACCAGATCGACGCTGCTGACCGGGGTCTCGATCCGCCCCGGCTGAATCCGCTCCGGCCAGCGCAGGATGATGGGCGTCCGAATGCCCCCATCGTACACGGAGCTCTTGGATCTCGCGTAGTCAGGCCCCGGGGCTTCGGCTCGCTGGATGTATCCGTTGTCGGTGACGAAAACCACCAGTGTGTTGTCTGCCAGGCCGTGCCGATCCAGGTAATCCAATAACTCGCCGCAGGTTTCATCAAACCATTCGCACATAGCCCAATAGCGTGCGATATGAATCGACTCGGTCTTGTCGATGTACTTGTCGAGCAGACGCCGCGGTGGATTGTGCGGGTTGTGTGGGATCGCAGGAGCATACCAGACGAAAAAGGGACGGTCCCCTGTTTCTTCGATGAAATCGAAGATCGGCTTCATTCCGACATCGCGCCCGATGGCAATGCCGCGGTCACCGCCGCGCCAGTTATCGGCCACTGTTGTCGTCGCGACCTGGCTGGGAGTCCCCAGTGTCATTCCAGCGGTGAAACCACCCCGGCCGAAATGTCCCTCCCACCATTTGCCCGTTTGAAGGCTCTTGTAGCCCCATTCACCGAGCATGCCCGGCAGGGTGGGAACAAAGTCTAAGAGATGAAGCATTTCCAGGTGTTTTTGCCAGTATTCGCCGGTCCGGACCTTCAGGTAGGGGCGATTGTCGAGAGACGGAGTGCCCATGGCGTAGTTGTTGACGATCTTACTCTGGTGAGGATAGAGCCCCGTAATCATGGTCGCCAGGCTGGGCCGGCACAGGCTTGCCGTCACGTAGCCGCGCGGAAAAAATAGACCCTGTGAGGCTAACCGGTCCAGGTTTGGCGTGCGGATCTCCGGATGGCCCATGAATCCGAAGTCAGTCCAGGTCTGATCGTCAGAGATCAGCATGACCACGTTGGGTGGAGTCGCCGCCATGGCTAATCCAAGACCCAACAACCAGACCGCACTCAGCACGAACAACTTCAGCTTTGCATTCATGATGTTGGTGATACCAATTCCCCTAAAGGGATTCAAGGGTCTGCCCGATCCCGGAAACCCGGTCATGTTTACTCGTAGTGTGTCCACATTCGCAGCACCTTGACCGTTTTCTCCTCAGTTAGGACCTGGTAAACAAGTCTGTGCTGTATGTTGATTCGTCTTGAGTAGGCGCCGGACAGATCACCCAGGAGCTTTTCGTAACGGGGCGGACTGTCGAAAGGGTCGTTTCTGAGAATCTCGAGAAGGGATTCTACCTTATCCCTGAGACTCGCCCGGGCGATCTTCCTGGCATCTTTTCGCGCCTGCCTGGTAAAGACCAGTCGCCAACTCTGCTTTACCACCCCGGATCTTCAGAGCACTCATCTACGGGTGCCTCCATTCCCTCACGAATAGAGTCGCGCATGCCCGGGATCGATACGAGATGCAGAGTCTCCTCTAATGCACGCCAATCCTCCTCTGACAGGAGGACGGCGTTGTGACGCCTGCCCGTGATCTGGATCGGCTCGTTGGATTCGGCAGCTTCGTCCAAGAGCCGGTAGAGATTGGCTCGTGCTTCGGTCGCAGTAATTGTCTTCATGGCGTTTCTAGCGTACGCTATATCGTACGTTCAATCAACTAGACCCAATCCTGAATCGTGCGTGAGGTAGCGATCGTCAACCAAACCTGAACCAGGAGCCAGTCCGCTACGTTCGGCACCCCGGACTACATGGCTCCCGAGCAGGGTCATGGTAGCCGCGATATCGACCATCGTGCCGACATTTATTCGCTGGGCGTGATGATTTTCGAGATGGCGGCCGGGGAATTGCCCTTCACGGGAGAGAGTCCTCTGGCCACCATTCTCAAGCATGTGCAGGAACCCGTCCCCAGCGTGTCCGCTCTCAACGCCGAATTACCACCCGACTTGGATGACGTCCTGAAAATGGCCATGGCCAAAAAACCCGAGGATCGTCTTGCCTGAATCGACGTTTTGATTACGATAAAAACCAGTGAGGAGATCGGCCTGGGCAGACCCCTGCGTCTGCCTTGAGTCAGGGGCTGGTGGCCAGGCCAAGATGCTCGGCTGCCCCCGCCAGCGCCCGGTCGAATGTCCAGAGGCGGCAGCGACTGACAAGGGCAGAGGCCAGAAGGTGGGCGTCGACCCAGCCGATGCCTCGACCGGAGAGCTGTCGGCCCACCACGAAGCCCAGCACCTCGTCGTCCGGGACGCCTGGAGCGGCAGGAAGGAGTTGCAGATCCGCGATCACCGAGGCTTGCCGGGAACCCAGACTGCCGAGAACCAGCTCGCCCAGGACCCAGGGGTGGAGTAAGATCTCATTGGCTTCAAGGAGATCCCCGAGGGCGCCGGCACGGGACACCCCGCGGAAGAAATCGACCCAGACCGAGGTGTCAGCCAGCGTCAATGGCTCGATTCCTGCCCGGGGCGTCGCCGACGCGGCGCAGTGGCCTCGGGCATGCTGCCTCCCAGGGCCGCAAGGCGGCTGCGTGCCGCTTCATCGACGAGTGCCTTGAGCCCCAGGTGGACCGCCGCCGTCTTCGTCGGAGCGCCCGTTACCTGCATGGCCTCATTGAGGAGCTCGGCATTGATGTCCAGCGTCGTTCTCATGCATAAAACATCGCATAGATTATATGCACCTGTCAACTGGCGTGAATTGTGCGGCTGAGGGCCGCTAACGGCAGGCTTACGCCTTGCCGTTCTGTGGACACTATTCCTCGGGGGTGGTTGGCGGATCCGGAAACAAGGGAAGGTTCTCGGGCACCCGAGACACCGGCTTCTCAGGGACGGTTGGGTCCAGTACTGCTGCCGGGGTTCGGTCCAGCCAGCTTTCAGGAAACGCCAGCGCCCCGAGATCTAGTAGCTTTGGGTTGCCACCGGGAACATCGCCAGTCGTCCTTACATAGACCGATCTTGCGGCCCGACGCTTCAGTTCCTCTTCAGCACCGGCCCAGGTGCCGCCTCTTTTGTATTCGGCACTGACAACCAGACCATAGTCGGCCATCGCATAGATCAACCTGTTGCGGACCATGGCGGTTCCGGCGGTGAAGCGAGCTTCCGGATGATAAGGAGAAATCAATAGTAAACGGTCTTCGGATAGGGCGGGGCGAGCCTCTCGGGCAACGCTTTTTCGGAGAAGATTGTCGGCCAGAACCCCCATCACACAGCCACCGGCGTTCAGTGCGCTCTGCATAGCGAAGTGATCGACTCCGCGGGCTCCCCCCGAAACTACGGGCAGACCTTCTCGAGCACACCATGCAGCGACCTCGCGTGCGAAATCCTCCCCGCTCGTATCGACCTTGCGAGATCCGACGATAGCCAGGCCTCCTCCCCGCAGAAGGGATCGGTCGCCGGCCCCAAACAGGACAGGTGGTGCTTGTTCCTCGAGGTGAGTCTTCAATCGAGAGGGGTAGTCTGGATCGCTGCGACAGACGACCCAGATGCCGTTACGGTTCCAGGACTCGACTGCAAATCCGAGTTGAAGTCCGCGCTTGAGCAGATCGGCCAATTGCTGTTCTGGAATGCCCGTGCCCTGAGCGGCCCGGGGTATGGTTTCAGCTTCGAGGAGATCTGCGGGACGCAACGACTGTTCGCGCAGCCAGTCGGCAACTTGATTGTACTGCCGCTGCTTTAGCGGCTCGATGCTCGACTGTCTGCTCAGGCGTCCACAGAGCATCAGTATTGCTTTCGCGTCGTCACTCAGTTTCATGGCTCAGTTTCATGCTAGTGTACTATCCGGGAAGTTCGCGTGGTTAATTCGGGACGGGGTTAATTCGGGGATTTTCGTCGTCAGTGAGGCGCGCGACGCAGCAATGCCGGGAGTATTTCGAGGTAGCGTAACAAAGCTGTCGGCGAAAAGACGCCCGAAGTAGCGGCGTGAACTTTCCGGACAGTGCACTAGTCCATACCGCGCGAGTTCCGGGCCAGAGCCAAGGGCAACACGGACTCGCACCCCGAGCGTCGGAGCAGTGCTGCAACTACCGTCAGGGTCCAGCGGGAGTCTACGATGTCGTCGACCAGAAGGCATGGCCCTTCGAGTACATTCTTCTGATCTACCCCGAATATACCGTCCAGATTCCCGGCTTGTTGGAAACTGTTGTGCATCTTCTTCTGAGGGGAATTCGCGCGCTCTTTCGAGATGCAGGGGGGAAAAAGGAATAGCGAGGGCCCGGGCCAGCCTGGCGGCAAAATCCGGTACCAATTCACCGTCAATCAAGGACGGAATGCAACTGACCCAACGGACCGCAGGCTGGGGGTTCCACTGCTGAATCATCTCGACGCAGGCTGACACGAGTTTATCATCAAATCGCTTCGAATCGCATCTTCCAGAAGCTACCAGCTGTCCCCATCCGGCATCCCGCCAGAGACATAAAACTCGCCCTTCTTCTGCACACTGGCCGGCCTGGATCCGGCCTGTGAAGCCATAGGAGGGAAGTGCGCCGCCGGGAGGCCACAGCTTTCGGGCCGGAATCGTCTGATAGCTGCGCTGCAGGAAAATGGCTGCGCGGTTGACAAGATCGCTATCATACGTGTGCGGCAAGAGCGGCGCTCCCCTGCATCCCTGGCACTGGCCACAGGGACGAGCGGCGGGGTCGTCCAGCGCGCGTTCTAAAAACTCCATCAGGCATCCGCCGTACTTCATATACGACTTCATCTGTTCCTGTTCCTGGTGTCGAATGGCCGTGATCGTCCGGATGTGCTGGTGGTCGATATGATAGGTGGCGGCCCGGGCCGTAGCGTTCCATTTCGCCCCTATCTTGGTGACGGGAGAGGGCGATTCGACGGAAAGGTAGTTCAGAGTTTTTTTCAGTTCGGTGCGTCTCAGATTCAAACAGGCTTCCATTTGAAGAATCGACAAACCCTCATCAGCAGCGTCAAGAGCCCCCAGTACCGCCTCCACGTGTTGCTGGGGAGGAAACGCACTGCGGATGAAAAAATCAGCGATCTCGTCGTCTTCCTCACCGTGCAAGAGGATTCCGTACGCCTCTTCGACCGCTCGCCCGGCTCGGCCGACCTGTTGGTAGTAATGGACGACCGATGCAGGACGCTGAAAGTGGATGACGAAACCAAGGTCGGGCTTATCGAATCCCACTCCCAGGGCTACAGTCGCCACCAGTACCTTAAGTTCGTTGTTCAGGAGCTGTTGCTCCAGTAGCTCCCGCGGCGAGGGTTCGTCGTCACGCGGGATCAGAGCCGCATGATAGGCCGCTGCCACAATGCCATTCATTCGTAGCCATTCCGCTACGCGCTCCGCGTCACGAACCGTCAGGGTGTAGACAATCCCGCTGCCCGGCAGTTGAGGGATCGTCCCGGCCAGCCAGGCCATGCGAGCCGCGGGGCTCGGCAGTGTGATGTTCTGCAGCTTGAGGCTTTCGCGGACCAAAGGCCCTCGAACCAATTCAATGCTCTCGCCCAGCTGCCCCATTACATCGTTCACGACACGGTCATTAGCTGTCGCCGTTGTCGCCAGTACGGGGACGTTGGGCGGTAAGGCCTGGAGGATCCCTACGATGCGTCGGTAATCGGGTCGAAAGTCATGCCCCCAGTCCGAAATGCAGTGAGCCTCGTCGACGATGAATAGTCCGATCCTGTCTGCAACATCGGCCAGGATATTTGCGTTGAACTGCTGGTTGGCGAAGCGTTCTGGAGACACCAGCAGGATATCGATGGTGTCCTGCCGCAATTCCTGCTCGATCTTTTTCCATTCATCTGTGTTGCTGCTGTTGATGGTGGCTGCCCTGACACCGATCCGGGAGGCCGCTTCGAGCTGATTACGCATCAAGGAGAGCAAAGTGGAGATGAGAAGACTGACGCCCTCGCCGGCATCCCGCAATAGCCGTGTGGCAAGAAAGTAGACCATGCTCTTGCCCCAGCCGGTGCGTTGCACCACCAGTATTCGCTGCCGATTTAGCAGCGACTCTATGCTCTCCCATTGCCCGGCACGGAACGTTGCGGTCTCATCACCGAGGGCGGTACGGAGGTGTTGCAGGGCGAGTTCTTTCATTACTTGAAACCGCAGAAGTCTTCTCGACAGGGGAAGTCAATGGGGCCTCCGTGACGATATCATTTTGGGCTTGCTATCGTCGGAGTGTCTGACGTTGACGCGCTTGGAAACCTAACTCGCTGGTGGACGCGGCGCTGAGGTGGTGATCGAGAATGATTTGTAGGGCACGGTTATCAACCGTGCCGAACTGAACTCGGGAGGTGGCCTGCTACGCTCGGCACGCCAGGTTGGCGTGCCCTACGGGTGTTTCGCCATCGGGGTGCCAGTGCTGGTCGGCGGCCTGAGGCGTCTCCCACTTTGTGTTCGACGCTCCCCATTCCAGGTCAACGGTCAACAGTCAACGGTCCGTTCCCGTCCGGTGATGAGGCGCACTTTTCCTGGCGGCATTGTGATTCATGATGGGATGTTCACAGGAGAAACAGCAATCTAAGGGTGGCAAAAAGTGGGCCCTGCCAACATTGAACTGAGCCTCCAGGGAGACTTTGAAATCTCCATTGGGAGAGCTGAAGAAAATGATGTTCGACTGGACGGTCTGGAAGATCACCAGGCCATTCTACGGCGCAAGGGCGGCCGGCTGTTTCTGAAAAGCCTGGTCTCCTCCGATGGCGCGTGGATGAACGGCAACCCCCTGCGCCGGGGATCCTGGCAGGAGGTCACCCGCTACGACGAGATACTCCTCTCCGAAGTTTTTCTCCAGCTCAGCCCCAAGTTTTTCCTGGGCGCCGATCGAGTTGGAGTTGATACTACGCGTCTCTATCTCAAACTATCGTCGCAAAAGGAGTTCTGGCTTTGCAACGGTGCCTATCTGCGGGCTACGCCCGGGAGCCTGACCGCGATCATGGGACCGGCTGGTTGCGGTAAGACCGTTCTCCTCAACCTGCTGGCCGGGTATCTGAAAGCGGACGACGGCCTGGTCACGATTGGAGGGACCTTCGACCCCAACCGGGATCTCCGGGTGCTTCGCGACTTCGTCGGATATGTCCCTCAGGGAGAAGTTCTTTTCTCCGACCTGACCGTTCAACAGTGCCTGGACTATCGCCTGCAGCTCAAGTTTCCCGACATGAGGAAGAGCGTTCGCAACCGGCTGATCCAGGATACCTGCGGTCAACTCGGTTTCGAGGGAGAGCGGGCCTCAAAGTTTCTCCACACACTGATCGGTTCTTCTAACGGAGGTCGGCGAGGCCTGAGCGGCGGAGAGAGAAAACGGGCCAATATCGCTCACGAGCTGATTGCCCGACCCGTGCTGCTCTTCCTGGACGAGCCGACCACCGGACTCTCCTCGTCCGATGCCGATCGCATTGTCGACCTGCTCAGGAGAATCAGCACCGACGAAGTGATTACCGTGGCTGCGACCATCCATCAGCCCAGCCGCTTTGCCTTCACCCACTTTGATCAGATTCTGGCGCTCACCTATGGGGGGGCGAATCGCCTATTACGGCCCTGCCGAGGGAATCGTCGATTACTTCGAAATGGTGACCGGCTCCCGCTGCGAATCCGCCAATCCGGCCGAGTACGTCATGGACGTCGTGTCCGATTCGGCCTCGGCGCAGGAGCTGGCGAAGTCGTTCGACGAATCGCCGCCTGCGCGGACCTCTCTCCCGCTGCCCTCGGACGCGGAGCCCGCAGAGAGAGAAGATCGGCGCTCCGGATTCAATCTGCAGCTGGGTCGAACCCTCTCCAGGGTCTGGAGCCTGGCCGAGAGAAACCTGGCCGTCCTGTTTTCGGACCGCTCCAACCTGATGCTGAGTCTGCTGCAGGCTCCCGTCATCGCTCTGCTCATCCTGGTCGCCTTTCAGAGCCTGGACGGGGATACCCGGGACTTCGACAAGTTCGCCACCACGATCTACTTCTTCGACCAGGCCAAGGCTCCGGTGGAAGCCCGCCGTGACACGGTCGAAGTCGACACCCTTTTCGAGAAGGCCAAGCAGGAGGCCGAGAGAAGCCGCAATGTTTTCAGCCCGCCGGCTGGACGGCTAAGAGCGTCTATCTACTTCGTACTGATCGCCTCCAGTATCTGGTTCGGGACCCTGGGGGGCTGCCGCGAGATTGTCTCGGAGAAAGCGATTCTGCGTCGTGAGGTGCGCTCCTGCACGGGCTTCGGGCCCTACCTGTCGAGCAAGGTCCTGGTTCAGGCCCTCCTGAGGGGGGTCCAGACCGGCCTTCTGACGCTGCTGTGCGTGCCCGTACTCCTGCAGCTTCCTCTGGCTGGGACTGTCCAGCTGTGGGGAATCCTGTGGCTGGTCTCACTGACCTCCGCCTGCCTGGGGCTTCTCATCTCCAGCCTGGCAGCATCCAGCACCGTTGCCTTGACTGCGGTTCCCCTGGTGATCATTCCCCAGCTCCTGTTCGGCGGACTGCTTCGACCGCTGTCCGACATTCCCGTGGACGCAACCTGGACCCGGCTGGCCGCGATGCTGAACATACAGCGCTGGGGATTCCAGTCTTCGTTGCAGGTGGACGGTCTGAGCGAGCGGATCGCATTGCGACAGGGAGCTATATCCGATTTCTCGGGTCCCTACTGGGAAATGAACATCGTCACATTCGAGAAAACGACGCTGGCGGACTTCTTCTTCTCCGCCCAGGATCTGCTCAGCGGCCCGCTGTCACCGCTGCTGTTTCTGACCCTCTTTTCCCTCTGTTTCGTCAGCCTCGCCTACTTCTCCATGCGCTGGCGTTTCATCACGGTTCGCTAAGCTCAGGTGTTACCGGACGGCCGGAGGGCCGCTTAACGGCAGGCTTACGCCGTGCCGTTCTGTCAGATGAATGCCGAACTGAATCAGGAGACTGTCCGTTACGTAGGGCACGCCAGGTGCTTATTCGCAGCCAGGTTGGCGTGCCCTACGACGTTCGGTTGCGGCCGGCAGCAAGGACTACAGTCGCAGCGTCAGGCGAACCAGCCTTTTCTGAAGCTTATCGACTTCCTCGCGCATCTCCTCCGCACTCTCGAACCCGCCGGCCGAACTGAGCCCCAGGGCCCGGTCCACCAGCTCGGCAAGCTGCGGTTGCACGCTGTGGCGGGAAGGATCCAGAGGTTGGATCCCCTTTTCATTTCCCTCTCCCTGATTCTCGACGGATTCCGCTGGCTCCTGTCCGGTCAGCAGGTAATAGAAGGTTGCCCCGAGAGCAACCACATCGTCCGCCAACTCTGCCGCCGAAGACCCGAGATGCGGTTCCTGGTCCGAAGACAGGAGATTCGCCACCATCCTCCTCACACCCGTGTCGGAAATCTTGAGGACAAAAGTTGGACTGAGCCCGAAAAGAAGCAGGTTGTCGGGACTGACGGCGCCGTGGGCAACCTTGCTGTGATGTAGAAATGACAGTGCTTCCAGCACCTGATGAAGAAAAGAGGTGGCCTCCTCCCAATTGAGAGGCTTGCCTCGAGCGGAGACGAATTTCCGGGCGCTGCCTGCCGGGCTGAAATCGGTGACGTAGTAGACCCGATCTCCTTCCGCTCCCGTGTCCAGGATGCTCGCCAGGTTCGGGTGTTTGAGCTCGCTGATGATCTGCAATCCGCCCGACAGGCGGCGCACTCCGTCATGGCCCGGCGCTTGAACGGTTTTCAGCGCCAGCGGGTTGGAGTCGTTTTTGTCCCGGGCGAGGTAGGTTCGACCCACCGGGCCCTCTCCCAGCAGCCGGATTATTTCGTAGCCGGCCAGGGTCACTCGTTCGGCCTTAGGTGGCGTCTGCGGCGGAGGAGTGGAACTGGATGTTTCCTCCTGGACGGGCCGATCCCCGACACTCCCCGGAACGGCCACATCCTGTGCTTGCGCATCGAAGAATGTGCTCGAAGCAGTTGCATCACCTGAGACCGGATCCATCTTTTGCCGGCAGGAGCCACACAGAACCGGGTCGGCACTCTGCTCGGCAGCGTTCATCTCTACGAAACCGGGCAGGTCCAGTCCGCACGCTCTGCAGACCTGGTAAGCCAGAACGCGACTCTCAAAGGTCGTCTCGCCCAGCGTGATTCTGTCGCCGTGAGAGAGAGAGAAGCGCTCGTCGCTGTGGGGGGCAGACTCCGGATCGAGAACGTCCCGGTTGCGACCGATCTTCTTGCCGTTCAGGTAGGTACCGTTTACGCTTCTCAGATCGGTGACGTACACCTTGGGAGGCTTGATCTCGAAGAGAGCGTGGTATCGTCCGGCTGTCAGATCGGTCTGGGGTAAGACTTCGAAACAATCATCCCCACGACCGAAGAAAAGGCGAGCAGGGCCTTCAAAGAGAAGACTTTTCCCCTTTCTCGAGCCTTCGACTACAGTCAGAGTGAACTGGAACTTCAACGGTCCTCACAGCTCCTGAATACGACCTCACTTCATGAGGAACCGTCGTTTGACCTCCGGTCGCAACATGAAGTCGATCTCGAATTGGTTTTCATAGATCCAGCCGCGTCGATCCCGGAAGCCTACATCCGAGGTTCCCGCCAGAAACACAGTGGGTATGATGGCCGGGTTGCTGACTGCGTTGAAAACACCAAAGAGTCGCTTCAGTGTTTCCTGGCTCTTGTCCCCGGCTTCGACCATGAGAGTCAAGTCGGTGGTCGTGTTTCCGGGCATTTCGAGATCTATGGTCGCGGCCCTGCCCAGAGGAATCTCCTCCAGGTAACGCTTGATGCGAAGGCTCAGATCGGCCTTCCTGAGGCGGATCGAATAAGAGTTCCGATTCTGCAGCTCGACGATGACCTGAATGTAGTAGAGGTCGTTCGACTGGGCGATCTGGAGACTCCTGAGTGCCGTGATCTCAATGTTGGAGACTGTGTCTGCCATCCCCTGTCCGAATACGGGTAATCCGACTCCGGTCCAACATATGACAACTGCCGCGAAGAAAAATCTAGCCAGTTTCATTGCCCTACGCTCCTAGGCTCCTTCGTCACTTCAGCACAGGTTTGTTTTGACACCAGTCCAATTTTATAGATGGCGAAACGCAGCGGAGGTGATCAGGTTCACAGGAGGACAAGAATTTGTGACGCTAAACTGAATGTGGATCAATGTCTAAGCACGAACCCAGGGGCGGGCTGCAGGCCGCACCACCGGGAACAGACAGACTCAACCGGGAGAGCGACGGCGAAGTGCGACCCGGAGACGAGGATCCGCAGGTGCGATCGACTCTCAAGGAGGCTCTGCGGGGCACCTACCGCATACAGAAACGGATCGGCGAAGGCGGGATGGGCGATCTGTACCTGGCCACCCACGAAGAACTGGGAGGCAAGTGGGCCGTCAAGGTGCTGGGAAGAGACCTGGTCGAGGATCCGGAGGTAGTGGAGCGGTTCGTCACGGAAGCCCGGATCGGAGCCGAATTGCAGCACCCCAACATTGTTAAAGTTTTCCACATCGGCCGGGCCGGCAGGTTTCGATACCTGGTCATGAACTATGTGGAAGGCGAAGATCTGACCGCCAGAATAGAACGGTCGAGTCCCATGCCCGAGTCGGAGATTGTTTCGATCGCGGCTCAGATCTGCCGGGCCCTGGAGTGTGCCCACGACCACCAGGTTGTTCACCGCGATCTGAAACCGTCCAATATTCGAATTGACAACTATGGAACGGTCCTGGTTCTCGACTTCGGCATCGCCCGGGCCAGGGCCATCGCTCTGAAAACGAAAACGGCGGTCGGGGAACGACTGGGTACGCCTCTCTATATGAGTCCGGAGCAGGTCCGGGGCAACACGGCCGATGCACGGTCCGATCTGTATTCCCTGGGAATCCTGATGTACGAAATGGCGACCGGATCGAACCCGTTCGACGCCGAGAGCCCGCATGCCGTCTATTTGAAACAGCTCAACGATGTCCTTCCTCCCGTCTCTCAAGTGAACTCGGTGTTTTCCGGAAAGTTCTCACGGACGCTGGAGCGGCTTCTGGAGAAGGATCCCAAGAAACGATTCCAGAGTGCCTCCCAGGTCCTTGTGGAATTCGAGTCCGCAGGCCTGGCTCAGAGGCTCAGCACACCCCGACCTGCCAATCTTCCGGAATCCCTTCAGGGAGAAAAGGTCCTGCGCAAACAGCAGGTTACGATCCGGGCGGATGCACTCTCGGCCGATCAAAGGAAGATTCTCGACTATGTCGACAGCAGTCGCTCCGTTAAGGACGTCCTGAGTCTCACCTCCCTCGAATCGGGCCGGTTTTCCAGCGCATTGAACAATCTTGTCGAGCAGCAGGCCGTCTCTCTGGAGCAGCCGGAGGAAGGGCAGACCCCGGCGTCCGAGGAAAAGGCAACAACGCCGGTGCCTCATGGGAAAATCTCGCGGGTACTCCGGATGGCGTTGCTGCTGGTGGCGGGTTTCGCCCTGAGCGTGCTTTCGTTTTCCGCTGCAAACCTCTTTCTGGTAAAGCTGGACCCTATGGCACTCACGGTCGATGCTTCCCCTTATGCGGCCGTGGATATCCTGGACGCCGATAAGCAGAGCGTCTTCAATGACGAGACCCCGTTTGTGATCTCTCTGCCTCCCGGAAACTACTCGTTCGAGTTTACCTACGGCTCGAGGAAAGTCACCCGATCCGTGACTCTCGGACCGGAGGCTCCCGGTGAGGTGCGTTACGAGTTCTGGGAAGGTGCAGATGTAGAGTCTCTTCTGGAGCGTGTCCTCAGTGAAGGAGTGGAGGAATAAAGTGCTCGAGAGAGCATCGGGAGTCAGTCGCATGAAGATTCTTGTCGCTCTGGTTTACTTCGCCCTGATGGGCCAGGTTCTGGCCTTTCAAGTGGCGGTCAGTTCGGACCCGTGCGATTCGAAGCGGTTGGAGCAGGCCAGACGGGCCTTTCGAGGAGACGATCTCAGCCTGGCGGCAAGGTTGGCCGAACCACTGGTGAGTTGCCCCAGCTCACTGGGAGAGGATGCCGCCGGTTTCTGGAACGAGATCAAGACTCGCCGCCACAACGAACGCCTCTGGCAGCGGGCCCAGTTGCTGATTCGACAATCGAGATTTGAAGCAGCCTGTGAGCTTCTCTACGAAATTGGGGAAACGGTCCACGATTTTCCCAACCTCCAGGCGGCCACGAAAGCTGCCTTCTGCGATCCGGGGCTCGAACAGCTCCGCGAGGGCTTGAAGGGTATCGATCAACAGATTGACGACAACCTCTGGGAGGAAGCTCGAAAGATACTGGACAGCTTGCCCGAAGAACACTCGGAGCGAGCGGAGGTCAGGGAGCGCAGGACTCTGGTGGAGGAAGCGATCAACCAGGCCCGGCTGGAGACAGCCGCTCGCGACTACCAGAAGGCCGTGGCCCTTTTTGACCAGGGCGACCTGGGTGGAGCCCGAAGACGCCTGCAGAAAGTTCTCAGGAACCAGAAGCGTCACCAGGAGGCGTGGGCACTGTTGAACAAGGTCGACAGCCGGTTGGCGAGTGCGGAGAAATCTCAGACGGTGAGCCAGCTTTCCAGTGCGGCAAGGGAGCTGGCGGCTGCCGGGGATCTATCCGCAGCCCTGCAGAAGATCGAAGAGGCTCTGGGTCTGGACGAGTCGGCCCCGGAACTCATGGACTTGCAGCAGGAACTCGGGGAAAGACTTGAGCAGGAAAAAACCCGGCTCCGAGAGGCCGTTCAGAGCTACTACGCGGGGCACTACCCGGAAGCGATTACCCGGCTGAGAGGCTACCTGGGGGAGAGGCATCGACCCCGCCTTGCTGCCACTGCCTCTTTCTTTCTGGGGGCATCCCTGGTTTCCGTCTCGCTGCGGTCAAAGGAACATGCTCCTCTGGGTGTCGGTGCAGCCAGGCAGCACTTCAGAGAGAGCCGAGAAACTGACCCCGAGTTTGTGGCGCCGCTGGAAGCGGTTTCGCCCAAGGTGAGGGCGGTGTTTTCGGAAGCGGTGGGGAGTGGCACTCGCTGACGCGAGTGCCGGTTACCTGGTTACTGGTTACCAGTTTCTGGGTTCTCCCCTCCCTCCTCACGGTCGGGGCACCGGCGTCAACACCCGAAAACCGGGGACGGTCACCTTTCTTGGTCACTCCCTTTGATTCAATGCTCCGGCGGGGAGCCAATATCCCAAAAAGGTGACTGTCCCCTTTTCCTCCCACGGTCAACCGTCAAAGGTTCAGCACTATCGCTTTGGGTGTGGATTGTGGCAGAATAACGGGCAATTCGTTGGGATCTGCATCAACATCAAGGAGGTTCTCGTGAACATAAAAGCGATTGTCGTCGGAGCATTGGTTTTGTGGCTGGTGACAAATCTGATCGGGATGTTCGGGACGGGGTTGGTCATTCACGACACGATTCTCAAGCCGCTCTACAAAGCCAACTCATCCTTCTGGCTGCCGGCTCTCAATCAGGATCCACCTGACATGGCGGCGCTGCTGCCAAACTGGCTGCTGGTTTCACTGATCAACAGTTTTGTAGTGGCTGGGATCTACTCCTGTGTCCGGACTTCTTTCAAGGGACCGGGCTGGAAACGAGGCCTGACCTGGGGTTTTTCGCTGGGAATTTTCGTTTTCATCTACACCTTCGGCTTCTCGGGTGTTTTCAACCTGCCCCTGTCAATTTTTGTCTGGTGGGGGATTGACGGTCTGATTCTGTTCACCATTGGTGGAGCCGCCATGGGATGGGCCACCGAGAAGTTTGCCGGGGCGTAGGAGGACCCTCCGGGGTCCGAAAACGGACCCGTTGCGCTCGGCACGCCAGATTATTCATTTTGCTCATTGCGTTTCCTTGGTTTGTTTTGACTTTGCCTTGAACATAAACCGAGGAACTGAAGCACATTGAGCCGCCGACAGTTTGTTCATTTCGCTCACTGCGTTTCCAGGCCGAGATCCAGGCTGCCTTCATGCTGGGTCTAGCCCGGATTATGCATGAGATCTGAATCCGAGTGAGATTTGGGCCCAGAAAAAAGGCCGTAGCTCTCTGATATAAAAGGGTTTACATAAACAACGACCCTAAACAGGAGCTACGGCAATGTTGAAAGCAGTCTGCCAGAAGGTTAAGCAACCGTTTTTCTGTAATTTCCTCTAGGGCCTGTAGGGAAGAATTGCTCCACTTGTTTTTTCCAGCCGGCCAGGTTCAGGTATTGCCGGCCGGTTAACCACTCCTCGTGTATCTCTGCAAGCACAGCCGAGATGAGCCGCAGCGCCGATGCTTCGTGGGGAAAGATTCCCACCACCCGGGTTCGTCTCCGGATCTCCCGGTGCAGTCTCTCCAGTCCGTTGATGGTTCGGATCCTTCGCCACCAGCTCCTCGGAAAATCAAACACTGTCAGCCCTTCATCCAGGTTGTCTTCCAGCCAGCTCACGAACTCCGGTGCAATCTTTTCGAACTTCTTGACGACTTTACCCTTGAGCTCCTCGGCATCCTCTCGAGACGGGGCATCGAAAATGTCCCGCATGGCCTGGGCGATGCGGGGCTTGTCCTCTTTGCGGCGAGCATATTGTTGGGCGTTTTTGCTCAGGTGAAACTGACAACGGTTCCAGGGCACCGACGGATAAACTGCCCGCCTGGCCGCCTTCAGTCCTTCGTGATCGTCACTGACCAACAGCTCGACCCCTCTCAGTCCACGCTTGTGCAGATCTCCCAGAAACCCTCGCCAATGCACCTCCGCTTCGCTGATCTTGGCGCTCAGACCCAACACCTCTCGCGTCCCGAAACGATTGACTCCTATGGCTTTCAGGATGGCCACGTCCTGCACCCTGCCGCCTCTTCGAACCTTCTCGTAGTGGGCATCCAGATACACGATCGGATACTCTCCCAGCTCCCGGCTCCGAAACTCTTCCAGCTCTTCGTCCAGCATCCCGGCCACTCTCGAGACCTGGGTGGCCGAGATCTCCAACCCACACAGCTGCTCCGTGATCTCGGTGACTTTCCTCGTCGAGACGCCCATCACATACATCTCGGCAATGGCCAGCTTCAGGGCCTTCTCCGAACGGCAACCCCTCTCCAGCGACTTGGGATAAAACCTCAACCCACGCACCTGTGGAATCTCCAAGTGCAGCTCTCCCACTCGAGTCTGAATCCGCTTGCCTTTGAATCCGTTTCGATAGCCTCGCCGACTGGCTGTTCTCTCGTACGCTTCCGCTCCCAGAAACTCGCTTCTTTCCAACTGCATCGCCACGTTGAACAACTTCTCCAGGATTCCTCGAAAGGCTTCTGTTCCTTCCTCGATCAACTCCGCCAGGATCTCCCGTGGTACTCTCTTTTCCAGATCTGGGTTCATTTGATTCTCCTTGCCAGATTCTCGTTTCTGTTTTTGGAGAATCCTGTCCCAGACCTCTGTCTTTCCGACCCAAGGCCTGACCAGAAATTACAGAAAAAAAGTTACACTACTTGCCAGAATACCCTGCCATTTCACAGCCACAGAAAGATCACGGCGCGTTTTGATGGGGGGAGTCTGACTTCCGACGCAGGATGGTTGTTGTTTGGATCGCTGGATCGGCAACATCGGTTGTGCGAGGGCTTCAGTTCGTGTATTTCGGAAAGCCGGGACCGACGCTACGTTCGTCATGACCTGTTGAAGTTGATTCGACAACGAGTCTTGCAGATCGTGGCCGGCTACGAAGACTGTAATGACGCCGATACGCTGCGCTCCGATCCGATGCTCAAGACAGTCTGTGATCAGTTGCCCGAGAGCGATCCCGATTTGGCCACCCAGCCGACTTTCTCCCGTTTGGAGAACTCCGTCACCAAGAAGGATCTGATGCGTCTGAGCCAGTGGCTGCTAGGCCGTTATGTGCGCTCCCTGAAGAAGAGACGTCCCAGCAAGATCATCCTGGATCTGGACAGTACCGACGACCACACTCACGGTCAGCAGGAGTTCTCCTTCTACCATGGGTATTACCGAAACCACATTCTGCATCCTTTGCTGATCTTCGATGCCGACACGGGCGACCTGGTGTGTGTCGTGTTGAGACCTGGCAACAAGGGGGCTGCCTCTCACATCGTGCCCATTCTGAAGCGAGTCGTGGAGGCCATCCGACAAGGAGTGGGGACGGATGTCGAGATTGAGATTCGGGCCGACAGCGGCTTTGCCACGCCTCGGCTCTACGAGTTCTGTGAAGGTGAAGAGAATCAACTCCAATATGTCATTGGGTTAAGTCGAAACCCTCGCCTGCAGCGAGTGGTCGAGCCGCTGCTGGATTCGACTCGGCTGCAGTTCGTTGAGCTGGAGGAAAAACAGCGTCAGTTTGACGAGTTTCTTTATCGAGCCAAGAGCTGGGATCGATCCCGTCGCGTCATTGTCAAAGTGGAGGTCGATCAGCGCGGGATCAATCGTCGCTTTGTGGTCACCAACCGGGACGATCTCTGCTCCCAATCACTTTATGACCACTATACAAACCGAGGGCAGACCGAGAACTTCATCAAGGCCTTCAAGAATCATCTGAGCATGGACCGACTCAGCTGTCATCGATTCCTGGCCAATCAGTTTCGACTCCTCCTGCATGCACTGGCTTACCAGATGTTCGTGCGCCTCCGCGACTATCTGCACGGGACTCCCTGGCACAAGCTCGAAATCGAAACCTTACGTCGTCGTGTCCTCAAGATCGGGGCCCGCATCCGACAAACCACTCGACGCATCTGGGTCCATCTTTCCTCAGCCTTTCCCGAACAACCCCTCTTCCACCTCGTCTTGAGTCGCCTCAACTCCAGCTAGCTTCTCCCAGTTCCCCAAAAAACCGCTTCCGATACTCATCCAGGCCCAGATCTGTCTGAAATTCACTCCCCCAACCACTCAAACGCCTCCCCAACCGATATTCTTCGCAAATCCGCCTGTCACACCTGCCCGCTTCCGAGTTGGGCCACTTCTCGACTCGTTTTTCAACACCGGACTACGGTTTTTGCATAATCTGGGTTAGCTGAAATGCACATGGAGCCGCCGACAGATTGGCGTGCCCTACAACGTGTCCCAACAGTCGGGGCTCCGTTTTTCTAACCCTCCACCGTCAACGGTTCACCCCGGGAGTCCGGGCGGGTGAGGAGCAGAATAATCGCCAGCAGGCCAATGGCGGGCAGGCAGGCCAGGATGACTCCCTGCCATTTCCAGTGATGCAGGAACCACCCGGAGCTCAGCGAGCCCGCTGCCTGCGTCGAGAACACGAGAAAGTCATGGGTGGACTGGACCTTGAACCGTTCTCCACTGGTATAGCCTTTCGGCAGCAGAGAAGTGCCGGACACGAAAAGGAAGTTCCAGCCAACCCCCAGCAGCACCAGCGCCAGCCAGAAGTTCAAGAAGGCGGGCGCTGCGTAAGCGATGCCAAGACAGGAGATCAAGGCAGTCATTCCCGCAAACATCATCCGCTGAAAACCGAAGCGGTTGATCAGCCATCCGGAGACCAGGGACGGTAAATACATCCCCGCCACGTGCGACTGAATGACCCGTTTTGTGTCCGTGAGGCTGTGACCGAAGTGATGGTGCATGCTGATCGGCGTTGCCGTCATGAGAAAGCTCATCACACCAAACCCGATGGCGGAGGCGGCGATGGCGGCGATCACCAGGGGCTGTCGGAGGATTCGCAGGATGGGGCGGCCATCCTGGCCTTTCTCTTTCTTCTCGATCCTCGAATCCTTGAGCGCCAGCAGTATCAGCCCCCCGATGACGAAGACCCCGGCCAGTAAAACAAAAGAGCCGGCAAACTCGGACGAGAACAGGTCTTTCCCCAGCAGGGCAACCTCGGGTCCGATCAACGCGGAGGCGATCCCACCCAACAGGACAGCGGCAGCCGCCTTCGGGATCTGATCCCCTCTCACGCAGTCAATGGCGGCGAACCGGTATTGCTGAGTCGCCGCGCCGGTGGTTCCCAGCCAGAAAGCGGACAGGCAAAACCAGCCGAAGCTCTGGATGGAGAGACTCCAGCCCGCCAGCAGGGCTCCGGAAGTCGCCATGCAGGCGAAGATCAAGAAGACCTTCTTGCGTCCCAGGCGCGCCATGAGTAACCCCACCGGTAAGGTCATGCAGGCCACCCCCAGAATCGCCAGTGCGACCGGGAGAGTAGCCAGGTCAGGGGAGGGCGCGATCCGGCTGCCTACAACTCCCGCCGTCAGAATGATCACCGAGGCACCCGACAACATCAGGGCGTAAGTGATTGAGAGCAGCCAGATCTGTTTGGGTAGCGTCTTCATTCCAGGCTCGCGGGTGACGACAAGGATAGGTTGCTCCGGCTGGTTCCTCAAGTTTCCACTCTAGTGCAGCCCGCCCTGGACTCAGTTCGACGAGCCGGATAACGCTCAGGCGAACGGACAGGGAGGTTTCGGCCCCTGTATCCCTCCGGCGGAACTGGTGGCACGCTATGACGAGTTGCGGTCGAGGGACTCCACACGGCCCGTCTTTCTCAATTTCGGGCAAGGTGTGTCGTTTATCAACTGGGTGGGGCGGGGTTCCTGCACAGGGGACACCAGCTACTATCCCAAAGCGTCCCCGGCTGCTGACATCGTTTCCTTCGACATCTATCCCGTGACTCATTCCCATGCGACGGGAGTACCTATCTATTCGCCTCGGCCAGCCTCCTCGACATACTCACAAGTACGACTCCGGGGGCCTTGGTCGCCAGCCTTGTCAGAACGGGTCTTTCCCCCGCTTCGCTACGAGAACTTATGAATAGTCCGGGTTAGAGAAAGGGTTCTACTCCGTGCTCGGGAAAACGATCACTTGCTTCTTGAGACGAATCTCGCGAAGGGTTCCATCGGCGTCCTGCATGATCGTGTTGGACTGTTCATTGGTGCGGGGACGAACCGTCACCGAAGACTTGACTACCGGCTTGCCGTTGCGGAAGATCTGGGCCTTGACCGTCGGGTTGCCTTCGCTTCCCAGCTTGAGAGTATAAAGGCCTTGCTTGAGCTGGACCCCGTTCACGACTCCACCCAGTGAAAGGCGGAACCGGTAATCCTTGGCCTGGATAGGACTCACCAGCAGAGTGGCCACGATAACGATCAGACAAACAGATGTGAAGGACCTTCGCGTAGTATTCTCCCTTTTTTTGTGTCACCTGCCTACTAGTACGCCAACAGGTCTCCGGTTGTTCAAGAAAAGACAGGAAGCAACCGGCAGTTCATGAGATGCTGTCCGGGAGCCAACTCGCCGTACAAGAAACTGGTTTCAGTCGAGCTACTTATCCAAGAAATTGGGCAGTGGACGCTCACGTTCGCTCGCGGCATGGAAGCCGCTCCTACTCTGTGCCTCGGTTCCAGGTTTGGTATCTTTCCGTCTCCTCGCTAACATGGGTGGTTCATTGGGGGAAGGAGAAACATGAGGATTACTGCGAGGTTCAGTGACACAGGGAGAGTAATGGTTATGGCGGCGGTGCTGCTTCTGGTTCCGTCTGTGGCCGCGGGTCAGACCCGGGAGAAGGGCCCCTGGTGGCCTCACCCCATCTGGGGCGCCGGAGATCAGGCGGGCGGATCCAACTGGATCACCCCCTTCAAGGTGATGGAAGCCATCCAGCTCGTCAAAGAGGGAAAGATCTACGAACTGGGCCAGGTTTATGAACGGGGCATGCCGCTTTACGGCGAACGGACCTACTCCATCATGATCCCCGACCCGGAGGAGCCGGTGGGGAAGAACCAGCTGCTGGGGAACGACGAGTTTGTGTGCGCCGAAATCGGTCAGGTCGGCACCCAGTTCGACGGGCCGGGACACATCGGAACCTGGTTGACCATGGCTGACGGCACCAGCAGGAGCGTCTTTTACAACGGTTTCATTCAGGAAGAAGAGATGGGCGGGTCCTACGGTCTGCGCAAACTGGGAGTCGAGAATATCAAGCCGATTATCACCCGCGGCATCCTCATCGATGTGGCCGGCTACAAGGGACAGAGCAGCCTTTCACACAGTTACGAGGTCACCCGGGCCGATGCGGAGGGAGCGCTCAGGAAACAGGGGATTGACCCCGACTCCATCCGGGAAGGGGATGCGCTCTTCTTTCGCTATGGATGGTCCAAGCTGTGGCGGCAGCCGGAGGCGTACAATACCGACCCGCCCGGAATCGGCCTGGAAGTAGCGACCTGGGTGGTGTCCAAGAAGGCTTCCATGGTGGGATCCGATTCCTGGACCACAGAAGTGGTTCCGAATCCGAATCCCGAGCTGGTCTTTCCGGTTCACCAGGAGCTGATCACGAAGAACGGCGTGTTCAACCTGGAGAACATGGTCTTTGAAGAACTGGTGCGGGATCGGGTCTACGAGTTTCTGTTCATTCACACGCCGATTCGCTACAAGGGGGCGACGGGGTCACCGGCCCGGCCCATTGCCATCCGGTAATCAGCGCTCGCTGCTGCTTGCGTCGTTCCACGTTCCACGTTGAGCGCTCATTTTCATTCGCGCCTCTGCCGGCCCGGCGAACTGGAAAGACACCTCAGACTGCGTTGGCGACTCCGCCGTTCAGGTAGGCCCGGTTTCCCAGGTGGGCAGGCACCGCTGCGGCCACCCCCGCCTCTGCCGGCGCAATGGGCTTTTGCCGCGATCGTACTGACTCGATCCAGTTGGTCAGATGGAGCAAGTCGCCATCGGGACTCGTGTAAAAGTCCGCTCCCCGGCGTCCCTCACCCAGCACCCACTCGCTGTACGGAATATCCCGGCCGCGCTCAGCGTGGACTTCGTAACGGCCGCGATCCACGTAAAGGGTGGCTTCCGTTCCCATGAACTCGAGCATGGCAGCATTGCGGGCGTTGAAAAAGGTTCCTTCGAAGTAAACCTGAACATCCTGGTCCGGGTAGCGGATCAGGGTCTGAATGGTGTCCGGTGTCTCCCACAGGCCCGCGGCCGTGAAATGATCCCCGACGGTGACGGCCCGGGAAGGGTTCTCCAGATCCAGAAACCAGTTCGCGATGTCAATGTGATGAACCATCAAGTCGGTGAGGATCCCTCCCCCGAAATCCCAGAACCAGCGCCAGCGACGAAAGCGATAGGGGTCGAACGGCTGGTCGGGCGCCGAGCCCAGAAACCTTCGCCAGTCCACCGACCCCGGATCGATCTCGGGCAGGGATCGCCGGGCCCGGGCTGTGTTGCGGTTCCAGGTCAGATGGACTTTGTGGATCTTTCCCAGCTGGCCGCTGCGCAGGATCTCCCGGGCCTTCTGAACCTGTGGGGCATGCTGCGCTGCTGCATCCCCACCTGAACGATCCGTCGGTTGTGATTCTGGGCCTCGATGACCGCAGCCCCTTCCGACGGGCTGTGGGTGAGAGGTTTCTCCACATACACGTCTTTGCCGGCTTCACAGGCGGCAATCGTCATGGCTACGTGCCAGTGGTCCGGAGATCCAATCAGAACCGCATCGATGTCGCTGCGCTCCAGCACCTCCTCGAAAATCTTGGTTGAAAATGCCTTTGGATCGGCCAGCTTGCGAGCCTGCTCCAGACGCACGTCCCAGACATCGCAGACGGCCGCAATGCGGACCCCCGGAATCGTGGCCAGAGACTTCATCAATCGCTGGCAGCGGCCACCGGTCCCGAGGCAACCGACGTTGAGGGTTTCATTGGCCCGATAGCCGTGTGCGGTGGCCGAATAACCGGCCACGACCGCTGTTCCAGCAGCCGAGTTCTTGAGAAAGCTCCTCCGGTTGTACGTTTTCCCCATACTCAAAGCTCCTTGATCCGGATGTTGCGAAACTCGATGGGCTCATTGTGACCCAGAAAGCCGAGGTGGCCCGACTTTCGCTTCAGCCCGGTATGTTCTTTCAAGATCTCCGGGTCTTTGACGTCGTCCAGGTTTACGTCGAGAATGGTATGGCCGTTGAGAACCACTTTCAGCTGGCGGCCCAGAGCCGTGACTTCCTCCTCATTCCACTCTCCAGTTTTCTTCAAATAGCCGGTCTTGGCGGGAAAGACCTCGTAGAGAGAGCCGTGCACCTGCCAGGGCTTGATGATGTCCTTGTAGCGCTCGGAGTTGTTGTCGATAATCTGGATCTCGTTACCTTCGACATGAACGCTTCTGGCCTGCAACGGGGCGCGAAAAGCCAGGCCGTTGTTGGAGCCGTCTTCGAGCTTGAATTCGAATCTCAAGATAAAGTCGCTGAACTCCTTCTCGGTAAAAAGGTTGCCGCCTCCGCCGCGAGGCAGGACGATCGTGCCGTCCTTGACGACATAGCCATCACCAGTTTTTCCGACCAGCGTCCATCCGTTCAAGGTCTTGCCGTCGAAGAGTGAAACAAATCCGGGCTCAGAAGCAAGAACAGAAAGGGTCAGAGTGGCCAGGCCAATGGCCAGTACCATCGGCATTTGTCGAGACATTTCGTTTCCTCCAGGATATGTGCGCAGACTAGCAGCTTTCCAACCGTGGCATCAAGGAACCTGTCCGCGCCCGGCTAGGTCATGTTCATGTTGATCGCGAGGAATCGAGTACTCCCAGGCGCCTAGCCCGGATTATGCATGAGATCTGAATCCGAGTGAGATTTGGGCCCAGAAAAAAGGCCGTAGCTCTCTGATATAAAAGGGTTTACATAAACAACGACCCTAAACAGGAGCTACGGCAATGTTGAAAGCAGTCTGCCAGAATACCCTGCTATTTCACAGCCACCGAAAGATCACGGCGCGTTTTGATGGGGGGAGTCTGACTTCCGACGCAGGATGGTTGTTGTTTGGATCGCTGGATCGGCAACATCGGTTGTGCGAGGGCTTCAGTTCGTGTATTTCGGAAAGCCGGGACCGACGCTACGTTCGTCATGACCTGTTGAAGTTGATTCGACAACGAGTCTTGCAGATCGTGGCCGGCTACGAAGACTGTAATGACGCCGATACGCTGCGCTCCGATCCGATGCTCAAGACAGTCTGTGATCAGTTGCCCGAGAGCGATCCCGATTTGGCCACCCAGCCGACTTTCTCCCGTTTGGAGAACTCCGTCACCAAGAAGGATCTGATGCGTCTGAGCCAGTGGCTGCTAGGCCGTTATGTGCGCTCCCTGAAGAAGAGACGTCCCAGCAAGATCATCCTGGATCTGGACAGTACCGACGACCACACTCACGGTCAGCAGGAGTTCTCCTTCTACCATGGGTATTACCGAAACCACATTCTGCATCCTTTGCTGATCTTCGATGCCGACACGGGCGACCTGGTGTGTGTCGTGTTGAGACCTGGCAACAAGGGGGCTGCCTCTCACATCGTGCCCATTCTGAAGCGAGTCGTGGAGGCCATCCGACAAGGAGTGGGGACGGATGTCGAGATTGAGATTCGGGCCGACAGCGGCTTTGCCACGCCTCGGCTCTACGAGTTCTGTGAAGGTGAAGAGAATCAACTCCAATATGTCATTGGGTTAAGTCGAAACCCTCGCCTGCAGCGAGTGGTCGAGCCGCTGCTGGATTCGACTCGGCTGCAGTTCGTTGAGCTGGAGGAAAAACAGCGTCAGTTTGACGAGTTTCTTTATCGAGCCAAGAGCTGGGATCGATCCCGTCGCGTCATTGTCAAAGTGGAGGTCGATCAGCGCGGGATCAATCGTCGCTTTGTGGTCACCAACCGGGACGATCTCTGCTCCCAATCACTTTATGACCACTATACAAACCGAGGGCAGACCGAGAACTTCATCAAGGCCTTCAAGAATCATCTGAGCATGGACCGACTCAGCTGTCATCGATTCCTGGCCAATCAGTTTCGACTCCTCCTGCATGCACTGGCTTACCAGATGTTCGTGCGCCTCCGCGACTATCTGCACGGGACTCCCTGGCACAAGCTCGAAATCGAAACCTTACGTCGTCGTGTCCTCAAGATCGGGGCCCGCATCCGACAAACCACTCGACGCATCTGGGTCCATCTTTCCTCAGCCTTTCCCGAACAACCCCTCTTCCACCTCGTCTTGAGTCGCCTCAACTCCAGCTAGCTTCTCCCAGTTCCCCAAAAAACCGCTTCCGATACTCATCCAGGCCCAGATCTGTCTGAAATTCACTCCCCCAACCACTCAAACGCCTCCCCAACCGATATTCTTCGCAAATCCGCCTGTCACACCTGCCCGCTTCCGAGTTGGGCCACTTCTCGACTCGTTTTTCAACAGCGGACTACGGTTTTTGCATAATCCGGGCTAGCAGCCCGTGGTAGAAGTATGTTTTCTGAGCTCAGGTGGTACCCACCGATGGAAGCAGCGAAGGGGTCGCTGAGTTGGGTTTTTCGGGCCAAGCAGCCGGAATCAGTCCGAACAGGCCCTTAAGACGCTTGAACAGCGACAAAATCAGTAGCATCAGGGCGCAAATCCGCCCCTGCAGACCCCGCGGCGTTCCCACACCCAGGCTCTGACGCATCAGCATCCCCAGATTGAAGGCGCTCACCTGGATCAGCAGTCGCTTCAACACATTCTCATGTCCCCGTACATGCAGCCGTCTCATCCCTCCGCTCCCGTACAGATGCGCACAGGGTCGCTCCAGCTGCTCTCCTCGTTGCCGCAGCAGCCGCTGCCCTCGCTCTCCCCGGATGCGCCGCCGATTCGCATACACCGCTTCCTGCCCCTGCCGGTCTCCTCGCCAGCGTCGCTTCCCTCGCCTCGGTTCGCTCACATAGCTGCGCAGTCCCACCGCATCCAGGTCCACCATCCGCTGCGTGCTGTGATACCCCTTGTCGGCCACCACCTCTTCGATGCCTCGTCCCTCCGGCAGCGCTTGTTCCACCTTCTCGGCCGCTTCCGTCAGGGTCTTCACCATGGTCTGCGTGTCCCCTTGATCGGCTCCCTGTACCGTCACCGAGACAATCGCTCCGGTCTCCAGATCCACTGCATGCTCCGCCTTGTGCGCCAGGTGCGTCCGCCCGTCCTTCATTCTGGTAATCCGCGCATCCGCATCATGCGGGTGCTTCCAAACCCGGTTCGATCCTTTGCCCGTGCGCTTGCGGTCCAGTTTGGCCAGATCTTCCCGTCGCGGCGTCTCAATCCCGGAGGCTTTCGCCAGCTCCATCAAAAACTCTTCATACCCCTGCTCGCTGTCCCGGCGCACGATGCTGCGCAGCGCTGCATTCGCTTCCAGCGTAGTGGCATCGATGCCGATCGTCTTGCCCCGCAGCAGGCCGCTCGCCCCGATCCGCTTCAGTACCCAGTCAAAGACTGCTTCGTGGGTAGCCACATCGATCAGTCGTCGGGTTCGGGAGATCGTGGAGTGATCAGACGGCGACTCGCTCAGTTTCAATCCCAGAAACTCTCGCAGTGCCAGAGAATCAGCTGCTCTCCAGGCTATTCCTCGTTCCGATCCGATCCCTTCGAAATACCCCACCAGCAGCAGCCGAAAGTACACTCCCGGAGCCAGGCTCGGTCGCCCCATCTTGTCTGCATAGAACTTCGCACACAGTCCCTCCACGAAGTCGTCAAAGCCGTGTTCGTTGAAAAGGCCATTCAGTCTTTCGTAGAAGGGATGGCCGGCGGTGCGGGGCAGCTCACTGGTGGCGACCCACAGGTCTTCTTGCTGTCGACGTTTCTTTTTCCCCATTGCCATGGGGTCAGTCTAGTGTCGCTGTGTGACCCCTTATCCTCGACTTTCACCACGGGCTGCTAGGGCGTCGTTGCGGCTGATCAAAATGTCGACCATGTTGAGCTGTCCGATGGCACCGGCCCGGTAGAGTTCCCGGGCTTGCGCTGGAATCGAGATCTTTTGATGCAATCACCGGCAGATAATCCCGGCAGGCACCACAAAAAAACGGCGCCGGTGATTCGGCTCACGCTTGCTCTCGTTCAGCCATGCTACAAAACTCTTGTCTGCCCCCGAGTCAGGGCGCTGCGGAGCGAGAAGCTCAGGTGGGTTGCTCCCTCCACCAGAGAGGAATGATTACGATGAGAGAAGTACTCACAGAGACTTTCGGAGCGTTGCTGGGAGTCCTCAGCGCCGCTGCCTTGATTGTTTTGATGGCCATCGTCGCCACCACGGTCGCGTCGTCCAACTCACTGGACTCGTTTTCCAAACCAGAGTTCGTCGACGCTAAGATCGGGATCTTCGCGAATGCGCTCGACAGGTTTCAAACAGACATGGCGCGATATCCCACGACTGCGGAAGGCCTGGGTGCAGACGGGAGATCAGGGGGAGAAGGCAGCGACACGGACATTAGTTCCCGTGTCACTCGTGACGCAACCTACAAAGGGGAGAAACCGGGGTTATGAACAGGATTGTCCTACTCATACTTTTTTTTGCGATCTGTGCCGCCGTCGCAAACCTCTTCCTGTCGGCACTGAAGTACTCGGTCAAACAAATGGGACACTTTCCGGCGACTGTTGAAGAACCGCGATCGCGTAGTGCGAGAATGCAGGACAACACCGTCCCTGCCGCGGAGATCAAGTCATCCGATACCGATCAGTGAGTTTCTCCCGTATCGGGCACCACGTCTGAACTTTATTCCTCCCAGAATCCTGAGTCGGCGTGGTGCCCGAGACTTTTTCGCGTTCCACGTTTGGCGTTCCACGTTCCACGTTGTGCGCTCATTGTCATTCGCGCCTCTGTCTACCCGGTGACCGGACAAGTCACCTCATGGGACCGGCCCGCAGGCCGCAAGAACTGTACCAACCAAGGAAACGTCAGAGATAGGGATGAGAAGGCCAGACCCCGGCAAAGCCTAGAAGCTAGACTCTGCCAGGTTACGCAGTCACGAACGGGTCGTGCTGCAATTCTTGTTAAATGTGGCCTCTAGGGGCCATAGAAACTGGAGGTCTGGCGATGAAAAAGTATCACAGAGATGGAATGGTAACAATCGGGATGGATATTTCGGATCGCAGCTGCCATGTGATAGCGCTTTCGCAGGAGGATGGGGAGCTGGTTTGGGAACAGAAAGTAGCGACTCGCGCCGCAGCCTTGCAGAAGTTTTTCTCTCCAGTGGCGGACAGCCGTATCGCGCTGGAAGTGGGGACTCATTCGGGGTGGATCTCTCGACTTTTATCCAGCCTGGGCCATGAAGTGTGGGTGGCCAATGCACGCAAGTTGCGACTGATCTACGAAAACAAACGAAAGAATGATCGAGTGGATGCGATGTATCTGGCACGCATAGCCCGGGTGGATCCACAGCTGCTGTCGCCGATCGAGCATCGGGGTGAGGAGGCGCAGTCGGATCTGGGTGTGTTGCAGGCGCGAGAAGCGCTGGTGCGCTGGCGCAGTCGTTTGATCGGCTTCTGCCGGTCTCAGGTCAAGATCTATGGACACCGACTGCCGGCTTGCAGTACGGCGAGTTTTCACCAGAAGGTGCAGGGTCACGTTCCAGAGCAGTGCCAGAGTTTTCTGGGGCCAATCATCGAACAGATCGCAAGCTTTACCCAGAAGATTCGAGTCTATGACGGTCAGGTGTACAGGTTGTGCAACGAGAAATATTCTCAGACGGCACGATTGATGCAGGTCCGTGGGGTGGGTCAGATCACAGCCCTGGCCTTCGTGCTGGTCATCGATGATCCGATGCGTTTTGTCCGCAGTCGGGACGTGGGAGCGTATCTGGGGATGTGTCCGGGACAACGGCAAAGTGGGAATCGAGATACGCAGCTGCGCATCACCAAGGAGGGGAACCGGTATCTACGGTCTCTGCTGGTGCAATGTGCTCATTACATGCTGGGACACTTTGGGGAAGACTGTGATCTGCGGCGTAAAGGCGAGGCACTGACCTCGAGGGGAGGTCGAGGGGCGAAAAAGAAAGCAGCAGTGGCAGTGGCCCGTAAGCTGGCGGTGCTGATGCATCGGTTGTGGGTAGCCGACAGTCTTTACGATCCCTTTTACCAGAGCCACCGCCAGGCAGCCTGAGAGCCTTAAGCAAAGAGCTACCCTAGTGACATCGACACCGAAACCAAAAAGGAGATCACAAGACTTCTACAGTTTGACGAGTTGGGGTGAGAGAGATCGCCCCGTCCCGGGGGTGACTGCGAGTTCCTGCCTGACCCTTGAGGTCGCGACAGAGGTAGCAGCCCCCCTGGATAGCCGGACCCCTGCATGCACCGGTCCCGAAGCGAAAAGGGACCACCAAGAGTGCGAATGGAAGCCCGCGAATCCAGTCCCCCATTCTGACAGCTGCTGAAGTTACTTATCGAAGAAACGATTAAACGCACCAAGTTGCTTGACATACATTGGCCTTCTCATGGAAGGCAGGAACGACAGTGACTGCGCAGCCGCGCGGAAGCTGCCGGGAGCTTGCGTTCCAGGTTCCACGTTGGTTCGTGAACGTGCCCGCTTTCCAGCCTGCGCCCGTCCCTTGCAGATGGTATAGAATGCCTGTTTTTGGATACTGCACAGGAAACAAGTTCATGAAAAAGTTGAATCAAGTTTTGAGAGTCGCCGTTGTGTCAGCCTTTTTGGCCTCGCTGGCGGGAACCGTCCTGGCTCAGGTGACTCTGGACGTCCTTTGTAGCAACCACGCGGGTCAACCACTCAAGAAGGTTGAGGTATCTCTCCAGTCGGTGCAGGCCCAGCAACTCGAAACGGTCAAGTCGGATGGGAAGGGAAGAGCTCGGTTCAAGAGGTTGCCGGGGGGCTACTATCGGTTGTGGGCTCGAAGCGAGGGCTACCAGCCGGTTTACAAGGAGTTTCTGAACCTGAAGGATGGCTCGACAGAGTTGGTCAGTCTGGGGTTTGAGCCCGGCGACTCGTCACAGCTCCTCTATTTCGAGGACTCGGCGTCCCTGCAAGAGGCTGAGCAGCTCTACACAGAAGGGGTTCAGGCCCTGCGGCAACAGCAGTTTGACCAGGCCGTGGAGAAGCTGAAGGCGGCCCGACAGTTGAATCCATCCAACCCGGATACTCTCCAGAACCTGGGGATCGTTCAGCTCTACAAGAAGAACTGGGATGAGGCCGGAGAAAGCTTTGGGCTGGCGCTAGAACTCCTGGAGATGTTTGCGACGTTTGGAACGGCTGAAGAGCGTGGCCAGGTGGACGAGCGCCGCCAGAGCCTGCAGCAGCTTCTTGCCGAGATTCCCGTCATGCAGCTGGAAGATCGGGCCGAGCAGGCCATGCAGGCCGGGGAGTTCCAGCAGGCTGTAAGTCTTTACCAGGAACTGATCGAGGTGAATCCGGAAAAGGGGGGCAATCACTACAACGTGTCACTGGCTTACCTGCGCTCGGACCGCATCGATGAAGCCAGGCGAAGCGCTGACAGGGCGCTGGAGCTGGATCCTGAGGACGCGAATACACTCAAACTTGGTGACCTGATTGACGATTATCTGCTCAACGCCGAAGCGGCCAAAGCGCGGGAGCGCCTGGAAGAGATCCGCCAGCTCCGAGAGGACGGAAAGGTGGAAGAGGCTCTGGCCAGAGCGGAAGCCCAGATGAGGGAGTTTTCCGAAGAACTCCAGGCAGCCTTTCTACTGGAGATCGCCCGGACTCAGGTCAAGCTCGAGCAATCCGAGCAAGCGATCGAGAATTACCGCAAGGCGGCCTCGCTGCTTCCCGAGCAGCCTGCCATTGAGCAAGAGCTGGGCGAGGTCTACCTGCAGGGCGAGCGTTATGCGGAGGCTGCAGAGACTTTCCGGAGCTTCTACCAACGCAGCGGAGAAGATCCAGACCAGAGCCTTTTCAAACAGGCCGAGGAATCGGTGCGGAAAGGAAATAAACAGTTTTCAATGGTGATTTACGAAAACATCATCCGGGCCAACCCCGACTTTCCGGAAGCCTATTTTCAGCTGGGCATGCAGCGCTACTTTGACAACCAGTACGAAGAAGCCAAGAAGCTGCTCGGGCAGTATCAGGAGATTGGCAAAGACGAGGCCAACCTGGCCAACGTAGAAGCGGTGCTGGTCGTGATCAGTCGGACAAAGCCCTGACGGGCTTCGCGTTCCACGTTCCACGTTCCAGGTTCCACGTGATTGCGTGGGGGTCTGAGGCTTCTCCCACATTCCGTTCACCCGGAACACGAAACGTGGAACGCGAAAGCGCGAGCCGCTAGGCGAGCAGTTTATTAGCCACCTTGCCGGCCACATCGGTCAGCCGGAAGTCGCGGCCCTGATACCGATAGGTCAGTCGGGTATCGGTCACGGATCGCATCCAGTGAGCGGCGACGGGCCTCGGATGTAACCCCGGGCGGGTTGGAAGTAAAGAGGACCGGATCCCCTTGAGACCGGAATTCAACTCCCTGATACAGGGTGGGAAGAAATCCGCTGCCCCAGCACGACTTGCCTCCATCCGGCTGTCCCAGGCCGGAGACCAGGACCACGAACCGGCCCGTGGCATTCCAGGCAGGCACGCTCCAGAATGGGCTGGATTTGAGACTTGAAGTCAATTTGCGCTCCCTGACTCCCAGCCAGACCGGTCCCAGGGCAGGTTACAATCGTCAGAAGAGCCCAGAAGCGGAGCGTGACACTCATAGTGGATGCTGCTATGTTTTGCTTGGTATTCCCTTTCATGAATAGTGTAACGTTTGCGGATGGGTTTTGCGGGCGATTTCATTGTCGCTCGTCGTCAACGATGCTATTGCATCGCGCCTGCAGAAGGAAATGACAGCAGCGTATCATCACGACCACTTTCACAGGACAAAGAGCCGGTCGGCGAATCAGAGGCGTCTGACAGCCACACTGGTACTGGTCCTTTTCTACATGGCAGCCGAGGTGATCGGCGGGCTGCTGTCCGGATCTCTCGCCCTTCTGGCCGATGCCGGGCACATGCTGTCAGACGCCGGCTCGCTGGCCCTGGCTCTTTTTGCCATGTGGCTGGCAAGCCGACCCTCCGGCTCCCAGCACACCTACGGCTACTATCGGACGGAAATTCTGGCGGCTCTGGTCAACGGGGCCACGCTGGTTGCCATCTCGATTCTCATTTTCACCGAGGCCTACCAGCGGTTGATGAATCCTCCCGAAGTCCACGCCGGCATCATGATGGTCGTGGCCAGCGGGGGCCTGGTCGTGAATCTGGTGGGTCTGTGGCTGCTCCAGGAGGGGAGAGGAGAAAGCCTCAACATGCAGGGGGTCTGGCTGCACATTCTGGCCGACACTCTGGGAAGTTGTCAGGCAATCGCAGCCGGTGCCCTGATCTGGGCCTTCGGCTGGCACTGGGCCGATCCCGTGGCCTCCATCATCATCGGCGTGCTGATCATTTTTTCGTCCTGGTCTGTTCTCAAGGAATCGGTCGCTGTGCTGATGGAAAGCTCACCTCTGCACATCGACGTCGATGAGGTTCTGGAGGCAATGAGAGAGGTGGAAGGTGCTGCCGGGGTTCACGATCTCCACATCTGGACAATTACCAGCGGGATGGTGGCTCTGTCCGCACACGTCCTGCCCGAGTCGGAGTGTGACCGTGACGATCTTCTCAAGAATCTGAGCAACACCTTGAAGCAGCGCTTTACCATCTCCCACGTGACGATTCAGATCGAGTCACCGGCTCACGATTGTGAACCGTGTTTCTAGGAATGGGTTCTAGGTTCTGGGTTCTAGGTTCAATCCGGAACCGGCCGGCATGCCACCGATCCGCAGGCGTGGACCGCGAAATCCTTTCTCTGTCAGCTTGGCCCAGACCGGACGCTTCTCATAGGCGAGGAGGCGCCGCTCTGCGTTGGAGGTTTCGTAGGGGGAAAGCACACAAAGAGAAACGAAAGTAGGAGTTAGAAACCTGAGATACACGATGAAGTTCAGTATCTTAGTGCAAAGCGGGGCAGCGTCTTACTGGAATTTGACTTCGGAGACTTTTCCATCCTGGAACTCGACCACCGTGTCTTTGTATTTGTAGACGGTGTTGTCCTTCAGACGGGCGATCTTGAGAGGATCCCCAAGGACGTCCCGGACCTCTTCTTCCGTCATCCCGAACTTGATCTCCAGCGACCCCTGGCTGACTCGGGGTTCGACCGGAGTCTTGTCTTTCCGGGCCCAGTTCACGTTGACCTCACTTGGCGGTGCTCGGTAAGTCGATCGTTCGGAGGCCTGTGTGGACTCGTCGGCAGGGCTGGCTGGCTGTCTCGCTTTGGTGTCGACCGTGGCAGGGCCAACCCGCTGGCCCTGTTCTGTTTTCGTAAACGGCCACCACCTGTCCGTGGAAGAGGCTGCAGTGGTGTATCTCTGAATTGCCCTGCTCAGCTTCTTGACGACCCTCTTTGCGACTTCGCGTTGCCACCCGGGTGAGGCTTTCTCGATCCAGTAGAAACGGTCTCCCGGCGCCCCGGGCCATCGTTTCGAACCTGCGGGATCGAAAATCTCGATGATCAGACGGATCCCTTGCTTGTGCCTCTGGGTCCCGGTGAATCCGGAAGTTTCTTTCATGGTCAGCTCGGCTTCCTCCGGAACATCAACGATTCTGACGAGGACCTTCTGCCTGATGATCTGGGATCGAATGGCGGAATCGAGGTTGTCGGGCATAGTCTGAATGTGAAGGCGTGCATGCATGTGGATGGGCTGTCCGGGGACAACAGAATTGGCCAGAAAGAGCAGAACAAATCCTGTGGTCAAACGCTTCATGGAGTTCTCCTGTCCACCATTTTCTCATGAGAGGCCCGACTGGTGTGTGATTCACGCTCGTTGACACTCGCTCTGTCCCCTTTTTTCTGGAGGACTTCTCAATTCGAGACGCGTCTGATCTCAAAGCCCTTCTCGGCAAGCAGGTTCTGGATACCGGTCTCTCCCCAGTAGTGGCCGGCACCAACAGCAAAGAAGTGTGATCGGTTGGAGTTTTCTTTCACAAGAGCTTCAATACGATCGGCCATCAGGTAGTTGCGCTGGTAGAGGACCTTGTCCACAAAGGCTTCATAAAAGGCATCTTCTCTCACGTAGCCGACCATCAATTTCCCAAACTCGGCGAGGTCACCGCGAACATACCAGTCGATGAGTTGATCGGTCACGTCGATGCCCTGGGCGTTGTGCTCATCCAGAAAGTCGAGCGTATCCCGCAGCATCCTGACCTGTTCCTGCTCGCTCAGAGAGTCGAAAATTTGAACCTGCTCTTGAATAGTTTCCAGGCTCCCTACCGTCTTGCCGTGCTTCTGGGCCTGCTGGTAGAGTCTGGCGTCCATGGGCAGGACGCCGGGATTCTCCAGCTGCGTTTCAAGAATGGGGACCATGGTCGCAATGGTCCAGACCTTGAACTTCAGAAACGCTTCAATGGTAAGAGCGCTGTTAATCTGCTGCAGGGCCTTTTCGGTGCGCTGGAGCAGGTCGGAGGGGAGGATCTCGCGCAAGGATCTGGGACCAGAAAGCATCAGCTTAGGCACCTGCGCCATCAGAGAAGAAGGATCGAGCGGGATCTCGGTATAAACGGCCTGACTGGCTTCGAAAGCCCGGTTCACACTGGCCGGGAGATTCACGACCCTCGGGTCGGGAAGATGAACGGTTCCAAAGAGGTAGGATGTTTTTGTCCCGCTGATTTCCCAGAGAAAAGGCGGACCCTGGCTCTGAGCCGGCGCGAATCCGGTCGACAGGACGAGAATGAGGAGACCAAGAATGCGAGCCTGTTTCGACACAGTCCAAGCTTAACAACAAAGGACGACGCGTGTTGGGCAAGGGCAAGGACGCCATACGACGGTAAACGGTAGGAGCCGCTTCCATGCGGCGATCTGATCGGACCACGGAGCGTGGAACGTGGAACGTGGAACTCCTACTAGCGGTCCGGTGGCGGCTGGATCATCCCGGGGCTGACGCCGGATTCCCGCAGCGTCCTGTGAATCTGCCGGAGCCGGCTCTGTTGGATGTCGCTCTCTTGGAGATGGGAAAGAGCTTTGGAGCGCTCTCCCAGGAGGCAGTTGGCGATGGCCATCTGGCGGTGCAGAAATTGTTTCTGGCCGGAGCTCAGGAGCACCGGCCCCACGTTGAGAGATTCTTCCGAAAAATCGATCAGGGTGTCGAGTCGCAGGTCGGCCAGGAGTTCCCCCGTGTAGCCCTGGAGCAGCTCGTCAATGGAGCCCCTGAGGGGCTTGGGATCGATCGGGTGCCGGGCATGCCAGACCCCTTTGAGAAGAAGCGCATCACGCGCTTTCTCCATGATCTTGTGGCGGGTTTCCCACTTCTCCGGATCCCGGTAGGCCGCCACTTTCACCGACTGGGCCAGGTGCAAGAGAAGCATGCCGTAGCGATGAAAGGGTTTCCAAAGATGATTCGGGTTCTCAGCGAACTCCGCAGTCCGAACGAGCATGGTCTCCAGGTGCTCCAGGGAGCGGCCCATTCGAACCGGACCAGGAAGCAGGTAGCCCGGAAGGAGGCGGAATTCGGGAAACACCAGGGCCCAGTCTTCCTCACTGCAGGGCGCAGGAGAGGGACTCCAATCCGCGGGGCTCAGGTAGAGAGAGCTGGGAAGGCTCCGAGCTGGTCGAAAAAGCTCACTGAGGTCCTCCAGGAACTGGTAGAGCTGGCGGGAGGAGGCCATATTCCCCACATCGAACCGGATCAGAACGTTGTAGAGCAGAGCTATGTCGGTGCGACGCTGCGGATAGAGATCAAAGGCGTCACACAGAACCGAGCCCAGGGTTTCTCCAACCTGCTTGCCCAGCGCCAGCGGGAAGCGGCGCGTATTCTCGAGTGAGAGGTCGACGAACGACTCGACGTGCTCGAAGTCCGGAAGAGCATCCACTCCTGCGGCCGGGAGTCCTGCCATACCCTTCGTTGAGGCCGGATCGGAGCGGTTCTCATGGGCCGCTTTGAAAGCCGCCTGATAGTCCTTGAGAGCATCCTCGATGTGGGTCATACAACCGGAGAGAGGAAGATTCTCGTCGATCATACAGTAATGAATGCGCAGAGAGGCCCAGGCCAGTTGATCTTGAAATCGAAGCCCCTCGGCCTCGAGATCTTCACTGATTTGCTGGTAGAAATCGAGCAGTTCCTGCTGCAGGCAGTGATAGTCCGTCTGCTGCTGAGGATCCGTTGGAAAGAGCCGAAAGTCGTTCACACAGGCCGAAACCTCGAAGGCGATTGTGAGAGCCTGTCGTCGCAGGCGCTCATTGGGAGCCGGGTGGGGAAAGGAGAGAATCCTTTCCAGTTGTTCGTCGCTGACACATTCCAGCCGGGTGCCGGCTCGAAGAGCGTTGCCGGTCTCACAGAGGGAAGCCGGTTCTTGCCCGAAAAGCATTCCAGGAGACAGGAGCAGCAGGGAAGCGGGAAGTATGGGTCTCACTGATTCTCCCTGGCCGCGATTTCTTTCTGCCAGCCGTCGTCTTCGGCCCGAAGCTGCTGGATCCGTTGTTCGACATCTCTCCAGAAGCGGATGGACTGGGCAACATAGTCCATGTCGGGAGCCAGTTCCCGAACCGTCAGGTTAAGGGACCGGATCTGTCGGGCCCAGTAACCTTCGCCCTCACTGCTCCGGCATCCTGGAAGCTCTGTGTCAACCCTCTGCATCCATCGAACCTCCTGGCCCACATACTCGAGGGCACGGCGGCGAGCGTCCAGCGAGAGAGCGACGCCGGTTTCCGAATCGGGCAAAGCAGGAAGACGATCATCGAAGACCCGGCTGGGGACAACGCTGAGGCTGCTAATGAGATAACAGTCCTCTGTTCCTGTCGAGCCGGCAGTGGGAATCCGCTGCAGACGGGGGACCGAGACCAGCTGAACCTGGGCCAGATCCTCCAGCAGTATTTCCAACTGGTCAGTTTCGGCAACCTCCGAGATTTTGGCCGGCCCGTCGAGGGGGAAGGCGTAAGTGCGGGTGACCTGCTTGTCTGCCCGCTCGACTTTCACCCGGGAAGATCCGAAGAATTGAAGCCCTTTCTCGGAGTCCAGGTTGCCGGAAGCCGGATCGGTGGCCGGATCGGTGACTGAGCTGCGGGTCACGAACAACTGAAGGTTGATTTCGTCCGCTTCAATCAGCAGGCACTCAGCCCGGGCCGAGGTATACCGCTTGAAGAAGCTTCGCAGCTTTTCAATCTTGCTCCACTCAGGAAGAGAACCTTCGCCGGTTTCTCCCCTGAGGAGGGACAGATTCGCCTCTACCATCCGGGGCTCCTGTGGGACCATTATATCGCTGTCGCTGCAGGGCTCCTGAGACCACAGATTCAGGGTGGTGATGAGGGTCAGCACCAGGAACGCCGCTGTCCGGTTCGCCATTCTAAGACCCATGCTTGTCACCGTTCGATTCTGATACGAATCCTCTGATCTTGAAAGTCGTCCCGGGCCACCACCGTAAGAAGATGGGACGATCCGGGGGCCAGGCTGTTGTCAATTCTTCCCTCCACCCGAAGATGCCAGTCGCCCGTCAGCGGATCTTTTCTGAGGCGGTAGGGCAGGTTGTCGGGCTGTAGCTTGAGGAACTGGCGGACGCGCACATCGGGCCGGCCGTCAATCGGATCGGTGGTGCCGTCCGGATCGATGATGTGGCGGCTCAAGTTGTAGTAATAGTAGCCCTGATCTTCCTCGAAGAAGTGCCACTCATAGAAGATGCGTACGAAGTTTATGTCGCTTTCCCCGGGGCCCAGATAAGTGGAACGCGGCGGCTCATTCTTCAGCAGGTTGAAACCGATAGTGAAATCTACCTGGATGTTGTTCTTGTCCAGGAAATGACCGCGCTGTTCGTAATTGTTGCCGGCTTTGAGGCGACGGATCGGCTGTAGCCATTCCCGGTCGAAGTTTTCGCTGAGAGCGGCACCGCTGCGCCACCCCCTGTCAGCGCCTCCTTCCAGAACCAGAACCTCCCGATAGGCATCCCAGCCGCCCCAGGATCCGCCGGCGCGAATGCGTTCCAGGATGAGTCGCGGAATGTGGAAAGGCCTGCCCTGAACCACCGGAACATCCCCGAACCTCAGTTCCTCCTGGCGCAGAAACTTGAGAGTTCCCGAGTAGGTGCTGGCCTGCCCCGGTTGTCCCAGTTGACGTCCGCCACGCAAAAAGTTGAAACCGAACCGAACCTGGTAGTCTCCAGACACGAGAGTGGATTCGTCCTTGACCAGGTCGAGCAGATTAAAACTGGCCCGGTGCAACACCGCCTTGTCACCCTTTGTCAGATCGGCCCAGCGGAAGCGCAGGCAGGCAGGCTCAGGAGACGGACAGGGGCCCTCTCCAGCAGGCACCGTTTTGAGCAGATCTTCTCCGTCCCGGTTGGTCAATTCGAGCACTTCCACGGTGAAGTTGTCATAGGGCTGGCCCAGAGCAAGAGGCTTGAAGTCGATAGAGAAATAAGGATCCTCCGGGGTGACAACCTCAGCCGTTCCGGCGTTGCCGTTTTCGCCGTCACGGCTGACCGGGACACGAAACACGTAGTAATAGTCCTGAAAGAGCTTCACCCCGAGTTGAGTGTCGAGGGCGTTCTGGTAGAGAAACACCAGCGCGATCAGAATCTTCGCTGTGTTCATCCAGAGATTGGCGAAATCATGGCCACCGGCCCGGTAGAGGATGGGATTCATCGCACTCGGTCAATTACAGTCGAGTCAGTACTACCCCGGGCTCTGGCGGATCGCCCGAACCTCCGCGCGCCCGGCCAGAAAGCGGATCCAGGCGAACCCGGCAATGGAGGCGATCATGACGAGGAGCAGGACTTTCGAAATGGCGTCGATCCACCACTGGCCACTGCTCAGTATGGGTAAGAGAATCGCCAGCGCGCCGCAAAACAGTCCGCCGGCTGAGACCACGGTCGCGCCCGTGTACAGTTTGGAAGTCTTCAGGGCACTGTCGGGCTCTCGCTGGTTGGCAAGGGCCGAGATTCTCTCGAACCATTCCTTCATGGTGGCCGGGGTCGGGCCATCAAGTTTCACCTGCAGGCCCTCTTCCGAGCTTTCCAGAACCGTGCACTCACAGCGAAAAGGCTGTGGAGTAAAAGGGCAGTCGGACCATTCGACCTGGAGCTTTTGGAGGTCAGACGGAGGGTCGGGCCAGTGCAGGAACATGCCTTCTGGACCGAGACGAACGAAAGCCGGCCGGTAAGCCGATTCATTTTCACTTTCACCGGCAAACCGGACCTCAATGTTGACCTTACTCAGGCCCAGATCGGTCAGTTCCAGGGGGCCGTTCTGTGCCGCCATATCTCTTCTCCTTCGACTCTGAAGCTTGTTGTCCTTTCCCGATTTTGTCAAGGTTATCAGGTTCTTTCAGGTTCTGGGTGCCGGGCCCCTCCCACTTTCATGAGCGTGGAACGCGGAAGGCGAGTGCACAAAAAGAGTTGAGTCGAAACGACCTGCGTAATATCGTGAGGGTGCCGCCCGGAGGGATGCTGCGGACGGTAGATCACGAAAGGCGGGCCGGCCCTAACAGCCCGTAGTGAAAGTCGCTCGCGGTCGCGTGCTGCCAGGAGGGAACATCCGTGTATCCAGTGGCCCAGTATTCGAGACCTGATTGGAAAACGAAGACGATCGCCGAGATGCAGGAGTTTGCCCGCAAGCACCGAGAGTATCTGACGGAATGCAACCGGGTTGGACGCTTTCCCAGGGACCTCTATCTGGAGATGGGACGGCACGGATGGGTCGGCCCCGTGACCAGCGTGGAGGAAGGGGGCGCTGGCGCCGGGGTGAGCGAATACTGCCTGATCGAAGAGGAGGTCGGTCGGCTGGGCCTGGTTCCGGTTCAGCTCTCGGTACAGGGCCAGTTGTGGCTCAACATCTGGGGCAGCGAGGAACAGAAAAGGCGCTACCTTCCTGGAATGGCCAGGGGTGAGCTGATCTTCGCAGAGGCCATCTCCGAGCCGGGAGTGGGATCCTCTCTCAAGCTGATGCAGGCCACTGCCCGCCGCAACGGCTCGGAGTGGGTCCTCGACGGCGAGAAAACTCATGTCAACCTGGGCCACGAATCGGATCTCATGATCGTTTACGCCATGGCCGAGGAGGGGCTCACCTCGTTCCTGGTGGAAACCAGGGAAGACGGCATCTCGACCGAGCAGACCGATCCCATCGGATACCGCCTGGTTCCGACCGCGGACGTCCACTTCCATTCTGTCCGCGTGCCCGACTCGGCGCTGCTGGGTTCTCCCGGCGAAGGCCTCAAGACCTTTCTTTCCACCTTCAACACCAGTCGCCTTGGGAACGCCTCCGAACTGATTGGGTTTGGCCGGCGGGCACTGGCTGAGGCCATTGACTATGCTCGAGACCGCCAGGTGGGTGAGAGTAGCAAAGTAGTGGACTTTCAGGGTATTCAGTGGACCGTGGCTGACTGTTATTCGAAGTTGTATGCTGCGGCTCTCGCCCGCGATCATGCTGCCAACCTGGCGGACCGAGAGGAAGACCATTCCCTGCAGACAACTCTGGCCAAGAAACTGGCCATCGACGCCTCCGAGCATGCAGTCAACGAGTCGTTCGCTCTGATTGGGGCGCATGGTCTTTACGAGGAGACTCCCTTCCGGCAGATCCTGTGCGACATGAAGGTGTTGCGCGTAGCCGGAGGCTCACTCGAGATTTTGCGCAATTATATTGCCCGCCGAGTGCTCAAATCGGACGACTACGAGGGGCTCGCATGAGCAATCTGACCAGTCTGTTCCTCGACCGGTCAGCCCGCCGACCCGAAGCTCGCTTCGGAGTGGTCGAAGAGCCCACCACCCTGGCGGAAGCGGTCAGCATCGCCAGAAGGGGAACCGGCCAGCTGGCACGAGCCGGAGTTGAAGCGGGCAGCCGGGCGGCGATCATCGGTGAGACCGGGACGAGCTATCTGATGGCCTTTCTGTCTCTGCAGCTGGCGGGGGTCGAAGCGGCTCTTGTCAATCCCGCTCTACCTGACGACCTGATCCAGCAGATGCTGGACAATCTGGGAGTCTCAACGGTGCTGTGGATCGATCGAGATCCCAGCCCGGAGGTGGCTCTGGAGGCCCTTCATCTGGACGCCTCGGAGTGGGCCAGAGGCCGGGTTCTGTCGGACGGGGGAACACTCAGCGGATGTGGGGAGGAAGCTCTGGAAGGGCTGACTCGACGGCCCGGGGACATCGCCGGTTACATGCACACTTCGGGAACAACCGGGCCTCCCAAGTTCTGCGCGCTGAGCCATCATTATTTCCTCAGTCTGGGTCGCTACATTGCCGATTCGATGGCGATCTCGCCGGCCGATACGGTTTTCGCTCCCCTCTCCATGTTTCACATCAACCCTCTCGGATACGGTGTTATGGGCGGTCTCACCGGAGGGGCGGATGTGCTGGGAACAAGACGGTTTTCGGCCAGCCGCTTCTGGCCGACCGTGAGAGAGACGGGCATCACCGTGGTCTTTCTGCACGGGCCGCCGGTGGCGATTCTCAGCAAGGCGACCAGCTCAGAAGAGGCGGCCGGCCATCAGTTGCGCTGTGTGTTTCTGGCAGACGGACCCTTCCTGGAGAAGTTCCAGGTCCCCATGGCCTATTCGGGCTACGGGTCGACCGAGGCGGGCGGGCTGACTCATATCTGGCCCTGGCACCTGGGAGACCGATGCGAGCATCCCGAAGGAATGTCCCGCTACGGCGGTCGGGTCCGGAAGGAGGTGGAGTGGGACCTGGCCGAGGACGGCGAGATTCTCATCCGCTCTACGGAAGACCATGTTCTGTCGTCCGGGTATCAGACTGGAGATGGGCTGATCGGCCTGATTGGCGAGGACGGATGGTTCCATACCGGAGATCTGGGCCGTCGGGATGAGACGGGCCAGATGATTTTCATCGAGCGGAGGTCGGAGTCGATCCGCGTCAAGGGCGAATTCGTGCCCATCAACTACGTTGAGCGGGTCTTCTCAGAAATCGAAACGGTGGGTGAGATTGCCTTGTGGCGACGGGACGGAGAACTGAGGGACGATGAGGTCGTCCTGTACGTGGTCTCGGAAAACAGGCTGCCTCGCCAGCAGATCCTGTGCAGGGCGGAAGCGCTGGCACCATTCATGCGACCGGCCGCCGTGATTCGAATCGATTCGATGCCCCGAACCGAAGGGGCGCAAAAAATCAGTCGCCGGGAGCTTTCGGGTCGGAAAGTCCTGGAGTCTTTTGAGATGTCTGGAGGTTGAGGAGAATAACCATGAAGAACTTGCAGGACAAAGTAGCGATCGTGACCGGAGCGGCCCGGGGAATTGGTCTGGCCACCGTGAAGGAACTTGCCAGTCGAGGCGCCATCTGCGCACTGTTGGATATCAACGCGGATCAGCTGGGGTCGGCTCTCGAAGAGGTTCGGGAAATTGATCCCCGGGCCGTCAGCTATGCCATGAATGTGTGTGACCGGGACAGGTGGTTTGAGATCGTGGAGGATCTACACACCCGGTTTGGTTCCGTTGACATTCTGTTGAATGGGGCTGCCATCTTTGATGTGCTTCCCTTCGAGGAGATCTCGGAGGAGCAGTGGGATCGGGTCTTTGCAGTGAACGTGAAAGGGACATTGTTTGGTTGTCAGGCCGTGTCGAAATACATGAGAGGCCAGCAGAGCGGCCGCATTATCAACATGACGTCCGAGGCGGGCAAGAATGGGGGCCTGGTGATCGGTGCTCACTACTCGGCCTCGAAGGCGGCCGTCCTGTGCATGACCAAGTCCTTTGCCAAGGCTATGGCTCGTGACTTTGTGACCGTCAACGCCATTGCTCCCGGTCTCATCCAGACGGACTTTCTGGACGGTGTTGCCGGGGTCCAGGCCTTCTTTGACCATGTTCCGCTGGGACAGCGGCCTGGAGAAGCCGTTGATGTGGCCAAGGCCATTGCATTCCTGGCCTCGGATGATGCCCGCTACATCACCGGGGAGATTCTGGATGTCAATGGCGGGCTCCTCATGGACTGACGGTGAGATGTCTTACTTTGTAGCCGTCACTGACTCCCCGCGCGGCGACGATCTTTCGATCGAGCGCGCGGTCCTGGCAGGCATCAGGGTCGAGAAGGTTGCCTGGCAGGATGAAGCCAGTCTGATCGAAGCCCTTGCCGAAGCCGATGGAGTGCTTTGCATGCACGCACCCATGACGGCCAGAGTGGTTCGTCGTCTGCCTCATTGCCGAGTCATCGCCACCTTCGGGACTGGTCTCGACAACATCGACGTGAAGGCGGCGCGGGACGAGAACATTTTCGTCTCGGGTGTCGATGACTATTGTACGGAAGAAGTGGCCAACCACACGATGGCCCTCATTCTGACCTGGAACCGGAAACTGCTGCGCGGCCATCGGTTCGTGATCGAAAAGCGCTGGAACGAGCGCGCCCAGACCACCGGGAACTGGGGTTTCGTGCCCATTCATCGGTTGTCCGAGCAGACTCTGGGATTGATTGGTTTTGGCTTCATCAGCCGGGCCGTCGCCAGGCGGGCAACAGCGTTCGGGATGGAGGTGCTCGTCTACAGTCGGCATCCCGACCAGAATTTGGCCGATTGCATGGGAATTCGCTTTACCGATCTGGACGAGGTTCTGAAACGTTCCGACTTCGTCTCTCTACACATCCCGTTGACCGATCAGACCCGCCACTTCATGAATGGAGTGCGAATCGGTCGGATGAAGCCGGGGGCCGTGGTCGTGAACACAGCCAGGGGTGCTCTCGTGGATGACGAAGCACTGATCGAAGCGCTCCGTTCGGAGCGGCTGGGGGGAGCGCTGATCGACGTATACGAGAAGGCGCCACTGCCGGTAGATCACCCGTTGCGGGAGATGGAGAACGTGATTCTGACCCCGCACATGGCGTTTTATTCTGAGGGTGCTCTGAACACGCTTCGGCGGAGAGCATCCGAGATCGTTCGAGATCAGCTGGGGAAGGGATCATGAGAGTTGTTGGAAGAGTGGCACTGGTAACCGGAGCGGGTCAAGGCATTGGCCACGCCATCGCCCATGCCCTGGCAGGAGCGGAAGTGGAGGTTGCAGTGAATGCACTGCACCGGGAGTCGGCGGAGAGAACCTGCCGGGAACTGTCGGACCAGGGTGTCAGAGCCATCGCTGTTCCGGCAGATGTGGCGGATCCGGAGGCGGTGGAACAGATGGTCAGGGAGACAGCGGCCTCTCTGGGTCCGATCGATATCCTCGTGAACAACGCAGCGGCCTCGGCCGAACCGGTCCCCTTTGCCGACTGTTCCCTGGAGGAAATGCATCGGGAACTGGTGACTCTGCTGGGCACCCTCTACTGCACCCGCTACGCCTGCCCCGGAATGATCCACCACCAGAGTGGGAGAATCATCAACATCTCCTCGATTGCAGGTCGCCACGCCATGCCCACCCGGGCGGCTTATTCGGCAGCCAATGCCGGGATCGAGTCCTTCACTCGGACGATGGCCAAAGAGCTCGGCGCGCACGGGATCACAGTGAATGCCGTCTCGCCCGGCGCCACGGAAACGCCCCGTTTTCGAAACCGTGCAGAAGAGGTCCGCGAGAGCATCGCCAAGGGCATTGGGCTGCACCAATTTGCCGAACCGGAAGATATCGCTCACGCAGTGCTCTTTCTGGCCAGCGACCAGGCCGGTTACATCAACGGTGCCGTCATCGACGTGGACGGGGGGTTCAGCGGGTTTCCTCCGCTTTGAGTCGAAAGTTGCAAGTTGAAGGTTAAAAGTTAAAGGTTAAAGGTTAACGGTCAAAGCTATATAGAATAATGATAATGAGACAATACATTAAGTATTTGTCGGTTCTCTGTGCTGTGCCGATGGTGGTGTCGGTGACTGCCAGAGGGCAGGGAGCGGATTTCTGGCCGGAATACGAGGAAATCTTCGCCCGGGCCTTTGCCGGTTACGATTCCGAGCAGGATGTCACTGTGGACATGGCGGGACCACGGGAAGCAGTGCATTCCTCCTACGGCCAGTGGTCGTTTGTTTTCAAGGCGGGATCCGAAGGCCTGTCAACCGGGGGCGAGGTGGCGGTGGCGGTCCGCCACGTGAGCGGCTGGGGGACGGCTCAGAGCTTCGACCCGGGAGCCGCCAACTACGTCACGGTTTCCACCACCGGTCGGGTCACTGTGCGCCTTCGGACTCCGGACAACTTCTCCATTTTCAACCGCTACTTCTACGAGTACTTTCCCTGGCAGCACATTGTCTCGGCTGTGATCACCGAGGGAGAACTGAAACCCGGGGAGACCATCACACTGGTCTTCGGAGATCGCTTCCAGGGTTCTCCCGGGTTCCGGGCACCCTCCGTAGCCCGGCCTCAGGCCCCGCTGCTTCCCCTTTTCCGGAGAGAGGCAGCCGCTCAGCTCCAGCCCATTCCGGCGCGCCTTTCGGTTGCGACTCTTCCTTCCCGGGCCGTGGGATTGAGGGTAATCATTCCTTCTTCGATCGCGGAGGGAGAGTCCTTTCGAATGATCGTGCGAGCCGAGGACGACCAGGGGAACCTGGCGGCAGGCTACGAGGGCCGGATTCTGCTGAAGTCGGCTGGTCTTTCAAATCTTCCCGAGACCTACCGTTTCCAGTCCGCCGATCAGGGGGGTCCGCATTTTCGGCAACCTTCAATCCTCTGGCCACGGAGTGTTGCGGGTGACCGTCCGTGACCCGGATGTTGCCTTTGAGACGCACAGCAATCCCGGGCGCCAGCGCCGGGCCGGAAAAAGGAGCACTTCTCTGGTGCTATGGGGCGATTTTCACTCTCATAGCGTCGTATCGGACGGTACGGGTTCTCCCTACGAGCTGTACCGGTATGCCCGTGATGTTGCCGGTCTCGATTTTTTTCTCTGACCGACCACGCTTACCAGATGCCTGGCCTGGCCTGGGAACGAAATGAGGAGGTCACGACCAAATTCCACGATCCTCCCCGTTTCTCGACTTTCTACGGCAACGAGTGGAGCGGCATGAACGATGTGGGTGGAGACCACAATGTGATCTACAGCGAACCGGGTTTGCCGATCTATCGTTCCAACAGCTACTACGAACCGAAGAATCCGTTTCTCTACAGCGGGAGTGATCTGGATGCGCCTCACATCATCCAGCTTTACAAGCGTCTCGAGAGGCTGGCTGAGGAGCGCGGTGTGAGAGTTCTGGCCTTTCCCAGCATTCGAGGTCGGCGAGCCAACCCGCAGTGGAACGACCTTCGGTTCTCGCCCATCCTGGAGGTCATCTCCGAGGCGGGGTGGTATGAAGATCTGGCCCTGGATTTCCTGCGCCGGGGCCACCGGGTAGGTTTCGTCGGGTCGAGTGACGATCACTATGGACGACCCGGTTACGGCATCGCGGATCGACCCGATGTGGGCTATGAAGATCCGTCCAGCGTGCAGCCGAGGTTGCGCAACCGAATGTCCTATCCGTGGGGCAACGCGGTGCTGGGGAGTCCGTTGATGGCGGTGATGGCGGCAGGGAACGACCGGGTGAGCATTTTCGATGCCATCTTCGCGAGGCGCTGCTATGCCACCACCGGGGCGCGGATTCTGCTCGAGTTCTCAGCCGATGGCCACTCGATGGGTGAAGAGTTTGTGGGCACACGGGAGCCTCTCTTCGAGGTCAAAGTCCACGGTGAGCAGGCCATCCGCACCGTCCAGTTGAAGAAGGACGGGCACACGATTCACACCTGGACTCCGGAGAGCGGCACACTCGACACCAGCGTTTCCTATCGGGAAAAGGCTGATGCCCGAGGGCATTTCTATTATGCGATCGTCAACCAGGTCACGGCCACCGGGCGATTTCCAGCCCGATTTGGATTGACTGAGTTCCGGGTGTGGGAGGACCCTCCGTGATCCGAACAGGTTCGCGGCACAAAGGCCGCTCCCACTCTTTGGCATCGTTCGTAGGACACGGTTATCGACCATGCCGAACTGAGCCAGTTGCCACCGTGTTCCGTAGGGCACGGTTATCAACCGTGCCGAACTGAAGAGTCCAGTACATCCTGCCTTGCCCGGCGAGCGGTGCCAGTCTGTAAAGTTCGGCACGCCAGGTTGGCGTGCCCTACGACATTTGGGATCGTGTCAGCCATCACACCGGAATCTGCCGGGGTTTGCGATGCCCCGCCGCCTGGGGAGCTCGCAGGGTGAAGAGCATGGGCCCGTGGCGGTTGTTTTCCAGCATGTGCTCGGCGTAAGCCGTCCCCTTGTTCGTCACTTCCGGCGTGCAGGGGAAGGGAACCCCGTGACTGGGAAGCAGATGTTTGGGCTTCAGGGAGGCGAGTTTTTTCATGGTGTCGATCACGTCCCGATAGCTGGATCCCCAGTGCACATCGTTCCAGCCCAGAATTCCGGGGGGAAAGATGACGTCCCCCGTAATCAAATGTCCGTTTCAGAGGTATCCGGTACACCCGGGTGTGTGACCCGGAAGATGAAACACTTGAAATGTTGAGTTCCCGATCTTCAACGTGTCGCCTTCCTCGACAACAATGTCGATCTGATAAGGCTGGTAGGAGAAACGCCAGCCGGGGATGGACCAGATGTGCGCCGCCGTGGCCAGCAGGTCACCTTCTCCCATTACCTTCAAATTGTTCTTGTGACCCACCACCGGACAGCCCAGAATTCGATTGGCATCCCGTAGGGCGGCCGTATGATCGACGTGAAAGTGGCTGGTGAGGACAGCATCGACGCGGCCCAGATCGTGACCGGCCGTCTTGAAGTTCTCGAGGTGCCCCTGGAAGTTGTGCTGAAAACCCGTGTCCACGAGCACGCTGGCATCGCCGCAGCGGATCAGGTAGACGGTTTCAATGGCGTGGGAGCTGTAGACACCGGGCAGGGGATTCCTGACCCCGCTACGCAGCCCAAACCAGTTTCGCAGATGAGATCGGATGGATTCGGGATCGCTGACATCGGGACCAGAGCGGCGCGGTCGACCCTCCTGCTGAGCCGCGAAGGCCGAGCGTGGCGGAGACGGCCGTTCCAGTCTGGAGGAAACTTCGTCGATGGATGGGTCGATTTCGTTGTGGCATGGAGGGAATTCTACCACCACCCTTCAGCTATTCAGCCCTCGCCAAGTCAATGCCCGGAACCCGAGATCTAAAGTGGGAGCCTCAGGCCGCGACCGGCAACCAGGATCGTAGGGGCGGACCCTCGTGGTCGGAAAGAAAGGGGACAGTCTACTTTCTTTCCGGTTCTGGAAGCTTCAGAAGCACAAAGGTCAGCCACGACGGAAAAAAGTAGACTGTCCCCTTTTTCCCCTTTTTTCCGCCGGCACACAATCTGAACATTTGGAATTTGGCATTGATTTCCTTATGGTGAGCAACATAGGAGAAATCGTAATGCTGACTTTCTGCGCCCGAAGTGCTTATTGTCTGGTCGTTGCCTTTCTGTTTAGGAGCCTGTTGCCGTCGGTACATGCGGAGATCAAGCCCCTCCAGCCCCTGGACATCTTCGAATTCGAGTACGCCGGTGATCCCACTATCTCTCCCAACGGTCGCCAGATCGTCTACGTGAGGCATTTCAGCGACATCATGACCGACCTGCGCTACACGAACCTCTGGTTGATCAATGCGGATGGGACCGGTCATCGGGCTCTAACGACAGGGCACCATCATGACGGGTCCCGCAATGGTCGCCAGACGGATCCCGCCTGCTTTACATTTCCAGCCGGGAGGGATCAGCCCAGCTCTACGTTCGGTGGATGGATACGGGAGAGGTGGCGAAGATAACCAACCTGCAGGAGGCTCCGAGTGCGCCCGTGTGGTCGCCGGATGGACGGTCGATCGCTTTCAAGGCCCTGGTTCCGGAACCGCCTCTGACTTTCGCCAAACTCCCGGCCCGCCCGGCGCGCGCCCAATGGGCAGAGCCCCTGGCGATCGTTGACAGCTACATGTATCGCTACGATGGGATTGGATACCTGAGACGGGGTTACGTCCACATCTTCGTGGTACCTGCCGAAGGGGGGACAGCCCGTCAAGTCTCGAGAGGCGACTTCCACCACGCCCGGCCCCGGGTTCATGCCAGTGGTCTGGTCTGGACACCGGACGGCAAGTATCTACTGATGTCGACCAATCGCCATTCCAATTATGAGTTCGATCCGGCCAACACGGAGATCTATGAGTTCGAGGTGGCCACGGGCGAAGTGCGAGCCCTGACGGATCGCCAGGGGCCCGACTCGCAGCCGGTCGTCTCGCCCGACGGGAAGCAGATTGCCTTTGCCGGGTTCGATGACAACTACAAGAGTTATCAGCTCCGGCAGCTGTACGTCATGAACCGGGATGGCTCCGGGGTTCGGAGAGTTTCACCGGACATCGATCGCTCCTTCATGCGCCCGGCCTGGACACCGGACGGCTCCGGGCTTCTGTGCCTGCTCGCGGACCAGGGAGACACCCAGATTGCACTGGTCTCACTGGACGGAACGATGAAGGTCTTGACCGGCAACGTTGGAACGGCGGGACTTGCTTTCTCCTACGGTGCGCCGGCGCAAACCGGTGAGTAGCAGAGAGCGAGAGTCTCTCACAGGAAAGGAGTAGCGAACCATGCTGACCCCGAGTCATGCGTGTGTACTCGTAAGAGTGCAGGCGAAGCATTGACAGGGGCACGTGCGGGCCAGGTATTGAGTCGCGAAAGGAAAATGACTTCGGGGGGCCGACGTAGTCGTAGGATCGGAAGGCAACATGGAACCGTTCGCTAATCGCGAGAACGATTCCGCCCCCGCGTGGTCCCGAGACCCTGTGCACGTACGGAAGTTGCTTACACGGGAGCCGGGAGATCCCGCCTCTGACCCCAGGGGGATGGCCCCAAGGTCCGCGCTGTGAATCCGAAAGGAGCACGACAGCGATGCACGGAGGCGGGAAGTCGGACAGGCTGATAGTAGCTGAGAAGCGCTCGAACAAAGACGGCGGTGCGCCGCGGTCGGCGGAGAGGGTGGAGCCAAGCGGCCTGGCCAAAGGGAATTCGTCCTAGCAAAACAAGTGCCGGACACAGAGCCGGGAGAGGAATCGATATGGAGGACTCTAAACGGGCACCAAGCGGGAAATCGCGGACACAGCCAAGAGACCGCACCTACGTCGAAACCGAGGACTTGCAAAGTGCGCTGGAACGGATACGGCAGGTAGCAACAGCGACTGCGCGTTATTACCTGAGGTAAGAGCCCAGTGCGGTAGTTCCGCTCGCTGGGATCTGTGCGGGGGGCGATCCGAAAGGATCGTCCCTACCGCGACGGGCCTCTTTTGCGATTGCGAAAACTGGGACTCTGACGTTTCCCTACAGCAGCGTGAATATCCCCGGCGACATCGCGGTGGCAAGCCTCGAGAATCCGAAGCCGAGAATCGTGACGGGAGTCAATGACGACCTTTTGCCCGATCGAACGCTCGGCTCAGTAGAAGAGATCTGGTACACCTCTTCTCTGGACCAGCGCCGGATTCACGGATGGATCCCGAAACCACCCGGATTCGATCCCTCCCGGAAATACCCCTTGATTCTGCAGATTCATGGAGGACCGTTTGCCTACTACGGCGCCAAGTTCTCTCTCAACATGCAGATCTCGGCGGCTCACGGGTATGTTGTTCTCTACACGAATCCGCGAGGCAGCACCAGCTACGGGGCCGAGTTCGCGAACGAGATTCACTATGAATACCCGGGAGACGACTTCTACGATTTGAATTCGGGAGTCGACTTCATGCTGACCCGAGGTTACATCGACTCCGATAACCTGTTTGTGACCGGTGGGAGTGGGGGCGGAATCCTCACCTGCTGGATGATTGGGCACACCGATCGCTTCACGGCTGCGGCCAGCCTCTATCCGGCGATCAACTGGTACGCCTTTGTCCTGACGATCGACGATCCACTGCTCCTGAAATACCAGTTTCCGGGTTTTCCGTGGGATCATCTGGAGCATTACGAATCGCGCAACCTGCTGTCGGTGGTCAAGAACGTCAGGACTCCCACCCTGCTGCTCACCGGTGAAAAGGACTATCGAACACCTCTCTGGGAGGCAGAGCAGTACTATCGGGCACTGAAGTTGCTTAAGGTCGAGACGGTGCTGGTCCGGGTTCCCGGTGAGCCCCACGGAGCCCAGAACCGACCCAGCCATCACATGGACAAGTTGCTGACGGTCCTGGGCTGGTTCGAGAACCACAAGAAAGAAAAGTGACGTACGAGGGGCGGTCACTTCGACCCGGGTGCGGACTCCGAGAGATTGGGGGCTACACGCGAGAACGCGTTACTCCATTTCCAGAGAGTCCCCAGTTGCGTTGCCTCATGGCTGTACTCGATTTCCCAGACCATCGGCATTTGCAGTTCGTCGACCTGGTCGAACTCGCTGAAGGTTTCAGTCAACTTCAGATAGGTTCTATCCATCCGGGCCGATTCGTCCGGCCGGGCGCCCATTGGAGCACTGATCTCGATATTGAATCTCATGAAGCTTCTGCTTCTTCTTCCAGCCCCGGTACTTGACTTGTATGACTCTCTCAGCTTGAGTCGTCTTGCTCTTCGAAGACCTGAATCTGATCGATGAGGCTGAAAATGAGCTTGCGGTCTTCGGCTGCCAGGTCGAAGAGGTCCACGTCCAGGTACAGGGTCAGGGTGCCTCCGCCTCGCAGGGGAACTACTTTCCGGGTCGTAGTGGAGAGAGCCGGGCGGGGCAGGGAAGCTGTTGTTCCTGGTTTGGGCTCGTCCGGCCCGGAACTCCGGGAGGCGGGCTTCTTTCCGCGATGGGGTTTGATATAGGACGAAACCGGGATTCCGCTCTCCCGGGCCGCGGAAACAAAGAAAGAAATGCAGCGCCGTAGAGTCTCACCCGAAGCTCCAGTGCGTCTAAAGAGTTCCTCTGTCTGATCCGACGTCGCTGTCTCGACATCAAAACCCGATCCAAAAACAAACGGGTAAGACCGCTCCAACAGGCTCTTGAAGTGGGCCATCCGTTCTCTCTGGCTGCCGGTGAGCAGCCGTTTCAGGTCCTCCGTCGGCTTCCCGGACTTGTGGATCAGACCCAGGAAGCGCAGCGCTAGCAGAAGTTGTGACTGAACCGTCCCGGACTTGTGGGCCAGAACACTCCGATCAATTCTCCCGGGCAGACCCTGCTTCTCCAGCTGCACCAGAAAGTTCCGACAGGTCCGGTAGGCAACATAAGGGGGGATCGGATTCTTCCTGTCCATTGTGAGATCAATTATATCAACTTGCCTGTGTCCATATATCAATGTCCGACTTTTTTTGTTTTTAGGCAAACTGTCCGACAGGATGGATCGACAAAACAACAACGGAGGTCCTGTCATTATGAGAACTGAACAGACATTGGATTTGACCAGCGCTGGCGCGTCCTTTACGGGAGTGGTCGCTGGCGATACGCAAAGCATCCCCTCCTTCTCGGCCCAGCCCCTGTCGGTGGCCAGTCATGCGGGTGTTGAGTCGCTATCTCGGGGCGATCATCGAGTGCGGGACGGCGACCATTGGAAGGTCGACGAGCACTGGACAGCAGTGACCGCCTACTTAGCGGATCTGTATCTTCCCAACGAAGGATGAACATCGGCCCCGGCAGTTGCTGTTGAGCGCAAGGTCCAGAGCTGTACCGAAAAGCGACTGCCGGGCAGCTCCAGAACCGGGCTGGTCGTCTTCCAGGCATGAAGGGCTGCCTTTCTCTTTGTGCGCGTTTTCCTCCTTAATTACCCTCAGAGCGAAACTGGAGTTTGAAAGTTTACGCATGCGCTGTAAGCTGGACTCTGAGGAACGTTCTTATGGGAGGATCGGGAGTGACTCGCTGGCTTGGGCTGGGAGGAGGGCTGTTGGTCTGGGCCCTTCTGCTGGCTGGAGCCGGCTGCAGCAGCGAGGAGGAGCCGGACACCCGGCCCAATTTTCTGTTTCTGCTTGCCGATGATCAGCGTGCCGACACCATTACGGCACATGGCAACCGCTTCATAGAGACTCCCCAGCTGGACCGGCTTGTTTTCCGGGGTTTCAGCTTTCGCTCCAACTACTGCCTGGGCTCCAACAGCGGTGCAGTCTGCGTGCCCAGCCGGGCGATGATTCACTCGGGGCTCGCCTACCCCCGGATTTCCCACGACCTGGAGGGAGTTGAGACTCTTCCCGAGATTCTCCGCCAACAGGGATATGTCACTTTTGCAACCGGCAAATGGCACAACCAGCGGCCCTCTTTTCTGCGCAGCTTCAGTCAGGCCAAAAAGGTCTTCTTCGGTGGAATGACAGACCACACAGAGGTTTTAATTGAAGACCTGTCCATTGACGGGGTCCTGCACAACAAGCGAAGCGGAGAGAAGTTCTCCAGCCAGCTGTTTGCGGATGCTGTCATTGACTTCCTGAAGACTCATGAGAAGGGGCAGCCGTTTTATGCCTACGCTGCCTTTACGGCCCCACATGATCCCCGACAGCCGCCGGAGTCTTTCCGAGACCGCTACTATCGGGACAGGCCTCCCCTCCCCAAGAACTTCTTACCCCAGCATCCTTTCGACAACGGCTGGCTGGTTGTCCGTGATGAAGAACTTGCGGCCTGGCCCCGCACTCCTGAAGTGATCAGCGACCAGCTGGCTGAATACTATGGCCTCATAGCACACCTGGACGAGCAGGTTGGTCGGATCCTGGAGGCGCTGGAGGCATCGGGTGAGGCGGACAATACCTACATTGTCTACGCAGCGGATCACGGTCTGGCCATGGGAAGTCACGGCCTGTTGGGCAAGCAGAGTCTCTATGAGCACAGTATGCGGGCACCCCTGATCATTGCAGGTCCGGGAGTTCCCAGAGGGGAGTCCAATGAGTCGCTCACTTATCTGCTCGACATTTTCCCAACCATCCTGGACCTGGCAGGCGCACCTGTGCCTTCGCCCATCGACGGGAGGGACCTGGCCCCGATCTGGCGAGGCGAGACCGATTCTGTGCGTGAGGCTCTTTTTCTCTCCTTCACCGACAGCATGCGAGCGGTCCGCTACGACCGCTGGAAGCTGATCGTGTATCCGCAGGTCAACCACCTGCAACTCTTCAACCTGAGTCGGGATCCGAACGAGATCGTCAACCTGGCAGACGATCCAGCCCAGGCCGACAGAATCGCTCAGCTCACAGTCCTGCTGGAGGAGTGGCAGGAGCACCTGGGAGACGATCAGGCTCTGAGCAGCGAGGATCCCGGGCCCCTGGAAATCGATCTGACCGGACGAGAGCGGGAACCGGACCGCTGGCAACCCGATTGGATCATTGAGAAGTACTTCGATGCGCTCAGCCCACTCAAGGCTGAATCGCCGGAGCCAGACACTCCAGAACCCGCTCCTGCGGAGCCCCTTATATCAGGTAATGACTCAGGTAACTAGATATTAAGTACTGTCAATACACAGTATTGTTGATCATCAGTATATGCAGAAGGTTTCCTGGGGCAGGACCTCGCGGCACTGCTTGCAGCGGATTGTCTCGGGGATCTCTGCGAATCGGGGAATCGAGTTCCAGAGCAACCGATGGTCGTCCCGGACCTCTTGCTCCGCTGAAGTTTCGATTTCTGCTTTTCTGCGGATCTGTTTGACCCGGTATTTGTAAATCGTCACCAGTCCACAGCGCCGGCAGCTGATCTGTTTGAAGTTGGTCGCGATTTCGGTTTCCCTGAAGCGGTTTTCGGAAAGCCTGGTACCCGGTTCCTCGGGAAACTCGTGACGCGAGAAAGTCATCTTCGGCACATTATAGCGTTTCACGTTCCATGTTGGGCGCTAATGAAAGTGGGAGGGGGCCCGGGGAGGCGGGACGTTTAAATTCCCGACCGCCTCCCCGGGCCCCCTCCCACTTTCATGACCCGCCGGGGCCTCGGGGCCGCGACCAGGAGGATTGAGCCGGCTCCCGACCCCGAGCCGTCACCCAGGTTCACAGGTCAGAGAAGCCTTGGTGGTGGAAACCGAGAGTGGGAGGAGGCTCAGGGCCGCGGTCGGGAATTTAAACGTCCCGCTGCCCTGAGCCCCCTCCCACTCTCTAGTCGGAAGCCTGGAAACGAAGGTGGGAGCCCGCGACCGGGATCCTGCACGTTTTTGAAGTCTCCGAGGTTGCACAGGGAGGGGAAGAGGGGGTACAATAAACGGTTTGCGAGAGAGACCTTTTTTGGTCTTGTCTGAGCAGCGTTCTTTGACAACCAGACAGCATGGTCCAGAGATCAATTTGAGAGTTTGATCCTGGCTCAGAATCAACGCTGGCGGCGTGCCTAACACATGCAAGTCGAACGAGAAAGTTCCCTTCGGGGGATGAGTAAAGTGGCGAACGGGTGAGTAACGCGTGGGTAACCTGCCCTGGGAAGGGGGATAACACGAGGAAACTGGTGCTAATACCGCATAAGCCTGTTGTAAGAGATTGCAGCAGGGAAAGCCCTTCGGGGTGTCCCAGGAGGGGCCCGCGTCCGATTAGCTAGTTGGTGGAGTAAAGGTTCACCAAGGCGACCATCGGTAACCGGTCTGAGAGGACGGACGGTCACACTGGGACTGAGACACGGCCCAGACTCCTACGGGAGGCAGCAGTGGGGAATTTTGCGCAATGGGGGAAACCCTGACGCAGCAACGCCGCGTGAAGGAAGAAGGCTTTCGAGTTGTAAACTTCTGTTCCGGGGGACGATAATGACGGTACCCCGGCAGCAAGCCCCGGCTAACTCCGTGCCAGCAGCCGCGGTAATACGGGGGGGGCGAGCGTTGTTCGGAATTACTGGGCGTAAAGGGCGCGTAGGCGGTCCGAGAAGTTTCGGGTGAAAGCCCCGGGCTCAACCCGGGAAGGTCCCGGAAAACCATCGGACTGGAGTGCTGGAGAGGCAAGCGGAATTTCTGGTGTAGCGGTGAAATGCGTAGATATCAGAAGGAACATCGGAGGCGAAGGCGGCTTGCTGGACAGCAACTGACGCTGAGGCGCGAAAGCCAGGGGAGCAAACGGGATTAGATACCCCGGTAGTCCTGGCCGTAAACGATGGGTACTAGGTGTTGGCAGCGGGAAGGTTGTCAGTGTCGTCGAAAACTCGTTAAGTACCCCGCCTGGGGAGTACGATCGCAAGATTGAAACTCAAAGGAATTGACGGGGGCCCGCACAAGCGGTGGAGCATGTGGTTTAATTCGACGCAACGCGAAGAACCTTACCGGGGTTTGAACTGCTTGGGAAGCTTGCCAGAGATGGAAGTGCCCTCTTCGGAGGTCGAAGCAGAGGTGCTGCATGGCTGTCGTCAGCTCGTGTCGTGAGATGTTGGGTTAAGTCCCGCAACGAGCGCAACCCTTGTCTGTAGTTGCCATCAGGTTAAGCTGGGCACTCTACGGAGACTGTCGGCGAAAAGCCGGAGGAAGGTGGGGATGACGTCAAGTCCTCATGGCCTTTATGTCCCGGGCTACACACGTGCTACAATGGGTGGTACAAAGAGCAGCCAACTCGCGAGAGTGAGCGAATCTCAAAAAGCCATCCTCAGTTCGGATTGCAGTCTGCAACTCGACTGCATGAAGGTGGAATCGCTAGTAATCGTGGATCAGCATGCCACGGTGAATACGTTCCCGGGCCTTGTACACACCGCCCGTCACATCACGAAAGTGGGCTGTACTAGAAGCCGCTGAGCTAACCTGCAAGGGAGGCAGGCGTCGACGGTGTGGCTCATGATTGGGGTGAAGTCGTAACAAGGTAGCTGTAGGAGAACCTGTGGCTGGATCACCTCCTTTCTAAAGGAAAGCGAACGGAGACGGCCCGACTCACGGTGCCGGATTCGCAGCAATCCAAAAACCAACATGGACTCGGCTGTCTGGTTGTCAAAGAACGTTGAATCAAGGGGGAGGTTTTACGTTACCGAGCGCGTGGAACGTGGAGCTTTATTCCCCATCCATCTCCGGAGCGATGATCCTCCAGCCGAGCTGGGTGGGCGGAAACAGCCACAAAGCTCTCTCAATCTGTTCACGGTCGTAGATAACTTCCACTTCATCCCCCAGGTGCAGCTCAATGGGTGTCGGGTCTGGCTCCGTCAGATGGTCGGGGTCCGAGACCCAGACTCCGCCCACAATCCGGGCCTGATCCCGTAATTCGAGCGCACCGTTTCCGAGGTGAATCAGCAGACCGGTCAGCTTCGCCTGCTCGGCAAGAATAAGCGGTCCACGGGCAATCAGAATCCCGTCCACCCGCCTGTTCACGGTACCCCCTTGCGGGAGGTAACGAAGACCCCGGCGGCCCGATTCGAAGACAAACCCGGGAAGAGACTCCAGGAAATGAGCCCAGAAGGTCACACTGAGAGTCCTGGCCAGGACCGCTGAGCTTTGATAGGTCTCCGTCACGTCCTCGACTCCTGATTGAGAAGTCACCAGCACCTCCTCACGCCCCCGCAGGGAATCCACCACCTGATCTGTCAGAGTGGAGGCGGTCGTGGAAACGACTGCAATGGCTGGCGCCTCACCTCCCAGTACCCTGAACCTGTCGCCAGACCAGTTGAACCGACCGGATGCGCCGAACAGCAGGATGGCGGCCGGCAGGTCAAATGTTCTCTCCTGCCTGAAACGTGCCTCGACGAGCGTCACGCAGTTGAGCACCGTGGGGAGAATATGCCAGGGCTGGGCCTGGGCGACTCCCATGCTCCGCAGGATGACAACGCCATCCCGGTCGTCATCTGCCGCTTCCTCGGGATTGTTGGTCAGACGATAAAGTACGCGACCGCCACTGGCGGCTGTCCAGATGCCACAGCAGTTGTTGGGCCCCGAGAGTTGGGGGGAAGCTACCACTGAATTCAGCTCGGACAGTCGGGTAGAGAGGGCAACCGATCTGGGAACTGGATTCCGATTCTCAGCGGAAGACCCGACAGCAGAAAGCATTTCACCCAGATCCATCGCCGGCAGGAGAGCCCGAACCAGCTCAACCCCATTGGCTGCCAGGGTGAGGCTGTAGAGCTGCCGCTCCAGGTCGCGGCTGACCCGAACCCGGTAAGTGACTCGCTCATGGGCCACCAGCAGGAGGAGTGTCAAGGGCAGCAGGAGGAGCAGCGTCGTGATCAGAACCAGTCCATTTCTGTTCTGGGGTTGGGAACAACTGCACCCCATCAGTTGGCAAAGAGAGTGGGTTGCAGATTGGGGAGAAAGAGCGCGAATTGCAGGCGGCGCCGGGAAAGCGGACCTGAGCCTGGTCCGGAGGAAAGCGCTTCCAGGTTCAGATGCAGAAGCTCCTCGCCCTCCAGAGCCCAGCTCACGTCTGCAATGTGATTGAACAGGGGTTGATACGAACCTTGGCCGCTCTTCATCTGAAGCTGATCCGCACCCTGCCGAATGAAGAGAAGCTCGAAAGGATCATTGACTCTGCCGTCGGGGAAATGATCGGTTCCTGAAATATCGCTGCGGACAACCAGTTCACTGTCCCGCAGTTCGACAGGAGGCTTTGGGAAGGTCTCATGGTTGTTTCCGGCGTGGGTGAGGAGAAGTGCCAGAATGAGCGGGACCAGATCCAGGTTCTCGTCTCTTTCCAGCGTGCTGTTTAGCCGCCCCATCCAGGAGAGCATTGACGCGCAGGTTGAGAAGAGGGCAAGAAACAGGATCGTCGAACAGGTGGTTGCCACCAGAACTTCGATCAGAGTGAAGCCTTTCTCAGTGCGCACGGATGACCTCCCATTCCAGTCCATTTCTTTCCAGAACGACCTGCCTCAAGGGGCGCAGGTCAGGATTCAGAATAAAGGGAGTGCCTTCTCGTTCCGGATTGGCCCGAAAGCGGCAGGATCGGTTCCAGAGTCGGATTGTGTTTTCGCTCGAAAAGGACCCTTGCCGGCGAAGGGACCAGGCCAGTGTGGCACTGTAGTGGACCGCCAGCAAAGCCACCGAAAGAATGGCGCCGGCCACTACGATTTCGATGAGCGTCAATCCGGCCTCGCTGCCGAGGCCTTCACTGGGTAAATGGTTGCCGCTTCTGAATTCGCACCTGCCGCTGAGCTTTTCGGGACTCATTCCCGGAACCATCTCACTCGTCCCGAGACTGCGATGACGATGCCAAGAGTCCCGGCTTCATTAGAGATCCTGAAAGTACCTGCAGGGGCCGCCGTGCCCCGGCTGTGGAAGGTGACGGATCGGGTCGGTACGCTGGCGAAACGAACTCCCGGCGGCAGGGATTTCCAACTGGAAGGTTCGCTGTGACGCGGAGTCAAGCCGAACTCGCGGGAAAGAGATCGCGTAGCCAGTCGGATGTCCGTGTTGCGGGTGATGGCCATGGACCGAGCGGCTGCCGCCGCCGAGACCATGGACAGACAGGCTGCATGCAGCCTGTGTTCAGCCAGGAACCGCCGCGTGCCCAGGGCGCTCCAGCCTGCCAGAGTCAGGAGCAGGGAAATGGCTACCGCTATCTCAAAGAGCTGAAATCCTCGATCCTTCATCCTGAACACTCCCTTTCATAAACGCCACTGCCGCCAAAAGTGCGAATCCGTCTAGCAGGATGAATTAAAAATTGAAAATTAAGAATTGAAGATTATTCGCTTTGCTCATTGGAGTTCCTTAGCCCGGATTATGCAAAAACCGTAGTCCGGTGTTGAAAAACGAGTCGAGAAGTGGCCCAACTCGGAAGCGGGCAGGTGTGACAGGCGGATTTGCGAAGAATATCGGTTGGGGAGGCGTTTGAGTGGTTGGGGGAGTGAATTTCAGACAGATCTGGGCCTGGATGAGTATCGGAAGCGGTTTTTTGGGGAACTGGGAGAAGCTAGCTGGAGTTGAGGCGACTCAAGACGAGGTGGAAGAGGGGTTGTTCGGGAAAGGCTGAGGAAAGATGGACCCAGATGCGTCGAGTGGTTTGTCGGATGCGGGCCCCGATCTTGAGGACACGACGACGTAAGGTTTCGATTTCGAGCTTGTGCCAGGGAGTCCCGTGCAGATAGTCGCGGAGGCGCACGAACATCTGGTAAGCCAGTGCATGCAGGAGGAGTCGAAACTGATTGGCCAGGAATCGATGACAGCTGAGTCGGTCCATGCTCAGATGATTCTTGAAGGCCTTGATGAAGTTCTCGGTCTGCCCTCGGTTTGTATAGTGGTCATAAAGTGATTGGGAGCAGAGATCGTCCCGGTTGGTGACCACAAAGCGACGATTGATCCCGCGCTGATCGACCTCCACTTTGACAATGACGCGACGGGATCGATCCCAGCTCTTGGCTCGATAAAGAAACTCGTCAAACTGACGCTGTTTTTCCTCCAGCTCAACGAACTGCAGCCGAGTCGAATCCAGCAGCGGCTCGACCACTCGCTGCAGGCGAGGGTTTCGACTTAACCCAATGACATATTGGAGTTGATTCTCTTCACCTTCACAGAACTCGTAGAGCCGAGGCGTGGCAAAGCCGCTGTCGGCCCGAATCTCAATCTCGACATCCGTCCCCACTCCTTGTCGGATGGCCTCCACGACTCGCTTCAGAATGGGCACGATGTGAGAGGCAGCCCCCTTGTTGCCAGGTCTCAACACGACACACACCAGGTCGCCCGTGTCGGCATCGAAGATCAGCAAAGGATGCAGAATGTGGTTTCGGTAATACCCATGGTAGAAGGAGAACTCCTGCTGACCGTGAGTGTGGTCGTCGGTACTGTCCAGATCCAGGATGATCTTGCTGGGACGTCTCTTCTTCAGGGAGCGCACATAACGGCCTAGCAGCCACTGGCTCAGACGCATCAGATCCTTCTTGGTGACGGAGTTCTCCAAACGGGAGAAAGTCGGCTGGGTGGCCAAATCGGGATCGCTCTCGGGCAACTGATCACAGACTGTCTTGAGCATCGGATCGGAGCGCAGCGTATCGGCGTCATTACAGTCTTCGTAGCCGGCCACGATCTGCAAGACTCGTTGTCGAATCAACTTCAACAGGTCATGACGAACGTAGCGTCGGTCCCGGCTTTCCGAAATACACGAACTGAAGCCCTCGCACAACCGATGTTGCCGATCCAGCGATCCAAACAACAACCATCCTGCGTCGGAAGTCAGACTCCCCCCATCAAAACGCGCCGTGATCTTTCGGTGGCTGTGAAATAGCAGGGTATTCTGGCAGACTGCTTTCAACATTGCCGTAGCTCCTGTTTAGGGTCGTTGTTTATGTAAACCCTTTTATATCAGAGAGCTACGGCCTTTTTTCTGGGCCCAAATCTCACTCGGATTCAGATCTCATGCATAATCCGGGCTAGGACTTTTCGATTGATTTTTTGACGACCAGTCTGTAGGATATGTAGTCTATAGTGTTTTTGTCGTACGATAAGTCGACAAGGGTGGGGGGGAGAAGAACAAGATGATAATCGGCGGGTGTCTCCTATTCTCGCGTCCGTTCTTCTGTTCACACTTTCTCCCTGAAAAAGGTGTCGACTGTGAGGCAAATCACAGGTGGTTTGGATCAGAAGGGGCAATAGTAGCAACGTCTCATTTAACCCAACCCAAAAAGGAGGGTTTATCATGTACATGATTGAGGCTCTACGTCAGCTTCTCATGCAGGTCCGTGACGACGAGAGTGGCGTGACAACGGTTGAATATGCGATCATGCTGGTGCTGATTGCTATCGCCGTTGCCGCGTTTGGTACAGGTCTTTCGGGAGCCGTGACAAGCGTCTTCTCCGCAATGATCGTCGCATTGAACTCGTGATCGCGGAACTTAACGCAGCTACCTAAACGGAAGGGGATTATATACGAAAGTGGCGAAATAGGTGGACGGCTGCTTAAAGGTACGCTAAGCTAGAAGCCGTACAGCGAAACGCCCCGGTTCCAGCCGGGGCGGTGGATAACCCTTAACCGGCTGGTCCAATGGGTGCCTAAGCCTCAGACCAGCTACTGGAGTACAGCTATGCCCAAGATTATCCTCAATGTCACCCTCCCGTCAACCCTCGCGCTCAATACGGTGCTCGCTCAGGACATCAAGGTCCTGGCGAAGGTCGATCAAGCCATGGCCAAGCCAAATGCCATCGTCGACCAGTCGTTCAGAAAGGTGAACTCCTGGACGTAGCGGTCCAGGTGCTTGGGGCTGAGCTTGTGGAAGGTGCCCTTGTGCGCTCGCTTGAGCATCGACCACAGCGATTCAATCCCGTTGGTGTGAACCTCGCCCTTGACGTACTCGGAGAGCGAGTGCTTGACCGTGGCGTGATTGAACCGTAGCGACTCGTAGGCGGTCGCATCGTCGGTGTAGACCGTCGCACCAGGGGCCGCGTGTTCCTCGACGAATCCCTGCAACGTTTGCTGGTCCGTCGCATGAACGACCTTCGCGGCCACGCGCTTGGTTCGGCGGTCCTTCGCTCCGACCGCCGCCGTCTTGCCGACGGGTCCACGGCCCGTGTTGGCCAGGGCCTTCCGTCGGGTGTTGCTCATGTTCCGGCGACGACCGCCGAAGTATGTTTCGTCGATTTCAACGGGACCGGCGAACCGCACCCCATCCTGCGGAGCTCTTGTCAATAGGTGTGGAAAAACATCAGGCGGCTTTCTCCTCCGGGACTTGGTTGACCGGGACTCCATTGACATATTTGGCGCCCTGGTAGACGTCTTTCATCAGCTCCGGTGCCTTCAACCGGCGGAATCGCTGCTCCGCCACCAGCAGCATCTTCCAGATCACCGCCTGGGCGTTTTCCACTTTCTTGAATCGCTTGGCCGCGTCCGTTCGCAGCCGAAGAGCGGCAAACGGTGACTCCACTGGATTGGTGGTTCGCAGATGCTGCCACTGCTTCTTTGGATAGCAGGTAAAAGGTCACCATCCGGTCCCAGTCCTGCTCGATTAGCTCAGCCGCCAGAGTCAGCCCTCGCTGCCGGCACCAGTGCTGAAAAACCTTCTTGAGTCGTTGTGCTTCTTCTCGAGTCTCGGCGTAAGGGATCTGCCGCAGGATCAGCAAGGCCGGCTTGTGCACTCGCTTAGGGAGCTTGGTCAGCAGGTTGACGATCCGATGATTCCAGCAGCGCTGCTCCTCGGCCTGGGGATAGACGTTGCGCAAAGCTCCCCAGATGCCCAGGTGGCCGTCTCCGATCACCAGCCGTGGACAGCCCATCCCCCGGCGCTTCAAGTCGCGCAGTACTTCCGACCAGCTCTGGGTCGATTCCCGATAGCCGCTCGTGACCGACACCACGGCTTTGCTTCCGTCACTTAAGGCGGCCAGCACCACCAGCAGGACTGCCTTTTCCTTCTCCAGACCCGCCTTGACGTAGATTCCATCTACCCATAAATACACCACTTCCAGATCATTCAAGGGTCGACTCTGCCAGACCTCCCATTCGGCCTGCCACTGCTCTTTCAATCTGGCCACCGTGGAGGACGACAGGTGCGCCTTTTCCCCTAAAAGCCCTCTCAGAGCCAGATCAAAATCCCCCAGCGCCAGACCATGCAAGTACAGCTCAGGGATCAGTTCTCGAACCTGCCGCGTCCGCTTGGCAAACAGGGGCAACACCCGACTTTCAAAGTGTTCCTCTAGATCCCGCACTCGAGGCCTTCGAACCTGGATCGTCCCCGAGCTCAGCGTCAGATGCCTCGGCTTCCCATATCCATTGCCATAGCCCGACGGAGCGTCCACGGCCCTTCGCCGCTCACTCTTACGCCGCCCTAATAACTCCGTGACTTCCTCCTCCAGCAGCTCTTGAACCCAGCCTTGGATCTTCTCCCCCACCCAATCTTCCAGCTCCTCGAAACAAACTCTTGACTCGACACTTTCCTCAATGTTCTGCTTGCTCATGCGGTGTGTACTCCTTCCGTTGCGGGCCTTTCGGCCCTGGGTTTTAAATCAACCCGGAAGGATACTCACCGCCTATGCTATTTACACACCTTCTGATGGTAGCTCCATCCTGCGACAAGGCCGCCCGGAGCCGCTGCGCGAGGAACCACGCGGATTTCTGCGTGATACCCAAGTCGCGGTGGAGCTTCATGCTCGACACGCTCTTGAGGCTAGTCATGATCTGGAAGATGGCGATGATCCAGTCCTGATAGCCGATCTTCGAGCCTTCCATGATCGTGCCGGTCTTGACGCTGAACTTCTTGCCGCATGCCTTCTCACGGCAGCGGAACGGCATCGTCTTGTGCTTGCACCCCGTCTGCACGTTGACGGAGCCGCAGTCGTGGCAGCATACGCCGTCAGGCCACCGCTGCTGGATGAACCACCGCTCCGCCGTCGCGTTGTCGGGGAACATCCGCATGATCTGTTTGAGGGAAATGCCTTTGCGGAACGCTTTGCCTGGGGCCTTCTTTCTCATGCCCCTAGTTTACAGGAAAGTGGCTGTGTGTCAAGAGTAAACGCCACTTTCGTATATAATCCCCAAACAGAAGTCTGCGAACTACATTGGAAGCCCGACCAATCTACGGAACGGTCGGGCTTCTTTGTCTAGGGTGGTTACCACATGGCTGGAACCTCTACGGGACGGGCTGTTGAGCAATTCTTCTTAGAACCCTATCCGGAGTGCCGTCACTGCAGATGGGTTTCTGAAGTCATCGGGTTTCTGAAGTCATCGGGTTAAACGTGATCGGAACTGCGGGAATGAAGAACAAGATGGCCCCAGGAGCCTGGGAGGCTCCCTGTGCAGGTTTGGGTCGAGAACGCCTTTTCAGGGGTTTTTATTAGTTTTTCCGTCTTTGAGCTAGGCTGAAAAGCCAAAGGAGTCAGGATGCAGAGAACCCGGATGTTGGTTTTGGCATTGGTAGCACTCGGTCTGAGTGCAGTGGTCACGTATTTGATTTACCGCGAGTTGAATTCGCGAATGCAAACCGAAGAGATTCCGACCAACCAGCTCGTGATAGCGTCTCAGCAGCTTTCGGTGGGGGTACCGATCGAGCCCCAGCATCTCAAGATCATCGACTGGCCGGGAGACCCACTGGAGGGGAGTTACGCAGTTACCGATGAGTTGATTGGTCGTGGAATACTCTTCCCCATACAGGCGAACGAACCTCTACTGGATGCCAAGCTCACCGCCCCGGGAAGCGGTGCCGGTCTGGCAGCCACCATCCCGGAAGGCAAGAGGGCACTGTCCGTGAGAGTGAATGACGTGGTTGGCGTGGCCGGATTCGTTCTGCCGGGAAGCAGGGTGGATATCATTCTGAGTGGTTCGGTTCGGGGTAAGGGCATTGATGTTTCCAAGGTTGTATTGGAGAACGTACAGGTTCTCGCTGCGGGCCAGAGCGTCGAATACGATGCGTCGGGCAAAGCCCAGAAAGTTCCGGTTGTAACCGTTCTGCTGACCCCGGAGGAAGCGCAGAAGTTGACGCTGGCCACCATCGACGGCCGAATTCGGCTCGCGTTGCGCAATCCTCTTGATCTGAACAAGGCAGAACCGAAGCCGACTCGGAGAGCTGAGCTGTATTCGGGGTCAGCACCACCTCAAGCTCCCAGGCCGAAACCGATCAAGCGGCTTGTCATCAAGGCAACACCACCGCCGCCGCCAAGGGTTCAGACTTTCGAGGTCGAGCTGATTCAGGGTGGTAATCGTCAGACTTTGCAATTCGAGAGCCGGGTTGACGCCCGTCAGGGGCAGCTGAACGATAGCAATGAGAGCCAGAACTAGGACAAAGTTAGGAAGTTGAAAAACCGGGGATTTGAGCTCCGCTCATTGAGCGGACTGGAAGGAGTAGCTAATGAAGGTGCGTAGTGCAATTCTGCTCCTCAGCGGGATGCTTCTCGTCTCCCTGGTGCCAGCGTCTCTGGCCCTGGAGGCCAGTCAGGCAGGTATGGAACCGCCGAAACTGAGAGTCCTGCTGGGAAAATCGTTGATCGTCAACTCCGACCAACCTTTGCGAAGGGTCGCCGTGTCGAACCCCGCGGTTGCGTCGGCTCTGATCATTACAGAACGGCAGGTCCTGATTAACGGGCTGCGGGCAGGAATTGTCAGCCTGATCCTGTGGACACAGGAAGAACAGCCCCGAACCTTTGACCTGCAGGTGCTTCTCGATCTGGCCAGAGCCCGGGAAGTCGTAAAAAGAATTGTTCCGGACGAGCCGATTGAGGTCAGTCAGACCGGAGGCGCTCTGGTCTTGACAGGAACTGTGTCAAGTCCCGTCGCCAAATCCCGGGCCGGGGCTGTAGCCGCGACACAGAGTAATAACGTGGTCAACCTTCTCGCCGTAGCCGAAAACCGTGACATGGTCCTGCTGCAGGTCCGTTTCGCGGAAATAGACCGGCAACGGGCCAGGGAATTCGGATTTAACATTTTCAGCACCGGGGGAGCGAACACGTTCGGTACCTTGTCGACCCAGCAGTTCGGTCCTGCTTCTGTTTCGGGAACCGTTGGAGGGGCGATTGGAGTCCCTCTCTCGGGCTCGACGGGAGAGTTTCGACTGCAAGATGTTCTGAACCTCTTTTTGTTCCGCACGGATATCAACCTGGGCCTGACCATCAAAGCTCTCGAGGCCCAGAATCTGCTCCAGATTCTAGCCGAGCCCAACATTCTGGCGTTGAACGGCCAGGAGGCCAGCTTTCTGGCGGGTGGGGAGTTTCCTTTTCCTGTGATTCAAGGTGGACAGAGCAATGCCATCACCATCCAGTTTCGAGAGTTTGGAATTCGGTTGATCTTCACTCCGGAAATCCAGTTGGACGGGCTGATCCGGCTCAAGGTGCTGCCCGAGGTGAGTTCACTCGATTTTGCCAATGCCGTGAGCATTTCAGGGTTTCTGATCCCGGCCCTGGCTACGCGCCGTGCCGAGACGCAGGTAGAACTGAGAGACGGACAGAGCTTTGCCATCGCGGGGCTACTGGACAATCGCCTGATCAAGTCGGCCAGCAAGATTCCCCTGTTGGGAGACATTCCGGTTCTTGGAAAGCTGTTCAAGAGCTACTCGATCGACCACAGCAATACGGAGCTTCTGGTCACTGTGACTCCTCGCCTGGTGAATGCGCTGGAGGTGGATCAGTTGCCGCCTGAGGGTCCGACCTTTCCGATCCCCTTCATGGACGTTGAGCAGTGGGATGACGAGATCGGAACGAAGAAAGCTGAACCGACATCCGGAGGATCCTGAGGGTAAGAATTCAAGCACCCCGTGACCCACGCGGTTCTTCTTTGCAATTCGTGAGGCGCCAGCTTTATGAGAGAATATAAGGAACTATGGCAGACTCAAAAGTAAGTATTGGACTTGTTGCGGGCCTCAAGGGACTTCAAGAGCTGAAGGAGAAGCTCGCCGCACAAGCGGGTATTGAAGTTGTCGCCGAGACCGCGGAGTACGCCTCGGAATCAAATCCCAGTTCCTTTAACCGTTTCGTTCGTGCCAATCCAGACATCATCATTCTCGAGGCCCAGGGACTGGTGAAGACTACCGATGCCTTGACCGTGTTACGATCCCGGGTGCGACACCTGGCTGCTGGCGCTCTCCGAAGCCAACGATCCCATGGTGATCATTGAGGCGGTGAGAGCGGGGGCTCGGGAATTCCTGCCCAAACCGATCTCTGAACAGGCTCTGAGCCAGGCCATTGAACGGTTCAAAGCGAACAAGTTCCGCGACAAAGAAGTCAAGCAAAGTGGCCGGGTCTACTGGGTAACGGTTAGATGCAAGATAAAACAGCACCCCCATTTGACCGGATTCTCTTCTTGCTACTGGCATTGATGGAAAACCGCTGAGAGTGAATCGTGGACAGCTGCCGATCCCGTTCGAAATGGACGTCTAGTCGCTCAGTGTCCAGACTCCATTCAGCGATCACGAAATAGCTGACGTAGCTGGGATCGAGCTCCAGGGATTCATTGAGCACCGAGATAGTGGATCGGCCGCGGTCATCTTCTCGGACCTGCCTCAGGAAATAAACTCGCGGCCGAAATGATTCACACGACTGCCGGCACTTCGGTTTCTGGTAGCCAGTGTAATGGAGAGTGGACTGGTTGAACCATTGCAGCTGCTGATCGACTGACTTGAGGCTGTCAAAATGACGGGCCCGCCAAAACTTTCGGGCAAACACCGAGTTGTTGCCCTCGATGGAAGCCTGAGAGAAGGGCTTTCTGGGGACCGAGTAGATGGGAACGACCTGGTGTTGGAGAAGAAAATGCATAACCCGGCTGATGTTTCGTCGCCCCGAAGTGCTCCCAATCGTGGCAGCACAGTTATCGATTTTCATAAAGGATGGCTTTTCGAAGCGTTCAAAAAAACGGCTCGTCTCGTCGATAAACGCCTTTGCCGTCTGCCCTTTCACCCGCTGGTAGTAGCGAAGCCTGGGGGCCTGCTTGAAGCTAAAGCCTATGAAATGCAGAGGTTCACTGCGGCCGGCCAGATACTTCTGGCCCACAAAGTCAGCCTCCACTACCCGGCCACCCAGGCTCTGGTAAATCGTGTGTTCCGGGTAGCACAGATAGGCGGCTGCTCCACGATGGTCTCTTTTCTTGGGCGACTTCGTGAGCCCCAGATCCGACATCATCTGCCCTATCGTCCTCAGCGGTGGAGACGGCTCTTGAGGCCACCGCCGCCGCCACTCAAGCTCAATGGCCGAAGCTCCTGTGTAAAACTCAGTCGGCTCCTGACTCAGATAGCGATGAATTGCAGCAACCTGCTTTTCTGTCTGCGAGCTCCAGCGTCGCCGCTTGCCCTTGGGCCAGCCACGCCCGTCTCGTTTCACGTCCTCTCCCTTAGATTGTGTCCACCGGATCACGGTGTGCTTACTCATCCTTAAATGGCTTGCAATCCGTTTCTTGGACCATCTTCTGTCAAAGTACAGTTGCTGTACCTGGCGCCGTCGACGTATCGCTTTTTTTTCGAGATCATCGCCTCTACAATGCCTCATTCGACCCCCCTATTGGGGGGGTGCTATTTCATTTTGCCTATAACCGGTAACGTCTGGGAAAGGGGGAGTTGGGACCACGACGGTGGCGATCAATCTGGCCGCGTCGATGACAAAACTGGTGAGCGCTCGAGTCGTGATGATCGACTTGAGCCGGCCGGTGGGAGATGCAACTCCCTATCTCAATCTTCGAAACGAGTTCACGGTTACGGATGTGATGGCCAACGCCGACCGGCTCGATCCGGTTCTTCTCGAGAGCTATGTCACGAGCGCAAAGGGGCTGGCCGTGCTCCCGGGGGCCCGGGATTTCCGCTCGGGACAGCTTCTGACCAGTGAAGCCATCGAGAAACTGATCGATGTGGCTCGACAGGCCTATGCCCATGTGCTTGTCGACCTGCCCGGATCCCACAGCGAGAAGATCCTGGATTTGATGGCCCATATTTCTCAGGACATACTCATTGTCCTGACCCCTGAACTCCCGGCAGTATGGCGAACTCACCGCCTGCTCTCTTACCTGGAGACGATTATTAACCCGGATGAACTCAATTCGAAAGCGCATCTGGTCCTCAACCGCGCGGACAGTCGCACTGAGCTTTCGCGTTCCGACATTGAAAAGACTCTGGAGCGACCGATCAAGTGGAAGTTGAGTGACGACTTCAGGGCAGCAATCGACGCCATTAACTCTGGAACTCCACTCGTTTCTCTAAACCACTCTGGACTGTCGTCCGATTATGAAAAGCTGGCCCGGGGTCTGACGGGTGTGTCTCAGTCCAAGAAGAGAGGCTTCTTGGGTCTTTTCCCCAATTGAGAGGAACTTGAGTGGCTCGAGATATTGAAAAGAGGATTGCGAGCGAATACAAGAAGATCAAGTTCGCTCTGCACTCTCAGATCCTTCGGGAAATCGATCTGGAGAGCATCTCCCGGCTGGATGATGAGCGAGCTCGTCGCCAGCTTGGAGATTTCATTGCGGGGCGACTGACTCGAGAACGTACGCCACTCACTTACGCCGAGCGTGAACGTCTCACTAAGGAACTGCTCAATGAGATTTTTGGACTGGGACCGCTCGAGATCCTTTTGGAGGATGATTCGATTTCGGACATCCTCATCAATGGGCCCCACCAGGTTTACATTGAAAGGCGCGGTCTTCTCGAATTAACCGATGTCGAGTTTGACGACGACGCTCACCTGCGTCGTATCATCGACAGTATCGTTTCCAGGGTGGGTCGCCGGATCGACGAATCCTCTCCCATGGTCGATGCCCGCCTGGCAGACGGGTCCCGCGTAAATGCGATCATTCCACCGCTCTCTTTAACCGGTCCCGTGGTCTCCATTCGGCGCTTTGGAACGGAACCGCTGACCGAAGAAGAGCTGGTGACCAACGAGAGCATGACCAGTCAGATGCTGGCGCTGCTCACCGCGACCGTGCGGGGAAAACTGAATATCCTGATTTCGGGCGGTACCGGATCTGGAAAGACAACTCTGCTCAATATTCTTTCAGCTCACATCCCTTCCGCTGAAAGGATCATCACGATCGAGGACGCCGCGGAACTGCAGCTCCGGCAGGAGCACTGTGTGAGGCTGGAGACTCGTCCTCCCAACATCGAAGGAAAGGGAGCGGTTTTGCAAAGGCAGCTGGTCATCAACGCCCTGCGTATGCGTCCCGACCGGATCATCATTGGTGAGGTGCGCGGGGAGGAAGCGATTGACATGCTCCAGGCCATGAATACCGGTCACGAGGGGTCGTTGACCACCATTCACGCCAACAGCCCGCGAGACGCTTTGAGTCGTCTCGAAACCATGGTTTCCATGGCCAACTTGAATCTTCCCGACAAAGCGGTGCGCTATCAGATCGCCTCCGCCATCAACATGATCATTCAGGTAAACCGAATGCCGGATGGAACGCGAAAACTTACCAATATTTCTGAAATCACTGGACTGGAAGGCCCGGTGATCACGATGCAGGATCTTTTCACATTCAATCGGGGAGGTTACGACGAAAACGGTAAAGTTCTGGGCGAGTTTGCTTCGACCGGTATCCGCCCGAAATTTACAGATCGGCTCTATGCCTATGGCGTCCGGCTACCGGCCGACGTTTTCGCGGTGCAAAAGGGCCGCCGCCAGGCTATCTAGGGAGAATCGATGCCAGTTTGGGTACTTCTCGCTCTCGCGTTTCTTGGAGTCTTTGCTCTGACGACAGTACTCTTCTATTTTCTGGTCCAGGCTCCAGCAGATCGTCGCCGCCTGCGTACCAGGCTGGAAGCCATTCAGCAGACCTCGTTCCATGCTCCCACAGAAGACGGTCTTTCGTTGGTTCGTGAAGAGCTGGCTTCCGGATTGCCTTTTGTGGAGAGACTCTTTCTCCAGTTGCCGGGCGTCAATGAGATGGACCTGTACATGCAGCAGGCGGGCATCGGACTACGGCCGACGATGCTGGCCATGCTCTCGGTTGTCTTTGCACTGGGCGGCTACCTTTTAATTTTTCTGGTCGGCATGTCGTTTGTCGTGTGCATCACCGTGGCCTTGCTCGCGGGAACCGCGCCGTTTCTCTTTGTGAGCTTTCGCCGGAAGCGCCGCTTCCACAGATTCGAGGAGGTCTTTCCAGGTGCCATGGACATGCTGGCGAGAGCCGTTCGGACCGGCTACGCCGTCTCCTCAGCCTTCGAACTGATCTCAGACGAGATGCCGGAACCTATGAACCAGGAGTTTCGGATTCCCTACGAGCAGCAGAATCTCGGGCTTCCTCTGAGAGAAGCCCTCAACAACCTGGCTATACGTGTCCCGTTGCCCGATGTACGCATCTTTGTGACGACGATGCAGATTCAGTCCCAGTAGGGCGGGAACCTGGCAGAGATTCTGGAGAACCTCGCCATGGTCGTACGAGAGCGCTTCAAGATTCATCGCCAGATTAAAATCTACACCGCCGAGGGAAGACTCTCACTCGTCATTCTGAGCGCTCTGCCTCCAGTCGCCGGTCTGCTCTTTACCCTTATGCACCCTTCCTACATGATGCGGTTGTTCGAGGATCCCCTGGGCCACATGTTCATCGCAGGGGCTCTTGTGATGCAGTTTATTGGCTTCATGATCATCCGCAAGATCGTTACCATTAGAGTGTAAGCAAGGAGTCGTCGAATGGATATCACAATTCTACTGCTGGTAGCCGGAGCACTGTTTTTCATCGGCGTCTTTTTCCTCCTTTCTGGAATCTTGAGAAGGGGCATCGGTCTTCGCGAACGGGTTTTGCAGGAGCATCAAGGTGAAGAGGAACCTGAAGCGATAGGCGACAAGGTTTCGGAAGTTCTCATTCCCCTCGGCAAAGCGCTCCCGATGTCGGATGACAAACGAGCAAAGGAGCAGAGTCGTCTGGTGACAGCCGGCTTCCGAGGCCAGAATGCAGTTTGGATCTGGTACGGTTCCATGGTCACCACGGGTGTGATCGCCTTTTTGGTGCTGACGGTATTTGGACTGCCCTTTTCAAACCCCTTACTTGGGATCATGCTGCCCGTGATTTTGGGAATGGTCCTTCCCGACATGTGGCTGCGACGGCGAATCTCAAAGCGCAAGGAGAACATTCAGCTGTCGCTTCCCGACATGATGGACCTTGCTGTCGTCTGTGTTGAAGCTGGAATGGGCCTGGACCAGGCCCTGCAGCGAATCGGCAAGGAACTTCGCCAGCCGCATCCGGACCTGTCCGATGAACTACATCTGTATAACCTGGAGGTCAGCGCGGGTTGGAAACGACCCGATGCGCTTCGCAACCTGGCCGAGCGAACGGCGGTGGATGACGTCAGATCGCTGGTCGCAAGCCTGATCCAGACGGACCGCTTTGGAACCAGCATCGCCGATTCTCTCCGCATATTCTCAGACTCGCTGAGAGTGAAAAGACGGCAGAGGGCCGAGGAAAAAGCCGCGAAGATGAACGTGAAGATCGTGGTACCCCTTGTTATCTTCATTTTTCCGGCCGTCTTTGCTGTGGTGGCAGGCCCGGCCATAATCGGGCTTGTCAGGGACCTCCTTCCGCTCATGGCGGGAACCAAATAAGCAGCTCCTGGGGGACGTACATCTTGATCAAACAAACCCGCATTTGCAGAGGAGTGACTGCAGTCGGCCTGCTCTGTCTTTTTGGGCAGAGTTGTGGGTCCAAGCAGGTCCAGCCCGCTCATCCCCGGACGGCAAGTCTGAAAACCTCGTCGAGGCCGCCGAAGAATCCCTACAAGAAGGTCAAGCCGGCGAAGATGTCCGAGTACCTGAAGATGCTTTACCGGTCATCGCAGGCCAGCCGAATCAGGGAGATCGGCAAAGAACCTGCAGCCGAAATGAGTTTCGAGGCCCGCAAGATTGCGGCTCGCATCGAGCAGGAGCCCGAGAACCTGGGGCTGACCAAACAGTTGGCTGGTGTTCTCATCCGAGAAGGTCATCTGGTCGAAGCCTTCGAAACGCTGGATCGAGTACGATCCCTTCCGGCCACAGATCCCGAAATCGAAGCGGGGCTCGCCCTGGTCTGGCAGAAACTGGGATCCACTTCCTCCGCCCTGTATCACGCTCAACAGGCCGTGCTGCTTGACCGATCAGCGGCCAACCTGGCCCTTCTGGGCAAGATCCAGTTGCAGCGAGCCGATTTCGGGAAGGCACTGGCGACTCTGAAAAAGGCTCATGTCTCTTACCCGGACAGTCAAAGCCTCGTGCTGGCGCTGGCGCGGGCCGCTGCTGGGGTCAGCGACTGGGAAGCAGCTCGCAGCTATTTTGAGAGAACCCTGGAGTTGAACCCCGAGTCAGTCCCGGCCCGGGAAGGCCTGGTGACCGCCCTGGTCAGACTGGATGAGGTGAACGACGCCTTTACCGAACTGAGACGCCTCTTTGAGGAGGGTGAAACCTATGCCCGCCTCGGCCAGGAGTTGATGGCAGCAGAACGGTGGAGTGAGGCTCAGAAGGCACTCAAGAAGGCCTTGGAATATTCTCCCGAGAATCGAGAACTGGCTCTGAAAGCGGCCACGGTCGACTCATATCTGCCTTTTCCGACGGTTGTTTCTCTCAATCTGGGAGACGGAGTCGCGATCGACGTGCAGAGTATTACGGTGCAGACCGCTTACAGTGTTGTCGAGTTGCGTGGCGGTCAGGTTCTGATCTCTACTCCGGAACTGGAATCAGGAATTGGAGCGGGCCGGGCCTCCGGCGGAATCGATTCAAGCGTGGTAGTGAACCTCTCTTCGATGGATGCCATTGCCGAGCTTGGGCCCTACAGCTCTGTGGAGAAAGCTTTTTTTCGAAGAACTGTCTCCCCGAATGTTGTCGAGCTGGTCGAGTTGGCAAACGGTTCGAGAGATCCGGTTGTGAGTTTTTCCCAGTTCAGCCCTGCTTTGCCGGTCAACCTGCCCGACAGCCAGAGTATCTTTCCGGGGCTTCACGAGGTTTCTGAACCAGCCCCCGCGCCGAGTTGGGACGGTGATGAACTGGCTCAGCTCCCACTCTACCGGAATCTCCAGGTCATCCAGCTTTTCAACGGGACGGTCGTAGCATCCGACCAAAGTGGGGCAGCTGTCTTGAACGACAGCGAGCCGTTCGAGGAGCAGGAGATCCAATCCTGGGAGCTGGAGGCGGAGCTGGCAAGAGTCAGGGTTGCGGTGTTCGGCGAACAGGTAACCGTATCTATGGGGCCGAAAGAAAACTCCCGTTCTGCGGAGCCGGCCCTGGAACCTGAGCCTTCGGCCCGCGAAGCTATTCCCGACCCCGCGCCTGCGGGGTCCTATAGTCCCGGCTACCAAGTTGAGAATCAGCCAGAGGTCGTGCAGTCTCTTCTGGAATCCTGGGAAGGCGTGTCTCCGGATCAGTGGCAGGTGGTTCCTGATACCGGTCAAAGCTCCGGAAATCTACAGGTTGAGCAGCCGCCAGAAGAAGCTGAGAAACCTGCGCAAACCAACGAGGTTGCGAATTATCCGAACCTGACCGATATTCGGAAGCTTCCGATGAGGCGTAAAACGGCTCTCAAGCTCAACACCAGGGGTGCGCTGACGCTGTTTCAAAAGCGTGAACCGGAGGAAATCGAGGTCGCCGAGCAGCTCCCGCATCCAGTTTCCTCGAGCGTCGCTGTAGAGATCCCGGTGGAGGCGCTGTCAGGTCTGTCTGAAGCTGATGATTTTACGAATGCTGACGCCACCGAGCCGGTGCTGGATCAGGTCAGCCTGTCGGCGCTTGAGAGCGTTCTTGACGAGCGCAGGATTTCACTGTCTGCGGAAGCGGAAATAGTGGAAGTCGAAGTCGAAGCGGTCGACGAGGATTTTGCGCCTGCGCTGGAAGCCGAGGTGACGGTGGCAGATGACGAAGATATGACTCTCCACGTGACCCCTGAGGAGACGGCTGAAACTCCGGTTCAGACGGCGCCTGAGGCTCCGCCTGCTCAAGTAGATCCAGAAATGGAAGAAGGAAGTCCGCTTCAGCCGGACCTGCTCTGCCAGTTGCAGGGCTCGACACCGGCCTCCCGGGCTATTCCCATCATTGACAGCCTGATGGAAGAAGGCTTCAGACAGCAGGGCTGGACCCTGCGCTCCGACCTGAGAGATGGGATAGCTGCCGAGAGCCATGCCAGAGCAATGAGAAACCAGTCCTTTACCCTGTGGCTGCCATTGACAGGGTTGACGGTGCTGGCTTTGCTCGGGTTTTTGCTGCGCAGGCGCGAACCGGCGGCGGTGGTTCTCGAGAAGGGTTCAGAAGAGAAGTAATTCCACATTCCGCCAGCAACAGTGACCATCAAGGAAACGACAGAGAGGGCAGGAACGACAGTGACTGCGCCGCAGCGCGGAAGCCGCCGGGAAATCTAGACTGCTAGCACTCGAGTACGGTTTCGTCGGCGAGCATGTCGACGACAGCTTCCAGACTACCAGTCCGTTCGAAGGTCTGGATCTGCCGGTCTGCACTGGTGCCTTCTTTGAGTATGTCGCGCACCCGCTCAATTTCCTCGCGCGACTCCAGGGGGTCCACTACATCGTCCACGAAGTTCAGCATCTCTTCGACCAGGAATCGGGTGGGGACCTGTTCTGTCTTTCCAAGGTCAAGGAGATGTCCATCCAGACCGTCTTTGATGGCCCGCCACTTGTTCTCCTCCACCAGAGCTCTACGATACTGTCGCCAGGTCTGATTGTTGAGGCGGAGCTGAATCAGCTTGGCCACCATTGCCTGAAGCAGGGCCACCACCGCAATGACGTCATTGACACGAGTTATTGCATCGCAAACACGAATCTCCAGCGTGGGAAACTTGGGGTGGGGACGGATGTCCCACCAGATCTTGGTAGGTTCGTCAATGCATTTCGTCTTAATCAGAATCTCCAGGAATTGGTCATACTCCGCCGCCGTTTTGAAGTATTCGGGAATTCCGGTTCGAGGAAGGTCTTCAAAGATCACGCTGCGGTACGACTTCAGACCGGTGTACTGTCCCAGCCAGAACGGAGAAGAGGTGGAAAGACTGAGAACATGGGGAATGAAATAGGAGAGCTGGTTCATCACGTCGATTCGCAGCTGACGGTCGGGAATCCCCACGTGTACATGCATGCCGAAAATGAGAAGGCGCTGGGCGATCACTTTCATGCTGCTGTAGAGTGCCTTGTAACGATTTGTTTCAGTGATGATCTGATCCTGCCAGCGAGAAAAGGGATGAGTCGCGGCGGAGACAATCCGGCATCCGTTTCTCTCCGCGATCTCCGAGACCATTCCGCGCAGGCGAGTCACCTCCTGACGGGCCTCGCGAATGTTGCGACAGACATGACTGCCGATCTCAACCTGTGACTGCAGTAACTCGGGCTTCACCTGGTCCCGGAAAATGACCGCTCCCTGCTCGAGAACGTCTCCGACATAGGAAGTCAGTTCCCGTGTCTCGCTGTCGATGATCTGGTACTCTTCTTCGACGCCAAGTGTGAGATCTGAAAAATCCAAGATCCCCGGCCTCCCTGCCGGACGCTCTCTCCTCTGACTCGAAGGGATCGGGGTCAGCTCATCGAGTCCCGCGGTCAAAATATTAGCCCAGCAGCCCCGATTTTTCCAGAAGACTGAGAAAATCGCGGCAAATGGCTACCAGGTGCTGGTAACCGGTTGAAGGTTGAAAGTTAAAGGTTGAAAGTTGCCCGGTCTAAGGCTAGCCTTGTTGGGATTGGAAAAGGAGAGAGACTACATGAGCTCGAAAGATCTGGCTGCCGTTGCCCGGCAGATGGTAGCACCCGGAAAGGGCATTCTGGCTGCGGACGAAAGCGGCCCCACGATACAGAAGAGATTTGACAGCATCCACGTCGAGTCGACGGAAGACAACCGCCGCGCCTATCGCCAACTTCTCTTCACGACCGAGGGAGCCAGCCAATACATCAGCGGTGTGATTCTCTTCGATGAGACACTGCGGCAAGAGACGGACCAGGGAGTCCCCTTTCCGCAATGGCTGGCAGAGCAGGGAATCCTGCCCGGGATCAAAGTGGACAAAGGTGCCAAGGCTCTGGCGGGTGCTCCCGGCGAGAAGGTAACCGAGGGTCTTGATGGCTTGCGACAGAGACTCGAGGAAATCCGGAAGCTGGGGGCCACTTTCACGAAATGGAGAGCGGTCATCAAGATCGGCGAGAACATCCCCTCCGCCCGCTGCATTGATGCTAATGCCCATGGCCTGGCCCGCTTCGCGTCGTTGAGCCAGGAGGCTGGCCTGGTTCCCATTGTCGAGCCGGAAGTGCTCATGGACGGGCCCCACTCGATCGGACGATGTGAGGAGGTGACAGGCCAGACCCTGAAAGCGGTTTTTTCTGCCCTTTACCTGCACGGTGTGGAGCTGGAGGGAATCTGTCTCAAGCCGAATATGGTTTTGTCGGGAAAGGAGTGCCCCGAACCGGCAGGAGAACGGGACGTTGCTGAAGCAACGACACGCTGCTTTTTGCGCCACGTCCCTGCGGCCGTCCCGGGCATTGTCTTCCTCTCGGGCGGGCAGAGTGAAATCGAAGCTACGCGGAACCTGAACGCAATGAACGCTGTGGGCTCTTTTCCCTGGGAACTCAGCTTCTCCTATGGCCGGGCGCTTCAGGCGTCGGCTCTCGCGGCCTGGGGCGGCCGGGCCGCCAACGCGGCGTCGGCTCAGAAGGTCTTTTATCACCGTGCCCGGTGCAACGGAGCTGCCAGAACGGGGAGCTACGATGCCAGCTGGGACCCTAGGTAGTTCCACGTTTCAAGTTCCACGTTCCACGTTGCGCCCTCATGAAAGTGGGAGGGGCCTCGGGCCGCGACCGCCGGGCGTGATGTTCAGAACCGGCACTTGACACCCCAAGGCGCCTTATAGTTACTAACGATCTATTTTCCGATGATGGATTAGGAATAGTAGCGATTTTCTTTTTTGCTTCTTTTTTCTTTTCTGGATTGTGGGAAAAAGTTGGTGCCAGGGGCGATCGAGGATTAGATTGCCTCTGTGCAGCACGCGCACCGTGGCGTTACGAATTTAAGGCCCCAGCGCACGAGACGCTTGGTGGGAGACTTTCGAACGCCACGGTGCACAGACAGCAAACGCATACTCTAGATGCTGTCCCTCGAGGACTCCACTATAAGGGTTGCGCAAGGTCTGGGCAAGCGGGTGCTGCACAGGAAGGAGTGGCGTCATGTTAGCCAATGAAGAGATCGCAGCTTGGGTGGGATTGGATTGGGCCGAAGATCAACACGAGATCCGACTGCAGGCAGCCGGCAGTCGGGAAGTAGAGAGGTATCAGGTGCGGCAAGACCCGGAAGAGTTGCACGAATGGGTGCGCCAGCTAAGAGCCCGTTTTGGGGGTCGCCCAGTGGTGATTGCCCTGGAGCAAAAGCGGGGAGGGTTGATGGCGGCGCTGATGTGCTATGACTTCCTGCACCTGTACCCGGTGAATCCCCGCATGGTTTCCAGCTACCGAGAGGCTTTTTCACCGTCGGGTAAAAAGGACGATGCGGGTGATGCAGGGTTGTTGCTGGAGCTGGTGTACGGACACCGGGATCGATTGCGTTGTTGGAGACCGGAGGCGACCCAGACACGGCAGCTGGGGCTGTTGGTGGAGGGGCGACGCCAGTGGGTGGAGCAACGCAAACGACTGATGCAGCAACTGGGCCAGGTCTTGAAGAGCTACTATCCCCAGTCCTGGCAGTGGTTTGCAGACTTGGATGGCCCCCTGGCCCTGGAGTTTTTGAGCCGCTGGCCCACCTTGGAGCAAGCTCGCAAAGTGCGAATCGATGTGCTGCGTCGCTGCTTTGCCCGACATCGAGTACGCTGTGCCGAGACGAAGGTACAAGCATTGCTCGAACAGATCCGTGCCAGTTACCCGCTGACCCAGGATGAAGCTCTCATCCAGGCCGGGTCACTCAAGTTGCTGGCCCTGGTCGAGCAGCTAAAGGTTCTGCTGGCTGCGATCAAACGCTACGACAAGCACATTGTCAAGCTCTTCGCCCAGCATGAAGATGCCGCTCTGTTTGCAAGCTTCAGCGGAGCCGGGCCGGCTCTGGCTCCTCGCTTGTTGGTGGCCTTCGGGTCCGATCGCAGTCGCTTTGAGGATGCTGAAGAGGTTCAAAAATGGAGCGGCATCGCTCCCGTAACACGAAACAGTGGACGAAGTTCTCAGGTGGTTTGGCGCCGAGGCTGCCCCAAGTTTGTTCGCCAAACCTTCCATGAGTTTGCGGCCTGCTCGATTCCGCAGTCGCCCTGGGCTCATGCTTACTATCTGCAGCAACGTCAGCGCGGTCTCAAGCACCACGCCGCCGTTCGATCCTTAGCTTACAAATGGATTCGTATTCTCTTCCGTTGCTGGATAGATCGAGTCCACTATGACGAGGAACTCTACTGCCAGAGTCTTAAGCGGAGCAACTCTCCTCTTGTGGCTCTGATACAACCGGCTTGTGGATAACTTTCAGAAAAAAGGAGTCAAACTCTCTTGACTTATCAGCTCAGATGTCTCCCACATTTCGCGAGGAACGGCGCCAACCAAGGAAACGTCAGAGATAGGGATGAGAAGGCCAGACCCCGGCAAAGCCTAGAAGCTAGACTCTGCCAGGTTACGCAGTCACGAACGGGTCGTGCTGCAATTCTTGTTAAATGTGGCCTCTAGGGGCCATAGAAACTGGAGGTCTGGCGATGAAAAAGTATCACAGAGATGGAATGGTAACAATCGGGATGGATATTTCGGATCGCAGCTGCCATGTGATAGCGCTTTCGCAGGAGGATGGGGAGCTGGTTTGGGAACAGAAAGTAGCGACTCGCGCCGCAGCCTTGCAGAAGTTTTTCTCTCCAGTGGCGGACAGCCGTATCGCGCTGGAAGTGGGGACTCATTCGGGGTGGATCTCTCGACTTTTATCCAGCCTGGGCCATGAAGTGTGGGTGGCCAATGCACGCAAGTTGCGACTGATCTACGAAAACAAACGAAAGAATGATCGAGTGGATGCGATGTATCTGGCACGCATAGCCCGGGTGGATCCACAGCTGCTGTCGCCGATCGAGCATCGGGGTGAGGAGGCGCAGTCGGATCTGGGTGTGTTGCAGGCGCGAGAAGCGCTGGTGCGCTGGCGCAGTCGTTTGATCGGCTTCTGCCGGTCTCAGGTCAAGATCTATGGACACCGACTGCCGGCTTGCAGTACGGCGAGTTTTCACCAGAAGGTGCAGGGTCACGTTCCAGAGCAGTGCCAGAGTTTTCTGGGGCCAATCATCGAACAGATCGCAAGCTTTACCCAGAAGATTCGAGTCTATGACGGTCAGGTGTACAGGTTGTGCAACGAGAAATATTCTCAGACGGCACGATTGATGCAGGTCCGTGGGGTGGGTCAGATCACAGCCCTGGCCTTCGTGCTGGTCATCGATGATCCGATGCGTTTTGTCCGCAGTCGGGACGTGGGAGCGTATCTGGGGATGTGTCCGGGACAACGGCAAAGTGGGAATCGAGATACGCAGCTGCGCATCACCAAGGAGGGGAACCGGTATCTACGGTCTCTGCTGGTGCAATGTGCTCATTACATGCTGGGACACTTTGGGGAAGACTGTGATCTGCGGCGTAAAGGCGAGGCACTGACCTCGAGGGGAGGTCGAGGGGCGAAAAAGAAAGCAGCAGTGGCAGTGGCCCGTAAGCTGGCGGTGCTGATGCATCGGTTGTGGGTAGCCGACAGTCTTTACGATCCCTTTTACCAGAGCCACCGCCAGGCAGCCTGAGAGCCTTAAGCAAAGAGCTACCCTAGTGACATCGACACCGAAACCAAAAAGGAGATCACAAGACTTCTACAGTTTGACGAGTTGGGGTGAGAGAGATCGCCCCGTCCCGGGGGTGACTGCGAGTTCCTGCCTGACCCTTGAGGTCGCGACAGAGGTAGCAGCCCCCTGGATAGCCGGACCCCTGCATGCACCGGTCCCGAAGCGAAAAGGGACCACCAAGAGTGCGAATGGAAGCCCGCGAATCCAGTCCCCCATTCTGACAGCTGCTGAAGTTACTTATCGAAGAAACGATTAAACGCACCAAGTTGCTTGACATACATTGGCCTTCTCATGGAAGGCAGGAACGACAGTGACTGCGCAGCCGCGCGGAAGCTGCCGGTGCAACGTGGAACGTGGAACGGGAGTACGAAGTGAAAGTCGAAAACTACACTCTGGAAGTGCCCGCCCGGCCGAACCATCACGTCGTCGACATTACTGGTCTGGTGGCCGGGAAGGTCGCCGAATCAGGTGTACAGAACGGCACCGTTTGTATTTTCAATGTGGGTTCTACAGCAGGTATTACAACCGTCGAGTATGAACCCGGGTTGGAAAGAGATCTTGAAACCGCCTTTGAAAAGCTCGCGCCCTCAGATGGCTTCTATGAGCACAACGAACGGTGGCACGATGGCAACGGGTTTTCTCATGTCCGTGCCACCCTCCTGAAACCGTCCCTGACCATTCCCGTCATGGCAGGGCGTCTTCGCCTGGGAACCTGGCAACAAGTCGTCCTCATCAACTTCGATAATCGTTCCCGGTCACGCACAGTAGCGGTTCAGGTCATGGGCGTGTAGATCAGATCGCTTGGAGATCCCAAATCGTGGAACGTGGAACGTGGAACGCCGCGAGCGACAGAGAGCGGGCTAATGGATGCGCATCTCCGGCATGAGCAGACGTGGGCCGGCCGTCTCCAACCCGGGCAGCTCGTTACGGAGCCACTTTTCGATCAGGCTGGTCTGACGCATGTGGACAGCCCCCAGCTCGGAAAGGGTCTCCCAGAAACTCTTGGGTTTGGGCAGGCGGACCAGTTTGATTCGCGCGTCGTCCTCGAGCTCCAGGCTCCGGCGAACATGCTCGAGAGCTTTGGGAAAGCCTCCAATGTCATCAACCAGGCCAAGCTTGCGAGCCTGCTCGCCGGTGTAGATGCGCCCTCGTGCCATCTCCTCCAGCTTCGCAAACTCCATGCCTCTGCCCTTCGCAGCCTTGGAGACAAACGCATCATAAATCTCCTGCATCCAGGCGATGACCTGCTCGCGCTGCTCAGAGGTCAGCGAAGTGGAGAGAGAGAAAAGATCGGCGTTGGGAGAAGTCTTGACCCGGTCAATACTGATGCCGAGCCAGTCGTAAAGACCCCCAAGGTCGAATTTTCCGAAGATGACTCCGATCGACCCGGTGATCGTACTGGGCTGGCTGATGATCTTTCTGGCTCCCATCGAGATGTAGTATCCTCCCGAGCCGGCTACCCCTGACATCGAGACGATTACTGGGATGCCTGCCTCTTCAAGCAGCTCTACTTCCCGCCAGACCATGTCTGAGCCGACTGCTGATCCCCCCGGGCTGTCGACCCGGAAAAGAACGGCCTCGTACGTACCTGACTTTCTGACATCCCGGAGAACCTGGGCCAACGAGCTGCCGCCCAGAGTCTGGCCGAAGGAATCGCTCTTCCCGGCAGTGATCATGCCGATCCCACCAATCAGGGCAACCCGCGTGCCCCCGGCCGGCTGGCGAGAGCGTGCGGCCGAGAGGTACTTCGAGCCCCCCATTCCTTTGTACTTGTCCTGTCCCGCCTCCTGGGCCAGTTGATCGAGTACCTCGTGGCGATACCCGGCCCGGTCGACCAGCCCGTTTTCGACGGTCTGGCTGGCGGGGACCATACCCAGGTCGATGATCTCCTCGAGAACCGACTCCTCAATCTTCCGGTCCCCGGCCACCGACTTCACAAAGCGGCTCGCCATGTCGGCCAGGATGGATTCCAACATCGACCGTATGGGAGCACTCAGACTCTCCCGGTCGTAAACCTCCGCGCTCTTGAACTCTTTGAACTGGATGAACTCTGGCTTGATTCCGAGCTTCTGCAGGGATCGCTTGTAGAACTGGATTTCAGTAGCCAGCCCGTTCAGGAGGAGACCGGCATCGGGGTTGATGGAAATCGTGTCTGCAGCTGAGGCCAGGTAAAACTCATTTTCTCCGGCCATATCGAGAGACAGGAAGGCATGGATCTTTTTGCCGGAGGCTCTGAATTTGTGCATGCCATCGCGCAACTCCTCAATCTGTGCCCAGTTTACCGCCAGAGGCTGCACTTCGAGGTAGATCGAGGAGACGCGGTCGTCACTGGAAGCCAGTTCAAGAAGCTCCCACAGATCATAAACCGTCAACTTGTTTGGTTCGAAAACTTGGAAGAACGGGTTCTCAGGCGGCACCTCGTAAAGCACACCTCCCAGTGAGACCTCCACAATTGTATTCTGTGCTACCGAAGGCGGACGACTGAGCGTCCAGTAGGTCCAAAAAGTCACTGCTAGAGCTAGACCCACGATGACGACAAGAATCAGGCCGACAGCAATCCACGGTCGAATTGTACTCATTGACACGTCTCCTTGATACTCATGAAACCCAGTACTTACAATGTATTCTAGCAGTCCGTGGTGAAAGTCGCGCGGGCGTGCCAGGATCAGCAAGGGAGTTTTATGCAGCTAAGAATCGGATTCATAGGTTTGGGAATCATGGGAGAACCGATGGCGGGCCACATTCTCCGCAAAGGCTACGATCTGACGGTTCACAACCGGACCGCGTCCAAGACAGCCTCTCTGGTGGAATCCGGTGCAAGAGAGGCAGCCACCCCGGCCGAGCTGGCCAGCCAGACCGACATCATCATCACGATGGTTTCTGACACACCGGATGTTGAAGCAGTGGTTGCCGGTCCCTCGGGAATCATTCAAGGGATCAGACCGGGGTCTGTGGTCGTCGACATGAGCACGATTGCTCCAGCCATGGAGAAAAAGCTCGACGAGCAGTTGCAAACGGTTGGATGCACCCTTGTTGATGCTCCGGTCTCCGGAGGAGACATCGGTGCTCAGAAGGGAACGCTGGCCATCATGGCGGGGGGCCGGAGGACAGATTTCGAGCGAGCGAAGCCCGTGTTCGAAGCGATGGGTTCGACAATTACGCACTGTGGGCCCGTGGGTCACGGACAACTCACCAAGCTTTCCAATCAGATTCTGGTGTCTCTGACCTTGCTGGGAGTGTGCGAGGCTGTTCTTTTTGCCGAGAAAAACGGTCTGGAGCCTGAGGTCATGATTGAAGCAGTTCGAGGAGGAGCGGCTGGCAGCTGGCAGCTGTCGAATCTGGGGCCCCGGATCGCCCGGGCCGACTACGCTCCCGGCTTCATGGTGGATCTTCTCCAGAAGGATCTGGGTCTCGTTCTGGAGGCCGGCTACCAGGCGCGTGTTTCATTGATGGGAACATCTCTGGTTCGACAGCTGATGTCGGCTGCACAGTCCATGGGAGACGGACGGGAGGGGACTCAGGTGCTGGCCAGAGTGCTGAAAACTCTGGCCGCCCCACGCACTCTGCCGGACTGTTGAAGACAGATTCCACACTCCACCTTTCACATTCCACGTTCCGAACGTGGAACGTGGAATCTCCCTACCCCCCGGGCGCGTAATAGCCCTTGCGGGTGCGGGGGACCCAGTTTCGATTATCCCGAAGTTTGATGCGGATCTTGCGCCAAGAGCCGTCGTTGTTCGGGTTGCTGGAATTGTAGGCGAGCATGTACTGGACGCGCAGGTCGTCGGCGATTTCTTCGAACATCCGCTGGACGTCATAAATGCTGTTGGGTCCGTAAAAGCGCCCCCCGGTCTGGTCGGCGATTCTCTGCATCTGTCCGTAAGCCGTCTGGTAGGCGCGGCCGTCTCCGTGGCCGCCACGGTCCTGCGTGTCCAGAAATATGGTGTAGATGATCGATTCGGTTTCCTCAATGGATCGGTAGAGCTCTCCAAAGGTGATGCGGGAGCCACTGCTGCGTTGACGAATGAGCTGCCCATCGACTCCATCCGTGAAGACGACGATCGCCTTGCGCCCTTCTTCTCCGTACAGATAATCGTTCACGCAGATGTCCAGAGCATCGTAAAAGGCGGTGCCCCCGCCTGCGCGTATCCTCCGGATCTGTCTCTCGAGTCGGGCACGATTGCTGGTAAAAGCATGCACCATGTAGGTATTCGAATTGAAAATGGCGATGGCAATCCGGTCATCGGAGCGCATCTGTCGGAGGAACTGGATGGCGGCCGTCTTGACGTCGTCCACATACTCCTCAGTACTGCCGCTGACATCGAGGAGGAGAAGGACACTGAAAGGTGCATCGGCGGACCGGAACTGCTCGATCTGTTGCAGCTGGGAGTTCTCATACACCAGGAAGTCATCTCGCTTGAGATCGGGTATGCTCCGATTGGTCAGCCGATCCCTGACGGATACATTCAAGTAAATCCAGTTGACGTCCACCTTGACCGAAAACTCTCCCATCCCGGGGTCGGGGCCGCCGCCAGCCGGCGGGGGATTGGTGGGGGGCTCATAAGTCCGGCTGGCACGATTGTCAGCGGGAACCGGATCGGACTCATCCCGCGGTACATCCAGGACCGGACCCGGACGCCGGGCGCGTGGTGTTGATCCGGCAGATCTCGTCCGCCCTGTCGGGGGCGATATCTCGGGAATAGAAGCGACCGTTGGGGAGGGCTTCAGGTTGAGCCTGACCTTGACCGCTCCCTTCTGGCTGGCAGCCAGAAGGAGCGGTCCGCCGACACCGATCTGACGTTCCAACTGACCATCGGTGAACTCGACTTCGGAGTTCCAGTCGAGGTGGCCGCCGGCACGCACCCAGCCCCGCAGATTGAGTCCTTCCGCCAGTTCACACCTGACCTCACCGTCAATCGACTCCAGACGAATGTCCTTCTCGGGCTGCTGGTGAGCCCGGAAGACGATGCTTCCTGATTCCGTTGTCAGTGAAACCGAGGAGGTGAGGTCCTGGGCCGTAATCAGGCCGGTTAGCGTAAGAACGCGCACATACCCGTGGACCCCTGAAATCTCCACTGCCGGGTTGGCACCCCAGATCGTCACATTGATGAAGGGCGGAGCTTCGATATCCAAATAGACTGATTCGGCTTGATAGTCGTAGTAGAAAGTGGTCAGGAAGATCTTCTGCGACACCTTCTGGGCCAGGACGACAACGTTCTCCAGACGGTCATCGCTTACAGCGATCTTCCTGATGACAACTTTCACCTGCTGTCCGCTGGCAGGGGAGACCCGAATTCGGCCGTAGTCATTCTGGATCACCACGGTGTCGCCGGGTGTTGCAGCGAAAAGTCTTTCTTCTCGATCCTGTCCAGCCTGGCCTGCCGCCAGGGGCGTGCAAAGCAGCAAGCCGGATAGCAGTGGGATCAGGCAGCGACTCACAAGCACCACTCCTTTGAGGTTTAAGACGAAACTGATCGTTCGAATGTTCATCATTCTTTAGTACTCCCTTTCGAGGTGAGTACTTTTATGCGGCCTCCGGTCCCAGGTTGCGAGCGATTGCCACAACAGGTTGCCTTCCGGCGGGGTGACCGGCATGAAGCCGGCGAGATAGAATAATCGGGCGCCCTGTAACCGGCCTGGAGATTATGAATGAAGATGCTGACGGCTTGCCTGGGGATGTGGCTTGCAACAAATGCCTGGTCACCTGTCGGTCAGGCTGCTGAGGCGGGCTTCCGCCACTTCCTGTATGTCTCCAATCAGCGTGTAGTGACGGTGGAGATGATAGACGAAGGCGAAACGATCCTGAACTACATCAACCTGGGAGGAAACTATGAGCTCCTCGAGTCCACTAATCTGCTGATCCTGGACACGACTGGCGGAGGCTACCGGGGACATCTGTTCAAGCGCGACCAGGCCGACGCGGAGGGTCAGGTTTTTCAAGTCACTGATCTGGTGGAGCCGCGTCAGTTCCGGGGCTACTCGATTCTGGGCAATTTCCGATTTGAAGCACCTCCAGCTGCCGTCTATTTCCGGCTGGGCGGCCGAATTCTGGAGCTGACACCGCTGACGCCGGAGGAGTTCGAGAAGGCAGCCGACAGGGTGGAGAACCTAGACCTCGAGGTCGAGAACTCGACCCTGGCTGTGTACGACGCCGGCTTCCGGCAGGGAGTCGGCAGACTGCTTCGAGCGGGCACGCCCGAAGGGGATCCGATCGCTCGACTTGTGGCGGACAGAGAGCTGTATCCACCCATTGTGCTCAAGAATCGTGCTCCCCGGCTGCTTTCGAAGTTCAGCCATCTGCCCGATCCTGTGGTGGTCAGAATTCGCCTCGAGGTGACTGCTCTCGGGGGTCTGGTCAACCATTCCGTGGAGGAAGGTGTGGATCCTGAACTGGACCAGATCGCCCTGGAGGTTGTCCGCAACTCCTGGATCGTCCTGCCCGCCATCTCAGAAGGGAAAACCGCCGGTGCCGATCTGGTGGTGCGGGTGCAATTCGAACGCTAAACGGGTTCCACGTTCCACGTTTCACGTCTCTCGCCTACCCTTGTGGCCACCTCATGGCGTGAAACGTGAAACGCTAAACGTGGAACGTGGAATGAGTCAAAAGGTGCTACCATGATCCGGTGCAAGACAACAATCTGGCTCACGCCTTCATCACCCTGGCCGTGCTGCTCATATCGCTCAGCATTCACGAGGCGGCCCATGCCTGGTCGGCGAGTGTGCTGGGAGATCCCACAGCCCGCGCTCTGGGTCGTGTTTCCCTGAATCCCCTGGTCCACATCGACCCCATCGGAACCATTCTCTTTCCTCTCATGGGGTACATGTACGGAGGTGTCGTGTTTGGCTGGGCCAAGCCCGTGCCAGTGAATACCTTGAACCTGAGGAGACCCCGTCAGGATCACCTGCTGATCGCTGCCGCCGGCCCTGTCAGCAATCTGCTTCAGGCGGCGTTCTGTCTTCTCGGCCTGTATTTGTTCCAGGGGGTGTTTGACAGGTCCATGATCGCCACTCACTCGATCGTGTCGCCCCTCTTCCAGATGCTCTATGTGGGTCTGATACTGAATGTGATTCTGGCTGTCTTCAACCTGTTCCCAATTCCCCCGCTGGACGGAGGCTGGATCCTGCAGGGACTGCTTCCGGAGAACCTGGCGGACCTGGTCGATTCGATCAGACCCTATGGGTTCATGCTGCTGCTCCTTCTCCTGTTCAGCGGCGTCTTTCACTCTGTGCTCGGTCCAATCCTGCGCTTCGTCGAGCGGCTGGCTTTTCTTTAGGACCGCCCTCGATAGCGCTCGCGGTGTTCCACGATAGATTGAAAATTGAAAATTGAAAATTCCGGATTGGAATGTGGGAGCGCCTTGGGGCGGCGACCGAGGGTTTTTAACATCATCCCCGGCGGTCGCGGCTCTGAGGCCCCTCCCACGCTTGAAGATCCCATCGTGGAACGCGGAACGTGGAACGCGGAACGTGGAAAGCCCCTCTCATGAAGAAGCGAGTTTTCAGCGGTATGCGGCCCACCGGGCCCCTGCACCTGGGCCATCTGGTGGGGGCTCTCGATAACTGGGTCCAGATGCAGGACGAATTCGATTGTGTTTACGGGATCGTCGACTGGCATGCACTCACGACGGAATACCAGAATGTTGAGGACATATCTCAGAACGTGCTCGAGATTGGCCTGGACTGGCTGGCGGCCGGATTAGACCCGGAAAAATCGATTCTGATGGTTCAGTCACTGGTCCCCGAGCACGCTGAGCTGCAGTTGCTGTTTGGAATGATCTGCCCGGTTCCCTGGCTGGAGCGGGTTCCCACCTACAAGGAACAGATGCAGCAACTGAAGGGTAGAGACCTCTCCACTTTTGGATTTCTGGGCTATCCTCTCCTGCAGGCTGCCGATATTCTCATTTACAAGGGCCAAGTCGTGCCCGTGGGGGAAGACCAGGTTTCCCACATCGAGCTGACCCGTGAGGTCGCCCGGCGCTTCAATCATCTTTATGGCGACGTTTTTCCGGAGCCCCAGGCCCGTCTCACCAGGGCGCCGCGGCTTCCCGGAACGGATGGACGAAAGATGAGCAAGAGCTATCGGAATGAAATACGGCTCTCAGACGACCCGGAGAGAATCAGAAAGAAGATCATGCCCATGGTCACAGACCCGGCACGGGCCCGGAGAACCGACCCCGGTAACCCCGAAGTCTGTCCTGTTTTCGATCTCCACAAAGTGTTCACTGGTGAAAAGGGCAGGGAATGGGTGGTTGAAGGATGTACCACAGCGGGAATCGGCTGTGCGGACTGCAAGAACCACCTGCTGGAGAGAATGCTGCCCCGCATCGAGCCTGTGTCGGCCCGCCGGAGAGAGCTCCAGCAGGACCCCGGCCGGGTCAAGAAGATTCTTCAGGAAGGGAGCACTCAGGCCCGCAGTCTAGCCCGCCGGACCATGGACGAAGTGCGTCAGGCCATGAAGATAAAGTACTGACCGCAAAGGTAACAAATCAGTCCGGCATTTGAGATCATGGCCCAAGCCGCTCCAGTTTTGAAACCTCGACAGGGCTCCTTTGGCTATGAGGTTCAGCTCGAGATCTTTGAGGGACCTCTTGACCTTCTGCTTCATTTGATCCGAGTTCGGGAAGTCGATATCTATGACATTCCGATCGCGTCAATCACCGACCAGTATCTGGAGTACCTCCAGATGATGAAGGATCTGAACATCAATCTGGCCGGGGAGTACTTGGTCATGGCAGCGACCCTTATTTTGATCAAGTCCCGAATGCTTCTGCCTGCGGACCCGAATGTTTCCGAAGAGGGAGAGGCCGAGGATCCCCGGGCCGAACTGGTGGAAAGGCTTCTGGAGCATGAAAAGTTCAAGAACGCTGCCCAAATGCTTTATTCCAGAGAAACCATCGAGCTCGCGGTTTGGCCCCGGGGTGGAATCGAGTTCGCCGAAGACGAGAAAGAAGCGGTCTCGGCCACGGTGTTTGATCTGGTCAAGGCCTTCCACCGAATGGTGGAGCGCTACAAGGACCAGATCACGCTGGAAGTGGAGAGAGAAACCATTACTCTGCAGGACAAGATCAAAGAACTGCGGGGACTTCTCCAAGTTCAAAAAGAGTTGTACTTCTCCTTTTTCTTCCAGCGGAAGCTGTCCCGGCGCCATCTGGTCGTGACATTCGTGGCACTTCTGGAGCTGGTCCGGGTCCAGGAGGTGAGATTGTTCCAAAAAGATGTGTTTGAAGACATTCGGATCGTGGCATGTTGAGAGAAGAGCTCGAAAATCAGCTGGTGGCTATCCTTTTCGCTGCCGAGGAGCCGGTAACCGCGGCCCAGCTTGGCGAAGTTTTCACGGATCTGCCTGAGGCAGAATTGACAGGTACCTTGACTCACCTGTGCGAGAGCTTCCAGGAGCTTATGCCATCCATGGAGATCCGGAGAGTTGCCGGAGGATACTGGATTACGACGAAACCGGAATACCACCAGGTCGTCCGTTCCTATTTGAAGACCAGACCGGCGGCCAAGTTGTCCCTGGCAGCGCTTGAGACCCTGGCGGCGATTGCCTACAAACAGCCCATCACGCTCCCCGAGATCATGGAGATTCGTGGCATCAAGAATACCTCCACCATCCGGACTCTGCTGGAGAAACGCCTGATCGAAACCAGAGGCCGCCGAAAGGCCATTGGGAGACCCATCATGTACGGAACGACCAGGGAGTTTCTTGTCCATTTTGGTCTGACCGATCTGAAGGATCTTCCCACTCTCAAAGAGTTCCAGGAGCTTCTGGACGATAGCTCTTAATACACCGATTACTATCACTGCGTTGAAGGCAAGGCTCAGGCGAACCAAGGAGACGCAGTGAGCGAAGTGAACAACATTAGGGATGAACCCAGAACCCAGCACCTCACCCAGAACCCACCACCTAGAACCTAGAACCCAGAACCTAGAACCGGTTATATTCTTGTGCCAATGGAGCGGCTGCAAAAAATCATTGCCCGTGCCGGCATTGCATCTCGCCGCAAAGCGGAACAACTGATTCTGGCCGGAGAGGTCGAGCTGAACGGCCGTTTGGTACGGCAGCTAGGAATTCGTGCAGACCCGGCGCGCGACCATATCAGGGTGAACGGGAAGCGGGTTCAGCCCCAGCCTCTGGAGTACTACGTTCTCAATAAGCCCCGCGCTGTCGTCAGCTCAGCCCGGGATGAAAAGGGCAGGAGAACAGTGACTGATCTCGTGCAAGCCAGTGTTCGACTCTATCCGGCCGGAAGGCTCGATTACGAAAGTGAGGGGTTGATCATACTGACCAACGACGGGGACCTGAGTCGACGACTAACCAGAGCGGGTGGAGTGGTCAAGCACTACCGGGTCAAAGTCCGAGGTCAACCGTCCGAGCAACTTCTTAACCGCCTGCGCAGGGGCATTCGTCTCTCCGGGGAGAGGTTGGCGGCTTGCCAGATCAGAATGGTGCAGCCAGGCAACAACTCCTGGCTCAGCGTGACACTAAGGCAAGGCAGGTATCGGCAGATTCGGCGAATGTTCGAGTCGATCCGGCACCCTGTGATGCGCCTGCGACGAGTTTCAATTGGCTTCCTGAAGCTGGGCAATCTCAAGCTGGGTGAGTCCAGGCAGCTCTCTCCCAAAGAGGTCAGGAAGCTGAGGTCGTCTTCGAGGCCTTCACTTCGCAGCGGGCGAGGTCGTCGTGAATAAACTGCTGCTTGGGGCTGCGCCGGTGCTCCCCTTTCCTAACGGCAATCAGCTCAGCAGCAACGCTGACGGCGATCTCATCAGGAGTCTCTGAGCCGATCTCGAGACCAATGGGCGCGTAGAAGTTGCGGAAGTGCTCGGGAGGATAACCTTTTTCGAGCAGATGATCCACGAGCAACTTGATTTTTCGCCTGCTTCCAATGAGTCCCGTGTAGGCCACCTGCTGCTGCAGGGCTGTTTCCAGTGCCTGCTGGTCATGACGATGTCCCCGGGTCACAACCAGAATGAAACTGTCGGCAGGAAGATTGAGATCATCCAGGCTCTGATCGTAAGGCCGGGCCATTCGCCTTTCGGCTGTCGGGAAGCGCTTTTCGGACACGAAGCTCTCGCGGTCATCAATGACACTGACACGAAAGTCGACTTTGGCCGCAATCCGGGCGATGGCCTGGCCTACGTGCCCTGCCCCCAGAACGACCAGTTGAGATCTTGCCATAATGGGCTCCACAAAGATTTCCACGTGACCGCCGCAAACCAGTCCGTCTTCCTCCAGATCGTCATCGGTCATCTGGTATCCGAGGACCTGAGCTCGGCTCGTTTTCATCACCTCAGAAGCTGTTTGCCAGACCTGCGCCTCGACGCATCCTCCACCGATCGATCCGATCGAGGTCCCATCCTGGCGGATGAGCATCTTGGCGGCATCCTTACGGGGGGTACTTCCCGTTCGTCGAATGATGGTCGCCAGGGCAGCCGGCTCTCCCAGCCGGCGGAGGCGGACAATTTCTTCGAAAAGATCAGTCTTCTTCTCCGACATATGTGCGGCTCTGTGTTCCGGTCTTGTGCGCTTAGTCTTTCACTTCCAGAGGTTTCACATCAACTGCTCGAAGATCACCTGCTGTGTAAGTCTGGCGCGTCACTCGAGCCACGACGCCGCTCAACAGAATCAGTGCGATCAGATTGGGAAAGGCCATGGCAGCATTGCAGATATCACCCACGTTCTTGACGATAGGAGCGCTGGGCCCGGTGAAGAGAGCTCCGGCAAAGAGGAGAACCAGGAAAACTGCCCGGTAGGGTTTGACGACCTTGATCCCAAACAGGTATTCGAAGCAGATCTGGCCGTAATAGCTCCATCCAATGAGACTTGTGAATCCGAAGATCAACGAAGCGAAAACAACAATATTGCCTCCCCAGCCCGAGATCAGGGCCGGCATTCCCCGGTTGAAGGCCTCTACTGTCAGATTGGAGTCGCCCAGACCCTGCTCTCCTGCCAGGAAAGTGGCCTGTCGATAAGCTCCTGAAACGGTGATCGTGATGGCCGTCAGCGAACAGACCACGATCGTGTCAATGAAGGTTCCCATCATCGCGATGCTGCCCTGAACAGCCGGAAACCTGGTCCTGGCGGCTCCGTGGGCAATGGCCGCGCTCCCCAGGCCGGACTCGTTGGAGAGGATCCCGCGGGCTACTCCATAACGAATGGCCTGTTGAATCGAGATTCCGATGGCCCCGCCGAACACTGCCTGAGGGCTGAAGGCGGACTGGAAGATCATGATCATCGCCGAGGGCACCTGGAAAAGATTGGTGAGGATCACGAGCATTGCCCCGGCGAAATAGAAGAGGATCATGAAGGGCACCAGGCGTTCGGCCACGGCGCCGATTCTCTTGATTCCGCCTAGAATCACCAGACCTACCAGAAAGGAGATCAAAAGTCCCATGATCCATGGCTGAACTCCCCACTGTTGCTCGGCAGCCAGTGCGATTTGCTGCGACTGGAACATGTTCCCGGTGCCGAACAGGGTTGCAATTCCCCCGCAAATCGCAAAAAAAGCTCCCAGAAAGGCCCCCAGACGTCCTCCAATCCCATATCGGCAGTAATACATGGGACCGCCGGCCATGGTGTCGTCTTCCATCCTGACTCTGAATTGAATGGCCAGAACGGCTTCGGCGTACTTGGTCGCCATGCCGAACACCGCAGTGATCCACATCCAGAAGGCAGCCCCCGGCCCGCCGGTGGCGATGGCGGTGGCGACCCCTGCGATGTTGCCATTTCCGACGGTCGCAGAAAGTGCAGTCATCAGGGCCTGGAAGGGGCTGATATCTCCCTCCCCCTCACTATCCGGTTCGCTCTTGCCGAGGGCACCCGAAAGCACCATCCGCGAGGCCTTTCCGAAGTTCCGAAGCTGGACAAAACCGGTGAGGATTGTCAGGAGAATGCCGGTCCCGAAAAGGAGAATCACCATGGGTACTCCCCACAGCCAGTCCGAAATGCTCTTCGTCAGCGCAAGTAAGATCTCAATCAACGGATCCATAGGGTCTCCCGCGTGGGCCGGAAATCTTTCTTCGAAGGATGTAGGTCGCCTTGTCTTGGGACTCGTGGTAGGTGCGGGCCATCAATTCGCACATAAGCCCTGACAATATCAGTTGAACGCCAATCAGGAAAAGAAAAACGGCCAGTAGAAGAAGGGGGTTGCGGTGAGCCTTCACAGCTTCAAAGAACTTCTGGTAGAGGGTTACACCCGAAAGTAAGAGTCCTACCAGGAAAGAAAGTGCGCCCAGGGTACCAAACAAATGCATGGGTTTGGTCGAGTACCTGGCAAGGAAAATGACGGTTAGCAAGTCGAGGGGCACTTTGAGTGTCCGGAGCAGCCCGTACTTCGACTTTCCGTGGGTCCGTGGGTGGTGGGAGATTTGAAGTTCAGTGACCCGGGCACCTGCCCAGCTCGCATAGACGGGGATAAAACGATGCATTTCCCCGTAGAGACGAATGTGCTGCGTGATGCCGCGTCGATAGCCTTTCATCGTGCAGCCGTAGTCGTGAAGCCTGACCCCGGTGCTGCTACTGATCATCCAGTTGGCAACGCGGGACAGAAAAGTCCGCAGCAGGGAGTCCCGGCGCGGGTGGCGCCAGCAGCTGACGACATCGTAGCCTTCCTCCAGTTTGGACAGTATCTGGGGAATGTCCTCCGGGTCATTCTGCAGATCTCCGTCCAGAGGGATCAAGGTCTTGCCCCGAGCGTACTCAAATCCGGCAGCCATGGCTGCTGTTTGACCGAAGTTTCGAACGAATTCGAGAACGCGGACCCGGTGATCGGAACTCTCCAGTTGCCTTATCAACTGGAGACTTCCATCCGTGCTGCCGTCGTCAACGATGAGAATCTCGTAGGATTTTTTCAGGGTCCCGAGCACGCGGGTCAGGTTGTCATAAAGGGGCCGGAGGCTCTCCTCCTCGTTGAAGACCGGAATGAGAATGGAGAGATCCAGTGGGGCCTGAACAGGCTGTACCGCAGTTCTGGTCGCTGGTTGGCTGACGTTGTCCTTCATTTTGCCCCAGAGTATACAGTCTCTTGCCGCCACAACGTGGAACGTGGAACCTCGAACGTGGAACTTCCCCAGGTAGTTAGGGAGAATCCCCGAGGTCCCGATTGGAGGTGAGATAGAGGTCACGGCTCCATCGGCTGGTTTCCCCCCCAGATTCACTGATCAGAGCCTGGATGAAGTGGCGCGCCTTGGTGTGGAACCGTGGGCGAGTTTCCACGATGTGGATTTGTCCCCTCAGTCTCTCTTTGAGCTCGTTAAGCCCATTCAGGTCTGTGATCAGCAGGACCGTTGACGGTGACTCAAGGGCCTCGACGGCCTCATCCATTACCAGAAGCTCCAGGATATTCCGGTCCAGGTAGAATCGCAGGCTCGGGGCCGCGAATCGGAAGTAACCGGGTTCCACGAGACTATCTGAAGCTTCTAGAACTCCTTGAATGGTTTGGGCGAATCCGTGGATAGGACGATACCGCTGGAAAGGCTTCTGGTAAGTGAAGAAACTCAGCAGGTAAAATAGGCTAAAGGCCACCAGGAAAGGCTTAGTTTTTCGGAGAATAGCAAAAAACGAAGCCGCCAAGAGTGCTATTGGGGCAAGCCATAAGAGGGACCCACCAGGGAAGATCAAAGGTGTCATCCACCAGGTCAATAAACTCAACAAAAGGAGCAAGGGGCCGACCATCCACCTCACAGCACGAGATTCGGGTACTTTCGAGATGAAGAACGCCACGAATAAGGCAGCTGCAGGGTACAAAGGTAAAATGTAGTAGTCCTGTTTGTTGCTCGAAAGCGAGAAAATCCCGAAGTAGATGAGGAACCATCCCCCGAGAAACAGCAGGGGTATTTTGGCTTTGCCTATTTCTGTGGAATGCTGTGATCGGGCTACCCAAACCAGGGCTCCGGGAACGAGCAGAGACCACGGAGCAAAATCACCCATAAAGACCCCAAAGTAGTAGAATAAATTCCTCTGGGGGCCGAAATTCATGTGGGCGTAGCGTCCCAGGTTTTCTGCCAGGAAAAAGCGCCAAACAGGTTCCCAGCTGGTGGCCAATCCGAGGGCGACAAACCAGGAAAGAGATACGCCCAGGAAAAGGGCTGAACTGAGTGCCATCCAACCTGCCTGGGGACGCAGTGGTTTACGTTCGTACAGGAAAAACCAGGGAACAAGAAACCCGAGAGGGAACAGGGCGACCGGACCCTTGGTCAGAAACGCGAGGCCGAAGAATAGGGCAGCCAGCAACAAATGGTGGGGGCGTTGCTCTTTTCGAACCCAGAGAATCACAAAAAGGATGGCTAACAGGTCGCAGAAAAGCATCAAGGTATCCATGGGCAGGCGCCGTGCTGCGGCATGGAAACGAAATGTTGTGGCCAGGATGCCGACACCCAGGAGAGCCACTGGTGATGCAAAGAGTTGACGGCCGATCAAGTAAACCGTGGCTAGTGAACCGGCGGCTGCAAGAGCCATCACGAGCCGCTCCCACAGAAGGCTGATGCCGAACAACTTGTAGAAGCCACCCACCACCCAGTGGCTCAGAGGGGGCTTATCCAGTCGAGGAATTCCGTTGAAGGTGGGGACCAGCCAGTCTCCGGATTCCACCATCTCTCGCGGAATCTGCGCATAAAAGGCTTCGGTAGTGTCCCAAACGGACGAGTGATCGGGTGCGGCAAAAAAGGGAAGGCAAAAGAGAATGAGAAGGACGGGTTTAGGAACTTTGTGGCCCACAGGAAGTTTGCTGAGTCGACGCGAGCATTAGAACATAGAGGGCGAGTGCGTACAATACAATTGCCCGATAAGAGCTAACATTTATACAGAGTGTGGGGCCCTTGCTTCGCGGCTGGCTTTCTCCTAGGCTTCAAGAGAAATCGGTGTATTCGTGATTGTCCGAAAACCACTACTCAAGTTCTTCTTCTGCCTGCTTCTGGCCTACCTGACCCTGTTTCATCAGCTCGGGCTGCTGCCTTTTGTTGGCTCCGACGAGCCCAGGTATGCCCGGGTGGCCGAGGAAATGTACGAAAGCGGCGATTTTGTAACTCCCAGTCTGGAAGGAAGGCCCTGGCTAGAAAAACCGCCACTGTTGTATTGGATGGAAGTCGTCAGTTTTTCAATGTTCGGTTTTGGAGAGTGGCAAGCTCGGCTTCCCAACGCCTCTCTGGCTCTTCTGCTAGCAGCTGCGGTGGGTCTGTTCGCTGCCAAGATGGTGAGACGGCGTCTTGGTTTTATGGTCTTTCTCATACTGACCACCTCTTTGCTGTATGTCGGGTACTCACGGGCAGCTTCGACAGATCTGCCGCTCACAGCGGCCTTTACTGTTTCAATGCTTTCGGGGTTCCTGGCGATTCGTTATGAGAGTGTACGCTGGGCACTTATCTGTGGGGGTGCTCTGGGGTTTGCACTACTGGCCAAAGGTTTTGTGGCTATTGTTCTGTTCGGAGGCTGCGTGCTCCTCTATTGGCTGGTCCAAAATGATCTGCCCTCGTTGGGACGGCTAGGGCTCGTGGCGGCGGTCTCGTGCTTTCTAGTAGCGGGACCCTGGTTGGGTTTGGCCTGGATGGCCAATGGAGAGAATTTCCTAGTGACCTTTCTGCTCAATCACCATCTTGCTCGCTATGTTTCTGACCTCCATCATCACAGCCAGCCGTTCTGGTACTATCTGCCGGTTCTATTGGCCGGGTTTTTGCCCTGGTTTACATTTCTTCCTGCGGCAGGCCGAAGGTTGTGGGAAAGTCGCAGGGAGCTTTCTGCCAAAGCGAACTCGCTGCAGGTCTTTCTCTGGATCTGGGCTTGTGTGCCTTTCATATTCTTTTCGATATCCACGAGTAAACTGGCCGGTTACATTCTTCCCATTCTTCCGGCACTTTCCCTTTTGGTCGGGATGGAGTGGGCTCGGACTCTGGAAAAGGGAGCCTGGACGAAGTGGATGAGAAACAGTGTCCTCGCAGCGATTCTTGTGACTGTCATCTTCTCTGTGGCGTTGACGTTGGGATTCTGGTTGATCTTTCGAGCACCCTACCAGGGACTGGCCATCGGAGTGGTGATTCTGTGTGGACTGGTACCCGGTTGCTGGCTGTTTCTAAGAAGTGGCAATCTGAAGGGGCTGTTCTTCGCGATTGCCGGTGGTGCGGCCGTTAGTTTAGCCGTGATTCATACCCTGGGGGCTCCAGTGGTGGGAAGATTCGAATCCACCAAAGCAGTTTGTATGACCGCCCGGCCCGAGATCTCGGTCGAGGAACCCATGATCCTGTATCGCTTCCACCACTACACCACCTATTACTATGCTCGTGGAGCCGTCAAGTCTTCTCCCGTTGATGACCCTTCCTCTCTTGCCGAGTATGTCGGAGAACAGCCTCAGAACAGCTACCTCATCCTGACAACACAGCATGGACGATCGGAGCTTGGCGGCCTGGAAAGCTCCGAACTTGTGCTCCAGTCGGGCAATCTGTTTCTCCTGCGGCTCAATGGAGGGCAAGATCTGGAGGCCATGTTGCGAGCCCTGGAAGAGGTGTCGAGCTACTAGAACACGGTATTCAGTCCGACACGGGCTCTTTTTCGGGCAGGATCTCCACTGGATCCAGAAAGCTCATGCGACTTCGGAGTTCACGTCCCACACTCTCGATCAGGTGACTGCGATCCTTTTGACGTTGAGGTCGAAATCTGGGCTGCCCTTCCTCGTTCTCGCGGATCCAGCGCTGGGCAAAAGATCCGTCCTGCACTTCTACAAGAAGCTGCCTCATGGTTTCTCGGACATGCTCGTCAATGACTCGAGGACCGCTTTCATAGTCGCCGTACTCGGCCGTCTCACTCACGGAGTAGCGCATATAGCTCAAGCCGCCGCGGTACATGAGATCCACAATCAGCTTGAGCTCGTGGAGGCACTCGAAATAAGCGATCTCGGGCTGGTACCCCGCTTCAACAAGGATTTCGAAGGCCGCCTTGACCAGCTCGCTGACACCCCCGCAGAGCACCGCCTGTTCCCCGAACAGATCGGTTTCGGTTTCCTCGGAGAAGGTCGTCTCGATCACCCCGGCACGCGCACAGCCGAGAGCACTGGCATAGGAGAGCGCCACGGCTCTGGCCTGACTGCTGGGATCCTGGTGAACTGCCAGTAAGGCGGGCGTCCCTTCTCCGGAAATGTAGGTTTCTCGCACACGGTGCCCCGGACTCTTGGGAGCCACCATCGAAACATCGACGTCCGAGGCAGGTTGGATGGTTCCAAACCGGATATTGAAGCCGTGGCTGAACATGAGGGTCTTGCCGGGACCCAGATGAGGAGCCACCTGCTCACTGTAAATCCGGGGTTGAACCGTGTCCGGAGCGAGCAGGACAATGACATCGCCCCATTGGGAGACCTCCGGTACGGACCGAACCTGCAGACCATCTCTGGCAACCTGCTCCCGGGTCTGGCTCTCCGGCTTGAGTCCCACCTGGACCTGCACGCCGCTGTCGTTCAAATTGAGAGCGTGGGCGTGGCCCTGGGATCCATAGCCGATAATGGCCACTTTTCGTGCTTGAATCAGATTCAAATCCGCATCAGCGTCATAGTACGTTCTTGCCATTTCGTTCGACTCCTTTCACTCTGAGGGAAGGTTTTGGGCACGCTTCGAGGCTGGCACATGAGCGGGGACGAATTGAGGATCCAGAGGTGGAGGCTCTGCTCCTCTGGTCATGGCCAGGCCCCCTGTTCGGGCGGTCTCGATGATCCCGAAGGAGTCCAGAACTTCAATCAGACCATTGATCTTACTGGGCGTACCAGTGATCTCGAGGACAATTGCTTCCGTTCCCATATCCACGACCCGGGCACGAAAAACCTCAGCCATCTGAAGGATCTCTTTGCGTACCTTGGCATTGGAGGAAACTTTGATCAGACTCAGTTCTCTCTCGACGATTGATTTGGCGGTGAGATTCACCACCCGCAAGACATTCACGAGTTTATACAAGTTCGCCTCAACCAGCCGGGCGGTGGCATCGTCGCCCTGCATCACAATCGTCAGTCGAGAGACTCCAGGCTGGTTGGTCTTTCCCACATTGAGCGACTCGATGTTGAAGTCCCGGCGCCTAAACAACGATGTAATACGGTTCAGAACACCCGGCTTGTCCTCAACGTAAGCGACCAGTGTCTGCAGCGGTGTCTCCGCAGCGGGTTCCTGCTGTTGACCTACCATTCTGTGTCTCCCCGGTCCGCCAGGGCGGTTTCTCGAGGCCTCCTGATCATGGCATCCAGGTCGGCTCCCGCTGGAACCATTGGATAAACACTGTCTTCCTGCTCCACCCGGAAGTCGATGACTACAGTCCCATCGTGGGCTTCGGCTTCACGCACTGCTTCCTCCACCTGGCTGCGTTTTTCCACCCGAAGACCCTTCAATCCATGTGCCTCCGCCAGTTTTACAAAATCCGGATTCAGCAGAGGGGTGGCGGCATAGCGTCGTTCATAGAAAAACTCCTGCCACTGCCGGACCATACCCAGGTACCCGTTATTGATGATCGCCACGTGCAGCTTGATCTCTTCCTGAGCGATGGTGGAAAGCTCGGCCGCGGTCATTTGAAAGCCGCCATCGCCAGCGATGACCCAGACTTCTTTCTCCGGACAGGCCAGTTTGGCGCCCATAGCAGCCGGGAGAGCAAATCCCATCGTTCCCAGTCCGCCCGAAGTGATCAGTGAGCGAGGCTCCTCGTGCTTGTAGTACTGCGCCTCCCACATCTGGTGCTGGCCGACATCCGTAACGATGAGAGCATCTCCCTTGGTCAGATTCCAGAGATCGTTAATCACGTGAGCTGCCCACAGATTGCCGCTGTCGGGTAGAAACTGAATGTCTCTGACCGCCGCATCTCCTTTGAGCTCCTCAACATGGTCGATCCAGGCTGCGCGATGCCTCTCCCGGACCTGAGGCATGAGGTACTCGAGCGTCTCTCGAAGGTCACCAACAATTCCCACCTCCACACGCACATTCTTGTGTATCTCGGACGGGTCGATGTCGACATGAATCTTGCGCGCATTGGGGGCGTAGGTTGCTAGGTTGCCGGTTACCCGATCATCGAATCTCATGCCAAAAGCCAGCAGCAGATCGGATTCCTGAATGGCGGTATTGACCCAGGCTTCACCGTGCATCCCCATCATTCCCAGGTTGAGTGGATGAGATGCCGGAAACCCGCCCAGACCGAGTAGAGTCGGCGTGACCGGGATCCGGGTTTTCTCGGCGAACTGGATCAAGAGCTCCGTTGCGCCGGACTTGATCACGCCCTGACCCGCCAGGATGACAGGTCGTTTGGCCCCGTTGATCAGTTCGATAGCGTGCTCGAATTCCTCGGGAAGCGTCTCGTGCCGAGGCCGGTAGCCCGGAAGCGTGACTTCGGAATCGTCCCACACCCAGTCAGTTTCCGCCTGCTGGGCGTCCTTGGTGATGTCCACCAGCACCGGACCGGGCCTTCCTGAACGGGCAATGTGAAAGGCCTCCTTGAGCACGGGGCCGATGTCATCAGCCTCATGGACAAGGTAGTTGTGCTTGGTAATCGGTAGCGTGATGCCGGTGACATCCACTTCCTGAAAAGCGTCCCGTCCGATCAGCGCAGAGGGGACCTGACCCGTAATACAAACGATCGGCGAAGAATCCAGCATGGCCGTTGCAATTCCGGTGACCAGATTGGTGGCTCCAGGTCCCGAGGTCGCGACAGCCACGCCCACTTTACCGGAGGCACGTGCATAACCGTCCGCCATGTGCGCAGCACCCTGCTCATGACGAACCAGTACGTGCCGAATCGGGTAGTCCAGAATCGTGTCGTAGGCGGGTAGAATTGCGCCCCCCGGATAGCCGAAGACAAGGTCGACTCCCTCCTGGATCAGAGCTTCCCAGAGGACATGGGCACCTGTATGACTCATCAGAATGATCCTCTCAAGAGAACAATAATGTTCAGTATGGAGCAAGTTTGTTCTCTAATCAAATTTATAATTATCCACTTATGTATAAGATTTACTTATTGTATATTGGGTCAATGAGCGAACTGAAACCTGAAGATCTTGACATTTCAGCCCTGTCAGTTTTTCGAATGGTTGTAGAGGAAGGGGGGTTTTCGCGGGCTTCCAAGAAACTCCTGCGGACGCAGCCCGCCGTGTCACTGGCGGTTCGAAAGCTGGAGGATCAGATTGGCTACACATTGATTGACCGGACGAGCCGGAAGCTCGTCTTGACAGACGCAGGTCAGGTGGCCCTCGGTTACGCCAAAGGATTCGATGCTCAGAAGCGAAAGCTTGTCGACGAGCTCGAGGAGCTGCGGAACCTTTCGGCCGGTCGCTTGAGCGTCGGAGCCAACGAATCGTCCATTCTTTACCTTCTTCGCCACCTGAGGAGATACCGGTGGCTTTATCCGAAGATCCGGATTCGGGTTGAGCGCTCCCGCTCCAGCCAGATTCCCAATAAAATCCTGCAGGGGCACCTGGAACTGGGTGTGATCAGTTACGATCCGATGGACGGGCTCCTGGGAACCGAAGTGATCTACACCGATCACCTTGCCTTCGTTGTGTCACCGAAGCACCCGCTGGCGACCCAGGACAGCGTGTCCATCAAGGATCTCGGGGAGGAGATGTTCATTGCGCACAATGTGGTCTCTCCCTACCGGCGGATCGTCATGAGCCGGTTTCAAGAGCATGGGGTACCTCTGCGCATGTATGTGGAAATGCCGACGATCGAGAGCATTCGAAAGCTGGTCCAGGCCGATGAAGGTGTCGCCTTTCTGCCGCGCATGTGCGTGGGACACGAGATCCGCCAGGAAACACTTTGCGAGGTGCGGGTCAAGGAGATTGAGGTCGAGCGCCCCATCCGGCTGATGTATCCAAAGAAGCGATCACTCAGCAGGGCCGGACAGGCATTTTTGGAACTCGTGAGTGGCCGGACAGTGAAGTCGCCTAAAATGGGACGAGGCACGGGTTCGTGAGCCCGGCGCTGGAATAAAATGGACCCGGAAGCTGAGATCGTGCATCAAGTGCTTATTGCCTGCCCCATGAAGAAGGAAGCCGAGGCTCTGCAAGGGTGCATCGGGAGCCCTGTTGAAGTGACGGCAACGGGAATCGGTGTAAAACGCTCTGTCCCCTTTCTGCTTCGGATCTTCCGAGAGGCCAGGCCATCACTGCTGATCTTCACAGGGAGCGCCAGCCAGCTCGACCTGACCCTCCAAATGAGCGACATTGTGATGCCTCGCGAGTGGTGCTTCGAGAATGGTCGATGTACACCTTGCGATGCCGGGCTATTGAAGAGGTTGCGGGCGGGCGGATGGCCAACCGTTGCCCGCGCCATTTCCCTTGACCGGCCGGTCTTGAAAGCCGCCCAGCGAAAAAGCCTGTTTGAGTCGACCGGTGGCGCGGTCTACGACCCGGTCACCGCCGCCGTCCTGCGGATCGCCCAGACAGAAGGGGTCCCGTTCCTGGCACCCAAGATTGTCAACCACACCGTGGGCTCGGGTCTCACCTCCTTCTGGAATCGGCTGGATCGGAACATTGCGCCGCTGGGAGAGTACCTGAGAGAGCTGCTGGAGCTGGTCGGAGAAGCTGACGAGGGCGAAGTGTAGAAGCCGCTTCCAGGCGGCGATTTACAGAACGGTAGGGCGTCAGCCCACCGTTAACGGCCGGCTTACGCCGCGCCGTTCTGTTTCGGACCACGGAGGGTCCTCCTACCCTGGAGATCCCACTGGAGTCGGGCGTGTGTCAGGACGAGCCCTTCAAATGCTCGGCGATGTAGCTCTCCAGCTCCTTTCGACCCTGATAATCGGGTTTTTTCTGGAGAAAGTCACAGTACTGTTTCGCGGCCTCCTCGGGCCAGCCAGCGGCATGGTAGAGAGCGGCCATTCTCAAATGAGCGTCGCCTCTCACCTTCTACCCACCAGGGCAAAGTGAAAATCCATCACATTCGTGCCGGTGGGACCGGTGATGATCAGGTCGTGGAGCTGTTGAAAGAAGTGATAGGAGTCATTCCGGTGCAAGTAGTCCCCAGAATCGAGTCGCAGCTCTCGAGCCCTGGCCCGGGTGGCCGGAGAAACGACAGCTCCAGCCGCATCCGTGGGTCCGTCCGAGCCATCCGACCCGAGGCTGGCAAAGAGGACCGGCTGGCTTTCCCAGGACTGCGTCTCGTGCAGGCACCAGAGGGCAAATTCCTGGTTGCGTCCTCCTTTCCCCGGACCCTTCACCCGAACCGTTGCTTCTCCGCCTGAAAGCAGGCAACAGGGGGCCGAAAGGGGATGGCCGGTTGCCAGAATCTCGGTGACCATAGCCACGTAGAATCGAGCCAGATCGGTGGCATTGCCCTGAATTGAGGAAGAGAGGATCAGTGGCTGGTAGCCGAGAGCGGCAGCCTTTTGGGCAGCAGCTTGCAGGCTCTCCCGGTTGCTGGACACGAGGTAGTTCTGGGCCCGCTGCGAGAGAGGGTCCGTCTCTTTCAGAGTCTCGGAAGACTCTCCTGATCTGGCGCCATCCTGCAGGTAATGACGTGCCTTCTCAGGAATCCGGGAAGTGATCTGGTAGCGCCGAATCACTTCCAGGCAGTCGGCAAAGGTGGAAGGGTCAGGAGAGGTCGGACCCGAGCCAATAGTGGATGGATTGTCCCCGACCACATCCGAGACCAGCAGAGTGACAACGGCTGCCCCCCCGCTGTGGCTCAGGAGGCGTCCTCCCTTGAGCCGGCTCAGGTGTTTGCGGATGATGTTGATTTCGTGAATTGTGGCGCCGCAGGTGAGCAGAACCCGGGTCGTCTCCTGCTTGTCAGCCAGGGAAATCGGCTCGACCGGTGCGGGAAGCAGGGCCGAAGCGCCGCCCGATAGAAGTACCAGCAGCAGATCCTCCGCTGAGAGTTCGGCCTCCAGGTATTGGATCCACTGTCGCGAGGCTTCCAGCCCCCGTTCGTCAGGTTCGGGATGGCCGGCCTGAAGGATCTTCACCTGTGGAGACGCTTCGTCAGGCAGATCCCGGACCACCAGAACACCTCCCTGAAGACGTTCGCCCAGCAGGTCAATGACAGCTCTGGCCATGGCGGCACTGGCCTTACCTGCGCCCAGCAGATGGACGCGACGATACCGGTTCAGCGAGTAGCATTGTCCTCCCACGCTCAGGACGTCTCCCCGCAGTGTGACTTTGTCCAGTACCGAGGCGTAAGGGTCAGCGGCCGTCAGCGCAGCCTGGTAGATCTGCTTTACATCGGTCCGTAGATCCTGCACCTCCTAGGATTATTCCACGTTCCAGGTTCCACGTTCCAGAACCCAGAACCTAGAACCTAGAACCCGCAACCCTGTGATAACTTGTCAGCCTGTGAGAGATCCACAGAGGTTCACACCGATATGATCCGGCGAGCTTTTGGCTGTGGAGCCTTCTGCCTGTTGAGCGGCTCTCTCTCCTCCGCCTTCCTCTTCTCAGGCAACCTGAGCTTTGAACGGTGGCCGTCCGGGGAGTCGGGCATCGACTGGGTTCACGACAGCGGCAAGTCCCTCACCCACTATCTGCCCGAGACCATGGGAGGCGGCCTGGCGGCTTTCGACTACGACCAGGACGGCCTGATGGATCTCTATTTCGTGAACAGCGGGCCATCAGACTTTTTCCAGCCCGGCCGCGAGCCCGGCAACTCTCTGTGGCGCAATCAGGGTGACGGAACCTTTCAAGATGTGACACAACGGGCGGGGGTCCAGGCCGGCACCTTCGGGATGGGTGCGGCGGCGGCTGATTACGACAACGACGGTTATCCCGATCTCCTGGTCACCGCCTACGGCCGGGTCCGGCTTTTTCATAATGAGAAGGACGGGACTTTCAAAGAGGTGTCCGGGCCCTCGGGTTTGAACATTCGCGGGTGGACCACAAGTGCGGCCTGGTTTGATTTCAACCGGGACGGTTACCTGGACCTGTTCATCTGTAACTTCGTCAAGTTCAGCAAGGACCTGCACATATCGTGCGGACTGAACCCACTGGGAAAGAGCTATTACTGCGTTCCTCGCCTATTTGAAGGAACCTCGAGCTATCTGTTCGTGAACCAGGGAGACGGTAGTTTCAAGGATGTCACTCGCCAGATCGGTTTGTCGGCGGCTGTTGGAAAGGCTCTGGGTGTGGTGGCCGGGGACGTCAACAACGACGGGTGGATGGATCTCTTTGTGGCTAATGACACGGTTCAGGATTTTCTCTTCATGAATCGGTCCGGTGAAAAGCTGGAGGAGATCGGTCTGTTCGCTGGAGTCGGATTCTCCCTGGACGGCAGCGTGCAGTCGGGAATGGGTGTCGATGCCGCTGACTTCGATGGAGATGGGGATCAGGACCTGTTCGTGTCCAACATCGACCACCAGAACTACTCCCTGTTTCGAAACAACGGGAACGAAACCTTCACCGATCTCACGATCTCGGAGGGGATCTCACAGGCGACTTTCTTTCTCAGTGGCTGGGGTTTGAAGTTTCTTGACCTGGACCTCGACAGTGACCTCGATCTGCTCCTGGTGAATGGTCATCCAGACGACATGATTTCCGAGTATTCTTCCGCTGTCACCTATCAGGAAGCCCTGCTGGTCTTCGAAAACCAGGGCGGCCGTCTGGAGGACGTCAGCAGGCAGGCCGGCTCGGTGTTCACAGAAAGCTTCTCTTCCCGGGGAATGGCCTCAGTCGACCTGGACAATGATGGACGAGTCGACGCCGTGGTCAGCAACAATGGTCAGAAGCCATTGATCCTGCACAACACCAGCTCCACATCAAACCACTGGGTGGGCGTGCGGCTGGTCGGACAGTCCTGTAACCGGGAGGCCATCGGGGCGCGAGTGTCCTGGCAAGTCGGCGCAGAGGTTCGGACCCGGGTTCTGAATAGCGGAGGAAGCTACCTGGCCTCCCATGATCGACGGATACTACTGGGGCTTGGATCCTCGACGGATCTGGACTGGATCGAAGTTGCCTGGCCGGCCCCCAGCACCCGGGTGGAGAGGTTTGGAGTTCCGGGGATTGATCGATATGTGAGGCTGGTGGAGGGGGAGGGGAAGTTGCTCGTTCCGGGTTCCTAGTTCCGAGTTGTTCTTGAGAGTGGGAGGAGCCTCAGGGCGGCGGCCGTTTAAATCCTCTCGGTCGCAGCCCTGAGGCTCCTCCCGCTCTCGGGAACGGACCACGGAGGGTCCACTTACCTCTACGAGCCGTCCCTTGCCATTCGCCTGGCCAGGGACTCATAGTTGGCCCGAAACGCGGGGATGTCGGGAGCCAGTTCGCGGGCCACCCGGTACTCTTGCAGAGCCTCCTCGGGGCGGTTGAGAGCCAGGTAGAGGTTGCCCAGCAGATTGCGCAGTTCGGAACAGCCGGGGCGAAGCCGCCGGCTCCGCTCGGCCAACTCCAGAGCCGGTCTCGTGTTCCCGTTTTCCTGCTCGAGAAAGGCGGCCAGATAGGCAGCTTCGGAGCTGCGAGGACCGATTTCGAGCAGCTTCGTCAGATGCGTCAATGCCAGGTCGGGACGCCGCGAAGAAAGGTAGATCTTGGCCAGGAAAAGACGACTGTCCCATTCCTCGGGATCGCTCTCCAGGGCCCGGGTAAAGGCATCAACAGCTTTTTCGATTTGGCCGTTGTGGAGGGATGTTTCGCCCTGATTGACGAGCTGCACGACTCTCTGCTGCCGATTCTTCTCTGTCTCCGCCTGCTCCTGCAGCTCGCGGTAGCGGATCAGGGCCTCCCTCGATTTCTGCAGGTCTCCCTGCTCGCGATAGATGGTTCCAAGGTCAAAGTAGATGCGGGCAAAGACATCGTCTTTTTGAGCGGCCTTTAACAGGTCGAGAATCGCCTCTTCGTTCTTCTTCAGAGAGTGCCTGACCAGGGCCAGGAGATGCAGATATCCGGCAGTGCCGGGGGCCAGCTCTGAAGCACGCAGAGCGATTCGCTCCGCAGCCTCCGGGTTGTTACCCAGATGCAGGGTGGTTGCCATCTGAAAGTAGGCTTCTGTATTCTCAGGCTCTGCCTCGACGACCTTTTCGAAGCGGGTGAGGGCCTCCTCGAGCTGGCCGCTTTGAAGGAGAAGACGCCCACGTCGCATCTCAATCCGAGGATCGTCAGGCCGCCGGCGGGCAAATTCGTCCAGGGCTGCCAGCGACAGGGCAGCTTTTTGGCCCTGCAGATAAAGCTCAGAAAGAGCCCAGATTCCCTGGGCGGGCAGCACAGGATCCCCCCTGTGTCGCTCCAGCAGCGCAATCGCCTGGGAGTTCATCCCCGCCTGCACGAGCAAACCCGCTATCCTGGGGACGTCGCTGGCGGGAAACTGCAACTCCAGGAGATCGAGGAGTTCAATCACGGCATCGTGGGCTCGACCTCCCTCAAGCAGAGCCTCTGCCGTCATCACATAGGAGCGAGGGTCTTGTGGAGAGAGCTGCCGGGCCAGGCACCAGTACTGGAGGGCCTGGTCGAGGTTGCCGCCTGCCAGTTCCTTCACCCCCTTTTCCAGCAGGCTTTTGTAGTCCTGTGAGCGCGATACGCTCACACGGATGAAAAGGATGAAACAGATGAGGGCCAGTGTCCGGGCTCTCGTCGATCGGTTCGAAGCATGCATCCGCCTGCAATTCTACTATGTGCGTGCGTTGCACGGGTTCTGGGTTCTGGGTTCTGGAATCTCTTAGAGGGGAGGGGCCTCCGGGCCGAGGGAGCGTGCACGATCGACTTGCCCAAGATAGGAAGCCTCTGCCCCGTCGTCGCCCCAAGGCGCCCACTTTGTCAATCTGGAATCTAGATTCCGCCCTGGTCACCGGGGCGGTATAATTGGGCCTGGATGTCGTCACTGCTGCGAATTGTCCCACTTCTGATGGCTCTCTCCCTGATGGCCGGCGTTCGATCTGTTCGAGAGCGAATTCCCCTCACCAGGCAAGGACTCCAGGAACCGGCTCAGATCACCTTTACCGACGTGAGTGTGGAAGCTGGGGTCGGCTATTCACACGGCTACGCGGTTGCCAGCGTGACCGATCCGATGCAGGCTGTCAGCGGGGCCGCAGCGGGGGATTACAACCGCGACGGCTGGGTTGACCTGTGCGTCATCCGAGGGAATCAGGCGCCCAGTGCATTACTCCGCAACCGGGGGGATGGGACTTTTGAGGATGTGGCCGAGGAAGCGGGCGTTGCCTTCGCAGATACGTTTGGATCTGGCCCCACCTTCGCCGATGTCGACGGAGACGGCTGGCTGGATCTGTTCCTGGGTGGAATTGAAGGCTCCAAGCCACGTCTGCTGATGAACAGTGGTGATGGCCGATTTGTCGATGTCACCGGGAATTCGGGTATCGTCGTCAATGGAGACACCTTTTCGGCTGCCTTTGGAGACTACGATCGAGATGGGGATCTGGATCTTCTGACGACGCACTGGATGGGGAATCTCGACATACCAACCGAAAAGAACCACCTCTGGCAAAACGATGGAACCGGGTTCTTCACCGCGGTCCTGGACGAATCCATCGGGCTGGAGGTGTACCATGATCCGGACCACCCTGCGGCCAAAGGCCGGCCCGGAGATTTCACACTGACCGGCAACTTTGCCGACATCGACAGCGACGGCTGGCCTGATCTGCTCATGACCGGCGATTTTGGTACCAGCCATGTTTTCCTCAGCCAAGGTGACGGAACTTTCACCCTGACCACTGACCTGGATGTGATCACCGATGAAAACGGCATGGGGACGGCGATTGAAGATTACGATCAGGACGGGGATCTGGACTGGTTTGTCTCGAGTATTTGGGATCCCGACGAGGTAGGGGCGTGGGGGCACACCGGAAACCGCCTCTACCGAAACCTGGGTGACGGCGTTTTCGAAGACGCGACGGACGAAGCCGGCGTCCGATTTGGCTACTGGGGCTGGGCCAGTTGCTTTGCTGACTTCGATAACGACCGCGACCTCGATCTTTTTCACGTCAATGGCTTTGTTCCCCTGGCTGGAAGCAGAGAGGGCCCCTCGCCTATAGGCGGGATTTTCTGGAACGATCCATCCCGCCTTTTCATGTCCAACGGCGACGGGACGTTTGAGGAGCGTTCCGAGGAACTGGGTCTGGAGGACACGGCTCAGGGCCGCGGTGTCGTCTGTTTTGACTATGATCGGGATGGGGACATCGACATCTTTATGGCCAACAATTCAGAGCCCCACGCTCTGTTCCGGAATGAGGGCGGAAATCTGAAGAATTTCCTTTCCGTCAGGCTGGAAGGTGTCACCGAGAACACCGAGGCGGTGGGTGCCAGGTTGTATCTGACCGCCAGGGGAATCACACAGATGCGTGAGACCCAATGCGGCAGCAACTATGTTTCCCAGCAGCCGGGTGAAGTTCACTTTGGCCTCGCTGACGTTGAGGTGATCGATGAACTGAAAGTGGTCTGGCCCGGAGGCCAGGTGGTCACCTATCTGAACCTGCCTGCCAATCAGTTTCTGGGGCTGAAGCAGCCGGACCCATTGCGCCAGTCCCCGCCCGGGCGCCAGGGATGGCAGAACCGGCGGCGCTGAACGCGTTCTACGGGTTCTGGGTTCTAGGTTACTTGTGCCGAGTTTATCTTTAATGTTGAGTCAAGTTTGAGAGCGGACGGACAGAACGGTGTGGCGTAAGCGCACCGTCCCAGGTGTTTGACGGCACTGGAACCCCAAAAAAAAGGGCGGCCGCAGCCGCCCTTTCTTCAGGTTCTCTTTCGGACCCGGCGCTAGAAATCGTAGCGCAAGCCGAACTGCATGACCCGCGGCGTGCCCTGAATACCGGTGCTGTTGCCGAAAGTGGCCGAGGCTTGGCCGATTTGTGGGTCCGGGGAAGTACCCCACTCAGTCCGGGTCGTGGCAGCATCGCCGAGACGCTGGGTGTTGGTGGCGTTGAAGACCTCCCAGCGAAACGTGACCTGGTGACCCTCGGCATAGGGCATGGTGAAGGACTTGTAGAGGCCAAAGTTGAGGGTGACAAAGCCCTGCCGCCGGAACACATTCCGATCTCCCACCTCTCCCGCAAAGGCATCACGAAAGCTCTGATAGGCGAAGTCTCGGTCGTTCCAGAAATTCGGACTGTCTCCGCTCTTGCTGGGTTCTACCCGAGGATCACGAATCCGCGTGGCGTTGCTGGGAGCGTTCCAGTTGGTGGCCCAGCGGCTGTCCTCAAAGGGAGCATCATGGGCACGCCCGGAGTTCCAGCGAAAGACGCCTGTCAGTGTCCATCCACCCGCCACCCCGTTCGCCGCCGATCCGAGGCCGCTGCCAAACCTTTGGCCACGTCCAAAAGGTAGCTCCCACAACCAGTTGGTGTTGATGATGTGGGCGTGGTCGAAATCGGAGTTCCCTCGCGTCGCCCCGGGTGACAGCGAGTTGAGGATGGAAGCATAGTCTGTCTGCGAAGCTCCACCACCACCAGAGGACCAGTCCAGCGACTTGGACCAGGTGTAGTTGAGGCCGGCTGAGAGTGAATCCCCGAAGCGTTCCCGGACCGTAATGGCCAGGGCGTCGTAGTCCGATTCGGCCAGCGTGCTGAACACAGACAGAGCGGCATACTGGGGATGGAAGAACATATTGGGCACCGTCCCTATATCGTCCAGGAGCAACTGGTAGAAGGTCCAGTCCAGAAATCCTTCCTCCCGGGAGGCCAGAGAAAAGGCATTCTGGGTAGCCGTACGGCCCTCCACCTGAAACCACGAGGGAGTGACGCTGTTGGGAAAGAGGTTCTCGAAGAAGGCAACGGGGGCTACGCCGTCGACGGGCGTGTCAGCCAGGCGATTCTCTGCCAGAAGCCCAGCGGCCGTGTAAAAGTCCATGCCCGAGGCCGGGTCCACGAAATTGTTCTGCTGGAAAACATCTCGTTCAGCCAGGAGATCTCGTGCCCGGCGGCCGATGTAAGAGGCCTCGACGAACAGCCCGCCCGGCAGCTCGCGTCCAAAGGAGAAGCTGTAGTTGTAATGGACGGGTGAGCCCAGGCTGAGTCGAGAGAGCGCTCAATGCGCTGGGCCTCGTCGGAGGGTTTCTGGAGGGGGAACACGAGGCTATCTGGAATGGTGAGGCCACCCTGCGGAAGCAGAGGCCGAATGTCCTGGTCAAAGCCCGTAAAGAGCGGCCCCGGATTCGTGGTCACGTTGAAGGTGTTGGCCGAAACCTGTTCCCGGGAAGTAAACCCCAGCTGGTTGTTCAGGTCAAAGGTCACTGCCAGAGAGCTTCCGATCCGGTCATACGACATTGCAAAGCCACCTCGGAACACGGACTCGCCGCCGCTTCCGAAGAGCTTGCGTAAGACCCCGTCATCAAAGCTAGGGGACCAGGCCGCCGACACACGTGGCTGCCAGTTATTTTTATCTGTCGGATAAAACCCGGGCTTCCCATAAAACGGACCCGCCGTATCGATGATGATCGGGTCGTTCAGGGGTGTTCCTGCACGGGCCCCGGCGACTCTTCGATCGAAGTAGTCTCCTAATGGAGTCGTGGGCGCTACTTGAAAGCCACTGCTCTCATTCACCGGTGTGTTTACTCCCCATCGGATACCCAGGTTCAGCGTCAGCTCTGAAGTCACTTGCCAGGTGTCGCCAAAATAGAATTCATACTCATCGCTGGCGAATTCTCGATCTGTGGGAGTGCCGGGCGGCAGAAGTGCCCCATCGACACCAAAGGTAAAGCGTCCGCTGTACTGAGTATAGCGATCCAGCAAAGAGGTCATTGCGTTCCGATAGACGCTCCTCTGCCCGTCACCCACGATGTCGATGTCCAGCACACCTCCCGATTCAGCGTAAAAGGATGGATTCATTGAGCCCGAGTCGAAAGCTTCGCTGAACGACGTCCGCTGATTCCGAACCAACCGGATATTGGTGCCGAACTGGAAGGTGTGGTCGCCCCTGATCCAGGAAGTGTCATTCACAAAGTTGGTCACGGGTGTGGTCCGACTGAGCGTCCGCTGATAAAGCCGGGGCTGGTAAACGAACCGGAAGCTCATGAAATTGTCTGCAGAGTCGCCCTGGTTGGAGAAGGCATCACGAGTGAACCCGTAACGGAAGGTATTGATCAGAGTCGGGCTGGCAGTCCAGGTGTGTCCCACTGCGAGCGCGAAGGGATGTCTCCACAGAGTCGGGGCGGGGGCTCCCGGGAACCGAGGCAGGAAACCCTCCGAGTCCCACTGATAGTTGCCTCGTAGAAACAGGGTCTGAGAATCAGACAGGTTGAAATCGAGTTTGGCTGTGTACGTGTTCCAATCCAGCGGGGTGGAGGCGTTGAAGCGAAAGCCGCGGGTATTGACCTGATCCCCGACTCCGTCATCGTTGGAAGGAAAAGCCGCACTGGCCGCCGCCAGCACTGCGGTAGCCGCTGGGTTCACACCACCGGTCTCCGGATACAAGCCGGCGATTTCCTCAGGACCGAGTGTCTGCAGGACGCCATCCGTGTTCGTGAACTTGACTTGTCCCTGTCCCAGGTGAGGCAAAGGCACTGTGTTCACATCGTTCAGCTGGCTGCGATCCGTTCGACCCTCGTAGTTGAAGAAGAAGAAGGCCCGATCTTTCATGATCGGTCCTCCCACGGAACCGCCAAAAAGATTGCGAAGCAATGCCGGCCGTTCGACGCCGGAGCGATTATTGAAGAAATCGTTGCCGGTGGTGACCGTGTTGCGATGGAAGTGATAGAGAGAACCATGCCACTCATTGGTTCCGCTGCGGGTAACCATTGTCACCTGAGCACCCGGACTTCGGCCCTGATGTGCGTTGGGATTGGAAACCGTGACGCGAAACTCCTGGACCGAATCCGGAGTCACCCGAATGACCGGTTGGAAAGCAGACTCGGCCAGCTCCTTCGAGCCTGTGATGGGGTCGCCAAAATTGGTCGAATCGGGACCAATATCGCTTGAAATCGACCCATTCTGCTGCTCGTTGATATCCACACCATCCAGCGTAATGTTTGACATTCCACGCCGGGCTCCCGCAACTTCTCCTGACGTAACGGCACCGGGCTGCAGACTGAGCAGATTGGCAACGTTGCGAGACTCGAGTGGAAGCTTGACGATCTGCTCGCCCCGGATGTTGTTTCCAATCGTGGCATCGAAGGTGTTCAGAAGCGTCCCGGTGGCACTGGACACGGTCACCACCTGGGAGATATCACCAATCTCGAGCTGCAGGTCGAGTCGCCGGTTGGAATCCACCCGGACCGCCACGTTCTCGGTCACCTGCTTCTTGAAGCCGACCATCTCCGCCGTGATCGTGTAGGTCCCCGGGGTGAGCTGATGAAACTGGTAGCGACCGGTGTCGTCAGAGAGGGTGGTTCGGGCGGCGCCGGTGCCCTTATGCGTGATCGTCACTTCACTTCCGGGAACCACGCCTCCCTGCTGGTCGGTCACCGTCCCGAACACATCGGCGTCCTGCGCCCACAGTGTGCCACACGCCAGTCCGGCAGCCAGCAGCAGAATCAATCCACAAGCAATGAGAGATTTGTCGATAACTCTATGCATATGAACCTTCCTTCATTTATGCGAGTTGAGAGAACCTCTCTGAATAGGAAAACTCTTGAACCAACTAACCTCAGGCGACTCTCGTGCCAGTGGCAGGGGCTAGAGAAGAAACTGTTGAAAAGACAAGAGTTGTGCCGTTCCCCCTCTGGCACGAAATCCAAAAACTTGGACACTATCCTACAAGAAAATGGATAAAATGTCCATGCATCGAACGAATGGGGAACTGAAGCGCATGGAGCCTCCGAAAGTCGCACTCAAGTTTGGGACCAGACGGACCGAACGGTGAGGCGTGAGCCCACCGTTAACGGCGAGCTGACGCTGTGCCGTTTTGTCGTCTCGAAGTCGACTTAAGTGAGCCGGGAAGAAAGGGAATCGTGTAAAATCGGGGAGTTGCCGCGCGCGGCCAAAAGAAGGGAGTTCAAACGGTGATCCAAACTCGTCTGCTGGCGCTGTCGGTGGTGCTCGCTCTGGCCAACTCGGGCGCCTCGTTTGCGCAAGAAACCGAGGAGAAGAAGGCCCCTCAACGCGACCGCCTCCAGGAAGAGGTCCAGGACTACTTCAGGCACTGGCTGGAGCAGGATGTACCCTACATCGTCAGCCCGGAGGAAAAGCAGGTCTTCCGAAAACTCCGGACGACTGAAGAGAAAGAGCAGTTCATCGAGCAGTTCTGGTATCGGCGCGATCCCGATCCCATGACCCCGTCAAACGAATTCAAGGATGAGCATTACCGGCGGCTGGCCTATGCCAACGAGCGCTTTCAGAGTGGTGTGCCCGGGTGGAAAACGGATCGTGGAAGGATCTACATCATCCACGGCCAGCCTGCCGAGATCGAAAAGCACCAGCCCGGTGAGAACTATCAGCGACCTTCCCATGAGGGAGGCGGGTTTACCGTGGTGTACGGCTTTGAAATCTGGCGCTACCGGCACATTGAAGGAATTGGACCCGATGTTGAAATCGAGTTCGTGGACCCCAGCGGCAGTGGGGAATACCGGCTGGCCACGGCCCCGTGGGAGAAGGACGCCCTTCTTTTCGTAGGCGGTGCCGGTTTGACCATTGGCGAGGAGTTGGGACTTGCCAGCCGCGCCGACCGACCCTATTTTTCGCCCTGGAACTGGGATCGCTACCCGGGGATGCATACCCGGGCCAAGGACAATCCGTTTACCAGATACGAGACCCTGGTCCGCGTTCAGCGCGCTCCAGAGATCAAGTTCAAGGATCTGCAGCAGCTGGTCGACGTGAATGTCCGCTACGACAGCCTGCCCTTCCGCACCCGCCAGGACTACTTCCGTCTCAATGAGACTTCCGTTCTGGTTCCGCTCAACGTTGAGATCGACAATCAGGATCTGACCTTCAAGCAGGAGGGTGGTGTGATGGTGGCGCGGATCGCCATTTACGGGATTGTCACCAGCCTGACCAACCGTGTGGCGGCCGAGTTCGAGCACGATCTAAAAGTGTCTTACCGCCCGGAGGAGCTGGAGAAAGGACTCCAGTCACGCTCCCTCTACCAGAAAGTGCTCATTCTGGAGAACCGGATGCGCTACCGTGCCGATGTCGTCATCAAGGACTTGAACAGCGAGAACATCGGTCTCCTTCGCACTCCCATCGCCTCGCCTCGAGCCACGGACAGCCTGGGGCTGAGCTCCCTGATCTTGACCGACTTCATTGCTCAGCTGAAGGACTCTCCGGAAGGGGAGGAGATGTTCTTGATTGGTGATCTCAAAGTGCTGCCCAATCTGCGTAACCGATTCTATGCCTCGAGGCCCTTTGGAGCGTATCTGCAGGTCTACAACGCGGCTCTCGATCAGGCCACTCAGAACCCCGAGCTCTCAGCCCTGTTCCGAATGGAGCGGGGCGGAAAGCAGGTCAAGTACTGGAGCGAAGATACCGGCCGGTCGATTCAGTTCTTCTCTGAGCGGCGTCTGGTTCTGGCCAAGTCCCTTCCGCTGGCGACCCTGCCGCCGGCCCAGTATGTGCTTCATGTCGAAATCGAGGACCGTTTGTCCGGCGACAAAGTTGAAACAAAGCAGAAATTCGAGATAGCGCCAGAACCGGTGGCCGGATCGGAATAATTCCACGTTCCACGTTCCATGTTGCACGTTCCACGACTCTGAATCTGCAACCTTCAACTTGTAACCTATAGGCATGGGAAAAGTTCTTTTTGTCGACAGCAACCAGCCTGGTCCGGATGCCGTGAACGCCGCGGTGGAGGTGATTAATCGGGGCGGGGTCGTCCTCTCTCCGACGGATACCGTCTCTGGTCTGGCCTGTGACCCGAATCGGTCAGAGGCAGTCGAGAGGATTCGCGAGATCAAGCGACGGAGTGCTGACAAGGGCTTTCTCCTGCTGCTTCCCGGGCCGGGTTGGGTCAGTGAACTGGCGGCAGCCGTCCCGCCAAGCTTTCGGCTACTCGAGCACTTGTGGCCGGGTCCGCTCACCTTTCTGTTGGCAGCCGGGGTGAAGGCCTCCGGGCCAGTAGTAGGCTCTGAGAGGAAGATCGGCGTGAGATGTCCTGAGAACAGGTTCTTGCAGGTCTGGCTTCAAACTCTTGGCCGGCCTCTGCTCTCCACCAGCGCCAACCGGTCAGGAGAAGACGTCCCCCGCTCGAATGATCGCCTCACAGAACTGTTCGAAGACGCCGTCGACCTGCTGCTGCTCTGCGGCGAGGAGATCGAATCGAAAGCCTCGACGGTGGTCGACCTGACGGTTTCCCCTCCTGAAATCGTGCGCCGCGGTGACTGGGCCGAACGGGTCGAGGAAGTGCTGGGGGTCGAACCGTAATCGTGGAACGTGGAACGTGGAACGTGGAATTCCCTCAGTTGACTCGCCGCACTTCCGCCTGCCAGTACTTCTCGCGCAGTGTACGCTTCAGGATCTTCCCCGTGCCGCCCTTTGGAAACTCCTCGTAGAAGTCGACACTCTTGGGGACCTTGAAGCCGGCCAGCCTCTTCCGGCTGTATTCGAGAAGGTCGCTTTCACTTACACTGGCCCCGGACTTGAGAACCACCAGTGCCTTGGGTACCTCACCCCATTGCGGGTCGGGCACCGGAATCACGGCACACTCCAGGATGCCCGGATGTGCCAGGATGGCTTTCTCGACTTCGACGGAAGAAATGTTTTCTCCTCCGCTGATGATGATATCTTTCTTCCGATCCACAATCTGCAGGTAGCCGTTGGGGTCAATGGTGGCCAGGTCGCCTGTGTGGAACCACCCTCCTTCGAAGGCTTTGCGGGTTGCACCCGGTCGATTCAGATAGCCTTCCAGCACGGTATCGGATCTCACCACCACCTCGCCCACCTGCTCTCCGTCCCAGGGGACGGTTTTGCCAGCGTCATCAACCAGCCTTAGCTGCACTCCGGGCACCGGGTAGCCGGCCTTCGACATAAGCTCGAGTCGCTCTTCTTCGTCCAGATCCTGCAGGTGGTCTTTCAGCCTGGCAAGCGTGAGTACGGGAGTGGTCTCGGTGAGTCCATAACCGGCACAGCACTCGCAGCCGAAGACCTCCATCATCTCGCGGATCAGGCGCGGGTTCGAAGGAGCGCCCCCGATGTTGACCAAGCGCAGGGAAGAGAAGTCATAATCCGCCACCGCCTGGTGGTTGATAAGAGTGGTGGCCATCGCAGGTACCAGAGAGAAAGCCGTCACTCTGTGCTTCTGAATGAGCTCAAAGATCTCTTCCACGTCAAAGCGGTGCACCATAATGTGAGTCCCTCCCAGACAGGTCAGATACTGGGGCGTTCCCCAGCCGTTGACATGGAAGAGAGGAATCACGTGCAAAACGACATCTGCGTCGGTCGCACCCGTGGCCAGTGCCGCCTCCAGCCCGTGAAGATAGAGATTTCGATGGGTGAGCATCACCCCCTTGGGATGCCCCGTGGTTCCGGAGGTGTAGAAGATCTCAGCCACCGAGTCCTCGTCAATCTCCATAAGCTCCACAGCCCTTTCAGGGGACTGCTCAAACAGCAGCTCTTCCAGGCACCGGGGGTGGGCCCAGTCGGGCGGAGTCTCCGAATCCAGAAGGACAAACTGGCGGTCCAACTCCACTCGATCCTGGATCTCCTCCAGCAGATGGCCAAGCCCCTGATTGAAGAAGACAATCTCTACCTGGCAGTCGTTCAGAATGAACTCGAATTCCGGGGGAGAGAGACGGATGTTGAGAGGGACCAGGACGCCTCCAGCCAGGTTGACGCCATAATAGGCTTCCAGTAAATGATGCGTATTGTAGGCCAGACAGGCCACCCGGCCGCCGGGTGACAGATTCATCTTCTGCAGTGAATTGGCGAGCTGTCGGCAACGACTCGCATATTCGACGTAGGTCCAGCTCGATTCACCGTCAATGACGCCTGTCTTGCCACCGAACTGGGCCTCGGCGCGGTCCAGAAAGCGAAGATGGGTCAGTGGAATGTTCATCGGACCCTGACAAGAATCTGGCGAGCCAGTTCTTCACTGAGACTGTGCTTCGCACTACCCAGCCTGATCAGCACGGGGCCGTTGAAAGGAGCTTTCTCCAGGACGTGGATGGCTACTTCAGGATGAATCCCCAGTGAGTCCAGATAGCGTAGAACGGAAGCATCGCGATCATCCACCCGGGTCACGATGACGTCGCTCAATTCCTGGACTTCCCACAAGGAAGGAAGACGCTCGTCGGCCATTGTCCCGTCCTTCCCGGGAATCGGGTGCCCATGGGGGTCCCGGGTGGGGTACCCGAGTGCCTTGTCGATCTTCGCCTCGAGTTCCTCCGAAATCACGTGTTCGAGCTCCTCGGCTTCCGCATGCACTTTGTCCCAGCTGTAGCCAAGCACTTCTTTCAAGTAGAGCTCAATGAGCCGGTGATGGCGAATGACTTCCAGCGCAACCTGTGTACCGGCCTCGGTCAAATCGACCCCCTGGTAAGGCTGGTACTCCACCAGCTTCAAGGAGGCGAGCTTCTGGAGCATGTTGGTTACGCTGGCGGCGGAGCACTTCAGATTCTCGGCCAGCCTGGAGGTGGACACTTTCTTGCCATCCTGGCTGAGCAGATAGATCGCCTTGAGATAATCCTCCATGGCATGGCTGATCATGTACTGTTACGATCTCCTCTCGTCGTCCGGCCTTACCTGCCCTGCAATTCTGCTCGGAGAAGTTGAATTCGCTTGTGGGCGATTCGTCCGTGCAAGCTCATCCGATCGAATTGGAGGTAGGCCTCCCAGTGATGAATCGCCTGCTGGATGTCTCCCAGTGTCTCGGCAACTCCGGCCATCTGGTAATGGGCTTCCGGCAACCCGGGCTCCGACTCCAGGGCTTGCACGTAACAGGAAAGGGCCTTCTTGAACTTTCTGCTCTCCTCGAAAACAAGACCCAGGTGAAAAAGGGCACTTGAATCGCCAGGCTCGATTTCCAGGGCGCGTACGAAACAGCGCTCTGCCTCCCTGAATCTCCGCCGCTTGTAATAGAGAGAACCCAGATGGGCCAAAGCCTCCCGATGACCGGGGTTCAGTTTGATGACCTGCCGGAAAGCATGCATGGCGTGTTCGTGTGTGGATGGATCAGAATGATAGCGGATACCCTCTTGGTACCACTCGTCTGCTCCCCTGGTTGCAGCAAAACTGTCTACCCGCTCCTGGACCTCACCTCGAACCCTGTTCCAGTCGAGGTCGAGCAGGTACTGGCCCGAAAGACTGTCCACCAGCTGGTGACCGCGCCCGGCAATGACCCGGTCTCCCAGGGCGAAGACCCGGAGACTGCTGAGTTGCTGCCTGCCGTCCGGAAAACGCTTCATTAAAGACTTAAGACTACGGGTCAAGTGAGTAGCTGCAACTCCCTTCTCAATAATCTTTTTTGCCGTTCTTAGGCAAATCAGGTCCTGGAAGTCATAGAACACCCCTCCACCTCTCCTGAGGCTTGGTCTCACCAACCCGATGCGGTCCCAGTAGCGGAGACGGCCCAGTCTGATTTCGAGAATCTTGGCAGTCTGCTCAGGGCTGAAATGTTTGAGCATCGGAAGAGAGCTCTATGGAATTGATGACTAAGTACTCACGTTCATAAATACGGTAGCATTTGTTGGGAGCGCGACGCGAGGCAGATCGAGGTGAGACGACGAGTCGATGCGGTAGTATCGTCGAGGAGGAACAACGAAGAGATGCCCGCGTCCCGCCCCAACCCGCAGGGCGGATGGGGGTTGCGGTCGATCTCTTTGTCGTTCGTCGTCAACGATGGCACAGCATCGCCTCCTCCTCTCTTCGCGACCTCACCTCGCAAGACCCATCCGCAAATGTTGCCGTATTTATGGACGGGAGTACTAAGCCCGTTTGCGTTGTCTTGTCGGCTTCTTTTCGCTTGTTTCTACGTCCTCATCGGACTTCTCCCGGGAAGTCGCATCGAGGCTCTTCTTGAGTGCCTCCATCAGGTCCACAACCTTGGCCGGCTTCTTTGTTTCGGTCACAACAACGCTCTTTCCGTCGATTCTCTGTTGGATGATGTCGAGAAGGCGTTCCCTGTATTCGTCGTTGAGCATCTCTTCGGAAAAGTCCTCGGACATGTTCTCGATAATCTGCTCGGCCAGGTCCAGCTCCTTGCTGGACACTTCGATATCCAGCTCCGGAACGATGTCACTGGCATGTTTGAACTCTCCCTGGTGGAAGAGGATGTGCATCATCAGGCCTCCATCGGCGAAGTTCACGGCCCCGATGTACTCCTTGCCGCGCATGACGAAGCGAGTGATGGCAACCTTGTTGGTTTTCTGCATACCCCTGTGAAGCAGGGCGTAGCCCTTCTCGGCGCCCGCTTCCGGCACCAGGTAATAAGTGCGGTCCAGAAAAACGGGTTTCAACGTCTCGGCTTCCACAAAGGCGATCACCTCGATATTGCGCGAGGCGTTGCTTTCTGCCTTCGTGAAATCCTCCGGCTCCATCACTACGTATTCATCTTTCTGATACTGGTAGCCCTTCTTCAGCTCCGCGCGTTCTCGATATTCATCACAGGCAGGGCAGTATGGCACCTGGTTTATGCGACCGAGACAGTCGGGGCACAAGAGGTTGAAACTCAACCTCTGGCTGCGCCGCGAAACCTCGAGTCGAACCGGGATCGAAACCAGGCCAAACGTGAGAGAGCCAGACCATAAAGAAGGCATCGCCAACTCCTTTGAACTGCTCGGTGTATCTTAACAGACGTTTCACGTTCCATGTTCGGGGTTGGGGGTTTCATGGAGAAGTCCGTCAGCTGGCGGCAGTTGTCAGCTGGCGGCCCGTTTGCGGGCGGATTTGAAATGGAGGGCACGATTCTGCTAAGATCAAGGCCCTTAATAACTTATGCGCAACAACCCAAGGGATCACCTGCTTAACCTGCACCGAAGACATGTCAAGGCTTGGGAGCAGAAAGACCTGGCGGGTCTTCGTGACATTTACGCCGAACACGCTGTTGTTTTCAACACTGTACCTCCGCCTCGGTTTTCTGACTTCAAGACTTTCGAGAACACGCTGCAGCAGTACTTCGGAAAGCTGGCCGAACTGACTTTTTTCACCTCGAACATTCAGATCGAGGTGAAGGACGATGTTGCGTGGATTACTTCCCAGTATCTCCTGGCTCACCAGTCAAACGGTCAGCTCTTACGTGAGAATGGGCGCTGGACCGAGATCTATCAGAAGGAGAATGGGAACTGGCAGTTGACCCATCTCCATTCCTCCCCCGATCCGCTTCTCAGCTCTATGGCTGCCGGTTGAGACTGCTCTGTCTCGTCTCCTGCAGACGTCTTGCCCGCCTCAGTTTTTCCACCGTAAGCCAGCCCAGAAGGTAAGTAAAGCGGGGCATCCAGAGGATAATCTTGGCTGTTTGCCGGAGCGAATGTTTCCATCTCGACGAAGATCGGTGAAAAGACACGGGCAGGCTGGGGAGCCGGAGGGCGCTGCTGAAGCTGCTGCGAGGGAGATAGGAGCAGTCGATGTTCTCATTGAAAACCAGCCGGTTACGAGCGGGAAGCAGAAAAAACGCCAGCTTTTGAAGTTGGAAAACGGGTCGCCCGGAAAAAATTGCAGTGACGACGTCCCGATTGATCCTGCACAGCTTCATCATCAGCTTGAGGTTGTCCAGAGAGATTCCTGGCGTCCAGGTGCTGATGTCCTTCTCTTCAAGCCAGGGCAGGAAATGCTGCCGGTCCTCTTCCCGGCAGACCAGCCTGATTTTTCCAGGTCCGACTGCCTCGCCTCTGAGCAGGCGTTCGAGTACTTCCACGGTGGTGTCTCTGGCGTCCGTCTGGATGAGCAGGATGTCGTTGCGGGCAGCAGCAGCGGGATCCTCGAAGAGCAGAGGCTCTGTGTGGAAGACACGGGGCAGGGTGCGGAGTTTCAACCAGTAGGCGTCCAGGCGCGCGTTGAAGACCAGGCCAGGACGGTCGCAGAGGAGGAGAAAAAGAAACTTGGCCTTAGCGAAAACCGGCCTCCCTGAAAAGACGGCTGAGACGATATCTGGATTCATCAGACGGAGCTGGCGGAAGGTATGCCAGTTGTGGCGCCAGCCACGTTTTCTCAACTCGAAGACCCGGTCCACGCTGGCTACATTGCGGTACATGGAGCTGTTCTCCTTCCGACACAGGACGACGATTTCACTGTCCGGGAAGAGCTCAGCTGACTTGAGCCTGGTCAGCGCAAAGCGGCAGCTCGAAAACCCCTCTGTCTGGATAAACAGAATCCTGGGAGTCGGTCTGGCAAGCGTTGGCCCGAATCGAACTCTCTGGTAGAGGAACCGAAGGAGACCCGGAAGGGTGGCATAGAAGAAGTCGCCACTCTCGTTGACGACCAGGATCTTGGGCACTCTCAGCAGGAAAGGAACCAGCTTGATTGCCGAATAACCCTTTTCGCCGGAAAAGAAAACGATACCCGAGTCGAAGCTGCGACCTCTCAGCCACCGGATGGTTTTCAGGAACGGTTGCGGGATCAAGCGCGTCAGCTCACAAGGATCGGGCAGGGCCGAGTGCCAGACCATCTCCGTTGCTTTCACCAGAGAGGGATGACAGCTCTCCACCAAGAGAACCGTCTCACCCAGCGGCGGGTTTGGGAAGCTGAGGAAGTACTCTCTGAAAGCCTCGTCAGGTTGAAGCAAAGGATAGAAAACCGAGCGTGCCAGTCGGACACCGCTGAGGGGGCGTGGCCGGCCCTGGTAGTCGACCTCAAATGCGGGTCCCGAGAGTCGTCGGGCTGCTCTTTTGATCGACCGATATCCGCGGTTTAACAACGGGAAAAAGATCCGGGAGTAGTTCGTCCCCTTGAAAGATGGCGAGGAGGGAGTCAGGACCGATGAGAACGGATCCTGCCTGGAGAGGTAGAAGTCAAGGTCATCTGACGGGACGACCAGGGCGTCCAGCGGAGTGTCTGGAAACTGCCGGCGCAGCACAGCTGCCAGGTAGAAAAACTGGGGGAGGTGACAACACTGCACGAGTAGAAGTCGTCGGTTGTCATCCTGCTTTTCCGGAAGAGCGGGGGAAGACTTCACGGTTCTTTCTTTTCCCCGTGCTGAGAATTCCCACCGGCGATGCCCTGATAAAGAGCGGAGAGCTGGCCTGCCAGGTCATCCCATTCATAATGTCGAACGGCCGTTGCCCGGCCGGCCGCTCCAAGCCTCAGGCAATGCTCAGGATTGCGCAGGAGTGCCAGAGTCCAGAGAGCAAATTCGGCCGCGTCATCTGCAATCAAGATGTTTTCTCCATGGCCGGCCCGGATTCCCATGCAGGCAAGCGAGGTAGCCACTATGGCCTTTTCAGCCGCCCAGCCCTCCAGGATTTTGCCCCGGATCCCAACGCCGGTTCGAAGCGGTACGATCACGACTTGAGCTCGATGGTAGTACTCTCGGATATCCTCCACAAAACCGGTGACCGTGATGTTGGGGTGGTTCGCCAGTCGTCTGATTTCGGGGGGAGGGGAGGAGCCCACAATGTACAGATGGGCTTCGGGTCTGGATTCCAGAACCAGCGGAAAAACCTCTCGCTGAAAGTAAAACATGGCATCCACATTGGGCCCATGACGGAAGGCCCCCACGTAGACCAGCGAGTCAGGCTCGATCTGGTCAGGGCTTCCCGGAGTAAAGTAACGAGTATCCACTCCGGTGTTCACAACGTGAAGACTGGAGTCGGGGATGTACCCCGCCAGAAACGCTGCATCCGTGTCGGTCACGCAGATGACACCATCCGTTCTGCGGCACATCTGAAGCTCCCGGTGAAGCGTCTGGAGGGTATTGTAATAGCGCCGCAGGCGCTTCAACGGCTTCGTTTCCACGGCCACCAGGCTGTGGTGGGCTGCGTAATTGACCTCGATTTCAGTCACCAGCTTGGGAATACCCGGAACCAGATCGGCATACTGAACCATTTGAGTCCACTCAAAATGAACCAGGTCGAAATCCTCTTCGGCCAGAACACCTTCCAGCGATTCCCGGAAGTTGGCACAGTTGAATTCTTCAAAGGGCTCGTAGAGGTAGGGTGAGACTGGCTCGAACTGACGGCGCAGGACGGTTTCGACGCGCTCGCAGAAGGGAGCGGCCTGTCCCGCCTGCTCGAGTTCTTCACGAGTCTCGACAAAGCTGATAAGAGTCAGGCGGTGTTTGTCGGAAACCCGTCTCAGGAGCTGGAAAACCCTGCCCGCCCCTCCGTGCCGGCCGAGGTGGGGAAGGTAGGCACTTGCGATGAGAACACGGGAGGGATCTCCTTGAGTTTGACGATGACGGTCCGGATAAAAGGTATTCAAATAAGCCAGCGGTCGTTTTATCCACTCCAGAAACTGTCGGTCTGTGTAACAGCGAGCGGGTTCACAGGCTCTCAGAAAAAGGGCTCCGGGTGCCCTGGCCAGAGCTGCGAGATAACCGGCCAGTGTGATCGCCCGGCCGACTCCAAGCGGATAGAGCAGAAAGTGAGAGAAGAGAGAGCGCAGCTGGAAGTTCTTCCACAGGTACCAGAGCTTCCGCTGCTCGATCATCTCCTGAATCTGGCCTTCGCTGAAGCGCCGGCGGGAGCTGCTTCGATGCTTGTGAAGGACTTGACTCGCGGCCGCAAACAAGACCCGGAGGCCCCGTCTCCAGGCCCGGTAGCTCAAATCGGTGTCTTCGACATAGCAAGGGGAGAAAATGGGAGCGAACCCCTTTAGCCTGAGGAAGTAGTCTCGCCGGAATGCGGAGGACCCTCCGCCCGCCCACAGCACCGGCAGGAAACGACGTTTGTAGTGGGTTCTCCGGACTGGTTCGTGACTGAGATGAAGACGGCCTTTCTCAAAGCGGCCATCTGTGTTGCCCGTCTCCTGGCGCCGTTGCCCGACTGGGAAAAGAATCTGGGTGCTGACAGCGAAAACATCGGGCTCCCCAAATGGCTCCAGGAGAGGGGCCAGGAAAGAGGGATCCACGACCATGTCGTTGTTCAGAAGAACCACGATGTTGTGCCGGGCCGCTGCCACTCCGCGATTGTTGCCTTCTCCGAACCCGAGGTTACGATCCAACTCCAGAGTCCGTACGCGGGGAAAGTGCCGGCGAATCCATTCAACGCTGTCGTCAGTGCTCCCATTGTCGACCACCAGAATCTCGTGGTCTCTGCCATCCGTTTCGATTGCCTGGACGACGGCAGGCAAACACTCTTCGAGGAGTTCACGGCCATTCCAATTGAGGATCACGATCGAGCATCGATCATGGGGGGTGTCGGTGAGAGAAAAGGAACCCCGAACGGTTCTCACGCCAAGAGAAATAAGCTCAGCCAGTGTAGCCGCGACCAGCAGCAGGAACTGGACAGGCAAGAGCACGAGCCAGATGAGAGATCTTGCCATCATCCTGCGCTACTCTCGCGTGAACCCTGAGGCCCAGAAAAGTCATCTCTGATGTGGTGATGCAGATTGCGACAGGCCGCCATGTGCCGCGGTAGAATATGAGATTCGGACAGCCCAGGTAAAGGGGAATGAATGAGAATGAGAACCCGCTTGCTTACAGCGATGCTGTCACTCCTGGCAGCCACGATCAGTCTGACAGCAACCACCGTAAGGATCGTGAACCTCTCGGAAATGGTCCAGGCTTCAGACCGGGTCTTTCACGGCCGCTGTGTGTCGGCCCAGGAGATGACCCACAGCAATGGTCTCCCGATCGTGGAATACACGTTCCTGGTCACTGACGGAATCAAAGGGACGGTGGAGGGTGAGAGAGTTGTTTTTCGGCAGCTGCAGGCATCCCGAGCAAGAGGATTCGGGATCGCCGGCCTCCCCGTTTTCAGGAAAGGCCAGGATCTGGTCCTCTTTCTGGCAGCCGACAGCAGGATCGGATTGACAAGTCCAACCGGTCTCTCGCAAGGAGTGTTTTCGGTGCTCTAAGACCGCAGGGGGAAGTTGGCCCTCGTGAACGGTTTCAAGAACCAGAATCTTACCCATGATCTGGAGCCGAGCCGGCTTTACAAGATGGGCCTCAAGCACTCCCAGGCTGAGCTTCTTCGGAGTCAGGGGCCGATTTTGCTGGAGGCACTTTCTGAGGCGGTTCGCACCATCGACACTTATCAGCGGCTCAAGGCCCCCGGGTCGGTTCAATGAGCATGCAAGCGGCCGCTGGAAAGTGCTGGAGGGGACCAGGTCTGGCGGCACTCGCCCTCCAGGCAAGTCTCCTTCTCTGGCAGGCAACCCTGTTTGCAGGCGGCCCCCTGGCTCCTCTGGGCTCGGGGGGTTTTGCGCGCTGGGATCCGCTTCAGCCGGTCATCATCGCCATTGACCAGGGTCCGATGAGTGAGAGCGGCTCGATCAGCAATGCGCAAGGAGTCGATTTCGTCCTCTCAACGCTTCAGCAGTGGGAAATCGAGACAGCCACCATCCGTTTTGCCGAGGGAGAGCAGTTGCCGGTCGATGTGGATCAGTCCAACTACATTCCCTTTATCTCTCAGCTCCAGGCGCAGGGGAATCCCGTGATCTTCGATGGCGATGGATCGATTATTGATGATCTGTTCGGTACCGGCTCCAGCGACAGTATTCTCGGCTTTGCCAACGTCTTTCCTGCAGGTGTGAACTTCCGGTTCGGTTTTGTGGTTCTGAACGGGCGCAGAGCCAGCCTGGGCGTTGCCAGTACGTTTCGCCGGGTCGTTATCCATGAGCTGGGACATCTGCTGGGGCTGGATCACAGTCAGGGAGACCTCTCTCGCCGTTTCGACTGGGTCTTTGTCCCGGTGATGTTCCCCATGATCGGCAGCGGGCCGGTGGGACTCAGGTTCGATGATCGGGCGTGGCTGTCCTACATGTACCCGGTGGAGGGATTCCGGGACCAGACGGGTACCATTCGCGGCCAGATACTCCGCCGCAGTGGAGGGGGTCTCTCGGGAGCTAATGTCGTGGCCATGCCCATTGAGGTGGATAACGAAGGGCAGTGGACGGAGCGGCCCGCCGGGCTGGTCTCGGTGGTCTCGGACTTCCTGCTGGAAGGACTTGGCCGGTTCGAACTTCCCGGTCTCGATCCCGGCTCCTATGTCGTTTTTGTGGAGCCGATCGACTCTTCATTCACTGAGGGAAGTGGCGTCGGTCCCTTCGAAATACGCTTCGATCAGTTCCCCAAGGACTACTTCAACGGGGACGACGAGTCTGCCTTCCCCGAGTTGGATGATCCAACCGAGAAAACACTGCTGCTTGCCATGGCGGGGCAGCCGGTCGACGAGATACGCCTCTTTGCCAATGAAGGGAGCAATGATCTGGCCTCTCTGACCGATGACGACCAGGAGTTGTTTACCTTTCCACAGGGATTCACTTTCCCCTTTTTCGGAAAGGTGTATAACCACCTCACTGTGAACACCGATGGCAACCTTACCTTTGGCGCGGGAGACAGTGAGAGCACGCCTCGCGATGAGGGCCGCTTTGTGTCCGGTCCGCCGCGGATTGCTCCCCTTTTCACCGATTTGAATCCGGAGGATAAAGGAGATATCCAGGCCGTTTTTGATGGTCTCTCCCTGACGTTCCAGTGGATCGACGTTCCCGAGTTCCTGTCATTCGGCATTGCACTCGGAAATACCTTTGCTGTGGAACTTTTCCCGGATGGGAGTATCCGCTTCGAATACGACCAGATTCGGGCAACTCCCGATAGGGGGTTGCAGGCGATTGTAGGAATCACACCGGGCGGCAGCTCTGCCGGCGGACAGGTTGTCTGGTCCCAGCAGATGCAGCCTGTTCAGCTCGGTCCGGAATCCATGTATGAAGTATTCCCGGACGAGAGATTTGACCTGGACGGGAGTCAGATCATCCTCCTGGGCCCCGAATCCACCGAAGAGCTGCTTTTTCCCGTGATCGAATTGTCCAACTCCAGGTTTACCGGAATTGCCGTTGGAAACGACTCCCCGGAAACGGCGGTGTTCGGAGCGGAAGCGCTGGGTGCCGGCGGTCAGCACCTGCCTCTGGTCGTCAACCCGGTCCTGGAAGGGATCGGCCCATTCGGTCAACTAGCGCTTCTCCTGCGCGATCTGTTCAGGGATCCGGTCACTTCTCCCGGAAAAGGGTGGCTGCGCCTCCGTACCAGTTCTCGGGAGCTCTCGAGCTTCTTTCTGATTGGTAACGGCGTAGGTAGCCGCCCCAGCCTGCTGGATGGAGGAATCGCCGAAACGGGTCGAGCCACCCGACTCGTCTTCCAGTCGTGTTCACCAGGGAGAGGGTGCTTTTCCGGCAGGGAATGGTGATCTCTTATCGACGACCCACTTTTATCTCGCCAACCCGAACGACGAGCCACTGGGGGCGATCGTGCAGCTGGTCGGCTTTGATGGGGCTGTGAGGGCGGAGGCGCCGATCAATCTCCCGGCCAATGGGTTCACTGAGAGGGAGTCCGACCTTCTTTTCGGGATTGAGCGGATCGACCGGGGCTATGTGGTGGTGCAGTTTGACGAGCCCGGGGGGATCGCCTTTTCACTGATTCAGGTGGGAGACACGCTATTCGGAAACCCGCCGAGCCGGGTTCCGGAAGGCCAACTAGCCTATTCGGCCCAGCTCGCCCACGGCCCCCAGGGAGGAGTCGAACTGATGACGTTGGTCCGGGTGATCAATCTCTCCGACCAGACTAGAAGTGTGGAATTGACTTCGGTTGCCGAAAACGGGGCGCTGATCCAGACCCTGGATCCTTTGCAGCTGCAGCCCGGTGAGGCAGTCGAGATCGAAGGCGCGGAGGTGCTGGGGCTAAGCGGTGAGGCAGTCGAGATCGAAAGTGCAGAGGCGCCGGGGCTGAGCGGAGAGGTCTCTGCCCGCGTCGGTTCGCTGATTGTGAGTTCAGACGGGAATGGCGTAATCGGAGACGTCGTTTTTGGTGAGTCTGAAACGTTTCGCTTTGGTGCGCAGCTGCTGCTCCAGCATCAGGGTTTTAATCGAGCCCTTTTCGGGCATGTGGCCAACTCGACAGCCGAGGACCTGCGAGATCAGACGTTTACTGGAATTGCTCTCTTCAATCCGAATCTTGTCGATGCCCTGGTAGAGGTGGTTGTGATCGGCGCGGATGGCTTGCCCAGGGGCCAGATGGAACTTGTTCTGAAGGCCGGTGAGCGCCTCTCCAAGGTCCTACCAGAGCTGGTCCCGGAAAGTGCAGGTCAGGTGGGAGGATACGTGCTGGTGCAATCGAGCCTGCCACTAATCGGGCAGGAGCTGTTCGGGAACAACACGCTGGACTACCTTTCGGCAGTACCGCCAACAGCCTTCTCCCAGGTGATTTCGGCCCAGCCCTGAATCTGCTTCGCGTTCCACGTTGCGCGCTCATGAAAGTGGGAGGGGCCCTCTTAACCTTCAACTTTTAACTTTGAACCTGCAACCCATTGAGAGTTGTGCTCACTCAGTCGCCTCCGACCATTCGTTCCACTGCCATCCCGGTCAGCAGGGTGGTGGATGCTCCGATCCAGACGTACCAGGTCCAGGCAACAACCGGTAAAAGACCCCAGGCGTAGACTCCATTCAAATGCACCAGGATCACAACTCCCAGACCGCTGATCATGGCGATGAGACCGGCTGTCTCACTTCTGACCCGGGTCCACTGTCTCAACAGGAAAGCACCCAGCACAGAGCCCATGACAACGCTGGTGATCCCCAGGCCGACCTCGAGCACGCTGCCCCAGTTCCGTGCCATCAAGGAGACCGCGATCAAGACCACTCCCCAGCCCGCTGTGAACACACGCGACATTCTGATGTAGTGGTTTTCTCCGGCGCACGGCGCTAGATAGGGACGGTAGAAGTCGTTCAGGGTGGAAGAGGCCAGGGAGTTCAGGGAGCTACTCAGGGTCGACATGGCCGCGGCAAAAACAGCGGCAATCACCAGACCAGAGATGCCGCGTGGCATCTCTTCAACAATGAAAACCGGGAAGACCCGCTGGCTGTCCGCCGGGGGAGTGGTGGAAGGAAAATGCTGGTAGAAGCTGTACAGTAGAACTCCAATCACCAGAAAGAGCAGGAACTGGCCCAGTACGATGATGCCGCTCAGGATCAGGCCCAGTTGACTTTTCGCCCGGCTCGAGCAGGAGAGATAGCGTTGGACCATCATCTGGTCGGTCCCGTGAGTAGCGAAGGTAAGAAAGGCACCTCCCACAATGGCACCGACAAACGTGTAGGGATTGTCCAGGGAAAAGCTGAAGTCGAGAACCTGAAACTTGTCGGATTCAGTAGTGAGGCGGGTGATCTCCTGCCACCCGCCCGGCATGCGGTCGATCAAAAGGAAGAAGGCGATGACTGCACCCACGATGTAGACAATCAGTTGGAGTAGGTCGTTCCAGACAACTGCCGTAATTCCTCCGTAGAAGGTGTAAATGATTGTGATCACGCCGATGATGACGACTGTCCACACGTCCGATAGGTGAGTGACTACGGAGAGGACCAGAGCCGTGGCAAAGAGGCGCACACCGTCCGCCAGGGTCCGGTTCACCTGGAAGAGACCGGCAGAGAAGTTTTTGACCTTGCTTCCAAAGCGATAAGTCAAGAGTTCATAGGCACTTTGGATATCTCCCTTAAAGTAAGATGGGAGCAGAACGAAACTGACCAGAATCTTGCCAATGACATAGCCCATGGCCAGCTGGAGGAATGTCAGATTTCGATCGTAGGCAAATGCGGGGGCACCGATGAAGGTGAGGGTGCTGGTCTCGGTAGCCACAATCGAAAAGGATAGAGCCCACCAGGGAAGCCGCCGGCCTCCCAGAAAGTAATCGCTGGTGCTCCGTTGCCCGCGGCCCATCCAGATTCCAAAGAGCGCTGTTGCAATGAGGTAAGCGAACAGAACAATATAGTCGGCGGGGCTAAACTGCATTTCTCATTATGGTTGACATCCACACTTCGAAGAGGGGTAGCACAACCACAGGCGACGACGGGCAGGCGATGCTGCTTGTAGGGGCCGATCTTGTGCCGGCCCGGAATTGTGGGAGGACCCTCCGCTGTCCGATCCCAGAGTGGGAGGCAGACTCAGGGCGGCTCCCGGGAGGATTTAAACGGTCGCTGCCCTGAGTCTACCTCCCACTCTGGGATCTCCAATTTCCAGAACCTAGAACCCAGAACCTTGTGCAGCCCGCCATAAGTCTTGACCCAGGTTCAGGCGCCCCTCCTCGCCACTGGCGTTGTTGCGTGATGGGCGCCGTCTACCCGCCGCCGCCCGTCTCGTTCGCCATATCGCATGATATGACTCGCTATCATAGGCAACTTCAGTCGCCAATCCAATCCAGTGGTTCTCAGATTTCCCTGGCTTCCCGGACTTGCCGGGGGGAGCCCATCACGATCAGCACGTCGCCTTCGCCCAGCTCGGTCTCCGGCTTTGGATTGAAAAAGTACTCCTGCCCGCCGGGTCGCTGCAGAGCTACAACCAGGAGGCCAATCCGCTCGTTCAAGTCCAACTGTCCCAGGGTCTTCCCCTGCATGGAGGGAGTGGCCGTGACCTCCTCCACACGGAGAGTCTCTCCCGTCACTCGGAGCATTTTGTCCAGAAAGGTCACGGCTGAGGGTCGGATCATCATCGAGGCCATTCGCAGGCCACCGATCGCCTGCGTCTGAACGACTGCATCGGCACCTGCCCGGAGCAGTTTCTGGCGGTTGCTGTCGTCGGTAAGTTTGGAGATGATCCGAAGCTTCGGGTTCAAAGCCCGGACAGTCAGAACCAGGAACACATTCGCCTGGTCATTCGGTAAAACGGCCAGGAGACCCTTAGCTTTCTCGATTCTAGATCTCCGCAAAATCGAGTCTCTGGTGGCATCCCCCTGCAGATACGCGACTTCCCTGAGAAAAGGAAGACGCTGCAAAGCTTCTTCATCTTTCTCGATAATCACAAAGGGAGTCAGCGTCTTGTACAACTCTTGAGCGATTTCAACTCCGGTTCTGCCGGCACCGCACAACACGATATGATCTCGCATCCTGGCAATTTGTTTGTCCATTTTTCGACCTCGAAAAGCTCGATTGAATTCTCCCTCAACAACATAGGCCGCCACGGTCGAGATCGCGTATCCGGCAATTCCGATCGATGTCACCACCAGAAGCATGGTGAAAGCCCTACCTATCTGAGTCAGTTCTCGAGTCTCGCCGTAACCTACCGTTGTCATGGTAATCACGGTCATGTACAGACCGTCCGACCAGGGCCAGCCTTCCAGAAAATGGTAGCCGGCGGTTCCCACGCTGGCAGTTATGAGGACCAGAACAAAGGCGTAAAGGATCCGTGACTCGTAAACCGAGGAAATCAGGTAGCCCCAGATGCTATTGAGGAGATAACCCAGGGCGCATGAAAGGAAAAAGAGAGCAGCGAGGGTGAGTCTGCGATCCCTGAGTAGAACCAGGAAGGAAATCAGGGTGATCAGCATGAGATGCAGCCCTACGCCCAGGCTCCAGCGAACTACCGGATCCCGCCAGTGAGTTGCCAGGCTGACAGGCCTAACCGGTGACCTGTGAATCAACGCCAGATGGTGTGTTCGAGCCAGATTTACATAGAAGAGCCAACCCGTCAGGCCGATAGCCATAGCCGGTCCCGCGAGAAGAACCCACCAGGCTGCCTGATTCGAGATGGGCTGGACCCACCGACCCACGAGGGGGGCCAGAGCGGCGGCTACAAGAAAAGCGGCGAGTTCGGGGACGATCTTCAGCGGGCTGGTTTGCTCAAGAGTCGCCGAGAAATCGTCATCATCCAGCACGGTGCGACTCCGCAGCTCCTCAATGGATCGAAGAAAGCGCTGGCTGAGAATCGTGTGTGACAACAGCACCAGAAGTACAGTGGCAGGAGCGAAGAGCAGAAAGCTGATCGCCAACTTCTCATGCCCCGGCTCAGCGACCAGCCAGGCTGCCGGTGGTCCCAGGCCGACAAAAACCAGCAGCAGGCCCCCGGCCAGCCTCGGAGAAAGCCTGAGTCTGGACATTTCCCGCTGGAGTGCGGTCTCGGAAGTCCAGTTGGGCATGGCCATATCCTACGACAACCGGATCTCAATACCTAGCAGCCGTGGGTGTCAGGTCTTGATGGAGTAACGCTTCCGGGGGAAAGTGGGAGGTAGACTCAGGGCCGCTCTCGGGAGGATTTAAACGGTCGCTGCCCTGAGTCTACCTCCCACTTTCAAGACGTCGCGGCCTGAGGCCCCACCCTTGGAGATTCCTAATCGTGGAACTTGGAACTTGGAACCTGGAACGCCGCGAGCGACAGCGAGTGGACCCCTAGCGGTGGTGAAGTGCCAGAATGACGAAGCAGGTCAGACCCCAGAGAAGCAGGTTGATAAACAGCGGGCGGTCACGAAAGATCAACTCTTCGGGGCGCTCGACGATCTCCTGCCCGGACAAATATTGATACCGCAGGAGCCCGTAAAAAACGAATGATACGCTCAACATGGTCCAGGTGGTGGGAGCTCCCTGGATAGTCCAAAGAGCATAGGTCATGAGAATGCTTGCCAGCAGCGCCGTTTCCACCTGCTCCAGGTAGGAAATGGAATACTCCGTGAGAACTCTCCGAGTTATGACACTGGTCTCCGACATTCTCGTCAACTCGCTCTTGCGCTTCTGCAGACCCACATAGAAGGCGAGCAGGGCGACGCAGAAGAGAAACCAGGGCGAAAGCTCAACCAAGACGACGAAGCCTCCAGCCACAGCGCGAAGGACGAAGCCCGAGGCGATCGACATGATGTCCAGAATCAAGACCCTTTTGAGGATCAGGTTGTAAGCGAGCTGAATCAGGATATAGGCTCCCAGCACGAGGACGAGAGCGTTCGAGATCCTGAATGCCAGCCCCAGACCTGCGATGCCCAGGAGGATGGCGACGAGAATCGCGGCTGAAAGGGAAATCTGACCTGATGCCAGAGGACGCCGCTGCTTAGTGGGATGGAGTCGGTGCTGTTCCAGGTCGAGCCAGTCGTTGAGTAAATAGACCGCGCTCGAAACGGCACAGAACGAAAGAAAGGCGCCCACAACTCGGAGCAGCTCATCCGAATCGGTGACAAAGGCGAAGAGGGGAGCAGCAAAGACAAGCAGGTTCTTGATCCACTGGCGGGGACGCAAGGCAACGAGAAGTGCGGGAATCATTCTCTGTCGGTACTCCGTGGCCAAGGGCGAATATACGAACTGGCACTGACAACCGCTCCTCCGTCCCCGGCACCGTATTCATGAAAATGGATCATTCGCTGCACGGCGACAAGAAACTGAGGATTTTGGATCGGATTCTCGCTGTCGGTACTTCCTGCCGGCAACCCGTGCCGGTTTTCAGCCAAAGGGCGAAGGCCGATGGCTGCGAAGAGTACGAACTTTACTGGTCGAATCTGCAGACTGACAACGCTGCTCCTCGCGCGGGGACGAAAGGCAAAGCCGGTCCCCGGCATCAACTGAGGCAAGTGGAGGCTGAGAATCGTGATTCATGGATCTCCAAAATCGGATCAGCAGCGAAGAGAACGGAGACGAGAGCTCGCTGCGTTGTGGACTAGGACTAGGTTAGAATAGGGGATTATATACGAAAGTGGCGTTTACTCTTGACACACAGCCACTTTCCTGTAAACTAGGGGCATGAGAAAGAAGGCCCCAGGCAAAGCGTTCCGCAAAGGCATTTCCCTCAAACAGATCATGCGGATGTTCCCCGACAACGCGACGGCGGAGCGGTGGTTCATCCAGCAGCGGTGGCCTGACGGCGTATGCTGCCACGACTGCGGCTCCGTCAACGTGCAGACGGGGTGCAAGCACAAGACGATGCCGTTCCGCTGCCGTGAGAAGGCATGCGGCAAGAAGTTCAGCGTCAAGACCGGCACGATCATGGAAGGCTCGAAGATCGGCTATCAGGACTGGATCATCGCCATCTTCCAGATCATGACTAGCCTCAAGAGCGTGTCGAGCATGAAGCTCCACCGCGACTTGGGTATCACGCAGAAATCCGCGTGGTTCCTCGCGCAGCGGCTCCGGGCGGCCTTGTCGCAGGATGGGGTGCGGTTCGCCGGTCCCGTTGAAATCGACGAAACATACTTCGGCGGTCGTCGCCGGAACATGAGCAACACCCGACGGAAGGCCCTGGCCAACACGGGCCGTGGACCCGTCGGCAAGACGGCGGCGGTCGGAGCGAAGGACCGCCGAACCAAGCGCGTGGCCGCGAAGGTCGTTCATGCGACGGACCAGCAAACGTTGCAGGGATTCGTCGAGGAACACGCGGCCCCTGGTGCGACGGTCTACACCGACGATGCGACCGCCTACGAGTCGCTACGGTTCAATCACGCCACGGTCAAGCACTCGCTCTCCGAGTACGTCAAGGGCGAGGTTCACACCAACGGGATTGAATCGCTGTGGTCGATGCTCAAGCGAGCGCACAAGGGCACCTTCCACAAGCTCAGCCCCAAGCACCTGGACCGCTACGTCCAGGAGTTTGCCGGCCGGCACAACGTTCGCGAGCAGGACACCATCGAGCAGATGGCAACCGTCGCGGACGGCATGGACGGCAAGCGGCTCACCTACGAGCGGTTGATTCGAGCTAACGGCCTGGAAAACGGAGCGCGGTCATGACCCTACCCGCCAAGCAGACCCCTCCAGAGGTTCAGATCGTTCACCAGGCCTATCAGCCGAGCAAGGCAGAACTGGACGCGGACCTACGGATCAAGGGCACCTTCAAACAGGCGATCCAGGCGTTGCTTCGGCCCGTGCGGATTCGGCGGTTGCGGCCAAAACCGCGTTCACGTATACTGCCATGATGACTTCAGAACCAGACGCGCGGACGGTGACGCTCAATCTGACCTATAACGGTCGGGTATGTTCACGGGTATTGATACCGGGTTCGCTTCTAATCGATCTCGTGACGCAAGCACTTCCTGATGGAACTGATCGCGTTCAGATGCCGAAATCCGGCCCTCTCGAAGCAGGCGGTCAAGGATCGCCTCATACGGTTCCAGCAACAGACGAACCATAGATCCCAATTCTATCGAGATGTTTTCGTGCATCATGGGCCTTGTCTAACGACCCACGTGGGGGTTGGAGACCAGTGCCGCGGTCGCCTTTGCCATCGCCGCATCGATGACCCGGTTCACCTTTCTGAACGACTGGTCGACGATGGCATTTGGCTTGGCCATGGCTTGATCGACCTTCGCCAGGACCTTGATGTCCTGAGCGAGCACCGTATTGAGCGCGAGGGTTGACGGGAGGGTGACATTGAGGATAATCTTGGGCATAGCTGTACTCCAGTAGCTGGTCTGAGGCTTAGGCACCCATTGGACCAGCCGGTTAAGGGTTATCCACCGCCCCGGCTGGAACCGGGGCGTTTCGCTGTACGGCTTCTAGCTTAGCGTACCTTTAAGCAGCCGTCCACCTATTTCGCCACTTTCGTATATAATCCCCTTAGAATAAGCTTGCCCATGTTTACCGGAATTGTGGTGGCCCAGGGTCGTGTCGAACGGATCGAGCGCAGCCCCGAGGGCTCGATTCTGACCGTCAAGAGTGCTGAACTGGCCGCCAGGCTGCGTGTTGGGGACAGTGTCAGTGTGGACGGCATCTGTTTGACTGTTGTCGAAAGCACGGAGCAGCTCTTCAGGGTGGAAGCCACGCCTGAGACGCTGCGCCTGACCAACCTGCACACCAGGAAGGAAGGAGACCGCGTCAACCTGGAGCCGGCAGCCCGTATGAACGATTTTCTGAGCGGCCATCTGGTGCAGGGCCATGTGGATGGAACGGGTCAGATCACGGATACCCGGGTGGATGGAAACTCGAAGGTGTTTCGGTTTCAGGCCCCTGGCAGCCTTCTGCGCTACTGTACCCTCAAAGGAAGTATCACGGTCAACGGTGTGAGCCTTACCATTTCCGGTCTGGGTAAGAAGTGGTTTGAAGTAACGATTATCCCTCACACCCTGGAGGTCACGAACTTTGGTCAGTTCAAGATGTCAGATGTTGTGAACCTGGAGGTCGACATTATCAGCAAGTACGTAGAGTTACACGTCAAGAGAGTTCTGGTGAGTTTTGCGGCGATTCTGATGGCCACGGCTGGATGGCTTCAGGCCTCGTCCTTTGAGGTGGACGCCAACACCATCCTGATCTACGAGAACACGTCCAAGGAACTGACAAGTCAAATCGTGATTCGGGTGGCTCGCTATCAGCCGGATATCGTCATGGAGTGGGAAACTCGGATAGACCAGGGGACTGTCCACCTCTATCGCAAAGCCGTCGATCAGTCCAGGCGCTTCACTCTCTCCGGACTCTTTGAGGTGGGCGTCAGTAGTGTTTCCAAGGACGAGACGACTGTCTGGTTGTCGAGAGCTCTCTACGATCAGCTGGCTACAGGAAAGACCCAGAAGATCTATTTCAACCGCACGCCGCTGAAGATGACGCCGTTGAGAAGTGAGGATGCTCGGATCCTGGTCAACGGGGAGGATGTCGTGTCCGCTGTAGTCGTTGTGAAGGACGATCGCCGAGGTGAGTGGGTTTTCCTGGACAACCGTGAAAACCCGCTCTTGATCAGGTACTCCTCACCTTTCTATGTGACCGAGTTGAGCAAAGTCGTGAATCCAGAGAAAGCCTCACTGCGCTGGATCAAAAAGCTTCCTCCAATACGGTAGTAGTAGCAGGAGATGAGGATGACGACGACGTCAGTGTCAACGCCACGAACCGAACTGGATTCGATCGAGAATGCCCTCCAGGATATTCGAGCCGGCAGGATGGTCATTGTTGTTGACGAGGAGGACCGTGAGAACGAAGGCGATCTGACCATGGCCGCTGAAAGAGTCACTCCTGACGCGATCAATTTCATGGCCACTCATGGACGCGGCCTGATCTGTCTTCCCATGACCGGTGAAGCACTGGAACGCTTGAAAGTACCTCTCATGGTGGCCAAGAACGAATCGGTGCATGAGACCGCCTTCTGCGTCAGTATCGAGGCTCGTCAGAGAGTGTCAACGGGTATTTCGGCGGCCGACCGGGCGATAACGATTCTGACTGCCATCGACGCGGCGACGGAGTCCGAGGATCTTATTCGTCCCGGGCATGTCTTCCCTTTGCGAGCCCGGCCGGGTGGAGTCCTGGAGCGGGCCGGACAGACGGAGGCGGCAGTTGATCTGGCCCGGATCGCGGATCTGAAACCGGCCGGCGTGATCTGCGAAATCATGAACGAAGATGGAACGATGGCTCGTCTTCCCGATCTGTTCAAATTCCGGGATAAACACGGCATTCGGATCATTTCGGTCGTGGATCTGATCAAGTTCCGGTTGAAGAACGAGCGATTTGTCAGGAAAGTCGAGCAGGTGCCTTTTCTGTCCGAATACGGGAGTTTCGAGTTGATTGTGTTCGAGAATCAGCTTGATGGCGACCGCCATCTCGCACTGGTCAAAGGAGACCTCAGCGGTCCTGATCCGGTTCTGGTCAGGGTTCATGCGGAATCGGTTCTGGGGGACATCTTTCGTAGCCATCTGGACCCGGCCGGGCAGGAGCTGGAATTGTCCCTAAGAAAGATTGAGTCGGAAGGGAGAGGGGTCTGCGTCTATCTTCGCCTTGCCGACAAAGATCGGCAGCTGGCAGGTGAAGTCGAAAGACTGGCGGCTCGAGGTCGCGGCGACGCTTCAAGCAGCGCTTTTCCGGGAGCCTCGTTCCGAGATTTTGGAGTGGGTGCCCAGATACTGACCGGTCTGGGGCTCCACGAGATTCGAGTCCTGACGAACCATCCCAAGAAGATTGTCGGCTTGGAAGGCTTCGGCTTGCGAATCGTAGAAGAGATTCCGATTCAGTGATCCAGAAAAAGATCTGCATGCTGGGCGCCTATGCGGTCGGAAAGACCAGCCTGGTTCGACGTTATGTCGAGAGCATTTTCGACGAGAAGTACCTGATCACCCTCGGGCAGGGGTGAAGGAGGCCTTCGGGGCCATGACTCGTCTTCTGGACTAGAGATCGATCACGGTTTCGGCTCTGGCCAGTTCGATGCGAGAGTCGGTTCCGCTGGAGCTGCGCTGCAGAGACTGATCGATCCACTCCCTCTCACTCCACTCCCGATTGGGATCGTGGTGCCCGATCAGGGTTCGAGAGATCTGGCATTCCACTGCCATTTGCTGAATGTCCTCAATGCAGCTGTGTCCCCAGTCCAGCCTCGGAACTGGTGCCGAGTCTCCAACACCCTTCAGTCCATCATACTCCGTTTTCAGGTACTGCCCGTCACGGTAGAGAAGATCAGCCCCCCGGGCCTGCCGGATGAGACGCTGTTCGGCTTCGTGGCTGGCAACCTGCCTGGGGTCGCTATCGTCCTGACCTCTTCTCAATTCGTGGTCCGTACAGAAAACGAACCTGCGGCCGTTAGTCTCGATCACATAGGCCAGGCAGGGTGCAGGATGATTCACCTCGAATGCAGTCACCTGGGTCTGCCCAAGCTGCAGAGGCTCCTCGATGTGTTGGTACTTACGAGTCATCGGGTCGCCCTCCTCGGGAGGAGGTTCGCGATTGCAGTCGCGAATCTCGGTGGCCTCGAACCGGGTCGGCATGATCCCGTAGAAAATGGGCGTATGAACTCCCAGGAGCTTCTCATCCACGTGACGAGAGAAAATACCGAGGTTGGCATCCAGCGCCCTGAGAAACTGGCCATTACCCAGTATGTGAAGCTGGTTTCGAGGATCGAAACAGACGGCTGCCTGGTCGAATCCTTCCGTGTGGTCCAGGTGCGAATGACTCCCGAAGAGGTAAAGGTGGCGCTCCTTGCGGTCTCCCCACTTGGCTTGTAGATCTCTGGCACAATTGCGAAAACCGCTTCCGCAGTCCAGAACAATGTCATATCGATCCGCTGTTTCGATCCACACGCAGGTCGTCCAGCCCCCGTAGATGGGCAGGGAATCATCGGGAAAGCGAGAGCGAAAAGCCTTGATCGTTCGCCTCCCGGGTGGGCCACCGAGAATCTTTTCCACCGTACAGTTCAGCAGCCCCTGGTCGTTGGCGAAGTCCCCGATGTAGTCGAAAACTTGGGCCAGCAGCTGGTGATCATGAAGGCGACCCAGCGTTTCCCTCTCTTCCCGGGAAGGGAATATGGAGCCGCTGCCTTGCACGCCGTAGAAACGGATTCTCAGGTTCTGAATGGATGGATCGCTCATCCCAGGCGAGTTAGCTGGAGGAAGGGTAATAGCCTTGCTTGTGTGAGACTTTCAGCTTATCCGGTTTGCCATCACCATTCACATCAGCTTGTACCTGGATCCTCAACTTGCGGAACTTGTTGTCCTGCTTGGGATTCGTGGAAACGTAACTCAACGTGTACTGGCTCCTGACCAGAGCGCTGATATTCTGAAAGATTCCGCTAAAGGCGGCAGTGAATCGCGGAAAGTAGGCCTGGCCTCCCGTTGACTTGGCAATGTTCTTGAGCGTGGCCTCCGCCTGCAGAAAATCCATTCGCGTGGTGGCCGGGAGATACTGTTCAGCACGGGCCAGAATATTTCCACCCAGGCCGACCGCGTAGATCGTCACATTCGTGTTCTTGACACGCTTGAGGAACTTCCCCAGGGTTGCCTTGCTGAAGGAATCGAGTCCAGTGGTCACGAGCACGATGGAGACTTTTCCCTGAACCTCTTCGAGCCGGTCCAGGGTGTCAATCACGGTGTCGTACAGATTGCTCTCGGAGTAGGCAGGCGCATTGAGTCTGCGCAACGCCGTGTAGACATCGCCCGGGTTTTGCGTGAAGTCGACCAAAATCTCGGGCCGCAGGTCGTAGGCAACGACGGCAATCCAGTCACCCTCCCGGATGCCGCGTACAAAAGTCTGGGAGGCGAGCCAGGCCTCGTAGATGATCTCCCAGCCGTAGTAATAGCCCAGAACCACATTGATGTACTTACTGAACTCCACGACCAGAACGGCCGTCATGGGTGCTTCCACAGGAGCGAAGTTGCTGATCTCCTGCTCGACTTTGTCCTCGAAGATTTTGAAATGCTCGCGCTTCAGACCCTGGATCAGGTTCCCCTTCTTATTTTGCACCGTGACGTCGACCTGGATCTGGTGGACCCCCACCCGGATCGTGGTCTGACCCGCCGGCCGGTCGGCTTCTTCCTCAATCGGCTGTGGCTTCTGTTGCTGGGCGAGCGGCTGTTCCAAAGACAGGAAAACTGCCAGGCAGAATAGAGCAACAAAAAGCGGAACGGTCTGCCTCTTCATAGGTGGTCGATTCTCCCAGTAGTTGGGATGCGATCGGTCCAGAATAGTATCATATGGGTTCTAGGTTCTGGGTTCTGGAACTTAGGTCTCAGCATCCCGGCCGAGGCGCTTGAGGTACACACGCTCTGAGATCTGACGGACGCTCGAAATCTTGTGTTTGGTCAGGACGACCCCAGCCGCTCCCCGACCTTTGACGGCATACTTCTCGAAGTCCATATACAGGTCAGTCTTGACACGCGGTTTCTTTCTCAGACGAACGTGACAAAATCGGGCACCACTTGGCTGGAAGAAAAGAACCCGGGACCCGCTCTCTGTCTTGCCCAGCTCATATCGCCGGTCACGAGTGACTCCTCCGACCTGAAAACGTTTGATCATACCTCTGCCCGTGCGCTGATCCGCATAGACCGAATTGAAGGTAGTTTCTCGATCATTATGTTCAAATAGCTGTAAATAAATGATGTTTTCGCCAACATATTTCTTGGGTTCAATCCTCGTGACCTGCAAGCCGCCATCCTGGAGCACGACCATCACATCGTGCAGGCTGGAGCAGGGGCCCATCTCCTCGCCGATCTTCGGATCGGTACCGATGAAGCCTCCTTTCCGATCAACATAGAGTTTCTCTGTCCTGGCGGCAACTGTTTGCGCTTTGACCGTGTCAAAATTCGTCAACTCGGTCTTTCTTTGCCGCCCCTCACCGTAGGTACTGAATGAGCCGGTCGATGTAACGAATCATGTAGGCAGTCAGACTCCGCAGGTCGCGACGGATAGCAGTCAGCTCCCGGTCAATCTTTTCGAATTCTGCCTTCGCCTTTTCAGCATCCCAGGCACTGATGCGCTTGATCTTTACTTCGGTCAGGTAGACCAGATCTTCCTCAGTCACCTCGCTGCGAAGTTGATGTTTGTGGGGCTCCAGTCCTCGATCGATTTCGAAAAGGACTGCGTCCCAGGTCCTGCAGTTCTCGATTCGAAGATAAACCCGGTGTTCAACGAAGATCTGTACCAGGCCGAGACGGTGCCACTTCTGGATGAGGCGCTCCTGGTGAACCTCGAGATCCTGTTTGAGAAGAGCTCGGGTTTTCTTCGTAGTGGCGATCAGGAGCTGCGATATCGTGCAGTCTTCGGGACGTTCCTGGCGGATGACCATCGGGTTGGAGGAGAGGCTGATCTCACAGTTGGTAAAGGCGTAAAGGGCGTGCCTGGCCTGTTCCATGTCCACACCGCGCTGAAATGTCACGACAATCTCGACCTGTTCGGCCGTATTGTCCTCGATGTGGGCCACCTTGATCTTGCCCTTCTCATTTGCACTCAGAATCGAGTCGCTCAGAGACTCGGTGGTCATCCCGTAGGGCAATTCTTGAATGACCAGTGTCTTACCCGCTCCAATTTCCACCCGGGCACGGACCCGGACTCGGGTGCCCTGAGCACCCATCGTTGTACTGGGTGACGTCGGCTAAACCGCCGGTGGGGAAGTCGGGATAGAGGGTGAACTCTTCTTTTCGCAGCCAGGCTTTCTGTGCCTCCAGTAACTCCAGAAAGTTATGAGGCAGGATTCGCGTTGTCATCCCGACCGCAATCCCTTCAGCACCGGTGGCAAGCAACAACGGAAACCGAACCGGCAGCAGTACCGGCTCCTGATTACGGCCGTCGTAGGAAAGTTGGTACTCGGTCAGATGAGGGGCGAAGACGACGTCTCGGGCAAAGGGAGTCAGACGAGCTTCGATATAGCGTGCGGCAGCAGCGGAATCTCCTGTCTGTGGGTTCCCCCAGTTCCCCTGAGTGTCAATCAGAAGCTCCTTTTGGGCCATGCTGACCAGGGCGGCGTAAATAGAAGCATCCCCGTGAGGGTGATACTTCATGCAGTGCCCGACCAGGTTGGCAACCTTGTTGTAGCGGCCATCCTCGTTCTCCCAGAGAGCGTGCAGAATCCTGCGCTGCACGGGCTTGAGACCATCCACCGCGTGGGGGATGGCGCGGTCCGTGATGACGTAAGAAGCGTACTGGAGAAAATAATCTTTGTAGGTGGCCCTGATTCCCAGCTCTCCGTTGCTGGGAGAAATCCTGTTCGTCTCGGAAGGACCCGTCACACTGAAAGGACCTCATCTGCCTCAAGGGCCGTGTCCACAGGCTCCGTGATCAGGTTGTCCAGAATGAATTCCTTCCGTTCCGGCGTGTTCTTTCCCATGTAGAAGCGCAGGTGGTCCTTGAGTTTCAATCCGTGCGGCAGGTGGACTCGGTCGAGTCGAATGTTCTTGCCTATAAAGTCCTTGAACTCGTTGGGGGAAATCTCGCCGAGGCCCTTGAAGCGGGTGATCTCCGGTTTACCGCCCAATCTGAGAATGGCTTCCCGCTTCTCTTCTTCGTCGTAACAATAACAGATCACTTTCTTGTTTCTGACTCGAAAGAGTGGGGTCTGCAGGATGTAGAGGTGGCCTTTTCGCACCAGTTCGGGAAAGAACTCGAGGAAAAACGTGAGCAGCAGGAGCCGTATGTGCATTCCATCCACATCGGCATCGGTGGCGACAATGACGAGGTTGTAGCGCAGGTTCTCGATTCCATCTTCAATTCCCAGAGCATGTTGGAGCAGGTTGAGCTCTTCGTTCTGGTAGACCACTTTGCGGGGGAGTCCAAAGCAATTGAGGGGTTTTCCGCGCAGTGAAAACACTGCCTGGGTCTGAACCTGGCGAACCTTCGTCAAGCTGCCCGAGGCGCTGTCCCCTTCCGTGATGAAGAGCTGAGATCGGTCAAAACCCTCTTTCTGCGGCTCATTGAAGTGAACTCTGCAGTCTCTGAGCTTCTTGTTGTGAATGTTGGCCTTGCGAGTTCGTTCCCGGGCCAGCTTCTTGATTCCGGCCAGATCCTTCCGTTCACGTTCGTTTCGCTGAATCTTCCTGAGAATCTCACGAGCCGTCTGCGAGTTCTTGTGCAGATGCGTGACCAGTTTGTCGCGAACATGCTCGACAAGCCAGGATCGCACGGTGGGGCCATCTGGAGAGACGTAAGTACTGCCCAGCTTGGTCTTGGTCTGAGACTCGAAGACCGGCTCGTGGATCCTGACCAGAACGGCTCCCACGATTCCGCTGCGAGCGTCGGAAGGTTCGATCTGCCTGTTGAAGAACTCCTTCAATCCTTTCAAGATTCCTTCGCGAAAGGCGACCTGATGGGTGCCACCATCGGGCGTGTACTGCCCGTTGACAAAGGAGAGATAGGATTCACCGTACGAGTCGGTGTGGGTGAGCGTGAACTCGATCGAATCACTTACCTCGTGGATCGGGGCGTAGAGACCGCTGTCCTCGACTTCGCGGTTGAGAAGGGCCAGCAATCCGTTTCGACTGAGGATGACCTGCCCGTCGAAGTGCAGGGTAAGTCCCCGGTTGAGAAAGGCATAGTTCCAGAGCCGATCTTCCAGAAACTGACGCTTGAACCGGTACTTCGGGAAAACCTCCTGGTCCGGACTGAACTCGACCCGGGTACCGGTTCGCTCTTGTGACGGTCGGACTGGATGCTCTTTGATCAGTTCTCCCCTGCAGAACTCGGCACGCTTGACCTTGCCGTCTCGAAAAGACTCGATGATGAACCGGTTGGATAGCGCGTTGACGGCTTTGGTGCCCACGCCGTTGAGCCCGACGCTCCGATAAAAGGCCACTGTATCGTACTTGGCTCCGGTATTGATTTGGGCCACACATTCGATCAGTTTGCCATGCGGAACCCCGCGGCCATAATCGCGAATGACGACCGTGCCGTTCTCCATTGTAATGTCAATTTTCTTTCCTGCACCCATGAGGAATTCGTCGACGCTGTTGTCCACGACTTCCTTGAAAAGGAGATAAATTCCGTCATCTTCCTGAGACCCATCACCCCGTTTTCCGATGTACATTCCGGGCCGGGTCCGAATGTGCTCCTTCCAGTCCAGGCTCTTGACGTGATCCTCTGTGTAAGCCGCCAGTTGGGCTAAAGAGCGGGTGATCGCCAAATCTCTAAACCTCTCCTTCACCTGGTTCGCGAAAACCCCCCGTTTGCCCTGGCTCACTGCCGGGAAGTGGTCGCCGGATCAGGCTCTATTTTGGCCGGTGCAGCCGCGCGACTTTCACCACGGACTGCTAGATACTTATTGTACCCAAAGAGGCTGAACTTGAATGGGTAGGTTCTAGGTTCTGGGTTCTAGGGTTGGGAGCCTGGGATCTGGAATTCGCAGGAAAGGTGTAACAAACTTGCCGCTCCGCTGTCAAAAGGAGAAGTGGGCCTTGACCTTCCCCGCTCCTGTGCCTAACTTCAAACAGGAACAGCCCTTCCGGATGGGCGTTCAGGTGATACGAGATCGGAGTGATCGTGAATAGAAGTTCCATTCTCAAATGGCTGACAGCTGCCCTACTGCTGACTGGCCTTATCTATTTCGGAGTCCGTTACGACTTGAAGGATGCCCTGCACCAGGCGCTGACCTGGATCCGCGACCTGGGAGCGGTTGGCCCCCTGGTCTTTGCCGGTATCTATGTCATCGCCGCGGTGGCTCTGGTCCCCGGATCGATCCTGACGCTGGGGGCGGGGGTTATTTTTGGAGTCCTCAAAGGCACCATGATCGTGGCCGTTTCCGCCACGCTGGGAGCGACCGCCGCCTTTCTGATCGGGCGCTATCTGGCCCGGGACTGGGTGGCCTCCAAGATCAAAGAAAGCGAGAAGTTCCAGGCCATCGACAAAGGAGTTGCCGAGGAAGGGTGGAAGATCGTGGGACTGACCCGTCTGTCACCCGTCTTCCCTTTCAATCTGCTCAACTACGCCTTTGGCATTACACGTGTTTCGTTGAGGGATTATGTGCTGGCTTCCTTCTTCGGAATGCTGCCCGCGACCCTGATGTATGTCTATATCGGATCCCTGGCGGGCGACCTGGCCACTCTGGGGGCTGCGGACCGTTCGCGAACCAGCGGCGAACTTGCTCTCTATGGCGTGGGACTGGTGGCCACGATTGTGGTAACTGTCTACATTACACGGATCGCCCGGAACGCACTCAACCAACGAATTGAATAGGTGAACATGTCATTGCCCAACGGGTTTCCGATCCTTCCACGTGACCGACACAACGAACTGCTGGTGAGCCATGTTCACCCTCCTGACTGGGTGAACCCCGTGCCGCAGGAACGGTACAACCTGGTGGTCATTGGTGCCGGCACAGCCGGGCTGGTCACAGCGATCGGCGCTGCCGGACTGGGGGCGAAGGTCGCACTGGTGGAGAGGCACCTTCTGGGCGGGGACTGTCTCAATGTGGGGTGCGTTCCCTCCAAGGGCCTGCTGGCTGCAGCCAAGACGGTGGCCACGGTACGCAAAGCGGACAAATATGGTATCCGTGTTCCCGGCGAGGTGAAAGTCGACTTTGGAGCGGTCATGGAGCGCATGCGCCGGCTTCGAGCGGGGATCAGCCGCCACGATTCGGCCCGCCGCTACAGTGAGGCGGGAGTGGACGTTTTCATTGGCCAGGGCGAGTTCATCGACAAACACCAGCTTCGGGTTGAAGACCAGGTGTTGAGCTTCAAACGTGCTGTCATCGCCACGGGAGCCAGGGCTGCCGGTATTCCCATTCCGGGTCTCGAAGAAGCCGGTTATCTAACCAATGAGACAGTTTTCAGCCTGACCGAGCTGCCTGCCAGGCTAGGCGTCATTGGGGCCGGACCCATTGGCTGCGAAATGGCCCAGGCCTTTCGGCGATTCGGCTCGGAAGTGCATCTGCTGGAGCGCTTTCCACAAATTCTTGCTCGTGAGGATCGGGATGCCGCCGCCATTGTCGAACAGACGCTCCTCGAAGACGGCGTGAACCTGGTCCTGAACTGTTCGACGAGGTCGGTTTCCGCCGCGGCTGGTGAAAAGATCATCGAGGTCGAATGTGGAGGTGAATCTCGTCGGATTGCCCTTGACTCAATCCTTGTAGGGGTCGGCCGGGCACCGAATGTCGAGGGCCTCGGATTGGAAAGAGCAGGGGTTGAGTACGACCAGCGCAAAGGGGTGCTTGTAAATGACTACCTGCAGACTTCCAATCCCATGATCTATGCCGCTGGGGACATCTGCAACCTTCATAAGTTCACTCACACCGCGGATGCGACTGCCAGGATTGTGGTCCAGAATGCCCTCTTCCTTGGCCGCAAGAGGGCCAGCACCCTGACCATTCCCTGGTGCACCTACACCGATCCCGAGATTGCCCACGTCGGCATGTACGAGAAGGATGCCCGAGAGAAGGGGCTGGAAGTCGATACCTTTGTTCGGGAGCTCAAGGACGTGGACCGGGCCGTCCTGGACGGAGAGACCGCAGGGTTCGTGAAGGTCCACGTGAAAAGAGGGAGCGATCGGATTCTGGGAGCGACTATAGTGGCCCGCAATGCGGGAAGCATGATCAGTGAGCTGACTCTGGCCATGGTCGCCGGTGCAGGTCTCGGCACCGTCGCCGGCACCATTCATCCCTACCCGACGCAGGCGGAAGCGATCAAACAGGTGGGCGATGCTTATAACCGGACCCGCCTGACGCCGTTCGTGAAGAATCTGTTCAATCGCTGGCTGGCCTGGACGAGGTAAATGCGTTCCACGTTCCACGTTTCACGAACGTGCAGGCTTCAATCGGAACCGTTAACCGAGACCGGTCAATAGCCAATCCTGGAGCCTGGGGACGTTGGCTGTCTTTTGACTGGTTACGGGCACCCGTGTCAAAGTACGGATGCGTTGTCTATCAGCCTGTCGATCATCATCCCCACGCTGAACGAAGCTGAGCGGCTTCCGGCGGCGCTGGCGAGGCTGGGAAGACCAGATAAGGTGGAGATCATCGTCGCCGACGGTGGAAGCCAAGATGCGACTCTACGGATCGCCAGGCAGGCCGGGGCACGAATCGTCAGTTCAACATCCGGTCGAGCATCCCAAATGAACCGTGCTGCCGAGGAGGCACGAGGCCGGCTTCTGGTCTTCCTGCATGCAGACACTCGCCTTCCGGAGGGCTATCTAACCGAAATGGAAGCGATTCTGGCTCGCCCTGGCGTCTCGGGGGGCGCTTTCCGTTTCCAGATCGACAGCAGCGGCTGGGGCTTCCGTCTGATCGAAACGGTAGCGAATCTCAGAGCTCGCCTTCTTTCAACACCCTACGGAGACCAGGGGCTGTTTCTGCCGGCCACTACGCTCAGAAGGCTGGGAGGTTATCGAGAGATTCCAATCATGGAGGACTTCGAACTCGTAAGACGCCTGGCCCGCTCCGGGAAGATTGTCATTTCTCCGCTGACTGCGCCCACGTCCGGCCGCCGCTGGAAGCGACTGGGACTGGTCCGAACAACTCTCCTGAACTGGACCATCGTGCTGGCCTACTGGTGCGGTGTCTCACCCGTCCGACTGGCCGGGTGGTACCGGCGCAAGGCCGCTTCCCGACCCGGCGGACGGGCGCAAGCCCGGGCGCTCTGAATTTCGTCCGGCAAAGTAGTCACGGTCGTTCCCGCCCGTGGTGACCAACGTGAAACGTGAAACGTGGAACCTGGAATGTGGAACTCATTTCTGCTGGTTCAGCGTCCAGTCGTAACTCAGGTACTTGATTCGGAATCGTTGCGTTTGAAGGTACTGTCGCTCGTCTTCAGACAGGAAAGGCAGGGCAAAGTTGAGGACCGCTCCGAGCGCAGCCGAGTGTCGGGGGAAGCTTCCCGGTGCAGCTCCATAGCGGACCTCGAAGTCGCTTCCAAACCAGTTGAAGATGGAGGACAGATGAACCACTCCGGAGTCGGTGTCGACTCGAAACTTGGACCGGTCTCGAACAAACTGGGCGGCCTGATCCTGCAACTGATTCTGGAGCAGCTTGCCCCGGTAGGCTTCTCTACGCAGGAAGGGGCAGCTCAGAGCGGCGCACACCAGGGCCACATGGATTCTTGGCTCGTCAAACTGCTTGCGTAGAATCGAATGCTCGATCTGATCCAGTGTGAGATCGCGCCCCGCCACCCCGAAGTGAATCTCGTCCCAGGCGCCATCGATCTGGCGGATACTGTTTCTGGGATAGGCCAGAGAAGCCAGGAAGCGGGACCGAATCGGGTAGTTGTCGATGATCACACGCAGAGTCAGAGCGTTGTAGGCGTTGATCCAGAAGGCGATTTGAGACGCCGCATTCCAGCTGTCGAGATTAACGGTACGGAGTTTTTCAATAAAGAGATCCAGCTTCCGGCGGTGCTCCTTTAAAGACGCGTAGTCTACCCGTCCCCTGGAGTCTACCTGGGAGGTCAGCACCTGATCGTAATCATGGTACAGAGACGCTTCCGAATCAGGCTCTTTGGCCAGTCCGTTGAGACCAGAGATTGTGATGACCAGGATGAGGCAGGAGACTCCCAGCCCCTCACCTCTTCTTCTCGGATTGGTCATGTTAAAACCCTTTTCACACTCGTATCTGTTCAATCATGACTCTCCAGGTAAGACGCCGGAGAACCCGCCCTGTTTCTTACTACTCAGTTGCTCCGGGCCAGTTGGGGCTGGGGACTCAGTTTTCTCTTCTCCGTCAGATAAATGGCGTGAAACTCACCGTTGAGGATCTCCAGGGCGGACGGTTGGCCGCCCGGATAATAGGCACTGTAGAGTCCCGTGTCGATCAGGAAGATTCGGGCACCGAAGCGGGGCCGGATGCCTATCTTCAACATGGGCGTGTGACCGACCACAATATGATCCACACCGTATCTGCTCAGGATGGCTTCAGCATGGGCAGAGCCTTCTTCCTCCGACCACTCGGCATAACCTCTGTACCAGAGCGGTCCCTTGGGGTGAAGGCTGATCCAGTTACCCATCTTCAAGAAGTCCTGGAGGATGTCCAGATGGTTGGTTTTCGGGGCCTCAGGATCGTTTCCATGCATTGACTGGGTCTTCCAATAGGCCACTTCTTCCCCGGCAGCACTTATCATTTCTTCCAGCCTGAAAAAAGGTAGAATGACAGCGTGATCGGTCAGATGCTTGACATAGTCGTCGAACGATTTTAGTTCCAGGCGAATTCTCTTGTTGATGCCGTCAACGGGCGCCGTCAACTCGGGAGCCAGGCCTCCATGGAGATAAAGGACGTTCTCGTGCTGAATAACCGCCGATCCTTTTCGGATCCACCTGCCGTACTTCCCCCGGGCGCTGAAAGCCTGCCTGTGTGCAAAGAAGCCGGGAGGGTGAGCTGCGAGCCACTCCGCCTCTTCCCGGCTCGTGATCTGGGGTTGGGGTAGCCCGAAGAACCTGGCCCTTTGCTTCAGGTAATCCTTGTACTGCTTGAAGGCGGTCGTCCGTCGCTGCTTTGTGTTCGAGTCTGCGAAGAACGCAAACGATTCTTTGGTTACATAGCGCAGGTCGCCCATCACGTTCATGACCTCGTGGTTTCCAAGCGCAACGAGAACCTGGCCGCCCTGTTTGGGAGCTGTTTTCTGAAGTTCCATGATCAGATCAAGGACCTGCCGATCATGGGGACCCCGATCAACCAGGTCTCCTACCTGGACAAGAGTCGTGCATCTACCGGCCCACTCATTTTCCGCATTAACCAGTCCAGCCCGCCTCAGGATGGAAAGAAACTGAGCCAGGGCGCCGTGGACATCCGCGATCGCAAGCACTCGGTTGGCCGTTTGCGGGTCTCGGCAGGGGGCCCCCGCCAACTCCGAAAGAGAGGCGGCAAGAAGCAAAAGCGTTAGTATGATTCGGGCCTGATATCGCTGCATCTTCTTGCGGGACTGACCGAGCTACCATCAGAAGGTGTGTAAATAGCATAGGCGGTGAGTATCCTTCCGGGTTGATTTAAAACCCAGGGCCGAAAGGCCCGCAACGGAAAGAGTACACACCGCATGAGCAAGCAGAGCATTGAGGAAAGTGTCGAGTCAAGAGTTTGTTTAGAGGAGCTGGAAGATTGGGTGCGGGAGAAGATCCAAGGCTGGGTTCAAGAGCTGCTGGAGGAGGAAGTCACGGAGTTATTAGGGCGGCGTAAGAGTGAGCGGCGAAGGGCCGTGGACGCTCCGTCGGGCTATGGCAATGGATATGGGAAGCCGAGGCATCTGACGCTGAGCTCGGGGACGATCCAGGTTCGAAGGCCTCGAGTGCGGGATCTAGAGGAACACTTTGAAAGTCGGGTGTTGCCCCTGTTTGCCAAGCGGACGCGGCAGGTTCGAGAACTGATCCCTGAGCTGTACTTGCATGGTCTGGCGCTGGGGGATTTTGATCTGGCTCTGAGAGGGCTTTTAGGGGAAAAGGCGCACCTGTCGTCCTCCACGGTGGCCAGATTGAAAGAGCAGTGGCAGGCCGAATGGGAGGTCTGGCAGAGTCGACCCTTGAATGATCTGGAAGTGGTGTATTTATGGGTAGATGGAATCTACGTCAAGGCGGGTCTGGAGAAGGAAAAGGCAGTCCTGCTGGTGGTGCTGGCCGCCTTAAGTGACGGAAGCAAAGCCGTGGTGTCGGTCACGAGCGGCTATCGGGAATCGACCCAGAGCTGGTCGGAAGTACTGCGCGACTTGAAGCGCCGGGGGATGGGCTGTCCACGGCTGGTGATCGGAGACGGCCACCTGGGCATCTGGGGAGCTTTGCGCAACGTCTATCCCCAGGCCGAGGAGCAGCGCTGCTGGAATCATCGGATCGTCAACCTGCTGACCAAGCTCCCTAAGCGAGTGCACAAGCCGGCCTTGCTGATCCTGCGGCAGATCCCTTACGCCGAGATTCGAGAAGAAGCACAACGACTCAAGAAGGTTTTTCAGCACTGGTGCCGGCAGCGAGGGCTGACTCTGGCGGCTGAGCTAATCGAGCAGGACTGGGACCGGATGGTGACCTTTTACCTGCTATCCAAAGAAGCAGTGGCAGCATCTGCGAACCACCAATCCAGTGGAGTCACCGTTTGCCGCTCTTCGGCTGCGAACGGACGCGGCCAAGCGATTCAAGAAAGTGGACAACGCCCAGGCGGTGATCTGGAAGATGCTGCTGGTGGCGGAGCAGCGATTCCGCCGGTTGAAGGCACCGGAGCTGATGAAAGACGTCTACCAGGGCGCCAAATATGTCAATGGAGTCCCGGTCAACCAAGTCCCGGAGGAGAAAGCCGCCTGATGTTTTTCCACACCTATTGACAAGAGCTCGGACTGACCTGAGTTGGTCCATTCTGTCACTTTGGTCTTTCTCCTGCCAGATGTCTCACTTCTTAACGATGGTACCTTGACTCTGGAAGTTCCGCGTTCCACGTTCCACGTTCCGCGTTTCACGGCCCGGTTAGCTATTGGCCCATCAAGTGCAACCTCGGGCTGCTGTGCAGTCACTGTCGTTCCGGCCTCTGACGGTTCCTTTATTGGCGCAGTTCCTTGCGGAATGTGGGAGGCGCCTTGGGCGGCGACCGGGGGGTTGAACATCACGCCGGGCGGTCGCGGCCCGCAACGTGAAACGCGGACCGTGGAACGCATTCAGGCTCGGGCCGACATCCCTGCCCAGATCAGACAGGCCCAACCGATCAGGAAGGCCAACCCGCCAATGGGCGTGATCGCTCCCAGCCAGCGCAATCCGGTCAAGCTGAGAGCGTAAAGTGATCCGCTGAAGATGAGGATCCCGACACTGAAAAGGGCCCCCGCCAGGTAGGCGGGCGTCTGGGAATAGCGAATGGTTGCCAGGCTGGAAATGAGAATGGCCAGGGCGTGAACGAGATGGTAGCGAACAGCGGTCTCGTAGACTTGCATCATTTCAGCGTCAAGACGGGTTTTGAGGCCGTGCGCGCCAAAAGCTCCGGCCGCCACCCCCAGAAGACCCAAAAGTGCTCCCAGAACGAACAGACTGCGGTCCATGGCTGGAAACGATATCAGCAGTCACCCGGATGTTCCAGCTGCTTGAAATGGCATCATGTAATAAAATTCCTTTTCTTGGCTGTTGTGTCCCGCTATGCGAATACCTGTTTCAATCTCTACTAAATCGGTTACCCTGTTCCTGTTCCTTGCCCACTGTGCCTCTCCCGAAGGCTGGAACATTCAGCCCTACGGTCGCCTGAATGATCCAGAGTTGGTGGAGTCGTCGGGGCTGACCGCCAGCCGCAATCATCCCCGGGTCTTCTGGACCCACAACGACGACGGGAGCCCAACGCTGTTTGCCGTCGATCGGCGCGGCAACATGGTTCGAAGCTATGTCCTTCCGGGATCCCGGAATCGTGACTGGGAGTCGATCGCCCTGGACGATGAAGGCTTTCTCTACATACTCGACAACACGTCGCGACTTCGCAGCGACTTCAAGAGTACGATCTACATTTTCAAGGAACCCGATCCCTATCGCGACAAGTCGATTGGCCCACCTCGAAGCATCTCCTGGACACCCCTTACACTGCGCTTTTCGTGGGACTCGCCAAGTTTCTGGGGCCTCCTGGAGATGGAGTAAATGAGCACCGGTAAAAAACAGGCGAGGCTGCACTGGGTTCTCGACTTCTTGAGGATTCAGCCGGCAGAGTTGCCTCTGGTGTTCCTGATGGTGCTCTACTTCTTTCTGGCCATGGGGTGTGCCAGCGTGGTGCGAGCCCTTCAGAATGCCCTCTATCTTGGTAATGTCGGCTTTGACTGGCGGCTGCCTGCCCTGTATCTTCTGCTGGCGGTCGTGTCGATCGGAGTCGTGCTGGTCTATCGAGGCCTGGCCAGACGTTTCTCACGGGTCTGGGTATCCATCCTCACGCTGATTGTCTTCATCCTTTGCCTGCTTCTGTTCACCGCACCCATAGCCGCTGATCAGAAATGGATCTATCCGCTGTTCTACGTGTGGGGCGGGGTTTTCAGTCTGTTGGTGCCGACGCAGGGATGGCTGCTTTCCTACGAATTCTACACCACTCGGGAGGCCAAACGTCTGTTCGCCATTCTGGGGACCGGGGGGATCTTCGGAGGTGCTTTTGGAGGGTTCTACGCCGCTTTCCTGTCTTCGAGGATCAGCACCGTGGGGATCCTGATCCAGGTAGTGATCGGCCTCTGCCTGATGCAGCTCGTCCTGATCGCAATTCAGCGCCTGCGGGCCCGTTCGGTGCGGGCACAGGACGAGATCCGAACTACGGTGGAGGGGGAAGATTCAGAAAAAGAGGTGGAACAGACCTCCTTTTCGGTGCTTTTTCAATCACGCTACATCTTGACGCTGGCAGCGCTGGTTCTTGTCGTCGGGGCTACTACAACAATCATCGATCTGCAGTTCAAGGGACTTCTGGAGGAGCGCTACTCGGGCTCTCCGGAGGATATTACTCGTTTGTTTGGTCTGATACTGGGGCTCATGTTCAGCCTTTCAGCGGCAATCCAGCTGTCGGCGACGAGCCGGATCATCAGACGGTTCGGGGTCGCTGTCACCTTGCTGTTCCTTCCCCTGGTGCTGCTGGCTGGTGTGATACCGGCGGTGGTGGCAGCCGGCTTCTGGTTCAGGATGTTTCCCAAGATGATTGATGGGAGCCTCAGGTCGAGTCTTCACAGAGTCAGTGTGGAGTTGCTGTACATACCGATCGAGGGCCGCCAGACAATCACGGCAAAGGGCTCTATCGACCTGATCGTCACCCGGCTCGGCGATGCGACCGGAGCGTTCGTGCTCCTGGGAGCACTTTCGTTCATGGGCTTCAGCGTTGAGTCCATGAGCTGGCTCATCCTGGTCGGCGCCGTCGGCTGGCTGCTGTTGAGTGTGCGGCTGGGAAGAGAGTACGTGCAGCACTTGAGGACCAGCCTGGCGAGCGAACTAGTTCCCGAGCTGAGCGGTTCCTGGCGGCAGGATGTGAAAGGAGGCGGACGGTTGGTTCTGGAAGCGCTGGACAGCCCCGCCCCCGCGAAGATCATCTTTGCCTTGAAGCTCTTGTCCAGCGCCGAGGACTACTCGATGGACTTGATGGATCAATCGGGGGAGATTCCGGACATTTCCGGCGTTTATCGAGCTGTTCCCTGGCTGGACAAAGTAGTGCCTCTGGTGGACCACCCGAACCTTCACGTTGCCACTGCCGCTCTCCACCTACTGGCGACGCACTATCCGGAAACCTACCTGGAGAAGATCAAGCAGAGCTGCTCGATGGAGGAGATTCCCGACCGGCTGTGTCTTTTTTATCTGGATCAGTACGAACACAACCCCGCCGAATACCTGCAGCCCGAAAAGGTTCTCCTCTGGGCGGAGAAGGCCGACCAGGAACAGGCGCTGGTCCTGAGCCGTCTGATGGCCAAGGTGAAAGAGCCTCGATATCTGAATACCCTGCGGAAGTGGATGAAGAGCAGTTCCCGTCCCCTGGCCTGCGCGGCCATCACCGCATTGGGCCGCTTCCGCTGCGAGGAAGACATTAGACCCCTGATCGGTTTTCTGGAGCACAGCTGGAGTCGGGGGGCCGCCCGGGCAGGCCTGGCCAGTTTTGGCGACGTGATTGTGGAGGACCTGGTGACGGTGATTCAGCAGGTGGAGACGATCCCTGCAGTGCGCGTATCGGTTCCACTGATTCTGGGAGAGATCGGCAGCCAGGAAGCCCAGCGGGCGCTTTTCCAATGCCTCTATCTGCAAGATTCAGTTGTCGCCTTTCGGGCGCTCAAGAGCCTCAACAAGATCCGCCACCAGGGAAAGCTCATGTTTGAGGCGGATTCTTTTCTTCCCATCCTTCAGATCTGGGCCAGGGAGCACTATGAGCTGATCAATCTTGAGCTGCTGCTGGGCGGCGATGGAGAGCGAGGCATCCGCCGACTGTTGCAGAAGACGGTCACCGAACACATCGACTGGGGGATTGAACGGATCTTCAGGGGACTGGCTCTGTTTCTGCGGGCTGCCGATGCCCACTCGTCTTACAGGGCTTACGTGGGAGACCAGACCGTGCTTCGCGAGCACGCGATCGAACTGATTGATTCCCTGGTGAAGGGAGAGCTCAGGCAGACCATCATGCCCATTCTTACCGAGGAGTCTCCACAGAAAAAGGCTGAGATCGGGCGCCGTATATTCCGTCTTTCCGGCAATCTCGAGCAGGCTCTTTCCGATACGCTCTTCCAGGCCGACCCCTGGCTGAAATGCTGCCTGCTGGCCTGGATCAAGGGAGAAGGCAAGTCAGGGCTGAGAGAGCGCGTGGTGGATGCCTGCGAAGACCGAAACGCCATCGTGCGGGAGACCGCACTCTGGGCGCTCAGTACCTGGGGAGATTAGTTTCCCGTTCCACGTTCCACGTTGCGCGCTCATGAAAGTGGGAGGGGCCTCGGGCCGCGACCACCCGGCGTGATGTTCAAAACCCTCGATCGCCGCCCAAGGCGCCTCCCACATTCCAGAGATACATCGGCCTTCTCATGGAAGGCAGGAACGACTGTGACTGCGTAGTGGCGCGGCAACTGCCGGGAAAACTAGCACTGGTGCAGTCTGGCTGGACTGGTACTCCTGGAATGCCGTGGATACAATGAACGAACGTCATGCTGAAAACAGTTGAGAAAGTTTTGCTCCTCCAGGAGTTGGACGTGTTCCGGGAAGCGACCTCCGAACAGTTGGCCCGCCTGGCATTCATTTCCACGGACCGCAGCTTTGTGGAGAAAGAGATTCTGTTCGAAAAAGGGGATATCTGCGCTTCTCTGCAGGTGCTCGTCGATGGAAAAGTCCAGCTGGGACCTCCCGGAAAAGGATTCGTAGTCGAATCCACGATTCTCGACCCTCTGTCATTTTTTGCCCGGCAGCCGCATAACACAGCTGCGGTAGCAGTGGCTTCGGGAATCCTGCTGGAGACGCCCCATCACAACTTGACCGACCTGCTCACTTCGGAAGGAGAGTTTGGCTGGATCGTGTTGAAGGAAATTGCACGCATCGGACGACAACTGATGAACCAGCAGCAGCTCGAGTTGGTTTAGCAGGCTGCTAGTCTTCGCCGATTCTCTGGTAGTTGAAGGAGATTCACTCATGAGCACAACGCTTCGAACCCAGGTCCGGGCCCCCCGCGGGTCGCAGATTTCCTGTAAGGGTTGGCATCAGGAAGCTGCGCTACGCATGCTGATGAACAACCTGGACCCGGAAGTGGCTGAGAAGCCAGAGGAGTTGATCGTCTACGGGGGGGCCGGAAAAGCGGCTCGAAATTGGGAGAGCTTCCACCGGATCGTCGAGACCCTGAGACGGCTGGAGGACGATGAGACACTTCTGGTTCAAAGCGGAAAGCCGGTAGGAGTCTTCAAGACACACTCGGAAGCCCCCCGAGTCCTGATCGCAAATTCTCACCTGGTTCCGCGCTGGGCCACTTTCGAGAACTTTCAGGAACTGGATCGCCTGGGGCTCACAATGTACGGTCAGATGACGGCCGGGTCCTGGATCTACATCGGTACGCAGGGAATCCTCCAGGGTACCTACGAAACCTTTGCGGAATGCGCCCGCAAGTATTTTGACGGCTCGCTGGCGGGTCGCCTCGTGGTCTCCGCCGGCCTGGGAGGGATGGGAGGCGCTCAGCCTCTTGCGGTAACCATGAACGGGGGCGTCTTCCTGGGAATTGAAGTCGACGCAGCCCGGGTGAAACGACGCGTGGAAACTGGTTACTGCGACCAGATGTGCAGTGATCTGGATGAGGCCCTGAACCTGGCGGAAGCCGCCCGGCAGAGAAAGGAGCCCCTTTCGGTTGGGCTGGTTGGCAACGTGGCCGAGATCCTTCCTGAAATCGAGGGGAGAGGTATTTTGCCGGATATCCTCACAGATCAGACTTCGGCTCACGACATTGATGTCGGCTACATTCCGGTCGGGTACGGTCTGGCAGAAGCGGAAGCATTCAGAACCTCCGATCTGAACGGTTACAGAGAAAGGGTGCTTGATTCGATGGTCCGGCACGTTCAGGCGATGCTGCAGTTGAAGAAGGCCGGCAGCATTGTCTTTGACTACGGAAACAACCTGCGTGGCCAGGTCGCAGACCACCGTGGCTTCAGGGAAGCTTTTCAGATTCCGGGTTTCGTGCCGGAGTTTATTCGCCCCCTATTCTGCCGCGGATCAGGACCTTTTCGGTGGGTGGCACTTTCGGGGAATCCTAATGACATTGCGGTCACGGATGAGGCCATCCTGGAAACCTTTCCGGAAAAGGCCAGACTCAGACGCTGGATCGAACAGGCTTCCGAAAGGGTTCATTTTCAGGGCCTGCCTGCACGGATCTGCTGGCTCGAATATGGGGAGCGTGCAGAAATGGGCTTGAGATTCAACTGGCTCGTGGAACAGGGCAAGGTCGAGGCTCCCATAGTCATCGGCCGGGATCACCTGGACACCGGATCGGTCGCTTCTCCTAATCGGGAAACTGAAGGCATGGTCGACGGCTCGGATGCCATTGCTGACTGGCCTCTCCTGAACGCTATGCTGAACACGGCATGCGGGGCCAGCTGGGTCTCGCTGCACCATGGAGGCGGGGTCGGAATCGGATACTCGATTCACGCTGGTATGGTCTGTGTCGCAGATGGCTCAGAAGACGCTTCACGACGCCTGTCCAGGGTCTTGACGGCCGATCCGGGGTCGGGGGTCATGAGGCATGCCGATGCCGGCTATCCAGAAGCAATCGAAACGGCTCGCAGCAGGGGAGTGGACCTTCCAATGTTGAACGCGCCCCCACCCTCAGAAGAGTCTTGAAGCGGGGAAAGAAACTTTCTCATGCCCGTTCTACGTAACATCGGTTCTCTTGCATGCTGTCCGGACAACGGCCTGCAGAACGAAGTGGGAGCGATTGCAGGGGCGTCGCTGGCCTGGGAGGGAGACACCATCTCCTGGGCAGGCCCCGAGAGCGAGCTGCCGGACCGGTACTCCGCCGGGAGACAGTTCGGCGCGGCTGGGCGGCTGGTGATTCCCGGCCTGATTGACTGCCACACTCACCTCGCCTTTGGCGGCTGGCGTGCCCACGAGTTTCGGCAAAGGCTGGAAGGCAGGATCTATCTGGAAATCGCCCGAGCCGGAGGCGGGATTCTGTCGACCGTGGGCAAGACCAGGGCGGCAAGCAGGCAGGATCTGGTCGAGTTTGGCGCCACTGTTCTCTCGGCGATGAGTGAGCTCGGCGTCACTTGTGCGGAGTGCAAAAGCGGCTACGGGCTGGAAATGGAAACCGAAGTGCGCCAGTTGAAGGCCTATCGTGACCTGAGCCGGCGCCAGCCCGTTCGAATCGTCGCCACCTTTCTGGGAGCGCATACGTTTCCGGCCGAATTCAAGGAAGACAGGGAAACTTATCTGATAGAGCTGATGGAGCGAATGATCCCCAGGGTCGCCGAGGAAGGACTGGCGCGCTTTTGTGATGTCTTTGTTGAAGAGGGCGCCTTTTCAGTAGAGGAGGGCCGCACCCTCCTCAGGCGAGCACAAGAGTTCGGCTTGGGGAGCAAGATTCACGCTGATCAGCTGACCAACTGCGGAGGAGCCCGCCTGGCCGGCGAGCTGAAGGCCGTCTCGGCCGACCATCTGGAGTACATCGATGAGCAGGGAATCGAGGCTCTGGCAACCGGCAAGGTGGTGGCAGTGGCTCTTCCCCTGGCCTCGTTCTATCTTCGCTCCAGAACCCTGGATGCACGCCGGCTCATCGAGCAGGGTGTGAGGGTGGCTGTGGCAACTGATTTCAATCCCGGGTCGGCACCCTCATTTCACCTGCCCCTGGCCATGCTCTTCGGCTGCCTGGCCCTGGGCATGACCCCCGGCGAAGTGCTCAAAGCGGCCACCATCAACGCCGCCCATGCCCTCAACCTGGAAGACCGGATCGGTTCTCTGGAAAAAGGGAAAAAGGCAGACTTCGCGGTCATCGACAGCCCCGACGTAGACCACTGGATGTACCACTTCCGAGCAAATGCCTGCCGGACAACCGTGATCGGAGGCGAACCGGTATGGGGTGAACTCGAGCCCTGGCCTTAAATGCAGTTCCACGTTCCACGTTCTACGTTCCACGTCTGATGCACTTCCTTGACGCCTGTACAACAGAACGGTAGAGCGTAAGCTCACCGTTTTCGAGCTTAACGGCCGGCTCACGCCGTGCTGTTCTGTCCTCAGACATCAGCCAACTCTTTCTCGAGTTCGGCGAGGTCCTGCTGGGCATTTTCGAATCTGCGAGTCTTCCGGGCATGTTGTCTCCGGGCCGTTTGTAGCCTGTTCTCGATTCCTCTCACTTCCTTCTTCAAGACAGACAGATGGTCGGCCAGGGTATCCATCTCCTCCCGGCAGCTCCGTTGCTTCTGGACAAGACCTTGCATGGACCGGCTGGCCTTTTTCATCTCTCGCTTCGCTTTGTCCCGGTGCTCACGGGCCCGCAGAACTCTTTTTTCCAGGCGGGCTCTGGCGGATACCCGGGACCGATCACTGGGAGAGATGCTCCTGGATGATTTGGAGAGGCGTTTCTGCTTGTTCACTTTCCCGCCAGTCGAGGATCGGGCGACTTTCTTTTCAACCGCTTTACCCGGCTTCGGAAGCGAAGCCGCCAGTTCCAGAAGGGTGTCAAACCCGGCCGGCATCAGATCCTCTACGAATCGTCCCAGAGGTGGATCGAACGATTCCTGCGGAGCTTGAGCAATCGCTGCAAGCGTGCGAACGAATCTCCGTTCTGTCTGGGCCGTGAAGGGCCTCTCCATGCGAACGGTCTCTTCCTGTGCCGTTCCCAGCAGAGAATCGATCGCTTCCTGGACTTCGCGCTGGGTGTGCTGAAGCGATGAGAGACCCTGCCCGGGCAGGGACTCTTTCTGGGCCTTTCTCAGACCGTCCCCGACCTCCAGAAGCCGTTGAAAGAGGTCGGGTTGGTGCCAGTACACGCGATTCACGAGCCAGGCCGAGAAGGCTGGCTTCGGAAGCTTTTGGACGAAGGAGGCTTCACTTCGCTTTCCAGCTTTGCGCAGGGCCCGCACCAGAAGTGTGCGGCGCTTGACGAAATCATCAAACGGCCCACTGTAGAGCCGGTTCAAATCATCTCTGTATTGACTGATGCGCCTGATCGTCATCGCGCGCGACTTTTACCACGGACTGCCATCATAACTCGACGGGTTTCCGCTCTCGACGAGTCAAGGAAGCCAGAAAAAGAAGCAGCCCCAGCCACACTGTAACCTGCCAGAACTCATAGATTCTGCCCCAGGGAAACGGGAGCAGGCGGAAACCGCCAGGTGCCAGCAGGGAGACCAGAGAGAGAATGAGAATGCTCTGTCCCCATTTCCTGCCAGAGTTGCCCGAATGTCGGCACAGGGCGATGACCGCTGGCACAAGAAGGAGATCATCATAGATTCGATGGTAAGTCCAGAGACGGGCAACGACCCCCAGAAACCCCGCCAGTATCCAGGGAGCGGCCTTACGATGGACCATGACCCACGCCCCTCCTGCCAGGAAGACGAGGACACTCAGGACCCCCCCCATGTTTCCAGGAAAGAAGTGCTCAAGAGGCTGTTCAGGTTGGCGTATCCCGGTTCCTGAAAGCTGAGCCTGGACTGCTCGAGCCAGGAGCTCAGAAGATTCACGAGGGAACCGTCCTGAAAGCCTGCAGCTCCCAGCGTCAACAGGAGGTACAGGCCCAGGCCCCCGATCAGACCACTGTACTGTCCCAGAGCCACGAAGAGCCAGAGGAAGGGGAGGCTGGCGGTGGGCTTGACCAGCGCCAGCAGGAGAAGCACCGCTAGCAGTCCGTAGTGAAAGCCGCGCGCGGTCCCGGAAGGAACAGCCTTCCCCATTCGTGAGATGGCCGCCAGCAGAACAACCAGAACCCAGAGTCCGACCTGGCCGTTTCCGATGGTCACACTGACAGATGTCATAGCCAGCACAAGGAATGCCCAGCGGGTCCTCTCTGCCGGCTTCACGATGCCAACCTCCCGCCACACCGTCCGTACCAGAAAAATGCACAGAAGCAGGGAAAGGCCTGCCCACAGCCAGCGGGCGGTGTCGATGTTGTTCCAGCCCAGAGAAGGGAAGAGAAGTGCATAGGTTCCCGGTGGATAAGTCAGTCTGGGAAGCCCGTAAACATCCCCCCCGGAGAACCACAAGAGTGTCTCCTCATGGCGAAGTTTGAGATCAATTGCGCCCGAGGGACCGGATTCAAACAGAAGACGCAGGAAGGCTCGCCCCAGACGAACTGAGGCGATCAGTCCGAGGACGCCGGTCAGGATCCGATTGTGAGACAGAAACATGTTGCCATACTCATGAGAGGGAGCCCCCGGGTGCCGCCGGAACCACTCCAGGATATGCGGCGGATTTAGTGCACTGTCCGAGAAGTTCGCGCCGCTACTTCGGGCGTCTTTTCGCCGACAGCTTTGTTGCGCTCCTCGAAAGACTCCCGGCATTCCTGCGTCGCGCGCCTAGCTGGCGACGAAAATCCATCCCGAATTAACGACGCGAACTTCTCGGACACTACACTAGAGAATTGTAGTACTTCCTTGCAGAAATACGCTGCATTGCGGCACAATGCAGCGGTGCCTCGTGCTGTCCCGATGGACTCTCTTGCATCCATTCACGAAAGACCGCTGTCGCAAACTTTACATCGAGGAATTCGAGCATCACCGTGACGACATGCGGAATTTGATCATCGACGAATACGCAACCGTGCTTGGCCGATACGACATGCCAGTTCCGCGGTACGATTTGCCAGCGGAAATGTGCGATGAGAAAGGAGGCGCGGCTTCCTCGCCGCTATGAATGGTGAGGTTTCTGCCGTGAAAATCCTATGAACGAAAAAAAGAGTCATCTCACACTCTACATTTGCATCGCCATTGCTGTGGCAATTGCGCTAGCTTTGCTCGCCCCGCTCTTCGCCACAAGATTCCGTGTCGGTGGTGAAGTCTTCCTGCGGTGTCTCAAAATGATGGTGGTTCCGCTGGTGATGACCAGCGTGATGAGCGGCATCTTGGGCCTCGGAGACGTTCGCAAATTGGGGAAGCCCGGCGGGGCTGCCATTTTATACTACGTCTCAACAACTATCCTCGCTGTGGTTGTGGGCCTTGTGGTCGTCAATGCAATCAGACCGGGTGAAGGGACAGTAGATAAGGCTACGCTTGAGAAGTTTCAGGGAGGAAACAATGCAAATTCTCCCAAGTCACGAATGCTAAAGAAGCTGTCCGACGTGACGGGCATGACCGAGGATGAAGTCGGCAGTGTTTTCAAGGAACTTCCCAGCGGTGAACCGGAAACGCCAAGTGTAGCGAAGATCATGGAGAATCTTGTCTTGATGCTGGTGACGGACAATCTCTTCGTCAGTGCGTCCGAAACCAATCTGCTCCCGCTGATCGTGTTCTCCATCATCTTCGCGGGAATGCTCACGACAATGGGCCAGAAAGTGGGGTTGATCAACGATCTGGTCGCACAAGCCAATACCGCCCTCATGAGCTTTATCATGCTCCTGATGAAGTTGGCACCCATTGGTATTTTCTGTTTGGTGACGGCACGCTTTGGTGAAGCGAGGGCCGAAGGCAGGTTTGTACAAGAGTTGTCGCAAGTCGGTTGGTATTTTGCAACGGTGCTTGCTGGCCTGGCGATCCATGTGCTCGTGACGCTCCCAGCCATCTACTGGATGTTCACTAAGAAGAATCCCTACAGGTTCATGGTTCAAATGTCCCAGGCTCTTTTGACGGCGTTCTCGACGGCAAGTTCGTCCGCCACGCTGCCGGTGACAATGGAGACAGCACGGAAAGCTGGGGTGTCGAAAAAATCAACGGATTTTGTCTTGCCATTGGGTGCGACGATTAACATGGACGGCACGGCGTTGTATGAAGCTGCCGCCGCGATCTTCATTGCCCAGGCAATTGGTTTTCATCTCACACTCACGCAACAGGTCATCATCGCTGTCACAGCGACCTTGGCCGCTATTGGTGCAGCGGGAATTCCAGAAGCCGGTTTAGTTACGATGTTGATCGTCTTGAACGCGGTCGGACTGCCGATAGAGTATGTGGGGTTGATCCTTTCCGTGGACTGGCTGCTTGACAGGTTCCGAACCGCAGCAAATGTCTTTGGTGATTCCATTGGTGCGGCGGTTGTAGCGATGGCAATCCCTGTCGAAGGAACGAAGTCAAGTTAAAGGCACCACGCTGACCATGTGGAATGTTCGGGGAAAACAAAGGGATTTCTAACCAATTGCATTCAGTTAGGACGTTGTCAATGCCATCTCTTGGCGCTTGAGAACGCTGCTCTTTTATCAACGGGTTGCCCGTTCGGGGGGAGAATAACCTTGACAGCAGCCTGATTCAGTCCCTACGATGGCGGTCACAACTTATCTAGAGTGGCCGAGGGATCGGGCCCGAGGAAGCCACAGCAACCCCCCACGGGAAGGTGCTAACTCCCGCAGGTCGAAGTCGATCTGAGAGATAATAACCTCACGACATCGAAACCCTTCCCGGCGGGAAGGGCTTTTCTTTTGCCCGGTTCCCGGCCCGCACGCGTCCAGCCTGAGAGTGGTGAACATGAGTTACTTTACAGCGTTGAAATGCAAGGAATGCGGAACACCCTATCCAGCCGAGCGCGGCTTCATGTGCCAGGAATGTCTGGGGCCCCTGGAAGTTGATTACGACTATGACCGGATTCAGTCAGAGGTGGCGCGAGAAGAGGTTGTGGCACGTCCGCTCAACCTCTGGAGATACCGGGAACTCCTCCCGGTCGCCGGGCCGCCGATGGCAGGACGCTATTCCGGCTGGACACCTCTGATTCGGGCCCGCAGGCTGGGCCGGCACCTGGGCTTACAGAATCTCTATCTGAAGGATGATTCGACGAACCGCCCAACACTTTCCTATAAAGACCGGGTCGTGCCGGTTGCCATCAGCCGCGGCGTTGAGCTTGGATATCAGACCTTCGCCTGTGCGTCGACCGGCAATCTGGGGAACGCCGTGGCGGCCCACTGCGCCGCCGCCGGGCTGAAGAGCCTGATCTTCATACCAGGGGATATTGAGCCGGCCAAGATCGTGGCCTCCCTGCTGTGTGGGCCGCAGGTGATCGCTCTCGACGGCAACTATGATCAGGTCAATCGACTGTGCGCCCAGATCGGGGACGAATACGGCTGGGGTTTTGTCAACGTCAATCTCAGGCCCTACTACACGGAAGGTGCCAAGACGCTGGGCTTTGAGATTGCTGAACAACTGGATTGGAAACTGCCCGAACACATTGTGCTGCCGACAGCCGGCGGCACACTGTTGCCCAAGGTAGGAAAGGCCCTCCAGGAATTGCGCCGTCTCGAATGGGCTGAGGGAGACACGCGGCTTCATGTCGCCCAGGCCAGCGGCTGTGCGCCGGTCGTCAATGCGCTGGAAGCCGGTCTGGAAGAAATCGATCCGGTCAAACCCGACACCATTGCCAAGTCAATTGCCATTGGAGACCCTGCCGACGGGCGCTACGTTCTGGCCACCGTGCGAAGCAGCGGAGGGCAGGGAATCGCCATTGACGATGAAGAGATTCTGGAAGCAATTCAACTTCTCGCCGAGTACGAAGGCATCCTCTGTGAACCGGCCGGCGGCACTACCCTGGCTGCCGCGATCAGGATCATTGAAAACGGGGGCGTGAAGCCGTCCGAGACCGTCGTGGTGGGAATAACCGGCAACGTCTATAAGTCCATTGATATTTTCAACGGTCGGTCAGAAGTGACGGCGCGCCTGCGTCCCAACCTGCGTGTCTTCAAACAGTGGTACGAGGGGGGAAGCAGCTGACGCTTTCCAGGTTCCAGGTTCCACGTTTCACGTTTCACGTTTCGCGGCGGAACGGTGAGGCGTGAGCTCTCCGCTGGGGAAACGGCACGCTTACGCCGTGCCCGGACCCTGGAGGTTCTGAAGAAGGGACTGACGGACAGTCAGTTCACTCCCCGTTTCATGCGCGCTCCTGCTCGCACCTGCCTGACCCGACTTCACTGACTACACACTACTGAAACCATTGGTACTACTGGGTTTCAGGTGTAGCCACTTGTGCGGTAAGAAACCCGTCCCAGAATCCTCTTTGAGAACTGTTTGAACACTCTTTAGAAAACGTTTCCGGGCCGTGAGGACTCTGTTTTCAACGGCCGGCTATTCCTAAGCGCAACAACAACAAAGCGCGGAGGAATCGCCATGAAACAGTTTGTAGCTCTTCTCATTCTTGCAACTGCCAGCCCTTTTCTTTTGAGTCAATCGATGGATGAGGGACAGACCTCTCAAGAGATCCCCTTTCAGCTTTTCGAGGGACACGTTGTCCTGGTGGAAGGCTCCGTACGCGGCCTGCAGCCACTCCGCGTGATCATCGACACCGGAGCCACCCACAGCGTGGTCTCCAAACGGATCGTCAAGAAACTGGGGTTGAAGAGATACGCCCAATCGAGCAAGGTCCACGCCTTTGGAAGACCGCAAAAAACCGAGACGGTGGTGCTTAACCAGGTACGCATCGGCCCGATGCTGACGACCATGGTCTGTTTTGTCTCGGATCTGCCCTGGTCCAAAGTGGATGTCATCGTGGGAATGGACGTGCTGCAGCGACACAATCTGACCATCGACTAGCTCGCAAGACCATCCGATTCGGCGTCAGAGAGAGCTTTGAAGCGACCATTCCTTTTCGCCTTGAAGCGGGTCAGGTCATCGTCGAGTTGCAAATCGCCGGACGGAATGTGCTGGTCGCCATTGATACGGGCGCTTCGAGACTCATCCTGGAAGGAAACAAGGCTGAGCGTTGGGCGAGCGGGCCGGTTGTCAACTCCCCGAAAGATGTGGTCATTGCAGGAAGAGCTTCGCGCCAGCGGACGACTTACTTCAAAGATGTTCGTCTGGGCCCTACAGAATGGAAAAAGCTGAACTCTCTGCTCTTGTACAGGTCGCAAAGGATGCCCGGTGAAACCGCTGGAGTCCTGGGGCTCGTGGGCCTGGATTTGGAACGAGTCTACTTTGATTTCGAGAACCAGGAGTTGAGCTGGGAGGGCCCACATGCCGCGACAGGCGATGATTCGTAGGGACAAAGCAGACTGTCTCCTCTTTCCGGTGTGTGCTAAGCTTAATTGCAACGTTTTCCATTGAAAGAATCAGTGTGAAGGAGCATTCCCGTGGAGGGAGACTTCCAGGTCGGCAACTGGCTCATCCAACCCCACCTCAACCGCATCGTAGGAGCGGAGAAAGAAAGCTCCGTTAGGCTGAAGGTCATGGAAGTGCTGGTCTACCTGGCCAAGCATGCGGATGAGGTCTTACCCAAAGAACGCATTATCCAGGCCGTGTGGCCGGATGCCTTTGTCTCCGATCAGGTTCTGACCAATGCGATTTCGGCCCTGCGCAAGGCCTTTGACGATGGTCCAGACCAGGAGGAGGTCATCCAGACCATACCCCGGCGAGGCTATCGTCTGATTCCCGAGGTCAAGAAGCCGGAGCCGGATGTCTCCCGTTACCGGATTGTGAAGAAACTGGGCCAGGGAGCCATGGGAGAGGTCTATCTGGGAGAAGACACTCTGCTGCGCCGCAAGGTGGCCCTGAAGTTTGTCTCCAGGGACAAACAGGAAGATGAGAGTTTCCGAAGACGACTGCTCCGAGAGGCCCGGGCGGCAGCAGCTCTGGATCATCCCTTTATCTGCAAGATCTACACGGTGGGAGAACTGGAGGGGAAGGACTTCATCTCCATGGAGTATGTGCAGGGACAGACCGTGAAGCAGAAGCTCCAGGCTTCTTCACTTACCACCCGAGAGGTACTGGAGATCGCAGTGGAGATGGCCGAGGCCCTGGAAGAGGCACACTCTCAGAGCATCGTGCACCGGGATCTGAAGCCGGCCAACATCATGCTGACGGAACAGGGCCATGTAAAGATCACGGACTTCGGGCTGGCCAAGTGGGTTCCGCTGGTGGAAGGAGAAGAACAGGAGTATACGGAAACGCTGACCCGGGAGGTCTCGACAGAGGGAACGATTCCCTACATGTCACCCGAGCAGGTGACGGGCAAGAAGGTGGATCCGCGCAGTGACATCTTCTCCTTCGGAGTGGTCCTGTACGAGATGCTGACGGGAGTGAATCCCTTTCGGAAGTCGCTCCCCATGGAGACGGCAGCAGCGATCCAGATGGCGGAGGTGCCACGGATACAAGAATACGTAGAAGGGACACCCGAGGGACTGGAGGCGGTACTGGGAACAATGCTGGCCAAGAAACCGGAGAGGCGTCAGGGTTCGATTGGGGAAGTGAGAGAGAGCCTGGTGGAGTTGCTGGAAGAAGAGGAAAGATCTCCTGCTCAGCCGCTAAAAGTGATCCAGAAGGCAGACCTCCAGGTGGGTAGGTCCACCACCGTTGCTGGAGCAAAACCGGCGATTTTCACGAAGCTGGCACCCTGGATTGCCGGCATCGTCCTGGCCGTCACGGGGTTCGCCGTCTGGTATCTAAAGCCGCAGCCCCCTGAGGAACCGAGCCGCGTCGTCCGCTCTGTCATTCCTACCCCACAAACCGCGCCCTTGTGGATCTCGCGCTTTTACCCTGACGTAGCCATCTCACCCGACGGAAGGCAGATAGTCTATGTCGCTGGTAGCCAATCCGAGCGACAGCTTTACCTGCGCTCGGTGGATCAGTTGGAGGCCACTCCCATCGGCGCCACCGAAGGCAGCTTTGTTCGGAGCCCCTTCTTTTCTTCCGACGGCAGGGATATCGGCTTTGGGGACACGCGCGAACTGAAGAAGGTATCCCTTCGAGGTGGCCCAGCGAAGACCATCTGTGCTGTCGGTGGTGATGGTTTTGATTCCGGCGTAAGCTGGGGAGAGGATGGGAGCATCATCTTTGGAGTCGGTGGCATGGGGCTCTTTCGCGTTCCAGCCGGGGGAGGGGAGCCCCGGGTAGTAACGACGCCAGATCCAGAAAAAGGCGAGCAAGAACATGGATGGCCGGAATTTCTGCCCGGTGGCAAGTCGATCCTTTTCACCATCCTGACCGATCGGGGGAGGCAGATTGCCGTTCTCGACCTGGAGACAGCAAAGCACAAACGCCTGAACCTCTCTGGGAGCCACCCCCATTATTCTCCAACAGGCCACATTGTCTATGCCCTCCAGGAAGCTGTGTGGGCGGTTCCCTTTGATCTCAAGAGCCGGGAAGTCACCGGTGGACCTGCCCCGGTGCTGGAGGAGGTGAACTTCAAAACCTTGGGCGGTGCGGCAAACTTCAGTCTCTCAGACGAGGGATCGCTGGTCTATGTCCCGGGTGGCCCTCTTAGCGTTCCAACACTGGTTTGGGTGGATCGAGAGGGCAAAGAGGAGGAAGTGGGGGCTCCACCGCGCTTTTACCTTATGCCCCGGGTCTCTCCGGATGGTACTCGGATAGCGGTAGTGGTCCAAGGCGACCTGTGGATCTATGATCTGGTACACGGCACGCTGGAGCGGCTCACTCGTGACCCGGCGAGGGGCAGCACCCCTCTCTGGACCCCCGACGGTCAGAGGGTTGTTTTTGCTTCCAACCGGGAGGGATCCACCGCTGTGTATTGGAAAGCGGCTGACGGCACGGGCCAGGTCGATCTTCTGGCAAAGGGCCCAAATGATCTAATGGCTTTTTCCTGGTCAGGCGATGGCCAGCTGGTCACCAACGAATTAGGAGAAAGAAGCTGGGACATTGGAGTGCTCTCCATGGAGGGCGAGGGCAGCAGACGACTATTGCTCCAGGAGGAGTTCAACGAATTCCATCCGGCAGTCTCGCCTGACGGGCGCTGGATCGCCTACCAATCTGAGGAGTCAGGCCAGTTGGAAATCTATGTTCGGCCTTTTCCCAACGTGGAGGAAGGAAGGTGGCAGATTTCAAGAGGGTCAAACGATGATATACCCCTCTGGTCACCGGACGGGCGGGAGCTTTTCTATTTCAGCGGCAATAAGATGATGGCTGTCGCGATTCAAAGCGAGCCCAACTTCACCTACGGTGCGCCGGCGCAAACCGGTGAGTAGCAGAGAGCGAGAGTCTCTCACAGGAAAGGAGTAGCGAACCATGCTGACCCCGAGTCATGCGTGTGTACTCGTAAGAGTGCAGGCGAAGCATTGACAGGGGCACGTGCGGGCCAGGTATTGAGCCGCGAAAGGAAAATGACTTCGGGGGGCCGACGTAGTCGTAGGATCGGAAGGCAACATGGAACCGTTCGCTAATCGCGAGAACGATTCCGCCCCCGCGTGGTCCCGAGACCCTGTGCACGTACGGAAGTTGCTTACACGGGAGCCGGGAGATCCCGCCTCTGACCCCAGGGGGATGGCCCCAAGGTCCGCGCTGTGAATCCGAAAGGAGCACGACAGCGATGCACGGAGGCGGGAAGTCGGACAGGCTGATAGTAGCTGAGAAGCGCTCGAACAAAGACGGCGGTGCGCCGCGGTCGGCGGAGAGGGTGGAGCCAAGCGGCCTGGCCAAAGGGAATTCGTCCTAGCCCGGATTATGCAAAAACCGTAGTCCGGTGTTGAAAAACGAGTCGAGAAGTGGCCCAACTCGGAAGCGGGCAGGTGTGACAGGCGGATTTGCGAAGAATATCGGTTGGGGAGGCGTTTGAGTGGTTGGGGGAGTGAATTTCAGACAGATCTGGGCCTGGATGAGTATCGGAAGCGGTTTTTTGGGGAACTGGGAGAAGCTAGCTGGAGTTGAGGCGACTCAAGACGAGGTGGAAGAGGGGTTGTTCGGGAAAGGCTGAGGAAAGATGGACCCAGATGCGTCGAGTGGTTTGTCGGATGCGGGCCCCGATCTTGAGGACACGACGACGTAAGGTTTCGATTTCGAGCTTGTGCCAGGGAGTCCCGTGCAGATAGTCGCGGAGGCGCACGAACATCTGGTAAGCCAGTGCATGCAGGAGGAGTCGAAACTGATTGGCCAGGAATCGATGACAGCTGAGTCGGTCCATGCTCAGATGATTCTTGAAGGCCTTGATGAAGTTCTCGGTCTGCCCTCGGTTTGTATAGTGGTCATAAAGTGATTGGGAGCAGAGATCGTCCCGGTTGGTGACCACAAAGCGACGATTGATCCCGCGCTGATCGACCTCCACTTTGACAATGACGCGACGGGATCGATCCCAGCTCTTGGCTCGATAAAGAAACTCGTCAAACTGACGCTGTTTTTCCTCCAGCTCAACGAACTGCAGCCGAGTCGAATCCAGCAGCGGCTCGACCACTCGCTGCAGGCGAGGGTTTCGACTTAACCCAATGACATATTGGAGTTGATTCTCTTCACCTTCACAGAACTCGTAGAGCCGAGGCGTGGCAAAGCCGCTGTCGGCCCGAATCTCAATCTCGACATCCGTCCCCACTCCTTGTCGGATGGCCTCCACGACTCGCTTCAGAATGGGCACGATGTGAGAGGCAGCCCCCTTGTTGCCAGGTCTCAACACGACACACACCAGGTCGCCCGTGTCGGCATCGAAGATCAGCAAAGGATGCAGAATGTGGTTTCGGTAATACCCATGGTAGAAGGAGAACTCCTGCTGACCGTGAGTGTGGTCGTCGGTACTGTCCAGATCCAGGATGATCTTGCTGGGACGTCTCTTCTTCAGGGAGCGCACATAACGGCCTAGCAGCCACTGGCTCAGACGCATCAGATCCTTCTTGGTGACGGAGTTCTCCAAACGGGAGAAAGTCGGCTGGGTGGCCAAATCGGGATCGCTCTCGGGCAACTGATCACAGACTGTCTTGAGCATCGGATCGGAGCGCAGCGTATCGGCGTCATTACAGTCTTCGTAGCCGGCCACGATCTGCAAGACTCGTTGTCGAATCAACTTCAACAGGTCATGACGAACGTAGCGTCGGTCCCGGCTTTCCGAAATACACGAACTGAAGCCCTCGCACAACCGATGTTGCCGATCCAGCGATCCAAACAACAACCATCCTGCGTCGGAAGTCAGACTCCCCCCATCAAAACGCGCCGTGATCTTTCTGTGGCTGTGAAATAGCAGGGTATTCTGGCAGACTGCTTTCAACATTGCCGTAGCTCCTGTTTAGGGTCGTTGTTTATGTAAACCCTTTTATATCAGAGAGCTACGGCCTTTTTTCTGGGCCCAAATCTCACTCGGATTCAGATCTCATGCATAATCCGGGCTAGCAAAACAAGTGCCGGACACAGAGCCGGGAGAGGAATCGATATGGAGGACTCTAAACGGGCACCAAGCGGGAAATCGCGGACACAGCCAAGAGACCGCACCTACGTCGAAACCGAGGACTTGCAAAGTGCGCTGGAACGGATACGGCAGGTAGCAACAGCGACTGCGCGTTATTACCTGAGGTAAGAGCCCAGTGCGGTAGTTCCGCTCGCTGGGATCTGTGCGGGGGGCGATCCGAAAGGATCGTCCCTACCGCGACGAATCTCCCAGGTCTTATTCGAGCGTTCCAGCCTCGCTCTTGGCTATGACATTCACCCCGATGGCCAGCGCTTTCTGATGATCAAGCCGGCTACCGAGGAGGTCTCAGCGCCCACGGAATTGATTCTGGTCCTCAACTGGTTTGAAGAACTCAAACGCCTTGTCCCCACAGACAAGTGACGGAATCGTCCAGATGCCGGACCCTCCTATCCCATTTCGAAGGCATAGCCCCGTCATCTGGGGGGCAGAGCAGACTGTCCCCTTTTTTAACCCAGCTTGGAGAAGTGGTTACGGGTGAATGAGCCCGGAAGGGGGCGCCAGAGACCCGTTCTGGTGCCGCCCCAGCAGCACAAGCAGGCGGGCGCTTCTCCCGTAGGAACGGATTCCCCCTTTCACCCGGTGAAGCCTCAGATAAGAGTCGTTTACCGACGATGTCACTTCGGAAAGGACGCCGTGGTGCCGATCCCAGAATCTGCCTACGGCTTCCAGATCGCGCTGGACACCGGGAAGCCGTTCCAGTGTGGAAGCCCGGGCCCGCTCTGGAGCCACTCGAAACCATTCACCAAAAAGCTGCCGCTGGGCAAACAGATAGGCGGAGTACCTGGCGTAAGTCGAACCGCTGTAAAGGCAGGCCAGAAAGCCGGCAAAACTAGCCTCGTCTTCACTGGCAAAGGCTCTCTGGTGAGCTTTTTCATGGGCGATGACCAGCGGCAGCTCGCAGTCCGGCACTCGGTCGTTGAAGTTGGCCTCTCCTGTCCAGGGGTAATAAAACCCGGAAAGGCCCAGATAACTCATCAGCGGGGAGCTGAAAAGGGGCTTGGCAGGCCCCATCGGCCTCTGCAGACCGGCCGGCAACCCGAGCAAGCCGGATGCGAGGGTAAACCCTGAGTTCAACCGTTCATCCAGACTCTGGAGGGATTCGGGCAGGCGACTGGGCCCTCCCGCGTCCACGCCCCCCTGGGCAAGGCGGTAGAAGTGATTGGTCCAGCGGAGGGTCTCGAGAGCCAGTCGGCTCAACTCCTCGTCCTCCGAAACGGGCTTCTCCATTTCCGCCACAGCCCATTCAACCCGTTCGCTGAAGGTCGGACGGCTGTAATTGAGACCCCACAGAACGTAACCCAGGAAAACCACTGCCAGCAGTAGATTCAAGATCGCGAGAGAGAAGCGGACGGCAGCAGAAAAGCTAGCGCGAAAGTTCAGCAGTAATTTGATAAGTAACTTTAGAAAAAGAAAGCTAAATACCAATAAACAAGACACAATAGTTAGCTCAGAGAAACTGAAGAGTGTTTGGGCGTTGAGCCGGGTCAGCAGGGTGACCAGAGGGGGGAAAAGAGTGTTTGAGTAAAGCTGCTCCACCAGTCGGGGCGAGTAAGAAAACAGCTTCAGGGCCAGCAGCATGAAGGACAGCGCCAGAGTGAGCCAGAGCATCTTTCCACCTTACAACGCAAAGCGCAAAACCGGGAAACGTCAAGACCACCCAGAGCGGAGGCGTCTGAAGGCCATCCACAGAGAGAGCCCGCGGGCCGCCATGAACAGTACCATTCCAAGCCACAGAAGGTGAACGTTGTGCAGGTAAGTCGACAGGATGAGGGGAGGCAGAAAAGCACCCAGCAAGCTGAACAGGACGGCGTTTCGCAGTGCCTTGCCCTGGGTCAGACCGAGAAAGAGTCCGTCCAGTGCGAAAGCCAGGGCACCCAGCGTGACGGTGAGGATCAACCAGGGAAGCAGTGCTGCCGTCTCTCTCTGAACATCAACATGAACTGTGAGCAGCGGGATGAACCAGGGCGCGGTGAGAAGGAAAAGAAGTCCGAAAAAAAACCCGCACACGGCACTCCAGAACAGAGAGTAACGATAGAGCGCCTGCAGTGGTCGCCATGCCCTGGAACCAAAGAGAGCGCCGCCCAGACTCTCAACGGCAAACGCAATACCGTCAATAGCAAAGGCCGCAAGCATGAGGAGGCGGAGCAGGATAGCGTTGGCAGCCAGCAGCGTTGTTCCCAGCAGGGCACTCCCGTTGGTAAAGAGCGCGAAGGCAGTGACCAGGCACAGGGTCCTGATGAAGATGTCGCGGTTCAGAGAAATGAGCGTCCGGAAGCGATCCCCTTTCAGGAGCTCACCATGCCGCCAGGAAGCCGGGGTTCCCTGCCTGAGAACCAGCACGGTACCCAGGGCCAGCATCAGATACTGGCTGATCGTGGTCGCCAGGCCGGCGCCCCCGGCCGCCATGTCGAGCCTCAGAATGAAAATATAGTTGAGCAGAATGTTGCAGAGATTCGTAACCAGGGTCATGAGCAAAACATGCTGACTCTGCCCTCGTCCCAGGAACCAGCCCAGAATTGCGAAGTTACAGAGGGTCGCCGGAGCCGCCCAGATACGGGCGTTGAAATAGTCGCGTCCGGCTTCCTCGACACCCGTCGTTCCGCTGAGGAGAACAAATGCCGCCTCCCGGATCCACGACTGGAGGAGCAGTATTAGGGATCCCAGGATCAGGCCCATGAGCAGGGCCCGGTAAAGGACCAGGTACTCCTCGCGATGTTCATTGCGCCCCAGGGCCTGGGCGGTGAGACCGGTAGTCGACATTCTGAGAAAACCGAGGGTCCAGTACACATACTCAAAAACGAGCGATCCCAGAGCCACACCACCCAGAAAACGGAGGTCGGGTAGCTGTCCCAGCATCCCGGCGTCAGCCAGCCCGACAAGAGGAATTGTGAAATTGGACAGGATGTTCAGATAAGTGAGGTGCCAGAACCTCCTCTTCCAGGTGTCACTCAATGGTTGCATTGACAAACGTGGAACGTGGAACGTGGAATTCCTAAAGCTCCGCCGGCGGCTGCCAGAGATCGGATGGGGGGATCTGCTGCCGGGCCAGCCGGTCGAGCAGCCGGGAAGGACGGTCTCCCTTCACGAGCAGCCTGGTGTAGGGGGTCCGGATGAACCCGTTAGCGACCGCGTTCCTAATCTGCGCCAGTAGCGGATCGTAGTAGCCGTTCACGTTGAGGACTCCTACCGGTTTCGGACTGAGGCCGAGCTGAACCCAGGTAATCGCTTCGAGGAGTTCCTCGAAGGTACCGTAGCCCCCGGGCAGCGCGATGAAGGCATCCGCCAATTCGTGCATCCGGGTCTTGCGCTCGTGCATGCTCCTGACCACGTGAGTTGTGGACAGGCCCTGATGACAAACTTCTTTGCGGGCCAGCCCTTCCGGGATCACACCGGTCACCTCTCCTCCCAGCGCCAGGACCTGATCCGCGAGAGCGCCCATCAGGCCTGTCGACCCTCCTCCATAGACGAGTCGGATCCCGCGGCTGACGAGCTCCCGACCCAGTTCTCGCGCAGCCTCTCGGTAGTCCTTGCCCTGTCCGGAACAGGAGCCGCAGAAGACACAGACCCTGTGAAGGCGCCAAACAGGCACTCTGCCTTGGCGCGAGACGGGGCGGTTCGGGGTCTCCGGCATTCTGTCCTCTTGGAGGTGTGGGGAGTACTAAGTACTCCCGTCCATAAATACGGCAGCATTTGCGGATGGGTCTTGCGAGGTGAGGTCGCGAAGAGAGGAGGAGGCGATGCAGAAGCATCGTTGACGACGAACGACAAAGAGATCGCCCGCAACCCCCATCCGCCCGGCGGGTTGGGGCGGGACGCGGGCATCCCTTCGTTGTTCCTCCTCGACGATACTACCGCATCGACTCGTCGTCTCGCCTCGATCTGCCTCGCGTCGCGCTCCCAACAAATGCTACCGTATTTATGAACGTGAGTACTAAGTTAAAGTTACCTGGACGTTTTCACAGTCGAGAGTCAAGGGTAACAGAGACTCGGGACCCAGCATGACGAAAGAGGAAATGAGTCAGCTCTTTGAAGAGGCCAGAGAGCAGACCTCGGCCAAAGAGGCCCAACTGACCTTTCTGGCTGCTCAGGATTCCAACTGGATCCTTCTGGTCAAGAGCCCCGGAAGTGACGAACTGGCCATCCAGATCGAAGGCGGGGGCGACAAGACTGCCGAGGAGATCCGAGGGGAGATCCGGGAGCAACTGATGCGGCTGTTTTGAGAGTCAGGTTTGTTCTACCCATACTGCTCCTGGCGGCACCTCCCCTCCTCGCCCTGGCTCAGACCGGCAGGCCCACCTATTCCCAGGGCACACCCTTGCGTGACGGGACGGGTAAGTTCTACCTGGGCCGGGAGATCGCCCAGGTCATGGGTCATCGGGGATCCTCCTGGCTGGAGCGGCCGGAGCGGAAGAGAGAAGAGAAACCGGACCGGCTGATCTCGGCTCTCGACTTGAAGCCGGGTCAGGTGGTGGCCGATCTGGGTGCCGGGACCGCATACTTCACCCGCCGGATGGCCCGCAAGGTGGGCGAGACAGGAGTCGTGTATGGCGTGGATATTCAGCCGGAAATGCTGGAGCTCCTGGAAGAGAACATGGAGGTCCGGGGGCTGAAGAACGTCCGGCCCCTTCTGGGCATCGAGACGGATCCCCGTCTGCCCCCTTCGAGCCTGGATCTGGCCCTCATGGTCGACGTCTACCATGAGTTCTCCCACCCCTACGAAATGATCCAGGCGATCACCCGCGCTCTGAAACCGGGAGGCCGGCTGGTGTTTGTCGAGTACCGGGCGGAAGACCCCGCAGTTCCCATCAAGCCGCTGCACAAGATGACGGAGGAACAGGTGCGCAGGGAGGCTTCAGTCCATCCCCTGGAGTGGGTTGAGACCAGAGAGGAACTGCCCCGACAGCACATCGTTGTCTTCAAAAAAAGGGTGACTTCGATTCCGTAACAGCCCGACCGCGTGAAAGACTTCCCGTTGCTTAGTGCTGTGAGTCAGGGACGGGTTCCACCTGCTCTCCCTCTTCCCCAGGTGTGGCTACGTCTGGCGGCTGCCAGAACCCGGGAGTGGAGTATTTCCTGTCGGCGAGTTCTCCGCTGTAGAGGGCGGCATTGAACAGGACTCGAAAGGTACCAAAAGGTTGACCACGCCACTGGGGCCGGAATCCGATCAGGAGCACGTGTCCCTTTCCAAGATAGACATCCAGGGCAGCAGCGAACCCCCGCAAATGGGCTTCACCCAGAAGGTAACCGGAGAGAAGGGAAGAGCCCTCTGCCCGATACCTGGCCAGAGCCACGCCCTGAAACTCCGCGAGAGTCGAGAAAACGGGGCTCTGTTCAAAGAAGACCCTGGCCCGGGAAGGCATTCCCGCCATCACTGGATGATCTGGATCCACGGTGACTTCGAGGATCGAACCTGAAGAATAGAACTCATCCAGCTCCAGTTCGGCCACCACATTGGCGACGGAAAGGTGCAGCGCCGAGATCGCAAAGTCGCTGCTCCGGTTCAGGCAGACCAGGGTTCCACCCTTTCGTACAAAGGTCTCCAGATTTCGGACTCCTGTCTGACCAATGCCTCCTTCGTAGCGGGGAGGCACGGTCCCGGGGCGAAAGCCCTCCAGAATCGACTCAGAGGTCTCATCCGGCAGCAGAATGACATCGAACTGATCGAGAGAATCCCGGTAGAAGTCTACATTTCGGATGTTGGCGAAATCGAATTCGTATTGCTCCAAAAGCCATCGAGTCCAACCCTCGTCCATGCTGGGCTGCCAGGGACGGTAAAGACCGACTCGGCTCTTGATTCGGGGGCCAGTCGAATCGCTAAGACGCTCCAGGTTGAGCGCCAGCCTGGCGGCCCAGTCGGATTGCATCTCAGCCGACACTCCGTTCACAACGTAACGGCCGGGAGAGGATTTCTTTTCATCGTCCAGTGACGGTGCGTAATGAACCTCCGCACCCTCTCGGAGCGCCCGGTTGAGTGCCCGAAAGGCATTGTTGTGGGATGGATCGAGGGCGATGTACTTTCCTGACCCCCGTAGTTCGCCGGGGGAAGGATGAATCCCCGCGGCAACCGGATGGGTGTCGAAACCGGCTCCACTGACACTGTCAAAGGAACTCAGGTCAAGGTTCGACTCACTTCCGTAGCCTTTCTCCCAGTCAAGCGCTGTTCCCCCCACCAGACTCATGGCCGATCGGACCTCAGGGGTGAGGGGAGACATCACCGGGATGACTCGGACATCCATCTGGTAGGGGAGTGTCCAACCAGAGGCATCGAACGTCTGTTCCGGAGGTCCTTCCGGGTATTCACGAAGGTCCGGATAACGCTGTTCCTGAAAGAGTTCTCGAACCAGTTCAGCAAATTCCTGATCCATGGGGATGAGCCAGGATCCAGCAAGGTGAGCCAGGTTTTCCAGAGTGACTGGCCGAGTCAACTCGAAAACCCGGATTCCGTTAAAAGCAAGGCGCCTCAACATCTCGACCGCCGCAACCGGGTCGCGTTGATGGCGGGGTATAAAATAGCAAAAAGGCGGTTCCTGCCGGTATTTCAGAATCGTATTGCTTCCCGACTGGTAGCGATTGAAGAGAAGTCTGTCTTTGTACTTGGCGGCATACTCGAGTGTCGAAAGCGACGCGACCCGCATGTAGTCCACGGCGTCACGAAGTCTCCACCAGCCTCCTTTCCAGGGGCTTGGATAAAGGGCCTCCGTGCGTAGATCCCGTGTCTTTTCGGGGAAGTCGCTCACTGTGTAAAAGCGAGGAGTCGCATATCCGTAGAGCGCAGTCTCGGTCCAGAACGCCACCCGGTGCTGGAACATGGGCAGGAAGTCGATGTAACCGGGATACCAGGCGTCAAATCGGGTTCCCTTGTGAATAGCACCGGGTAACCCTCTTGACTCCAGCCCCTCGGCAATGGCCATGCCGATCGTGTTCACCGTGCGGGACATCAAAGGCGGTGTCCGGGAGGCGATCGGATCTGCGAACGGAGGAAGCCAGATCCGAGTTGGAAAAGGCGCAGTCTGGTGGTGCACAAAGATGATCTGAGGTTCCCAGAATTGCCAGGTTCGGGTCAGCACGCGCGATTCGACCATGTTCAGCATGTAGGCGTCGCGGTTGTTGTCGTGTCCGACGTACTTCTGGTAGAGCTCGACCAGAGGCGCCACTTCGTAGGGCGTGTCCAGGTTAGAGCGGTACCAGTTGACGACGATCTCCTGACCATCGGGATTGAGAGAAGGCCACAACATCACGATCACGTTGTTCAGGATCTCCCGAACCGGTGCTTCTTCAGATTGACTGAGCAGTTGATAGGCCAGCTGAATGGTGTGCTGGGCACCGGCAGCTTCGCTTGCGTGCAAACCACCATTGATGTCTACGAAGGCCTTCCCCTCCCGGGAAAGGCGACGGGCCTCCTCCGAGGAAACTCCGTCCGGGGTGAGCCAGCTGCAGGGAGATGTCGCGATATCGTTCGATCCTGTTGAGGTTTTCAGGAGCTGAAATCAGAGCCACATACCAGGGTCGGCCCTGTGACGTGCGACCGGCCTGGAGCAGCCTGAGTCTGTCGCTGGAAGCAGCCAGGCGGCGGAAATAACGGATCGATTCCTCATAACTTGCCAGCTTGAAGTCGGCACCCACCTCGAAGCCAAGCACCGACTCGGGAGAGGGTATCTCCGACTGCAGCAAAGGCGGAGGAGTCAACGGTCCGGCAGGAAGAAGGCAAACTGAAACAAAGGCTACGACTGTAAAAACTATGGCTGTCTGTTGCAATCACACCTCCGGCTTCAAGCTCTGTCGATTCTTCCCCCGGGCCTGTCGCTACTTCATGGAGTCCGGGGCCAGGCACCTCTCATGCTGCTTGAGAAACAACCTGTCTACCACACTGTGCTATGTCCGTACTCTTTATTTTTCAACGAGTTGCAACGATTCAGATTTGGCGGTGTTTTCGCTGGTGGTGAAAACTGTGACCATATTTTCCCGGCTCAGGCTGTCAATAGCCTCTCTCTTGTGGTCATCGCTCAGGTGAGCATACCGCTCGACCATCTGAATGCTTCGCCAGCCGCCCAGCTCCTGTATCGTCCTCAAATCCGTCCCCGCCATCGCAAGCCATGAGGCAAATGTGTGCCTCAAAACGTGCGGGGTGACGCCGCTCAGTCTAGCACGCTCACAAGCAGCCATGAAGGCTCTTACGTTGTCGCGTAGCCGGGTGACCCCGTCCCTTTTCACAAAAACCCACTCGCTCTTACTGCGCTCCATTTGCCCCCTCAAAGGCTCGACCAGGTCGCGGTGTATGGGCACGGTCTTGGTGACTCCGTTCTTGGCATAAGCGGCCTGCACAGTCAGTTGTCTGCGTCTCAGGTCAATGTCCGCTTTCTTGAGCGTCAGGGCCTCAGAATTGACTCTCAGGCCGGTGTAGATGCCCACGAGTATGATTGGGTTAAGCAACCGTTTTTCTGTAATTTCCTCTAGGGCCTGTAGGGAAGAATTGCTCCACTTGTTTTTTCCAGCCGGCCAGGTTCAGGTATTGCCGGCCGGTTAACCACTCCTCGTGTATCTCTGCAAGCACAGCCGAGATGAGCCGCAGCGCCGATGCTTCGTGGGGAAAGATTCCCACCACCCGGGTTCGTCTCCGGATCTCCCGGTGCAGTCTCTCCAGTCCGTTGATGGTTCGGATCCTTCGCCACCAGCTCCTCGGAAAATCAAACACTGTCAGCCCTTCATCCAGGTTGTCTTCCAGCCAGCTCACGAACTCCGGTGCAATCTTTTCGAACTTCTTGACGACTTTACCCTTGAGCTCCTCGGCATCCTCTCGAGACGGGGCATCGAAAATGTCCCGCATGGCCTGGGCGATGCGGGGCTTGTCCTCTTTGCGGCGAGCATATTGTTGGGCGTTTTTGCTCAGGTGAAACTGACAACGGTTCCAGGGCACCGACGGATAAACTGCCCGCCTGGCCGCCTTCAGTCCTTCGTGATCGTCACTGACCAACAGCTCGACCCCTCTCAGTCCACGCTTGTGCAGATCTCCCAGAAACCCTCGCCAATGCACCTCCGCTTCGCTGATCTTGGCGCTCAGACCCAACACCTCTCGCGTCCCGAAACGATTGACTCCTATGGCTTTCAGGATGGCCACGTCCTGCACCCTGCCGCCTCTTCGAACCTTCTCGTAGTGGGCATCCAGATACACGATCGGATACTCTCCCAGCTCCCGGCTTCGAAACTCTTCCAGCTCTTCGTCCAGCATCCCGGCCACTCTCGAGACCTGGGTGGCCGAGATCTCCAACCCACACAGCTGCTCCGTGATCTCGGTGACTTTCCTCGTCGAGACGCCCATCACATACATCTCGGCAATGGCCAGCTTCAGGGCCTTCTCCGAACGGCAACCCCTCTCCAGCGACTTGGGATAAAACCTCAACCCACGCACCTGTGGAATCTCCAAGTGCAGCTCTCCCACTCGAGTCTGAATCCGCTTGCCTTTGAATCCGTTTCGATAGCCTCGCCGACCGGAACGTGTCAACAACTTTGAGACACTTTGGTGAATAAATTACTGTAGTTTCATCTCAAAAGTTCTCCTTTTCGGGAGGGTTGATCCAGACCGCCTCGGGAAGAGGAGGAGGAACGGGTTTGCCGTTGGGAAATCTCTCCGGGAAGAGTGCATGGGCGGCCTCCAATGTTTGGGATCGATCGCGACGGGTGGTGATGGCGGTGAGGTAGTGCACATCCGCGGGAGTGTGCAGGCCGATACCCGAATGGCGATGGTCGCGGTTATACCAATCGAAGAAATCCCGACAGAAGTCTCTGGCTTGCTGAATGGTGCCGAAACGAGCCGGGAATTCGGGACGGTACTTGAGGGTCTTGAATTGGGATTCCGAGTAGGGATTGTCGTCACAGACATGAGGCCGAGAGTGAGACTTGGTGACTCCCAGATCGGCCAGTAGCAAGGCCAGTGCTTTGGAACTCATCGACGAGCCACGATCGGCATGCAGGGTGAGACCACCCGCTACGATCTCCTGCTTGGAGTAGCTCTGGGCGATCAAGACCTTGGCCAGGCGGGAGCTTTCCTGGGTGGCCACCATCCAGCCCACCACATAGCGGCTGAAGATGTCCAGGATCACGTAGAGGTAGTAATAGCTCCATTTGACGGGCCCCTTCAGCTTGGTGATGTCCCACGACCAGCATTGGTTCGGGCCGGTGGCCAGAAGTTCCGGCTTGGAGTATTGGGGATGGCGGCGCTGGCGACGGCGTTCTCTAACTTCCAGACGTTTGGCCAGAATGCGGTACATGGTTCGAATCGAGCACAAGTATCGCCCTTCGTCCAGCAGCTCCGCCCATACGGCGGCAGGAGCTTTGTCGATAAACTGTCGGCTGTGCAGGACCTCCACAACGGCTTCCCTTTCGGGCGGGCTCAAGGCGCGTGGGGATGCGGCCCGAGGCCGAGGATCCAGCGCCGGCCGTTCGCGCCGAAGTTTCTCCCGATACAGACTCGATGGCGGCAGATCCAGAGCCTGACAGCCGGCACGGACTCCGTGGGATTGTGAGAATCGCAAAGCTTCGTCCATCAGCTCTCGTCTCCGTTCTCTTCGCTGCTCGCCAGAGAGATTCCCAACAGTTGCGAGACTTTTTTTTGGAGATCCAGCATGGCTTCAAACTTCTCGAGCTTGCGTTTCAGCTTCCGATTCTCAGCCTCCACTTGCCTCAGTTGATGATCCAGAGGATTGACCGGCTTTGCCTTTCGTCCCCGCTTGCGAGGGGTCAATGCCTGCAGCGTTCCGTGCTCGCGTTGGCGTCGCCAGGTCTGCAGATTCGACCAGTAAAGTCCTTCTCGGCGCAGTAATGCTCCCACTTCGCCCGACTCTTCGCAGCCATCGGCCTGCTCCAGGACCCGGAGCTTATAGCGGGCTGAAAACCGGCGACGGGTTGCCTTGGCAGGAACTTCCGGGTCGGGTCGCGGCAACGCCTTCTCGGGCTCGGTCCGTCCCGCAGCGATTTTGGAGACCTCTCCCCTCCGCTCCGAGGTTTCCAAAATCCTCAGTTTCTTGTCGCTTCTGTTTTCTATCATTCTGTAATCCAGCTTCTCGCCCTCTACTCTAATTTAGCCGGGAAGAAGTGTCTCACCATTATTGGCACAGAGGGACTGGCTGTTCTCTCGTACGCTTCCGCTCCCAGAAACTCGCTTCTTTCCAACTGCATCGCCACGTTGAACAACTTCTCCAGGATTCCTCGAAAGGCTTCTGTTCCTTCCTCGATCAACTCCGCCAGGATCTCCCGTGGTACTCTCTTTTCCAGATCTGGGTTCATTTGATTCTCCTTGCCAGATTCTCGTTTCTGTTTTTGGAGAATCCTGTCCCAGACCTCTGTCTTTCCGACCCAAGGCCTGACCAGAAATTACAGAAAAAAAGTTACACTACTTATGATTGTTCGTGTCGGCTCGGTAGCGGCTGCCAGGAGCCTGTCACCCACTAGTTGCTACGAATGGAGATACGGCACTTAGTGTTGCCCAGCAACGCGGACAAGAGGACGTGGCCAGGCTACTCCTCAAACGAGGGGCTCGGAACTGAGCAACCGCTGAGCACTGAAGAACCCGCCATGTTTGCTTACTTTGGATGGCGGGCAAACATGTGGCGGTTGCTACGGGAGTTCAATTGCTCGCCCCATTTCTTGGTCAGTGGAAGGTCTGGCGCCAGGACGTGTGCTGACTACGGGCAAACCATCCCGCCACCTTCACGAGGGCAGCAAATTGAACTTCGGCATGCAGAGTCTCGATGTGTTTGATTGCTGCCTGAAAGTCACTCCAGGCCCACGCCGCCAAAAGCCAGACTTCCAGAACGTCAAGTTGCTTGAGCAGGGCCTCCTTCTTCTCCGCATCCGGCTCTGCCTGGAATCGTCTCTCCGACTGTTCCAATAAATCCCATCCCAGTTTGAGGAGATCATCAGAGAGTTCTCCTTCGTAAGTCATGTAGTAGCGCCCCAGAGAACGAAACATCCGATTTCGTATCAACGGATCTTCCCCTTGCTCGATCAAGCGGGCTAGTCTCAGGAAACGCCGGGCTCCACTCTCAGGGTCGTGATTGGGGCCATCCTCATAGTAGGGCTCCAGCCGAGATAGAAGCGATCTCAACTGGCGTTCGGCCACGGCCCCAGTTTCCACACGCTTCAATGAAGACCCCAGCGAGTCGATGGTGGCCCCTTCAAGACCTCGGCGGCTCTGTTGTGACTTCGCGGCCTGCTGCCGCTGGATCTCGGCTCGCAACCCGCGAGGCCCTCCAACTCCCTTGAGCTTTTGCTGCAGGCCCGGGAACTGAGACAAAGCCGCCCTGAGCACCTCTGGAGGAGCCCAGTTCAAGCGTGACAGGGTCAGGGCCGCGCGCGTCTCAAGGAGGGTTAGTTGTAATCCGTCAGGGACATACTGTCGCTGGTAGGACAGATTCTGCTCATCCGGCACATCTTGAACCACTCGTGCCCAAGCTTGAAGTACTTCCGGGAGGCGGTCGGGACTTCTGTGCTCGAGATAATAGATGACAGATTCCAAACCCGAAGCTGCTGCCCCCGGGTCAAGATCTGAAATATTATTCAGCATCCCATCCAGCAGGCCGGTAGCGTCTTCAAAGCGTCCACGATTGGCGAGGTCATGCATCAACCTCGTACGCAGATTCGGATCGATCAGTCCGGCCTCCAGCTCAGGAAGAAGGTCCAAAGCGGCACCCACATCGCGATCCGCCAGCTCTCGAAAACCCTGATATTCCCATGTGCGCTGTCTCTGATAGCTCTCCAGGTCCAGCTCTTCGTGCCCGTCCGGAGCCGCTGGCCAATTCTTCAAGACTTCTCTCGCCGCGTCCACATCAAGAGGTAACAAAGCTGCACTCAGAGAGCGAGCCGCCGCTGTAGCCAGTCTATATGTCTCTCCTTCGGAAGCTCCTCCTGCGGTGTTGCGCAGGAGTTCAATCATCCGTCGAATCTCAAGGATGGCGTGTTTTCTGTCAAGTGAGGTCCACAATTTTGCGAGGACAGAAACCGATTTCTCACCCGTGATCTCACCAACGAGTCTGGTGGCCTTGCGAAGGGCCTGGCGGCCCTTCTCGACTCGGTCGACTGGTTCGCCCAGACGATGGGATGTCAGCCGGAGGTCCCGATCCTGTGCAGTGTGAACGACTACCCCGCGTTGAGATCCGACAAGCGTCCCGAGGCCGGCGAGAATCACCAGCACGAAAACCCAATTGGGGCTGAGGCGTGCCTCCATAAATGCCTCTTTGCGACAGTTCGCTATTTAGTGTGTTGGCCTATTAGACGAGGGGATCATGATAGGTGTTCACAGAATCGTCCATATTTGCGTTCTGAGGTGATTAACGGGTGAAGATGGACCTGGGGATGGATCTAGGGCAGAAATCGTTCTGAGGGCGACTGAGCTGGGAATGCTGTCCTAGTTGTCGGCCCTGGAACATTGCGCGGCGGAAAAGGACGAAACGTGCTCCACGACTCATGGTCGGTTTGAACAATCGTGACAGCAAGGGGCAATGAGCTTTGCACTTCGAGCGCCCCGATAAAGGAGCGGTTTGGCGGCAGCACATCGACAAAGAGCTCTCCCTGGTCCAGGAACTGAGCAAGTTTTGTCCTGGGAGGCAGCGTAGTCGTCCTCTCTGCGAACAGTTCAGAGCCCTGGAATAATCTGAAATCTATCTCGGCTGCTTCTGTCGTCGAAGGGTTCAAGAAGGCAATGGCCGTGAGCCTGGGTGTCGATCCAAACCGGGCGAATGCAGAAAAAGCCGTCAGAAGTTGCTCGGGGAGAATGGTGGTCGAATTGATGACTTCGCCACTCCGATACCCCGTTGTCAGTGAAACAACAATCCCTAGATCTGATGCCGTTGGAAACGGATTATATCCGCCTCGCTGCGAGAGATTGATCCTTGCCCAGCCGGCTTTAGGGCCATCGAATAAGGTTGGATCAGTGCGGACCGTTATGTTCTTTGTTCCTAGAGGAGCCAGTCTGAAGTCCCACGAGTCAGTGAATGCATGGCAGAGAGGAGCGCACCAGATCTCCAAGGCATTTAGGGGTTCGCCGTCATCCGCCGTCAAAAAGACTCGGAACTCGATTTCCTGGTCTGTGAAGTTGATGAACTCTAATCTTGTAAAGTAGTCCAGGATTTGATCTGTTCCGACCTCTTGGGATCCAGCGATGATGTGGGGGATAAAGATATTCTCAGATGCCCAGGCTGGGACAGCCACTGAGAAGGCTAATAGGGAAGTGGCGAGAGCTAACCGCATCATCAGGTAACCTCCGATGTGGCAAAAGCTGCCCTCCTCCCCGCGGTTCCCTGTTTGTCTCTATTCTACTCCTCAAGGTTAGTGCATGAGAACCCCCGCAACGGTGGGTAGGGGTTCTCGAGAGACCTGCTAAGATGGGATGTATCCCGATGAAACCTTATATCTCAGTTCTGGCTTTCGCCGTGGTGCTGACCGTTCTCGTAGGCCTGGAGGAAATCAAGGTTCGTCTCGAGTGAGGTTTCTATGAGCGACAAGACGATAGTGGCATGCATGCTTGCCGGCGCCGGATCCTGTGTCATCGTTCTCGTGGCGGTGATGTTTTACAGTCACAACCAGCTGCTGCTGCTATCGGGGGAACCGAGTTTCACGACTCCAGAAACTGGAATGATTGAGATGTACGGCGGTCTAGAGCGGGTGACGATCACAGGACAAGGAGAGGAGCTTTTCAAGAACCTCCGCTTCGTGGGTGCTGTGGTGGAATCAGAACATTGCCGCAGCGGGCCTCGCTGCCCTGTCGATGCGTTCTTTCTCGAAGTCGATCACGGCTGGGTTGCCGTACCTGAAAGTCGGTTTCCTTTGTTAATCGCAGCTGGCAAGAAACTGCTCGATGTGGTGAACGCAGGATAGAAAGCGAAAAGAGCCACCTCCACGGTTAGACCCCTCTGCACTTCCCGGCTGACAGCGTCGTACCTGATTCGGGATTGCCCTCCGAGCGTAGCATGAAGCGGTTCTCCCAATTCATTTCGCTGGCCACATGTGATCCTTAACTAGCCCCACGACGCGGTTGGCGATTAGTTGGGACCCAAAGTCCTGTTTTTGTCGGCGTTCATAGACCAAGATGTGGTCTATTGCATCTCCTTAAGTAGGCCCAGCCAGAGAATAGAAGAAACAAGTGGCTGGCTATGCAAGTGAAAGTTTGGTTCCGAACGGCGAAGAGCCAAGGCTCAAGACCGATCGTTGCTGACCACTTCTCAGAAGGCAAGGCGATGAGGCGTTTCACTTTCTTCTTCCTGTTTCTTACCCTTTTGACTTCGACCTGCTCGGAGTCCGCTGAGATATCTGAAGGGATCGACAGGCTCAAGTCGTTGTATTTCGCCGCGAGCTTTGAGGAAGGCTACTACGAAGGCCAGGCGCTCGTGGAACGCTTCCCTAACTCATCCGAGCTGAGAGCTGCGTATTCCGGTGAAACCGGCCACCCAATCCGGGGAAAGTGGCCACCCGGTCGGAGCGAAGCGACGCTGGGGATTTCATGATGTGTCAGGTGGCCGTTTTGAGTCAATGTAACTTCGATCGATTGGCACTCTAGAAACCTCCAATAAAGATGTGTGTGAAGGAGTCGTAGAGGCTGTGGGAAGTGTGGAAAACTGCCGAGCGCAGCGAGGAGTTTTCCAAGCCCTGTGAGAACCCACGTGTCGGGAATCCTGAGCAGATCTGCAAAGCGCTGAATGGGTTTGCACAGGGCGGCAGTTTCCATAGCCTTTTTGCCTTTAGTCCTGAGAAGCCGCCAGACGCTTTCGCATGGAACCTCCTGCGAGTTGCAGGCGATGGGCGTTGTGAACGAGCCGGTCTAAGATGCTGTCGGCCAGAGTCGGATCACCGATCTGTTGGTGCCAATCGGCAATGGGGATCTGGCTGGTCAAGATGGTGGAGCGAGTGTTGTAACGATCCTCGCAGATCTCGAGGAAGTCACGACGTTCGCTCTCAGCCAAGGCCGTCATGGCGAAGTCATCGACGATGAGGATATCGACACGGGCCAGTTTTGCCAGGCGTTTGTGCAGAGTCCCGTCGGCGCGAGCTATGGAGAGTTCGCGAAAGAGTACAGGCTGGCGGGTATAGAAGGCTGTGTGGCCCTGGCGGATAGCCTGCTGGGCGAAGGCACAGGCCAGAAAGGTCTTACCCACACCGCAGGGGCCAAGCAGGATGAGATTCTGATGTCTGGTGATCCAGTCGCAGGTGGCCAGGGAACGGACGAGGGATCGATCCAGTCCTCTGGCGGGACGGTAGTCGATATCCTCGAGGCAAGCCTGGCTGTCCTTGAGATGGGCGTTTTTCAGGCGCCGGGCCTGGGCCTGGTTCTCTCTCCAGATCCAGTGTCGATCAATCAGCCAGCCGATACGCTCCTCGAAGCTGAGAACGGAGGAGTCGGGATCTTCGAGTTGCTGGGTGAGAGCCTCGTCCAGGCCGGTCAGGCGCATGGAGTGAAGTTTTTCGAGAGTCTGGTTAATGAGCATGAGAGTTCTCCTCACAAGTGAAGTAGTCGGCTCCGCGCAGGTTCGAGTGTTCCAGAGCCGGTTGTGGTGGTTGGGTCTCGGGTAATGGTTGGGAGTCCAGACCTGTCTTGAGAATGGACTTGACGCTCTGGTAGGAGAAGGTGGAGAAGGCCAGGGCCCGCCGGCAGGCGGCCTCCAGGCGATCCTCGCCGAAGGTCTTGCCCAACCGCAACAGTCCCAGGCAGCTGCGGTAGGCCTGTTCCGGATAGCGGCCAGAGGCGAGCATCTTCTCGACCAGATCACCACAGTGGGGTCCGATCTTGGCAGCCCAGGAGATCAGCCGCGAAGGAGACCACTCCAGATAACGCCGGTGACACTGTGGACGGTGCTCGGAGCAGGTAGAGGCGGCTCCTGACACGCGGTTGCGACGATGCGAGGCCACCCGCTGGCCCCGGTGCAGGATCTCCACGATGTGTTCCGTGTAACGGATCTCGACCTGCTGGCGGACCAGAGCATAGGGGACGCTGTAGTAGTGGCGCTCGAACTCGACGTGGTAATCAATGTTGACGCGGGCTTTCTTCCAGCGAGCCAGCTGATAACGGATCCTGGGTAAGGGTCTGAGAGCGGGCTGATCCAGACGCCGGAAGAGCTCCAGGCGATTGCCCTCAAGTTTGCGGAAAGGCCGGCGGTTGAGTTCCCCAAGCAGTTCGTGGATGGCTTGATTGAGTTCACCCAGGCTAAAGAAGCGTCGCTTGCGCACAGCGGCCAGGATCCAGCGCTCCACGACTAACACGGCCGATTCGACTTTTCCCTTGTCCCGGGGAGCCCGCACCCGGGCCGGGATGACGGCCACTGAGTAATGGGCCGCCCACTCGGCATAGCTGGGGTTGATCTGGGGTTCGTAAAAGCAAGCCTGAGAGACAGCCGTGCGGGTGTTGTCAGGGATCACCACCCGGGTAGTGCCACCGAAAAACTCCACGGCCCGTACATGAGCGCCGATCCAGGACTGAAGATTCTGGCTTTCCGTAGCCTCGGCGTAAGTGTAGTTGCTGGCTCCCAGCACGGCCACGAAGATGCTGGCTTGACGCATCTCACCGGTCTTGGGATCGACGATCTCGACCGTCTGGCCGGCATAGTCGACGAACATCTTCTCGCCGGCCCGGTGGTTTTGCCGCAGCACCACGTCGAGCTTGCCTCTCCAGCGGTTATACAGATCGCAAAACTGCGAGTACTGATAGCCGTCCGCATGAACCTGCTTGTACTCCTGCCAGAGCAACTGCAGAGTGACCGACTTTCCCCGCAGCTCTCGGTGCACGTAGGCGAGATCGGGTGGAGGGCGGTGGCGGCCCCGAGGAGCCGGAGGAGGAAAAAGCTGTCCTTCCAACTCCGCCTCGCTCATCTGGGCCACTTGTTTCCAGTCGAGCTGGGCGGCCCGGGTCCGGCTCAGGTAATCACCCACGGTAGCCCGAGATACCGAGCAGCTTCGAGCGATCTGGCGAGCGGATAAGCGGGCCTGAAAATGTAGTCTGAGAATCTCCTTGATCTTGCGCATAGGCAACCTCCGATTGGCCATCTGTTCTCCTCTTCCTCTTCAAGTGAAAAAGGAACAACGATAGCCCTCGTTGCCCAGCGTCGCAAACTCCTGAGGGCAGGAACTTTCCGCTAACCTGGCCACCCATTCCGGAGCAAACCGGCCACCCATTCCGGAAACTGGCCACCGACTCCGGAAAAGCCCGGCAAAGTGGCCTACTTTGCCCCGGAATCACCGGCCGGTTTGCCTCGGAACAGGTGGCCGCTTTCAATCGGAATCAGTGGCCGGTTTGGCCCGGAATACGCAAGAGCCTGGTTTCTTCTCAACATGGCGGCCAACGGGATGATTGATGGGGCGGTCGGTATGGCCGAGGAAATGACCACAGAGATCGGCCGGGATCCCTGGGGTTGGTTCGCCCAGGCAGGCATCCAACTTTCCTCCAGACACAAGAGACAATACGCCCTTTCAGCAAGTGGGAAGCTGACCGAGTTGCTACCAAATCATCCGGATGCAGTCTGGATGCGAGCAGAAGCACTAGTCTGGACCGGGAACGAGAAAGAAGCCATCGCCTTTCTGGAGAGCTACAGCTGGCCAGACGGTGAGCGTGCCAGGTTGCTCGTCACAAAAGCCAAGGCCCACGAGGGGCTTTCGAGACAAAGAGGGCTTGACCCCGATGAGAGGAAGGCAAGTCGCAACCAAGCATTGCAGGTCTTGCACGAAGCCAGACAAGTGGATCCTGGCCATGTTGGTGCACTTTTCCTTGCAGGCAGCTATCTGTCTCGAAATAACCGCGCCGAGGAAGGCATCCCTCTATTGAAGAGAGCGGTAGATCTTTCGCCCAACTCCAACTCGGTAAACTCTGAGCTGTGGCACCAGCTGCATTCTTTCAAGAGTCTCTCCGAGGCTGAGAGGAAAGCCCAAGTGATCGAGCGAATGAAGGAGTTTCTGAGTAGGCGCTCAGAGTATCCCACGGCCTTGCTGGCAGTGGCCGCGATCGCCAACCGCTTGGGATTCGAGGGATTGCGGAGCGAAGTTGAAGAGCGCATCCTGAGCGATTTTCCCAACAGCCGTGGCGCTGACGTTGTCTTGCGGAACCGCTACCGCGACTTTCAACAAAAGTTGCGGAAGGAGAACTTCAAGAATCGGGAGAACGTCGAACATTTCCGGCAGATGCTGTGGGACTATGTCAAGCGACCTTACCACTCCGGCACTAACTTTCTAGGTGGAGCCTATTTGCAGCTTTTTCTTTGGAGAAATCGTCTGGAGGTTGCTCCGGAAGAGTTGTTACAGGTGGTCGACGGGATGGTTCAATATGAGGAGATGAATCCTCGTCTGACTTATGCAGAGAGCGCCATCGCTCTGGCAGAGAGGACTTCTTACTATCGCCGTGCTGAAGAGATCGCCAGAAAGGGCGTCGAGGCTGGATTGGCCAAAGTCGAGAGGGGCCGCTTTCGCCATGAGACAGAGGGGAGATTCCAACTGGCCAAGGACCGAATGAAGGCCTTGATGGTCGATGCTTTGGGCTGGGTCTACTTCAATGAAGGTCGCTTCGAAGAGGCGGAAAGAAAACTCCTTGCGGCCTACGAGCTAAATCACCGAAACATGCTCATCCTTCATCACCTGGGAAGGCTGTATGAGGCGAAAGCCAATCTCAGCAAGGCAGAAGAGTTCTACGTAAAGGGGCTCATCATTCAGACACCTCGTAAAAACCCCTCCGAGGAGGCGATCAAACGCCTTTACAGCAAGATGACGGGAAGCCTAGAAGGTTTTGATCGGTATCGAACCTCTCTAGATCAGCAGGACCGCAAGCGGAGAAAAGGAAAGATCCTCTCTTCTCGCCTTTTGGAGCCCGAAAGAGTCTTCAATTTCAGTCTCAAGACACTCGAGGGCGAAGTGGTTTCTCTGGACACGCTTGAAGATCGAATCGTTGTGATCAACTTCTGGGGAATTTGGTGCGGTTGGTGCGTCAAGGAAATGCCCGAATTTCAGGCACTTCACGAGAGGTATCTCGACGACCCAAAGGTCGAGATTCTCACCATCAACTACAACGACCGCGACCCGGCAGAGGTTGCGCAATGGATGGAGAAGAACAACTTTAGCTTTCGAGTTCTATTCGATGACGGCTACGTCTCAAACTCCGATATCCACGCCTTTCCGACAACCTGGTTCCTGGATACCACAGGCAAGAAGGCCTTTGAGAAAAATGGATGGAGTGAGAAGTTGCTGGAGGAGTTCTCGTGGCGGATTGAAGAAGTGAAATAGCGGTGTCGGCGAAGGCATCCGAGCGTCATGGCCGGCAGGTCTCGTATCTCCGGTTCCCCTCTGTGCCAATAATGGTGAGACACTTCTTCCCGGCTAAATTAGAGTAGAGGGCGAGAAGCTGGATTACAGAATGATAGAAAACAGAAGCGACAAGAAACTGAGGATTTTGGAAACCTCGGAGCGGAGGGGAGAGGTCTCCAAAATCGCTGCGGGACGGACCGAGCCCGAGAAGGCGTTGCCGCGACCCGACCCGGAAGTTCCTGCCAAGGCAACCCGTCGCCGGTTTTCAGCCCGCTATAAGCTCCGGGTCCTGGAGCAGGCCGATGGCTGCGAAGAGTCGGGCGAAGTGGGAGCATTACTGCGCCGAGAAGGACTTTACTGGTCGAATCTGCAGACCTGGCGACGCCAACGCGAGCACGGAACGCTGCAGGCATTGACCCCTCGCAAGCGGGGACGAAAGGCAAAGCCGGTCAATCCTCTGGATCATCAACTGAGGCAAGTGGAGGCTGAGAATCGGAAGCTGAAACGCAAGCTCGAGAAGTTTGAAGCCATGCTGGATCTCCAAAAAAAAGTCTCGCAACTGTTGGGAATCTCTCTGGCGAGCAGCGAAGAGAACGGAGACGAGAGCTGATGGACGAAGCTTTGCGATTCTCACAATCCCACGGAGTCCGTGCCGGCTGTCAGGCTCTGGATCTGCCGCCATCGAGTCTGTATCGGGAGAAACTTCGGCGCGAACGGCCGGCGCTGGATCCTCGGCCTCGGGCCGCATCCCCACGCGCCTTGAGCCCGCCCGAAAGGGAAGCCGTTGTGGAGGTCCTGCACAGCCGACAGTTTATCGACAAAGCTCCTGCCGCCGTATGGGCGGAGCTGCTGGACGAAGGGCGATACTTGTGCTCGATTCGAACCATGTACCGCATTCTGGCCAAACGTCTGGAAGTTAGAGAACGCCGTCGCCAGCGCCGCCATCCCCAATACTCCAAGCCGGAACTTCTGGCCACCGGCCCGAACCAATGCTGGTCGTGGGACATCACCAAGCTGAAGGGGCCCGTCAAATGGAGCTATTACTACCTCTACGTGATCCTGGACATCTTCAGCCGCTATGTGGTGGGCTGGATGGTGGCCACCCAGGAAAGCTCCCGCCTGGCCAAGGTCTTGATCGCCCAGAGCTACTCCAAGCAGGAGATCGTAGCGGGTGGTCTCACCCTGCATGCCGATCGTGGCTCGTCGATGAGTTCCAAAGCACTGGCCTTGCTACTGGCCGATCTGGGAGTCACCAAGTCTCACTCTCGGCCTCATGTCTGTGACGACAATCCCTACTCGGAATCCCAATTCAAGACCCTCAAGTACCGTCCCGAATTCCCGGCTCGTTTCGGCACCATTCAGCAAGCCAGAGACTTCTGTCGGGATTTCTTCGATTGGTATAACCGCGACCATCGCCATTCGGGTATCGGCCTGCACACTCCCGCGGATGTGCACTACCTCACCGCCATCACCACCCGTCGCGATCGATCCCAAACATTGGAGGCCGCCCATGCACTCTTCCCGGAGAGATTTCCCAACGGCAAACCCGTTCCTCCTCCTCTTCCCGAGGCGGTCTGGATCAACCCTCCCGAAAAGGAGAACTTTTGAGATGAAACTACAGTAATTTATTCACCAAAGTGTCTCAAAGTTGTTGACACGTTCCGTTCCCGGAAACACCTTTCTAGACCCCTCCAGGTCGAAACATTTCGGTCCCTGGGTAGTATTTCTTAGTGAACTGCACAATTACCTGCCTCTGGATCCCGCCACGAACTCCTCTTTCTGCGCCTTTGCCGTTAAGGGAGGGCGCCCTTTCACTGGGCCTGGGCTCGCAATATCCTGCTTCCGCGCTCCACACATCTTGACAAGGGTGGAAGATTGCTTCGTCCGCGAGTTCGAGCGCCCTGTGATCTGAGCATACGGCGCTTGCCTAATAGATGGGACCTTGCTAAGAGAGTTAGCGTGGGTACGGTTTGGGATCAGATCTACGAAGCAAGTCGATCAAAGACGGAACTCCCTCATCCCGAGATCCAGGGAGTCCTGGACTTGTTCAATCGGCACCAGGTCAGGCGAGTGCTCGACCTAGGGTGCGGAACCGGTACACACCTCGTCGCCTGTGCCAAGAATGGCTATGACACTTGGGGCCTGGACTCTTCTGCAGTGGGGCTAGCCTCTGCAATCTTGCGGCTGGGTAAGATGAAGCTGTCTGCGCACTTGACGCTGCATGACATGCAGAACCTACCTTATCCGGACAGTTTCTTTGACGCGCTGATTAGCGTGCAGGTGATTCACCACAACCGGCTCGAAGCGATCAGGCAGACGGTTTCAGAGATCACAAGAGTTGTGAAGCCCGGAGGGCTGATCTGGATCACCGTGCCGGTCTCGCAGAACGAGGCAAGCAAGTTACAGGAAGAGGTAGAGCCAGGAACATTCGTGCCTCTAGATGGCCCTGAAAAGGGCCTACTGCACCACTATTTTGAGAAAAGTGAAATGGCACCGCTCTTTGCTTCTTTCGAGGTACTAGGGCTCGATGTCGATTCGACGAATCACTTTTCTGTCACGGCGAGAAAGACCGAATGAGCGGATCAAGGGCTATTCACGGCCGACAATCGCATTTCAACCGCAAATACTTTCGGGGTGATGCCGCCTTCGCCAAGCCAGAGATTTATGCATACCTGGAGGAGAAGGGCTTTTTGTATGCTATCCGGCTTCCCGCGAACGAGGTGCTTCAGAAGGAAATTGAACACCTGCTGACCCAGCCTGTGGGTCGTCCACCCAGAAAACCCATCGTTTGGTTTGCCGATTTCAAATATCAAGCCGCCAGTTGGGACCGGTGATTTCGATCGAGCAAATGTGACCCACTTTTGCCCGTTTCGATAACGCAATAATGACCCGGGGGTTTTTCCTTTCAATGCCTCCAAGTATTTGTGTGTGAGGCGTTTGAAAGAAAAAAGTCTGTCTAAGGGTGGGTCAATATTTACGTGATCACGGTGGGACACTTTTCCTTTGTCGTTCACAACCGGCCTCGTCGGTTGATTGCCAAGGTCGAGTGGCATCGCGACGAACTCTTTCCGAGAGTCGAGCGTAGCGAAACCCGGAAAATCCGTCAATGTTGGGGGGTAGCCCCCCAGGCTAAGGGGCAGGCCGAGATCGTGGCGTGAGAGCGATCCTCGAGGGATGAGGCATAGATACGTCCAATGGGTCTGTGCTCAGTGCCAGGACACTTCGAGAGATGCACCGACCCCACTGGCCGCTGGACGACTGGCAGACGGCGTTTGGCTTCGGCGTTGGGCTAAGGCGTTTCGAGGGGCGCGTGCGTGTCTGGTTCGGGGGTGGGAGGCCCGGCTTCCGGTCGCAGTGGGAGTTCATTCCATCGGCAGGCACTCCACAAGTCCTTCTATTTAAAGCACTTGCGATCGGTGTCGGCGCCTAAAGTATAAAAGTACAGGATTCTGGGCGCTACCCTAGACAGGGATCCAGGGACCAACGGGATCCTCAGTGCATGGGCTCGGCTTCGACGGGGGGCTGAAGCGGTGCCGAGGACAGACCGCGAAGGGCGGGAACGGGCTCGCGGGAATCACTGTAGCTGAACTCGAATAAGGTCATACAGCGGGGTAAAAGGGCCCACACGACCGGTCACCACCGACACCACCAAATCGGTTTCGCTGACGAGCTACCATCAGAAGGTGTGTAAATAGCATAGGCGGTGAGTATCCTTCCGGGTTGATTTAAAACCCAGGGCCGAAAGGCCCGCAACGGAAGGAGTACACACCGCATGAGCAAGCAGAACATTGAGGAAAGTGTCGAGTCAAGAGTTTGTTTCGAGGAGCTGGAAGATTGGGTGGGGGAGAAGATCCAAGGCTGGGTTCAAGAGCTGCTGGAGGAGGAAGTCACGGAGTTATTAGGGCGGCGTAAGAGTGAGCGGCGAAGGGCCGTGGACGCTCCGTCGGGCTATGGCAATGGATATGGGAAGCCGAGGCATCTGACGCTGAGCTCGGGGACGATCCAGGTTCGAAGGCCTCGAGTGCGGGATCTAGAGGAACACTTTGAAAGTCGGGTGTTGCCCCTGTTTGCCAAGCGGACGCGGCAGGTTCGAGAACTGATCCCTGAGCTGTACTTGCATGGTCTGGCGCTGGGGGATTTTGATCTGGCTCTGAGAGGGCTTTTAGGGGAAAAGGCGCACCTGTCGTCCTCCACGGTGGCCAGATTGAAAGAGTAGTGGCAGGCCGAATGGGAGGTCTGGCAGAGTCGACCCTTGAATGATCTGGAAGTGGTGTATTTATGGGTAGATGGAATCTACGTCAAGGCGGGTCTGGAGAAGGAAAAGGCAGTCCTGCTGGTGGTGCAGGCCGCCTTAAGTGACGGAAGCAAAGCCGTGGTGTCGGTCACGAGCGGCTATCGGGAATCGACCCAGAGCTGGTCGGAAGTACTGCGCGACTTGAAGCGCCGGGGGATGGGCTGTCCACGGCTGGTGATCGGAGACGGCCACCTGGGCATCTGGGGAGCTTTGCGCAACGTCTATCCCCAGGCCGAGGAGCAGCGCTGCTGGAATCATCGGATCGTCAACCTGCTGACCAAGCTCCCTAAGCGAGTGCACAAGCCGGCCTTGCTGATCCTGCGGCAGATCCCTTACGCCGAGAGTCGAGAAGAAGCACAACGACTCAAGAAGGTTTTTCAGCACTGGTGCCGGCAGCGAGGGCTGACTCTGGCGGCTGAGCTAATCGAGCAGGACTGGGACCGGATGGTGACCTTTTACCTGCTATCCAAAGAAGCAGTGGCAGCATCTGCGAACCACCAATCCAGTGGAGTCACCGTTTGCCGCTCTTCGGCTGCGAACGGACGCGGCCAAGCGATTCAAGAAAGTGGACAACGCCCAGGCGGTGATCTGGAAGATGCTGCTGGTGGCGGAGCAGCGATTCCGCCGGTTGAAGGCACCGGAGCTGATGAAAGACGTCTACCAGGGCGCCAAATATGTCAATGGAGTCCCGGTCAACCAAGTCCCGGAGGAGAAAGCCGCCTGATGTTTTTCCACACCTATTGACAAGAGCTCTTCGCTGACAGCCTCTATGCCATTGCGCTGTAATGTGTAGAGCAAATCGCCGGTCTGAAGAGAAGTTAGAGCTGTGACTTTCGGTCGCCCCAGGGCAGTCCACCACTGAACCGCCAGGTCATTCGCGCCGAAAGGGTGAATGTTGTAGATAAACGCGTCCAGCGTTGGCCCTATCAGGGAAATCGCTCGAGTGTCCCCGGCGGTATCGATTGCGTACAACTGCTCCGGATAATCGCTCAAGCGATACCCCATCCGTTGGCTGGCATCTCGAAAAAGGAAGTAGATCTCTCCCGACGGAAGAACTGCGAACTCGGATAGACTCGGGTATCCCTTCGCAAACTCCTCTGCACTCTCCCTATCGGGCAGTATAAAGGGGAAATAGGACGCAAGCAGCTTTCCTTCGCGAGAGAACTTCCAGATAAGTCTGATCGTAGGGCCTTCTGGCACAGGGCTAGTCCCAGTACGCATCCACTTTACGAGCTCGTGCATTAGTTCCAATTCCAGCCCCAAAACGTAGAGGTTGCCTTCTTGATCAATGCTCAGCTTCCGAGCCCACACTGGATGGTCGAGAGGGACATGGGTAAAAGTTCCATCAGCTTCGAACCTTCGAACAAGAACTTCATCATTGGCCAGCACCAACGCATTCACACGCTGCTCGCTGTCCAGGGCAAAATCATGGGTGGCCCGTACTGGGAGTTCCTCGACTGGTCCAGTTTCGTACCGTTTAACGAGTGTTCCAGATGCAAGATCATATTGATCGATATGCATGGTTTTATTTATCAAAAGAAAGCAGGTGCCATCAGCAATGACGGCCTTGCTGACCTGTCCCTGCAGGGTGTGAAAGGGAGACGTTGAAGGCTCAATTTGCGCAAGGGCGCTGCTGGGTCCTGATACCTCAAGGCATAAGAGCGTTGATAGGAACAGGAATCCTCTTAGTGTTGTGCGTCTTTTCGTCATTTCGAAGACCCCCATTTTCCTGAGTTAAATCCCGGTCAGCGCGCAGGGCTGTGTTGTAACCAGGGAGGGGGTCTGCCCAGAGTGTGGCCCGTCTGGAATCATTTTTGTAGTTGATCTGGTCACCTGCCAGCCCACGGAGGAACCTATCCCAGCCAGTACCCGAGGATCGTGCCAACAGCACCGTAAGCCCACTTCTTCTGCGAGTCTTGGTACTTTTTTTGAGCCGATTGCGTACAGTCCGGTTGGGAGCACGAGAAGAGTGACCAGGACCGGCACCAAGGGACTGAATACCAGAAGGAGGGGAGAGTCAGCCCTCACAAATGGAGGTAATGATCCCGATCGGCGGAAGACATTTGCACCGAAATACCAGCTGGTCGCCTGAAGAGCTGTCAGAGCGAGTAGTGTGAAAAGCGCGAGGTATCTGGGTAGATTCATTTCTTCTGTCCTCCTCAAATCCCAATCCGCTCGACTTCATCGAGCGTGATCTCGTCGCCGCTGTGGTCGTAGAGCTTGGTTGTCCTGGGCGACTCGTGCGCCGCGATCGCCTGAGCGTTCTCGATGGTGCCACCGTTCTGCAGGTACGCGGTAATGCCGGTGGCCCGGAAAGTATGGCACGAGGTGGAGGAGGGGAGTCCGGCCTGACGGGCTCTCCGTTTGATCATGCGCAAAATGTCTGTCCGGGTCATCGGCGCATTGGTGGGTCGATGCCGGCGATCGACCGTGCGGAAGAGGGGAGTCTTCTTGTCCTGGTCAGCAAAGTCGGCTTCGGCCAGGTAAGCGTCCATATAAGTTTCGGCATTGTGGTGAGCCGGCACCTCGTGGCGTTTCCCGCCTTTCTCATGCAGCCGAAACCACCAGCGCTTACCACTCTGGTAGTAGTCCTCCACGCGCATGTCCGTAACAGCTCCCACACGGGCGAAGGTGTCCTTTATGCTACCTTCAGCGTAGCAGCTGGCGGGGACAGGTCAAGGCGGTTTCCACAGTATGGAACTGAAAAGTCCGTTGGGAGCTCCGCTCAGGCGCTAGATTTTCTACACAAAAATCCAGAGTTCCATTGGCCTCTACGTCCTGCCCCTTGTCTCTGGCCTAGTCTGCTGGTTGGCAGGATGAGGTCAACTCCTTCAACGACCTGTGGTGAAAACTGTGTCCAAAGCAGCGGGGTTTCCAGGGTAATCCTGGGGAAACCAGGGGTAAACTGAGTAGTTTGTAAAACCTTACCGATTAAGGCTTTTTCTTTGTTTTCAGGAGGTTCCAAGGCACCTCTCACGCTGCTTGAGAAACAACCCGTCAAAGTCCAGGCTCCCGACCTCATTCTCCACTTCCTCCAGGATCTCGCCGGACTTCAAGACCTGCTGCATGGTGGTGTGATCTGGATGGAGAGGACGATCCAGGTCGAGAAATTCCACATGTCGGCGGACGACTTCCCTGGCTTTGGCCACCCCGCGGCCCAGCTTGTAGTCTCTGAAATCGAGGGCCTGCGCGGCCGCTATGATTTCAATGCCCAGGACTCCACAACCATTGTCCAGAATCTGGAAATTCTTAATGGCCGTGTTCATTCCCATGGAAACGAAGTCTTCCTGGTCGGCCGCAGCCGGGATGGACTGAATGCTGGCCGGTGCGGACAGGATTCTCTGTTCCACGATCAGCGCGGCGGCGGTGTACTGGCTGAGCATCAGCCCCGAGAACATTCCCGCTCCCTTGGTCAAGAAGGGTGGCAGCCCGACCGACAGGGCCGGGTTGTTGAGCCGATTCATTCTTCGCTCCGACATGACGCTGATCATCGTGATCGCAGCGCCCGCCATGTCCAGAGGCAGGGAAATCGGTGTTCCCTGAAAATTGGCTCCCGAAATCTGCAGGTTTCGGTCCGGGAAGAAGACGGGATTATCTCCCACCCCGTTCAGCTCGATTTCAACCTGAGATCTGGCCCAGGCCAGCGCGTCCATGGCCGCTCCAATCACCTGCGGTGAGGATCGCATGGAGTAGGCGTCCTGGACCTTGCATTCCACCCGCCCTTCTTTCAGATCACCTTCGGCAATGAGCGCATTGATGGCACTGGCGCACTGAACGGCCCCCGGGAACCCCCTGGCTTCGTGTAAGAGGAGGGTATAGGGCTTCATGTTCGCTTTCAGCGCCTCCAGCGACATGGCACAGGCAATAATGGCCTGCTTCAACCAACGGTAGGCATCGTGCAGCCAAAGGGCCGACATGGCGGTGATGAAATTGGAACCGTTGATGGAGGCCAGCCCGTCTCGCGCCTCCAGACCCGGGATCGGGATGCCGGCCCGCTCCAGGGCCTCCCGGCCATCCAGCAGTTCTCCCTGATAGTAGGCCTGCCCCTCTCCCAGCAACAGAAGGCCGATCTGGGCCATGGGCGCTAGATCGCCACAGGCGGCGACGGACCCCTTCTGACAAACGTAGGGCGTCACACCCCGGTTGAGCATTTCCACAAAAGTCTGTGGGATCACCGGCCGAATTCCGGAATGGCCCTTGGACAACACATTGACTCGGCTGAGCATGGCTCCGCGAACAAATTCCAGGGGCGCCGGATCTCCAATCCCCGCCGCATGGTTATAGATCAAGTACTTCTGAAAATCCTGGATCTGCTCGTCGGACAGGACAACTTCACTGAACTCGCCAATCCCTGTGTTGACCCCGTACATGATCTCGTGGTTGCGGAGCTTCTTCTCCAGCATTTCGCGGCAGACTTCCATACGGTGAACGGCCTGGGGATGGATCTCTACCTTCTTGTCGTGGCGGGCGACCTGCACGACGTCTTCTATGGTCAAGTTTTCCCCTGAAACGACAAAAGTCATCTTGATTCTCCCTTTCCACGGCCAAGAACCTGGGTGAACGTTCATTGTATAGTTGCTCGTTACCGGTTGCTAGCTGGCGAGTTCCCTAAGCGCTTAGTGAGGTTAGAACTAATGGGGTCGACCGCACAAGAAGAGAAGGGCCAACGGCGCGAGAAAGAGTCGAAGCTCGATCCCCACTGAGAAGGATCTTTGCTTCCGCATGTGAATACAAAAGCGTCATACTGCGGTCTATGTTCCGATGTTCCCGGTTGATGCTCTTTTTTCTTGCAGTCGTCTTGTTTCTGGCAGGGTGTGTAACTCAGCACCAGCGAGAGGCCGAGGATAAGCCGCTCAATTTGGTTTTGATCATTGTGGACGATCTTGGTTGGAAGGACACCGGAGTCTACGGAAGCGAGTTTTACGAGACGCCGAACATCGACCAACTGGCAATGAACAGCATGCGATTCACGCAATTCTACACCGCAGGCTGTGTTTGCTCTCCTACTCGGGCCAGCATCATGTCCGGGAAATACCCGGCACGTTTGAACATTACCGACTGGATTAGCGGCCGGCAGAAGGGTCGGTTATTGCCGGCAAGTTATGACCACCAGCTTCCCCTTGAAGAGGTTACTCTCGGCGAGGCGTTCCAGGCTCAAGGCTATCTCACTGCTTACATCGGAAAGTGGCACCTGGGCGAGGGGCCATACTTTCCGGATCATCAGGGTTTTCGCTTTACCCTGGCTGTTGCAAAGGGGGGCTTCCCAGCGACTTATTTCTATCCCTACCGCCAACCACAACCTTCGAAGCAAGATGTCCCTGACCTGGAATCCGGCGAGGCCGGAGAGTATCTAACGGACCGCCTGACTGACGAGGCTATTCGCTTCCTTCGAGAAAACTACACCCGGCCTTTCTTGTTGACCCTGTCCCATTACGCTGTTCACATTCCGCTGGAGGCGAAGGAAGGGCTTGTTAACAAGTACGATTTGAAAGCCTCACAGTTGCCGACATCGGATGGCCCGGGATTCTTGCCCGAGGGCAGCCAGGCGACCACAAAGCAATTGCAGGACCACGCTGTCTATGCGGGGATGATCGAAAGCCTGGACGAGAGCGTCGGTCGCATCCAGTCTGCTCTGGAAAAGCTGGGTATAGCCAGGGACACGGCCCTGATTCTGCTATCTGATAACGGAGGGCTGAGTACCCTCGCGGTGGATAGCCCGGCCATTCCGACACCGCCCACATCGAACCTGCCCTTGAGGGCAGGCAAGGGATGGCTCTACGAAGGCGGCATTCGCGCACCGCTGATTGTCAGCTGGCCCGGTGTGACCCGAGCCGGGAGTGAAAGTGACGAACCGGTCATCAGCATGGATCTTTTTCCGACCCTGCTGGAGATGGCCGGCCTGAAGCTGAGCCCGGACCAGCATCAAGACGGCGTTAGCCTGGTTCCACTGCTGACTGAAAGTAGTGACTGGGAGCGTCAAGCAATCTTTTGGCATTATCCGCACTACCTGGCGGGAAACACGCCGACGGGCGCCGTTCGCGCCGGCGATTACAAGTTGATTGAATGGTTCGAGGACGATCGCGTCGAGCTGTATAACCTGGCCGAAGACATAGGTGAGGTCAACGACCTGGCCACACAGATGCCTGAAAAGACCGAAGAGCTACGCGAGTTGCTCCGAAGATGGCGGAGCGAGGTGGATGCCAGGATGCCCACACCCAACCCGGAGTGGACACCTGAGAGTTGATCATAGTCTGGTGCACTGTCCGGAAAGTTCACGCCGCTACTTCGGGCGTCTTTTCGCCGACAGTTTTGTTGCGCTACCTCGAAATACTCCCGGCATTGCTGCGTCGCGCGCCTCACTGACGACGAAAATCCCCGAATTAACCCCGTCCCGAATTAACGACTCGAACTTCCCGGACAGTACACTAGCGCCGGGAAGAAATGCAGCCGAGGAGGACTTGACATGAGACTTCTGAGAAATCCGCCAGCCCACTTCTTCGTCCTGGGCACTGGGCCGAACGGGACACGCGGATGAGCAGCGCTGATCCCCGGAACTCGCGCCTGATCCAGACCTTCACCGTACGGTGGCTGGTATTTCTACTGGGCGTACCCATGACGTACGCCGTCATCCGCTACCATGTCTTTCAAGGGGTCGAGTGGTCCCACTTTCCTCTTTACGTTGCAAACAAAGGCTGTGCCCTGGCCGCCGTCTTCTTGATCGCCGCCTCCTACCTGATCGGCAAGACCCTGAGAGTCTACGAGCGCGAGCCTGACCGACGCCTGGTTCTGATCAAGTTCTGCGGTCTGATGGGGTTTTCGCTGGCGGGGATTCACGCCTTCATGTCGTTGCTGATAGTATCCCCTCACTACTACCCCAAGTTTTTTCTGGACGCTCACAAGATGAACCTGACAGGCGAACTCAGCCTGCTATTCGGTGTGCTGAGCCTGTGGTGTATCTCGATCACAGCGATCACGTCGCTGCCGTTTATGTACGACGCCATTGGGGCCGACCGGTGGCACCGCAGTCAGAGGATGGGCTACTTTGCGCTGACGCTGGCGGCCGGGCACGTGGTGGTCATGGGCTCCTCCGGGTGGCTCGCGCCTGCGGGCTGGCCGGGACTCCTTCCACCTGTCTCGTTCCTCGGCTTCATTGCGGCTGTGATCCCATTGCTGGTGAAATTGCTCTGGCTTGTAACAGAGAAGTCAGTTGCAAAATGAGCAGACAGGTTGGCTCCCAGCAAGCTGGCAAGGCAAAACACGGTGACTGCGCTGTCGGTTCGGGTACGGGGCCTGGTCCACGACAATAGTCGAACAGCAGGACGGGTAGTGCCACCGGAATGAGCCTTGTGGAGAGCGTGGGGGGCATGGTCACTCTATGAACCCTTTGGCGGTGCAGTGGTGGGGGGCCCAGGTGAGGTCGTAAGGGCCCGGGACCCCCAAACGCTAATGATGGGATTGCCGATCAGGACCCTGCCGGGGTCCGACTCGACTTCACGGAAGTCGGCGAGTAGCGATTTGTACTCCGCCGAGTCGAGGTGTCCGGCAGTCACCAGCGCCCGCCCAATCGCCTCGAACGTGATCGTGGAGATCTGCCTCAGGTCCACACCCTCGGCCTCGATCGCTATGTCAGCTCGGACTTCGACGGAGCCGGCGCCGATGCTCCGGAACAGGTGCACCAACTTCCTCCCGATCTCGGCGTCAGCAACGACGGCTCTACACAGTTCGGGCATCCGCTGGTACCCCGGGCTCGACGGGTAACAGCAGCTGAACGCGAGGTCGGGCTCCTGCGCGAATACGAGGGCCCCGGGCTTCGCAACCCGGAACATCTCTCGTAGCGCGACCAGAGGACCCGGCAGGTGCACCAATAGAAAGCGCGTGAAGACGAGGTCGAACGAATCGTCATCAAACGGCAACGCCATAGCATCACCTTCACGGAATGAAACCTTGTGGTCGCCCCACTCTTGGTCTCGTGCCACCTCGATCAGAGCAGGATCCTGCTCCAGTCCGATGCACTCCCCCGTGGAGTGGAGGAACTGAGTGAGCAACCGGGTTGTCTCCCCGAGACCTGAACCCACGTCCAGCCAGCGGCCCGCCCTGTCTACATCTAAGGCGGCAAGGTGTGGCGCAGTGAGAGGATTCAAGATTCTGGCCAGCAGCCTCTGCCGCTGGAGGTTTTGCTCGTCAATCGCGTAAGACACGCAGCTTATCGCCCGCGGCCTTCAGCCCTCGGTGCGTTTGAGGGCAATACCAGTTTCCGCGGCCTCCAGGGTCCCTGAATCGAGTCGCAGCCCCATGCCATCGGCCAGCCGCGTCAGGTAGTTGAATATCCCCACGATATGCGCTACTTCCAAACACGCCTGGTCATCGAAACCAAGATCGCGCAGCGGCTGCCAGTCCGCCTCGACCATACGCGTCGGCGTCGAGGACAACTTTTCGGCCACTGTCGCGAGGGCGCTCTGCCGTTTTGTCAATCCCTCTACCTCGCGCCAGGTCTTGTTCTTGATCGCTTGAGAGAGTTCGAGATTTTCGTCCTCAACACGGAGGAACTCGGTGTGCGACTCAGTTCAGTAGAAGCAGTCCTGTGCGGCTGAGGCAACCGCGGCGGTCATTTCCCGCTCCGCCCGGCTCAATGCGCCGCCGGGCGCGAACATGATCTGCCGGTAGAGTGCTGAGAACGGGCGCCCGATCTCGGGGTGGGTCGCGACCAGGCCAGCCATGGCGGGAATAAAACCGAAATCGTATGGATGGCCCTTTCCTCTCGCCGCGCGTTCAGCGGGAGTCAGGATCTTTACCCACGCCTCGCGTGGTTCGACTTCGCCCATACTCTGTCCCTCTGTCTGTATGCGCCAGAAGTATAGGGGAATAGCGTGTCCGCTGCCAACAGCCCGGCCCTGAAGGTGCTGTGCTCTGCGCCCCTAGTCGCCCTGGCCTGCTGCTCTGCCGCCGCCAACGTGGAACGTGGAATGCCTTAGGCCAGGAGCTTGTCCACCAGGTTGCCATGGACGTCGGTGAGGCGGTGGTGGCGGCCCTGGTACTTGAAGGTCAGTTTCTTGTGATCGATCCCCAGGCAGTGCAGGATGGTGGCCTGCAGATCATGGACATGCACCGGGTCTTCCAGAATGTTGTAGGAGAAGTCGTCCGTCTTCCCCAGCGACACCCCGGCTTTGACCCCGCCTCCCGCCAGCCACATGGTAAAGCAGAGCGGGTGGTGGTCGCGGCCGTAATTGTCGTCCTTCAGGGTTCCCTGGCAGTAGGCGGTCCGGCCAAACTCGCCACCCCAGACAACCAGCGTATCGTCGAGCAGTCCGCGCTGCTTCAGGTCCATCACAAGAGCCGCTGAAGCCTGGTCTACATCGCGGCACTGGAGCCGGATGTCGCGAGGTAGCTCCCAGTGCTGGTCCCAGCCCCGGTGATAGAGCTGGATGAAGCGAACGTCTTTTTCCAGCAGTCGCCGGGCCAGCAGACAGTTGGCTGCATAGGTCCCCGGTTTCCTGGAATCCGGACCATACATTTCAAAGATGCTGTCCGGCTCGTCGGATAGATCCGTCAGCTCGGGAACCGAGGCCTGCATCCGGTAGGCCATCTCGTACTGGGAAATTCGAGTCTCAATTTCAGGATCTCCGAACTCACGAGCCCGAATCTGGTTCAATTCTCGAATCGCATCGAGCATGTGGCGGCGATTCGAGCGCTCGATCCCGGGAGGGTTGGAGAGATAAAGAACCGGATCACCACTATTGCGGAACTTGACTCCCTGGTGCTCAGAAGGTAGAAACCCGCTTCCCCAGAGTCGCGAGAAGAGAGGCTGCGCCGGGCGTTGCGCGCTGCCCTGCGAAACCAGCACGATGAAGGCCGGCAGATCCTGATTCTCACTTCCCAGACCGTAGCTCATCCAGGCTCCGAAGCTGGGCCTTCCCGACTGCTGGCTCCCGGTCTGAAAGAAGGTGATGGCTGGCTCGTGATTCGTTGCCGGCGTATAAACCGTCTTGACAATGGCGATGTCGTCCACAATCCCGGCCGTGCCGGGAAGCAACTCACTCAGGTACGTTCCGCTTTTGCCGTGCCGTGCGAATTTGAAGATGGAAGAGGCCAGCGGGAAAGACTCTTGCTTGGTACTTATCCCTGGCGGGCGCTTCCCCATTCGGACCGATTCAGGAAGTTCCGTTCCCTGAAGGCCCGCAAGCCCGGGCTTGTAATCGAACAGATCAATCTGGGAGGGGGCTCCCGCTTGAAACAGGAAGACCGCACGCCTGGCCCGGGGAGCGAAATGGGGCAATCCCGGGAGGCCGGGGCTATCACCTCCGGTGCCGGCCAGCAAAGAGGGCTTCAAAAGGGATCCCAGGGCAGCCAGCCCGATTCCCGTGCTGCCACGGGAAAAGAACTGCCGACGGGTCATGAAAAGGGAAAAGTCGTCTTCTAAGGACATGTTCTTACTCTCGAGTAATGGTTTCGTCCAGGTTCAGAATGATACTGGCCAGGGCGGTCCACGCGGCCAGTTCCTTCCCATCGATGGTGTCCGGCGCGAGGCTTGCGCCCAGGCCGACCAGCCTTGTCGCGGCTTCCGGGTTGTGAGTGTAGAAATCCTGCTGCTGCAGCAGCGCCGCGGCCAGAACCCGGGTTTCCTCGCCAGTGGGAAGGCGGGAGGTTGCCAGCCGGTAGACTAGCTGTAAAGGTGACTCAGAACTCCCATCTACCTCCGTCAATGCCCTGGAAGCCAGAGCGCGGGCCGCTTCCACGTACGTCGTGTCATTCAAAAGCACCAGTGGCTGCAGAGGTGTGTTTGTCCTGGATCGGCGAACGGTACAGAATTCGCGGTCCGGAGCATCGAACATGCCCAGCGAGGGAGGTGGCACTGTGCGCTTCCAGAAGGTGTAGAGGCTGCGCCTGTAGAGATCAGCACCCGTGCTTTCATGGTACACCTGAGCCGTGTAGTAAACCTGAGCCCCGTCGTATTCCCCATAAGCCATTTCTTTCCAGAGACCCGGAGGCTGATAGGGAAAAACGCTGGGACCCCCGACGTCCAGGTTCAGCAACCCTCCCAGGGCCAGAGCTCCATCCCGAATCATCTCGGCCGGTAATCTCAATCGACTGGCCCGAGACAGCCATCGGTTCTCCGGATCATGTTCTGCCGACCAGGCGTTCCTCTTCGAGGACTGGCGATAGGTAGCCGAGGTCACGACGAGCTTCTGCATGGCCTTGACATCCCAGCCGCTCTCCACAAACTCTCGGGCCAGCCAGTCGAGCAGCAGCGGGTGGCTGGGAGGACTGCCCTGGGAGCCGAAGTCCTCACTGGTCTTCACCAGGCCGAGTCCAAGATAGTTCTGCCAGAAACGATTCACGATCACCCGCGAGGTCAGCGGATGGTCATCGCTGACCAGCCACCGGGCCAGGCCCAGCCGATTGTCGGGAAGCTCCTCGGACATCTCGGGTAAACAGTCGGGGACGCCGGCCTGCACCTCTTCCCCCTGATTCCGATAGTCACCCCGCTCCAGCAAGAAAGTCTTCCTGGGTTCTTTTCTTTCCTGCATCACCATGGTGCTGGGCATCTGAGACTGCAGATCCTTGAGCTCGCGCTGGACAGCTTTGAGTTGAAGATGGGCTTCTCGAAGGGGCTCCGGAGCATGGTTCTCCAGGAAATAGTCCCTCAGCTCCTCCCGCTGCGCTGGTTCCCAATCCTCGGCTTTCGTCTGAAGAATGGACTTCATGGGCAGATCCTTGACCAGCCCGCGCATTTCTTCCTGGCTGATCTGTCGATCATAAAATCGGAGATCATCGACCCGGGCCGTGGTGCCGCTGCGCCTCTTGACAAAGGGAAAATCAGAGTTGACTCCCAGATAAAGGGGCCTGTCCGATTCGATGGAGCCGTTCAATCGATCGGCTTCGACTTTGACTTCCTGCAGCTCCCCATTGAGGAAAAGCCGCAGTCCGGAGGCCTTTCTCGACCCATCGTAAAGCACCGTCACATGGTGCCACTTGAAGTTGGGCAGGTTCTCAGTTAGGGAAACGGATAGAATCTGGTCGGGCGACTCGTGGATCATCCGGAAGAAAAAAGGTGTTGAAAACTGGATCGTAGGCCGCACCACTTCCTCACCGAAAAAGATGCCGTAACCCCTCTCCTTGTTCAGGGGATCTCTTCGCGACATCAGGTAACCGGCCGCGTTTCCCCCGGGGAGAACCCAGAGGGCTATTGTGAAGGGCCGGTCTTCTGCCAGTGGAGCTGCGCCCCCGAGATCAACAGACGTCTCCCCGTCCAGACCGACACTCTGCCCGACCCGACCCGGCCGGTGTTTCACGAATTCGCTGCTGGGACTGGCGTGATGGTAGTTGCCGCTGGTATCGGCGAAGTGACCGTCGAACTCGTAGTGGGCCATCAGTCCTGCAGGAGAGACACGGGGGAACTGAGTGAGCGCGTCAGGCAGCCAGTTCTCATGCAGCTGATCGGCCGCTGCCTCCTCGAGCACGGCTTCCAGGTCCGCGATCAGCTCTTCGAGATTCTTTTCCCGGTGCTGCTGATCGGGGCCGGGTACCCTCAAGAAGGGCCTTGCGTTGCCCGAACTCCCGGCAAGGCCATCTTCCTCGACGTTGTTGAAAAAGCCGTAAAAGCGATAGAAGTCCCGCTGCGTAAGGGGATCGTACTTGTGGTCATGACACTGAGCGCAGCGCATGGTCAGCCCCATCCACACAGTGGCCGTCGTGTTGACCCGGTCGGCAACGGTTTCGTTGAGATACTCTTCGCGAACGGCAACTGCCCCGAAGTTGATCATGTGATTCCGGTTGAAACCGGTGGCGATCAACTGGTCCTGGGTGGGATCGGGCAGCAAGTCGCCGGCCAGTTGCTCGATGGTGAACTGATCAAAGGGCAGGTTGCGGTTGAAGGCGGTGATCACCCAATCACGCCACAGCCACATATTGCGGCCGCTGTCGATATTATATCCATGCGTGTCTGCGTAGCGGGCCAGATCCAACCAGTCCACCGCCATCCTTTCACCGTAATGGGGTGATTCCAGCAACCGATCGACCACCTTCTCGTAGGCGTCCGGGGAATCGTCCTTCAGGAAAGTCTCGACCTCTTCAATGGATGGAGGCAGGCCCGTCAGGTCATAGGTGACCCGCCGGATCAGTGTCGCCCGGTCAGCTTCCTCGGAAACCGAAACCCCCCGTTTCTCGAGCTCCGCCAGGACAAAACGGTCGATCGGGTTGCGGGGCCAGGAAGTCCTCTCCACTTCGGGCCGGGCCGGCCGTTTTGGGCTCTGGAAAGCCCAGTGCCCCAGATACTCCGCTCCCTGGTCAATCCAGCTCTTGATCAGCTCGACCTGGCGGTCGCTCAACTCTTTTCCGGAGCTCGCGGGCGGCATCTTCCAGGCCGCATTTTCGGAAGTGACGCGCCGGTAGAGCATGCTGGAGGCGGAGTCGCCGGGGACGATCACCGGGCCTCCCAAATCTCGCTCCTGGAAAGGGCCCTCAGGAGTATCGAGTCTGAGTTCGAATTGACGTTTCTTCTGGTCAGGACCGTGGCAGGAGAAACAGTTGTCTGAGAGGATAGGTCGGACCTCCAGATTGAAGTCGACCCTGGGTGCCCCAGAGCCGGATTCAGCCAGGAGCCCGGACAGCAACAGGAAGCATGCGGCGCTCCCTCCCATCAACGGGAAGCAGGGCCTGAAACCTGATCCTGACACCATTTTGTTTCCCCAGTCTGCCGTGTTGCCGATTCCGCCCTTGAATTATACATGTCCAGGGTCGGCTGCTCCCTCGGCCGACCCACAGGATCACAGGAAAAACAGGCACTCCAGTCTTGTGAAAGTACTCTGTGCATGGGGTGCCGAAGCCGCTCTGAAACCGGCATCCGTGGACCTAGAAGATCTCGTTCGGGGCAGAAACGGATTGGATGGGGGGGCAGTCGCGATCGGCCTGGCGGCGACGGCCCTCACAATGCTCCTCCCAGATCACATGTCGCTTTACGAGCCGGTTTTTCACGTAAAGTCGCTGTGGCTGCTGGTCACGGGGGTTGTCATTCTTCGCAGCGGGTTAAATGTAAGTGCATGAGGCGGAGTTTGATGAGTGTGTGCTTCAGCGAAGCACCGTCGTTGGCAGGGCCGAAAAATACTGAATCCAGGTCCCACCCAGCTGGCCAAAGGCGGGCTGTTCCCCTGCCATGACGAGAGCCTCAGGGAGCTGTGTAACCGGGTGTGCGAGGAGAGCCTGGACCGCGTACGGGGAGGAGCTAGAGCGGCGAGGGGACGCAGTGAGGGCGATGAAGGGGAATCACATTCTAGGCAGAGCCCAGTTTTTGAGCAGACCCTCGCTTGATATTTCTTTGAGCTCCTCCATTGTCAGACCATGTTTCTTGGCAACCTTTCTTTTGTATTTTTCCTCGAGCTTCTCGCGTAGCTCACTCTGTCTGGTGAAATCGTCCAGGGTGCTCTTCGGCCCGGTAGGTATCTGCTTTTCTGCCTGCTTTTCTGCCCGGTTCCCGGCTCGGACGGAATCCTGATAAATCTTGAGGAGTTTCGCCTCGCTTAGCCTGATGTAGCCCAGACTCCTGAGCTGCCTTTCCATCTTCGCATCTATTAGTTTTCTTTCACTTTCCTGTGTTTTTTCTGCAATGAACGTTTGGAGTATCTGTTGGAGCTCTACACGACCTTCAATCTTGTTACGTTCAAATGGATCTTTCTCAATGTCATAAACTTCGTATGTTTTATCGTTGACATTAAAGATTATCTTTTCTTTGCTAGTGTACTGTCCGGGAAATTCGCGTCGTTAATTCGGGATGGATTTTCGTCGTCAGTGAGGCGAGCGACGCAGCAATGCCGGGAGTATTTCGAGGTAGCGCAACAAAGCTGTCGGCGAAAAGACGCCCGAAGTAGCGGCGTGAACTTTCCGGACAGTGCACTAGTTCTATACGCTATTCGATTCTGGCCGTAGAGTGTTGCTTCCGTAAACGAATCTCTATCTTCATGATTTCTTAGCGTGTCCAACAAGCTTTGCCCCCTGAAATTGTCGAGCTACCATCAGAAGGTGTGTAAATAGCATAGGCGGTGAGTATCCTTCCGGGTTGATTTAAAACCCAGGGCCGAAAGGCCCGCAACGGAAGGAGTACACACCGCATGAGCAAGCAGAACATTGAGGAAAGTGTCGAGTCAAGAGTTTGTTTCGAGGAGCTGGAAGATTGGGTGCGGGAGAAGATCCAAGGCTGGGTTCAAGAGCTGCTGGAGGAGGAAGTCACGGAGTTATTAGGGCGGCGTAAGAGTGAGCGGCGAAGGGCCGTGGACGCTCCGTCGGGCTATGGCAATGGATATGGGAAGCCGAGGCATCTGACGCTGAGCTCGGGGACGATCCAGGTTCGAAGGCCTCGAGTGCGGGATCTAGAGGAACACTTTGAAAGTCGGGTGTTGCCCCTGTTTGCCAAGCGGACGCGGCAGGTTCGAGAACTGATCCCTGAGCTGTACTTGCATGGTCTGGCGCTGGGGGATTTTGATCTGGCTCTGAGAGGGCTTTTAGGGGAAAAGGCGCACCTGTCGTCCTCCACGGTGGCCAGATTGAAAGAGCAGTGGCAGGCCGAATGGGAGGTCTGGCAGAGTCGACCCTTGAATGATCTGGAAGTGGTGTATTTATGGGTAGATGGAATCTACGTCAAGGCAGGTCTGGAGAAGGAAAAGGCAGTCCTGCTGGTGGTGCAGGCCGCCTTAAGTGACGGAAGCAAAGCCGTGGTGTCGGTCACGAGCGGCTATCGGGAATCGACCCAGAGCTGGTCGGAAGTACTGCGCGACTTGAAGCGCCGGGGGATGGGCTGTCCACGGCTGGTGATCGGAGACGGCCACCTGGGCATCTGGGGAGCTTTGCGCAACGTCTATCCCCAGGCCGAGGAGCAGCGCTGCTGGAATCATCGGATCGTCAACCTGCTGACCAAGCTCCCTAAGCGAGTGCACAAGCCGGCCTTGCTGATCCTGCGGCAGATCCCTTACGCCGAGACTCGAGAAGAAGCACAACGACTCAAGAAGGTTTTTCAGCACTGGTGCCGGCAGCGAGGGCTGACTCTGGCGGCTGAGCTAATCGAGCAGGACTGGGACCGGATGGTGACCTTTTACCTGCTATCCAAAGAAGCAGTGGCAGCATCTGCGAACCACCAATCCAGTGGAGTCACCGTTTGCCGCTCTTCGGCTGCGAACGGACGCGGCCAAGCGATTCAAGAAAGTGGAAAACGCCCAGGCGGTGATCTGGAAGATGCTGCTGGTGGCGGAGCAGCGATTCCGCCGGTTGAAGGCACCGGAGCTGATGAAAGACGTCTACCAGGGCGCCAAATATGTCAATGGAGTCCCGGTCAACCAAGTCCCGGAGGAGAAAGCCGCCTGATGTTTTTCCACACCTATTGACAAGAGCTCAAACTGCTTGGAGAAAATGCTCATAGGCCATCCCAAGAGAGATCATGTAGTTGTAGTAGAGCGTGAGCTTGGTGGAAAGGTCGTTACCCGAAAACTTATACAGGACTGCGACGCTGTCTAGATAATTCCTCCCCGAGGGCAGCGTCTCAAGAAGAGCTATGAAATAGCCCACCGCATTTCTAAACGGGGGTTCGGGCACCTGATTCCGGAAGATTGGGTCATCCTTTGTGGGTTCGCTACTCAACGTTCTCAACTCCTTTGCTGATCCAGCCAGATCGGCCTCCCTCGCACACTCTCAGCCGGCCAGGTCATGCTTGACAGAATCCCGGGAAGTTCGAAGCACCCTGCGTTGTTTACCCAGCCGTTTACCCAGAAGCCAAAAACGCCGTCTTTCCCGGCAGCCTAAAATCCTGTAACTCCTTTGTTATCAATGGTGGGCGGTATTGGACTCGAACCAACGACTTCCTCCTTGTAAGGGAGGCGCTCTCCCAGCTGAGCTAACCGCCCGCCGCAGCTAATATACTCCCTCGCGCTCCCAACCATAGGTCGGCGGCTCAGTGTGCATCTCTTGGCCAAGTCAGGTCAAGGCAATGTTAATCTGGCCCAGGAACCGCAGTGAGCGAAGTGAATGAGTACTTGGTACTCACTCCCGGTCATGCAGGGGGTTCTCGTCCAAGCAGACAGAGTGCACGCCCTGTGAAGCCCGGAAAATATAGGTGTGAGGTTCTGTTCCCGTGGCTGAAATGTATCCTTCCCGGATGCACTCGCAAAAGGACGCAGCCTGATCCGGGCGCACCAGATTGACCGTGCACCCTCCAAAGCCGGCACCGGTCATTCTTGCTCCCAGAGTTCCGGGGTGGCTGTGAGCCAGTTCCACAAGAAGATCCAGTTCCCGGCAGCTGACCTGGTAATCTTCTCGCAGGCTGTCATGTGATTGGGCAAGGAGCTTTCCGAAGGATCCCAGATCTTTCTTTTTGAGTGCCTCGACGGCAGCCAGAACTCGCGCGTTTTCAGTGAGGACGTGTCTGGCTCTTTGAAAAAGCCTCCTGGATAGCAGCGAGCGGTTCGCCTCTAATGCTCCCGGCTCAACATCGCGCAGTGTCTTGATACCGGGCAGTTCCTGCGCCAGAAGACGTACGGCCTCCTCGCACTCCGCTCTTCGCAAGTTGTATTCGGAGTTGTCGAGGGTCCGTTGAACCCGGCTGTTGCACACCACGATGCTCGCCTCCGAGCCAAGGGGGACCCGGGTGTGGGAGAGTTCGCGGCAATCCAGAAACAGGGCCGAGTTCTCGCGCGCCATGACGGAGATGAACTGGTCCATGATCCCGCATTTGACTCCCACGAATTCGTGTTCAGCCTGCTGGCAGAGCAAGGCCATGTCCGGGCCATCGATCCTCAGCCTCCCCAGGATGCGGCAGGCTTCGGCTACGGCGACCTCAAAAGCCGCCGAACTACCCAAGCCGGCTCCTATGGGAACGTTGCCTGCAACGATCAGGTCCATACCGGGAACTTTCAAGCCGCGATTCTGGTACTGCTGGATCACCCCTCGGATATAGTTGCTCCAGGGCGTGGTCTGGTCGTCCTCGATGGGTGCTGTGTTGAAGGAGGACTGCTCCGAAAGGTCAAGCGAGTAAGCCCGCACCCGTGAGTCTGCTCGAGCAGAAGCCAGGACGGTGATGTAGCGGTTGATGGCCGCAGGAAAGACGAATCCGCCGTTGTAATCCGTGTGCTCACCGATGAGATTGACTCGACCGGGAGCCCGCACCCGAACCTGGGCCTGGCGGTCGAACAGCTTACTGAAGAGGCGTTTCAGATCCCCTGACATGAGTTCTATAGTATCGCGCTGATTGAACTTTCAACTTTCAACTTTCAACCTTAAACTCTCTTCGAAGCTCCACTATGTATCCAGAGCACCTCAAGAAAAGAACAACCAGAGCGTGGCAAGGACTGGTCCTCCTTGGAGCCATCGTTCTGGTCTGGAGCTTGTCGAGTGCCCAGGAGCAAGAGGTTCCGCTCCTTTCCAGCCAGTACGATCACAAGTTCATCTTCAATCCGAGAGCTGAAGCCAACACGGAACCTCACGCCGGAGAGGCCCTCTTTCAGGGCACGGGCCGCAACCCCGGATCGGCCGCCCACCCCAACGCACCGGGCCGGGTCAGACTCGACGCTCCTGCCCAGCATGAGCTGGCTACGGAATATGGTCGGAACGACCAGGGCGAACTGACCGGCAGCCAGCCGGCACCGGTACCCGAGCCGGATCCGCGCTTTCAGAACGTGATTCGGCTCAGTGACGACACCCGCAGCGACGACTTTCCAGTAATCGCCTCCAATCCCGGCAACCGGGAGGAAGTCTGGGTAGCCTGGACCAGCTATGGCGGCCGGCGCGATGAGATCCGGCTGGCCCGCCGCGACCCATACGCGGGACGCTGGGGAACCTGGAACCCGGTGCCCGGAGTGAGCGGTGACGTGTGGCGGCCATCGCTGATCGTGACGGGTGAGCGAGTCTGGGTCATCTGGTCCCAGCAGGACCTGTACGCGGCCAATTTCGACCTCTATGCCCGCTGGTCCGATGGCCGCCAGTGGGGTCCCCTGGTGCGCCTCTCCAGCAACCCGGAAGGAGACTTCGATCAAACTGCGACTGTGGACGCTCAAGGGCGACTTCACCTGGCCTGGCAGAGCTTTCGAGAGGGCCAGTCGGAGATTTTCTACCGTCGGCACGACGTCGCCGGCTGGAGCCCCGAGGTGCAGGTCTCGGCGAGTCCCGCCAACGACTGGGCTCCCTCGCTGGCTGTGGACTCGCGGGGTACCGCCTGGGTGGCGTGGGACACCTACCGAGAAGGAAACTATGACGTGGTCGTGAAGCCGGTCAAAGACGGGAGACCTGGAAAGCTGCAAGTCGTTGCCGGTTCCGGACAATTCGAAGCACGCCCCAGTCTCCTGGTGGATCGAGAAGATCGGGTCTGGGTGGCCTATGAAGTCGGCGAACACGGGTGGGGAAAAGACCAGGGGCTGCTGGTGAATCCGAAGCGAACTCCGGGCGCTATGCTCAACCTCCATCGGCAGGTCAAGGTTCGGGTCATGGGGCGTCCCGTACGTGAGGCCAAGCCCGAGATTGCCTCCCTCTTTCCTGCCCGGCGCTGGAAAGTTTTTGTCCGGACCGATCGACCTCACTTGAGCCACCCCCTTCTGTGGATGAATGGAAGCGGACGGATTCATCTGGCAGTCCGGAAGCTGGAGCGGCCCGAGAACGGAAGCGAATACTGGCGACCCTATCTGCTGACTATGACGAAGGGTGGTTGGAGCTATCCAGTAGCGTTCCCCTACAGCGTGGGACGGAGCGCGATGTACAGCGCAGGAGCAGCGGCCCCTGGATCCGGTCTGTGGGTGAGCTGGACGCGGGACCATTTCCCCACTTTCCGCAGTGCCGTGATTCCTCCGCCAGAGACGATGATCGAGAATGTCTATGCGGCCCGTTTTGTTGCTGAGGCAGGGAGAGGAGTCCTGCTTGGAGACCCCTTCGAGGCGGCGTTCCAGGTCCGGGAAGCGGGACATGGGAGCGAAGAAGACGATGTCCGGCGCATCCGCGACTGGCGGACCCAAGTCAGAGGAAAGAGCTTGCAGATTCTCCGCGGCGATACCCATCGTCACACGGAGTTTTCGCTGGATCTGCGTGGTGTACCGGATGGATCCGTACTCGACTTCTATCGCTATATGCTGGACGCGGCCTCAATGGACTTCGGCCTGATCAGCGATCATCAGTACGGGGCCGACCGGGAGTACTGGTGGTGGCTGGAAGAGAAACTGGCCGACTTGTTCCACTCTCCGACCGGCTATATTCCGCTCTTCGGATACGAGCGCTCGGTGAGCTTTCCCAACGGGCACCGGAACGTCGTTCGGTCCAGGCGGGGGATTCGAGCACTGCCCTTCTTTCAGCAGGTCACCGATGCCTTCCGGAGGCACAATGCTGTGTGGGGAGACCTGCTTGCCCAGGATACCCGGCTTCTCTACGAGCATGTCCGGAAAACAGGCGACGTCACCATTCCCCACACCAGTGCCACCAACATGGGGACGGACTGGCGGGATCACGATCCCGAAGTGGAGACGCTGGTCGAGATCTTCCAGGGTGATCGCCACAGCTACGAGGCAGCGGGAACTCCCTTGTCCGACCAAAAGGATCTCTGGGAGGAGGACCAGCCGCCCGCTATCCGATCCGAAGGCTATGTTGCAAATGCCTGGAGGAAGGGCTATCGACTGGGAGTCATTGCCAGTTCCGACCATGTGTCGACGCATATCTCCTACGCCATGGTCTGGACTGAAGAGAGAAGTCGCGAGGGCATCCTGGAGGCCATGAAGAGCCGCAGAACCTACGCGGCTACGGACAACATCATTCTCGAATTCCGAATTGGGGAGCACTTCATGGGAGAGGAGTTCACTGCCTCTGAGGTCGATCCGCTCAGGATCCGGGCAGTCGGAACCCGGCCTTTTTCCGAAATCGAGATCCTCCGCAACACACACTCGATTTACCGGCAGGAACTGAAGAGCAGGGAAGTAGACCTCACCTATCAGGATCTGACGCCCGAAGCCGACGTGAACTACTACTACGTAAGAGTGCGGCAGGAAGATGGTCAGACCGCCTGGAGCTCTCCCATCTGGGTGAACCTGGTACCCTAGGGAGGTTCCACGTTCCACGTCTCACGCCTGCTCATCCGCCCAGAACCAGAAGCCTGCAGCCGGGAACCAAGTATCATCCATCAGCGTTATACTTCAGGGAGATCCAGAAAGGGGACCAGACATGAGACGGCCTGAGTCGCGAGACAAGTTTCATCCCCCAACTCTTGAATTCGAAGAAGGGCTGGACGAAAGAGAGTTGTTCGAGCGCGCCATGGAAGGGGTGCGACCGCTGCCCACGCAGCAAAAGCTGATCCGCCCGGCCGCCAGGCGGGGCAGGATGGAGCCGCTTGATCCATCCAATCTGATGGAAGAGGCACTCAAAGACCTGAAGGAGTTCGAGTGGCCCTTTGCACCGGGCTATCTGGAGGGAGGGGACCTGCAGTGGAACCGGCGACTGCTGCGCCGGCTTCGCAAAGGACGGTTTGCGGTCCAGGCCGAACTGGATCTGCATGGCCACAGCCAGCAGGAAGCCCGGCGGGACCTGCATCGGTTTCTCGGGAAATGTGTCAGTCGAGGGCTGACCTGCATCCGGATCATTCATGGACAGGGTCACCACTCGCCGAACCAGACCCCGGTTCTCAAAAAACGCCTTCCTGAATGGCTGTGCTGGAGGCAGAACGCTCAGTATGTAGCGGCGTTCACATCAGCTCCAAGGCTGGACGGAGGAGGGGGAGCCCTCTACGTTCTCCTGCGCAAGGAGAAAAAGGGGTAGAATCCGTTCAGCCCAGGGTGGCCTTCATTTCCTTTTTCAGGAAATCCTTGATTTGCTCGGCAAGCTTGAGGGGAATTTCGACCTGGCGATCACGGAGCTTATGGCTCATCTCAGAACAGGAGCGATAGGTGTTCAGGAAGTGTACACAGGGAGGGCATTCGGCTAAATGCTCTTCCAGCCGCCGGGTGGTTTCAGGATCGAGGTTGGAATCCAGAAAATCATCCAGGAACTGGGTGCATTCCCGGCAGGTCACATATTCTTCCATGCTCATCGCCCCTCAAAGTAGGTGGAAAGTTTCTCTCGAACGAAAAGCCGGGCTCGGTGGATACGGGTCTTGGTCGTTGCTTCCTTCAAATCGAGCACGGATGCGATCTCCCGGATGGAGTATCCCTCGATATCGCGCAACACCAGCGGTACACGGTATTCGTAGGGAAGCGACTGAATGGCATCATAGAGACGGTGCGACAGTTCACTGTTGAGGGCCACCGACTCGGGGTCGACCGGCCAGTCATTGATCAGAGTTTTGTGGTAGCCGTCCCGGCTGAACTGGGGGAGTTCGTCTTCCAGATGAACTTCCCGCTCTCGCGAGGTCCGGTGCTTTCGGAGCCACATGATGCAGTTGTTGATAGCAATCCGCTTCATCCAAGGCCAAAGATGACTTTCCTCTCGAAAGGTTCCAATTTTTCGGACCACCTTCAAGAGAGTTTCCTGCAGGACCTCTTCGGCGTCAGCAGGGTCTTTGAGGTAGTTCAGGATGACCCCGAACAGCGGTTTGGAATAGCGATTTACGAAATCGTCGATGACCAGGGCGTCATGGGCCTTGAGTCCGTCAATAATGGACCGCTCGTCGGTGGCCGGTGCCTTCATGATATGATCCAGTTGACCCTACTTAAGCACACAAGGGACTGCCAAGCAAGGCAGCCAGACCATGGATTCCTGCCTGACGCGCCTCCCAAAAGTGATCAAACAGAGTGCAGCGAGCGGAGTCATTCTCACTTTTCTGGGGCCGGCTCTATGCCTCGCTTGCATGGCGATGCAGGCACAGAATCGCAGTCAGGAGATTCCGGAATTTTATCGTCAGTATGTGCGGAGGGAAAACGTCGACACCTCTGCCCGGGCGGAGTTGCGCAACGGCCTCAAAGTCATTGTCGAAGAATATGCCGTTCGCCCCGTCGCCGCCGTCACTATGGTCGTTGGGACGGGGTATGCAGACGAAGACGCTTCCAGCACAGGAGCCGCCTCCGCGCTGGCCTGGTGGATTCGCCTGCACTCGGCGCTGGCTGAGAAGATTGCACTGGAGGGAGGCCGCCTGGAGTCAGAAGCGTCTGCTCGGGAAACCCTTTTCACCGTTGTGTTGCCGGCCTCCAACCTGCTGTCGGCCCTGGATATCCTGGCCGGTCTGGTTGACGCCTCCTTACTGGAAGAGGTTTCCCTGGATCAAATCCGGGTTCCGGCCACGAGCGGCAAAGGACACGAGGACTGGCTCACTTTTCAGGGGGCTGAAAGGAGACTCTGGGAGCTGGTCAATCCAGAGTCCGGATCCCGGGTCGCAGCCCTGGAAATCGCCAAGGTCCCCGTCCTGGGAAGCGAGTTGGCGCGCGAGGGCCTGGTCCAGTTTCATCGCGACCATTATCAGCCCCGAAACCTGAGCATCATTGTCTCGGGGGGGATCGTTCGAGAGCAGATACTGGCCAGGATCGCCGAACTCTATGCCGGCCTGGGGAATACAACGGTGAGTGCTCGCCCTGCGGCTGCATCCGCACAGGAACGGCGCTTTCACTACGAACACCGACGCGAGGAGAAGGTTCCCCTGCAATGCCTTTTCGGCTATCGGGTTCCGGGGCGCGCACATCCGGAAATGCTGACTCTGCAGCTGGTTCAAGCTGCCCTGTCCGGGCCCCGCGGATTACTGGCTTACCACCTGGTCCAGAAGAGGCTCGCTTTCGATGTAGCACTCAGGCACTGGCCATCGGCTCAGGGAGGACTCCTTGCCATACTGATCTTTCCTGACAGGGAGAAGGTCGACGAGGCGGAAGTCCGGCTTCTGGCACTGCTCCGTTCGATTTCTGAGAATGGCCTGGCGCCGCATGATCTCACACGCGCCAAAGCTCAGCTGGTCCGACAGTACATGGCCCGTCTGCGAAGCCACCAGGAACGAGCACGGATTCTCTCCGCTCAGGCCCGGGACAAGAACTGGTCAGACCTGAACGAATGGCCTCGCCGTGTCTCCATGCTGACGAACGAGCAGGTCAAGAAAGCCGCGAGCCGCTATCTGAGCCGGGAGAACCTGAGTCTGCTGGAGTCTTTTCCTGCCTCTGGACCCCTGAGACAATTCACTACGGAATCGCTGGCCGAAACCCTGGACCTGCTGATTCCCGTAGCCGTAGGAGAAGTGCAACGAGACCAGGAAGTACGCTGGAACTCGCAGGCTACCAGCTTCGAGGTCGCCAAGATCCCCCAGCGTAGTAAGCAACGGTCCTCCCTGAAGAGGACATCCGTCCTCAGAGGCCCTAAGATTTTCGAAGAAGAGGAGCACACCTCTCCTCTCATCGATATCGGCTTTTTCTTTCCCGGTGGAAGAGTTCAAGAGACGGAGGCCAACCAGGGGCTGACGGAACTCATGCTGCGTTCACTTGCCTCAGGCACGGCGCAAGGCAGGAACTGGCGGGCCTGGGAGGCCCTGGAGGAAAAGGGGACGGTCATTGAGATCGTCAATGAGCCGGACTTTTTTGGCTTCCGTCTCCAGCTTTTCAGCCAACATCTTCAGGACGCTCTGGCCGAGTTCATTCAGTGGCTGCGCGCCGGTCGCATTACATCCGATCAGATGGCTGCGGTTCGTCAGGTTCTGTCGATTCTGCAGGAAATGGAGCAGAGAGACCTCTTCTCGGCGGGTAGGCTGGCTATCCGCAAGCAACTCTTTCCCGCGCATGGCTACGGCATGAGCCGTTTCGGAGATCAGAAAAGCCTCGCCAGCATCGATCTGGAAGCCGTGCAACAGTGGTATACAGATCTGATGAAGGGTGTCCATCCCCTGATTGTCCTCTACGGAGACGTGGAGGGGACTGCTTTTCTACCGGATCTGATTCCTCTCCTCAGCAGCTCCAAGTATCGGTATCGGGGCAAAGAAGATCACCCCACTCCCACACAGGAAAGCGATTCTCGTTTACTCCAGATCGGAGAAAACTGGATTTTCGGCGGTGTTCCCGGGCCAGCCCAGGGGACCCGAGCCGACCGGACGCTGGACGTTCTGGGTAACCTTCTGAGACTGAAACGGTTCCGCTCCGACAAACCGGGGCAGGAACAACTCCCCACTCACATCAAATCACAGCGAGATGCTCTCTTTGAGGCGGGAACCCTCTTTTTTGGCCGGCCAAGCCCGGCCTCCGAAACGGAAAGGCGAGACTTTTTCCGGCAGCTGGCCGGTTTGAGTCAGACCCGGGTCACAGAGCAGGACGTTCGAAACAGCATCGTTCTCACCATCACCGACTATCATCGGCAGCGGGCTCGAGGACCTGATTACCTGCTGGACCTGGCCCGTCACCTGCTAGCGGGCGAAAAAACGGGCTACCAGCGTGAGTACCTGACCACGATCCGATCTCTGCAGGCCGATGATCTTCGGCTGGCAGCAGCCCGCTTTCTCGGCCCGCTTGCCCGCTTCAGTGCGCCAGTAGATAATCCAGGGCAGAAATGAAAGCTGTCATCATGAGTGGCGGGCTAGGAACGCGATTCTGGCCTGCCAGCCGCTCCCACAAACCGAAGCAGTTTCTCCCTATCGTCGGCCCGAAGACCTTGCTCCAGCAGACCTTCGACCGGCTCTTGCCTGTGCTCTCGCGGCGAGATATTTTCTTTGTCTGCAGTCCCGAGTACGCCAGGATCGTGCACCGGCAGATTCCGGATCTGAAGAAGAATCAGCTCATCCTTGAACCGGCCTCGAGAAACACAGCGCCCTGTATTGGACTGGCTGCTCACTACCTGGCCAAACACTTTCCTGATGAGGTGATGGTGGTCCTTCCGGCTGACCACGTGATCGGGGACATCGATACCTTTCACCGGGCTTTGGAAGCAGCCGAATCACTGGCCCGAAAAGACTGGCTGGTGACTTTCGGAATCGAGCCGACCCGGCCGGCGACCGGTTACGGCTACATTGAAGTAGAGAACGATCTGGGTTTGTTCTCAGGTTTTCGTGCCTTCTCCGTGCGACGTTTTGTCGAGAAGCCGGATCTCGAGACCGCCCGGGAGTATGTGCGAGGCGGACAGCATTTCTGGAACAGCGGGATGTTTGTGTGGCGGACTTCGTCCATTCTGGAGGAGATTGCGGCTTCCCAACCCGATCTCGACGCAGTCCTGCAGGAGATGAACCACAGTGAAGAAGACCCGGCCAGGGCAAATCGACTCTTTGAGGGCCTGAGCAGCCTCTCCATCGATTATGCCGTGATGGAACACTCCAGCCGCGTAGCAGTCATTCCGGCCCGGCTGCAGTGGGACGATGTGGGAGACTGGAGGGCCCTCATCGATCACTTGCCCGGCGACCGGGAAGGGAATCACAGCAACACCGATCTGGTGCCTCTCGACACTCGGAATTGTCTTGCTTACAGCCAGGAGGGAAAGCTGGTTGCCTTGCTCGGGGTAGAGGACCTGATCGTTGTGGATACGGAGGATGCCCTGCTCGTCTGTGATCGAAGGCGCACCCAGGATGTAAAGAAACTACTCGAGAAAATCGATGAGAAAGTGCTGTAGCTATTGACAATATACTCAATGAATGAACCTCAAACGGAGCCCCGACCGTGAGCGAGGGGAGATCCCACCTGGATAACCTGGAACTGATCAAGAGGATCGATTCGGCGAACATCTTTTCCTACCTTCGCCGTTTTGATCGACAGGTCGCTCAGGCACTGACACTTTCAGAACAGCTCGATCCTGAGAAATGGATGGGTCAGGGTGTTACCCCCAGGCAGGTCGTGTTCTCGGGAATGGGCGGCTCGGCGATCGGCGGTGACCTGGTTAGAGACTTACTGGGTCCGGAGCTTGAGGTCCCGCTGTTGCTGAACCGGAACTATTCCTTGCCTTTCGTTGACTCCACAACGCTGGTTGTCCTTTGCAGCTATTCGGGCAACACGGCTGAAACTCTCTCCAGTTTTTCCCAGGCGCGAAAAGCCGGAGCCAGAATCATCACGATGACTTCGGGGGGGCAGCTCCTGGAGGCAAGTCGACGCTTTGCAACTCCCGTCGTTCTCATACCCGCAGGCTATCCGCCTCGTTGTACCATCGGTTTTACCTCTGTCCTGCTGCTGACACTGCTGGCGAGGCTGCATCTGGCACCGGATCTCGATATCGCTGGATGGGGATCCTGGCTTCAGGCCCAGGCCAATGCACTGGGACCGGAAATGCCGGTCCGAGAGAACCCTGCCAAGCGGCTGGCAGAACGATTGAGGGGTTGCATTTTATTGATCTATGGCAGCCAGGGGCGGCTGGGAGCGGTAGCCAGGAGGTGGGCGGGACAGTTTGCTGAGAACGGAAAGCAATTCGCCCACTTCAGCGTGATCCCGGAGATGAATCACAATGAAGTGGTCGGTTGGAAGCATCCGGAAAAACCGCTGAGCCGGCTGGCGGCGGTTTTTCTTCGGGATCGCGAGGAACACCCGGAAGTCTCCAAGCGGTTTCAATTGACCGCCGACCTTGTTCGAGAACGGGCCGGACATTGCGAGGACATCTGGTCGAAGGGATCGAGCTGGCCGGAGAGACTGTGGTCACTGGTTTTGCTGGGTGACTTCACCAGTGTGTACACCGGAATCCAGAATCGCGAGGATCCTACCCCTGTCGAAGTGATTGAGGAATTGAAGCGCCGCTTGAAAGAGGAGTGAAAAGGAGACTGCGACGGATGAGGGCCAACCCTGAGATTTTTCGAGAATACGACATTCGAGGCATCGCCGACCGGGATCTGGTCGCCCCCATCTCGATCCGTCTGGGGCAGGCGGTTGGAACCTACCTCAAGCGAGAGGGAAGATCCCGCATCACACTGGCGCGTGACTGCAGGCTCAGCTCCGAGCGACTGGCCTCAGAAGTGGGAAGAGGGCTGCAGATGACGGGCCTCGAGGTCATTGACATCGGTGTGATTCCGACCCCATTGCTCTACTTTTCGCTCCACCACTTCGGGGATGTTGACGGAGGTGTGATGATCACCGGAAGTCACAATCCTGCCGACTACAACGGCCTCAAGGTCTCTTCCGGCAAGACCACGATTCACGGCGAAGAGATCCAGAAGATCGGTCGGATTCTCGAAGGTGCGGATCTGGAGCAGGGAAGTGGCGGTACCGAATCACGGGAGATCGAAGATCCGTATCGAAGAATGGTGAGAGAACGCATCGGGCGGCTGTCCAGGCCTCTCAAGGTCGTGGTGGATGCCGGAAACGGCACTGCTTCGGACCTGGCTCCTCGGGTCTACCGGGAGCTCGGTTGTGAGGTGGTTGAGCTATTCTGTGAGATGGACGGCAGCTTTCCCAATCATCACCCGGATCCTACGGTTGCCGAGAATCTGGAAGACCTCGTCGCTGCTGTCCAGCAAGACGGAGCGGACCTGGGCATTGCGTTCGACGGTGACGGAGACCGAATCGGGGCTGTGGATGATGCCGGGAGAATCCTGTGGGGAGATGAGCTCATGATTCTTTTCAGCCGTGAAATCCTGGCCCGGCACCCCGGCGCCACTATCATTGGAGAGGTCAAGTGCTCCATGAATCTGTACCTCCAGATTGAGTCTCATGGTGGAATCGGCATCATGTGGAAGGCCGGCCACTCGCTGATCAAGGCCAAGATGAAAGAAACGGGAGCGGCCCTGGCAGGCGAAGTGAGCGGTCATATCTTTTTTGCCGACGGCTTTTTCGGGTTCGATGATGCAACCTATGCAGGAGCCCGACTGCTCCAGCTGGTCGCAGATTCGGGACAGCGGATCAGTCAGCTCCTGGAGAATGTACCCCCGCTCTACAACACACCGGAAATCAGAGTGAGCGCGCCGGAAAGCCAGAAGTTCGAAATCGTTCGCCGGCTGCAGGAGTATTTCAGCCGCCATTACGAAACCGTTACGGTAGATGGCGTACGGGTTCTGTTTGAGGATGGTTGGGGTCTGGTTCGGGCCTCGAACACCCAGCCGGCGCTGGTCCTGCGTTTCGAAGCATCCTCACCGGATCGTCTCGAGGAGATTCGGTCGATCGTCGAATCGAAGTTGGAAGAGGTCAGGCGGAATTGAAGCCCAAGTCTGATCTCATGCAGATCTCCTTTGCCAAGTGGCACGGTTACGGAAACGACTTCCTGGTTGTGGAGTCAGCACCCTTCCAGGAAACCTGGTTGGCTGCTTTCACAAGATTTATGTGTCAGCCGCATGTGGGTCTGGGGGCGGACGGATGTGTCTTTGTGCGAAAATGTTCGGAATGCGATTTTAACCTTCGGATTTTCAACCGCGACGGCAGCGAAGCAGGAATGTCGGGCAATGGTTTCCGCTGCGCGGCTGCCCAGATCCACCGCAGCGGTCAAAGTGCCTCGTCCAGTCTGGTGCTGCACACGCGGAGCGGTAAGAAGCCCTGCCAGTTGCTGGGGCAAAAGAGTGCCACCAGGTGGAGCTACCTTTCGGATCTGGGGGAGCCGCTTTTCTCCCCGCCGGAGGTCCCGTGTCTGGTCAATGACAGGGAAGTGGTATCGGAGTATCCCGTCCGGGTCGAAGGTCACCAACTACTGCTGAATGCCCTGTCAGTGGGCAACCCACAGTGTGCCATTCTGGTTGAACGCCTGCCCGGTCCAGAGCAGTTTCAGCTTCTGGGGTCGAAGCTCGAGAGGCACTCGCTGTTTCCGGAGCGAACCAATGTGAGCTTTGTTCAGGTGATCAGCCGGGAGCAATTATCTATCCAGATCTGGGAGCGTGGTGTCGGTCCCACTTCCTCCTCGGGAACCGGGTCCTGCGGTGCCGCTGTGACGGCGATTCGGCTGGGCCTGGTTGATTCTCCGGTAGCGGTGGAGACCCGCGCGGGATCCCAGCAGGTGGCGTGGAGTCCCGGGAAGAGTGTGCTGTTGACCGGAGATGCCGAACTGGTCGCTGACGGACGCTGTTATTGGGAACCCTGAAGCGTTCCACGTTTCACGTTCCACGTTCCACGTTGACTCCGCCCAGTGGCCTGAGTAAGGTGTTACATCTTTTGTCCTGGTTCGCCAGGTTGGAAAGGAAGAAACCGCCTCATGGGAAAAACAATCAGCGTCGAAAATGGTCGTCTACGAGTCCCCGACCATCCTGTCATTCCTTTTATCGATGGGGACGGCATCGGGCCGGACATCTGGAACGCCACCCGGACGGTCCTGGACGGAGCTGTGGCAAAGGCTTCTGGTGGTTCGAGAAAGATCGAATGGAAAGAAGTTCTGGCCGGAGAGAAAGCCTTCGAAGAGACCGGTGAGTGGCTGCCCCAGGCGACCGTCGATCTCATCTCAGAGCATGCCGTTGCCATCAAAGGCCCCCTGACCACACCGGTGGGCAGAGGAATTCGCAGCCTCAATGTCAAGCTCCGGCAGGTGCTCGATCTCTACGCCTGCGTCCGTCCCTGCCGCTACATCCCGGGAGTGCCGTCCCCGGTTAAGAATCCCGAAAAGCTCGATGTCGTCATCTTCCGGGAGAATACGGAGGATGTCTACGCCGGCGTGGAATGGGCCGCCGGGACAGCGGAGGCCGAAGAGCTAATTGAATTCGCCAACGCAAGGTCCGCCACCAAGATCCGATCGGGATCGGGAATCGGGATCAAGCCCATGTCTGAATTCGGCACTTCGCGTCTGGTACGCAAGGCTGTTCGCTACGCCATTGATCAAGGCCGCAATCGAGTCACCCTGGTTCATAAGGGAAACATTCAGAAGTTTACCGAAGGCGCCTTTCGCGACTGGGGATACCAGACAGCGCGTCGCGACTTCCCGGAGATCTGTATCGATGAAGAGACTCTCTGGAAGGCCTACGGAGGTCAGATTCCGAAGGGAAGGATCCTCATCAACGACCGGATAGCGGATTCGATGTTTCAACAGATACTTCTCCGTCCTGCCGAGTACGAAATCCTCGCCCTGCCCAATTTGAACGGAGATTATCTCTCCGATGCCTGTGCGGCCCAGGTGGGTGGACTGGGGATGGCTCCCGGTGCAAACATTGGAGACCGGGCGGCACTTTTTGAGGCCACTCACGGAACCGCCCCGAAGTACGCAGGTCAAGACAAGGTGAATCCGGGATCTCTCATTCTTTCAGGCGCGATGATGCTGGAGCACATAGGCTGGAACGATGCGGCAGAGCTGGTCAGGCAGGCGCTGGAGCGAACCATCGCGCAAAAGCGAGTGACCTATGACCTCGAGCGTCAGATGGAAGGTGCGACCAGATTAAAGACGAGTGAATTTGGGGCTGCGATCGTGGACAATATGGGAACGTCCAATTAAAAATAAAAAATTATTCGCTTTGCTCATTGCAGTTCCTGGGCAAGGTCAACAACGCCTTGAACCGACTTGGTCGGAGTGATGCGCGTTGAGGCGCCGACCTTTTGAAAATTGGAGATCGATAACCGCACTTCGAACCGGAACTTCCAGGGGCGGTGGACAGTCGGGAGTGGAGAAGTTGATATGGAAGCAAAAGTAACGGTTGTAGGCGCAGGACACGTAGGGGCTACCACAGCGCAGAGAATTGCCGAAAAGGAACTCGCAGACGTCGTGGTGGTGGACATTGTTGAGGGAATGCCGCAGGGCAAGGCACTGGATCTGATGGAGGCTGGTCCGGTGGAGCACTACGACAGCAGGGTGGCAGGTTCCAACGCTTACGAGGCAACCGAAGGCTCCGACGTGGTCGTTATCACGGCCGGTCTGCCTCGCAAACCCGGGATGAGCCGGGACGACCTGCTGCTCAAGAATGCCTCCATTGTTAAGTCGGTCACCGAGAACCTGGCACGCCACAGTCCGAACTGCATCATCATTGTGGTCAGCAACCCTCTGGACGCGATGTGTCACGTGGCCAAGTGGGTCAGTGGCTTTCCAAGGGAACGGGTCATCGGGATGGCGGGTATCCTCGACTCCGCTCGCTTGCGGACGTTCATCGCCATGGAGCTGGGTGTTTCAGTTGACAGCACTCATGCCTTTGTTCTGGGGGGCCATGGGGACACGATGGTACCCCTGGCCCGTTACACCACTGTAGCGGGAGTGCCCGTTACCGAGCTGATTGCGCCCGATCGCCTGGAGGCCATCATCCAGCGAACTCGCGACGGCGGAGCCGAGATTGTGAAGCTGCTCAAGACTGGAAGCGCCTTCTACGCTCCCAGTGCAGGCGCCGCGGAGATGGTGCAATCCATTCTGAAAGATCAGAAGAAGATCCTTCCCTGTGCCGCTTACCTGGAAGGCGAGTATGGGGTCAACGAACTCTTTGTCGGTGTTCCCGTGAAGCTGGGACGACACGGAATGGAAGAAGTCTTCCAGATCAGTCTCACGACCGAGGAGCAGGCGGCCCTACAGAAATCGGCCGCAGCCGTGCAAGGCCTGAAGACAACTCTGCAGGAGAACGGGTACGTTTAATGGGTTCTAGGTTCTGGGTTCTAGGTTCTGGGTTCACTTGGAACTTGGAACGTTCATCCCTAAAAGTCGTCGGCCTCTACGCTTGATCTTCCTTTCTTGAGCTGGCCTCGCTGCTTTTTGTTCTGGAGCCTTTGTTCTTTGGCACGCCGGGTTTTTCTGGTGGGCAGGCGCGGCTTTGGCCTGCGCAGGGCTTCCTGCAAGAGGCGCACAAAACGGTCCAGAGCTGCTTGCCGGTTACGGGACTGACTGCGAGACTCCTGATTGCTGACCCGCAGCACTCCGGCCTGATTGATTCGTGTCCCCAGCAACTCCAGCAGTCGCTTTTTCTGAACTCCGTTCAGGCTCGGCGACGCAGCCACGTTAAAAAGCAGGGTAACCCGGGTGCTGACCTTGTTAACGTGCTGCCCACCGGGCCCACTGCTTCGGGAACTCGTGAAGGAGATTTCGGAGGATGGAATTCGAAGTTCACCCTCGATCTCAACGAGACTGTCATCATCCTGACGAGTCATGGGCTCGGGCAATCAATGAAGAGTGCGCTTCAGATAAGTTTTCAAACGACTCCAGGCATCGGCTGCCGGTCCCCTGGCGAGATCGGGGTCCCGCTCCACCCAGAGCCAGAAGCCATGGTCAACATCATCGTAGATGTGGATATCGTTGGGAACCCCCGCCTGGCGCAGCGCCACCGCGAACCGGTGTACCGATTCCACGGGAATGCCCCGGTCATTGGCAGCAAACGTGCCGTAAATCTCATGTGAAAGCTGCTTCAGTTTCTCCGGATCATCCAGAAGCCGTCCGTAAAAGATCGCGGTCGCGTCGTGGTTCTCTCCTTCCAGGGCGAAACTGAGGGCCACACCGCCACCAAAACACCATCCCATGGCGCCGATCCTGCCGGTAACATCGTCTCGATCGCGGAGGAACCGAACTGCCGCGTTCAGATTCTCGATCAATCTTTTCGGATGGGCTCGGGCTTCTTGCACCAGGGCCATGTTCTCACTGCGGTTGCTTCCCGTCTTGCCCGAGAAAAGATCCACCGCCAGCGCAATGTATCCCTCCCCCGAGAGGGCATCGGCCACCTGTCTCACCCGGTCACCCAGACCATTCCACTCGTGAATGAGAATGACTGCCGGGTGCGGACCCCCGGACTTGGGAATCGAGAGAGTTCCGGTCGCTGCCCGATTCTCTTCAAAATAGTGAACCGCCGTGCCGGAAGGAGGTGGCGCTTTCCCCACAATGGCGGCAGGGAGATCGTCCTCTGGCCCAGCGGAGGCGGCGGCCGAGGTCGCCCCTCCATCCCCACAGGACAGGAAGAGGCTGAGGAGAGGCAGAAAGGAATAGACGAGAGGCCTGTCTCTGAATTGCATATCCTTCACTTTGCCAGAAACGAGGCAATTGTGCGAGCACAAGACGCAGGTAGCTGAAGCCCTTGCGCTTTCCCCGCGAGCCTCACGGATTCCGGGCCTCACCAGCGGACCCTCTACATCGAAGAAGTCCGCTGGATGCAGAAACACGTGCTTGGTGAAGAGTGAACTCCCTGGGAGAGGCCCAGAGAGGAAGAGGTCGAGGGAGAGGAAGAGGTCTCCGAAAGTCCCCTTAATCGCGGGGTCGATCCCGGTTGAAAGAAGACCGCCTGTCCAGATACAGGTCGGTCAGCCTGGTCTCCTCCTGCTGCAGCCAGGAGGCCTGTTGTCCCGATCGCGCCTTGCGCCAGGCAATCCAGGCAAAGAGCATTATGGCCACGATCGTCACGACTGTTGTCAACATCTCATTCTGCATTTGTACTCACCCGGCTAGGTTCCCGATTCTTGACTTCACAATATTATTGGACGGGTATTCGAACCAAATGTTTCGAAGGTTGATCTGTGTCTTTTGCAGAGCAGGCGCTCTCGCGCCCGCCGAGGGCACCGGTGGTGAAGTAGAATACGCGGGGAATCGTAGGAGGGAACACAGGAGGAAGAACATGAACCGTATCCGTCTGATTATTCTGATGCTGAGCCTGACCGTCCCTGCTGCAGCCGCGGAGAGAGAGGACACGCCACAGCCGGGTCAGAAATTCATCGTTGGTGGCCAGGACGCCAGTATCGAAGATTATCCGGCCCTGGTGGCACTGCTGGATCGTGCTACTTTTGAGTCCTTCTCGTTCGAGGGGGAAAAATTCTTTGCTCAGTTTTGCGCTGGAACCCTGATCGCTCCCAACTGGGTTCTGACCACTGCCCACTGTGTTACCGGAGTGGATCTGGACGGTTTCGCAACTCAGATCCCAATGGATCCTCGAGAATTGATTGTAGTTCTCAACATGACCGATCTGGACGCAAACGAGGGTGACTTTTCGGATGTCGAGAGGATTATTGTCCACCAGGACTTTGACGGCAGAATTACCAGCCCCACGGTCATAGCCGATATCGCTCTCCTCAAGCTGGCGACCGATTTTCCCGATCAGCCAACCATGCCCTACACTACAGGTTCGGGAGTTGGTGTTGGAACGGCGGGCGTTTCCGCGGGAACCAGCGCCAGAATCCTGGGGTGGGGTGCGCTTTCTGATAGCGATCCGATTCTCTTTCCCACGATCCTGCAGGAGGCGGACACGACAATCGTCTCCAACGAGGACTGTGCCGATGCCTGGGCGGCTGTCTCCACGGACATCGACGAAACTCACATCTGTACCCAGGAGCCGGGGGTCGATGTTTGCGAGGCCGACAGCGGTGGCCCACTGCTGGTGCTGGAGAGCGAGCTGGCCGGAGGAGAGCCGAACTTTGTTCAGGTGGGCATTACCAGCTTCGGAATCGGTTGTGCCGACCCGGACTTCCCAGGCGTTTACACCAAAGTTTCCGAGCATGTCGACTGGATTGAGGAGAACCTGAGAGAATCCACACTCTTTGCCACCTTCGGGAACGGGCAGAGCAACGGCCTGGTGCTGACCAGCGATATCGTGCTCTACAACCCTCATGCTAGCAGGACTGCCGAGGGAACGATTGTGTTCAAAGACCCGGATGGGAATGTCCTGGAGGCTGATTCGATTCTGACTACGGGAGATGGCAGCTTCGTGATCGGGCCGCTGGGGTCGTCCACTTTCTCTACCACGGGTAGGGGAGATATCCTCTCCGGATCGGTGTGGGTCTCCAGTGATGAGGATCTCTCCGGAGTGATCCGGTTTTCGCTCCTCGGGACCGGTATCGCCGGCGTGAGTCCCAGTCAGCCCGGAACCAGGATGATCGCTCCCGCCCGTCGTGAGGGAACGGTGAACACCGGTATTGCCATTCTCAATGCAGACAACGTGAAAGTCCGCTTTACTCTCGAGTTGAAAGACGAAAACGGCGGTGGCATTGGCGTCGCCATCCGGGATCTGGAACCCATGGCCAGAATCGCCGAGTTTGTGGATCAGCTCTTCCCCGCAGCCGATACCGATGGATTTCGGGGCACGGTCTGTGTGGACGCCGACGGAAAGGTAGGCGTCATTGCCATCGAGCAGGGAACTGGGACCGGAGAGTTCACGACTCTGCAGGTGACCGTGGTGGAATAGGTTTCCCAGGTAGCTATGGTGCAGGTGAAAAGCCCGGTGAGTACCCGGGCATTGAAGTTCCTTCGGCTGCCGGTGGGCAGCAAAGTCCTTCTCCTGGAGGCCTGGATCACTCTGGGCCTCTCCCGGAGTATGGTCCTGACACTGCCCTTTCGATGGATCGCTCCGGGGCTGCGGGCACGGCTGCCCGAGTCGGCCCAGACTTACGGCCAGGCTCAAGCCCAGGCCGTGGGCTGGGCCCTGCGGGTGGCCAGCAAGTACACTCCCTGGAACAGCAACTGCCTGGCCCAGGCCATTGCCGGAAAACGGATGCTGCATCGTCGCAAGCTATCCAGCACCCTCGTCCTGGGTGTGAGAAAGGGAGAGCAGGACGAGCTTGAAGCACACGCCTGGCTCGACTGCGGCTCCATCACGCTGACCGGGGGCCACGATCACGCGGGCTATTCGGTGATGTCCTCCTTTCCAGACGAACAGACGTAGCCCGGATTATGCATGAGATCTGAATCCGAGTGAGATTTGGGCCCAGAAAAAAGGCCGTAGCTCTCTGATATAAAAGGGTTTACATAAACAACGACCCTAAACAGGAGCTACGGCAATGTTGAAAGCAGTCTGCCAGAATACCCTGCTATTTCACAGCCACCGAAAGATCACGGCGCGTTTTGATGGGGGGAGTCTGACTTCCGACGCAGGATGGTTGTTGTTTGGATCGCTGGATCGGCAACATCGGTTGTGCGAGGGCTTCAGTTCGTGTATTTCGGAAAGCCGGGACCGACGCTACGTTCGTCATGACCTGTTGAAGTTGATTCGACAACGAGTCTTGCAGATCGTGGCCGGCTACGAAGACTGTAATGACGCCGATACGCTGCGCTCCGATCCGATGCTCAAGACAGTCTGTGATCAGTTGCCCGAGAGCGATCCCGATTTGGCCACCCAGCCGACTTTCTCCCGTTTGGAGAACTCCGTCACCAAGAAGGATCTGATGCGTCTGAGCCAGTGGCTGCTAGGCCGTTATGTGCGCTCCCTGAAGAAGAGACGTCCCAGCAAGATCATCCTGGATCTGGACAGTACCGACGACCACACTCACGGTCAGCAGGAGTTCTCCTTCTACCATGGGTATTACCGAAACCACATTCTGCATCCTTTGCTGATCTTCGATGCCGACACGGGCGACCTGGTGTGTGTCGTGTTGAGACCTGGCAACAAGGGGGCTGCCTCTCACATCGTGCCCATTCTGAAGCGAGTCGTGGAGGCCATCCGACAAGGAGTGGGGACGGATGTCGAGATTGAGATTCGGGCCGACAGCGGCTTTGCCACGCCTCGGCTCTACGAGTTCTGTGAAGGTGAAGAGAATCAACTCCAATATGTCATTGGGTTAAGTCGAAACCCTCGCCTGCAGCGAGTGGTCGAGCCGCTGCTGGATTCGACTCGGCTGCAGTTCGTTGAGCTGGAGGAAAAACAGCGTCAGTTTGACGAGTTTCTTTATCGAGCCAAGAGCTGGGATCGATCCCGTCGCGTCATTGTCAAAGTGGAGGTCGATCAGCGCGGGATCAATCGTCGCTTTGTGGTCACCAACCGGGACGATCTCTGCTCCCAATCACTTTATGACCACTATACAAACCGAGGGCAGACCGAGAACTTCATCAAGGCCTTCAAGAATCATCTGAGCATGGACCGACTCAGCTGTCATCGATTCCTGGCCAATCAGTTTCGACTCCTCCTGCATGCACTGGCTTACCAGATGTTCGTGCGCCTCCGCGACTATCTGCACGGGACTCCCTGGCACAAGCTCGAAATCGAAACCTTACGTCGTCGTGTCCTCAAGATCGGGGCCCGCATCCGACAAACCACTCGACGCATCTGGGTCCATCTTTCCTCAGCCTTTCCCGAACAACCCCTCTTCCACCTCGTCTTGAGTCGCCTCAACTCCAGCTAGCTTCTCCCAGTTCCCCAAAAAACCGCTTCCGATACTCATCCAGGCCCAGATCTGTCTGAAATTCACTCCCCCAACCACTCAAACGCCTCCCCAACCGATATTCTTCGCAAATCCGCCTGTCACACCTGCCCGCTTCCGAGTTGGGCCACTTCTCGACTCGTTTTTCAACACCGGACTACGGTTTTTGCATAATCCGGGGTAGGGCCCCGGAAAAAAGGGGACAGTCTACTTTTTTCCGGCGTGGCTGACTTTTGTGTTCCTGAAGCTTTCAGCACCGGAAAGAAAGTAGACTGTCCCCTTTCTTTCCGACCATTCCGCAGCTTGCGAAATCGTGTCTGAAGATACTGCATCCGGTGCTGTGATTTCACTGCACCTGGTGATTCCATCCTCTCTGTTTGTTCTCTACACATCAATGTAAACACAGGACTTACACCTTATTTCAGGTGGCTAAGAGTGGGTCTGGCATGCCCGTTGCAAGAAGCCAGCCGGGAAAGGGAGCAAGGATTTGACGAGTATGAGAAAAACCACTGAAACGCGTGTTCAGAACGGCATTCTTTCGGGAGTCGAGAGCCGGATCCTGCGCTGGATTGTCCAGCGTCTACCGGAATCGATCGGACCCGACCACCTCACACTACTCGGACTTCTTGCCATGGCAGGTGCCGGACTGGCTTACGGGTTTTCAGGCACCCGGGCACAGCTTCTCCACCTGGTCAATTTCTGCCTCTTCCTGAACTGGCTGGGGGACAGCCTGGACGGAACACTGGCCAGGTATCGGAACAAGCTCCGACCCAGATACGGGTTCTACGTGGACCATATCATCGACAGTTTCGGGGCTGTCTTTCTGCTGGCGGGGCTGGCCCTGTCGGGTCTGATGAGTGAAAGGATCGCTCTGTCCCTGCTGGCTCTCTATCTTCTCCTCTCCATTCACTCCTACCTTACTGCCCACACACTGGGTGTGTTCCGCATCTCCTTTTTCTATTTCAGTCCTACGGAGCTGCGCCTTCTCCTGGGGGTCGGGAACCTGGTGGTCCTGTTCAAGCCGTTTGTTTCGCTGTGGGGCTATCGATGGCTTCTTTTCGACGTGGGGGGAGTGGTGGGAATTCTGATTCTGGCCCTGGTACTCGTGATTTCGACAACCAGGGTAACTCGAGCTCTCTATGACATCGAACGCGTCTAGTAGCCCGTGGTGGAAGTCGCGCGCCCTTCGGGTTACGGCGCACCGCTGGATACGATTTCTCTCAGTAGGAGCGATCGGACTGGGAGTGCAACTCTGGACCCTGCTGTTGCTGCTGCATCTGGGAGTCGAGCCCGTGGTTGCTTCTCTTCTGGCGGTGGAAGCCGCTGTTCTTCACAACTTTCCCCTTCACCGGGCCTGGACGTGGAAGGATCGACCGGCACCCGGCCTCGGGGTCGAGCTGCGAAGATTGGCCCGCTTTCACCTGAGCAGCGGGGGGACTTCGCTGCTGGGTCACGCCCTGGTCGTGCCTGTTTCTCTTCACATGCTTGCGCTTACGCCTCTTGTGGCCAACTTGATCGCAGTCGGAGTCTGCGGGGTGGCAAACTTTCTGCTGGCAGACCGATATGCCTTTTCGGATGTCTCGGTCCGGCGATGCGGTCGGAAAGAAAGGGGACAGTCTACTTTCTTTCCGGTGCTGGAAACTTCAGGAGCACAAAGGTCAGCCACGCCGGAAAAAAGTAGACTGTCCCCTTTTTTCCGGCGGCACAAGACCGGCCCCTACGTAATGTCCGGTGACAATGAGTGCACCATGCGGAGACCGTCCCGCAAAGAATGGAGGAGTTGTTGCCCTGGAAGGAATTGGTAGTTTGCTGGTTTTCAGGTTTCCCAGGCCTGGGAATTCTGGTTCCCGGAGCTCTTCCATTTCCAGGGCTGGTACTCACCGATAAATCCTGTTATCTTAAGAGTTTGTGGGGTTTTTGAAGAGGAGTTGAATCCTTGCCCCCTGCTGGACTTTTGTAAGGGAGAAGAGTGAATGGGTCGACGGCCATACCGGCCGCGCTTTCGCACCGGGAAAAGGAAGAAGAAAAGGCGCGGAACCAGGCCCGCCTCAGAGGGTCCAAGAGCCGGAAAGGCGGATGCGATTGAGGTCACTGGAACGGTCGTTGAAACTCTCCCCAACGCCATGTTCAAGGTGGAACTCGAAAACGAGCACGTTGTGCTGGCCCACATCTCCGGCAAGATGCGAAGATATTTCATTCGAATCCTGCGTGGTGACAAAGTCATGGTGGAATTGTCACCCTATGACCTGACCCGTGGGAGACTTGTCTATCGGTTCAAGTAGCGGTCAGGTCACGATGAGCCCGGCTCCTAGAAGCCAGAACCTAGAACCCAGAACCTGGCATCCCTTGAACCTTTCTGCACACAACAACAATCCAGTCAAGTGATGCTCACCGGGACCAGTTCTTTCCGATTCCTTTCGTGCTTCGGACTCTTCCTGCTGTGCTCTAGCCGGGGGCTGGTAGGATCCTCTGCCGAGGTGGTTCTCCATGCCCGTTTTGTGAGTGACGAAGGAATAGAGGTTTCCGACCTGCGGGCGGACGAAATCAAGATCTATGATGCGGGCAGTGAATTGGAGGTTCTGGATCTGACCGGACCCGGGGAACCGTTCCACGTGGGCCTGCTCCTCGACGTCAGCCCCAGCACCGAGGCCCGAATCGATGAGATTCGCAGCAGCACTCAGGCCTTCTTTTATGCCCTTCGTGAGGACGAGGAAGGTCTCATCATTACCTTTGACACGGATGTCTATCTGGACTGCGACTGGACCACCGATCGAAGAAAGATTGATGAAGCCATCTTCGAGTTTGGCCTCCACAAGGGAGGCGCCTCCAGTGCCATCTACGACGCCCTCACCGTGGCGGTAGAACAGAAGTTAGCCGGATTGGGCAACCGAAGAGCCCTCGTTTTCCTGAGCGACGGCGTTGAGGTGGGAAGCGAAGATACCTCGGAAAAGGAGTCCCTGCAAGTGCTGCGTCGCCACGGCTTTCCCGTTTTCGTGGTGCAGTTCGATGCCAGCGAACACTACCGCCGGGTCTACGAGGGGCCACTTCCCGAGAATCCCACAATGGAGCCTCCTCGCGGATCGACCGGTTCCGATGTGGGTGGAATTTTTGTGGGAAGCGGGCGCCCTTCCCGCGGCGATGTGGCCGACTATAAGCTGAAGAAGACCCTGGCCCGCGCCACAGGATATCTCCGGCTGGTTGCAGAGGCCGGTCGCGCGCGTTATTACATGACCACAAAAAGCGGCGATCTCACAGGGATTTACAACCGAATCAGTGAGGAATTGAAGCACCTCTACACGCTGCGAGTCCGCAGCCGAGACGATCGATCCTCGAGGCGTCTGTATCCCCTCACCGTGGCCACCACTCGGCCCGGTGTACGCGGCGTGCTCCTCACCCGAGGCTACTGGCCGCAGTAGTTGACCCGATCCCACCAACCCCTCCACCCTTTATGCCGGCACGGATGGGAGGGGGGTGTCCAAGAGCACCGCCATGGGAGCCAACTGGGGGGCGACCTCATACCGGCGGCGTGACCATCTCGATCTGATACAGGCGGCGCAGGTCGATGCTGAGTAATTCAGCGTCGAGATCGTCGCGAACGAACATGTCCCCAAAGCGAGCTCCCCACACGACTTCGTGAAACTTGTAGGAGGATCGTGAGTGGATCTCCTGCGAAAAGGTTTCCTCTGTCATCGTCAAGAGCACCAGGAATTCGGCATCGCAGCTTGCAAGATCCGCCTCTGTCACACCGGAAAGCGGGCTGCTTTCGTCAATGGGGTGGACGACCACCCAGTGAAGCGGCAGGAACATCACCTGGCTGCGCTCCAGTTTCAGCTGGTGGAAGCGCCGCGTGGTGCGTCCCCTGACGGTTTCCCGGCGGCTCAGCACGACCGTGGCCTGCACGTTTGTCAGCTGGCTGTTCCGCTCATTGGCGATCCGGAACTCCAGGGCACTGATTCCCCGGTAGGGGGCGATCACGGCGTGGCGACTGAAAAGAATCTTGGTCCCGGGGCGCGAAAACCGGGCAAACAGGAAACCCGTGGCCAGAGCCAACCCCAGCAATCCGACCAGGACCTCGGTAACGACCAGCAGGTTCGCAGCGGTCCCTCAAGGAGTGATTCCTCCATAGCCGATCGTGGACATGGTTTGCACGCTGAAGTTGAAAGCCTCAAAAAAGCGCTCTCCGTCTGATCGGAACTCCAGTCCCCGCAGCGACTCGGGTCCAAGCCAGAAGAAAATGCCGGCGAAGAGAAAGTTACATCCGAGGAAGGCCACCAGGAGGCAGGCGTAGAACTTCCACCAGGCCATGAAAAGCAGGGAGTGGTAGAGGCTCAAAGACCGATAGAAAGGGATTCCCCTTTTGGTGACGTTGAAGCTGCCATCCTGGTTGAGGAGTCTTCGACGACTCTCTTCGGCAACCTTCTACCCGAGTCCAAAATCATTGCGGTTCTCAATTGCTTCGCTTGGTGTGCTCATGGGGTCATTATAGGTTCCACGTTCCACGTTTCACGCCATGAGGTGGCCACAAGGGTAGGCGAGAGACGTGAAATGTGGAACCAATCAGAAGAGCTGCTTCTGCAGCTCTTCCAACACCTGGTGGGTGGAGCTGGAGCGCTGGTGGCCCGAGACATCGAGCTGTTTGCGTTCCAGTCGTGCCAGGATTCCCCGGGCTCGCTCCAGCACAGAGGAGGGGATCCCGGCCAGTCTTGCCACCTCAATTCCGTAGCTGCGGCTGGCCACTCCGGGCTGAACACGGTGAAAGAAAATGATTTCGCCTTTCGACTGGCGAACCGCCACGCGGTAGTTCCTGGCGCCCTCGTAGAGTGATTCCAGTTTGGTGAGTTCATGGTAATGGGTGGCAAAGAGCGTCCTGGCCCGACGCTCCTCTTCGGTGAGAAGGAATTCGGCGATGGACCAGGCCAGCGACAGCCCGTCAAAGGTAGCCGTACCACGTCCCACTTCATCCAGGAGAATGAAGCTTCTGGGAGTTGCGGTGTTGAGAATGTGGGCAGTTTCGATCATTTCCACCATGAAGGTGGAGCGGCCGCGGGCCAGGTTGTCACTTGCCCCAACTCGAGTGAAGATCTGATCCACCAGGCCAATGCTAGCCTCGGCTGCAGGTACGAAACACCCCATCTGGGCCAGGATGACGATCAGTGCGTTCTGGCGAAGATACGTCGACTTCCCACCCATGTTGGGGCCGGTCAGGATCAAGAGCTGATTCGAACCGACGTTGCAGTATAAGTCATTGGGGACAAAGGGCTGTTCGGTGCGACGCTGCAGCACCGGGTGCCGGCCAGCCTTGATGATCAGTTGCTGAGAATCGTCCAGTTGAGGCCGGACGTAGCGCTCGGTCTGGGCCAGTTCCGCAAAGGAGAGAAGGACGTCGAGGTGAGCCAGGAAGCTGGCTGTTGCCTGAATCCTGACCGCCTCTGCACCGATCTGAGCTCGAATCTGTAGAAACAGCTCTCTCTCGAGCTCCACAATTTTCTCTTCGGCGCTCAGAACCTTCTCTTCATGTTCTTTTAACTCGGGCGTGATAAAGCGCTCGGAATTGACCAGCGTCTGTTTGCGAATGTAATCCTCTGGAACCTGCGCCAGGTTGGCCCTGGTGACCTCGATAAAGTAACCAAAGACCCGGTTGTATTTGACCTTGAGACGGGAGATCCCGGTTCGTTCCTTCTCCTGCACCTCCAGGGCCGCAATGAACCCCTTTCCGGAGGCGGAAATAGCCTTCAGTCGGTCCAGTTCGGGATGGAAGCCCGAACGGATCACGCCTCCATCCTGGAGCGTCACGGGGGCCTCCGGGTCAATCGCCTTTTCCAGAAACTCGCCGACGTCCTGAAGCTGGTCAAAGGATGGCCTCAGGAGGCCGGTCTCGCATTGTTCAAGTTCAGCTGCCAGCGCCGGAAGCACACCAAAGGAAGCCCCCAGCGAGAGCAGGTCTTTGGCGTGAGCCGTTTCCAGGGTCACGCGGCTCAAGAGCCTCTCAAGGTCGTAAACCTGGTCAAGCAGCCCCCCCAGCTTTCCCATGAGGACGGCTGAACCACGCAGCTCCTGGACGGCGTCCAGGCGGAATTCGATCTCCAACCGGTCCAGCGACGGGCGTAACACCCAGCTGCGCAGCAGTCGAGCTCCCATTCCCGTTCTGGTCAGGTCGATGGTTGCCAGCAGGGTCCACCTGCGGTTCCCATCCAGGCCTCGGACCAGCTCCAGGTTCGAAACCGTGGCTTCGTCCAATTTCAGATAGCGCCCTGGCTCAAAAAGACGCAGTGAAACAATGTGGGCAAGGGTGGTCTTCTGGGTTTCTCGCGCGTACCCCAGCAGACTGCCAGCCGCGGCGATGGCAGCGTCTTCACCGTTGACTCCGAAGCACTCCAGGGTCGTGACTCCAAAATGATCCAGAAGGGCGCGGCGGCTGTAGTCGCTGTGAAAGGTCCAGTCAGGCTGCCGGGTATTGACGAACTGACTGCGAAGATCTTCCGGCATCTGAGACAGATACTGGTCGGCAAACTGTTCTGGTACGATCAACTCCCTGGGACCAAAGTGAGCCAGGTTGTTGAACATGGCTCCCCAGGCCTGCGGGCCCTCCTCCTGGCTGAGCCAGAACTCTCCGGTCGATACATCCAGAAACGCAGCCCCAACCGATCCCTCCATCTCCAGAAGACTGGCCACATAGTTGTTTTCGGAGGCATCGAGCACGCCTTCCTGTACGGGCATCCCCGGCGTCACAACGCGAGTCACTTCACGTCTGACCAGTCCCTTCGCCTTCTTCGCATCCTCGGTCTGATCGCAAATCGCTACCTTGTAGCCCTGCTTCAGTAGCTTCACCAGGTAGCCGTCGACCGCATGGTAGGGAATTCCACACATGGGAATCGCCTTGCCGGCCTGATCCGAGTTTCTGGATGTCAAAGTGATTTCCAGAACTCGCGACGCCTTGATGGCATCCTCAAAAAACATCTCGTAAAAATCCCCGAGGCGAAAGAAAAGGAACTTGTCCGGATGCTGTTTCTTGATCTCCAGATACTGGCGAATCATGGGGGTGTGAGCTTCCATCGAGGCACCTATGTTAACAGTTTCAACTGACCCCGTCCTGGTTTGGTCCGACGTCTTATCTGTCAACATATAAACTCGTATTAGTAGTAGTTTACAGTATGGAATATAAAGTAAATAGTCACATCATCTATCCAAAGCCTTTGACGAGACTTCACACAACTCCAGGCTGTAGGGCACGCCAACCCAATTCCGGCGCAAAGTGGGAGGCAGACTCAGGTCGGCTCCCGGGAGGATTTAAACGGTCGCTGCCCTGAGTCTACCTCCCACTTTCAAGTCCTGGACGTGGAACGTGGAACATGGAACGTGGAACCGGGAAAAGCGCAAGCCTAGCGAGCGCCATCCCCCCGCAGTATGCTGTTGTCCAAGGGAGTACCAAGAGCAATGAAGATCCTGGCCGTGGACACGACAACAGATCTGGGAGGAGTGGCCGTGGGCAGCGACGGCGTTCTCGAGGGCGCAGTCCTGGTACGCACTCCACAGCGCTATTCGGAGACCCTGGTCCCCATGCTCGAGTTCGTTCTCGCACAGCTAAAAGGAAGCTTGGAAGAGATTGATCTCTTGACGGTTGCCACGGGTCCCGGTTCCTTCACGGGCGTGAGAATTGGTCTTGCAGTAATCAAGGCCATCGGCCAGTCGAGGAAGATTCCGGGTCTCGGGCTGTCAACCCTGGAGGCACTTGCCTGCTGTTTTGCAGAATACTCCCAACCGGTCGCACCCATGCTGGATGCGAGGCGGGGCCAGGTCTACGGGGCTGTTTATTCCTGGACCGACGGGCAGGCCCGGGTGTGCGTCAAGGAACAGGTAGTGCGTCCGGAGGGCTGGCTGGAGAGTATCCCGGAGGACCTGAACCCTCTGTTCGTCGGCACCGGGGCAGCGGCCTATCAGGATCTGATCCGAAGCTCTCGCCAGGGGGCTTTACTGATCGCGGAGCAGCCACCGTTGCTGTCAGCTCTGATCCAGCTTGCCGAGGAGAGGGCAGCGGAGGCCGGCGCCGTGGAAGAGATTCGAGCCAATTACATTCGGCCCTCCGATGCGGAGTTGGGGAGGAAGGGTGTCTGAAGAGGGAGCGGTTGGCATTGCCGAGATCGCGAGAGAGGAGCTTCCAGTCCTCGAACAACTGGACCGGCTCTCGGGCCTGCCGCCATGGTCGCTGCAGGACTATCAGAAGTTCTGGAGCGAGAGGAACGCGCTGATCCTCGTGGCAGGTGTGGTCGCTTGTCCGATCGGCTTTGTCTGTGGTCGCTCCGTTGCCTGCGAAGCGGAGATTCTCAGGCTGGCAGTGATCGAAAAGCACCGGTGCCGGGGAGTGGGAGGCAGACTTGTGCAGCAGTTTCTCGTCTGCGTAAAAAAGAATGGATGTCAGAGTGTGTACCTGCACGTGCGTGAGAGAAATGACGCGGCCATTCAACTGTACGCTTCCTGTGGGTTTAGCGTCGTTGCGAGACAGGAAGGATACTACCGGCACCCCATCGAGGATGCTTTGCTGATGGCGAAGCAAAGGCTATGACCGATCCCGTCCAGGCCCGATCCAAGGCAGAAGACTCTAACCAAGCCATGTCTGGAATCACAACCAGCCGGCCATCCCTCGGCAGGCATCCCGGATCGCTTCTAATCGGGCTCTTTGTCATCCTCTTCACGGCAACCCTGGACAATCAACTGTTGATCCCGCTGCTTCCTCGCTTGAGCCTGGATTTGACAACCAGGGTGTCCACCCTGGGCCTTCTGTTCAGCGTCTATGCCCTGGCCGCAACCGCCTCCAACCTGCTGCTGGGACCTCTCAGCGACCGTCGGGGTCGAATTGGATTCCTGCGAGTCGGTATTCTGCTCCTGGCCGCGACGTCGATCGCGACGCAATGGTGTCAATCTTTCTGGCAACTCCTGCTGGTGCGGGCGACAGCAGGTATTGCTGGCGGGCTTCTTTCCGTGTGCACGGCCAGCCTGGTGGGAGACTGGTTTTCCTACAGGACCAGCGGCAGAGCGGTCGGTATCCTGCTGAGTGCTCATTTCACAGCACTCATCGTGGGTATTCCGATCAGCGTTCAGATTGCGGAGCTCTTCCACTGGCGGCGTGGCTTTCTGGGAGTCTCTTTGCTGGCCGGGGTCGCGCTGCTGCTTTCCTATTTCGTCTTTCCCTCCAGGTCAATGGAGGTAGGTAGGAGGACCCTCCGTGGTCCGATCAGATCGCCTGTGGTTCAACTGTATCGAGTCTTCTGGCGGGACGTGGAGATGAGAGGCGCGTTGATCGTCTCCTTTCTCACTTCGGGAGCGACTCTTGCATTCCTGGCCTACATTTCCGGGCTGGGCCTCAGCGCCAGGCAGATTACCTGGTTGTTCATGATCACCGGAGTGGCATCCATCTTTGGAGCCCCCGCTGCAGGCTGGTTGAGCGATCATCTCTCTAAACGGACAGTGTTCCTGGTGGGAAACACACTTCTGGTCGTTCCTCTCATCTTCCTGGCATCAGCTGTCTGGGGAGGCCGGCTGTTCTGGCTCTTTTTCTCTCTGATGCTGCTGGCGGCAGCTCGTCAGACAGCTCTTCACGCCGTCCAGACCGAACTGGCAGGCGCGACCCGACGGGGAGCTTTTCTGGGCCTGCGCAATGGGTTCTCGCAGCTGGGCATTTCCTGCTGCGTGGCCGTCGCTGCCTACCTCTTTGAAGTGAGAGGGTTTCCGGGAGTCGTTGCTTTCACAATCGGTTTGACTCTGGCGGCCACGCTGGTGTTCTTCCTTTTTGTACCGGAGCCCGGGTCTGCCTCGAGTCATTGAACCAGACACTCCCAACCTCGCCAGACAAGTCGTAGGGCACGGTTATCAACCGTGCCGAACTGAACTGGTCGCCGGTATGTTCCGTTCGGCTCGCCAGGCTGGCCTGCCCGACGACAGTTCCCCCCAAACCAGAGTTCCCCAGTCATGGTCGTGTGGTTGGCAGGGTGATCGGCGTAGAATGGAAATGAAAGATAATCTATGAAGAGAGTTCTTCCCCTCTTGTTCCTCGTGCCCAGTCTTCACGTTGTTCAGGCTGCACAGATCATTTCACCCGAGCAGTTTCTCGGCTTCCAGGTGGGGGCAGACCGGAAACTGGCGGACTGGCAGCAGATCTCGTCCTATTTTCGGCTGCTCGACGAGCAGAGTGAGCGCGTGCTGGTGCAGGAGGCAGGTCGAACGACCGAAGGGAATCCATTTCTCCTGACCACGATCAGCAGCCCCGAGAACCTGGAGAGGCTCGAACACTACCGCGAGGTACAGAAGTTGCTGGCTGACCCCCGCCGGGTGGAGGGGAGTGTTGAGGACCTGATCCGGGAAGGCAAGACGATTGTCCTGATCACCTGCGGAATTCACTCCACTGAGGTCGCCTCTCCGCAGATGAGCCTGGAGTTTGCCTGGGAGATGGCCAGCGGCACGGATGTGGAGACACTCGAGATTCTGGAGGACGTTATTTTTCTGTTCGTTCCCTCCTTGAATCCGGATGGCGTGGACATCGTGGTGAACTGGTACCGGGAGACGGTGGGGACTTCGGCTGAAGGCACGAGCCCGCCGAGGCTTTACCAGAAATATGTCGGACACGACAACAATCGCGACTGGTACATGTTTACTCAAAAGGAGACCCGAATTGCCATCCAGCAGGTACACAACCGATGGCATCCACAGATCGTCTACGATATCCACCAGATGAAGTCGACGGCCGCACGCATCTTCGTTCCCCCCTTCATCGATCCCATCGAACCCAATGTTGACCCGCTCATTCAGGCCCAGATCGTGGATATCGGTGGCTTCCTATTTTCCGCGCTGATTGCCTCGGGACGAAAAGGGGTCGTCACCAACGCCATCTATGACGCCTATACGCCCGCTCGCGCTTACCAGCACTACCATGGAGGAGTTCGTCTCTTGTCGGAGTCCGCCTCGGCTCGTCTGGCGACTCCGGTGACCATTGCCCCTGAGCAGCTTCTTAAGGGGCGGAACTATCACGCTGCCCGATCGAGCTGGAACTTTCCGGAGCCCTGGCCCGGCGGCGAATGGCGCCTGCGGGACATCGTGGAAGACCAGAAGGTAGCGCTTAAAGCCTGCCTTCTGCATGCCGCGCGCAACCGCTCGCGCTGGCTGCGGAACTTTTACCAGATCGGCCTCAACAGCATCCGGCGAAGCGATCCCTACGCCTTTGTGATCCCGGCCAGGCAGAAGGATCGTCACGGCCTCTACGATTTGCTCGAGACTCTCGAGTTCGGGCTGGTTGAGATTCACCAGGTACAGGAGAGTCTTCAAGGAGAGGCAGCGGAGTGCTCCTCTCCACCTTTTTGTGGTGAAGGGGCGGCTCGTTTTGAAGCCGGTGATTTTGTGGTCTTGATGCAGCAGCCCTACAGCTCCTTTGCCAAGACCATGCTCGAGATTCAACAGTATCCGGAGTTGCGCCAGTACCCCGGAGGCCCCCTCAAGCGCCCCTATGACGTAACGGCGCACACGCTGGGCATCCAGCTCGGAGTCACCGTCTATCGGATCAACGACACGTTGCCGGCAAAGGTGGAACGCCTGCCAAGAATTGTGCGGCCGTCCGGCACTTTTGCGGGCACAGGGAACTACTGGCTCTTCTCTCATGAAAACAATGCTTTCGCCAGACTCACGAACCGCCTGCTTCAGAGCGGACATCGGGTGGACTGGGCCGCCTACGGATTCCGGGTTGAGGACCGCCCCTATCCGGTGGGAACGCTGATGGCTCGCGCGGGGCAGGGAAGCGATGAGGAGCTGAAGAAACTGTTGCAGGATCTCCCGATCCACGTGCAGCGTGTAGGAAAGTGGCCCCAGCTGGCCTGGCAAAGGATCCGGCAGCCCAGAGTCGGGCTTTACCAGAGCTATGATTCGTCCATGGATGAAGGATGGACCCGGTGGATTCTGGAGCAAAACGAATTCTCCTACACCTCTCTCTTTGACAGAGATATCCAGGAGAGCCAGCTCCAGGCATTCGACGCCATCCTCTTTGCCGAGCAGTCGGCGCAGGAGATCAGGGAAGGATTATCCTCGCCCTATCCTGAGGAATTCCGGGGAGGGATCGGAAGCGAAGGCATGGAAAATCTGAAGCAATATGCAAAACAGGGAGGTACGCTGGTCTTCCTGGGAGAGTCTGCACAACTTCCTGCTGAAGAGTGGAAGCTGGGCATCCGGGAAGTGATCGGAGACCTCTCGAAAAGCGACTTTTTCGTTCCCGGGTCCCTCCTGAGAATCCAGGTCAACCGTGGCCACCCAATCGGCTATGGCATGGCGGAACAAAGTGCTGCAATGTTTGTCGAAAGCCCCGCCTTCGAGACCGACTCAGCCGTCGTGGTCGCGCGCTATGCGAAGCAGGATCTGCTCCTGAGCGGGTGGATTGACGGAGAGGAGTACCTCAGTGGAAAGCAGGCCGTCTTTGAAGTTCCCGTGGGCAGGGGGAGGATCATCGTGATCGGATTCCGATGTCAGTTTCGAGCCCAGACCCGCGTGACCTACAAACTGCTCTTTAACAGTCTGTTTTATGCAACAATCCGCTAATGGAGTACGTCAAACATTTTGAACCCTGCACAAATCTCCACAGAACGGGTGGGCGTGGTTTGTGTACTGGAAAGACAGAAGGAAGGTTGAGATGAGTCGTCGAGACTTTTGGATGATTGCTTTGATCAGCAGCGTATTCTCTTCGGGATTGACGCTTTTCATTCTCTACTGGTCTGCCCCACCTCCGGCTTCTGCCGTGGAACTGACTGCGCCTCTGCCGCCTCCACCTGATCTGAGTCAGGAAGAGCAGACCAACGTCGAGATCTACGAGAGAGTCTCTCCCGCCGTCGTGAACATCACCAGCATTTCCATGGAGCGCAACTGGTTCTACGAAATCATTCCCCGCCGGGGCATTGGAAGCGGCATCTTGATCGATAAGCAGGGGCACGTGGTCACCAACTATCATGTGATCGAGGGGGCCAGGCATCTGGAAGTGACCCTCCACGACAAGACGGTTGTGGAGGCCGAGGTGGTTGGGGTCGACCGGCCCAATGATCTGGCGGTTCTTCTGATCGAATGTCCCGAAAAGACCTGCCGGCCTGCCGTTCTGGGGAAAAGCAATGTTTTGAGGGTGGGCCAGAGCGTTCTTGCCATTGGGAATCCCTTTGGTCTGCAACACACCCTGACGACCGGGATCATATCCTCAACCGGGCGCAGCCTGAGAACCGAGCAAGGGTATGTGGAGAACGTGATCCAGACCGACGCCGCCATCAATCCGGGCAACAGTGGGGGCCCTCTCCTGAACACCCAGGGGGAAATCATCGGAATCAATACGGCCATTTTTTCGAGAACCGGAGAAAGTGCCGGAATCGGATTTGCCATTCCGGTTGATACGCTCTCTAGCATCCTTCCCGACCTGATCGAGCACGGGCAAGTCGTGCGCCCCTGGATTGGTGTGAGAGGAAGATCCCTGACCGCTCGGCTGGCCAGGGCGCTCGATGCTCCGGTTGCGGAGGGCTTTCTGGTTGAACGGGTCGAGGAAGGAAGCACGGCGGACCTGGCCGGACTGCGCGGCGGCCCGCGGCAATACCGGTACGGAAACTCCACCATCCACGTGGGAGGTGACATCCTGGTTGAGATCGATGGCCAGGAGGTCAGGAACGATTGGGATATTCTGCGGGCTCTCCAGGACAAGCGTCCTGGTGACAAAGTGGGGATCGTCTACTATCGAAGAGAGCGCAAGAAGGAAAAAACGATCGAACTGGTCGGACATGACTCCCGGGAACGCAGGATCCGCTTCTGAAAAAGATTTCCGGGATATAGGAGTCCACGGGCTGCTAACACTTCGCATTTATTTCAGAGTGGAGCGTTATATATAGTCAGAGACGTTTTCTCAGGAGGTTAAAGACAAGATGATAAACAAAGTGATCCTGGTGGGGAGGCTCGGCCGCGACCCCGAGATGCGATACACACCCTCGGGGACGGCCGTCGTGAACTTTTCCCTGGCCACCGACGAACGCTGGAGCAGCAACGGGGAAACCCAGAGCAGGACTGAGTGGCACAACATTGTGGTGTGGAGCAAGCTGGCCGAGATCTGCAATCAATACCTGACCAAGGGACGCCTCGTATTTATCGAGGGGCGACTGCAGACGCGTGACTGGGAGGACAAGGACGGGAACAAGCGTCGCACTACAGAGATCGTCGCCAGTGACATGAAAATGCTGGGGGGGAGACGAGAGGGTGCTCCGGTGGGACAAACCGTCGCCGCAGAAACCGGAAGCAGCTCTGAATCCAGCAACGATATGGAAGTCGGGATCACCGACGACGATATTCCTTTTTAGGTTCTAGGTTCTGGGTTCTGGGTTCTGGGTGGGCTAGCCCGGATTATGCATGAGATCTGAATCCGAGTGAGATTTGGGCCCAGAAAAAAGGCCGTAGCTCTCTGATATAAAAGGGTTTACATAAACAACGACCCTAAACAGGAGCTACGGCAATGTTGAAAGCAGTCTGCCAGAATACCCTGCTATTTCACAGCCACCGAAAGATCACGGCGCGTTTTGATGGGGGGAGTCTGACTTCCGACGCAGGATGGTTGTTGTTTGGATCGCTGGATCGGCAACATCGGTTGTGCGAGGGCTTCAGTTCGTGTATTTCGGAAAGCCGGGACCGACGCTACGTTCGTCATGACCTGTTGAAGTTGATTCGACAACGAGTCTTGCAGATCGTGGCCGGCTACGAAGACTGTAATGACGCCGATACGCTGCGCTCCGATCCGATGCTCAAGACAGTCTGTGATCAGTTGCCCGAGAGCGATCCCGATTTGGCCACCCAGCCGACTTTCTCCCGTTTGGAGAACTCCGTCACCAAGAAGGATCTGATGCGTCTGAGCCAGTGGCTGCTAGGCCGTTATGTGCGCTCCCTGAAGAAGAGACGTCCCAGCAAGATCATCCTGGATCTGGACAGTACCGACGACCACACTCACGGTCAGCAGGAGTTCTCCTTCTACCATGGGTATTACCGAAACCACATTCTGCATCCTTTGCTGATCTTCGATGCCGACACGGGCGACCTGGTGTGTGTCGTGTTGAGACCTGGCAACAAGGGGGCTGCCTCTCACATCGTGCCCATTCTGAAGCGAGTCGTGGAGGCCATCCGACAAGGAGTGGGGACGGATGTCGAGATTGAGATTCGGGCCGACAGCGGCTTTGCCACGCCTCGGCTCTACGAGTTCTGTGAAGGTGAAGAGAATCAACTCCAATATGTCATTGGGTTAAGTCGAAACCCTCGCCTGCAGCGAGTGGTCGAGCCGCTGCTGGATTCGACTCGGCTGCAGTTCGTTGAGCTGGAGGAAAAACAGCGTCAGTTTGACGAGTTTCTTTATCGAGCCAAGAGCTGGGATCGATCCCGTCGCGTCATTGTCAAAGTGGAGGTCGATCAGCGCGGGATCAATCGTCGCTTTGTGGTCACCAACCGGGACGATCTCTGCTCCCAATCACTTTATGACCACTATACAAACCGAGGGCAGACCGAGAACTTCATCAAGGCCTTCAAGAATCATCTGAGCATGGACCGACTCAGCTGTCATCGATTCCTGGCCAATCAGTTTCGACTCCTCCTGCATGCACTGGCTTACCAGATGTTCGTGCGCCTCCGCGACTATCTGCACGGGACTCCCTGGCACAAGCTCGAAATCGAAACCTTACGTCGTCGTGTCCTCAAGATCGGGGCCCGCATCCGACAAACCACTCGACGCATCTGGGTCCATCTTTCCTCAGCCTTTCCCGAACAACCCCTCTTCCACCTCGTCTTGAGTCGCCTCAACTCCAGCTAGCTTCTCCCAGTTCCCCAAAAAACCGCTTCCGATACTCATCCAGGCCCAGATCTGTCTGAAATTCACTCCCCCAACCACTCAAACGCCTCCCCAACCGATATTCTTCGCAAATCCGCCTGTCACACCTGCCCGCTTCCGAGTTGGGCCACTTCTCGACTCGTTTTTCAACACCGGACTACGGTTTTTGCATAATCCGGGCTAGAACGGTCGCCGCCGCAACGTGCCTGCAAGACTCTAATCAGAGCTCTGGATCTGAAATCGGCAGACAACCTAACAAAGCACAGGATAAACTCTCCGTTAACGGTGGGCTCACGCCTCACCGTTCTGTCCCTCCGTTCCAAACTTCACTTGGTAAGGAAAAACTCGGTACGAGCAACCCAGAACCTAGAACCCAGAACCCACCCCCAGAGTCTCCAGCTCGCGCTTGGCCAGCTCAGATTCCTGGGAATCCGGGTAGAGGCTGACGAGCCGGGAAAGAGTCTCGATCGCCTCGTCGTTCTTTTGCAGCTCCATCTGTGTGGTCGCCTTCTTGTAATAGGCACTGGGTGCAATATCCGATTGGGGATACATATTGATCACTTCATCGAAGACCTGAATGGCCTGCTCGTAGCGACCCTGCATCTGATGGCAGATGGCCAGATAGTAGGCAGCGTTGTCAGCATTCTCAGTCTCGGCGTAACGTCTCAGAAAATCTCGGAAGCCGGCGATGGCCAGTTCGTAATTGCCAACCAGATAGTCGTTGAAGACCAGGTGGTAGATCTGATCCGGTTTGGGATCGGTGCCCGCGATTGAAGTCGGCAAGCGGAGGGTCTGGCTGCGAGTCTGACTCTCCTCCAGCTTGCGGTGCAACGACGCGATCCGGTTGTTGGTGTCGTCCAGCTTGATGGTGATGTTCTGCATCTCGTCGCGCAGCGACGAAGCCACCGCGACTGCTTCGCCCTGCTGTGAGCGCATGGCAGTGACCATGTCCTGAAGCAGCCTGTTGGTAGTCGCAACCTGGTCATTGAGTTGTTCCAACAGACTTTGATTGGAGCCGTGGTTGTCGTCAAAGCTCTTGTGCAGAGACCTGACCAGATTCTGGAGCTGCAGGACGTCACTCTGGAGCCGAAGGACTTCCTCTTTGGTGCCCGAGAAAACTGACTTCGGAGTCAACAAGAGAATCAGAGCGACAGCGGCAAGGTTCTTTTTCATACGCATCTCCGGCTGAGATTGTAGCGGATGAGTCAGACGGGGTTCAATCCAGCCCCTCCCCGCACGGCGGACCACCTCGAGAGCCGAGAGTCTTTAGAATCAATGCTTTAACGAGTCACTAGTTGGAAAGGCTGAACTGGGCTCGCCGATTCCTTGCAAAAGCCGCTTCATTCTTGCGGGTGTCAAGTGGCAGTTCCTCACCATAGGAGACAGCCTCGATGCGTCCGCGCTCGATCCCGAGCTGAATCAGATAATCCCTGACAGTGATTGCCCGGCGGTCGCCCAGAGCCAGGTTGTATTCTTCCGAGCCCCGCTCGTCACAGTGCCCCTCGACCACGAAGGTCACATCCGGGTACCGCCGGAAGTAAAGGGCATTCTGTTGGAGCGTGGCCTTTCCGGTAGCGGTCAACTGGGCTTTGTCGTAGGCGAAATGGACCATCTTGATCGTGCCCTGCTCGATCAGGTCACCCAATTGTCGGCGATCCGGGGGCACAATCAAGTCCGTGTCAGGTTCCAGAACCGTGATCCGGGTACTGGCTCTAGCCTCACCACCCCGACCTCTGACCGTCGCCGTGTAGGTAATCGATTGGCCCGGGCTGATGACGATTTCTCCGGCAGGCCGCACATTGCCGATTCCGTTATCGATGATCAGAGACGTGCCGTTTTCAGAGCTCCACTTCAGCGAGGTCTGCTCCCCCCGTTCGATCGTGCCGGGAGAAGCCGTCAGGGACAACGTGGGGGGGGGAGCGGGTGGCAGATCAGGATCCGGGGTCTCGGTGCGGGTCGGCGGAGGAAGTTCCGGCCGAACATCAGGCTTTTTCCCCTTGCACGCCGGGATGAGAATCAGTCCCAAAAAAAGAAGGCAGGCAAACAGGTTAAGAGAATTGCGTTTCATGAAAACACTCCAGAAAAAGAAACAACGTCGTCCGTCTAGTGGACCTCACTCATGTACGAAGACCATGCGGGACTTTCGTTTATACCATAGGTTGTCAACTGCTTTAAGTTGTTCCCGCTCAAGTTCATGACAAAGATTTGCTTGGTCCCGCTTCGGTCACTCTGGAAGGCGATGTGTTGACCGTCTGGTGCCCAGTGCGGGTTTTCGTTGCTGCCCCGGCCGGAAGTCAGCTGAAGGATGTTACCGGTGACCACCTCTATGACAAAAATGTCGTGCTTGAAACGTCGAGGAGCCTGCCAGGAATACAGAACATGACTCCCATCCGGTGACCAGGAGGGGCTGTCACAGTGACCACCGCGATCTACCAGACGGCGAGTATTCGAGCCGTCAATATCCATCATCCAGATTTGAGGTGTGCCACTTCTGTCAGAGACGAAGGCGATCTGCTGAGCGGTGGGACTCCAGGATGGCGATGTATCGATCGACGAATGGCTGGTGAGCCGCCGGCGTCCTCTGCCGTCGAGCTCCGACACAAAGATATCAGAGTCCACTCGGTCACGAGAACGGGCCGAAAATACGACCTGTTCTCCATCTGGAGAGAAGGCGGGTGAGGAAACAAAGGATGTCGGTGTGGGAATCACCGTGCGGCCTCCTGTGAGATCCTGAATCCAGAGTTCCCAGGCGCTTCTTCGGGGAAGTTTCGCGATAAAGACGAGCTTGCTGTTGTCGATGGCCCATTCCGGAAACTTGTTGATTCCACCGTTGGCAGTGATGGTGCGGACATTCGCCCCGTCATAGCCCATCACATAGATCTCTTTGCTGTTTCCTTTCAGGGAGGAAAAGGCAATCTGCGTCTGGGCCACGCCGCGGCTCGCTCCGGAGGACAACTGGTAAACGATTTGGTCCGCAACCTGGTGGGCGACCTGCCGGATCATGCTTCCGTCGCTGACTGTGTAGCGGCGACCCAGCAGCTGTTCCCGGGTTTTGGCGTCGTACAAAAATGCCTCCACTACGACACCACTGTTGTAGACCTGGAGATTCCCGAAGGCCAGATAATCCGGTTCGAGCGGGGAAGCATCCCAGGCATCAAAATCGATTTCCTGAGGCAGCTTGGCATCTCCCGGGGGATAAAAGGAGCGAGACGGAATCTCAAAGAAGCTGGAAAACTTGAGATCGTCCAGAAGAACCTGGTTCAAGGTGGTGAGCGCCGTCTCGGTTTCGGAGTTGGGAAGGGAGCGCGGATAGTAATTCGAAACGGCCAGCTTGGTTATCACCGGCTCATTGAGGACCAGGATCACCCGCTCGTCCTGGCCCAAGGCGGGACCCGCCGCCAGGCTGCAGAGGGTCAGTTGAAGGATCATCGTCCTGGTTTTCATCCTGTCACCTTTCCTCAGCGTGGAGGATACTCGAAGTAAGCGACAAACTCGACGCGCCGGCCCCGTAGTTCGACAGGCAGCGGCGGCAGGGGACTGCTGGCCCGGATGGCCCTCTCGGCAGCCCGGTCGACGCCCGAGTCTCCGCTCGACTCGAGCATCTGAATGTTCTCGATCTGACCGCTTCTCGCGATGGTGAAACTGATCCGGGTCAGAACCCGCCTTGTGATCCCTCCCAGAGGTGCCTGGAGCCAGCTGCGAGCAATGCGCTGCTCGAGCTGGCGAACATACCAGCTCGCTACACCCGGACCACCTGGTCCCGATCCGATCCGTAGTCCGGTTGCTAGAGCGGGTGCTCCTCCCGCCTGTTCCCCGACTCCGGGACGGGGCTCACCGGGAATCGTTCCCGGGGCCGGATCTGGGCTGTACTCGGGTCGGGGAGGGGCAGGAGCTTCCTCCGATTCCTTTCTGGCATCTTTGTTGGGATCGTCGAATTTCGGGAGTTCAACGGCCTTCTCGGGAGCCGGGCTGGGAGCTTCCTTGCGCTCGACAGCTTCGGGTGCCGGAGTCAAGGGGGGCGCAACATTACCCGTTCCGCCCGTCAGTTCGCCGCTGAGAATCACCGGAAAAACGGACCCGGTGCCGGGTATTCCGCTGTCCCCGGCTTCCAGCTCGAGCCTTGGCTGGCACAAGGTTGAGCCCAGTGTGGCTGCCGCCAGTAGAAGCACATGAGCCGATGCGGAAAAAAACAGTGGTCGGCTGCTCCGCTCCTCCTGGACGTGTGGTCGTAAAGTCGTTGCTTTCATGGAAGTGAGTACTAAGGCCGTCCTGCCGAAGTTGGTTCTAGAGGTCTCGTGACCAGAGAGACATTCTCAAATCCGGTCACCCGAATCTCATCCAGAACCTGAAATAGAGTCTTCACCCGTACATCTTCGTCGGCCTGGACATAGATCAGCTCTTGCTGCTCGCTGACATCTTCCCGGAGGCGCTCTCCCAGTAGATGAAATTGGATCGGCTCCGACCGGTAATAGAGAACCTCTTCGCGGCCGATGGTGACGACTGCCCGATTCTCCGGGTCGACGGTCTTCACGCTGCGTGTCTTGGGCAGGTTCACCTCAATTCCAGTCTGCAGGATGGGGGCCGCTACCATGAAAATGATGAGGAGGACGAGCATGACATCCACCAGAGGCGTGACGTTGATCTCAGAAAGGGAAGTTCCGGTACCGGGATCGGCTCCAAAGGCCATTAGTCGTCTCCTTGCATCAGCCGCCGAAACTTCTTTCCAGTAGGTTCAGAAGCTCGATCGAGAAATCATCCATTTCAGTGCCGAAAACTTTCAGATCTCCCAAAAAATGGTTATAGGCAATCACGGCAGGGATGGCAGCGAAGAGCCCGGCAGCCGTTGCAACCAGGGCTTCGCTGATGCCGGGAGCGACTGCCTGAATGGTGGTCGTCGAGCCTTCCCCCAGACCTTGAAAGGCATTAATGATCCCGACGACGGTTCCGAACAGGCCGATAAAAGGGGTCACCGCAGCCGTCGTCGCCAGCCAGTTCAGCGATGATTCCAGCGCTGTCATCTCGATCTGGGCGGCCCGACGCATCGACCGCTGCATGCCGCTCCAGTTCCGAACCACAGGAGAAGGCTCCCGGCCGGCCTCTATTTCCTGCTGCAGCTCATAGTAGGCCGCCTTGAAGATACCGGCCAGCGGAGACTTCGGGAACTGCTCGCATTCGGCGTGGATGGCCGAGAGACTCGAGTTAGACCGAAAATAAGAATGGAAAGCCTGTGACTGGCGTCTGGCCTCACGGAACAGGCTGTATTTCCGATAGGTGATGGCCCAGGAAAGGACAGAAAAACCGAGCAGGATCAGTAGGACGATCTGAACCACAAAGCCACTGCTGGCTATGAGGGACCAGAAGTTTCCGAAGGCCTGCAGGATCACCATGGTTTTGACCGGCGCGGAGCATGCTCAACCAGCTCAATCGGGGTTCATTGTACCCGAGGATTCTACTGCGATACCATAACGCCCGGGTCTGCCAGCACGGCCGCCAGCCATCGCATCCGCCCCTCGTAAGATGCGGATCAAACGAAGAAAGTCTGACGAAGAAAGTCGAAATGCTCCAGTATCTAACCGTCCGGGACTTTGCCCTGATCGATCGCATGGAAGTTGACCTCGGTCCGGGCTTGAACCTGCTGACCGGAGAGACCGGGTCCGGAAAGTCAATTCTGATTGACGCAGTGGCCCAGCTCACCGGGGCCCGCGCTTCTCTGGAGCTGATCCGGTCTGGATCGGAGGCTGCGATCCTGGAAGGACTTTTTCAACTTGAGCCGGGTCACCCTGCGCTGGAGCTGCTGAGGGGCCATGAGATCCCTGCGGAAGGCGGCCAGCTCGTGATCCGACGTCTGATCTCTTCTTCCGGCAGCAAGATCTTTATCAACGGAACCATGTCCACCCAGCATTTCCTGGCCCGTCTGGGGAGGACGCTGGCAGACATCCACGGCCAGCATGATCAGCAGGATCTGTTGCATGCGCGCGCCCAACTCGACTTTCTGGATGTTTTCGCCGGCAATCAGAATCTCAGGTCCGAAGTGGATGACTGCTATCGACAGAGTCTGGAGATTCACGAGCGACTCGAGGAACTCGAGTCCAGTGAAAGGGAAAGAGAACAGGAGATGGATCACCTGCGCTATCAGCTCCAGGAACTGGAAAAACTGGAGCTGCGACCGGGTCTGGATCGAGAGCTGGAGGAGGAACTGCACCTGTTGTCCACAGCAGAAGGCCGAGCCCGGAGCTCTGTTTCTGCATACCAGACCCTGCACGAATCCGAACCCTCTGCCCTCTCTCTGCTGAGTCAGGCTGAGAAAAAGGTCCTGGAACTGGTGGAACTGGATCCTGCCCAGGCAGTCCTGGCCGAGCAACTCGCGGACGCACGCCTCCAGATCACAGACACCGCCTCCCTGCTCAGAGATTATGGCCAGAGCATCCACTTTGATCAGGAAATCCTGGAGCAGATGGAAGCCAGGTTCTCGCGTCTTCAGCGGGCCCGTCGTCGCTACCAGCGCTCCTTTGGCGAACTGATCGAACACCAACAGGAACTTGAGGAGCGGCTCGAGGCTCTTCTCGACTACGACTCCAGGAAAAAGGATCTGGAAAAACAAAGGAACACTCTCAATCAGGCCTTCGAGAGGAGAGTTTTCGATTTGTCGGAGCGGCGGCGGGCTGCAGGTCTGCGGTTGGCAACCAGGGTGGAAGCGGAACTGGTGGAACTGGCCATGCAGTCTTGTCAGTTTCAGGTGACCGTGGCTCCTTCAGCACCGAGTTCCAGGGGAGTGGACTCGGTTCAGTTTCGGCTCAGCGCCAACCCGGGCGAGCCGCCCCGGCCCATCTCCAGAATTGCCTCGGGAGGCGAGCTTTCCAGGATTGTCCTGGCCCTCAAGTCGATCGCCAATGTGGATCAGCACTCCAAGACCCTCATTTTTGACGAGATCGACGCGGGCATCGGAGGAGGAACGGCGTCCGCCGTCGGCCTCAAACTCAAGGCCGTGGCTGACCATCACCAGGTCCTCTGTGTCACGCATCTCCCTCAGATTGCAGCCAGAGCCGATCAGCATTTTCAGGTGGCAAAGGTACAGTCCGGAGACCGGACCGAACTGCAGCTGTTGAAGCTGGACCGGGCGGAAAGAAAAAAGGAACTGGCCCGCATGCTGGCCGGTGATCAGGTCAGCGAAATAACCCTGGCACAGGCCAGTGAACTATTGGAGAACAGCCGCACGACGTCAGATCCCACAATCAGTTAGAATTTAGTACTAGTGCACTAGAACGCTCATGAAAGCAGGAAGCTTCTACATAGAGACCTTCGGCTGCCAGATGAACCAGCACGACTCGGAGAAGATCCAGGGACTGCTGTGCCATCGAGGGATGGTGCCGGTTTCGTCTTCAGAAGAAGCCGATCTGGTCATTTTCAACACTTGCAGCGTTCGCGAAAAGGCGGCTCAAAAGGTTTACAGCAGGCTGGGTGAAATCAAGCACCGAAAAGGCCAGAAGAGCGGAGTCCTGATCGGAGTTGTGGGGTGCGTGGCCCAGCAGGAGAGCGACGAAATGGCCCGCAAAGCTCCCTTTGTGGATCTGATCGTGGGAACCCACATGTACCATGCCATACCCGATCTCCTGGACGAGATCGAGCAGCGGGCCTCCGTGCAGACGGGGGCAGGCATCGTGGAGACACGCTTTCTGGAGGATCCGGTTCCCGTGGAGATGGAAGCCCGGGCCCGCGCCAATTCTTTTCGAGCCAATATCACGATTATGGAGGGCTGCAATAAACACTGCAGCTTCTGCATCGTACCCTTCACCCGGGGCAAGGAACGAAATCGACCCGCCCGGCGAATTCTGGAGGAGGCTGAGCGTGCTGTTGACAGCGGCTTTCGCGAGATCCTGTTGCTCGGGCAGACGGTCAATGCTTATCGGAACCCGGAACGCCCAAGATACCGATTTGCCCGATTGCTGGACGATGTCTCCTCGATTCGGGGACTTGAGCGAGTGCGCTTTACCTCGCCTCATCCAAAGGAATTTGACGATGAAACGATCGCTGTGATGGGGCAGTCCAGTGTCATCTGCAACCAGGTCCATTTGCCCGTTCAGTCGGGTTCGGATCGGGTGTTGAGCAGGATGCGACGCCAGTACAATAGAGACCGATTCCTGGAGCTGGTCGAGAAATTCAACAGTTGTGGGCGTCCGATAGCCTTTTCAACGGACGTCATTGTCGGATTCCCAGGGGAAAGCGAAGAAGACTTTCAATTGACCTTGAGCCTGGTTGAAGCCGTCGAGTTTGAATCCATGTTCTCATTCAAGTACTCCCCGCGACCTCACACCGAGGCCCACAAATGGGAAGACGACGTACCCGAGAGCGAGAAGACCAGGCGGCTCATGCTGCTGCAGCGGCTTCAGAAAGGCATTCAACTGCGGCTCAATCAGGAACGCTACCTGGGCAGAAATTTCAAAGTGCTGGTCGAAGGGACGGCCCGGGACCGTATCCACATCTTCGGGCGTACCACCAGCAACCGCATTGTTAACTTTGCCGGTACCGAACCACCGGGGAGCCTGGTCCCAGTCAGGGTCCTGGCCGCCGGGCCCAATAGCGTCAAAGGCGAGCAGCTTGCACCGGTAGCCCTCTGAGCTGAAGGAAAGGGAGCATGGAAAAAGAATTCAAGATCAAGGGTCTGATGATGGATCCAGTCACCAATTCGCCCATCGTCATTCTTCAGGACCTGGAAGAGACAACCTTGCTCCCCATCTGGGTTGGCATCTTTGAGGCCAACGCTATCGCCCTGCAGATAGAGAGAATCGACACCCCCCGGCCTATGACCCACGATCTTCTCAAGAACGTTCTCCTTCATATCGGGGCGGAGATCAAAAAGATCGTTGTCACGGAACTCAAGGACAACACCTTCTACGCCATGATTCACCTGGATCTGGATGGCCAGCCCACCACCGTCGACAGCCGTCCCAGCGATGCCATTGCTCTGGCTCTCCGTACAGACGCACCCATCTTCGTCACAGAACAGGTCATCGCGAACAGCCGCAGCCTGGCTCTGGATCAAAAGGAGCTCGATCCAAAGGATGTTCGGGAATGGCTGGAAAACTTGAATCCGGAAGATCTCGGCAAGTACGAAATGTAGGAACTTTTAGCCAGGTTCCCTCCGTTTTTCACATCTTACCTCACCGCACCATCCCTAAATAGCTACTAACAGGCTTCTTTCAGTGCTCCACGGAGGAATGAAGCCCCCCTCTTCGAATCCATATTAGTTAACATAATATTTCTTATACGACGTAATACAAACGACTGGGGGGAGGCGCGGGCAAAGATTCACTGCTTCCCTGCTGCCCGTGAAACTCTTGAATCCACTACTTGTGCTGGCGCAGCCAGGCCTGCAAATCTGCCGCGCGCTCGCGGCGGTGGGGACAGTTCGGATTGTTGACGCAGTCTGGTGCGATCACAAGTCGCTGCACGATGTCGCCGCCCAGGAGGTGTCGTTCAACGATTTCGTCGACATCGGTCGGTTGGACTCCTCCATACCAGATGCCGGCAGGATAGACGACCACACAGGGGCCGTGTTCGCACTGGTCCAGGCAACCACTGCGATTGGCACGCATCGAGGAACGAAGACCTCGAGTCCTCAGGGCTTTCTTGAAGGTCGCCCGGAGAAGCTCGGCGCCCTGAGGATCGCAGCAACCCCGCGGATGGCCCTGGGGCCGCTGGTTCCCGCAAACAAAGAGATGATGAGTGTACTTGGACATAGAAACTAGCAGCCCGGAAGTACTCAAGGATTTCATTCTCAGCGGCTGGAGTCGATGCGGCGCCGGCAACGCGACCCGTGGGACTTCCACCACGGGCTGCTAGCTGTAGCGAGTTCTGGAGAGGTGTCGTGGGTTCCCCGCAAGGCTGCTACCATCCAGACTGCATCCCCACCAGACTGCATCTACAATGTATCACGAGAGTTGACAATCGCCAGTGACGAATCGTCGGAGAGACCGGAAAAAAGGGAAAATCGGCAAGGAGGGACTGGCTGGCTGCCGGAAAAACGTGCTACAGTTCGCGGCGGCGCTTGAAGGGCTCGAGAGGAGCACCCGGGAGGCCCTCCCGTAATTACGAGAAGAGTGTAAAGAGCCAATCTGTCAGCACCGCTGCGGGCAAACATAGAACTAACTCATGAGTACGTTCCGAGAGTGAAAAAAGAGTTGCGAGGGTAAAACGCGAATGGATGCAAGAGAAGTAGTGAACTTGATTCGAGAACGGGAAATTCAGGTAGTGGATCTTCGCTTTTGTGATCTTCCCGGACTGTGGCAGCACTTCACGGTTGTGGCCGGGGATGTCACGGAGGAGGCTTTTGCCGAGGGCTTTGGATTTGACGGATCCAGCATTCGGGGATTCCAGCAGATCCAGGAAAGCGACATGATGCTCTTCCCCGACCCGACGACGGCCTTTGAGGACCCGTTTACGAAGGTTCCAACGCTGGTGCTGATCTGTGATGTGGGAGACCCTGTAACGGGAGAACCGTACTCACGGGACCCTCGATACGTGGCCCGCAAGGCGGAAAAGTACCTCAAGTCGACGGGGATCGGCGACACCGCCTATGTGGGTCCGGAGCCGGAATTCTTTGTTTTTGACGACGTCCGCTTCGACCAGACCTACAACCATGGTTATTACTATATTGACTCAGTGGAGGGTCACTGGAATTCCGGCCGCGAGGAGAACCCCAACCTGGGCTACAAACCGCGCTACAAAGAAGGATATTTTCCGGTTCCGCCCATGGACTCTCTGCATGACATCCGGACCGAGATGATGCTGACCCTGATTGAGGCCGGGATCGATGTGGAAGTGCACCACCACGAAGTGGCAAGCGGAGGTCAGTGTGAGATTGATCTGAGGTTTGATTCCCTTTTGACAATGGCGGATAAGTTCCTGAAGTTCAAGTACATTGTTAAGAACGTTGGAAGGCGCTACGGAAAAACGGTCACCTTCATGCCGAAACCCATATTCATGGACAACGGATCGGGTATGCACTGCCATCAGAGCCTCTGGAAAGAAGGCCGAAACATCTTCTATCAGGCGGGAACCTATGCCGATCTGAGTGAAGCCGCGGTTCACTACATCGGGGGAATTCTCAAACACGCTCCAGCTCTGCTGGCTTTCTGCGCCTGTTCGACGAACTCGTTTCGAAGGCTCGTGCCCGGGTACGAGGCTCCCATCAATCTGGTCTACTCGCAGCGCAACAGGAGTGCCTGTGTGCGGATACCCGCCTACTCGCGCAGCGAGAAAGCCAAGCGCATTGAGTTTCGATCCCCGGATCCGACCGCCAACGGTTACCTGGCCTTTGCGGCCATGCTGATGGCCGGCCTGGACGGAATACAGAACAAAATCCTGCCGCCCGATCCCATCGACAAGGATCTCTACGACCTTCCACCCGAAGAGGCGACCGAAGTTCAGTTGCTTCCTGGAACTCTGGCGGAGGTTCTGGATGCCCTGGAAGGTGATCACGAATTCCTGCTCAAAGGGGATGTGTTCACGAAGGACGTGATCGAGATGTGGATTGCGTACAAGCGAGAGCATGAGGTGGATGCCGTGAGATTGCGCCCGCATCCTCACGAATTTGCTCTGTACTTCGACATCTAGTGTACTGTCCGGAAAGTTCACGCCGCTACTTCGGGCGTCTTTTCGCCGACAGCTTTGTTGCGCTACCTCGAAAGACTCCCGGCATTCCTGCGTCGCGCGCCTCACTGTCGACGAAAATCCATCCCGGATTAACCCCGCGGACTTCCCGGACAGCACACTAGCGCGACTCAGAGGGCATCAGGGCGGCAGCGGCGACAGGGTAATCAGGCGGTTGGTAGAATGCCGCCGTGGGTCGAGAGGAATACTTTACGGATCCCGGTATGAGCCGGGAACAGGCCATCCCCTTCCTGCAGGAGCTGGGCTTTTCGGATCCACTGAGAGCTGATCGGATTCTCAGCCAACTGGGAGGGGCGGCCCATCTGCGCGAACTACTGAGCAGCCTTGCCCCGCGTCTCTTTGAAGAGCTGAAAACCTCTCCGGATCCCGACCTGGCCCTGGTACATCTGCAGAGTTTCTGCCAGGCGGTCGGGAGTCTCCCTTCCCTGCTGCGGTTTCTTCTAGAGGTTCCTCCCGCCCTGAGCGTTCTGGTCCAGGTTGCGGGAACCTCTCCCTATCTGTCTCAGTCGCTGATCCGCAACCCGGATTATTTTTACTGGCTGCTCGAGCCCGGGCGCCTGGAACAGCCGCCTGGCCGCGGGGCCCTTCAGGAGGAGGTGCAGGCGTTGATGGGCGCTCGTCACCCCGGCTCCGGGATCAACGCCCTGAGACGTCTGCGGCGACGGGAGATTTTGCGCATCGCCGCCCAGGATCTGCTCGGATTCGTTGATTTCGAGGACGTCGTCGTCCAGATTTCCGATTTGGCCGACGTGCTGCTGCAGACCACACTCAGTTTTCTGGAGGATGAGTTCGATCCCCGACTCGACTTTACGGTCCTGGCTCTGGGAAAGCTGGGCGGCCGGGAGTTGAACTACAGCTCGGATGTTGATCTCCTCTATCTTTGCTCTGACCAATGTGACCATGAAGACGCGATCCGTTTTGCCCGCAGGTTCACACGGGCTGTTGCTGAGGTAACTCAGGAAGGTCATCTTTACCGGGTCGACCTGAGACTACGCCCCATGGGGCGGACCGGAGAAATCCTCTATCCCCTCCACGCCCTGGAGCACTACTACTCGAGCTGGGGTGACACCTTCGATCGGCTGGCCCTGCTCAAATGCCGGCGCTGTGCCGGCAGCAGTGAACTGGCGGCAAAGTTTCTCTCATCCATCAAGGGTTTTGTGTATCGGAAGTACCTGGACAATGCGGCTGTGGAAGAGATTTCCTGGTTGAAACAGTCCATGGACCGGGAACAGCGCAGCAGCCCGCAGTCCGGTCAGAATGTCAAGCTGGGCCAGGGGGGTATTCGGGAGATTGAGTACTTCATACAGAGCTTTCAGCTTCTCTATGCCGGACAGGACAAGTCACTGCGGACGACCTCGACTCTGGAGCTGCTGGACCGGCTGGTTGATGGAGGCTATATCCTGTCGGCCGATTACCGTCATCTCAGTGACGCCTATCGCTGGCTTCGCCAGGTGGAACACCGCCTGCAGCTCGTTCACAACCAGCCCAGTCAGATTGTCCCACCGCAGGGGAAAGAGCTCACTCGCCTGGCTCGGACCAGTCTGGGTGACTCGTACAGTGACGCGGTTCCCCGTTTTGAACGACGAATGAAGGAAACGACGGAAGTGGTGCATCGGATCTTCACCAGTTTGTTTTCCAGCGCCTCCCAGCCGGCACTTCCTTCCATCGCCCTGAACCCCGGGAGGCCGGCTTCAGAGACGATCGAACTCCTGCAACGCGAAGGGATCAAGGATGCGCCGGCAGTCCAGGAGGGGCTCAAGAAGCTTCTCTCATTGCCTGCCTATCCCCAGTCTCCGTCACGGGTTCGAAACCTGGTGGCCAACCTGCTTCCCGATCTACTGGGGGTTTGTGAGGTGGGTCGTCAGCCGGGCGACTTCTTTGGGCGCTTTTCACGCCTGCTCTCCGCCTTCGGGTCCACTGAAAATCTCTTGCGGAGCCTTCTGGAGAGCCCTGTTCTCCGGGCATCGGTGCTCGAGATCTGCCTGCAGGGCGGTTTCCTGTTCGAAACTCTTCTACGCTTCCCGGAGTTGCTCGACAGCCTGGCCGAAGCGGACGAGCTGGCTTTTGACACACCCGACTGGGTGGGATGCCCGGGGCTCGATCTAGAGGTTGTGAGGCGACGAATCTGGAAAGAACGCTTCAAGATTGGAATTCGACGCTTTTTCGGCCCCGCTTGCCCGGAGTCTCGAGCCCGTCGGGAGCTGACCTGCCTGGCCGACGAACTGGTTCGGTTCTGCTTTCAAGCGACTCTCGAGGATCACCCCGAGTTGAAGAATGAGTCCTTCAGCCTCTTCGGCCTGGGCACTCTGGGGGGAAGCGAGCTGACCTTTTTTTCGGATCTCGATCTGATCTGTGTTTACGACGACCGAAACACCGGGCTGGAACCACAGGTGTTCAACCACTGGATTGAGGACCTCCAGAAGCGCCTCAGCGAGTACTCCGAGGAGGGGGGTGGCCAGTCCGTCGATCTTCGCCTGCGACCGGAAGGCCGCCGCTCCAGCCCTGCCACTCCTCTTTCCGCTTTTGAGGATTACTGGACGGAGAGGGCCGAGCCCTGGGAGGCAATCGCTTACATCCGTCTGCGCGAAATCGTGGCAACCGGGAGATCCGACCTGAAGGATCGGTGCTTTTCCTGCCTGAAAGGGTATGACCGTATGGATCCGGCCGTCATACACAGTCTGAGAATGCGAAAGGAGAAAGAACTGGCCGCCGAAGCCGCAGGAAAGAAGAGACACGTGAAATCCGGCTACGGGGGCCTGCTGGATATTCAGATGGTTGCGTCCTTTCTGCTGTTCGAGAAGCGCTTGTCTGTTCCGAACACGCTGGAGGCACTGGCGGAGATTGAGAAAAATGAGCTGCTTTCCGCTGGGAAGGGCCGGACTCTGCAAGAGGCCTGGATTTTCCTGTCTTCTGTGGAAAGTGCTCTCCGTCTGATTCGGTCCAGGACGACGGAAAGTCTGAGACCGAACAGCCTGGAAGCGGAACTGGTGGGAAGGCTGCTCGAGTTCGAAGGTAGCGAGCCGTTCTTTGCTCACTACCAGGAAACGACGGTCGAGGTACGGGAGATCTACCTGAGTGTGTTTTCCGTTTCTGCTTGACCCGCCTTCCGAGAAGGACTTCCCTTCTTGGTTGGCGAAGAATCCAGACAAGTGTTTGTGTTTGTTAGGTTTTCGTAGCTTTTCACGTGTTTGACCTTGGGACTTCCGGTGCGGACAATCGGCTTTTGAGCCTGCAGCGATAGAACCGAGAGAATCACTAATAAAGCTGGCAGAGCGAATCGGCTCAACCCGAAAATCTTGAGCATAAGGTCAAGTTTAGTTTTGCACCGGGCGAAGAACGGGCGGAGGGATGCCACCCCCGGAACGGTGACCCGATGTCCGCCGCCGGCGTTCGTACCAGGTGCGAATGCCAATCAATGACTACTCAGGCTGCTCAAGGAAGTCGTCGACCGCTTCGAGCACGGCATCTCTGCTCAATGCCGGGTATTTCTGGAACTCCGTTTCCGGAATTGAGTACACCAGGGAGCGAAAGTGAACAGGATCCACCATCCCGCTCGAAAGGAAATTCTGGGCGTCCAGCAGATCCTGCCGGAAACCGCGGACGACCTTGGACAGCATTTGTGCGTAAGGGTCGTAATGGAGGAAGCTGACCTTCCCGATGGTCTTGATGAAAAGATGACGAGCCTCGCTTCCTCTGAGGGCTGGCACGAAATTTTCAGGCCGAGCGAACTCGATATTCAATTGGAGACGCTCCTTCATGCTTTGGATATCGTCGAAGACGCCCGCATCATCAGAATAAAGGTCGGCGTCGATCGTCGAGTTCCTCCAGCCGGAGTGAACGGCGGTTCCCCCACCGACTATGAAGACTCGGGCGGCCCTGCGTGCTCGGTAAGACCCTGCGATCTCGTGCATCAGATCATCCAGACGTTCGGTTGTGAGGCTACGTCGCACGACGGCCTCGATCGATGCGGGCCAGCCGGCAAGCATCGGCAAAGGAGACCAGTCTGCGCAGGTAGGCCCCGTAGCGTGAGTGCGCCAGATCTCCCTCTGTCTGAGCCAGGAGGTCATAGAGCCGGTGCTCCGGGTTCGATTCGAAGACAGTTATTGGCACCCCCTCGCGCCGTAATCTTGGCGCGGCAAGAGAGACCGCCAGACTTTCACGGGTCGTCTTGCCTTTTGCGAGGTCAGCCAGTCCCGCGTCGACAAGATCACCTCCGGGAACACCCAACGACGCGAAGTCGGGGCTACCGAAGCGTCTTCGAATCCAGCGCGCAGTGGCTGCACGTCGTGCCACAGCGCTTCTCGCCTCTGGTTTCATGCGGGAAGCGCGAACCTGGCCACCGAGCCGGCCATAACGACGGAAGCGCTCCCTCACTTCATCGGGTAGTCGCACCCGACCATTCTATGCTTAGGGGGTAAGTATATGCAAACATGGTTTTCACCAAAGGAGAGATCGCTGAGTGCTGGGCTATCTCAAGACCCTAGCTTGCGCGCACCAGCGGTGGCGGCAACCCCGCTTGCTTCTTGGATGCTTTGTATAGATCCACTGCTTTCTGGGCGTTGAGCCAGAAGTCGGGTGAAGTGCGGAATGAGGCACCTAGTTTGAGCGCCATCTCGGTGCTAATCGCCGCTCTGCCGTTGACGATCCGATTGACCACCTTGACATCACAGCCAAGATGATCGGCGAGCTGCTTCTGGGTCAGCCCCAGGGGGGTCAGGAACTCCTCGCGGAGGATCTCTCCAGGAGTTGTTGGCTCTCGTCGTCTGGTCAATGCGCTCATCACATTCCTCAGTGGTAATCGCGGATGTCTACATCTCCAGGTCCAGCATCGGTCCATCGGAAAACGACACGCCACTGGTCATTGATCCGGATGCTGTGGTAGCCCCCGAGATCTCCCTTCAGGGCCTCGAGCCGGTTTCCCGGCGGGGATGCGAGGTCACTTAGGGCCCGGGCGTAGTCCAGCATGTCGAGCTTCCTGAGTGCAACCTTCGCTATGCTGGTCCACCCGGCGCGTCGGGGAAGCCGCCCTTCTTCGAAGAAGCGCTCCACCTGGCGGCAAGCGAAGCTCCGAATCGCCACGCTCCAGATTATACCGTTATACGGTATACCTGATCAAGGGAAGAGCCCAAGATTCTTATCGTGGTGCAGAAGCGGCCAAGCTTGAACAAGTGAGTATCTAAAGCAGATAAGCTGTTGTTTCTAAAAGACTTGAAGAGGCTAAAACTTCCCTGCCCCTGTCAGGTCACGTCCAGTTCGCCGGTACGGATGTTGTAGCCTTCTTCGACGGGCAGGACGAAGACACGACCGTCTCCAATCTCCCCGGTACGGGCCGTCTCGACGATCGTCCGGATGGCCTCTTTCACCATCTCGTCGGGCAGCACTACCTGGATCATCACCTTGGGCAGGAGGCTGATCTTGTATTCCTGGCCGCGGTAGATGGCGCTCTTGCCTCGCTGGCGGCCGTGCCCGCGCACATCCGACACTGTCATGCCCGAGATCTGCAGGTCCGCCAGGGCATCCTTAACTTCTTCCAGCTTGCTGGGGCGAATGATTGTCAGGAT
>CBDBGQ010000053.1:0-357655 GCA_965205345.1 Acidobacteriota bacterium | reverse complement strand
CGACACCACGGCTTTGCTTCCGTCACTTAAGGCGGCCAGCACCACCAGCAGGACTGCCTTTTCCTTCTCCAGACCCGCCTTGACGTAGATTCCATCTACCCATAAATACACCACTTCCAGATCATTCAAGGGTCGACTCTGCCAGACCTCCCATTCGGCCTGCCACTGCTCTTTCAATCTGGCCACCGTGGAGGACGACAGGTGCGCCTTTTCCCCTAAAAGCCCTCTCAGAGCCAGATCAAAATCCCCCAGCGCCAGACCATGCAAGTACAGCTCAGGGATCAGTTCTCGAACCTGCCGCGTCCGCTTGGCAAACAGGGGCAACACCCGACTTTCAAAGTGTTCCTCTAGATCCCGCACTCGAGGCCTTCGAACCTGGATCGTCCCCGAGCTCAGCGTCAGATGCCTCGGCTTCCCATATCCATTGCCATAGCCCGACGGAGCGTCCACGGCCCTTCGCCGCTCACTCTTACGCCGCCCTAATAACTCCGTGACTTCCTCCTCCAGCAGCTCTTGAACCCAGCCTTGGATCTTCTCCCGCACCCAATCTTCCAGCTCCTCGAAACAAACTCTTGACTCGACACTTTCCTCAATGTTCTGCTTGCTCATGCGGTGTGTACTCCTTCCGTTGCGGGCCTTTCGGCCCTGGGTTTTAAATCAACCCGGAAGGATACTCACCGCCTATGCTATTTACACACCTTCTGATGGTAGCTCTTAGATCCTTTACACAACAAACCATGTACCCGGTCTAATCTGTAAACCATCTACCCGGTTGCTGCACCTAGAACCTAGAACCCAGAAGCGAAGCGAGGCCGTCCGTCAGCCCCTCGCTCGGGCCTCAGCCCGCAATCGCCGCCGCTGAAAAACCCAGGAGACTCCAATGCTGACCAGGTAGAGCAGGATCATAGGGCCTGCCCAGAAGGTCAGGTTGAGGGCGTCGGGGGTGGGGGAGACGATGGCAGCCACGATGAAGATGAGCAGTACCGCGTAGCGGAAGTTTTTCCACAGGAAGCCGGGTGTGATCAATCCGAACAGGGACAGAAATGCGACCAGCACGGGAAGCTGGAACACCGCCCCCATGCCCACCACGATGATGACTACGAAGCTGAAGTAATCGACGGCGGTCAGCATGGGCTGCAGACTCGCACCCAGTTCCTTGATTAAGAAATGGAGCGAAAACGGAAGAATGATGTAGTAGGCAAAGAGAGCGCCGGTGACGAAGAGCGCGGTTCCAGAGAGCAGAAACGGAATCGAATACTTCTTTTCTTTGCGGTACAGGCCGGGCGAGATGAAGAGCCACACCTGGAGCAGAATGAAGGGGGAAGCCAGACAGATTCCAAAAGCCACAGCAATCTTGAGCCAGATGGTGAACGTGTCTGTAACCTTGGTGTACACCAGGTTCGCGACTGCATCCCCGAGGGGTGCGCGCAGAATCTGGAAGATCTGCTCTCGAAAGATCCATCCCGCTGCGCTGGTCACGACCAGGGCGATCAGGGAATAGAGAATCCGCTTGCGCAGCTCATCCAGGTGCTCCAGGAACGTCATCCGTCCGCCCAGCTCCTTCTCCTCCGGTTCATCCGAGTCACTCGCTTCAACCGGTGCTCCACTGTCGTAAATGGAGGTCAGAGCGTCGCTGACTTCTGAATCTCTCTCTTCAGTTTCCGGCTCGTGCGGGGGGTGCGTGGAGTCGTTTTCCATGGATGGTCAGGCGGGATAGACTCTCGACGAGTCTGGGAGCCGAATCAGTCCTGATCGATCTCGTTCAGCTCTGGCTGCTCCTGATCGATCTCGTCCAGCTCTGGCTGCTCCTGATTGATCTCGTCCAGCTCTGGCTGCTCCTGATTGATCTCGTCCAGCTCTTGCTGCTCCCGATCGATGGCTCTTCGGAGATCCTCCTCCTCGGACCTCACCTCGGTTTCCCAGGTGCGTTTGAGGTCGTTGGTGGCCCGCTTGAACTCATTGAGACTCCTGCCCAGAGATCGGCCGATCTCGGGCAGCTTCCGAGGCCCGAAAACGAGCAGGGCAACGGTAAAAATGACCATGAGCTCAGGGAAACCAAGGTTCATGAAGAAGACTCCGCAAAGTTCAGTTTAAGTCAGGGATCGAGAGCAAGTCAACAGAACCAGGGGCCAGCGAAGGAGCAGAACGATGAGGTGTCAACCCACCATCAAGGGCACGCTTCCGCCCTGCCGTGCTCTTGTCTCGCGATCCCGTGCTTGGCTTGCCGAACTCAGCTCCTGTCGGTCGGGTGAAGCCTCCAGGGGACTCGGGAGGCAGGCAAGAGGCGAAATGTGCACGGAGGGTCGGTGCAGGATTGAGCCAATATTCCGCGGGCCGCATCTTTAACTTTGAAAGGTTGATTGCAGTCCGTGGTGGAAGTCGCGCGCGGTCGCTCGCCAGGGATTTGCGCCCATTGGCTGCCAGGCTCACCGCTGTCACGGGGCCACAATGTTATACTGCCCCGAACCGGCAGCCAGGTCGAGTAAGTACTGGGAGTACTAAGCATGCGAAATCGATTGCCCTTGATTCTGTTTGTTCTGGTGCTCGTCGCCTCGCTGCTGGGAGGACTGGTCGGTGGCCGGGTGAGGGCCGGCTCATCGGCGCGCGCTGCCGAAGAACTGATTCTCAGGTTCAGCGAGGTGCTGGCGCTGATCGAGTCCTCCCACGTCCGGGAGGTGTCTCCGGAGACCCTGATCGAGAACGCAATCCAGGGCCTGCTGAGGACGCTAGACCCTCATAGTGCATTTTTTGCAACGCCTGACTACAGCCGCCTTCAGGAAGAGCAACGTGGGAAATACTACGGGCTTGGAATCACGATCCGGGCCGAAGCACCCGGGAGCGGCCGCGTGCTGGTCGTCGAACCCCCTGTTCCCGGAACACCGGCCTACAAAGCCGGGATTAAGACCGGGGACGTGATCTCCGAAGTCCGCGGTGAGCCGATTGAGGACTGGGATGTCAATGAAGAGGTCATTCCCAGCCTGAAGGGCCCCAAAGGGACCACCGTCGACATCACGGTGGAGCGTATCGGGGAGACAGAACCTCTCCACTTCACCATCGAGCGAGATGAGATTCCGATCTACACCATTAAGTACGCTTTTCAGGTTCGACCCGGAGTCGGATACATCCGCATCACTAAGTTCTCGGAGACCACTGGCTCTGAACTCGAAAAGGCTCTCCAGGACCTGCAGCAAGCCAATATGGAAGCGTTGATCTTGGATCTGCGCAGCAATCCCGGGGGGGCATTGACGGCGGCAATTGAGGTCGCTGATCGCTTCCTGGAGAGGGGCCAGCTGGTGGTCAGCACCCGCAGCCGCGACAAGAGCGAAGACCGGTCTTTCAGAACACACCGAGGCAGTCGGGAGAAGTACCCGATGATCGTTCTCATCGATCAGAACAGTGCCAGTGCCAGCGAGATCGTGGCAGGCGCTCTGCAGGATCACCAGCGGGCGCTCATTGTTGGAGAAACCAGCTTTGGCAAGGCCCTGGTTCAGACCATCTATCCTCTGGACGGGGGTAAGCGGGGTCTCGCCCTCACAACCGGAAAGTACTACACACCCAACAACCGGCTCATCCAGCGAGACTACTCTGACGGGTTTTACAACTATTTCTACAGGCGACAGCAAACAGCCCGTGTCGGCGAAGAAGGACACCTGGAGGAGGAAGAGGGGGGAGGTATCCAACCGGACGAGTCAGTGAGCCCCGAGAATGCCTCCAAACTTTTCCGCGACATCGCTCGTAAGGACCTGTTCTCCAGTTTTGCCAGGAAGCTCTGGACTCATGAGATTGAAACAGGCATCCCCTTTGAGAAGGTTCCGGATGACTACACCACTCTGTCCTCTCTCGACAAAGAGCTGCTTCTCGAGGAAACCCGAATCGGCTCCGGGGTTGTGGAAGAGTTCAGGCGTTATCTGCGTGAGCAGGAGCTGGAATTCGAAGACCAGGAATTCGAGGAAGATGCTGATATCCTGGCCAACCATATCCAGCAGAGAATCTATCTAGAGTTCTTCGGTGATCCAGAGGGTTATCGGATTTCCCTAGACATCGACCGCCAGGTCCAGCGGGCTCTGGATGTACTGCCGCGTGCCCGCAGCCTTGTTCAGAAGTCTCTTGCAAGTCGCTAGTGCGAAGTATAACTTCTAACCGACAATGATGAACGGTTTGAGTTGTCGGCTCGGCATTTTCCTGCTGCTGCCTGTCCTTGCTGCGTTTTCCGGCTGCGCCACCCATTCCGTTCCATCCACCGCTCCCCCGCAAGCGGAGCATCCAGGCCGGGCCTCTGAAGAAGCCGTTAGAACTAAGCAGCCAGCTCAGTCCCTGGAAGCCGACGCACCGAATGAAGTGCCTGAAGTAACCACGACCCCCCTTGCTCCTGCGCCGGACCCTGTTCACATACTCCTGGAGGAGAGCGAGGAAAGAATGGACCGAGCGGCACTGCTTTTTGAAGAAGGAAGACAGGAAGAGGCCCGCCGGCATTTCGATGAGATACTGACGGATCTTCGCGAAGCTGGCTTTCCTTTTCCCCAATTTCCCCGCTTTGCTCAGGCCTACTACCACCTTGTGGAGCGGATGCAGACACTGGAAGTGGCGGCACTGGTCCAGCCCAACAACGATTTTGTCCCCGAAATGACAGCCACTCTGTTAGACGAAATCATCCGCCACAACATCTTTTCGATTGAAGTGGATCCGGGGCTCGGAGATCTCGTTCATACGGAGCTCGAGGCGACCCGGTTCGACATGCCCATGGTAGTCAACAAGCGGGTGCTGCAGTCTCTGGAGTACTACCTGGGGCCCGGTCGCGAGATTACTGAGCGAGGCTTGCAGCGGGCGGGGCGCTATCTGGATTACTTCAGGGAAGTATTCGAACGGGAAGAAGTACCACTCGACCTCATCTACCTGCCTCACGTGGAGAGCCTGTTCAAGGCCACTGCCTACTCCCGTGCTCATGCCGCTGGAGTGTGGCAGTTCGTTTCGGGAACCGCTCGGAGCTACGGCCTGGAGGTGGGGTGGTGGATCGATGAGCGCAATAATGTGGAGTTGTCCACGGTGGCCGCCGCACGCCATCTGCGCGATCTGTACGGGGAATTCGGAGACTGGTACCTGGCCCTGGCTGCCTACAATGCAGGGCCTGGTAGAGTTCGGCGCAATCTGAGGAAGTATGGGAAGCTGGACTACTGGAGCATGATCGAGCGAAGAATGCTGCCCCGCGATACCCGCCATTATGTGCCGGCCGTACTGGCCGCGATCCTGATTCACAAGAACCCCGGAACGTACGGGTTTCTGGTGGAGGCCGATGAGCCGCAGCAGTATGAAAAGGTAAAGGTAACCCATCAGTTCGATCTCAGGGTTATTGCTGAAGCCATCGAGGTGGAGACAGAGATCCTGGAAGAACTCAACCCCGAACTGAGAAGAGGGATCACACCCTACGTCGACCAGCCTTACGAGCTTCGAGTCCCGGTCGCGAAGGCTGAGCTGGCCGTCCGGCGCATCGCCCGGATCCCTCCAGAGAAGCGTCTCAGAGTTCGTCACTACAGAGTTCAAAAGGGGGACACGCTGTCGCAGATTGCGCGGGCGAACCGCACCAGTATCGACGCCATAGTCCACGCCAACCGGATTCGAAACCCGAACCGTCTCCGTCTGGGTCAGAGCCTGATCATTCCCATCACGCCCTATCCAGGCGGCAGCGGCAGCTCGAGCCGTGCCTCGAGCGGTTATTACACGGTTCGCCGGGGCGATTCGCTGTATAAGATTGCCCGCCAATTCGGCCTGGTCGTACAGCGCCTGGCCGAGTTGAACCATCTCGCCGACCGCGAAGTGATCTACCCGGGTCAGCGACTGCGACTCAGGTAATTCGTTCCACGTTCCAGGTTCCAGGTTCCACGTTCCAGGTTCCGCGTTCCACGTTCCACGCCTTGCCGTTCTGTTATCAGCGTTAACCTTGCACACGATTCTTCGATATAATGCCTGCGATTCATAACTGAGAGGCATACATTCCGATGAAATTTGCGAATAGACTGGGGGGAATTACCACCTCTCCGACAATTGCCGTAATGCAGCAAGCCCAGCAACTGAAAGCACAGGGAATTGACGTGATTGATCTGGGTCCGGGCGAGCCCGACTTCCCCACCCCGGAGCCGATCAAAGCCGCTGCCATGGCCGCAATTCAGGAGAACTTCACAAAGTACACTCCCACAATCGGCATTGCCGAGCTCAGAACAGGAGTTGCGGAGCACTTCAACAACGCCTGGGGATCCAGCTTCCAGGCTGCTCATGTGGCTCTCTCCTCGGGAGCCAAAAACACGATTCACAACATTTGCATGAGCTGTTTTGAGGCGGGTGATGAAGTTCTCATCCCGGCTCCCTACTGGGTCACTTTCCCAGAGGTCGTCAAGGTTACCGAGGCCGAGCCCCGGATCATCGAAACTCGCGAGGAGGACAACTTCGAGCTGCGGCCGGAAGTAGTGGAGGCAGCGATCGGGCCCCGAACAAGAGGTCTGATTCTCAACACCCCCAACAACCCGACAGGAGCCGTGATCCCCCGGGCAGCCATGGAGGAGATCTATCGGATCTGTAAGCAGAACTCGGTCCTGCTTTTGTCGGACGAGACCTATGATCACTTTGTTTACGACGGCCACCAGCACTTTTCAATCGCGGCTGTGGCTGCCCCCGATGATCCCTTCTTTGTCCTGATCGGATCATTCTCCAAGACTTACTCGATGACGGGCTGGAGAGTGGGATACTGCATCACAGCAAGGGAGCGGATCGCGAAGGTGGCTGACTACCAGAGCCACGAATCGGGGAATCCTGCCTCTGTCTCCCAAAGGGCCGCCCTGGCGGCACTCTCGATCGATCCCTCGCTGATCGCAGAGATGACCGAGGAGTATCGTCACAGGCGGCAGCTGGTTCTGGAAATGGTGGCAGAAATCCCGGGGTTCTCCTGCGCCCAGCCGAACGGTGCCTTCTATGCCTACCCAAATGTCTCCGAGGCCATGCGACTAACGGGTTGCGAGACTTCGGTTGACTTCTCCAGGCTTCTGATCAAGGAAGCCAAGGTAGCGACCGTCCCCGGATCCGCTTTCGGGACGGAAGGGTACATTCGCCTCTCCTACGCTACCTCCCGGAAAAACTTGAGGGAGGGGCTTTCCCGGATCAAGCGACTGATCGAGGCGTAGGAAGCTTCGCGTTCCAGGAGGGTGCCAGGTTTCTGGGTCCTGGGTAGACGCGAGGTGGGAGACGGAATGGTCGGGAGACGGGAGGCGGGAGACAGAATGATCAGGCCCGGGATCTTCGCCGATTCGATACGACTCGGATCAGTGCCGTGAGCATCGCCATAATTCGCCGGAGCATTTCTAGTGCAGCCCGCCACACGATGCGGGACATCTTCAATGCCCCGTCTAAAGGATGCCGAGGAGCTCAAGGGTAAAGTGGTCAAGAAGTTCGAAAAGAGCGCACCGGAGTTTGTGAGTTGGTTGGAAGACAACGTGGATGAAGGGTTAAAGGAAATTACAAGAAAATGGTTGCTTAGCCCAGTCCGATGGAGACGGCGAGTGCGATTCTGAATGAAGTTCCGGAGCCGTTATCGAAATACAGACAAGGGGTTTCGGAACTGCTCGAGCACGCGGTTGCCAAGATGCTGTCCAAGGAGGCAGAGGGGCGCTATCAACTGGTTCACGAGGTGCACACGGATCTGGTGGCGGTGACTCTGGGAATTGAGCGTCCGTCTCACGAGTTTGCTTTCCAACCAGTTCAAGCCTTATTCTGTAATCTCAGGAAAAACACTTTTCTAGCGGAGGTCTGAGTGCGATTAGACTATCTGGTCTCTTTGGTCTTTTCTGTCGTTCTTGCCGCGAGTTACGCCGAGAGCACCGATGCACCCAAACCACAGCCCAACATCGTTTTGATTACCATCGATACACTGCGGGCCGATCACCTCGGTAGTTACGGACATTCACGCCCCTCGTCGCGGTCGATCGATCAACTGGCAGAGTCCGGACTGCTCTTCGAGCGCGCGATTTCACCAGCACCGTGGACGTTGGCCAGCGTGGCCAGTCTCCATACCTCGTTGTACCCGCCCGAGCACGGCGCCGTCGGCGCGACAACGCCTCTCCCGGACGAGCTCACGACTCTCGCGGAAGCGCTGCAGGGCGTGGGCTACGACACGATGGCTTTCGTCGCCCAGACTTTCGTGGGCCGACGCTACGGGCTCGCTCAGGGTTTTCGCGCTTTCGTCGAGTCGCTCGCTCAGGGCCCAGGGGCGGTGACGTCTGAAAAGCTCACCGCGTTGGCGCTCCGCTACCTTCGTCGACTGGAACGCGAGCCTTTCTTCTTGTGGGTGCATTATTTCGACCCACACTACAGCTACGTCCGTCACCCGCAGTTCGGCTTCGTCGATGCTCCACCCGAGCTTGCCCTGGATCGTTTGACGTATGAAGAGCTTGTTGCCGCCCAGCCCTTGCTCGCCGACGACGCGACTCCCGATCCCTTTACGGTCGAGATGGTGAAGGCTATCTACGATGAGGAGATCGCCTTCACGGACGCGGCGATCGGCAGCCTTCTCGAAGGCATCAACAATCTGGATATCGACCGGTCCGCCGTCACCGTGCTCACGGCGGATCACGGCGAGTACTTCATGGAACGAGGCCGCTTCGGCCACGGCAAGGACGTGTACGACGAGCTCGTTCACGTTCCCCTCATCATTTCGGGAGATATCGACGAAACACTCAAGGGCCGTCGCTTCTCGGGGAGCGTCGAGGTGGCCAGCGTAGCCCACACTCTGGCCGAGCTGGCCCAGCTCGACGGCAATCCTTTCCGAGGCGAGGATCTACTCGCTGTGAACGATCGCGAGCGTCGGCCGCCGGCCTTCAGTTACGGTTGTTATGCATTTGGAACCAGCATGCGAAAGGTGATGGTCGAGTTGGAGGGTTGGAAGCTCATTCGGCATCTCGATAACGACCGGTACGAGCTGTACGACATGGGCCGAGACCCTAAAGAACGTGAGAACCAGTGGAACCAGGAAACGGGGACCACGGCTGACGCAAGAAAGGCGCTCCTTACCGCACTAGCTACCTAGTTTTTGTACAAAAAGGGTCCACTTTGTAAATGACTCGATTCTCGCCTTAAATCGCTAATAATCACAGGATTATAGGGAAAGACAGGCTCCGATTCTAGACTTTTTGGCACAGCTAAATCGCCAAAAAGGAGGAATCTGCCATGTCGAGTTTTCCCGAATGTTTCTCTGCCTACAACACCGAATATGCTGGTGTGGCGCTACTTTGGGACTGGTTGAAAAGATGCCAGTTGCTGCGCGTTCTCAACCACATTCCGCTGAATCTGAAGACGGTGCGAAGAACACCTCGCTCCAAGCTCGAGGATCTACTGGCCTGCCTGATGACGGGTGTCGAGAGCCTCGGGCAGATCGACGTTCGGATGCGCTACGACCGGGGACTGACATTGGCCCTGGGTCGATCGAGCCTGGCGGACCAGAGCCTGATGTCCCAGACCCTGGACGCCTTCGAGGAACGGAGTCTCAAGCAGCTGCGCCAAAACATCGTCAACTTGTTGTCCCAGCACAGTCGGGCTTTGAGGCGCATTCGCTGGGGTCGTTTCACGGTGCTGGACCTGGACATGACCGACCTTCCCTGCTCGCGTCGCTGTGAAGGCGCTCTGAAGGGACGAACGACGGGCAAGAGAGGCCGCACCGTGCGGCAGCTGAGTGTGGTCTACAACCACCATTACCGGGAGCCGCTGGATCTGTTCCTGCACGCTGGTAACGTCCATTCGGCGGCTCCCCTGGAAGAGATCGTTCAGACCCTCGAGCAAGCCCATGGTTGGCAACGAAATACCCGCCGCACCATCTGCTGGCGATTGGATTCCGGCTATGGGTCCGATGGCAAGTTGTCCTGGCTCATGCGCCGGGGCTATCGGGTGGTGGCCAAGGGGCTGTCGGACAAACGAGCGGCCGCCTGGGCGCGCTCCATTCCGGACAGCACCTGGAGACGAGTTCATTCCACCCAGGACGTTTACGAGAGGGGTCGCACGCCCAAGCTGACCAGTCCCCACCGTTGTCTGCTGATCCGGACGCATCGCACGAAGCTTCCCGGGTATCGTTACTCCTACCTGGCCAGTAACCTAGAGAAATGGGTCCGGCCCAAGGGGCATGTCCTCTTCTACAACCAGCGTCAGAGGATCGAGAAGGAGCTCCAGCAGATAAAGACGGTCCTGGGTCTTAAACACAAGCGCAAGCGGTCGTTTAATGGCATGCAAGCGCTGGCCCTTCTGACCCTGATCGCCAATCTGGAAATGATCTGGTTCCGACGGGAACTGAGGCTGAACCACCTCGGTTTGAAGCGCTTCATCCGAGACGTTTTAAAAACTCCCGGATTCGTGGCTCGCAAACGCAGCGGCCTCTCCGCGCGACTCACTCCTGAAAACGCCTATTTTCAACAACTTCAGGGTTGGCAGTCGAACCCCCCTCTCCCCCTGTTTCCTTCACAATCCAGGAGCATTTTGTACAAAAACTAGGTAGCTAGATGAATTCGCTCGGCGGCAGCGCCACCAAGCTCCCCCCCTCGATCTCTCACCCGGCGAGATCGAACGACTGAAGGCTCTGGGCTACGTGCAATGAGTCGCACTATCGTGCGGCGAGGCTCAAACTTCTCCTTCGGGGCCTTTCGGAGCCGGCATTTTTCCCATGGCCTCCTGAGGCGCCAGTAATAAGATCGGCAGAAGTAAAAGCGTTCGAATCATGGAATAAAAAACGACCTCGGATTCCAATTCGTACTTAGGATCAATCTTGTTTTTGCCCCTCAGGAATCCGAAGGTAATCCATCCCAAACATGTGATTTTTGGGATGGGCCTTAGGATTGGTTCCCACAATTTCAACCCGAAGTTCATTCAGGGCCTTTAAGGGGACCTTCGAATAAGACCGTTCTCCCAACGGTTTGACCTCGGGGAAGTAGAGGTCGAGTTTCTCCTCTAAAACCTTCCCATTGACGCTGATGTTGACGATGCCGTAATCATAAGACTGCGTCAGATTTAAAATCAAATCATGGTCGCCAACAACTGAAGACGGGAATTCCAATTCCAAGACATCCCCGGTTTTCACATTCCGCCACCATAGATGAGCGTCGTCGCTAAACCGAGGGACGGAAAGGGAAAAAATATCCTGTTCCCGTGCCACTCCATCCGACCCTTCCACTACCTTGAGGGTTTCGGCTTCAATTGCCCCTTCCACTTGATAGACGACATATTCAGGCAATGCTGGAATTTTCCGGTCGACTTCTTTTACCGTCTCAAAATCATCCGACCCTTCAGGATCGGAATACCAATAGGCGACCGTGCTGAATCCCATCGTCGTCTGTTGGATATGCCATATTTCCAAGTCGAATTGAAGCGATGAACTAAAAGGGATGTCATCCAGCACATGATATCGAGCCATCGCTGAATAGCCCCGATTCCCCGGACCATCGCATCGCGTTTGATTGTGGTAGGGCGCTTGAAAGGGGGCCTTGCTGGCCCACGCATATCCGAAGTAATCCTCCGTCCCGGTCCCGAACGTGCTCGGAAAGTCTTCCCCGTCAACAAAGATTTTTTCGTCGCCTTCCCCCCACCAAGATTTTACGGGATTCGCGACCATCAGAAAGCATCCAACCAATCGACCCCGCCCCTTGGCATGCAAGACCGGCCAATCCGATCGAGGAGAGGTCTCAACCTTTTGTTTTCCACGATACCACGCATGAAACCGAAGCGGACGCGTTTCGTTCGTCCACCACATCCTGACGGGATGCTGAACCCTAATTTGAAATGATTCTTGAAACGGCATGGGAAAATAACAATATCCGGTTCCTGTGTTGGAAATGCCCATGACCATACTGTTATAAGCCACCAGTCCCGGACCCGTTCCAAAAAAAACGCCGAGCGGGGACCAAACCATGATTTTTCCGTCCACTTCAATTTCAATCGTTTCCGACCGTAGAGCAGCCTCATCCTCGGGCAACGGAATCTCAATCGCACGCACGACTCCCGGACCCTTTAACTGCTTGGAATCCGTCTCTTCGCCCACGGCCTTCACAAGCAAGAAGGGGAGAGGAGGCATGGTTTTTCGGGTAAAGGTTTCGATCGGGGTGTCTTTCGGATACGTCCTTACGTTCACGTGGTAATACTGCCCCCCTTCGGAACACGTCACCTTCATGCTCTTGGCATAAGGGAACGGATAATAGAGATTGCACCCTTGCGAACGTTGCGCTCCGAACGGCGCCGGGAATTCTCTTACGTGTCCTCGAAGCAAAGCACCAAAATCTTCTTCCAAGGCAATGGCTCCGTCTAAATAAATGCGAAGTTTGCCGTGAGGGTTGGCCGACCAAATCCGCACGATCGCTCCGGGACCCTCCGATTCCGCCAGAACGAATTCATCCCCGTCTCTACGGAGATAATTCCCGGTATCCTCGTTCGCAAACCAATTTTTCGCATTCTCTCGATCGTGACTCTTTCGATCATAGGATGAAAATTGCCTGATTGTATAAGTCGGAAGAAGGGTAAGGCGGTCCAAGTCGGTCATCTCATCAACGAGGGTTGACGTTGAAACCTGACAGAGCATCATAAGAACAATCAACATCGTTCACCTCGCTTACGGGAGTTTTCGACAGTGCGCCAGGCTCGATCCGTGAAGACTTCACCCGCTCCATCGCAGTCTCAAGATCCGTGTGGGAAATGGCCGATCGGTCGGCCCTCGCCGTCCGCAGGGCGGCATCAATTACGGCGTTCTTGATATCCCGCCCACAGATATGCCCGATATCTGCCAGCCGATCCAGCGAGACGTCTCCGGCCAGGGGAAGCTGCTCCGGCAGGTGCCGGCGCCAGATCTCCCTGCGCCCGGTCTTGTCGGGCATGGGGAAGTAGAGATTTCGAACCCTGGTTTCGAACCCCCTGTCGTAGTTCTCCACTAGATTCGTGGCAAGGATGATGGTCCCCTTGAACTGTTCCAGGCAGACCAGCAACTGGCTTCGCATCGAGTTGATTGCCTGTTCCGCTCCCTGAGTGACATTGGTCAGACGCCGGGAAAGTAAAGAATCAACCTCGTCGATGAACAGGACCGCTTTGTCTCTCTGGGCAGCGAAGAAGACGGCCTCGACATTCTTGGCGCCATCCCCCACGTACTTGCTTTCAATCTGTGCGTAGCTGGCCAGCAAGACCGGACGCTCCAGGTGGTCGGCCAGTGCATGAGCAGCCAGGGTCTTTCCGGTGCCGGGCGGGCCGTGAAAATTGAGAGCTGTCCGCGGGAAAGGTTCGATGGCCTTCAGGTTCCATCGCTCGAAAACCAGCTTCTCCAACTTCCCGAGATCGACGGAAAGGAGGCTCTCACGTAACTCCGCGGGTACCACCAGGAAATCAAAGTCATAGAAAGGCCGTCGCGACACACACTGTTCGGCTCGCTCTTCAACCGAAAGCTCATCCTCGCTTCGAGGCTTCTGGGAGGAAGAGGAGGAAGCGGACTGCACCCTGGGAGCCCCTTCATTTCGAACCGAAAGCGAGACCTCATCGACTCGCGAGAGATCCATCAGCTCCCGAACCGCTTCCACGAGTCGTGCTTTGCACAGTTCCGCCACACCGGTCGGTACCGCCCCGGGCATACCCTCGATCAGAATTGACGGGGCTTTGTCAGAAGAGCAGTTCTCAGGGTCTTCGCGGCAGTCCATTCGCTTCCTTAATTCACGGCAGTCGGAACGGCCAGGGTAAAGGGGTCGATCCGGACTTCGAATTCCTCCTCGTCTTCGGGGATCATCCGATACCCTCCATGCATGGACCCAACCGGTGTGTCCAGAGGGCAGAAGCTCGTGTACTGGAAGGAATCACCGGGCTTGAGAACCGGTTGCTTGCCCACTACTCCAGGGCCCTGAACGGTTTCCACTCGCCCTTCCGCATTAGTAATGATCCATCTTCGACTCAGCAGCTGAGCCGTCTCAGAGCCGAGATTGGAGATGGTTACCTGATAGGCAAAGAAATAGTAGTCCTGGTCCGGTCGGCTGCGTTCCGGAATGTGGAAGCTTTCCACTCCCACGCGAATTCCCCGAGCCGTCACGTCACTCATCGGAAAAAGATTATCTCAAAGCGGCGCACCAGCTAGAGCTTGAGAAACTCCCTGTGACAGCATCACTCATCCAATGAGCACAGCTTCAACGCTGATCAAGAGGAAAATCGAGACTTGGAGCCGGCCTTTCGCTTTCGGGTCTGGGATAGACGCTCGTCGCATACAGGCGATCGTCTCACTGAGACAGAAAAAGACGACATTCTGTCTTCGCCAGAAAAGCTTGACTTGCTGATTTGCGGGGAAGAGACGCTGACCAGGGTCTTCATGGGAGGATTCGAAAGCGGCCCACCACCAGGTAGGCAAGTGTGCCGAATCCTTGCCTACGTTCTGAAAAACAGAGGAAGTGGCGGTACAGCCTGGAACATTGCACAGCATGTTTGCCACTCTCGCGATCCCCAACTAGCCCGCGCAAAAGAACAGGCATCGAAGGGCCCCTTTCTCGTGCATCTCGTTCGGCTAAAGCCTGAAGCTCTCGGAGTGGATCTGGTCTGCGGGATTGGATCTTGCGTAGGATGGACAAAGCCATTTTCAACCTCCTTTGCAGGTTGTGGTGGTGAGGGCCTGGAAGGTGTCACTTACAATACCCTTCAGGCCCGTCTTCCCACCGGATTTACATTTCCCTTCTCAGTGGAAGATTCAGCAGGTTCCTGCTGAAAAAACTCATTGCCCGTCTCCCGGTTCCCGTCTCCCGTCTCCCCACCATCCCCAAAAAGAAACGAACCCGCCGGAGCGACGTAATGGGGTAGAGTATTCCGGGCGACGACAGATTCGGAGGAGGGCCGAGGCCAGCCGAAAAGGATGAAAAAGGAAGGACTGCTGCTCGTCTTGTCTGCCGCCTTCGCGGCCCTGGTAGTGTTCCTGCCGGCCAAGAAGGCAGGCAACGAGATCCCCTTTGAACCAGATGGTGGAACCATCCTTGAGGATCCCGCCATCTGCGCCAACCAGTTCTGTCACAGCACCGCTATGGGAAGCACGCTGAACGATCCGCTTCGGGGCAGCGTTACCCTGCAGAATGTTCCTCTGGAGTATGTTCCCGGAGAGAGCTACGAGCTGGGAATTCTGATCGAAGGAAGACAGTTTGTACTGCCGGGAACGGATCGGGTTTTCGGCTTGCAATTGACCGCTTTTTTCGAGGACGAGACGCAAGCCGGCAGTCTGGAGCCGATTACCGCCGGTCTGATCATCGTCCCGGCGGGCGGTGTCAGTTTTCTCACTCACGAAGAGCCCTTGCCTTCCGGACAGGTCGATTTTCGGTGGACAGCTCCCCCCGCCGACGGCGGGCCGGTCACGCTCCGGGTGGCGGCTAATGCCGGGAACAATGATGAAAAGGAGAGCGGAGATGCCATCAGTACGAAGGAAGCCGTCATTCCCGAAAAAATCGTGGTCTTTTACTATCCCCAGATTGGCATCGGCACCACCGGACTGAGCACCTTTAATACCGACCTGATCTTTGTGAACACCGGTGCGGCTACCCCACTGCTGGCCGAGATCTTCGCGTCTTCCGGCAACCCCATGACGGTTCGGATCGAACCCTCTCAGGGCGATCCTGTAGTGGCGGACTCGATGCAGCTGGAACTTTCACAAGGGGCCTCGATCGAGCTGGGCCTGCGGGGGCTGGGAGAGATGTCGCCGGGTTACGTGCGAGTCACAACAGGCCCCGCGGTAGGCGGTGTGGCCGTCTTCAGTTTCCTGCTTGATCCCGGGAACGGAGGAGCTCTGCAGACGCTGTTTGACAGTGGCGTGCCTTCCTCCGGTCCGATTCTGGATTTTAGTCTGTCGGTACAGGTGGTCTCAGGGGTGTCAGACACCGGGGTGGCGATTGTCAACGTGGGCGGCAACGGTGGACAGTCTCCGTCGGCGGCGCAGAACCAGGTCACGCTTTCCCTCTACGACGAGGCATTCGAACTGGTGGAAACGGTCGAAGTACCACTGGACAGCGGCCAGCACCTGCCCCGCTTCGCATCACAGTTATTTCCGGCGTTGAGGGGCGATGGAATCGATTTCAGGGGGAGTATGACGGTGACCAGCGACCAGCCTCTCTCCGCTGTAACTCTCCGGCAAACGACGGTTCCGACCCTGACGGCACTTCCTGTGATTCCCGGGCGTGCGGACCAGAATTGATTGCAGATTTGCTGGCTGCCAGTCCCGGCAGTAACGCGCATGACAACAAGCGCGTCCGTACCAATCCAACCCGTCTCCCGCCTCCCGCCTCCCGTCTCCCGTCTCCCGACTCTGGCGGTGGAGACCGAGAGTGGGAGACATCTGAGCTGATAAGTCAAGAGAGTTTGACTCCTTTTTTCTGAAAGTTATCCACAAGCCGGTTGTATCAGAGCCACAAGAGGAGAGTTGCTCCGCTTAAGACTCTGGCAGTAGAGTTCCTCGTCATAGTGGACTCGATCTATCCAGCAACGGAAGAGAATACGAATCCATTTGTAAGCTAAGGATCGAACGGCGGCGTGGTGCTTGAGACCGCGCTGACGTTGCTGCAGATAGTAAGCATGAGCCCAGGGCGACTGCGGAATCGAGCAGGCCGCAAACTCATGGAAGGTTTGGCGAACAAACTTGGGGCAGCCTCGGCGCCAAACCACCTGAGAACTTCGTCCACTGTTTCGTGTTACGGGAGCGATGCCGCTCCATTTTTGAACCTCTTCAGCATCCTCAAAGCGACTGCGATCGGACCCGAAGGCCACCAACAAGCGAGGAGCCAGAGCCGGCCCGGCTCCGCTGAAGCTTGCAAACAGAGCGGCATCTTCATGCTGGGCGAAGAGCTTGACAATGTGCTTGTCGTAGCGTTTGATCGCAGCCAGCAGAACCTTTAGCTGCTCGACCAGGGCCAGCAACTTGAGTGACCCGGCCTGGATGAGAGCTTCATCCTGGGTCAGCGGGTAACTGGCACGGATCTGTTCGAGCAATGCTTGTACCTTCGTCTCGGCACAGCGTACTCGATGTCGGGCAAAGCAGCGACGCAGCACATCGATTCGCACTTTGCGAGCTTGCTCCAAGGTGGGCCAGCGGCTCAAAAACTCCAGGGCCAGGGGGCCATCCAAGTCTGCAAACCACTGCCAGGGCTGGGGATAGTAGCTCTTCAAGACCTGGCCCAGTTGCTGCATCAGTCGTTTGCGTTGCTCCACCCACTGGCGTCGCCCCTCCACCAACAGCCCCAGCTGCCGTGTCTGGGTCGCCTCCGGTCTCCAACAACGCAATCGATCCCGGTGTCCGTACACCAGCTCCAGCAACAACCCTGCATCACCCGCATCGTCCTTTTTACCCGACGGTGAAAAAGCCTCTCGGTAGCTGGAAACCATGCGGGGATTCACCGGGTACAGGTGCAGGAAGTCATAGCACATCAGCGCCGCCATCAACCCTCCCCGCTTTTGCTCCAGGGCAATCACCACTGGGCGACCCCCAAAACGGGCTCTTAGCTGGCGCACCCATTCGTGCAACTCTTCCGGGTCTTGCCGCACCTGATACCTCTCTACTTCCCGACTGCCGGCTGCCTGCAGTCGGATCTCGTGTTGATCTTCGGCCCAATCCAATCCCACCCAAGCTGCGATCTCTTCATTGGCTAACATGACGCCACTCCTTCCTGTGCAGCACCCGCTTGCCCAGACCTTGCGCAACCCTTATAGTGGAGTCCTCGAGGGACAGCATCTAGAGTATGCGTTTGCTGTCTGTGCACCGTGGCGTTCGAAAGTCTCCCACCAAGCGTCTCGTGCGCTGGGGCCTTAAATTCGTAACGCCACGGTGCGCGTGCTGCACAGAGGCAATCTAATCCTCGATCGCCCCTGGCACCAACTTTTTCCCACAATCCAGAAAAGAAAAAAGAAGCAAAAAAGAAAATCGCTACTATTCCTAATCCATCATCGGAAAATAGATCGTTAGTAACTATAAGGAGCCTTGGGGCTGCGCTCGGGAATTTAAACGTCGCGCCGCCCCAAGGCCCCTCCCACTCTCTTGAAGTTGTGGGGCCTCTCCCGTCTCCCGCCCCAAATGGTATATTTCCCACAATGCCAGTCTCTCCGCCTCGGGAGCATGACAACGTCTCGGTGATCCTGGTGAGAACCCTGAATCCGGGGAACGTCGGATCCATTGCCAGGATCATGAAGAACATGGGTTTCCGCAGTCTCAAGCTGGTGGCGGTGGAGACGCCTGAGGACCAGAAATGCCAGATGATGGCCGGTCGAGCATTCGACCTGGTGGAAGGTGCCTGCAGGTTCGGCAGTCTGAGTGAGGCCGTGGCTGGTGAACATGTTCTCTTCGCGACGACTTCGGGCCGAGACAGGCGGGAGCGCCGCGAGGAGATCAGTCCCCGTGAGGCGGCCCGGCTCATTGGCGAGTACTCGGTCAAAAATCGGGTCGGACTCGTGTTCGGTCCGGAGCGATCAGGATTGACTGAGGGGCAGCTTGCCCGGTGCCAGTTTTGTGTTTCCATCCCCTCCGATCCCGAATATGCGGTCCTCAATATCTCCAAGGCCGCAGCTATTCTTCTTTACGAGATCGCCCAGCTCTCCCCGCCGCCCGTTCGAGAGCGAAGAGAGCAGGTTTCCATAGCCGAACGGGAGCTCTTCTATGAGGACTTGAAGAAAGTTCTGATTGAAATTGGTTTCCTGAGTCAGTCCAATCCGGACCATATCATGAACGCCATTCGAGGCATCCTGGACCAGCCCGATCTGACCCAGCGCGAGCTGAGGATTCTCCGGGGAATCGTGGGGCAGATGGACTGGTACGTGCGGGAAGGCCGGCTGCGCTCGCCCGAAGACATACTGAAGCCTTAGGAATTCCAGAACCCAGAACCCAGAACCTATTACCTATTTCCCAGGTCCTTTGTGATGGCCATTTTTGAGAAAACCAGCCCGGTAAGTAACTTAGGAAAGAAATCTGTCGACTTCTGGGGCATCATAATACCTTCATCAGAGCAGCGCCTCACCTGGTCCAGGGTGGTCGGACGGAGCAGGAAACCAAGTGAGTAGACTCCAGCCTTGACGCGTTGGGCCAGCCTGTCTGTATCGCGAAAGTAGTCCACATGACTCTGGGCCGCCAGCTCGACCCTTCCGATCCCGAGCAGGGGTTCCAGGATTCCATGGTGCAGGAGGTTGACGTCGAGATCCGCTGAAGTCCTGGGAAGGCCCCGCAGGCCGGAAGGCAAACCCTCCCTGGGCCTCACAGAGTAGGCCCTGAGTGGCCGGCCACTGATCATTCCAATTGTCTTGCTGCTGCGGTTCAGGACCCCGCGCAATTCCGCCAGAGAATTCTGCGGGCGCACGTCGAATTCAGAAGCCAGGGCAGTCAAGAATTCTTTCAAACTGAAATCGACCAGGCCTCTCAGCGCTCGATGAGTGGCCAGGATTCTGAGTCCCGGGCTCTCCATGTTGAACAGTGCCATCATCCGCTTGTCGAAGCTCTCAACGCCCCCCGGACTCCAGCCCTTTTCCTCGCATTCCTGCATGAAACGGACGGCCGTCCGGAAGCGATGGTGCCCATCGGCGATGTAAAAAGTCAGGGGCTTCAGGATTTGGTTCAGCTCCCCTTGAATCCTCTGCTGTTCGATTCTCCACAGCCGGTGACGAAAACCGGAGTCGTCGCCGACGTCAATCCGGGGAGGTCCTCCTGCCACAACCTCCTCCAGGAACAGGTCGGTGCGACGGGCCGGTTCCTGATACAGCGAAAAAATCAGTCCGTCATTGACCTCCGTTTCCCGGAGAAGGTGGAGCCGATCCTGCAGCGGGCCCGACATGGTTTTCTCGTGGCCTTTGATCGAAGCCGCGGCCTCCCGAATCGAAACCAGACCAATCACACCGGTGCGCTCGTATTCCCGGTTTTCCCAGATATAGGACTGCTGATAGGCGTATAGAGAGGGCTTCTCATCACGCCGAAGGGCTCCCTCTGAAGTCCAGCTCTCCAGTGCTCGGCCGGCCGCCTCGTAATCGCTGTTCGCGATCAAATGGGCCACATTGAAGGGACTTCGATCCAGGTACTCCCGGCGCAGGGAGTCGGAGATCTTGTCGTAGGGCTGGGTTACGACATCGTCCAGTTTCCCCACGATTTGTGGGTCGAACCGGTGACCTCGAAAAGCATACAGTCTGGGCATTGGTTGCTCATTGTGCCACCTGCAGGCTGGCACTGACCAGTCCGGAGAGGGTGCGAATCACCGTAGCTGCCACCGGGACATCACTGTTGATCAGAATAGACCCGGTAAAATTGGCCGGAGCGCCCGGAAACAGACCGGGCACAAAGCCGGCCATGTGGGTTCCGGGTGCCATGTCGGTCTGGAACAACCCGAGAAACTCGTTTGCGGTGTTGACGAGCTGCAGGGTAAGCGAGGCTGTGGAGTCCCCCGTATTGGCCAGAGCAACTCCAGCGTCAACGCTGCCCAGCTGGGCGCGGGCGACAGGGGCACTCTGAAAGGTCGCCTCCTGAGTTCCCGTAATTCCGGCTTCCAGGGTCGGTGCTCCTGGTCCGTTCAGAATCTGGAATACGGCCGTGCTCTGAACCGGGACACTGGCTCCGACGATCGCATACCCCTGCACTACCGGATCGGATGTTCCCGGAGTGGTCAAAACTGCCGATCCTCTCGGTGGAATTGAAAAACTGTTCGCCACGCCGCCATCCGTGGCGAGAGCTGTCCCCCTTCCGCCGGCCAGTTCCAGATCCATCTCACTTCCGTCCTGCGAAAACAGGGCAACCTGTCCCTCGGCAGTCGAATCGGTCAGATTGGTCACCACGATGATGGTCCGCAGGGCACCGCTGCCCAGAACTGCATCACCGATCTGGGGGATGACGCTCGCAAAATCGGGTCGGGTCTGGTAGGCGAACGAGAAGTCGATCACCTGCTCCTGGAGTTGTGAGGAACTGTAGCTGATCGTGACCTTGGAAATGGGTGGATCGCTGGTTGCCTTGATGCCGAAGAAAACTCCCAGAACGGCATCGATTTCAGGTGATTGGAAAGTCCCCAGCAGCCGTCCGGCTGAATCGTAGGCCTTCAATTCGGCGGTCACGCCCGGTTCGCCGTTTCCCAGGCTGAAGACGGCTTCCGTGACGGGGTATTTGAAGTCGAACATCAGCAGCGGAGACGAGTCATCCCCGGCGGGCATCTCAGCGCACGTCCCGTTTCGCAGAAAACTCACGATCCCCGCGAGGGGAACAAAAATCTGCTCCACTATGGGCGTGAAACCTCCATCACTGCCAATGCCGATCCCCCAGTTCCGAAAGCTGTCGGCGGCGCTGCACCTGGCCCGACCGGCAAAATCAAGCACCACGCGGTCGGGTGCCAACTGGCTTTTCTCGGTGACTTCAATAACGTCTGCTCTTGCCAATCCGATCGAAAGAGAGGTCGCCATCAAAACCAGGGTCGACCTGCAAAAGCTCATTTTTCTACTCCTGTTTACCCGCTCTCCCACCTGTCCACTGCGTCTTCAGACTAAGAAGGATATTATAACTGCGCATTTTTTCACAGTCATCCAAAAAGGAAGGATTCGAGCAACAAACCCATTATAATCCTCCCGGTGACGTCACAGGAGGAACCCATGCAAACCAACGCCAAACGTGGAACGTGGAACGTGGAACGTGAAACTCTCTCCGGGAAGCGCGCCGTCGTAACCGGGGGCAGCAGAGGAATTGGATTTCGGATCGCACAGGCTCTTGTAAAGGGAGGGGTTCGGACCGTCATCTGCGGCCGCTCTGCGGGCGCCCTTCAGGAAGCCGCCGAGCGGCTCGGCCAGAGCGGGAGCGAGATTCTGGGGAAGGTTTGCGATGTGGGTCGGTCCGAGCCGGTCGAAGAGCTGATTCGCTTCTCAGAGGAGCGTCTGGGCGGACTGGACATTCTCATCAACAATGCGGCCGTGGGGATTTTTCGTTCGGTGACAGAAATGTCTTCCCAGGAGTGGCGCACACTGATGCGCACCAATCTGGATTCTCTTTTCTACTGCTGCCACTATGCACTGCCCGTGATGCGCCGGAGCGGTGGAGGCTTCATCATCAATATCGGGAGTCTGGCCGGGAAAAGTGCTTTTCCCGAGGGGGCCGCCTACTGTGCCTCGAAGTTTGGACTCAAGGCGTTCAGTGAAGCCTTGATGCAGGAAGTTCGTTACGATGACATTCGGGTAGCCTACGTCATGCCCGGTAGTGTGAACACCGGGTTCGGGGGGAACCCTGCGGCAGAGAAATCCTGGAAACTGTCGCCCCGGGACGTGGCCGACGTAGTGATCGACACCCTGCGGAGAGATCCCCGCTGTCTGACCAGCCGCATTGAGATGCGACCCTCCAAGCCCCCTAAGTAGTTCCACGTTCCACGGAGTCAGTCATTGGGACGTGGAACGTGAAACGTGGAACTCATCCCCCCTTGTGTGTTCGCTGAAAGTCCTGGCCGGCCTTGTGCACCTCTTTGCGGAAGTCCGGGCCCTTCATCTCCACGATCTCGCACATTTCAAGAACGCGCGAATACAGTCGCTCCCCGATGCGATCCGAGAGAGTCTGCTGTCGGGATAGACTCTCGACACCTGTCTTCCCGGGAAGCTTCCAGTTGCTGGAGAAGATCGTGATGCGCTGATTCGTGTAGCGATAGTTAATGATGGTGTGGATGGTTTCCCGAACCCAATCGGTGGGGCGTCCGGTGCCCAGATCGTCCCACACCAGAAGATCGGCTCGCCGCAGGGGTCGCAGCAACTCTTCCTCAGAGGACTGTGAATCCCGCCCATAACTGTACTGAAGACTGCGCAGCAGTTCTGCTTCATCCACAAAGCGCGCACTCGAATCATGCGCGGAAAGAACGGCGTTTAGAATGGCGACCGATAGATGAGTCTTGCCCACTCCGCAGTTTCCGACGAAGAGAAGACCCCGCTCCAGCTCGGGAAAGGCATCGACGAACTCGATGGCCCGCAGCAGGGCTCTGTGCTGCAGGGGGTGGGGCGTTGAAAAGGTGCCAAACCCCAGTTCGCCGTAGCGCGGGGGAATGGCGGCAGCCCGCCGTCGCTGACTGCATCGGGACTGTCTCCGGCAGTCCGGGCAGGCTGAGACTTTTTCCGTCTCGTCTTGCCGAACGAGTACCCAACCCGTTCCCTCGCAAGTCTGGCAGGTTTCAATCGCCGGCATCGTTGTTGTCTCAGGCATTGGAGTATTCGTTTCGGCTCGCCTTGACCTCCAGCACCTTCTCAATCTTACGGGCATCGGCCCGGTGGCGGAAGAGCTCCTCTCCTTCCAGCGTGGCCACGGGGATGTGGTACTGGTAGGCTTCCAGGAGCTGGGGCGACTGGCTGATGTCCACCTGCTCAATCTCGAGGTGAAACCGGCTCTCGAATGCTCTCAGGATCTGCAGGCTGTCCGTACAGACCTTGCATCCTGGACGAGTAAAGAATTTGATTTGAACACGATCCAAAGCTGATTTAAAATCCTTTTATGTTTTCCCGTGAACAATTCACGCTGGCCGCACTGATTCTGCTATTGTGCGCCTATCCCGCCTCTGTGTCTATGGCAGCCGGGGTGTTCCAGAACCAGGCCTCTGAATCCCTCGAGGTCGGGGACGAAGCGCCCGAGTTTGAATTGACTGATCACAATGGTGACACCGTACGCCTGAGCCAATTCCGGGGAAGTAAGAATGTCGTTGTCGCTTTTTATGTCCTGGCCTTTACTGGCGGCTGAGAGACCGAATTGACACGGTATCAGGATGATATCGAATACTTCAACGAACACGACACGGAGATTCTGGCCATCAGTGTTGATGCACGCCCCAGTCAGAAAAAGTTCGCCGAGGAACTGGGTGTCCAATACCGGTTTCTGGCAGATTGGCCGGACAAGGAGATCAGCCGCCGATACGGGGTCCTTTCTGAGCGAGGCTTTTCCCGTAGAACGACCTTCTTGATTGATAAACAGGGCACTATTCGTCGAATAGACTCAGGCCGCGATGCCATGGACCTCACAGGGATCAAAGGGGCCTGCGCAGATTTGGGCTAGGAAGTCCGGCGCCGCCTGGTTACGGGATCTCAAATCAATATCATTCTCCTTCCAAGCAAGGAGACGATTGTTTTCGGAGGGAAGCCATGAGTCGAAAGTACGGGCACAAGGGTTACATGAGCGATGACGGAGAGCGTCAGGAGCGGACCCGTCAGCGCAGCCGGGGCCCGCGCGACGGTCCCCGGGCACCCAGAATGACCGGCTTTCAGACGGGTGTAGTCCGCTGCAAGAGCTGTGGGAAGCCGCTGCCTCGCAGCTTCGAAGAAATTCTGGAAGAATCCAAGTGCCCTGCCTGCCAGGCTGACCTGCACACCTGTACGAACTGTGCTTTTTTTGATCCGGCAAGTCGCTTCGAGTGCACCCAGCCGATTCCTGAGCGAGTTTCACCCAAAGACGCGGCCAATGAGTGCCAGTACTTCGAGGCTCGATCCTCGATAGAGAAGCAGACCACCTCCAATCCCGAGCACGAGGATCCCAGGGACGCCTTCGAGAGACTATTCAAGTCGTGAGAGTCTTCACCTGCCTGAAAGAAGTTCCGAGCCGTGAGACCCGTTTTCAGATCAATGAAGAAGAAAACTGGATCAAGTCCGGAGATCTGACCTACGAAATCAACGAGTGCGATGAGTACTCGATCGAAGAGGCGCTGCGGATCAAGGAGGCACACGGAGGAGAAGCGGTTATTCTCAACATCGGAATACCGGCCCATGAGAGGTCCATCCGCAAGGGATTGGCGATGGGCTGTGACCGGGCCCTTCAGGTTGTCGATCCTGACGGTCGCGCCAGCTCACCCCATGCAGCCGCCAGAGTTCTCGCTGAGGTCCTGAAACAGGAACCCTTTGATCTCATCCTGGCCGGAACCCAGTCTGACGACTTGAGCTATGCCCAGACGGGTGTGATTCTGGCTGAACTGCTTGATCTTCCGCACGCCACGATTGTCATGGAGGTCGTGGCCCAACCCGAAAAGGGCTCGATCAAAGCCCTGCGGGAGATGGAAAGTGGAAGCTTCCAATGGGTAGAGCTCCCGCTGCCGGCTCTGCTCGCGATTCAGGCGGGAAGTTCCCAGATTCGGTATCCCTCCCTGAAGGGGATCATGCAGGCCAGGAAAAAGGAGATTCGACGTGTAAACATCGACGAGCTGAACATCTCCTGGTCCGAGATCCCCCGGATCGACATCACGCGACTGTACGTTCCGCAGGCCACCAGCCGTGCCGAGATGTTGGAAGGAGATGCAGCCACAGTTGTGACTACTCTGGTTGAGAAGCTCCGAAAAGAAGCCAAGGTGATCTGAATTGAATCCGCCCAGACATAAAATCTGCATTCTCCTGGACCATGACGATGGAGGTGTCCGAAACGTAGCACTCGAGACCCTGGCTTTCGGCCAGGTTCTGGCAGGCGACATGGGAGCATCGCTGGAGTTGCTGCTTCTGTGCGCTGACCCGGAGCGGTTCAAAGGGCGTTTATCCACTGTCAGTGCCGACAAAGTCCATTTTCTTACCGCCCCTGAACTGCAGGACTACGACCCGGATTTCTACTCTGCAGCGGCCGCCCCATTTCTCGAGAAGAGTCAACCGGATTACCTTCTTTTGGCCCACACCTATCAGAACATTGACTTTGCCCCCAAGCTGGCGGCACGCCTGGGAACAGGTCTGGCCAGTGACTGCGTTGATTATCGGGTAGAGGACGAAGGTGTCGTCTTCGTGCGTCAGATGTTCCGCAACAAGCTGAACGCGGATGTTGTCGTTCGCTCCCAGCCTCCCGTCATCGCCACAATCCAGGCAGGTGCTGTGAGTCTGGATCAATTGCAAACTGGAACTCCGGAGCTCTCCATAGAGGCGGCTTCTCTGGACGCATTCAGCCGTCGCCGCAGTCCCCTGGAAACGATCGAGGTGGGCAAAGGAAGGGTTGACCTCGACAAGGCCGACATCGTGGTCGGTGTGGGCCGGGGGATCAAGAAGGAAGAGAATCTGAAGCTGATCGAGAATTTGGCCGATGCCCTGGGAGCGGAAATAGGCGCCAGCCGGCCCGTGGTGGACAATGGATGGCTGGACCGGGAGCGCCAGATCGGAAGCTCAGGGCAGAACATCGCTCCACGGCTTTACATCGCCTGTGGGATCTCCGGCGCCATCCAGCACCTGGTCGGCATGAAGAACTCCAGTTGCATCGTTGCCATCAACACCGACCCCAATGCACCCATCTTCAACATTGCTCATTATGGTGTCGTCGGGGATCTTTTCGAAGTCGTTCCGAAACTGATCGAGGCCCTCCAGGAAGAGGACTGAGAGGATGCTGGATCCCTCTTCGCCAGCTTTCTCTCCAGTCACCCTCATCTTGCTATAATGGCGCCTGGCAATGGCCCCTGACAGTGCCCTCCATGAGGCGGCGAATGACTCGATTTCTGATCCTGGTTCTCTCCTTGCTGGCCTTCCCCTTCCCTTTTCTGGAAGAGCCCTTTACCAGCTGGTCCCTTGACGAGGCGGTAACCGTTCTCAACGATTCGCCCTGGGCCAGGCAGACGACTTTCACTGAAGTCGTGGAAGGAGTCGGTAGCGGAGTCAGAGGAGAGAAGGAGATCTTCAATACTTTCTATACGCGCATCCTGTCCTCACTTCCCGTCCGGCAGGCCTTTGTGCGAGTGGAACAGCACGCCCACGACTACGACAGTCTGAGCACCTCGGAAAAGGCGCGTTTTGACGACCTGGCCGCTCCCGGCCTGGATCTCGATTTCGAGGACTGGATCGTTCTGGCTGTTTCTTTCCGCTCCAATGATCCCGACAATGAACGTGACGTGGAGCGCTATCTCGAAGTCGGCACCACGGATTCATTGAAGAACCTGGCTTTTCTTTCTACTTCGCGGGTAAGTCAGGTTCGCTTGAAGGGATACTTTCCTCCGCAAAGGGACGGGGTAGGAGCCAAGTTTGTGTTTCCCCGTGTAGTGGATGGCCGGCAAATCGTAACCGAAGACACCCCGACTCTGGTGTTCGAACTCGAGATTCCCATTGCGGAGACAATCCTGAGTGTGACTTTCGTGGTTCAGGAACTGAAGAACGGAGGGGAGTTGATGCTTTGAAAGGCCTCGCTGCCCACCTCGTACTGTGCCTGGTTCTGAGTGGTTCCGCGACCACCTTGCTGGCTTCCAGGGAGGAGGAGACTGCGTTGAGCCCTGCCGAGCAGGAAAGTCTGACGGAAATCTCCGCCTATAAGGTACTCACGGATCCATTCACGAAAAAGATCGAAACTCGCGAGACGATTGAGATCTACAACCCGTTTCTGGCCAAGGCGGCCCGCAGATTCCATGGGTCGATTTATCATTTCCATCGAAACGACAATTTTGACGCCCGAAACTTTTTCGACACTCCGGGCGAGTCTCTACCTGAGTTCAAGCGAAATCAGTTTGGATTTCAGTTTGGTGGCCCCATTTTGAAGAATCTGGATTTTCTGGTCGGCTATGACGGCCTCAGGATCGTCCAGGGGCAAACCAGGCTCTCCCATGTCCCCTTGCCGGAGATGAAGCGCGGAGACTTCTCGGCACTCGGATTTCCGGCGATCGATCCGGTCACGGGCGAGCCCTTTCCGGGAAATGTCATCCCGGACTCGCGAATCCATCCCGTTGCCCGCAATCTCCTTTCGCTGATCCCGGATCCCAATCGGGCCGACCCGGATCGGAATTTCGTGAACAATGACCCGACTGTCAGCGATGGGGATGTCTTGCTTTTCAGGGTCGATTACCAGATCACTCCTCAATCCAAACTCGTGTCCAGCTATCAGTATTCGGACGATGCAGAGGTGCGGATCGAAGACCTCCCCGGGTTCAACCAGAGTGAGGACGACAGGGATCAAGATCTGAGGGTCTCTTATTACTGGAACTTCTCGAGCCGCTTCTCTACGCAGTTGCGTTTCCGCCTGAGCATCGGAAGAGACTTTGACCTGTCGGAAAACAGTGGTCGTGAAGGGCTCCTGGCCTCGCTCGGAATCAACGGCGTCTCGACACTGATTCCGCTCGATGAAGGCTATCCGGAATTTCGCCTCTCAGGTTACGCCGACTTTGGAGACGATGACGAGCTGCCCGAGACCCGTGAGTCATCATGGTGGGACATTGAGAGTGTCTTCGCCTACAACTTCAACGAACACAGCCTGAGTTTTGGCGTCGACTTCGGTGCGGTTCAGCAGAATAACAACCGCACCGGTGGAGTCCGGAGAGGTCGCTTTCGCTACAACGGGTTTTTCAGCGGTGACGCTTTTGCTGATTTCCTTCTGGGGATCCCGGCCACAGCGGAGCGTGGCGTGGGCTCCGATCGCACCGACCTGCGTCGCGCCAACTGGGGATTCTTTGTCGATGACGGCTGGAAAATCAGCCCGGTTCTCAGCCTGACCGCGGCCATCTCTTACAGCTACTACGAACCGTACCGGTCGGTCCGACCCATTTCGATTCTCTCTCCCTTCATGGCCGAACCGGTGCCCGGTTCGGAAGTCCTCATCTCGGGAACCGAGGAGGCAGAGGCTCTGGGGTTTTCCGGTCATAGTCTCGTCTACCCCGACAAGAATGACTGGTCTCCTCAACTGGGACTGGCTCTCAGTCCTACCGGGAACAACCGATTTGTTCTGCGAGCCGATTACCGACTCCACTATTCTCCGTGGGGAAGTAGCTCGGCAAGAAACTACATCGGGAAAAACTATCCTTTTTTTCAGCGCGAAACGTCGCTCTCGGTGCTGGAGAGCCCGGAGATCGATATCGCCGATCCTTTTGCCAGCCTGTCTCCCACGGAGCTGACCTTTCGCGGCTTTGAGCCGGGCATCCGAACCGCCTATGCACAGGACTGGGGTCTTACGATCCAGAAACAGTTTTCCAGGAACTGGAACCTGCAAGCTTCCTACCGGGGGAGCAAGGGAACTAAGCTGGACCGCACGATTTCCGGCAATGCTGCTTTTCCAGGCCCCGGTCAGATTCAGAGCCGGCGCCCCGATCCGACGTATGGCGAGTTTACGATCGTCAGTGGCGGAGCTTCCAGTATCCTTCATGGTCTTGTTTTCGACGTGGAAAGAAAGATGGTGGACGGCATTTCCCTCCGGTCCGGATTCGACTGGACGCGATCGATCTCGGACCGGATCTTCTTCAGTGTGTCCAATCCCCGCGACCTGGCAGCGGAACGCGGTGTCTCTTCTGGTCGGCCGCTGCGTCGGGGCTACTTAAATTACATTCTCGATTTACCCGTGAATTTCAAGGCGGGGCTGTTCGGGTCGCTGGTGTCGGGCTGGCGGCTTTCCGGGATCACCCAGTTTCAGGACGGTGAGCCCTTCTCAGTCTTCCTGAGCGGTGACTTTAACAACGATGGAGTGAGGGGCGATCGCCCGGTCCGGCTCGCCGGCGGAAACCTTCCTGCCGACCAGCGGTCCGTCGATGCGTGGTTTGACACCTCGGCATTTGTGGAAACCGAGGATTTTCAGTTCGGCGACTCGGGTCGAAACATCCTGACCGGGCCCGGGCTGCAGACGTGGGACATCGCATTGAGCAAGACGACCGAGGTTTTGGGCGGGCACCAGGTCGAGTTTCGGGTCGAGTTCTTCAACGCTTTCAACCGCGCCAACTTTGACCGCCCCGAGAGAACCCTGGGCAACTCGACATTTGGCAAGATCTTCGGTGCGGATCGAGCCCGTGTAATCGAATTTGCGCTCAAGTACTCTTTTTGATTCCACGTTTCACGACCCGAGGTTCTTAGAGTATTGTAGATTCCGAATCGTGGAACGTGGAACGTGGAACGTGGAACAGCGCGAGCGACAGCGAGGGCCATATGAAAGCACTTGCAATCCCCCACCACGGAACGATCGACGATATTGAGATCCTGGACCTGGATACGCCCTCACCAGGTGAAGGTCAGGTACTGGTCAGGACCCGGGCTGGAGCACTCAACCGGTTGGATCTGTTTGTGGTGGCCGGCGTGCCCGGAGTCAAGCTGCCCATGCCTCATGTTCTGGGCAGTGACGGGGCCGGGGAGGTCGCTGAAATCGGAAGCGGAGTGAAGGGCTTTCAGCCCGGCGATCGAGTTATGCTCAATCCCTGTATCTGGTGTGATCGATGTGAGTTCTGCCGGCGGGGAGAGCAGAGTCTCTGTGTTCGACTCAGGCTGCTGGGAGAGCATGTAGCCGGAACGCTGGCCGACTACTTCGTGGCCTCGGCAGGTAGCCTCACCGGGATTCCCGAGGAGATCGACTATCCTCAGGCCGCCGCTTTTTCTCTGGTACATCAGACTGCCTGGCGACTGCTCATCACCCGGGGTTGCTTGCGGCCTGGAGAGGATGTCTTTATTCACGGAATCGGTGGCGGAGTGGCGACGGCCTCACTGGGTATTGCGCGGCTGGCGGGAGCTCGAGTGTTTGTGAGCTCCTCGGATGACTCCAAGCTGGAACGAGCCCGCGAACTGGGAGCGACTTTCGCCTTTAATTATGAGAAGGAAGACATTCTGGATCAGGTTCGCACCATCACGAGCAAGCGAGGGGTCGATCTGGTCGTCGACAGTGTAGGCGAGAAGACATGGCTGCAGAGCCTCAAGATGGTGTGCAAAGGAGGGCGGATCGTGACCTGTGGCGCTACTACAGGGCCCAATCCGCGAACCGAAATCCGTTTGATTTTCTGGAAACAGATCTCGATTCTCGGGAGTACGATGAGTAACGTGACCGAGTTCAACCAGGTCGTGAAGTTGCTGGGGCAGGGGCAACTGCAGCCCGTCATCGACAGCGTTCTCCCACTCGAGCAGGGAGGCGAAGCCTTCTCCCGTCTCTCTCAAGGAAAACAGTTCGGAAAGATTGTGCTGACACTTTCAACTCTCTCCCCGGGCTGATCTAATAACCACCGAATGGACCAGCCATCGGTTCCCCTGACAACCCTCAAAGAGGAAGAACAGCTTTTCCGCGAAAGCGTGGCCTCTTTCGCACAGGAGCAGATCGGCCCCCACGTTTCCGAAATGGACGAGAAGGCCTATTTTCGGCAAGATCTGATCGAGGCTTTCTTCGATCTGGGTTTGATGGGGATGGAGATTCCCGAGGAATTCGGGGGCGCAGGTTCGAGTTTCTTCATGTCGATTCTGGCCGTCGAGGAACTGAGCCGAATTGATGCCTCGGCAGGGGTGATCGTGGATGTGCAGAACACCCTGGTGAATGGTGCTTTGCTGCGCTGGGGAACCGATGAGCAGAAGGAGTGCTATCTGCCCAGGCTGGCCGGGGAGTGGGTGGGGGCCTATGCACTCTCGGAGGCCGGGTCGGGAAGCGACGCCTTTGCTCTCAAGACTCGAGCCAGGTACGAAAACGGCTTTTTTCGCCTCAACGGGCAAAAGCTCTGGACTACGAACGGGAAAGAGGCCTCACTCTTCATTGTCTTTGCAACCATCGATTCCGGCCTCGGATACAAAGGAATCACTGCCTTTCTCGTGGAAAGATCGCTCGCGGGGCTCAAGGTTGGGAAAAAGGAAGACAAGCTGGGCATCCGGGCCTCTTCCACCTGTGAAGTGCTCCTGGAGAATTGCCGGGTTCCCGAGGCGAACGTGCTGGGTGAAGTGGGAAAAGGCTATCAAGTTGCCATCGAAACTCTGAATCAGGGTCGAATCGGGATCGGAGCCCAGATGATCGGACTGGCCGGTGGAGCGCTCGAGCAGGCCCTGGTGTACTCCCGCGAACGACATTCCTTTGGAAAGCCCATTGCCGCTTATCAGGGAGTTCAGTTTCCCCTGGCCAGAATGGCGACCGAGCTTGAAGCGGCGCGCCTTCTGGTCTATAACGCGGCACGGCTCAGAGATTCCGGGCTTCCATTTCTGAAGGAGGCAGCCATGGCCAAGTACTTCAGTGCCGAGGTGGCTGAGACGATTACATCGGGAGCTCTCGAGATCTTTGGGGGCTACGGCTACACGCGGGATTACCCGGTCGAAAAGTACTACCGGGACGCCAAGATCGGGAAGATTTACGAGGGTACGTCGAACATCCAGTTAATGACGATTGCCCGCCAGTTGCTGAAAACCTGACGGTGAGGATGGTTCTGACCGACACTGACTCCGGCGGGCGACCACAAGGGTCGCCTCTATGGGCCGAATTCGCAGGGGCCGGTCTTGTGCCGACCCGCTGCCGCGGGGTTACTTCGGATTGATCTTGAGCTGGCGCAGAAACTTTTCGTCCTGAGAGGTGAGATGTAGTTTGACGCCGGTGTGGGTCACCTCTTGTGAGGAGCCATCCTCGCACTTGTTGAAGCCGATCGTGGCCTCCACGATCAGGAAGATGTCGTAGCCCTCTTCGCGTATTGTTTCAATCGCAGTCTGGATCTCGGGAGCGTCTGTAAGTACCTCATTAATGGCGACTTCCAGCTCTTTCTTGTATTTCTTGATTTCGTCGTCGCGCATTTGAAGTACTTCCTGGTGCTCTGCTAACATCCCGGACAGAGCCTCAGTTCCAGTCAAAATCATGATATCAGACTCGGGTCCGAAGTAAAGCTCAAACGGTATGTCTGAGAACCGGAAAACTGCGTCACAACCGGCCCCGCGCGTAGTGTATCGACCTTCCGATTCGAACCTGGATTACGAGGCAGATCTGGCCGATCCGGGAGCCTATCCCTTCACCAGAGGCATCCATCCCGAGATGTACTCGAGCCGGCCCTGGACCATGCGGCAGTATGCCGGTTTTGCCAGGGCCGAGGACTCGAACCGCCGCTACAAGTACCTTCTCAGCCAGGGAACAACGGGGCTGTCAGTCGCTTTTGACCTGCCCACCCAGATCGGTCTGGACTCGGATCACCCGCTGGCAGCCGGCGAGGTAGGGCGAGTGGGAGTCGCCATCGACAGCCTTGCCGATATGGGCATCCTGTTTCGGGACATTCCGCTTGCGGATGTTTCAACTTCCATGACCATCAATTCCACGGCTGCCATTCTTCTCTCTTTCTACGTGGCGGTTGCGGAAGAGCAGGGATGTCCGCCGGGTCGGCTGCACGGAACCATCCAGAACGACATCCTGAAAGAATACATGGCCCGCGGGACCTACATCTTTCCACCTGAGCCCTCTCTAAGACTCATCACTGACCTTATGGCTTACTGCCATCAGCACGTTCCGCTCTGGAACACGATTTCGATCAGCGGGTACCACATCCGGGAAGCCGGAGCCACCGCCGTTCAGGAGGTCGCCTTTACGCTGGCCAATGCAGAGACCTACGTGGAGGCTGCCCTGGCGGCTGGATTGGAGGTCGATGACTTCGCGCCCCGCATCTCCTTTTTTTTCAACAGCCACAGTGACCTGTTCGAAGAAGTTGGGAAGTTCCGGGCAGCTCGACGGCTCTGGGCTCGTCTCATGCGGGAACGTTTCAAAGCCCGCAATCCCAGGTCCTGGAAACTCAGGTTTCACACACAGACTGCTGGCAGCACCTTGACCTCGCAACAGGCTGAGAACAACACGGCCCGGGTCGCTTACCAGGCCCTGGCAGCGGTCCTGGGAGGTACTCAGTCGTTGCACACGAATGCTCGAGATGAGGCTCTGGCCCTTCCGACCGAAGAATCCGCCAGGCTGGCCCTCCGCACTCAACAGATTCTCGCCTTCGAAACGGGGGTGGCAAAGGTGGCCGATCCTCTGGGGGGGAGCTGGTATGTGGAGAGTCTGACTGACGAAATTGAAGAGGAGGCCGCTGAATACATGTCCAGAATTCGAGACCTGGGCGGTGTCTTGAAAGCCATCGAAAAAGGCTTCATCCAAAAGGAAATCCAGGAATCGGCCTACCGCTACCAGCGCTCCGTGGAGGCAGGTGAGCAAGTACTGGTAGGTGTCAACCGCTTCCAGGAAAGAATCGAATCTCCCCTCGAGATTCTGCGCATCGACCCGGCCATCGAAGCCGGACAGATTGACCGCCTCCGAGAACTGAAGAGGACCCGCAGCAGGGACGCCGTCCGCCGATCTCTGGACGCCGTCCGTACCGGTGCAGAGGGTGCGGAGAACCTGATGCCCAGCTTGATTGCCGCGGTCAAGGTGGGAGCCACGATCGGAGAAATCTCTGATGCCATGCGAGATGTCTTCGGAGAATTTCGCGAAGCAGTCTTCGTTTGATCGCCTTTTCCGAAAAATATGCACAACGCTCATCTGCAGCCCGCCACCGGCCCTCCCCTCCTGGAGGTGCTCGACCTCAGCGTGACTTACCCTTCCCCACGGGGTGAGCTGAGAGCCGTCGATCAAGTTTCTTTCCGCCTTGAAAAGGGTCAGACAAAAGGGATTATCGGTGAGTCCGGTTCGGGAAAGTCGACGCTGGGTAGAGCTCTTCTCCGGCTCGTGCCCCGGCCGGGTAAGATCATTGAGGGCAAACTCCTGCTGGATGGCCGTGATCTTCTCGCATTCTCCGACTCCGAAATGCTGCGGGTGTGGGGCCGGCGCCTGGGTCTCATTTTTCAGGAGCCCGGGACAGCGTTGAATCCCCTGGTCAAGATTGGCCGTCAGCTCGTGGAAGCACCCAAACATCACTTCGGAGAGGACGATCAAGCCATCCGTGAGAGGGCGGCCGAACTCCTTCGGGAAGTCGGTATTCTTGAACCCGAGCGTTGCATGGGGAGCTATCCGCATGAACTCTCCGCAGGAATGCAGCAGCGGACCCTCCTGGCCATGGCCCTTCTCTGCCGTCCTGATCTTCTCATCGCCGATGAGCCTACGGCGTCGCTGGACAGCGTGACTGAATTCCAGGTGCTGGAACTCCTGGAGAAGATGACCTCCCTCCGCAAGGTGTCTCTGCTGCTGATCTCGCACGACTGGAACGTGGTTCGCCGGATGAGCGATCAGATCCTTGTCATGCGCGATGGCCGCGTGATAGCCGAGGGCACCGCCGGGCAAGTCAGCACAGCTTCCGAATCCTACATCCGCGATCTGGTGGCCGAAGAGTGATTCTACAAGTCAGCCGGCTTTCCAAGTATTTCGTGAAGAGAGGTTCACGCGGCGCTCCGGTTCGCTACGCTGCTGTGGAAGGAGTGTCCTTTGGCCTGGCCGAGGGAGAGGTCTTTGGTCTGGTTGGAGAATCGGGCTGCGGGAAAACGACTCTGGCTCCCTGTGTTCTCGGCCTCCACAAACCGGACTCTGGAACCATCCATTTTCTGGATCAGGATCTTTCCAGGGCACGAGGTCGTGCTCTCAGACAGATACGTCGCCAGATTCAAAGTGTCTTTCAGGACCCCGTTCTGTCTTTGAATCCGCGCATGACCACCTATCAAATCATTGAAGAGCCCCTGCTCATCCATCGGATGGGGGATTCTGAGTGGCGCAGGACACGGGTTGAAGAGATGCTCAATGCGGTAGAGTTGCCGCCCGACAGCGGTTCCCGCTATCCCGAAAACTTCTCCGGCGGACAGAGGCAGCGCATTGCGATTGCCAGAGCCCTGGCTCCCAACCCTCGACTTGTGGTGGCGGATGAGCCGGTCTCGGCCCTGGATCCGCCGGTCAGGAATCGGATCATAGCCTTACTGGAATCTTTGAGAGCCAGTCACAGGCTGTCGATTCTGTTTATTACTCACGCGATTGATCTGCTGCCTCGATTCTGCAACCGTGCCGCCATCATGTACCGGGGCCGCTTTGCCGAACTGGCTCCCGTGGCTGACCTTTTCTCGGACTCGCGGCACCCGTACACCCGCTTCCTCCTCGCCACTCATCGCGCCAAGACCTCAGCGTCGACTTCGACCAGCGCTTTCAGTCCGGTCCGCCACGAACAGCCGGAGGGATCCTTGGACTTCGAGAGCCGCCTGGGTGAGCTTGAGCAGGTGACTCCCGGGCACTGGGTGGCTGGAAGAGCGTGACGCCTGGCGGCGTCACGCGTTCCAGGTTTCACGTTTCACGTTCCACGCTTCACCTTTCCATTTTTCGACAACGTGGAACGTGAAACGTGAAACCTGGAACCTCCTAGGAGTCTTGAACATTCAGATAGGCAAAGGGGGGAAGGCTGAGAGCTACGATGTTGTTGCCACCGGTGAGCTCCCGGGCTCGGGCCAGGGCCCCATCCATTGAGGGAGCCCAGGAGACCCCGAGTTTCCTGGCAATCCGTCCGTCGGGGGGACCCACCAGTATCACTTCGGATAAGTATTTCAGGGGATAGGTGGCCCAGTACCAGACGGTGAAAGGATGAAAGCCGTGGTGGGCCCACCGGTTTCGGTAAGCGTCCCGCAACTGTGGGTCCCGGGCGAACTTTTCCTGGAACAGATCCTGCATTTCGAACGGGTCCGTCGTTACCGGAAGGACCTCTTCGAAAAAGCGACTGTAGGCGGCGTGGTATTCGGGATGAAAGTGTTCGAACACCGGGTTGAGAATGATCACGACCCCGCCCTTCTTGAGGAAGGGTTTGTTATAAAACCAGTTGAAGACGTAACCGAGTACGTCGCTGACCACCAGTACCGGGTTGATTCGTGCTCCCACGGAATAGGGACTGAGATCGGGCAGACCGAAGACCAGAGTGTCGTACTGTTGGCCCACCGTGATCTCCAGCTGCTGACGTAACAGTTTGAGCGTGCGATCGTGAACAGCATCAACTGATCCCACGTTGATTTCGATGGGCGAGTAAGCCGATTTGATCGAGCTGAAGATTCGAAAACGGGCTTCCTCGGGAAGTAGTTTCATGGACAGCGGCGCTGCTGCCTTGAGAACTCTTTCGAGGGCATTGCACCTTTCCCGGGGCTTGGAAAGGTAGCGCACGTGGGCGGGATAGGTCTGGCTGTTCATGGCCGCCTCGAGAACCATGATTCGGGTGTGCTTCTGGATGATGCGGTTGATCCGCTCGATGGAGGCGTGCATGGAGGAGTGATCGGGCTGCATCACATGGGGAGATTCTCTGGTCATTTCCGGGGAGTGATGGCAGGCGATGGTACGATAACCCGCCAATCCCACCGACACGCTCTTGTGACCCCCATTCAGCGGGATCTGGACAGAATCGACGTAGATGATCAGGTCGCATTCGATCGCAGCACGACTGATCTCAACGATTTCGCCCTGCTCGGTTTCTCCCAGCTCCACCAGATCGTCCTCGTCTTCGGCGTCGAAATTCTTGAGCTGGTGAGGGAAGAAGGTGCTCATGATCCTGCTGCCCAGCATGTAGGCCAGCTCGTGCCTCTTCATCTTGCGGTGCAGGGCCACGGCGCAGAGAAGCTCAATGTTTCGCTCCTCGACGCCATAGGAGAAAAGCATCTCGAGGAGTTTCTCGATGATGATCTGGCGGATATCGGGTTTCTGCATGGGTGGGAAAGGCTGGCAGTTATCGTCGAAAGCAATCAGTATTCTCGAAGTCGAGTCCACCAGCTCCCGAAGAGGCGACATTCCCATCGGGTTCTCGAAGGCGCGCTCCACAGCGCCTGGAATCTCACTCCCTGGTAAACCCGGGAGAGGAGGGTTGGGATAATGGATGGTGGCTTCCTCAGGCAGGTCGATGCTGAGCAGGTTATTGCCCGAGTAGGTTAGAAACTTCATGATCTAGCGCTATTCTACCCAGTTCCAGGTTCCAGGTTCCACGTTCCACGGCTCCCAGCCGAAGTTCCTTTTCTCCGGCGGCCGCCGGGCCGGTCTCTGAGGTCACTTGGCCAGCCGCCGGGCAGTCAGAGGCGCGAATGCCGAGCGCGCCACGTGGAACGTGGAACCTGGAACGCGAAGCGTGGAACGTGGACCGAGAAACGCGGCAGCGTTTCTGCTATCCTCGGGCCGTCATGAGCACAACACTTCGAGTACGAATTGTTTCCTGTGATGCCAAGGTGATCGGCTCCTTGGTGGGAGGCTGCCGGATCACGGTCCGAGATGTGGGAAGTGGAGAGATTCTGGCCCGGGGCGAGCATCTGGGCGGCTCAGGTGATACCCAGGCCATCATGAAGACTCCCCGGCAGCGGGGAGCCGTGGTTTTCGACACGCCCGGCACAGCTCACTTCGAGGCCCGATTCAATATTACTGAGCCCACCCTGGTCGAGGTCCGTGCGGAGGGACCCCTGGCCTGCCCGCATGCTATACAGAGCGTCACCAAGACGACCTGGTTGATTCCAGAAGAGGATGTAAGAGGTGAGGGTCTGGTGATGGAGCTCAACGGCTTTATCGTTGACATCCTGGAACCGCACGGGGCCGATGTCCTTCGTTCCGCACACCATGTTCGCCTGGAAGCAGGGGTGAGGTTGCTCTGAGGGTGCCCGATCGAGCCCGGGGGGCTCTGGGATGCAGACAAGATCACGGTCCGGGCTGTGGTCCGGCACAATGACCGGCTCATAGCAGATCTAGCTCTGACCTACGCTGGCCGTACCAATGTCTTTGGCGGAGACTTTGAGCTGGGCAGAGTCGAAAAGGACTACGAGGTCTTGAGCATCCTGGTCACGGCTGCACAGGCGACGGCGGCCAATTTCGGTGCTGGCCGAGTGAACCTCAAACTGACCCCATGAACATCTACTTCGGTTTCCTTCTGGTGTACCTCCTGGGTCTGGTGGCCGTTGCGTTCCGGGGTAGCCGGCGCATTGAGACCCAGGAGGACTTTTCCGTCGCCGGGAGGAGTCTGAGCGCTTTCGTTCTTTTTGGAACCCTCCTTGCCACCTGGATTGGCACGGGAAGTATTTTCGGAAACGCTGAGAAAGCCTACCGCGTAGGAGTGGCTGCCGTCATCATCCCGATCTCCTCTCTGGCCGGTATCTGTGTGCTCTATTTCCTGGCTGGCCAGGCTCGAGGCCTGCGGGGAATCACCGTTCAGGATCTTCTGGAGAGAAGATACAACGCCGGTGCGCGTCTGCTGGGGACGGCCTGTCTGATCATCGCCTACACGACCATCGTCTCCTACCAGTACCGTGCGGCCGGGGCCGTTCTGAATCTGGTGCTGCCGGAACTTTCGGTCCATGCATCGATTCTTATCATAACTGCCTTCATTATTCTCTATACCTCCATTGCCGGGATGATCTCCATCGCCAATATCGGTGTGATCCAGGGCGTGACAATGATCCTGGGAGTCGCCATTACACTGCCGGTGTTTCTGTACAAGGCAGGTGGAATCTCGGGTATGGCGACGGTTCTCGACGCCTCCCATTTCCAGCTCTTCGGTCCGATTTCCTTCCTGGAAGGAGTTGGAATCCTGCTTCCTGCGTTTCTGTTGATTCTGGGCGATGCCAACATGTACCAGCGTTTCTTCTCAGCCAGAAGCAGGGGCACCGCGCAGAAAGCCGTGCTCTGGATGCTGGGAGGTGTAGCTTTCATGGAGACGGCGATCATTCTTTGCGCGTGGGTGGCCAGCTCCCTGGAACCGGACCTGGAGATTCACGGACGAGTGATCGCATACGCCGCACGGGATCACCTTCCAGCCTTGTTGGGCGCCTTCATGCTGACGACCATCATGGCGATCATACTGTCCACAGCCGGAAGTTACCTGCTGGCTACAGCCACCTGTCTGGTTCGTGATGTGTACCAGAGATTTCTGAATCCTCAGGCATCCGAGCGGTCGCTGGTGGTACTCCTGCGTCTAGCCGTCATCGGTTTGGGCCTGGTTGCCTACTACCTCTCGACCCTCTCAGATGAATTCCTGGAAGTGGCTCTCCTGGCCTACACAATTTACGGGGCCGGAATCACCCCCGCCCTGATCGCAGCGTTTTTCTGGAGGCGTGCGACCGCAGCCGGCGCCATGTCGTCGATTCTTTCGGGAACAGGGGTAACCCTGCTCTGGTACAAGTTTCAGAACCAGCTGGGCTCATGGGGGGCGGTGGACGCCGTGGTTCCTGCGATCGTCGTCTCTCTGTTTATGCTGGTGGCCGTCTCGCTGCTGACCAGGCCGGAGCCGCCGGAAAAAGTGGAGCCGTTTTTTGAATAGGTTCTGGGTTCTAGGTTCTGGGTTCTAGGTTTTAGGCTTTGCGGGTTTCTACAGGTCTAACACAGTACGACAGAACGGCAGGCGTGAGCCGCCGTTGGACCGAGAATGTGGGCGGCGACCGGGGTTCCTGAACATCACGCCCGGCGGTCGCGGTCCTGAGGCCCTTCCCACTTTCAAGATTCCCCAGAACCTAGCCCGGATTATGCATGAGATCTGAATCCGAGTGAGATTTGGGCCCAGAAAAAAGGCCGTAGCTCTCTGATATAAAAGGGTTTACATAAACAACGACCCTAAACAGGAGCTACGGCAATGTTGAAAGCAGTCTGCCAGAATACCCTGCTATTTCACAGCCACAGAAAGATCACGGCGCGTTTTGATGGGGGGAGTCTGACTTCCGACGCAGGATGGTTGTTGTTTGGATCGCTGGATCGGCAACATCGGTTGTGCGAGGGCTTCAGTTCGTGTATTTCGGAAAGCCGGGACCGACGCTACGTTCGTCATGACCTGTTGAAGTTGATTCGACAACGAGTCTTGCAGATCGTGGCCGGCTACGAAGACTGTAATGACGCCGATACGCTGCGCTCCGATCCGATGCTCAAGACAGTCTGTGATCAGTTGCCCGAGAGCGATCCCGATTTGGCCACCCAGCCGACTTTCTCCCGTTTGGAGAACTCCGTCACCAAGAAGGATCTGATGCATCTGAGCCAGTGGCTGCTAGGCCGTTATGTGCGCTCCCTGAAGAAGAGACGTCCCAGCAAGATCATCCTGGATCTGGACAGTACCGACGACCACACTCACGGTCAGCAGGAGTTCTCCTTCTACCATGGGTATTACCGAAACCACATTCTGCATCCTTTGCTGATCTTCGATGCCGACACGGGCGACCTGGTGTGTGTCGTGTTGAGACCTGGCAACAAGGGGGCTGCCTCTCACATCGTGCCCATTCTGAAGCGAGTCGTGGAGGCCATCCGACAAGGAGTGGGGACGGATGTCGAGATTGAGATTCGGGCCGACAGCGGCTTTGCCACGCCTCGGCTCTACGAGTTCTGTGAAGGTGAAGAGAATCAACTCCAATATGTCATTGGGTTAAGTCGAAACCCTCGCCTGCAGCGAGTGGTCGAGCCGCTGCTGGATTCGACTCGGCTGCAGTTCGTTGAGCTGGAGGAAAAACAGCGTCAGTTTGACGAGTTTCTTTATCGAGCCAAGAGCTGGGATCGATCCCGTCGCGTCATTGTCAAAGTGGAGGTCGATCAGCGCGGGATCAATCGTCGCTTTGTGGTCACCAACCGGGACGACCTCTGCTCCCAATCACTTTATGACCACTATACAAACCGAGGGCAGACCGAGAACTTCATCAAGGCCTTCAAGAATCATCTGAGCATGGACCGACTCAGCTGTCATCGATTCCTGGCCAATCAGTTTCGACTCCTCCTGCATGCACTGGCTTACCAGATGTTCGTGCGCCTCCGCGACTATCTGCACGGGACTCCCTGGCACAAGCTCGAAATCGAAACCTTACGTCGTCGTGTCCTCAAGATCGGGGCCCGCATCCGACAAACCACTCGACGTATCTGGGTCCATCTTTCCTCAGCCTTTCCCGAACAACCCCTCTTCCACCTCGTCTTGAGTCGCCTCAACTCCAGCTAGCTTCTCCCAGTTCCCCAAAAAACCGCTTCCGATACTCATCCAGGCCCAGATCTGTCTGAAATTCACTCCCCCAACCACTCAAACGCCTCCCCAACCGATATTCTTCGCAAATCCGCCTGTCACACCTGCCCGCTTCCGAGTTGGGCCACTTCTCGACTCGTTTTTCAACACCGGACTACGGTTTTTGCATAATCCGGGCTAGAACCCAGAACCCAATTTCAGCTGACGGGCAGGGGGATAACGCTTCAACTGCCTGTTGATCAGGAGATTGAGCTTTCGTACCTCATTCTGAGACAAGCTGCCTCTTGAACGCGCAAGCTCCCCGCGGCAGACCTGTAGTTCAGCGCTGCATGAAACGGATCGAAGTTCAGATTTGAGCTGATAAAACGTTGCCGAATAGGCGCCCGTGAGTTCGTCGATAAAAGCATAGGAAGTTCGATGAATCGGGCAGGGACCCAGTCGGCTGATGGCTTGCTGGTGTTCCGGAGTCGAGTAGCCCTTGTGGCGCGCCAGCCCATAACCTGGATACTGTCGATCCAGACGCGCCATCAGGCGGTCCCGGTGAGTCTTTGCCAAGATCGAGGCGGCCGCTATGGAAAAGTGCCGGCCGTCGCCTCCAACCACAGCTTCCTGGGGAATGAGCAGGTCGGGGAGCGATCGCGCGTCGATCAGGAGATGGTCCGGTTGAATGGCCAGGTTGTGGACGGCTCTTCGCATCGCCAGCAGGGAGGCGTGATACACGTTGAGGCAGTTGATCTCCTCCACCTCCGCAATCCCATGGGCGTAGCTTGCAGCCTTCTCCCTGATCTCCCTGGACAGGTCTCTACGTGTTTCCGGATCCAGATTTTTGGAATCGTCCAGGCGATTGATCGTCACACCCGGACGGAAGATCACTGCGGCTGCAACGACAGGGCCGGCCAGCGGGCCGACACCGGCTTCGTCAACTCCCGCCACGGCCTTTCGGCCCTGATCCCAGAGGTCTCTTTCCAGTTGCAGCAGCTGCTCCAGGCGCTTTTGCTCCAGCCGTTGGGCGGCGACCCGTCTCGTGAGAACCGCGTGAATCTTCCGGACTCCCTGCCGCGGGTCCCTGCGCATCCGCGTGAGCATGCTGGAAGAAGGTGCGCGTTGTTCATGCACGTAGATCCTGCGGATTTCGGCAACCGACAGTGACTCCAATCGTCTCGCCATCAGGAATCCAGAAACATCAGGTTGCCGAAGGCAGCCGGGTTGAGAACATCTGGATAGGGAGTAAAACCCGGTCTCCAGAGCAAGTACTCGGTCTCTTTGCCCAGCTCGATGATCCGGGCCAGGTTCAGTCGCCAGACGGCACCCTCTTCGGGGGGCGCCTCCGACCAGAGAGGTAACAGAATCTCCAGAGGGAGCGACAGACAGAGCGTCCAGCCTTGGCCGGAATCGCCCTGTCCGATCTCGATCCGAGCCCTTGATTCCCATTTCAAATCGATATCGAGGCCTGCCCTCAGGACGTGGGCGTCAACACATCGTCCTTGAGAATCAATCTCCAGTTTCACACTGGTTCCCACGGATTCGGGCTGGATGACTACCACCACGGAGTCCTGACCCTGATGAGAATCGCTTACCCAGCAGTCGAAATGAAAGAGCAGCTCCTCTTCGGACCATGCCGAGCCGACCAGGGTGAGATTGGGCCAGCCCGGGCCCTTCTCGTTCAACAGGTGGCGGCCCAGACAGTCTCTTTCAATCGTGACTCGTTCCTCACTCCGCAGCCAGGGTGGTACACCTGCATTCAGTGGTTCCGTGATGTTGTCGACCCGGAAAGAGAAGAGCGTGTTCTCGGGCATCTGGGGCAATTATAATTCTTGACGATGAAAGGTACCCGCTTCACTTTCCTGCAACGGGTTTATATCACGGTGACTTGTCGTCTGGCGTGGATGCTGGTGTGGCTGATCAGCTCCACCTCGCGCCTGCAGGTTGAAGGTTTGAGGAATCTCGAAGAGAGTGCCTCGCAAGGGGGAGTCATTTTCAGTTTCTGGCACAATCAGATCTTCAGTTGGAGCTATGTTGCCCGCTTTCGTGACATTATCGTGATGACCAGTCGCCATTTTGACGGCGAGTACATAGCCAGAATGATCCAGTTGTTTGGCTTTCGGGCGGCCCGGGGATCCAGTACCCGGGGAGGAGTGGCTGCCCTTCTCGAGCTGAAGGATCACCTGAGCAACGGTACCGATGTGGCCTTTACCATCGATGGTCCCCGGGGACCGGTCTACAAGGTCAAGCCGGGGCCCATGTGGCTGTCTCAAAAAACCGGTTTTCCTGTTCTCCCCGTGCACGTCCAGCCGCAGCGATACTGGGAACTGAGCAGTTGGGACAGGTTCCGGATCCCAAAGCCCTTCACCAACGTGCTCGTGCAATTCGGAGAGCCCATCCATGTCCCGCCGGATGCCGACCAGGACCTGTGGCTGCCCGGCTTCCAGGAAGGCATGGACCGATTGAGTAGCAGCGCCGAGAACTTCGACTGGAGCCATTTTCAAGCCAATTGGGATGTGACGAAGAACCGGTCTTACCGTTACCGCACAGGGGGAAAAGAGAAGTAGCCCTAAACCTTTAACTTTCAACTTTCAACTATCCGGATAGTGCCATGGTAAAAAGGGTTCGATGGAAGTGTTGCTAACAGCCACTCTGTGGATTCTGGGATTGACTCTCGGTCTCTTATTGCTGGGGTTCCTCTACCAGCACGTGGGAAGTCTGCGCGACACCCGCCGCTTCCCCCCTCCTGGGCGCCGGGTTGATATGGGTGGTTACCGGCTGCATCTGATTGGCTCCGGGCAGGGGAGTCCGACGGTTGTTTTTGAATCGGCCCTGGGAGCCACCTGTTTGACCTGGGCGCTCGTCCAGTCGGAAGTGGCAAGGCTTACGACCACCGTGTCCTACGATCGGGCCGGCTGCGGCTGGAGCGACCAGGGGCCGATGCCCCGTTCGGCGGAGCAGATCCTCCAGGAACTCCGGCTTCTTCTGCGCCGTAGTTCCCTCGAACCACCGTATCTACTGGTGGGCCATTCCTACGGAGGTTTGACGGTCAGACTTTTCGCCCATCGCTACCCGGGCGAGGTGGCGGCGGTGCTACTTTTGGACCCGGCCGACCCCGAACAGTGGCTGAACTTGAAGGGCGAAGATCGAGCCAAGATCGTGAATGGAGCAAGACTGTCCCGTCGGGGAGTGTGGCTGGCCCGCTTTGGCTTGGCCCGACTGGTCGTTTCTCTGGGAAGCGCAGGTGCCCAGTCACCTGCACGAGGTCTGGCCTCGTTTCTCAGTGAAGGTGTTCCCAGAACGGTTCAAGATCGGCTGCTTTCTCCCATGCAGCGTCTCCCTCAGGAGGCCCGGGATGTGCTGAAGTGGTTCTGGACCCGGCCGGCCTATTTTCAGGCCCTGGCCAGTCAGATCGAATGGGTCAGCCAGAGTGCGCAACAGGTCCAGCTCAGCCCCCTGCCTCCGGAGTTGCCACTGACCGTGATATCGGCCCAGAATTCCGATCCACAGTGGATGCCCGGGCAGGAAAAGACGGCGGCTTTGTCCAGCCGCGGGAAGCATCTGGTGGCGAGAGACAGCGGTCACTGGATTCCGCTGGATCGCCCCGAGCTGGTGGTGGAGACTCTGTGCCAGATGGTGGAGGAATTACGTATTGGGATGGACGGTTCACAACGGTGACTTGATGCTCTACCGTTCTGCCTTCAGCGAAGCCCACGAGGAAAAGTACTTGGTTTGTCATGCCTTCCATCGATCGTAGTGCTATCCTGTTAGGCACCGGAGGCGAACCGGCTAAAAGAAGGGTTGCCATTTGGCTGAACAGCATTGATAATTCCCGCGTACCTGACACGGTACGTTGTTTTGATCAGTGAACTCGTGAAAGAAGGAATCGATGAACATCTACGTTGGTAATCTGCCCTACTCTGTGACCGAGGACGATCTGCGGAATATGTTTGGCGAGTTCGGGGAAGTCTCGAGCGTCAACATCATTAACGACCAGTACACCGGGCAGTCCAAAGGTTTCGGCTTTGTTGAGATGTCCAATGAGCAAGAGGCTGAAGAGGCAATCAGCAAGCTCAATGACAGCTCCGTTCAGGGACGGAATGTCAAGGTGAGCCAGGCCCGTCCACGGAAAGACAACGCCCCCCGAAGACCGCGCTACTGAAGTTTCGGCCCCCGGAATTTCTGTTTCATCCTTCAGGTGTTGAAGTGTGTCCTCGCGAAAGTTGAGCGAGCGCCCATCAGGCAGTAGTCCCACTACCGGGGGGTGGAGGGCAAGGCTGGGGCGCTTCTCGGCCCGGAAAGGCTCTCTGCGAGAGAGGAAGGGGACCTCCACTACGGGCTGCTAACGAATCGGAGGGATGCCTCTCGGGAGCGGCGAGTTATTCCAGTGAATGATTTTCCAGGTGCCTGCGTGCCGGGAGAATACGGCCGTCAGGCGTGCCTCCTGGGTGAAGCCGTCACCTGCCCGGGTGTCGATTGCCAGCCTGGTCAGGCCCCACACCATCCCGGTGTCCCCGATGACTCGAAACTGAACAGCGCGCTGAGGGAAGCCGATGCTGATGATTTTTCCGAAGGCATCTTCGAACAATTTGGCCCACTCCCGGTCGTCCAGTTGGGCCCGATCAATGGGGTGAGTCTGGTTGCGTGTAAAAACAACCGCCTGTGGATGCCAGCTCTCCAGAAACTTGTCCAGCTCCTTGTTGCTCAGTGCTTCCAGAGCCGAGTCGAAGACCGCCTTCAGTTCCTCTTGTTCCCCCGCAGGGAGAGCCGTGATCGACAGAATCAGGACCACGCAGAAGGAAAAAAAGCGAATCAGGCTCATTTTGTTGTCAACTGTATTCATTGTGTCGGGCCTCCCCGGAAGCGTTTTGGAAAAGCAGAAGCAGGCTGATCGTCAGAAGAGCCTTGGAGAGTGTCATGGTCGGCTCCTTTTCCAGCTGGCATCAAACCGGGACGAGAAAAAAATGAAATCCGATCCATCGTCGCAACCACCTCTTTTTCTATTGACCCATTGCCCGATCGCCAGATCGACACGACACTAACGCTATCATTCTATCTCGAAAGCACAAGCGCAAGCACAAGGATTTTCCTTCCCGGAGTGTGACTCGGATCCAGAGAAATCTCTCACTCGAGGTTGAAAGTTTCAGAGGGAAGGGTGAAAGTTAAAGGAAAAGGAGAAAGTGATTATGCTCAGTGTTCATATGCAGCTTGAACTGAAAGCGTCACCGGACGACGTCTGGAAGGTGATCAGCGGATTCAACGATTTACCCGCCTGGCTTCCTCCCATTGAAAAGAGCACCCTGGACGAGACCGGCAAGGTCCGCCATCTGACTCTTGCCGGTAGTGGAGAGATTGTAGAGCAACTGGAGGAGCACAGCGATGAGCAGCATTACTATCGCTATTCGATCATTGATTCACCGCTTCCGCTGTCCAACTACGTGTCTACCCTCCGGGTGCACTCCCAGGGTGGCGGTGCCCACTCAATAGTGGACTGGTCCAGCCATTTCAATGCCGACTCTGTCCCCGATGAGGAAGCGGTTGCCATCGTTCAAGGGGTCTATCAGGCGGGCTTCGACCAGCTTCAGAAGATCTTTGCAGGCTAGTGCAGCCCGCCACAAGTCTTGACCCAGGTTCAGGCGCCCCTCCTCGCCGCTGGCGTTGTTGCGTGATGGGCGCCGTCTACCCCCCCCGCCGCCCGTGATGGAAGTCCTCTCGACAACCTGCATGTAGTCGATGACTAACGTAGCTTCGCCTCTAGAGCCCGCGCACGACTTTCACCGCGGGCTGCTAGACTCTGATATCCTCTTCGCGCGGTCAGCCTGATTAGAGAAATGATCCAGACTGGATCGGGAGACGATGCCGAGTTGCCCCGAGCGTCTGGGTGAGGTGGAGGCAGAATTCATGCGCACCACAAGCCCCCTGGGAAGACTTTTTGGCCGATCACCGTTCCGCCCTGTTCAGGAGCACATGGAAGTAGTCCAACAGTGTGTGGAGACGGTCGTCCCGCTTTTTGAGGCACTGAGAGATCACGACCGGGAGGCACTGCTCAGACACAAGCAGCAGATCTTCGACCTCGAAAACAGGGCCGATGAACTGAAAAATGAACTCCGGTCGCACTTGCCCAGGAGTCTTTTCATGCCTGTCGATCGACGCGACCTGCTCGATCTCCTGCATGCGCAGGACTCGATTGCCGACGCCTGCCAGGACATCGCGGGACTTCTGGTCGTGCGCTGGATGAGAATCCCGGAACCCTTCAACGAGGGTCTGTTTCCCTTTATTCACTCCAACCTGGAGGCAACCCGGCAGTGCCGGAAAGTAATCAGCGAGCTGGATGAACTCCTGGAGATGGGCTTTCGCGGGCGCCGGGTCGATCGAGTGCTGGAGATGATCGAGGATCTGGGCAGGATTGAGACCGAGAGTGATCAGCACGAGATGAGGCTCACCGAAAAGCTTTTCCAACATGAGGAGGAGATGAAGCCGATCTCCGTCATGTTCTGGTATGAACTCATTCGTTTGATCGCAGATATCGCGGACTACGCAGAAGACGTCGGAGACCGTTTACGGCTTTTGATCGCGCGCTAGTACTTCAAACTGGAAAACACATCCAATGGAATTCGGGCCCATCTTCGTCACTCTTGCCATCCTTTTCGGCCTGTTTATGACGTGGGGAGTGGGAGCCAATGACGTCGCCAACGCGATGGGGACCTCGGTCGGATCAGGGGCCATTACGGTCAAGAGAGCGATCTTGATCGCTGCTGTCTTCGAGTTTGCCGGGGCGGTGGTGGCCGGGGGACACGTGACGGGTACGATTCGAAAAGGAATCATTGACTCGTCCCTCGTTCCAGCTCCCGAAATCCTGGTGTTTGGCATGCTGGCCTCCCTGCTGGCGGCCGGGCTGTGGCTGATGGTCGCCAGTTATTTTGGCTGGCCGGTATCTACCACTCACACCATTGTTGGCGCCCTCGTCGGTTTTGGCATCGTGGGCCTGGGCTTTGAAGCGGTGGAGTGGGGTCAGGTAGCCAGGATTGTCGGGAGCTGGATCATCTCGCCGTTACTGGGTGCCACCATTGCCTTGCTGATGAGTCTGAGTGTGCGCCGCTTTATTCTGGACACCGATTTTCCCCTCCAGAGTGCAAAGCGTTACGGTCCCATCTATGTCTTTTTCATGGGCCTGCTGATTGCGCTGGTCACTCTATTCAAGGGGTTGAAGCATCTGAACCTCGAGCTGACCGGCGGACAGACACTGGTCATTGCACTGGTTATCGGCCTGATCATTGCCTTCGCCGGCAAGCTGTTGATTCAGCGCGTGCAGGTCGATCGGAAGGCGGAACAAGATTTTCACTATGCCAGCGTTGAGAAGGTATTCGCGCCTCTCTGCGTGTTTACAGCCTGCTCCATGGCATTTGCTCACGGTTCGAACGATGTGGCCAATGGCGTCGGTCCCCTGGCAGCCGTTGTCAGTATCGTCAGGACCCAGGGGGTCACCCAGGAGTCTGCCTTGCCGCTGTGGATACTGGTACTTGGCGGCTTCGGAATTGTGTTGGGACTGGCCACAATGGGGTATCGCGTTATGAGCACCATCGGCACCAGGATCACCGAGCTGACACCCAGTCGAGGGTTTTGTGCTGAGCTTTCTGCGGCCGCCACGGTTGTGATCGCCTCCAGACTGGGTCTACCTGTCTCCACGACACACATCATCGTTGGTGCAGTGCTGGGAGTCGGCCTGGCACGCGGGATTGCCGCCATCGACCTCCGGGTGGTGGTGGGAATCGTGACCTCCTGGCTGGTCACTCTCCCCATCGGGGCATCTCTGGCGGCCCTTTTCTACTTCGCCCTGAAAGCCCTCTTCCTTTAACCCGCGGGTTGCTTGGTCATTCTCAGGACGCTCACAACGTGATAAAAGTGGGGATCTGTTGGCAAAGGCGTGGACGCGGCCCATGGCGAAACCCGAAGCAAACGAACACATGGCGGAAAACAGCCCGGGTGACCGGCTGGGTCTAGCTGAAATGCACATGGAGCCGCCGACAGATGGGCGTGCCCTACGACGTGTTCACCATCGACCTGCCACTTACTTCACACTTTCACGTACCGGTCTAGGAAAGGAACGATCTCTGCGTAAGCTGCCGCGATTGCCTCAGGATCAGCGCCGCCGAAACCGTGCTCCCCTCCCTCCAGGGAAATGAGGCTGTGCTCGACACCGTGTTTCTCGAGTTCCTCGGCCATCATCACTGACTGCTGGTAGGGGACGTCGGTGTCGTCCGTCCCATGCAGGAGCAGGGTCGGTGGATAGTCCGGGGTCACGTTCTTGACGGCCATGTAGGGATAGAACTTCTCGGCTTCCGTATGGGGATCCCAGCCAGAGATCTCATAAGGCCAGATGCCCTGCTGGCGGCAGTGCACGTAAAAGGCTCCACCGTTCCCCTTGCGATCCCGGACATCGGCAATGGGGGGTCCGCTCACCTGCTGGAAAGCCTCCTCGCGGCTCATGACGATCCGTTGGTGACGGGGATGGGGGCTGGGCCGGCTGTACCAGTCGCCGATCAGGTCTCCGTAGCCGTAAATGGAAACCAGAGCGGCGGGTCGCGGTTTGATCCGGAATCCGGCGGTGAGAGTGAGATAGCCTCCCGCCGAGGCTCCGGCCACGGCGAGCCGGCTCACATCGGCATTGAAGAGATCCGGCCCCTCCGAGTAAACCCACTGGAAGGCGTCTTCGACGTCTTGAATCAAGTCCGGAATCTTGGTCTCCGGCGCCAGTCGGTAGTCAATGGAAACGATCGTGTAGCCGGCCTTCAGCACAGCTTTGCTGACCCGGCCGTCAATCGTCGCACGATAACCCATCATCAGGGCGCCGCCATGCAGCCACACCAGAACGGGTCGGGTCACGCCGTCGTCGACCCAGTGGACATTCAACTTGATCTGCAGGTCTCCGACCTTCTTGTAGGTGTAGGTGCAGCGGCACAGCTCAGCACTCTGGGAGGGGGATGAAGGTGAGGATGTCTCTCGGGTCTCTACCGCACATCCCACGGTGGGGATGGAGGCGGCACAGGTTCCCAGAAAAGCACGCCGGGTTACGCGTCCAGCTTTCTCCATGAAATCGCTCCTTTGACGGACAAGTAATCAAGATTTGAGGTTGGCCCAAAGCTATTACACCTGGGACCAACTTGCAAGCGACCGCAATCTCCGGTCGTGGAACGTGGAACGCAAAGTGGCTGCCCTTAGGTCTCATAGCCCCCCAAGGTCCAATTGACCGCCGAAGTGGTTGAGATTCGAACCCTCAGTCCACGATCGCCTGGTAGGCCAACCCTTTGATCTTTTGCCGCAGCTTGAGACCTTCGGCGGGATAAAGCTGAGACATGTAGACGATGACCATGTTCTCTTCCGGGTCGATGTGGAAAGAGGTGAAGAAGAACCCTCCCCACGAGTAGCCGCCTACAGATCCAATCTCTTTCAGATCACCGGCGTTCCTGACCACTCCGAAGCCGAGGCCGAATCCGGGACTGCCATCCAGGTTGACCAGGTGATCCTGTGTCATCCACTCTACTGTTTTCGAACCCAATATCCTCACGCCGTCGAGTTCGCCTTTGTTCAGCATCATCTGGGCGAAGCGGGCGTAGTCGGACACCGTTCCCACCAGCCCGCCGCCGCCAGCAAAGTTGCGTTGCGGGCCCGCGTAGGGCGTGGTGACTGAGAAGACCAGCGCCCCCGGTCCTTGCTGCATACTGTCACCTATTCGCTCGATTTCTCCATTCTCTCCAGGCCGGTAAACGGCAGCCAGGCGGTTCACCTTTTCGGCAGGGAGGAAAAAGTGGGTATCGTTCATCCCCAGAGGCCGGAACAGCCGACTCTGCAGGAATTCGTCCAGAGTCATTCCGGAAACCACTTCCACCAGGCGTCCCAGCACATCAACCGATAACCCGTATTCGAACCTTTCCCCGGGGTGAAACAGAAGCGGAATTCCCGCCAGGGCTCGAATGTCTTCCCCGGTCGTGTTCTCGTCCAGCATCAGGCCGTGGTTGATCCCGGCGTTGTTGTACATCTCGCCCAACCGGCTGTTCCAGTGGTAGGTGAGGCCGGAAGTGTGAGTCAGCAGGTTGTGAATCGTGATCGGTCTATTGGCCTTGACCGGTTCCGTCTGATCGGAATCCCCGGGAGGGAGAACCTTGATGTCCTTGAACTCCGGGAGGTACTTGGAGACCGGATCGGTGAGCATGAAACGACCTTCCTCATAGAGCATGATGACCGCCACGCTGGTCACCGGCTTGGTCATGGAAGCCAGCCGGAAGATCGTGTCTATCTGCATCGGTTTGCCGGTTTCGCGGTCCGCCATTCCGTAGGTGCCGAGTTGAGCTATCTTTCCGTGTCTGGCCACCAGCGTGACACAGCCGGAGATCTTGTTCCGCTCGACATGCTCGCGCATGACGGTGTCGATCCTGGCCAGGCGTTCCGGGGAGAAACCCAGTTCTCCTGGCTGGCCGGGTGGCAGGCCCTGGGCCAGGATCAGGGTGCAGAGGGTGAGTGCGAACAATAAAAGGGGCAAGAATCGAGCGAGTGCTCTCCGCATGGATACCTCCTCCTTTACACAAGTCTGATTTCGGAAACCCTTCGGGAGGAGTTTAAGACAATTTTGGGCCAGGTTCCAAAATGGATCGTAGGGGCGACCCTCGTGGTCGGAAAGAAAGGGGACAGTCTACTTTCTTTCCGGTGCTGGAAGCTTCAGGAGCACAAAGGTCAGCCACGCCGGAAAAAAGTAGACTGTCCCCTTTTTTCCGCCGGCACAGATCCGAAGTCGTGGAACGTGAAACGTGGAACGTGGAACTTTCTTTAGTGCGCCTCAACCTTCTCCTGCCCGGCCCAGGACCTGTAAATCAGGTACGAACCCATGAGGATGAGTACCACCGGCCAGGCGTCAGCCAGCCAGTTCAGGGAAAAGTCGAGGTGAATGTGGGCGAACGAGAGCACGCCAAAAAGAATCAGGAAAATTCCGGCCACCAGCCCGCCGCGGCCGTCGGGCATCCGCATCTCATCGGGCAGGCCATCCTCGGTCATCCCGGCCAGTACCCGGTTGTAAAAGCTTGCTCGCCGATTGGCATCCACCAGGTTGAAGAGCCAGAAGAAGGCCAGGAACAGGCCCACCAGGGGGGTCAGGTCGCCGATGTCCAGGTTGAGCAGGACGATCAGCGAACCCACCACCAGGATATTGATGAAGCCCTGCTGGTAATAGCCGACGTAGACCTGCCCCAGCCCCGGCATCAGGGACAGCAGGTTCGCCAGGAACGGAGACTTGGTCCTCGAATCGGGGGCCGCATAGTGCACCTGGGGAGGTGCTGCAGGGGGTGGAGCGGCCGGAGGCACTCCCTGAGGACTGGCGGTCTGGGCATCGTTCGAGAATTGCTGTGGGTGTTGTGAATCAGTCATCGTTTCCCCTCCATTGTTCCTCTTGGCCATGCTGCCACAAGGGCAGTTCGTGCTCAAGAACCATCCATGATCGTTCCTTCATTGCATGTCCTATGAGGGTAAAACGGATGTTCCCGGGAAAAAGTTCGATGAGTCCCGTTGCGTTCCAACGGTCGCCGTTCAGGAGCTGCGACACCACCCGCCGGTTGCCACGTGGAACGTGGAACGTGGAACGTTCCTAAATCCCCACCAGGTTTACTTGCTGCTTGACGTATCTCTCGTCAACAGCCCAGACATCCAGCGGAAGCGCCGACAGTTCGTCGATGTCCGGGACGGCCTCGGGATCCTTTCCCAGATCGACGATGTGGAGGTAAGTCCTGCAGAACCGGCAGGCCTGGACCTGGATGTGAGGGAGTTCTTCGGAGGCGTAGAAGTCCAGCACTCCCTGTCCACGCTTTTGACATGCAGTGCAGGTTCCCCGCGTACAGGGCCACTCGGTCAGGCACAGGGAGCAGCCCAGGCTGAGAGCGCGGCCATGGCCGGCAGGTCGCAGCACCCCTGCCTGTGGCACATGACCACAGGCAGGACACCGGTTCGGGGGTTGGTCGGACGCCGTTTCCGATCCCGGGGACTGCTGGAAAGCAAAGGGCTGAAGAACGATGCGGGCTGGAAGGCTGGCCGGAGAGGCGGTTTCGACCTTCCGCCAGTACTTCTCCAGAGAAGTCTGAAAGGATGCGCCGTCCAGCTCAGCAGCCGCTTCCCGCAACGCTAGAGGACCAATCTTCTGAATGTGTTTCACCACCCGCTCGCGGAGCCGACCGAGCTCCTCCCAGTGCTGGGCCTGATGGGCAATCTCGCTCTGGAACTGGCAAACGGCCGCCGCAAAGTGCAGCGCTTCCCGGGAAGCCTCAAAGCGTTCAGCCAGCTCCCGGGCCCGGGCGGCTCGCCGCAGGGCTAACGGTCGGAAATCTTCTGGTGCCATCGGGGATGGTGCGAGGCTGCCCACCGTTCGCTCACCCAACCATGAATCATGGCTCTGAACGACCCTGGAACGGCAGCAGTACCCATGTAGATGTGAACGATAATGAACAGAATCGAAATCAGGGCGGCCGGCGGATGAATGAAAACGGCCAGCAGGCGAAGCGATTGCGAGGTGGACTCGGGAAACCACAGGACCAGTCCACTGAGCAGAAGCAGAAGGCAACACAGGGCCTGGATCCAGAAGAGCATCTTCTGGCCGCCGTTGAAACGTCCCGGCGGGGGGAGTCCCGATTCGTCGTGAACGGCATAACGGTGGGCGCCGCGCAGCCACGTCCTGTCTTCCCTGCTCAAGAGCATCTGCCGGGCCCAGGCACGGAACATCGTGCCAAGAAAAAGAGAAAAGACAATTCCCCCCCAGGGGTGCCAGCCTCGAACCATCTCCCCGCCTCCCAGAGGAATCGACAGCCAGTAGAGGCCGGGAGTCCACAGGGCCAGCCCGCTCAATCCTGCATACAGGAAGCTGAGTGCGGACAACCAGTGAATCGCGCGCTCGGCAAAGCTGAAGCGTAGGATTCGTCCTTCTTCAGGCATCTTCACTCTTGGGTCCGAAACGAAGGTAGTGCAGGAAAGCTCCCAGGATCCCACCGGCCAGGAGGAGGTTCCCCCCCCACTTGAGAGGACCCTTCCAGAAGCGAACTGCCCAGTGCACCTCCGGATTCGCGGGCAGGCCGTAGGCTTCCGGCCTGTCTCCCTGGGCCAGAACATAAATCACATTGGTCCCGCCCACTCCGGCCGGGTTGTAGACGCCCGCCTTCTCGTGTCCATCCGAGCGCAACTCATCGGCTCGGCGCTCCGCCTTCTCGAGAAGGTCTTCGCGAGTCCCGAAGGTGAGACAGTTGGTGGGACAGGCCTTGATACAGGCCGGCTCCAGGCCTACCTCGACGCGATCCGAGCAGAGAGTGCACTTGTAGACCTTTTGATTCCTGGGGTTCAGTCGCGGGATATCGAAAGGGCAACCGGTGATGCAGTACCCGCACCCAATGCAGGCATCATGATCGAAGTCCACGATTCCGTTGTCCCGCACGAAAATGGCTCCCGGTGCCGGGCAGGCGGTGAGACAGCCCGGGTCCGCGCAGTGCATGCACTGGTACTTGGCCATCAACCAGGCGAAACTGCCGTCGTGCTCGACTTCATTGAAATAGATCAGGTTCCAGAAGTCATGGCCCAGATCGGGCTGGGTCTGATAGGTGCCCGGGTTGTCTGCCAGGGTAAACCCGTGATCGTTCCACTCCTGGCAGGCCACCTCACAGGCCTTGCAGCCGATGCAGGTCGTCGTATCGATCAGCTTGGCAACGATTGGGGTCTTGCTCATTCGCTCAGGCCTTCTCGACGTTGACCAGGAAGCCCTTGTACTCGGGAGTTCCTGAATTGGGGTCCAGAACCGACGGGCTCAGGTTGTTCACGAGAGGTCCCGTGACCTTGCCTACGAAGCCCCAGTGAATGGGGATGCCGACCTGGTAGACCCGTTGGCCCGCCACCTGGAGCGGCCGTAGTCGGGGCGTCACCAGAGCGCTCCCCTCAACCGCTCCCCGGGCCGAGGTCACGCGGACCCGCTCTCCATTGGCCACCCCTTTCTCGGCCGCCAGCTCCTCGGGCAGCTCTACGAAAAAGCTCGGCTGCAGCGCCGAGTTGGCGTCCACATGCTTGGTCCAGAAGTGGAAATGCTCGGTCAACCGGAAGGTAACCGCCACATAGGGGAACTTTTCGGCGCTTCCCAGAGGATCGAGGTCACCGCCGAAGACGAGAGCCAATGGATTGCTGCTGACGCCCGGATGCATGGGGTTGAGAACCGGAGATTCTGCCGGTTCATAGTGCTCCGGAAAGGGGCCTTCCGCGAGATCGGCTGCATAGAGCTTGGCTACGCCCTCGGGCAGCATGATGAAGGCGCCGGCGGAGTCTGGATCTGCCGTGGGACCGTAGTCGGGTACGTCTCCAATCCAGCGCCGTCCGTCCCACTGGATACCGGCCCGCTGGGGGTCCCAGGGACGCCCTTGCTCATCCGCCGAGGCGCGGTTGTAGAGAACTCTCCGGTTGAGCGGCCAGTTCCAGGCCCACTGGTGGTAGAACCCCAGCCCACTGGGATCCTCCTGTCCGCGTCGTGCCATCTGGTTTCCATCTTCCGGGTAGGAGGCCGAGTAGAGCCAGTTACCGCACAGGGTCGACCCGTCGTCTCGGAGTTCTGCAAAGCTGTTGAGCTGGCGCCCGCTCGAGATCTCTCGCCCATTGATTTCCCGGGCCACTTCCCCCAGGTCGGGTGAGATGGGATTGGCGTAGTCCCAGGCAATATCCAGTAGCGGTTGGGGAGCTGTGCCCCCCTCCTCTGCGTAGAGCCGACGCAGTTCCAGGAAGAGCCGCGCAATGATCTCCTGGTCTCGTTTGGCCTCGCCCGGTGGATCCACGGCAGCCCACTTCCACTGCAGCCAGCGCGAGGAATTCACGAAAGTCCCATCCTTCTCAGCCGAGCAGGCGGCTGGAAGCAGGAAGACTTCGGTATCGATGTCGCCCGGGTCCCGGGCTTCCGGATAGTACTCGCCGGCCAGCTTCTTCGAAGCCCAGAAAGAGGAGCTCTCCGTATCGAAGCACTCGGCCACGATCAGCCACTTCAAGCGACCCATTGCAGCAATCATTTTGGGCGAGTTGGGGCCGTTCGCCACCGGGTTCATCCCGAAGGAGATCAGTCCTTCGACTCCTCCCTGGAGCATCCGGTCAAAGATGAATGCCCAGCTGTGGTTTTCTCCTTCTCCGATCTTGGGCAGATTGTGATAGCCGAAGTCGTTTTCGGGAGTGGCGCTCTCTCCGTAGTAGGCCTTGAGGAGGCTGACCATGAAGCGGTCCGTGTTCTGCCAGTAGTTCATGGACCTGTTGCTGAGAGCCCGGGGACTGTTCGCCCGGACGTATGCGGCCAAGCTAGTCTGGTGGGCCCGAGGAACCCCCAGGTACCCGGGCAGCTTATCCCAGGCACCCAGGTCGGTGGCGCCCTGGATGTTGGAGTGACCGCGCTGAGCGTTGACGCCACCTCCGGGGACTCCAATGTTGCCCAGCAGAAGCTGCAGCATGGCGGCCGTGTGGATGAGCTGGACGGAGTGGCTGTGCTGGGTCCAGCCCAGGGCATAGAGAATCGTCCCTCGCCGATCGGGACGGCCCGTGGAGCAGATGATCTCGGCCGCGCGTCTGAATTCTTCGACCGAGCAGCCGCTGATCTCGGCCACTTTCTCGGGCGTGTAGCGAGCATAGTGTTTCTTGAGAAGCTGGAAGACGCTGCGCGGATGCTGCAGACTCGGGTCGGTGCGGGCGTGACCGTGCGAGTCGAGTTCGTAACTCCAGCTCGACTTGTCGTACTCCTTCTGCTCTTCGTCCCAGCCCGAGAAGAACCCCTCGTTAAAATCGAACCCCTTCCCAATCAGGAAGGCAGCGTTGGTGTGGAGCCGAACGTAGTCTTCGTGATGGAGATTGCGGGACAGGATGTAGTGGATGAGTCCGCCCAGAAAGGCGATGTCGGAGCCGGCCCTTATGGGAACGTAGAGGTCGGAAACAGCGGCGGTTCGATTGAACCGGGGGTCGATGCAGACCAGCTTGGCTTTTCGATGGCGTTTGGCCTCCATGACGAAGCGGAAGCCCACGGGATGATTCTCGGCCGGATTCCCGCCCATGACCAGAACGACGTCCGTGTTGGCCACGTCCGTCCAGCCGTTGGTCATGGCCCCGCGACCGAAGGTGGCGGCCAGACTGACCACCGTGGGGCCGTGTCAGAGGCGCGCCTGGTTTTCGTAAGCCTGAATTCCCAGGCCGAATCGAAACTTGCCCAGCAGGTAGTTGATCTCGTTGGTATCCGTACATCCGCCGATCAGGGCCACATTGGCCAGGCGGTTGACAATCCTCTCTGACTCGTCACGCTCCTGAAATCCCCGGTCACGCGATTCCTTGATTCTCTTCGCCATCCGCTGGAAGGCCGTTTCCCAGGAAATCGGCTGCCACCGATCCGAGCCCGGGGCGCGATAGAGAGGCCGGGTCAGACGTCGATCACTCAGTATGAAGCGCTTGAGTGTGATGCCCTTGGAACACAGAGTTCCCCGGTTGATGGGGTTGTCCGGATCCCCTTCGACGTGAACAACGGAGGCCTTCACATTCTTGGCCCGGTCACCAAGAGTGTGAATCACGACGCCGCATCCCACGGCGCAGTAGGGACAGACGCTGTGGGTCTGAGTGGTCCGAGAGATCTTGAGCTCGCGAGCCCGGGCCAGTGCGGGCTTCAAGTCGAAACCGAAGGCCGTGGCTGTGATGGTAGCCGCTCCAGCCTTGAGGAATCCGCGTCTGGTCAGTTCAACTGACACTTGGGTCTTACTCCTGACGGCTCTTCGGGCCGAAAAAGATGAACTGCCTGGATTCTATCAATCCCTCGGGACCCTGTCTCGAAGAATTAGAAAAAACCTCCACATTTTGAAGGAATCCTTTTCGGCTCTGTGATTGAAGCCTTCTCACCTTGACCAGGTCCTGCTGCCAGATTACACTCCAGATTCCTTTTCGTTCCAACCGGGGAAGGAGCTTCGAGCATGGCCAATCTGCAATCGTACCGGGACTTCCAGGTTTTTATCGTCAACCCTGCTCCCACTGCCGATCGAATTGAGTTCTCATTCATAACACCCAGAGCCCTGCCGGTGCTGGCGGCAGTCACTCCCGAAAATGGTTACGTCAAGAACCTCCAGCTGGTTGACCAGACCATCGAAGACTTTCCCCTGGACCAGTTGCGCCCTGGCGATCTGGTCGGAATCAGCATTCACACTTTTAATGCGATCCACGGTTACGCCCTGGCCCGACAGGTCCACGAGCGGGGGGCAACCGTTATCTTCGGTGGCCCGCACGCGTCCGTGTTTCCCGAGGAGACACTGAGATTCGGCGATGCGGCCGTCACAGGGGACGCCGAGCACATGTGGCCTCGGGTTGTCGAGGACCACGCCTCCGGAAAACTTCAAGAGTCTTATCAGGGTGGACGCGTTGACGCGGATTCTTTCACTCCAGCGCGCTGGGACCTGCTCAAGCACGACCGCTACCTGGTGGCCTCCATTCAAACCGTACGAGGATGCCCCAAGAAATGCTCCTTCTGTTCCGTCTGGGTGCAGGATGGTCGGGTTCCGCGGCTTCGTACCAATGACGGGATCCTGGCTGAGGCCCAGTACCTTTATCGTGCCGGGTTCAGGTTCATCATGTTTGCCGACGACAACTTCTACCCCTATACCCGGGAGGATATTGCGAACGCCCGGACCCCGGCCGAACGAGAGCGACTGGAGACCGGAATGGAACAGCGCTTCGATCTGTTAGAACGGCTGGCGGAAGAAACGCCCGACGATCTGTTCTTCTTCACTCAGATCACCATGGAGGTCGCCGACGATCCTGAGTATCTGGCGGCGATGAAGAAGGCCAGGCTGGCCGGCGCTCTGATCGGCATCGAGAGTGTGACCAAGGAGGGTCTGAAGGCCACCAACAAGGACTTCAATTCCACTGGTGACGAACTCGTCGACAAACTGGAAAAGATCCGCACCGAAGGTTTTCGCTACATCATGGGAGCGTTTATTTTCGGGATCGAAACCGATACCCGGGACTCACTGGACCACACGATCCGGTTCGCGCGTGATTGCGGGATCGCCCTGGCCCAGTTTGTTCCCATGACCCCGTTGCCCGGCACAGTGGATTTCCACATGCTCCGCAAAGGGAAAAAGAAGATCAAGCTTCTCAAACAGGACTACGCCTACTGGCTGGATCCCACTCACCCACGAATTCTCTACGAGCACCCTCACCTCTCTACAAATGAGCTGCTGGAACGGATCGAGAAAGCCTGGCGTGTTTTCTACAGTCTTTCCGCAGTGGTGAAGCGCTCCCGCCAATTCGGACTCCTCGGCGACCCCCGAAGATTCCTGGCCTACCTGGTGGTCTGTCGTGGCCTGCTGACCCGCTACAAGCGTTACGGGATCTCGGCTGACAGTGCCGTCCAGGGGACCAAACGCCGACTCGCGACTCTGCTGGGGCGAACTGCCCTGGCCCTGATGAAGCGACCCTCGATGGAGAATGGGAACCCGGTCGGAGTCCCAGCACCCTTGCGGGAACCGAAGCCGGAAACTGAGTTCTAGCAGTATCCGGTCCCCTTGCTTGGTCGAGAGCGGCGTGTTGAAGGGGTGATGTGAATGTGGATACCCAAATGGCTGCGTGATCGAAGGAAGGGCGTCGATTCGCCGGCTCCCACCCAGGTGGTTTCCAACGAGGAGTTCATTCCCAGACCGCAAAACCGAGAGCAGAAGCAGGTGGAATACCTGGTGGGCGAGCTGGCAGCAGTAAACTCTTGCAAGCTGGGAGTGAAACGCCGGTCTTTCCTGCGCAGCTCCATGGGAATGGCTGCCTATTTCTGGGCCAGCAACCAGGTCTACGGACATCACTGGGAAGTGGAGGAAGCCGAGCTCTGGGAGCCGTCTCTTACGGAGGAGCGCTTCCCCAAGGGAGACTACTTTATTTGTGACGTCCAGACCCACTTTACAAACGACTATCCGCTGGCATTCCGCAACTGGGAGTTCGTGCGCAACATGGGCTTCGATCTCAAGAACGACGCCGACGCCGACAGTTTCCCCAATTTGCTGAAAGAGATTTTTTTCGACAGCGAGACCAGCATGATCATCATCTCGAGCGTCCCCGGGAAAGAGATCAACCGCGGACCCGATGGCAAGATCCTGGACGGGGCGGATCGCCAGGGAGGAGTGCTTCCCGCCTGGCTCATGTCCCAGCGAAAGCGGGAAATCAACCAGCTTTCCGGCAGCCGCCGCGCCCTCTGCCAGGGAAACTGCTCTCCCAACCATTACTGGAACCAGGTGGAGAAGAGGCCCGATCTACCCCGACTCTTCGAGCAGATGGAACGAGAGGTCAAGCAGTACGGAGTCGACTCCTGGAAATGGTACTGCCACTTCGATCCAGGGAAATCAGGGGATGGGTTTCGACTGGACGACGAGAACGTATCCTATCCCTTCTACGAAAGATCCAAAGAGCTGGGAATGAATATCTTCAGTGTTCACAAGGGTTACGCCTCGCAGTCCGAGACCCTCGGGCACTATGCCCATCCCGGGGATATTGAAAAGGCGGCCCTGGATCATCCCGATCTGACCTTCATCATCTACCACTCGGCCATGAAACACGGACCATCCGAGCCGGAGTTCGACAGCGGGTCCATGTTTGACCCGACTACCGGGGACATGATCTGGCATGACGAGCTCATGAAGATCAAGCAGCGCAACCCGACCATGGACAATGTCTATCCCGAGATCGGATCGGCCTTCGGGACGCTGGCCATCATCCATCCCCAGATGTGCATGCACCTGATGGGCAAGAACATCCAGCACTATGGCGTTGATCACGTGCTGTGGGGGACGGACTGCCTGTGGTGGGGCTCACCCCAGTGGGTCATCGATGCCTTCAAGAGGTTCCAGATCTCGGATGAGCTGTGCGAGAAGTTCGGATACTCCAAATTGACTCACCAAGATAAGGCGAAGATCTTTGGGTTGAACGCGGCTCGGCTGTATGGAGTCGATGTAGACGCCCAGCTCAAAGCTCTTCCCGCCGATGCCATCGCCCGCTTCAAGACAGCCTACCTGAATGAGGGTGGTGAGCCGGAGAACGCGGCTCACGGCTGGGTTCGGGATGACAGTTGATGTAGGGCACGCCAACCTGGTGCGTGGTGGGGACTTGTAGGGCACGCCAACCTGGCGTGCCGAACCAATGGAGATGGCAAGGATGGGCCGGAACTGGATGACCTGTGCAGACGAGTCCAGTTCGGCACGGTTGATAACCGTGCCCTACGGATCCCAGGCGGTCGCAGCGCCGCGGCCATTCCCCATCGAGACCGTGGAATACTCATGAGCGCTGATCAGACAGCCGGTTTTGAGGGCTATCCCGCGGGTGTGCCGAAGGACGACGCGGAGGTCAACCTTCGCGCCTATGTAGGCAGTCTCGGCGAAGAGAGGCTGAGCGAATATGATCCTTCCTGGAATGATGAGGAGCTGATGACCTGGGACGGCAACTTCCGCTCCGACGGAGCGCTCATGCTGGTCTGCTGCCAGCGGGACGTCGATGTTCGCGAGTACCGGCAGGTCCTGGAGCTCTTTCTCGAGTTCAGGCGTCTGCCCGGCTAGTGCTAGTGCACTAGTGCTTCCAATAATGCCGTACCAGAAGCACAAGCACAGCGACTGCTGAGGCCAGCGAGAGATAGTGGAGGACAGTCAGCAGCCAGAAGGGAATCAACGGGCTTCCTCCAAGTGCAGATCCACCTCTTTCCCAGGCTGAACCAACCGAGTCAGGGGAAGCCCTCTGGTGGCCGGCAGGCTGACCAGAAATGCCGCCACCGCCACCAGAAACCCAAACAGCGCCGGTCCCAGGTCTGCGGGCGAATCGAGAGCAAAGCGCCATACCGCAGTGGCGGTCAACCCGGTGAACATCGCGATCACGACAGCATAGATCCGATTCGGCGAGTACCAGAAAAGGCCTACCAGAAAGGGAACGATCATGATCGGTCCCCAGAAGCCATAGATAAACACCAGAATGTCCGTGATATCGACGAAGAAGAGCGCCCACACGGCAGATCCAACACCGAATGCCAGTGTAGAAAGCCTGGCCACCCGCAGGAGCTGGCGGTCGCTGGCAGCGGGATTGATGTGACGCCGATAATGATCCTCCATGATCACGGTGGCAAGGCAGGAAAGGATGCTGTCAGCGGAGGACATGACAGCGGCTATAATGGCGGCAATGATGATCCCGGCCAGGGCCGGGTGAAAGGTGGTCCGGATCAGAGCTGGAAAGACAAGCTGGAAAGTCTGCTCCCTGGCCTGCTCCGGTGATACAGTCAGGCCTCGAGACTCCGCGTCCTGGATGATGCGCTCCTGCTCCTGGGCCAGGAGTCGAGAGACATCGGGGCTGACCTGGGCCGCGGTTCCCAGCACCAGGGTGGCGATGGGCAGGAAAAGCACTAGAAAAATGCCGGCCACAGCCAGGCCCAGGCGGGCCTGGCGCACAGACTTGGCCACGAAGCAGCGCACCGTGAAGGCAGGCGCAAACATTTCCCCCAGCAGGAAGGCGGCAAACAGACTAAGGACGTGCGCACCGGACCAGTGACTCGTCAGGGCGAACTGGCCCTCCTGAGCTCGCTCCGCCATGTTGGCGAAACCGCCGTTCTGCTCCAGGAGCATGGCCGAGGCGATGGTGATCCCGACCACCAGGATCACGAACTGCGGCACGTCGGTCTTGATGACGGCCCGCATTCCACCCACTGTCGAGTAGAAAACAGTGACGCTGGCTCCGATCAGCAGGGCGGTCTCGTAGCGAATGCCCAGAACGGCGTTCGTCACCGTCCCCATGGCCGCCATCTGGGCCGCCAGCACTCCGGTCAGGAAGAGGATGCAGGTGACAACACTGAGCTCGCGGGCCAGCGGACCGAACTTCAACCCGATATAGTCTCCCACCGTGATCAGGTTGAGACCGCGCAATCGCGGCGCCGCCCAGAGACCCACGAAAATGAGCTGGAGATGCCAGGCGCAGGTGATGGCCGCAGCAGCAATACCGACCTCGTAAACCTGGGAAACCATCCCCACCGAGGCACCGCCGCCGATCATGGTTGCCCCGGCCGTGGCCAGCAGAACCATCCAGGGAACGCTGCGTCCGGCCAGCGTATAGTCGAGAGAGGTTCTTACCTGGCGGGAAGAACGGATTCCGATGATGAGGAGAACCACCAGATAGACCGCCAGGGCTCCCAGCTCTATGAATCTCCCAGATTCGGGCACTCCTCTCCTCTCCTGGTGCACGCGGCCGTTCAATTCAGCCAGCACACCTCCCTACCTTCGATACTTTCCCAGGACCGGCCGGCCGGGATGGCTGCCGGAAACGGTCTGGCCGACCTTCACCACAAAGGTTCCGTTGACCAGCACATGGTGTATGCCTTCAGAAAATGACAGGTCGTCTTCGAAGTTTGCCGTGTCAATGATCTGGTCTGGATCAAAGACCGTAATGTCGGCATCGCAGCCGACCTGCATCCGTCCTTTCAGGTGCATCGAGGGAGCCACCCCCTCCAGTCGTCTGGCCGGGAGGATGGTCATCTTTCCGAGCGCAGTCATGAGGCCGACGGTGTTCTGTTCCCGGACATAACGTCCCAGGACTCGCGAGAAGGTCCCGGCTGAGCGCGGATGAGCGCCGGGAGAGTAGGGCATGCCGTCCGATCCGATCATGACCATCGGAGAGCGTATGCCGGTTTCGATCCACTCCGGCTTCATCATGTAGATGATGACCGTGCCGCCCTGCTTTCGGTACTTGTTGAAGGTCTCCTCGGTCAGGCGCTCTCCCGTGGCGATCCACTGTAGATCTCCGTAGGAAATGGAGAGTCGCTCTCTCCACCCCTCGTCGAAAATCGCTGATTCCAGCGAGGTCGAGGCAGCCGTATAAGGGTAGACTTCGGTCGTGATGTCCAGGCCCTGTTTCTGGGCGGCTGCCACCATCTCCAGCGCCACCGCAATTTTGCCCAGCGCCATGCTGTTCATGTGCACTATGTGCAGTGGGGCGCCTGTGACGGCGGCATCGGAAATCGCCTCCTGGATGCCGGCGATGCTGATTTCGCGAACGTGAGTGAAGATGGGAACTTGTTGAGCGGCAGCCAGGGCATAAACGCGGAAGAGTTCATCCCGCGAGGCGCCCGGGTAGTAGCCTACCGGAACTCCGATTCCCACTCCCCCCGGCCCCCAGACCGGCTTGCAGCCTCTTGATCAGGTCCTTGATCTCTCCCGCGTTCAGGGCGTGGTAGCGTGCCTCTCGCACTTCACTCAGGACCCTTCCCAGGCGCCGATGGTTGAAGTCATCTCTCCCCTCCATCCGCTCGACCCGCCGGGCCTGGTCAGCATAGCGCTCCATGGCCATCCAGCGCAGTCCCCCGTGCGCTACCGAAGCGCCGAAATTAATCACTGCGTTGCCGCTGCGCAGTTCCAGCCACTGCCTCAGGAATGCCTTCCCCGACTCCAGTTCCAGTGCCGTGGTGACTCCGTCATGGGCCTGGAATTCGTTGGCCCGGTTGGTCTGACCGTGGGCGTGAAGATCGATGAATCCGGGAGCGACAACCAGGCCCGAGGCATTCAATACCTCCCGGCCCCGCAGAGTCTGCTCTGAGATCTCTGCGATCCGGTCGCCCCGCACGCCGACGTTGAGCACAGCATCCAGTCCGCTCTCCGGATCCATCACCCGGCCGCCCTGCAGAACAATGTCATAGGTCTCCGCAGTCTGGGCCCATGTTGCAGAGCCCTCGAGCATGACGCCCGAGAGCAGAGTGGCGAGGGCGAAAAGCAATGTCAGTTTTCTGTTCTTCATGTCCCTTATCTTTCTTGTCTGATCGGCCAATTGCCTGAGCCCGAGTCACCTTCACGCGCTGACTCACCAATCACAATGAACAAACGAGCTCATCCTTACTTTCCCGATAGCGACCGTTCAAGACTACTTTTCTTTCCGGTTGCACTCAAGCGACGGCTTTGCTGGACTCGGGACAAATCAGTCGTCACAATGTGCCCGGGAAGGGCCGTGTTCTGATCGTAGCTCTGGATGACGGTAGTACCCGTTTTGTCCTGGTTTCAACGGATGTAACCGGGATTTCCCCGGGACTCCACGATCGAGTCGAGAACGACTTGCAGGAGGAGACGGGTCTGGGCCGGGACCCTGGTGGTCGGAAAGAAAGGGGACAGTCTACTTTCTTTCCGGTGCTGGAAGCTTCAGGAGCACAAAGGTCAGCCACGCCGGAAAAAAGTAGACTGTCCCCTTTTTTCCGCCGGCACAAGACCGGCCCCTACGAATTCAGGGTACATAGTCGCGGAAGTTCTTCAGGGCTGTGGCTCGGTCCTGATAGGTGATCGGTTTCGGATCCAGCCACTGGACGATCGTGTCCTTGATCGAAAAGGCAAAGAAGTGGTTTCCCGCCGGCCTGTAGTGACCGTGAAAATACCGTCTCCGATATTCGGGGAAGGAAAGATTGAAACTCTTGAAGTCTTCCGCATGCACGACATTCATGTCGAAGTACTTGAAGTCGTTTTCCTCCAGGAAGTCTACGATTTCCTGGTCGTAGCGGCTTCCTGACTCGATCAAGACCCGCATCACGCGACTGGGATCGAAAAGAACCACCAGCAGTTTCTTGCCCTCCTGTTCCGTGAATGCTCGAGCCTTCCTCAAGATGTACTTGGTCGCCGCGAAGCTGTAGCTGTCCAGCACGGCCTTGATGCTTGCTCTTTCGTTTTCGCGATCCACGGGAGGGAGGTGCAGCAGTTTCGCCAGGCGTTCGACCCCCGGCCGGTCCACTTCACTGATCGTTTCCGTGACGAACAGGAGCATCTGCAGGGCCAGGTCGTCTTTCAGGTTCTCGTACATCCAGTCGGGATCCGTCATCCGGTAGAGAGACTCCCGATCGGGCAGTCGATTCGGCTTCTCCACGATCTGACCGCTCTCGAAATCCACTTCCAGATTGGCCCAGAAATTGTTGTGGAACATGATCCCGCCCGCGTGATCCCACCACTTGAAGATGGCAGCGTGACGGCAGCGAAGCAGGCTGCGAATATGGTCGCCCCCCCAGATGTAGAGGATGACGTATTCGGCTCCCCGGTCTGTCTGTTCTTCCCGCACCATCCGCCGGTAGGCCTGGTACACCCCAAAGCCGCCCATTCCGAAGTTTCGAATCGGCTCACCCAGATGGGCGGCCAGGTACTCCTGCCAGGTCTCTCCATCGTTGACCTGGTGACACTGAGTGAAGCTGTTCCCGTAGGTATTGATCCTCCCCTTTCTGCCCACATACAGATGTGGTGTTCGGCTCCCATCCGGCTGGACCGTCGAAAGCGTGGAACTGCCGTCGATTCCATCTCCGGGAAGGTAATTGCCCAGGATATAGCCGACCTCCGGGTCGAACTGGGCCCAGGAAAGCTGCTTTGGGTCGATGAAGGTGTCCAGAAGCTCCTTGGGGACGGCGCTTTCTCGCAAATACCGCTCGAAGGAGCCGGCTTCTCCCTGCTGGGCGTGACCGGCCAGGAACAGGAGTCCAGCTACAAACAAAAATGGAAGGGTACGTTTCATGCTTGCCATCATGGTGTGCTTCCTTTTTTTATCCCTTCCGGGACCCCCATCCGGTAGCGATGGAAAACAGGCCCACCGCCGTCAGCATCATGGAATGAACAGCCAGAGCTCCCACCAGGAGGATCGGAACCAGTGGAGCTCCCGTCGTCTCACTGGAGACCATCATCGCGCCGGCCAGCGCCAGCATCGCAGCCATGTGGGGGAGATTCTCGGTGACTCCGTTGCCGGCGAGATCCATCAGGTTGGCTCGTCGAGTGCGGTGAATCTGAAACTTCTTCCCAATGTCCTTCACCACCGGGCCGCAAAAGAGCATGGCCGGGGTATTGCCGGCTGTGAGCGGACACATCAAGGTCACCAGCCCAAAGATGGCCAGCTCAGCCCTTTTCTCGGTACTTGCAAACCGCCTGACTTTGACGACGAGGGCCTCCAGAGCACCTGCCGCTCGGAGTGGCCCCAGAACCGCCATGACGAAGATAGCCAGAAAGACCACGTCTCCCATGCTGACCAGCCCCTCGGTGATGGCGCCTCCAACCTCTCCGGGAGCGCGGATGTGGTAAAGATCCCCCACGGTCAGATTGCCGGTGAAGAGCCCGATCACAATGGCACTGAGGATTCCGTACCAGATGGCGTGGATGAGCGAGCGGCCCCGAATGCACAGCCAGATTGTCAGACCGGGAGCCAGGAGCATGATCAGCGCTGCCGGCCGGGCGTACTCTTCGAACGGCACCGACAGGTCTTCTCCTTTCGGGAAGTCCCCACTGCCCAGGACAGGTCCCAGGATGGAGTACAGGAGCACGGTTCCCGCCGCAGCCGTCAGCGCGTATTTCAAGCGGGTCCTCACGACCTCCCCGATCTGTGCTCCCTGGGTGAGGGCCGAGGCGACAGTCGTGTCCGAAATGGGAGCCAGATTGTCACCGAAACGGGCGCCGCTGTAGATGGCCCCCAGCAGCAGAGCCGGGTGGGCACCCAGAAGGACGCCCCCGGGTAGAGAATCGGAACGCAGGTCACGCAGGTCCCCGTAGCGGTTCCGGTTGCCGTCGCCACCAGTGCGGCAATCAGGAAGGTGAGGAGAATAAACGCTGTTCCCTGAAGGCCGGCCATGTAGCCCAGCCACACCACTGCCTTGATCACTCCCGCGGTCACCAGGATCTGTCCCAGCACGCCGGCTCCGAGGAAAGCCATGATCATCACGGCCAGAGTCCGATTCGCCACGCCCGAGAGCATGGCCTCGCAGGCTGCCGTTCTGTCTTTGGCCAGCAGGATGACCATCCCGATGACCAGAACCAGGGGACCGAAATAGGCTCGAATCGTGATCATGCCGGAAATGGTCACGAAGACAATGCCCAGAGCGAACAGGGCCAGAGGCAGCAGCGCTCCCGCCAGACCACCATGGAACTCCAGGCGCGCACTGCCGCTTCTGGTCTCATCCGTGGGCACGGTCAGCTCCCTGCTGCTGAATCTGGATCATGATGTAGGAAGGACCCTACCCCGATACTCTCCAGGCGGCAAGCGTTTTCGCCCCATCCAGAACCAGGAAGGAGCAAGAAGGAACGCGGAACGCAAAAATAGCTGAGGAGGTAAACTTAAGAATGGAGCCTTCAGTGGTTATGTTCTCTGAGCAGTCGAAAAAAAGGAAAGGGTATGCAGGAAGGCAGCTCTCCCACGGATGACCTCAATGCAATCGGTGTCCTGAAGCGTCGAGAGATCGAAGCTCGAGTGCTCGCGCCGCTGATCGAGGAACTCTCCAGGGAATTCGGCCACGAGAAGGTCCTGGGGATCCTGAAAAAAGTCATTGTCCGGATCGCTGCCAGCCAGGGCGAAGGACTGGCGGCTCGAACGGGAGGTTGTTCTCCTGCCCATCTGGCCGCTTCTCTAAAGGATTGGAAAAAGGACAATGCCCTGAAAATCGAAGTGCTGGAGTTGTCCGATGAGAAGCTGTCCTTCGACGTGAATCGCTGCCGCTACGCCGAGCTCTATCAGGCCCTGGGGATTCCGGAGCTGGGAGAAATCCTCTCCTGTGGCCGCGATTTCGCCCTCAGCCAGGGCTTCAACCCGAAGCTCAGACTCACCCGCACCCAGACGATCCTGGGCGGCGCCTCCCACTGCGACTTCCGCTACACCCTGGATAGTGAAGAGCATCAGGACGACCTCCTCACAGCCTCGGAGCAAGAATGAGACAACGAAGGGCGCCGTTCAGTTCATGAAACAGCCACCCATCGAATGCATCAGCACTCCCAGTCGCCTTTTCGAACATGATGTCAACGCCTACGTGATCCGGGGTGAACCGCTGACTCTGGTCGATACCGGGATTGGCACGGAAGAGGCCTGGGAGGTTCTCCTTCAGGGCCTTTCCGAAATCGGCGTCCGGGTTGAAGAGATTCAACAGATCATTCTGACCCACAAGCACCCCGATCACTTTGGTCTGGCCCGCCGGATCCAGCGAGCTTCCCGAGCCCGAGTGTTCATTCACGAAGCTGACCGGGAGGACATTCTTCATTTTGAAGAAGAACACGACCAGTGGGTCTCGTCAACCGAGGACAGGCTGCGCCGCTGGGGGGCTCCCGAGCAGGTGATCGAGGATTCCAGGCCTGCACTTCAGGCGACCGATGAGATGGCGGAGTCCGTGGACGCTGAACCGCTGTGCACAGGACAACAACTCCCGGTGAACGGGATGAACCTGGACGTCATTCACACCCCGGGACATACTCGCGGCTCGATTTGCCTGCGCTACGGCAATGCGCTTTTGACGGGCGACCACGTGCTCCCGCAGTACACTCCCAACATTGGCGGAAGCGAGCGGGGCGGTCACGGCCTTCTGCAGCAGTTTCTGGACTCGCTGGAGCGTGTCCGCTCCCTCTTCAGCGAGGGGCTGGAAGTCCTCCCTGGTCACGGAGCGCCCATCCCGGACATGCGCGCCCGCGTGAGTTTCATGATTGAACACCACCACCACCGCAGCCAGGCGATCCTGAAAATCCTCTCGGAACAAGAGAGTCAGACTACCTGGGATGTCGCCTCCCGGCTCTTTGGCGACCTGCGAGACATCCACGTTCTTCTGGGACTGGGCGAAGTGGATGCACACTTCGAATACCTGGAGAGTCAGGGAAAAATCCGCTCTTCCGATGGCCGCTACGCCCCGGTCTGAGAACTTTTTCCGAGACAGCCCGGATGTCCTCCCTGATTGCCGGACTCGAGGGCTGACGCCGTGCTCCCTCCGGTACCTTGACCAGAAGCGGATCGGAATGTGACACTGTATGCATGAAACGTACAAGTCTTACGCTTGATGAACATCTTCTCGAGGAGGCCCTGCAGCTCGGAGGAGAAAGGACCTATTCGAAAACCGTCGAGCGAGCTCTGGAAGAGTTCGTCCGCAGGATCAAAGCTGGGAAGATTCTCGAGCTGGGGCATTCCGGACTCTGGAAAGGGCGCCTTGAAGAGATGCGAGGCGACGTCCGGACGGCTGCCAAGTCATGATCCTGGTCGATACTTCTGTATGGATCGAGTTTTTCCGCCGCTCCAGCCGTCTCGACCTGGAAGCGGTAGTGGATTTGGATGAGGTCGTCACCTGTCTCCCCGTTGTCCAGGAAGTTCTGCAAGGCTTCGACAACCAGCAGGCTTACCGCATTGCCCGGGAGGCCATGTTTGCCTTTCCCATGGTCGAATCACCACTTTCAGAAGACGTTTTCCAGCTGGCCATCGATTTCTACCGGTCCGCTCGACGGGCCGGAGTCACCGTACGTTCCAGCGTCGATTGTCTGATCGCGGCCTGTGCACTCCGAAACTCTCTCGCCATAGTGCACAACGACCGCGATTTCGAAGCACTGGCACGCATCGCTCCTCTTGAAGTTCGCCGGATTCCATGAGTTCCGGCCCACTCGCCGGAGCTCTTGTCAATAGGTGTGGAAAAACATCAGGCGGCTTTCTCCTCCGGGACTTGGTTGACCGGGACTCCATTGACATATTTGGCGCCCTGGTAGACGTCTTTCATCAGCTCCGGTGCCTTCAACCGGCGGAATCGCTGCTCCGCCACCAGCAGCATCCCTCTGTGCCAATAATGGTGATACACTTCTTCCCGGCTAAATTAGAGTAGAGGGCGAGAAGCTGGATTACAGAATGATAGAAAACAGAAGCGACAAGAAACTGAGGATTTTGGAAACCTCGGAGCGGAGGGGAGAGGTCTCCAAAATCGCTGCGGGACGGACCGAGCCCGAGAAGGCGTTGCCGCGACCCGACCCGGAAGTTCCTGCCAAGGCAACCCGTCGCCGGTTTTCAGCCCGCTATAAGCTCCGGGTCCTGGAGCAGGCCGATGGCTGCGAAGAGTCGGGCGAAGTGGGAGCATTACTGCGCCGAGAAGGACTTTACTGGTCGAATCTGCAGACCTGGCGACGCCAACGCGAGCACGGAACGCTGCAGGCATTGACCCCTCGCAAGCGGGGACGAAAGGCAAAGCCGGTCAATCCTCTGGATCATCAACTGAGGCAAGTGGAGGCTGAGAATCGGAAGCTGAAACGCAAGCTCGAGAAGTTTGAAGCCATGCTGGATCTCCAAAAAAAAGTCTCGCAACTGTTGGGAATCTCTCTGGCGAGCAGCGAAGAGAACGGAGACGAGAGCTGATGGACGAAGCTTTGCGATTCTCACAATCCCACGGAGTCCGTGCCGGCTGTCAGGCTCTGGATCTGCCGCCATCGAGTCTGTATCGGGAGAAACTTCGGCGCGAACGGCCGGCGCTGGATCCTCGGCCTCGGGCCGCATCCCCACGCGCCTTGAGCCCGCCCGAAAGGGAAGCCGTTGTGGAGGTCCTGCACAGCCGACAGTTTATCGACAAAGCTCCTGCCGCCGTATGGGCGGAGCTGCTGGACGAAGGGCGATACTTGTGCTCGATTCGAACCATGTACCGCATTCTGGCCAAACGTCTGGAAGTTAGAGAACGCCGTCGCCAGCGCCGCCATCCCCAATACTCCAAGCCGGAACTTCTGGCCACCGGCCCGAACCAATGCTGGTCGTGGGACATCACCAAGCTGAAGGGGCCCGTCAAATGGAGCTATTACTACCTCTACGTGATCCTGGACATCTTCAGCCGCTATGTGGTGGGCTGGATGGTGGCCACCCAGGAAAGCTCCCGCCTGGCCAAGGTCTTGATCGCCCAGAGCTACTCCAAGCAGGAGATCGTAGCGGGTGGTCTCACCCTGCATGCCGATCGTGGCTCGTCGATGAGTTCCAAAGCACTGGCCTTGCTACTGGCCGATCTGGGAGTCACCAAGTCTCACTCTCGGCCTCATGTCTGTGACGACAATCCCTACTCGGAATCCCAATTCAAGACCCTCAAGTACCGTCCCGAATTCCCGGCTCGTTTCGGCACCATTCAGCAAGCCAGAGACTTCTGTCGGGATTTCTTCGATTGGTATAACCGCGACCATCGCCATTCGGGTATCGGCCTGCACACTCCCGCGGATGTGCACTACCTCACCGCCATCACCACCCGTCGCGATCGATCCCAAACATTGGAGGCCGCCCATGCACTCTTCCCGGAGAGATTTCCCAACGGCAAACCCGTTCCTCCTCCTCTTCCCGAGGCGGTCTGGATCAACCCTCCCGAAAAGGAGAACTTTTGAGATGAAACTACAGTAATTTATTCACCAAAGTGTCTCAAAGTTGTTGACACGTTCCGCATCTTCCAGATCACCGCCTGGGCGTTGTCCACTTTCTTGAATCGCTTGGCCGCGTCCGTTCGCAGCCGAAGAGCGGCAAACGGTGACTCCACTGGATTGGTGGTTCGCAGATGCTGCCACTGCTTCTTTGGATAGCAGGTAAAAGGTCACCATCCGGTCCCAGTCCTGCTCGATTAGCTCAGCCGCCAGAGTCAGCCCTCGCTGCCGGCACCAGTGCTGAAAAACCTTCTTGAGTCGTTGTGCTTCTTCTCGAGTCTCGGCGTAAGGGATCTGCCGCAGGATCAGCAAGGCCGGCTTGTGCACTCGCTTAGGGAGCTTGGTCAGCAGGTTGACGATCCGATGATTCCAGCAGCGCTGCTCCTCGGCCTGGGGATAGACGTTGCGCAAAGCTCCCCAGATGCCCAGGTGGCCGTCTCCGATCACCAGCCGTGGACAGCCCATCCCCCGGCGCTTCAAGTCGCGCAGTACTTCCGACCAGCTCTGGGTCGATTCCCGATAGCCGCTCGTGACCGACACCACGGCTTTGCTTCCGTCACTTAAGGCGGCCTGCACCACCAGCAGGACTGCCTTTTCCTTCTCCAGACCCGCCTTGACGTAGATTCCATCTACCCATAAATACACCACTTCCAGATCATTCAAGGGTCGACTCTGCCAGACCTCCCATTCGGCCTGCCACTGCTCTTTCAATCTGGCCACCGTGGAGGACGACAGGTGCGCCTTTTCCCCTAAAAGCCCTCTCAGAGCCAGATCAAAATCCCCCAGCGCCAGACCATGCAAGTACAGCTCAGGGATCAGTTCTCGAACCTGCCGCGTCCGCTTGGCAAACAGGGGCAACACCCGACTTTCAAAGTGTTCCTCTAGATCCCGCACTCGAGGCCTTCGAACCTGGATCGTCCCCGAGCTCAGCGTCAGATGCCTCGGCTTCCCATATCCATTGCCATAGCCCGACGGAGCGTCCACGGCCCTTCGCCGCTCACTCTTACGCCGCCCTAATAACTCCGTGACTTCCTCCTCCAGCAGCTCTTGAACCCAGCCTTGGATCTTCTCCCGCACCCAATCTTCCAGCTCCTCGAAACAAACTCTTGACTCGACACTTTCCTCAATGTTCTGCTTGCTCATGCGGTGTGTACTCCTTCCGTTGCGGGTCTTTCGGCCCCGGGTTTTAAATCAACCCGGAAGGATACTCACCGCCTATGCTATTTACACACCTTCTGATGGTAGCTCCACTCGCCGACCGCAGGCTGCTAACGCAGCGTACCTGTGTAGCGCCTCGCCCTTGCCCTTGCCCTTGCCCTTGCCCTTGCCTTTGCCCTGACCTCATCTCTTCTTTCCATCAAGGCTCTTGACCAGCCCGGTCAGCATTGATGCCAGGCCAGAAAAACGCGAGAGGAGCGACGGGCACGGGCACGCGCAAAGGCAAAGGCAAGACGATAGAAAAGGAATAAGATAGAGGTAGCCGAGGAGGCTTCAAAATGCAGGTGTCCACCGAATCCAAATCCACGATTGTTTCCACTTATCGACAGAAAACGCCCGGATCCGAGCAGTTGTTTGCGGAAGCAGCAAACGTGTTCCCGAGCGGCGTAACTCACGATTCCAGATACCTGAACCCCTACGGAATCTATGTCGAACGAGCCAGGGGTTCCCACAAATGGGACGTTGACGGGAACCGGTACATCGATTACTTCGGAGGCCACGGGGCCCTTCTCCTGGGGCATAACCATCCCCGGGTAATCAAGGCGGTGCATGAAGCGCTGGAACGAGGAACCCATTTCGGAGCCAATCACGTCCTCGAAGTTGGCTGGGCCGATTCGATTCGAAAGCTCATCCCCAGCGCCGAGAGAGTGCGGTTCACCTCCTCCGGGACGGAAGCCACCCTGATGGCGGTTCGCCTGGCCCGGGCCTTCGCGGGCAGGAACAAGATCATCCGTCTCAAGAGCCATTTTCATGGCTGGAACGATCACATGAGTTCCGGGTTCACTTCCCATTTTGACGGATCCGCCACTGCCGGCGTTCTGAGCCAGGTGGCGGAGAACGTGCTGCTTCTGTCTCCGCGCAGAGTGGAGGAGTTGGAAGACGTTCTGTCAGGAGATCCAGACGTGGCCGCCGTTCTCCTCGAACCCACCGGTTCGCTGTTCGGAAAGATTCCACTCAAACCGGAGTCACTGTTGGGAATCCGGGAGATCACCCGGAAACACGGTGTCTTGCTCATCCTGGATGAGGTCGTGACCGGGTTCCGAGTGTCTCCAGGAGGCGCCCAGGCTCTCTATGGAGTCAGCCCGGATCTCACCACTCTGGCCAAAGTCCTGGCCGGAGGACTACCCGGAGGGGCCGTTGTAGGGCGCAAGGAGATTCTGGACAGACTGGATTTCGAAGCGGCTCAAGGTGAGGGTTATGAAAAGATTCAGCATGCGGGGACCTTTAACGCTAACCCGGTCTCAGCCGCAGCCGGAATCGCTGCACTGGAGCTGATCGCGACCACCGACGCCTGTGAACGGGCCAACGCGGCCGGAGCGCGCCTCCGGGAGGTGCTGAATGAGGTTCTCGAGGCAGAAGAACTCTCCTGGGCGGTCTACGGTGACTTTTCGGCTTTCCACATCTTTACCGACCCCGGAAAGCGGGGATGGACACCCTCTGAATTTGATCCGTTCCAGGTGAACTTCGAGGAACTCATCACCAACCCGCCGGGAGTGGCCGAACAACTCAGGCTGGCCCTGCTGATTCAGGGCGTCGACATCGTCGGCTGGCCCGGTGGAACCTGCTCCGCAGCCCACTCAGAGGAAGATCTGGAAGAGACGACTCAGGCCTTTCGCGAATCGATCCGAATGCTGAAAGCGGACGGCGTGTTGTGAGGGTTGGCCGGCCCTTCAGGCGAAACAGTAGTGGAGCCGGTCGAACCTCGCTTTGAAGGCTTTGACCGCCGGTCGAACCTCCTCTGGAGATTTCTCATCCAGCAGAATCTGCCGAAAGAATTCGGCGATCACCGGCATCTCCTCTTGACCCATACCCCAGCGGGTGATCTCGTGAACCGCCATGCGCAGGCCGCTCGGGTTTCGCACAGCCTTGAGGGGATCCCAGGGCATCAAATTAAAATTGCAGATGATGTGGGCTGACTCCAGCGCCATTGCGGTGGCCTTGGCCATCCCCTGCTCACGGACATCCAGTGCCAGCATGTGCCCGCGGGTGCTTCCCTGCTCATACCCGGCCACGGTAAGACCCTCCCGGTGGAAGGCGTCGGCCAGGGCTTTGGCGTTGGCATGACAGGCCCTGGCATAGTCCGAGCCAAACCTCAACATGTCAGAAGCCGCCGCCATGAGGGCCGTTATCCGGTTGCTGTGACAGTTGGCGGTCATCCCGGGAAAAATGGCACGATCGACTCCCCGGGCAATCTCCGGATCATCGGTAATCACAATCCCCCCGGGCGGTCCACCGAAGCTCTTATAGGTGCTTGCTGTCATCACATGAGCGCCTTCCTTCAGGGGATGTTGCCAGACCCCGCCCGCAATCATGCCGGCTACGTGAGCGGCGTCGTACATCAGGTAAGCTCCGACCTCGTCGGCAATCTCCCGCACTTCCCGCACCGGATATTCAAAGAGGATTAGACTGCCGCCCAGGATGATCAGCCGGGGAGGATTCGCTTTGACTTCTCTTCGGAATGCCTTCATGTCGATGGTCCAGTTCTCGACATCGTAAGGGATACTGTGGATGTCGAGCCGGCGATACCCGGCCACGCCGATCGGACTGTGACTGATATGGCCTCCCGCCGGGGCCGTGAAGCTGAAGATCGTGTCTCCGGGTTCTGTCAGGCTGTTCAGGACGGCCGCGTTGGCCATGCTGCCACTGAGACAGCGCACTTCTGCGTACCTGGCATCGAAGACTCGACGGATGAGTTCAGTGGCGATCACTTCGGCCTCTTCCACCCAGGCAAGTCCTGTCTGGTACTTGGCGCCGGGATGCCCCTCCGCCGCGCGAGAGGCCACTGTAGAGCCCAGAAGCCTGGCCACTGTGGGTGTCAGGATGTTGGTCCCCGCATAGAGATTGATACACTCCTGTTCCAGAAACGTTCTCTGTTCCCTGTCCAGCCGCAGGGCTTCCTTCAAAAAATCTTCCGGCGAAAACTTCTCGACTCGTTCCAAGGTCCGTTTCTGAAAAGCCAGAGCAGCTTTTTCGAACCAGGGTTGTTCAGAAACCATGACAGAGCGTTCCTTTCCAAAGAATTGAACTGGTTGGATAAAAAGCCGGTTCAGGATAGTCATTTCAGTTGAGGTCTTCAACTGTTGTAAAGTTCTAGCTGGGTTCATCTTTAATGTTATTCACTTGGCTCACTGCGTTTCTCGGTTCGCCTGAGCTTTGCCTTGAACGCCAACCGGGGAACTGAAGCACACTGAGCCGCCGACAGTTGGGGGCAAGTTTGGGACCGAACGGACAGAACCGCATGAATCATTCGGAAGTACAGGTGTGGGTGATCGACCATCTCGTCAACGAGGGCACATTGGAGCGGCTCGGTGATGGGCGGTTGATTGCCGATCAACTGGGAGTCCACGTGGGTGTGCTGCTGGCAGGAGCCGAATCCGATGACCCGCAACGGCTGATCCAGCATGGTGCGGATCGGGTCGTGATCGTCTCGGCAGACGGAGCCGGCCAGCGCACCCGTCTCAACCTGGCCCGGGAGATTCTGAGTCACCAGCAACCTCGTCTTGTCCTGGCACCGGGGGATTGCAGCGGGCGCGAGTGGGCTTCCCTGCTGGCGGTGGGGACGGGCTGGCACCTGATCTCGCCCGCGCTCATGTTGGAGTGTCGAGACGATGTCTTGAAGGTCTACGGTCTGGACGAGACCGGCAAGTACGCTCGCCAGGTCGAACTGGAACCAGGCCAGACAGCGGTAGTCACACTGCGGTCAGGCGTGGCGGAGGTGCTGCCGGCGAACAGCGATCACAAGGGATCGGTGACAAGAATCCAGGGTCAGGCTGCAGTTGAGTCCATTTCTCGCAAGAGGTTGATTCCTGCCGACCCGAAAGCGGTCGATATCCGTTTCGCGCGGCGGCTGGTGGCCGGAGGGCGTGGTGTCGGAAGCAAGGAAGGCTTCGACACGCTGAAGAGGTTTGCAGACAGCCTCGATGCCGGAATTGCCGCCAGTCGTATGGCCGTGGATCTGGGCTGGATCGAGGCCGAACGACAGGTGGGCCAGACCGGGAAGACTGTCAAGCCCGCCCTGTATGTGGCCTGTGGTATCAGCGGCGCCACCCACCATTTGGACGGCATGTCGGAGGCCGAACACATTGTTGCCATCAATACCGACAAGGAGGCCCCCATTTTCAAAGTGGCTCACCTGGGGCTGGTCGCGGATCTTCACGAAGTCCTGAATCACGCTGTGAAAGAAATCTCAGGATCATGAACGATTACGAACAGATCACGCGGACGATTCTCGGCAATATTCCTTCCGCGCTGGCCATCGCCTTTTATGTGGCCGCCTATGCGGCGTGCGGGCTTGCCGCTCTCGTTTTTATTCGCAGATTCCTGCAGTACCGCCGCGCCGCGCCCTCCTCCCCGGATCGAACGACTGGGTCGACTCTTCCAGCGAGGGTCGGCGAAGTCATCCGATATCTTACTTTTCACCAGGAACTGTTACGCGATCGCCGGGCCGGAATCGCCCACCTTCTGGTCTTCTACGGGTTTTTCATTCTCTTCATTGGAACCTGCCTGGTGTTCCTGGAGCACGACACACCTCTGCACTTCTTTTACGGTCGCTTCTATCTCATCTCCTCTCTGATCGTGGATCTTGGCGGCCTTGTCTTCATAGCCGGGCTGCTGATGTTTCTGGGTCGCCGGATGGGACAAAGATCGGGCCGAATTCTACGAGAATGGTGGGTCACCTTCATGGTTGGGCTGCTCCTGGCTATTGCGGTCAGCGGTTTCTTGCTCGAAGGAGCACGAATCGCCTTTGAGATGCCGCAGTTTGAAAAGTGGAGTGTGGTCGGTTATGCCGTAGCCACTGCCATGCAGTTTGCAGGAGTCGAGGGCGTACGTACACTGGGTCTCCACCGGTTCTTCTGGGCTACCCATGCCATTTTCTGCGTTGCCTTCTTTGCACTTTTGCCCTGGAAGTTCTTCGGACACATGGTGTACGGGGCTGTCAGCTGGGCGACCCGGAGCAACCGCCCCGTCAGCCAGCTTCCCGTGGCGCCCCTGGAAACCCACCCGCCAGGTGCCTCCCACTGGAAGGACTTGACCTGGAATGACCTGGTGCAGACCGATGCCTGCACAACCTGTGGCCGGTGCAATGAGGTGTGCCCGGCCCTGGCGGCTGGAAAACCCCTTCGTCCCAGGGAAGTCGTCCTGGGATTGCGCAGCGCCATGGATCAGAAAGCAGTCGCTACCGGGCTGGATGGTCCTTCTCGGGAGGCCGATCTGTCCTTCTGGATTGCGGATGACACTGTCTGGTCCTGTACGACGTGCGGCGCCTGCAACGACGTGTGTCCGGTCGGAATTGAAGTCTTCAACAAGATTGTCGACCTCCGTCGGGGACGAGTGGAGACCGGCCACGTGCCCGATGCGGCCGAGGAGCTTTTTGAGAGTTCCGCCGATCGAGCCAATCCGTTTGGCCGACCCGGCGACCAGCGCCTGGAATGGGCTGCCGGCATCAACCTTCCTCTTGCCCATGAGGAGGAGCCGGTTGAACTGCTCTACTGGGTTGGATGTGCAGGAGCCTTTGACCCGGACGGGCAGGTGGTGGCCCGATCAATGATCAAGATCCTGAATCGGCTCGGCATTTCCTACCGCGTGCTCGGCAAACGCGAATGCTGCACCGGGGACCCGGCCCGGCGGATGGGAGAAGAAGGCCTGTTTCGGGATCTGGCGGCCAGGAACATCGATACCTTCGACAGGTTCTCTGTCCAGCGTGTCCTGACGTCATGCCCCCATTGTTTCAACACCTTCAGGAACGAATACCCTTCCCTCGGGGCCACCTTCCAGGTAGAGCATCACAGTGAGTTCCTGTCCAGGATGATGAGGGAAGGGAAGCTGCGACTCCCTGAGAAGACCTCCCAAAGTATCACCTTTCACGATCCCTGCTATCTCGGGCGTGGCAACGGCCTGACCGGGCCACCCCGGGAAGTTCTGGGAGCCGTCTCCACGGAGAATCTGGAAATGGAGCAACACGGTCGTTCCTCCTTTTGCTGTGGGGCGGGAGGGGGTGCGATGTGGCTGGACGTTGCGGGGAAGACGCGGGTGGAAAACCTGCGGGCGCAGCAGGCTGCAGAGACAGGAGCCGCTACGCTGGCTACGGCATGCCCTTTTTGCAAGGGCATGCTGCAGGCCGGTCAACAGTCGCTCGAGTCGGCTGGAAAATCGATGCAGGTCAAAGATCTGGCAGAGTTGATTGTGGAGGCGAAAGGCTGGTGAGTTGAGGGAACGCTGTCGACCCGATCGAACGGCAAGCTGCCAATCGAAGGTTCGGCAACGGGCTCGACGTCAGTGTATTTATGAGTTCTAAGATTGCTGTCATCGTGGGTGCAACTCTGGATCGGAAGGCCGGGTTGAGCCGAGCCGACCGAGCAGCCGTTTCGATGGCGATTCAGGCTGCTCCAAAAGACCTCTGTGCCTATAGCTACCGGGAAGAAGGGCTCCGCTACGCACTGGCCGCCGGTGCCACTGAAGCGTTCTACCTGAACGATCCAGAAACGATCGATTTTGACATCGCGCTGGTCGGCTCGACAGGGGACCGGCTGGCGGCTCAACTGGCGGAGGGGAAACAGTGCGCTCTGCTGTTGGACATCATCGATGCGGGGCTTTCGGCCGAGAATGAACTGGAAGTCGTTCGCGATCTGGGTCGTGGGGCCAGGGAGGTGTTGTCTGTTTCCGGCCCAGTCGTTCTTCGCGTCTCCGACGAAGCCCACAACCGGATGTATGTGTCCCGATTTCGAAGGCAATCCGTGGATAGCTCCGGGTTTGGAGAGATCCAGTCCCCGGAGTCTTCATCACAGAAGACAAGCCCCTGGGAGTTGGTGAAGCCCCGGGCCAGGACCGGAAATCTGGCGGAAAGGACAGGAGGGTCCGCATCCAGCCGCGCGGATGATATCTATGGAACTGCCGAGGTCGAACAGAGTGGTTCCGATGAGACCTTGATCGAGGCGGACGCGTTGACCGCTGCCAGACATCTTCTTCGTTTCCTGAAGCACCACGAGTTCATCTCGCAAGACCTGACCGACCCGGCAGAGGCCCTCCCCGATCAAGAAAAAGAAAGTGTGGATTCCGGCCCGGCCAGGAAAAGTTCCTCGAGGGGACCACGGGGTCCCGGTGCCAGACGCGGACCTCGCCCGGTTACGGAATCAAGAGAGGCGACGAGATCGAGACCCGCCGCCGATGATGCAGCAGGGTCCTCCCGCGGGCCGGGTGTGCGAGACCGGGGTCCCCGGGCGGTTGGGCGTCGTGGAACCGGGCGACGTAAGCCGCAACCGGTGGAACCCTCAAATAATACTTGAGGCTTGAACCACGGCTTGGCATGATGAACCGCCGATAGGGCAAACTGTTTACAATGAGAGCATCGAGAGCCTCCCTCCGCCGGGCCCAGAGTACTCGGGACCAGGGAGATGGAGTGCCAATAGAGAAAGATCGTGACTGAATTCAATTACCTGTTCTCACCCATCAAGGTCGGATCCGTGACGGCCAAGAATCGGATCTGCTGCAGCGCCCACGCGGATGCGCTCTCGGAAAAGGGGATGCCTGGCGATGCGCAGAGACTCTACTATGAAGAGAAAGCGCGCGGCGGGACTGGTTTCATGATGTGCATGGGCGTCTCCAGCGTTCATCCATCCAGCATCACCCATGACTGGAACAACGTGCGTCTCTATGACGACAAGGTGATTCCCTACCTGGAGAAGTTTTCGGCCGCTATTCACAAATATGACTGCCCGGTCATCTGCCAGATGAGCCACCGGGGTCGACGTTCTCGAAGCGATATGGTCTTTAACCGGGTTTACGCGCCCAGCGACATCCGGGAACCGGATCACAGGGAGTATCCACATCCCCTGGATGAAGAGATGATGGAGGAACTCATTGAAGGCTTTGCCTCCGCTGCGGGGCGCCTTCAAAAAGGGGGCTTCGACGGCTGCGAAATCCAGGCCAGTCATTGTCACTTGATCGATCAGTTCTGGACCGCCAACGCCAATGTCCGGACCGATCAGTATGGAGGATCCACCGAGAACCGCATGCGTTTTGGGGTGCGGGTGATCGAGGCCGTTCGCGAGCGCGTAGGCAGCGACTTCGTAGTGGGGATCCGCGTGACCGGGGACGACTTTCAGGAAAAGGGTCTAGATCACAATCAGATTCTGGAGATCTGCAGCCGTCTTAACGCTCTGAAGATGCTCGACTACTTCAACGTGATCGGAGGGACTGCCGAGTCATACACGGGCATCGGGCAGGCGATCCCCAACATGTCTTTTAAACTGGGACTCTATACCTATCTGTCCGCCGGCATTCGATCCGTTGTTGACGTTCCCGTAATTGCTACCGGTCGCATCGTAGACCCGATACAGGCGGAGAAGATTCTGGGCGATGGCCAGGCCGACCTGGTGGTTATGAACCGCTCCCTGATCGCGGACCCGCACCTGCCCAACAAGGCCAAGGCCGGCATGGTCGACGATATCCGCCAGTGCATGGGTTATAACCAGGGGTGCATTGACCGAATCTACTACGGTGTGGGAGTCACCTGTGTGCAAAACCCCGTCATCAGTCGAGAAGCCGAGTGGAGAGATCTGAATCCGGCAGAAATCAAGAAGAAAGTCGTGGTTGTGGGCGGAGGCCCCGCCGGTCTGGAAGCCGCCCGAGTAGCGGCAGAACGCGGGCACCAGGTGGTGCTCTTCGAAAAGAACGATCAGCTGAGAGGGCAGACGCTGATCGCCAAACTGGCTCCCAGTCGACAGGACTTTGACGGGGCCACTCGCTGGTCCAGCATGCAGTGCCGGAAGCTGGGTGTCGACCTGCGCCTCAATACGAGCGCCGATGTGGAGACGATCCTGGCGGAATCTCCCGATTTCGTGATTATCGCAACCGGAGCCAACGCCCGCCGGCCCGATCTGGAGGGGATCGATGAACACCAGGTCTTTTCAGCCTGGGACGTACTCCAGGGAAACTCGAACGGCCTGGGTGACGTGATCCTGGTGATTGATGAAGAGTACAGTTATCAGGGCATCAGCACGGCGGAATTCCTGCTCGACCGGGGGAAAGAAGTCGACCTCATTACCAGCCAGGAAAGAGTTGCCGATTTTCTGGGACACACGAACCGGCCTCCTCCGATCCGCCGCGCCTTCAAGAAAGGTCTGCAGACCTTCAATCACCTGGAAGCCGAGGCCATTCGAGACGGCCACGTGATCGCCCGAAACATCTGGACGGGGGACAGGCAGCAGGTGGGACCCTATGACAGCTTTGTGTATGCCTATGGTGGGATCCGAGTGGACAGGCTGAGTGAGCCTCTCAAAGAAAAAGGGATCAGCGTCGAAACGGTTGGAGATGCTTTTTCACCGCGCACCTTACAGCATGCCATTCTGGAGGGGCACAAGTACGCGCGCAGTATCTGAAGGATAGGTAGGGGCGACCCTGGTGGTCGCCCGCACACAACCTGGGAATGATCATGAAAAGAATTCTTTGCTACGGCGACTCACTGACCTGGGGCTTCATCCCGGGAACCATGGGGAAACGCTATGGTCCGGAGGTTCGCTGGCCCAGACGGGTTCAGGGCCTGCTGGGAAGCGATTACGAAATCATCGAAGAAGCTCTCAACGGCCGGACCACGGTCTGGGAAGACTCCTTCCGGGAGGGGCGCCATGGGGCCCGGCTTCTGCAGCCGCTGTTGGAGTCACACGGACCCCTGGATCTGGTCATCATCATGCTGGGATCGAACGATCTCCTGCACTATCGGGATGTCCTGGCGGTGGATGTGGCACGCGGTATGGTCAATCTCCTCGATATCGTGGAACGCACCATCACGGAATGCCAGCAGCAGCCTCCTGCGGTCCTCCTGATTTCGCCCCCGGGCGGGGCGAAGCTCACTCCCGAGATGGCAACTCATTGCAGAGGAGACCTGGCCAAATTCGCCGAGCTGCCGGCTGCTTTTGAGCAGCTTGCCCGGGACAGAGGGTGTTCGTTTCTGGATGCGGCCCGGGTTGTCGAATCAGCAGAGGTGGCCGACGGCATCCACATGAATGAACCCGGCAACCGAAAACTGGCCGAACAGGTGGCAGCGCGTATCCGAGAAATCCTGGGCTAGTCCCCAGAACCCAGCACCCAGCACCCAGCACCCAGAACCTAATCTTCAAACTCCGCACTATCCAGCTCCAGAGAGTAAATCAGTCGATCGGCCACAAGCGGTGGATACTCCGGATCCAACTCCAGCCCGTGTCACACGATCTGCTGAACCACATCGGGTCTCTTCTCGCCATCCAGCAACCCGGCCAGCCCGTGAAACACTTCTGCATGCCGGGTCGTCAGCCCCAGTTCCCGGGAGAGCTCCTCAAGCCACCTGAATTCGACGGCAGACAAAATCTCCTCGTTTACGGCTGCGCCGAATGAGTCAGGGTCGAAGAGGCTGAGAGGCGCTTCGAACTCCAGTTTCGAGTTGATGTCCGTGTTGACATCTTTCCGGGCATCCCCTCCGGAGAAGCGTTTGAGGCTGTCGGCGTCCAGGAGGATCATGGACTGGAGCAAGCTCCTCACATCACTGCTGCCGAAGTAGGTCTCGAGGTCAGATTTGACCGCGGGCAGAGAGTCCACCAGCGCCTGGACCTCTGCTGCATTCCGGACGGTACGGTCCTGCCGGGACGAATATGCCAGCAGGATCGTATCGCGATCGGTGACGCGAACCAGACGGGCATCCGGAAACACGCTCAGGACGGTGCGAATAATCAGGCGGTAATCAGCCGGGGAGGACGCGTAGGCTTGAATCCACTGGGCCAGAATCCCGTCCGGATTCAGTTTCTCTTGGGCCAGGCGATAGAACTCCCTCGTGAACAGGTTGGAGACCCCGGCAAGCCAGGGATTGGAGGGTTCCGAGAGGATGAGATCGAAGGTTTCATCGGTTCCCTGAAGAAAACTCCGTCCGTCATCCGCAACCAATGAAAAGCGTGGATTCAAGTGCGGCTCGTGGTTCACATCTGAGAAGAAAGTGGAGGCCGGGAGCACGGCGGGTTCAATTTCACAGCACGTGACCCGGGTGATGGGAAACTCAAGCGCCGCCCCTGGAGTCGTTCCGCTGCCCAGACCGATGATGAGTACCTCCTCGGCTCCAGGACGCAGCATCAGGGGGAATATAGGCCATAGCCAGCTGCGTCGTCATGTCCCAGGTGTTACTGGCATCCACCTTGCCATTGATGCGAAGCGAGACTGCCTCTGGCCTGCGCGTGACCAGGACGTTCGCGGCAGCTCCCTCCTGGAAGTACAGAATTTCTAGGCCGGCCCGTTCCTGCTCCGAATAGTATCCGTAGAGGTACATGCCGATATCGGTCACACGGGGATCCACGTCGACGGCGGAGAAGAGACAGGCGGAAAAGATGAGAAGGCAGCAGGCAGAAAGGGCCAACGATCGGCGCCAGCCCCGGCCGGAGGGGAAGAGCAGCATCAGCGCCCCTGAGTAGAGGAGGAGTGCAACCACCACCGACAGGGAGAGTCCGAGCCGGGGAATCAGCAGCAGGGAGGCTCCTGCTGAACCGACGATGGACCCCACAACGTTCAGGCCGTAGGTGACCCCGATGGCCTGGCCCGCATAATGGCCGCGCTTGCGAGTGAGATGAACGAACAACGGGAACAGGATCCCCATGCCCACAGAGGGAAGCAATTCCAGTATCCCACTCACGCCCACACAAATCAGACCGTTGTAGACTTCGAAAGCCCGCATGGGTTTCAGTAGTCCGACCGCCACAGTCAGAGGCGAGATCATCCACTTCCCCAGCAGAACGGAGAAAACCAGCCCCAGGATGACCAGGGGCACGATCCGCTCGAGTCGCTGGATGCCGACCAGGGCCCAGTGAAACACAAGACTTCCCAGGCCGATGCCCACCAGGACGGAAAACAGCATGGCCGTGAAGGCGTAGACGGAACCTCCCAGGATGAGGGTCAGCTGCCGGGTCCAGACGACTTCCAGAATCAAGGCGGCGCAACCCGTCATGGCGGTGACGAGGTATAGGGAAGTGATCAGATCCTTTCCCGGTTCGGTCACCTCTGCTGTCGCTGTGCGGACATCGGAAGAGGCTGGTCCTGATAGTCGCCGCCTCAACAGTGCAATGGCTCCCCCTGCAATGGCCAGGTTGAGGATGACCAGGAGATTGTTGAGCCGGTAAAGCCCCAGCGCCGGAAGAAGATGAAACCCGGTCAGGTAACACCCGGTGGCTGCTCCCAGCGTGTTGAGACCGTACAGCCAGCCCGAGAATTCTTTCAGGGCGACTCCCGGGGGAGTGAAGTAGCGGAGCATCAAGGGCAGAGTTCCACCCATGAGAAGGCACGGGGGCCCCAGCAGGAGGAAGGTCAGGGCCAACTTGGCGGCCGAGAGGATCAACGCCTGTCCCTCAAAGTACGGATACAGGTGTCCGTAGAAAGGAGTCAAAAACCGAATTTCGAGAGGAAGCAGCAGGGCAAGTATTCCCACGCCGGCCTCCAGAATCGCGTACCACCAGAGCGGGGCGCGAACCCGGTCGGCCAGCCTACCCAGCAGATAGGCCCCGAGGCCGAGGCCGGCCAAAAAGGAGGCCACCACGGCTGCCATTGCCAGAGTGGAGTTTCCCCACAGGTGAGAGAACCTCTTGAACCAGATGATCTGGTATCCAAGCCCGGCAAAGCCGGACAGGAAGAAAAGGATCGAAACAGGCCGGAAAGAGGCCGGTCGGTAACGAGTACCGCCATCCGGGCGGATCACGGTTTCGTTCCATTGACTGCTGTTCACGAGTACCGACCCGGCAGTTCCAGCATCTCAGTCACGACCAGAAGAATGGCCTGTTGACGTCAGCTTGAAAATGTCCCCTGGAGAATAAATCCTTGGTATATTCGAGAAAACCCAAGGAAATTCTACCTGCTTGAACGTGGGTGCACAGTGAGAAGACTCACGGTCGTGGTCCGCAAAAACTCGATCCGCCTGGGTCTACATGAGACGGATCAACTCCAGGGAGGAATTCTCCGCAAAATGGCGCAAGTCTGTGTCCCGAGTGACCAGAGGTCAGTCACTTCTCTTCTTCGCTCCCCGCACGGATCGCGTTGACGAGGTTCGCCCTGCTGAGGTCCGCTCCTTTGAGGTCTGCGCTGCTGAGGTTCGCCCATCTGAGATCTGCCCAGGAGAGGTTCGCCTCTCCGAGGTTTGCCCCGACGAGGTACGCCTCGCCGAGATCCGCCTCGCTGAGGTCCGCCCGCATGAGGTCTGCGTAGCTGAGGTCGGCCCATCTGAGGTCTGTCCGCGAGAGGTTCGCCTCGCTGAGCTCCGCTTCTCTGAGGTCCGAGTGGATGAGGTCTGCCCCTTTGAGTTTCGCCCCGCGGAGGTGCGCCTGGGTGAGGTCCGCCCCTCCGAGGTCTGCCCCGCTGAGGTCCGCCTCGCTGAGGTCCGCATGGATGAGGTTCGCCTGCCTGAGTTTCGCTTGGGTGAGGTCTGCCCCGCTGAGGTTTGCCCCGCTGAGGTCCGCCCGGTTGAGGTCTGCCCAGCTGAGGTCCGGTGGAACTTTGAGAACATCACTTCGCCAGGCATTCCAGACCTCGACACCCTGTTTCAGAATCTCCAGATGTTCAGGATTTGCCATGGCTCACAGTGTCTCCAGGCTGATCAGCTCCTACTGCGACTCCGCACTAGCACTAGCCATAGTACCAGCCCCTATACCCTATCTGAATAGGTACTTTTCCATGATTTCGGCCTGACATTGGAACTGTTCGCGCCCGTTGGGCTAAGATCCGAAAAGTGAAACATATGGGTAGTTTGCGGAAGTGAGGAGAACTTCATGAGAGATCGCCCTGATTCGGAAAACCAGAACCAGAAGAGTGAACCTGCAACCTGCAGCCGACGACAATTCCTGAAGGGTAGTACGGCCGCTGCTGCGGTTTCGACTTCGCTGCGTTCCCGCTCCAGTCATGCCTCCAAGCCGGAGGCGGATGCCAATCTGAACCTATTCTTCGGCGACATCCATTGCCACAGTGACTGGAGTGACGGCAATGGCGCAGCGGAGGACCTCTTCGAGACGGCCCAGAGTCATCTAGACTTCTGGGCACTGACGGATCACGCCTTCGATGAAGTCGTCTTCAGTCTGGACTACCGCAAGCGGGAGGGAGGCAAACTGGTCAATGACGAGTGGCCCCGGCTGCAGGAATTGTATCGCTCCCATGAGAAGAACACCAACAAACCGGTAACTAGTAACCAACAACGGGTAACCAGTAATTTGTCTTCGAAGTCGCTCGCGAGGAGGAAGAAATACTTCAGTCCGATTCCGTGGCTGGCGGCCGGATTTCTCTGCTGTTCGTGCAGCGGGCGTCCCTCCCCGACGACGAGTTCTGAAGACGAGCTTTCTCTCGTCCTGGCTGTGGCGGCTCTGGGCGAAAATGAGGACGGAACTCCCAGGCCGCTTCCTGCCCGCATGGAAATCCTGACCCGCCGGGGCGATCAGTGGGAGCATCGTTACATCGAGGATCCCGACAGCAATGTCTTCCACAAAGTCATGGCCTACCCGGCGCCGGATGGGGTCGGAGGAATCGTGACTCTGGGCGGTACAAAGGCGGCTGTCAAACTGAGGCAGGCGGGCCGTGTGGAGACCCTCTGGGAAGCCGACTTTGGTGGAAAGTTCAGCCGCATGCGCGATGCGGAGATGGGTGATATCTACGGCGATGGAAAGCAGGCTATCGCCGTGGCGACGCACGATCAGGGAGTTGTGGCCGTCTTGCGACCGGATGACTCGGGAGCTTTCTCGGTGGAGAAGCTGGATGAGAGCCCGGACACGATCGTACACGAGATCGAACTGGGAGATCTGGACGGTGACGGCCATATGGAGATCTATGCCACGCCCACGGCCCCCAACCGCATGGACGGCAGGCAGCAGCCGGGCAAGGTGGTCCGCTACATACCATCCACGGGCGAGGGACGAGTTGAGGTCGTTGATCTGGGACGGCGCCATGCCAAGGAAATCCTGGTCGACGACATCGACGGTGACGGGCGTGATGAGCTGTACGTTTCCGTAGAGGCTGTCTCGGGCGGGAAGGTGGAGATTCGTCGTTATGTGGCCGGTACCGATCCAGGAGCGGGCGACGTTGTCGCCACACTGGATGACAGGCTGTGCCGCTTTCTGAGCGTGGGAGATGTCGACGGCAACGGGGAGAAGGAGATGGTGGCCGCTACCTACAAGTCGGGCCTGTGGCTGCTGCGCCCAGGATCGGACACCTGGCGGAAAGAGCTCATCGCTGCTGACTCCTCGGGCTTCGAACACGCCTCGATCCTTCTCGACCTGGACGGGGACGGGCGAGATGAGCTCTATGTAGCCAGCGACGACCAGGATGAGGTGCGTCGATACACCTTGACCGAGACCGGATGGAAAGGTGAGACGCTTTTGAAGTATACGGACGATCTAGCTCGGTTTACCTGGAACATCACGCCCGTGCCGACAGCGCTCCTGCCCTAGCAGTGGGTGGTGAACCCAACCTGGAGGACCGATGACAAGAGATTTTCACTCGATGAGCGGAACACCCCTTCGAATCCTTACTATAGTTAGCCCGACGGACTCATTCGTAACAAATTGACGACCGAAAGATGAAGCCCTGGAGATCCGAGGGGCTCGCTTTCATTTTGGATTGACAGGAAAAGGAGAAGGACATGAACCGGCGAGAAATCGTGAGGGGAGCCAGGCTTGGCTGCCTGGCCGTTCTACTGATCGCGGCTGGCTGTCAGCTAGCTGATACACAGAAGGAGGGTCGAAAAACCGTGAATAGTCGTAACCTTACTCTGGAGCAACAGGCGATGGTCGAGATGTGGGAGCGGCACACGGCCGCCGAGTTCGAGGAGAAGAGTATCCATGCAACGATGGCCACAATGACGTCGAATCCCTTTGTTAACCATGTCCCTGTAATGACAGGTGGCGTCGGCTCTAGTGAGGTTCGCGATTTCTACAGCACTTATTTCCTCCCAGGTCATCCACCGGACACCGAAGTCGTGCCAGTGGCTCGCACAGTCGGAAAGAACCGCATTGTGGACGAGCTGATCCACAAGTTTACCCACACGATCGAGATGCCATGGATCCTCCCCGGCATACCGCCTACCGGCAAACGAGTCGAGGTCGCCGTCATCGTGGTCGTGCAGTTTGAAGACGAAAAGATCGCCGGTGAGCGTATCTACTGGGACCAAGCCTCCGTTCTTGCGCAGGTAGGCTTGATCGATGCCGAGAAATTACCCGCGACAGGGAGCGAGGCCTCCCGCAAAGTCGTCAATCCCGCGCAGGAACCATCCAACAGGTTAATCAAACGGGTGAGTGAATAACAAAGTGGAGGCGAGCCGAGTTGCTAAGGCTAACACCGCGTGGAGTGGACGAAGAGCTGCTTTTGACTTTTGGGCTCGTTTAGCGCTCTCTCAAGGTCTTTCTGAAACAGGCAGCTAAGTGCCCATGAATCCTTCGCCACTCACGCTCTCTTTGTCTGACTACTTGTGCTAAGGAAACCAGCTTTTGTACGGACTCTTGCAATCGCGCAGTCAAGCCGCGACCTCATCCTCTCGTACTCCATCCACAAATCTAACGTTGTCGACCACCTCTCCCAGACGCCGGTAGCCTTGTAGTCGGCGCCATCTTTTCTCAGCGCTTCTGCACAGTTTGAAGACCATCGTCAGCACCTTGATCTGGCTGATGTGAGACACTCCAGCAAGTAGAGGGCCAGGATGAGACAGATTCTGCGATTGGGAGGTTTGGCGGCGCTGCTGCTCTGCTCGTTCCTGTACTTACCCTGGGCGCGGAGTGGGGCAGTCCAGGACCGTCCCAACATACTGCTGGCCATTGCCGACGACTGGTCTCACCAACATGCTGGAGTCTACGGCTCCGACTGGGTGAAAACACCAACCTTCGATCGAATTGCGCGGGAAGGCGTACTGTTTCACAACGCCTTCACCTCCAACCCGAAGTGCAGTCCCTCCCGGGCCAGTATGCTGACCGGGCGGAATACCTGGCAACTCGAGGAGGCAGTCAACCACTTCGGAGTGTTTTCTGCGAAATACCGAGTGTATACCGATCTGCTGGAAGAAGCCGGTTACTTTGTCGGGTACACTGGCAAGGGATGGGGCCCGGGCGACTATGAGGCGGGCGGATTCAAACGCAACCCGGCGGGCCCGGCCTTCAACCGGCATCGGCTCGATCCTCCACTGCGCGGTATCTCTAGTCGGGATTACGCAGCCAACTTCGAGGCCTTCCTGGAGGCCCGCGATCCGGATCAGCCTTTCTGCTTCTGGTATGGAGGGCTCGAGCCCCATCGCTCCTTCGAGCAAGGTGCCGGAATGCGCAGCGGGAAAAGGCTCGAAGACGTCAAGCTGCCGGCCTATTATCCCGATTCGGATGTCATCCGGAGTGACTTGTTCGATTACTCTCTCGAGGTGGAGTGGTTCGATCGACAGCTGGGTAAGATGATCAGGATTCTGGAGGAGAGAGGGGAACTCGAGAATACTTTTATCCTGGTGACTTCAGATCACGGAATGCCCTTTCCCCGCGTCAAGAGTCAGATCTATGAGGACGGTTTTCACCTTCCGCTGGCCGTTCGCTGGAGTCAAGGCATCGAGGGTGGAAGGAGAGTCGATGACTTCATCAACGCCAGTGATTTCGCGCCCACTTTTCTGGAACTGGCGGGCCTGCGAGCGCATCCACAAATGACTGGGAAAAGTTTCCTCAACCTCCTCGAGTCGGGCAGGTCGGGCCTGATAGACGCTACCCGCAACCGCATGCTGGTCGGAAAAGAGCGCCACGACCTGGGCAGACCCCACGACTGGGGCTATCCAATCCGCGCCATTCGCACGCCCGACTATCTGTACATTCGCAACTATGAGCCGGATCGCTGGCCCGCAGGCAATCCCGAGACCGGCTATCCTAATTCCGACCCCGGTCCCACCAGATCTCTTCTCCTCAGAAGATTTAATGGTTTCTATAAGCTCTCGTTTGGAAAACGTCCCCAGGAAGAGCTTTATCGAATCTCGGATGATCCCGACTGCGTCACCAACCTGGCTGACCAACCCGAGTTCAAGAAAACACGGGAAGAACTTCGCCGTGAGATGGAACGAAGGCTGCGCGACGAGAAAGATCCGCGCGTTCTGGGCAACGCGGCCGTCTTTGATACCTACAAATATACGGGCCCCACGGGTCAAGCCTATGACACCTGGCTGCGCAACCAGTGAGGACGAAGGAGGATTCTTGATGTTCCAAACTTTCCCGGATGAGGTCATGCCGGCCTTGCGACGGTGCTTTGTCGTGGCCCTGTTCGTAGCACTCACCGCTGGTTGTGTACCGCATGAGCCGCAACCGGAGGAACCAGAGGGCCCGTTCTTGGATGGACTCCCCGCCCACGAATCAGAGAGTGGCCTGGTTACCGGGAACGAACTGCGTCTCACCCGGGACTGGACGAGCCGGATAGTCTCGGGCAGCCGCGACGACTCCGGGTGGTTGGAGGGCTGGCTGGGCACTGCAGCACCGTTCAGCTTCCAGTATGGAGGCGAGACCTCGTCCACGCTTCTGGGCCAGTGGCAGCTGGACCAGGGAGAGCCGGAGGTCAACTCCGGTCGGGCCTTTCGCGCCCTGGTCTGGAGCGACCCGGCCACAGGCTTGCGGGTGACCTGGGAAGTGACGAGGTTCGTCGATTTCCCAGCCCTCGAGTGGGTGCTGAGGTTCGAAAACACCAGCTCCGAGAACACCCCCATCCTGGAGGACATCCAGGCGCTCGATATACGTCTGAACAGTCCGCAGAGGGACCAGCCCTATGTGGTCCATGGAGTTCTGGGCGGGCGCAGCAAGCAGGATGACATGGCGCCGTTCTCCCGGGCCCTGCTGCCTTACGGGTCCTGGGCTACACGGCGGATGGAACTGGGTGCCGTGCCGCCCGGTATCCGAGAAAACTCCCAATCGAGTAACAACCACCTTCCCTTTTTCAATGTGGAGACACCGGACAACCGCGGTCTGTTAGTCGGTGTCGGATGGTCGGGAACCTGGCGGGCGCAGCTGAATGTCGCGGAAAGTCAATGCCACCTCCAAAGTGGATTGCGGGAGACGCATTTTGTCCTCAAGCCGGGGGAAAGCGTACGCACACCCAGAATCCTCCTGGCGCTGTGGAAAGGAAAGCGGCTGCACGGACAAAATGTGTTCCGCCGGCTGCTCTACGAGCACTACGTTCCTCATTTACGCGGTAAACCCCAGGAACCGCTCGTGTCGGTGAACGTCTGCTTCACGTACAAGGGGTTTGGAGGATATTTGCACCAGGCCACCGAGGAGAAAGTCCTGGCCCTGGTTGACCCTTTCATCCAACTTGGGGCGGAGCTTTTCATTATCGATGCCGGCTGGTTTGAAGGGGCACCCTGGCATCAGGGGCTGGGCAACTGGATCGCGGCCCGCAACAAGTACCCCCGGGGATTCACTCCGATTTCCAGCAGACTGGCCGAGGCTGGCGTGGAGTTTGGCCTCTGGTTTGGCCCCGAGTTGGCCAGCAGCCAGGCGCCCGTGGTGCGCCAACGTTCCAATCTCCTGCGGCGGCAGAATGAGAGCAGCCGATACACGGTGCGGATGGAGCTGCCCGAGTCAAGAGAATGGTTTCTGCAACAGGTGGATCAACTCGTGCAGGAAGAAGGACAGACCTGCTATCGGCAGGATCTTTCCGGCACCTTTGGTGACGATCCCAGCAGTCGAAAGGGGATGTCCGAAAGCCACCACGTGGCTGGACTATACGAACTCTGGGACACTCTCAAGGAGCGACACCCGGACTTGATTATGGAGGGCTGCTGTGCCGGGGGGCGGCGGATCGATCTGGAAACGGTGGCGCAGTTCCATTGGCACCAGAAATCCGATCGCTGGTTTGATTCGGAAAGCGATCAGCTGGGCCTCTACGGGGCCAACCTGTTCTTGCCGGGCGGAATCATCAACATCCCGACGCAGGCGACGGATGATTACGGTGCCTGGTCCGGTTTCGCGGGACAGTTCTCCCTGGGCTGGGACCCGCTGGATGAGGACTTCCCGATGGAACAGGCTCGTCAACAGGTGGAGCTCTACAAAGAGATTCGTCCTCTGCTCAGCGGCGACTTCTATCCCCTGACGCCGCCCTCGTTGGACCAGCCCTGGATGGGCTACCAGTTCCACCGCCGGGATCTCGACCGGGGGTTTGCCCTGATCTTTCGACGCGGCATCGTGAAGCCGGTGATCCCGGTTCCTGCCAGCCTGGTCATCTCCCTGCGGGGGCTGGAGCCAAACACCCCATACCGGGTCCACCTTCGAAAAGCCGGCAGCGATGAGATGCGGCCTGGGCGGGCGCTGGCGGAGGGTACGGAGATCGTGATTCGCGATGCTCCTGGAGTCGAGATGATCACCTATGACCGTGTGGACTGAGGCCTTTTCCAGCCGGGATTGGATGAAAACGCGAGGTCGCGCCACCCATTCGGATGTGAGTCGGTTGGGAATCAGCCAGACATGAGCGAGAGAAGATAGGCAAAGCCTATATGGACCAGTGGGTCCGGGACCGTCTGGCCGATGGGAAGATCGGTCCACCCGCGACGCTCATCGAGGGCCCCGGACGACTGCGCGAGGAACTCGTCGAAAGGCTTTACAAACTGCGGGACAACCGGGTGTTGCTCATGAGCGAATAAAGCGGTAGGGTGAAATTATGGCCGAAGACAACGATCAGGCGCTTCCATTGGATGTTGCTGGTGGAGAAGACGACAACAAACGCGCATCAGCTTGCCACCTGGCTCGAACTCACTTTCGATGGGGCTGGTGGTCGCTGCTCGTTTTCCTGACACTGGGACTCTTCCTGGAATCACTGCACGCGTTCAAGGCGGCCTTTTACCTGGATGCATCCAGCTCGACACGTCGCCTGATGTGGACGCTGGCGCATGCCCACGGCACGCTGCTGTCCCTGGTGCACCTGGCATTCGCTGCCTTCGTGAACACGCACATCGACTGGCCGAATCGCTCGCGCAAGATCGCCTCGCGCGCGTTAATGGGCGGCGGTATTTTGCTTCCGGCGGCCTTTTTCTTCGGCGGCTTATTCACTTATGACGGCGACCCCGGTCTATCGATCTATCTGGTCCCCGTCGGCGCCTTACTCATGTGGCTCGCAGTCTTCCTGACCGCCCGTACCGCCTCGCGTTTCAGCACCACAGGTGGCGGAAAGAAGGTTACAGACGGTTAAAACCGAGGCTTCCCGGGGGCAGCCTACTCTGTTGTCCCTTTTTTGAGCAACGCAGTCCATCTCCCGGATCGAGTAGGACTTAGGAAAATGAGTACCTGACGAGGCTTCGCCTCAGACCGACGAGCGATGTACTCAGGTGCTGAGCCAGGCCTGCACCATCCCGCACACAGAACGGCACGGCGTCAGCGTGCCGTCAAACACCAGGGACGGTGCGCTTACGCCACACCGTTCTGTCCATCCGCTCTCAAACTTGACTCCACAATAAGGATCAGCTTCACTCAAGCGAAGCTAGTGTACTGTCCGGGAAATTCGCGTCGTTAATTCGGGACGGGGTTAATTCGGGGATTTTCGTCGTCAGTGAGGCGCGCGACGCAGCAATGCCGGGAGTATTTCGAGGTAGCGCAACAAAGCTGTCGGCGAAAAGACGCCCGAAGTAGCGGCGTGAACTTTCCGGACAGTGCACTAGGTAACGCAGCACTCCGAAAGAACCATTCGGAATCTGCAGAAACCATGAACACAAAGAGAAAATTGTCCAGCCAGATCATTGCCCTGCTGGGGCTCTTGATCCTACTTGTACCCGAAACCCAGGCCGAAACTGGACCGCTTTTCAACCCGGGCGAAATACTGGACGAAACGACCCTCGACGTGAAGGTGCTGCAGGACTGGCACCTGGACTCCGTGAGCAAGACGACCCGGCAGAAACTGATCGAAATCAAGGTTGCGGAGTGGTGGCCGGGCCAGGACTACCGGATTCCAGTGCGCCTCATTGTCCCCCTGAACCAGAAAGCGACTGCGATTCACATCACCAGTCAGCACCGGCACAAGCGCCTCGAGCAGGATGCCGGACTCAACAAGACACAGCAGGCCCTGATGGACGGTGGTGTCGGCTTGGTTTACACGGTGGTACAGCGATTGGCAGTGATGCCGGGTGGCCGAGAACTCGAGCGCGAGATGATTCCGCGACTCTTGAAGACCCACAATCCGCGCTACAACGTAACCTGGATCTGGCCCATGACCCTGATGCGGGCGGTGACGGCGGCCTGTGCGGAAAGAGACTATTTCGAGCCGGGTAAGGTGGCCGGATCGGGGAGCTCCAAGAACGGCTTTTCCCCGGCCATTGCGCTCATCCACGACAGCCGATTCACAGCAACGTTTTCGAATGTGGCCCCAGCCTACCTCTCTCCGCTCCGAACCCTGGATCAGGCGGCCATGGATGAAGTGAACGCAGCCAATGATTGGTTTTTCAAGGCAGTTGAAGAAGGCGCCGACCCCGGGGAGCACACGGTGGACTGGTACCGTCAGATGGTCTGGGGTGCCGACCGGCAGATGCACAAGGTGGCGCTGAAGGGAGGCTGGTCCTGGGAGGCCATTCGCCAGATATCCCGCCAAAGTGGTGCCCGGCTTCTCGTCTCCGAGAACTGGGATGAGCTGATGGCTCGCGGGGTGGACATTCACTTTCAACCGGGCACCCACGACTGGGTGGCACATGACGTCCTCTGGGGCGCGCAACACCACTCTCACATCCCTGTCTACTACAAGCCGAATGGCGGACACGGGATGAGACTGCATCCAGCTGCTCGATACTCCGTTGCGGAGCGTCACGAGGGGGAAACCGAGTATTTCGGGGAAGAGAACCTGAATGCTTTCCTCCTGCATCACTTCTTTGGAGGCGAATCATTACTGGAGCCTCCGAAATCCAGCCACCGCATCGTTGACGGCAGGTTGCAAGTGAAGGTGGTCTTCGATAGCGTACCGCAGCCCGAGAACGGTCGGATCTGGTGGATGTACGACCGCGCGCCGGGTGGATCAGCGGCGTATCTGCGCGATCGGATCCCGGATGATCAGTGGATGGATATGACCCTGGACAAGAAGACCGGTGCCTGGACCGCTGCAATCCCACTGCGCCCGGACGCCTCCCGGATCGATTTTTTCAGTAATCACAGTCAACAGGCCTATGGCCACAACTTCTATCTTTCAAGCCCCTACACACGTGTAAGGCTCCAGTAGCACAATCGCTTGAGGATAACCTCATGAATCTGTTCTTTGCCTTGGCTCTGCTTCTGCAAAATCCGATAGCCGCAATCGACCGTACCTCTTGCAGCTTTGTCTCTGGCCTTGGGGTGCCGGCAGACTCCTGAAACCGGGGGGCGCTCAATTTCACCTGACCGAGGGAGATCCTTTGCTTTACGTGTTGGGGCCACTACAATGCCTTGAAAAGTCATGAAGTAGTCGTTGACAGGAGGTCCTTTTGACCATGAACAGTGCCAGGTGGGTTCTTTGTTCGATAGTGATCGGTTCAGCCGCGCCCATCTATCTTCTCGCTCAGGGCAAGGTTGTCTCCACCGTCATGATCAAAGAGGAGTTGGGTCTGGAGAAGTTTCAGCACATCCACAATGCGGTTCTGCGCAAGATCGGGGAGCGCTATTGCATCATCGTGCAAACGTGGAATCCAGGTGATTTTGCAATTCTGGAGCAGGTAAGGTAGGTACAGCTCCAGAGCCGTCTACCGGGTTTCATAGCAAACACCAGTCCTGATGGGTAAGGACGATGCTAAGAAGTACTCTCGAGACCCGACTTGCCGACCTCCAGGAGGATGGACTTCTGCGTCGGCTGCGCATTGTGGAAGGAGCTCAAGAGCCGATTGTTCGTTTCGACGGCCGAGAGATCTTGTTGCTTTCCTCCAACAATTACCTGGGTCTCGCCAACCATCCGGCTCTCAAGACGGCCGCCCACGAGGCAGTCGAAAAGTTCGGCTGCGGAGCCGGAGCCTCGCGCCTCATTTCAGGAAGCATGGAGATACATCGGGAGCTGGAGGCCAGGCTTGCAGTCTTCAAGCAGACGGAGTCGGCCCTCGTTTTCCCATCCGGCTACCAGGCCAACGTTGGAACGCTTTCTGCATTGATGAGTGCGGGTGACACCATTCTGAGTGACGAGTTGAATCACGCCAGCATCATTGATGGATGCCGGCTCTCTCGGGCCGACATCAAGATTTTTCGCCATCGCGACGTTGACCACCTGGAAAGACTATTGGCTGATTCTCCTGAGTCGGGCCAGCGGCTGATCGTCACTGATTCGGTTTTCAGCATGGATGGTGATATGGCGCCCCTGCAGGAGATCGCAGATCTGGGCGGCAAATATGAAGCCTGGGTGATGGTTGACGAGGCCCATGCGACCGGAGTCTTCGGGGCTACGGGTGCCGGCCTGGTCGAGGAGTTGAACCTCACTGCTCAGGTCGAAATCCAGATGGGAACGCTCAGTAAAGCCCTGGGAGGATCCGGTGCCTACGTGGCCGGTTCCCGGGAGTTGATCGAATGGCTTGTGAACAGGGCTCGCAGTTTTATCTATACAACCGGCCTACCACCCTCTGCGGCAGCGACGGCGCTGGCGGCCCTCGAGATTGTCAAACTCGAACCAGAGCGGCGTGCCCGGCTTTGGGAGAATGCGCATTTTCTGTCTGAGGGATTGAGGGCCCTTGGATATACTCTCTTGAGTGCTGAATCGCCTGTTGTTCCTGTGATCACAGGGGATGCCCACAGAACCCTGGACCTGAGTGCGGCTCTTTTCCGCAGAGGTGTTCTTGCCTACGGCGTGCGTCCTCCGACCGTCCCGGAGGGAACTTCGCGCTTGCGGTTGGCTCCCATGGCGACTCACAGCCGCGGTCAACTGGTCAAAGCGCTGGAAGCGTTCAGAGAAGCCGGAAAGGAAACTGGAGCCCTCCCATGACTGCTTCCCATGAAGAGCTGAGGGCCTGGGACCGGGCCCATGTCTGGCATCCCTTTACGCAAATGCTGGACTGGATGGGTGACGATCCGCTCATCATTTCAGGGGGAGAAGGCAACTATCTGATCGACATTGAGGGCAACCGGTACCTCGACGGAGTCTCGTCCCTCTGGTGTAACCTCCTGGGCCACAATCACCCCCACCTGAACGCCGCAATCAAGTCCCAGCTGGATCAGATTGCGCACTCCACACTACTGGGGTTGTCCAATGTCCCCTCTACACTTCTGGCGCGAAAGCTGGCTGAGATCACCCCTGAGGGACTGACCCGGGTCTTTTACTCAGACTCTGGTTCCACCGCTACCGAGATCGCTCTGAAAGTAGCCTTTCAGTACTGGCAGCTGCGAGGAGAGACCCAGAGAGTCAAGTTTGCTTCCCTTGTCGAAGCCTACCATGGGGACACGCTTGGCGCCGTCAGCGTGGGGTATTCCGAGCTATTCCACCACTTCTATCGCCCCCTTCTCACCGAAACAGTTCGTCTGATCCCGCCCCACCTTTTTTGCTTTCGGGACGGCCTGTCCAAGGCGGAGGCTCTGAAAGCGGCAGTTGACGATGCCCGGCAAAAGCTGTCGCGCAATCGTGAAGAACTGGCTGCCCTGATCCTGGAACCCCTGATGCAGGGGGCGGCTGGAATGTGGGCTCAACCAGTCGAGTATGTTCAGGCACTTCGACGGTTGACTCGGGAACTTGGCCTCTTGCTGATTTGCGACGAAGTCGCGACCGGATTCGGTCGCACCGGAAAAATGTTTGCCTGCCAGCATGCGCAGATCACTCCCGACCTGCTTTGTCTTGCCAAGGGCATGACCGGAGGCTATCTGCCTCTGGCGGCGACCTTGACGACGGAAGAGGTGTTTTCGGCTTTTCTTGCACCCTACGATGAGTTCAAAACGTTCTTTCATGGCCATACGTATACGGGAAACCCGCTGGGCTGTGCTGCTGCTCTGGCTACCCTCGAGGTCCTGGAGGACGAAGACGTTCTGTCGGCTCTCCAGCCCCGGATTACCTTCCTGGAACAACAATTGGGAGCCTGCATCGCCCCTCTCCGCCAAGTCGCAGATATTCGAAGGTGGGGTTTCATGGTAGGAATTGAGCTGATGCGCGATCCAGACCGCTGGATCCCCTATGATGCTGCCCAAAAAATCGGCGTTCAGGTCATGATGGAGGCAAGGAGACAAGGTGTGATTATCCGCCCCCTGGGCAACGTAATCGTTCTGATGCCGCCACTGTCCATGACTTGCGACGAACTCGAGCAACTCGTCCGCGTGGTTCGCATTTCCATTACGAGAGTCACGTGCCCGGACTCTTGATCACCGGCACCGATACCGGGGTGGGCAAGACGCTGGTGGCGTGCGGTCTGGCGGCCTGCCTGAATGCTGGCGGCAGGACAGTCGGCGTCTTGAAACCCGTCGAGACAGGCTGTATGACGCGAGATGGTCAACTCTATCCCGAAGATGCGAAGCTGCTGGCCAGCTTTGCCGGCTCCCCGGCACCTCTCGACGAGCTGTGTCCTTATCGCTTCGCACCGCCGCTGGCGCCAAGTGTTGCTGCCCATCAGGCCGGCGTCTCTATCCAGCCGGAGAGGATTATCTCTCTCTTCCAGCGGATCTCTCATCAGTACGACACGGTTTTGGTGGAAGGCGCCGGCGGACTGCTCGTCCCCCTGGTCGATCGGTACACCTTCGCTGATCTCGCCCGCGACCTGGATGTTCCACTTCTTGTCGTGGTGGGGTCCAAGCTGGGAGCCCTCAACCACACACTTCTGACTCTGAGCTATGCCCGGGCACATTCACTTCCCCTCAAGGGCTATATAATGAATCACCCGATGCCATCCGCAGATCCAGCTACAAAAACCAATTCTGAAACACTGGCCCGCCTCACCGATGTGCCCTGTGTGGGTTCTATTCCCCACCTCTCTCTCAGCGCGGACAGCGAGGGGGTCAGGCGGAGTCTGCTGGCTGTGTTCAACCGGCATGTCAATCTGGGCCAGATCCTGGGATAGGGAAGCACAGAAAATGAAAGGGAGAGCTCGATTCTCGCATCTGACCAGCCGCTCGTTGAGCGGCTCAGAGTGGTCTCGTGAAGAGGCGCTGGAGGTTATGCATACTTCCGACGAAGACATCCCCGATCTGCTGTGGGCAGCCTTTGAGGTGCGCAGGGAGTTCTGGGGAAAAAAAGTGAAGATGTGCATCCTTCAAAATGCTCGCAGCGGTCTTTGCCCCGAAGACTGCTCTTACTGCTCACAGTCTATTGTTTCGGCTGCCGGGATTGACAAATACGGCCTGCTTTCGCGGCAACAGCTCCTGGGCGGAGCCCGCAGCGCGGTCTCAGCCGGGGCGCAGCGATACTGCATGGTGACCAGCGGCCGGGGGCCCGGGCAGAAAGACCTTGACCATTTGGCTGCAACGGTACGTGAAATCAAAGCGGAGTTCCCTTCTCTGGAAATCTGCCTGTCTCTGGGACTCATGACCGAGACGCAGGCCAGGCAATTGAGAGAAGCGGGGGTCGGCTGGATTAACCACAACCTCAACACGAGTCGCAGGTTCTATCCCGAGATCTGTTCGACTCATACCTATGATGATCGGGTTCAGACCCTCCAGAACGTCCAGCGGGCAGGTCTGAGGACCTGCTCCGGGGGCATCATGGGGATGGGAGAAGAAGATGCCGACACCGTGGAGCTGGCCCTGGCACTTCGGGAGCTGGAGATCGATTCCATTCCCGTTAATTTTCTCCACCCGGTCGAAGGCACACCTCTGCAGGACCGCAGCGGCTTTGATCCCCTTCGAGGTCTCAAGGCACTCTGCCTGATGCGCTTCCTCAACCCTGTCAGCGAGATTCGCATGGCGGCAGGACGAGAACTACACCTGGGCAAGGCCGCCACACTGGCCCTCTATCCAGCCAATTCGATTTTTGTGGAAGGCTATTTGACGACGCCCGGACAGAAGGCTGAAGCGGCCGTCAGGCTCATTCGGCAGGCCGGCTTTGCACTGGAGGATGAAGCTTCAAGTGAAGAGGGAGGACCGGGCAACTTTTCCAGTGGGCCTCCCTTCCCCAGCCTGGACCTCCTGCTGGAGTCATCCTGTTTCGAGAGCCTGGAGTCACCGAGTGAACTATGAAGAAGACTAGAATGTTTGTCCTGTTGGGATTATTAGCATTAATAGAACTAACTCGTCCTGTTTTCTCACAAGACCTAAATCAAGAAGAAGATATTACACAATGGTTTACTGATTCCCGATTTGGCATGTTTCTTACTTTTGGTTTGTATAGCATTCCCGGGGGTGTCTGGGAAGGAAGAGTTGCTGGACGAAATATGAATGCTGAGTGGATACAAAAACAAGGAAATTGGCCTTCTGGAATTAGTGATACGGATTATCGGGCCCTGGCTAAACAATTTAACCCAACCACACTTGATGCTGATGAATGGATTAGAGAAGTTAAGAATGCAGGAATGAAGTATTTCTTGATTACTGCAAAGCATCATGATGGTTTCGCACTTTGGCCCAGTAAGGTATCACAATATGATGTAGAAGATGCAACTCCGTTTAAACGCGATATTTTGGGTGAACTAGCAGAAGCCTGTAACAAATATGAAATAAAACTGGGCTTCTATTATTCGCACTGGCAGGACTGGGAGCATGAAGGAGGAGCAAAGCCGCCTGCAGATGTGTTTCATAGCATACCGGGACCTGCTCAGGTAACTGATGAACAATTCGATAAATACCGGAAAGAAAAGTGTTTTCCTCAAGTCAAGGAGCTAATGAACAACTATAAACCTGCATTCTGGTGGTTCGATACATGGGGAACACCTGAGGTATTAACGGACGAACGTGTAAATGAATTAATTCAAACAGTTAAAGATATCGATCCCACCTGCTTGGTGAATAGCCGTATCTTGTATGGAGGTCCTGATATTGCCAGGAAAGTTGATTACATCTCCATGATGGATAATACATTTCCTGACAAATCAAACAAACAAGCATAGGGAACTATGGGTACCATGTCGGGATCCTGGGGATACCATAAGAAGGATTACGATTGGTTCTCAGCAAAGAATTTAATTAGCAAGCTTACAAATAATGTAGCTAGAAATGGAAACTTTCACTTAAATGTGGGAGCTAAAGCTGATGGGACCTTCCCTGCTGCAAGTATTCACCGCTTGAGAGAGATTGGCGCATGGATGTATGTGAATGGAGAAGGGATTTATGAAACCAGGCCTAATCCGTTTTATAGTCATCTCCGCTGGGGTGATATAACCATGAAGGATCAAGGAAATGGAACAACCAAGGTATACTGCTTCGTAGATAAATGGCCTGAGGATGGAAGATTAAGTATACACACGTTTATCCAGCCGGAGAAAGCTTATGTATTAGAGTCAGGTCAGGAACTGGAGTTTATAAACTGGCAAGGGTTAACAATAAAACTTGCTCATGAACCTGTAGATAAACAGGTGACAACAATAGTGTTGGAGATTGATAACAGCAGGTTTAAGCTTTAGAGTTCTTATCCACAATCCCAACCCTGCACTGACTAATCCAGCGCCCGGATCTTGAGGGCTCTGAACCAGACGGGTTGTCCCCCCTTGCCATGGATGCCCTGGAGGCCCACCGGTCCGACCCGCGGATAGTCTTTCAGTGGCGTTGAAAACTTGTTAGGAGTTGCATCCGGGTTCTGGTGCGGCTCAGTCCAGTCATCCAGGTCGATGTCGATGATTTGCTCTCCATTGAAAACCACGTAAACCCGGCTGTCCACACAGGCAATCGTATAGCGGTTCCATTGGCCGGCTGGTTTCGACACATTCTTGCTGGGAGCTATGGCATCGTAAATGGCGCCGACCATCCCGTATTTCTTTCCATCCGTGGTCTCGTGGATCTGCACTTCGATGCCGGTGACGGGTTTTCCGATATCTCCCGGCCGCAAGAAGACCCCGCTGTTCGCACCCTTGGCCACCTTGAATTCGAGATCGAGTACAAAGTTGCCATAGGATGCCCTGGTCCAGATCATCCCGTGACCCTTGGCGCTGAGGACACCGTCCTCCATCACCCATCCGCCCGGAGAGAGCTTTGCATTCGAGAGATCCGGCTCGAACAAGTCCTCCCACCCATCGATCTTCGGGTGTGCGTTGGTCGGGAGTTGCTGAGCCCATAGCGTACTACAACCCAGTACGACGAGAAATATGATGGCTCTTACGCTACGTTGTTCCAAAGTGATTCCTCCATTTGCATAGAGAGCGATGGACTCACCAGTAGGGCTCAGGTGGCACGTGGCGCAGGGCGATGGCTCCCGCCCGGTCCAGCAGGCTGTCCTCGGGCAGGTTCTGGCAGGCGGCCATCACCGAATCCAGCTGCTCTTCACTGCGGATACCGCAGAGGGCCGTGCTCACTTCTGGATGCCGCAACACAAATCCCAGCGCCAGCTCCAATCCCGAATGCCCCTCCAAAATAGTCCCTATCTCCTGCATGGCTTCAAGCTTGCGCCTGACCACATCTTTTTTCCACCAGGGGGCACCGCCACGCGCGTCATACTTGTCAAAAGCTCTGCGCCGGGTGACCCGGCCGGTAATGATGCCCCGGTCGAGCGTTCCCCAGCTCATGAAGCCGATCTGCTTCTTCCTGAGATAAGGGAAGAGAGCTTCGGATGGCCCTGTCTCGAAAAGACTCAACTGGCTCTGGACGGCCACGATGGGAGCCACCTCCTGTGCCTTCTCGAGATCCTCGAGGTGAGTATTACACAGGCCAATGTGGATGATCTTTCCCTGATCCTGAGCCTTTCGAAGAACTTCCATGGGGATTCGAATGTCCACTTCTTGGTCCGGCCAGTGAATCATGTAAAGGTCGATGTAATCGGTTTTCAAATCGCTCAGGGACTGCTCCAGCATTCGCTTCGTCACGTCAGGGTCATTGGTGCGAATGATTTGCTTGTTTGCATCCCAGGTGACACCGCTCTTTGTAACGATGAAAACCTTTTCTCGGAACTCTTTAAAAGCCTTGCCCATGCGGGTCTCTGAGACTCCATGCCCGTAGATAGGTGCCGCGTCAAAGAGACTGATTCCCCGATCGTAAGCTTTCCTCAGCAAAGCCATGGCGTCTTTTTCGGAAATGTACCCAAAGCTGTACCCCCTCCCTTCGCTGCTGATGCCGGCTCCCCCGAAAGAGACCGGGGAAACCTGGAAATCCAAACTGCCCAGTTTTCGTTGCTTCATTCTTGTCTTCGATTCTAGCAGTCCGTGGTGAAAGTCACTTGCGATCGCGCGCCAGGGATCTGTGTTCGCTGGCAGGGCACGAGAAGGAAGTCGCTTCTGCAAAATCCCGACCACGCACCAGGTTGGCGTGTATATTGACCCCTTACGTGTTGTCTTTTGAGCTACACATATTTGACCTATGACCCCAGACCGCCCGTATTCTAGTGTACTGATCGAGTCATACTCGCCTTGAGTACGGCTTTTTGGGATGCCTGGCTACGCCAGGATCTAGCCGCAAAAGCCTGGCTTGACGGCGACGGTCCGCGTTCGGTGTTGGAGATGGATGATCGGTGGCAAAGCAAATGACATCCAGCCTATGGAGATAAAAAAGATTACCGAATTGGTTCAATTCAGTTCCGAGAGGATGCAGAAGGTTCCTCTGTTTGGGAGCCCGCGAATGTTCTGCGACATCTACTGCCTGGAAGCCGGCCAGAAGCAGAAGGTTCACAGCCATGCAGGAAATGACAAGATCTATTATGTCGTTCAAGGCGAAGGCTACTTCACCATCGGCCGAGAAACACGCCTCCTCAAATCTGGGGAACTCACCTGTGCCTATTCAGGCGAGCTTCATGGCGTGGAAAACAGGAGCGACGCTCGTCTGACTTGCCTGGTTTTCATGGCTCCCAACCCCAGCTGGACGGAACGCTAGTGCACTGTCCGGAAAGTTCACGCCGCTACTTCGGGCGTCTTTTCGCCGACAGCTTTGTTGCGCTACCTCGAAATACTCCCGGCATTCCTGCGTCGCGCGCCTCACTGACGACGAAAATCCATCCCGAATTAACCACCGCGAACTTCTCGGACAGTACACTAGCCCGGATTATGCAAAAACCGTAGTCCGGTGTTGAAAAACGAGTCGAGAAGTGGCCCAACTCGGAAGCGGGCAGGTGTGACAGGCGGATTTGCGAAGAATATCGGTTGGGGAGGCGTTTGAGTGGTTGGGGGAGTGAATTTCAGACAGATCTGGGCCTGGATGAGTATCGGAAGCGGTTTTTTGGGGAACTGGGAGAAGCTAGCTGGAGTTGAGGCGACTCAAGACGAGGTGGAAGAGGGGTTGTTCGGGAAAGGCTGAGGAAAGATGGACCCAGATGCGTCGAGTGGTTTGTCGGATGCGGGCCCCGATCTTGAGGACACGACGACGTAAGGTTTCGATTTCGAGCTTGTGCCAGGGAGTCCCGTGCAGATAGTCGCGGAGGCGCACGAACATCTGGTAAGCCAGTGCATGCAGGAGGAGTCGAAACTGATTGGCCAGGAATCGATGACAGCTGAGTCGGTCCATGCTCAGATGATTCTTGAAGGCCTTGATGAAGTTCTCGGTCTGCCCTCGGTTTGTATAGTGGTCATAAAGTGATTGGGAGCAGAGATCGTCCCGGTTGGTGACCACAAAGCGACGATTGATCCCGCGCTGATCGACCTCCACTTTGACAATGACGCGACGGGATCGATCCCAGCTCTTGGCTCGATAAAGAAACTCGTCAAACTGACGCTGTTTTTCCTCCAGCTCAACGAACTGCAGCCGAGTCGAATCCAGCAGCGGCTCGACCACTCGCTGCAGGCGAGGGTTTCGACTTAACCCAATGACATATTGGAGTTGATTCTCTTCACCTTCACAGAACTCGTAGAGCCGAGGCGTGGCAAAGCCGCTGTCGGCCCGAATCTCAATCTCGACATCCGTCCCCACTCCTTGTCGGATGGCCTCCACGACTCGCTTCAGAATGGGCACGATGTGAGAGGCAGCCCCCTTGTTGCCAGGTCTCAACACGACACACACCAGGTCGCCCGTGTCGGCATCGAAGATCAGCAAAGGATGCAGAATGTGGTTTCGGTAATACCCATGGTAGAAGGAGAACTCCTGCTGACCGTGAGTGTGGTCGTCGGTACTGTCCAGATCCAGGATGATCTTGCTGGGACGTCTCTTCTTCAGGGAGCGCACATAACGGCCTAGCAGCCACTGGCTCAGATGCATCAGATCCTTCTTGGTGACGGAGTTCTCCAAACGGGAGAAAGTCGGCTGGGTGGCCAAATCGGGATCGCTCTCGGGCAACTGATCACAGACTGTCTTGAGCATCGGATCGGAGCGCAGCGTATCGGCGTCATTACAGTCTTCGTAGCCGGCCACGATCTGCAAGACTCAACTTCAACAGTTGTCGAAATCAAACTGAAGCCCTCGCAACCGGTCATGACGAACGCGTAGCGTCGGTCCCGGCTTTCCGAAATACTCCTGTTTAGGGTCGAACTGAGAGCCCTCGGACAACCGATGTTGCCGATCCAGCGATCCAAACAACAACCATCCTGCGTCGGAAGTCAGACTCCCCCCATCCCCTCAAACGCGCCGTGATCGTTCAGGATCGGTGGCTGTGAAATAGCAGAGGTACCTCTGGCAGACTGCTTTCGAACATTGCCGTAGCTCCTGTTTAGGGCCGTTGGCAGATGTAAACCCTTTTATATCAGAGAGCTACGGCCTTTTTTCTGGGCCCAAATCTCACTCGGATTCAGATCTCATGCATAATCCGGGAAGAGCCGCCCGGACGCCATGACTAGCAAGAAGGCCTCCGCCTGGTTGCACAATCCCAGACAAACCTGAACTCTTGAACTGGCCGAGAGCCCGCTGACGGATCGGCTCCGGAGCCGGCCAAGTTTCGGAACAGGACGCTGGGTTCCATTTAAGGAGTTTCGGCGAGAACCCTCGTTCCAGGGCCAGTATCGAGACGTCATCGGCAAAACCGACCTCACCAGACCATTGTCTACCACGGCGGGCTCCACTAACGGGGGCCTCAACGCTACCCTGGAGGGTCAAAGTCATCGGTGCTTCTTCAGGTAAGTGTTGTTGAGCCATGCCCACTTCGCCAGAGTCCAACTTGGAAAGGCTTGAAATCAAATCTACAGAACCCTGCGACAACCATCATCAAGACAAATAAAAAGAACGCCGGTTGGCTTGTGAATACGTCCCGAAAGGAAAGCCTCCTCCCCACTAACCCGGCTTGCATAGCTGGAGTCCTCACCGTCTTACCGAATCTCAGAGCCGAGTGCGGTCGCAGAAAGTTGTAATAGGCCATGAGCAGAGCCACCTGGCCTTCCAAGAATTCCGTACGGCGAGCGTGACAAGGGGTGCGACGGCCAAGATAGGAACAGCCCTGGCGGATGGTTAAATTGTGGCGCTCGATGAAGCTGGTGTTGAGAGTGCTGGAATCCTCCGAGTGAAAGAGTGCTTCCTCCAGTGCCGCTTGTGTTCCGAGAAGCAGTCTACGATTGACCCGGACCACCCGATTCTCCCGGCGCTTCTTAATGACTTGGCCGTAAATGCAGACACCCTTGAGGAGCCTCTTGGCTGCCCACTCATACACCTCGAAACCGTCGGTTGTGAACAGGAAGCGGTGTTCAACACGGCCTCGCTGCAAGGTGTTGAGAATCACTCGCTTGATGTTCCGGAAGTTGCGGCGGCCAACCACTGCAGAGATCCAAAGTCTGGACCACACTTCCAGGGTCGTAAGAACCCAGATCACCCGCTTCTTTGCTCCAGCAAATGTTCTGATCTCGTCGGCTTGAAGTTCATAGATAACAAAACCTCGAAGCATCCGACGGTTGAACCGCTGTGCATACGTGGATGCCGACTCGAGCCAGCGGGCGACTGTGCCCCAGGCCATCCGCTTGATGCCAACTATGGTCGAGATCGCAATGCCGTGGACACACATGTGGACGACTTCATCGAACAAAGATCTGGGCTTATGGAGCCGATAATACGGAGTGCCGTGAGTCGACGAGAAGGTCCGACCGCATTCTTTGCAACGGTAGCGCCGCCGTCTGCCCTGTGTCGTGGTGTAGAAGGAATGGCGGATGATGTTGCCTTTGCCGAGCTGTCCCTTGAAGGAGCAATCGGGGTTGGGACAGCAGCGAGATGATTTCTTGCTCCGTTTCATACATGTTTGTTGCCAGAAAACGAAGAGGAAATCCAGTTAGAATCATGTGTTACGAGGCTGTCGGCAAAAGTCAACAACACTTCCCTGAAGAAGCACCCGAATTCCATCTCCGCCCCGATCCATGCAACAACGCTAAGGACCGAAGCCTTTCCCGACCCCCCCACTACTTACACTCGAGGACAGCAATAGTTCCGAAAAATCCAACAGTGGGCATTTTCCTGCTTCCTTCAAAACCAAGTTGTGTGTGCTAGCATGTCACACCTGTCACGACCCCAACAATATATTTGTGCCCCTGACGAACCCCCGGGGACCCACTCAGCAGAGGGGGCATTGCTCAAAAACACTTATCTGAAGGAGCACCGCCTCGCTGCCGTACTTTGTTGAGCAAATGGCGAAACGAAACCGGAGGGTTCCCCGCCAGATATTCCAGGGATAGGTCCTCAACCAGGTTCAGGATCCGGTCGGTAGGGCGAAGTACTCGAAAAACGGTCAGGAGGGGACGGCAAACGGGGGGACAGCTCCCGGATGCCCGTCCACTGGAAATCTGACGAGATCCCTCTCTATAAATGTTTTTATTTTCACCAACTTAGAAGGGAAATGAGAGGCGGCGACCGGACTCGAACCGGTGAATGAAGGTTTTGCAGACCTCTCCCTTAGCCACTTGGGTACGCCGCCCTGGGCAGTCCTATTATAGCGAATCGAGTTTTTTGGTTTCAAAAAGTGCCTCCGGAAAGCAATTGCTCGTCTGAGCACAGTGTAGGAGCCGCTTCCATGAAGAGATGTGTTGGCACAAGTTGCGGGTCCCTCAGCTGGCCTGTCACACTTTCTGGCGGTCCGGTATAGTATTGGCATCGCCGAACCGGTAGCGCTGCGGATCCCTCATCGTGAGGAAACTTCGAAGAAGGCCATTGTGTCAAAATGCTCCTCAGGCTTGAGGACAGCAGCCATCTTGCTCATTGCAATCATCAGCCATTGTCATTTGGCCTGCTCTGGGGAAAGGCCCGCTCCCGGGGACCCGACGGACAAGAGTCTTCCCCATCCCCTTCCGGCTGTCTTGCCGGCGTTCCCGGACGCCGGTGCAATTGAGGGACGAGTCCTTTTTCAGGGAGGAGAAGCTCCCCGTTCAACTCTGGTAAGTAATACCACGGATCCCCACGAGTGTGGCGAGGTGCAGTCACTGAGGAACATCCTCGTTTCTCGGAATCAGGGGATTGGAAACACCATCATCAGTCTCGCCAATGTTTCCCTGCCGCCCGACTATAAAGTTCCGGTCAGCACCCTGGTTCTGGACAATCGGGAATGTCAGTTTGAGCCCCACGTGGCCGTCTTGACAACCGGGAGCAGCATAGAGACTACCAACAATGACGCGATTACTCACACGGTCCACCTCTACGGGCTTTTCAATCAGAACGTTGCCCTGGGGCCAGGTCAGTCCAGGTTTGTGCGGCGGCTGGATCATCCCGGCTGGTACATCGTGAAGTGCGACCTGCACGGCTGGATGCAGGCCTACCTGAGGGTGGACGAACATCCCTTCCACGCCATTTCTTCCAGCGACGGGAGCTTCCGAATCCTCAACCTGCCTGCCGGCTCCTACCGTCTGGAGGCATGGCACGAGTACTTTGGAAGGGAGGAGCGGGAGATCGTCGTGGAGGCGGGCGAGACTTCAACTCTGACCATTGTGTACCAAGAGACAACGACGAAATGAGGAAAAATCAAATGCGAGCATTGCGGAACCATGTGCTGCCGGCCTCCCTCCTGGTGATCACTCTGAGTGCCTGCAGCCAGCCCTCCCCGGACCCCCCCGCGGAAGCCCCGCCTCCGGCTGGGCCCAGATCCCAGCCAGGTACCGAGATGGGAATCTACACCCCGGAGCAACATCAGCTCTATTCGGGGCGCTTCACTCTCAGTGGCAGCCGCGTGTACCAGGTGGGCCGGCTGGGCGATCCACCCGGCTGGGATCATATGGACAACGAAGCCACGCGTCTTTTTGCGGTCGAGGGCAACATTGAAATCGACGTCGATGAGATCCAGAACATCGGAACCTTTGCTGTCACGCTGGAGCTGCCGGAAGGGCAATATGTGGTGGAGATGGATCGGTTCCACGAATTCAGTCTCTGCCAGGATGGGGGCATCGCAGCCTTCATCTTCGAGCACGGGGATTCCGGCTGCGGCGATTCAAACTGGCCCAAATCGCTTCTCTACATCGCCGGCTGGGGTTATGGACACGCTACCTTGAACGGGGAACCTCTCTATCAGGACTATGAGATTCACTTCATGGTCACCCAGGGAATGCGGGATCGGCAGACCCTCAAGGTGCAGTACCCCCTTCTGGACAAGAGAAGTGCAGCGGGGGCGGTGGACCCGGCCGCACAGCAGCTCGACTTTTTCATTCGCAGTCCGGAGGCGGACGAGCGCAACAACCCGACCCGGAAGGTTTTTGATCATTTTTTTGCCAGGGAAGTGACCTGGAAGTAAGAAGGGCGAGGCGTGGTGCTTGGACTCGAGGCCCGAACACGCTAGAGTGTGGCACGCCGATGCCCGATATTCCGCCTGAGCGACTGAGACTTGAGCGACTGAGAGACGAACTTCAGAGCAAGGTCCAGGGCGATCTGTTGTGGGACCAGATGTCCCGCATGCTTTTCAGTACCGATGCCAGTCTTTACCAGCAGACTCCTCTGGGGGTGGTGCTGCCCGAGACCCGGGTCGACCTTCTCCAGGCGGTGCGGACAGCGGCCAAGTACCGGGTCCCGATTCTGCCCAGGGGCGGCGGCACCAGTCTGGCCGGCCAGGCCGTAACGCGGGGTCTGGTCATCGACGACTCCAAGCACATGAACCGGCTGCTCGAGGTCAATCCTCAAGAGCGCTGGGCCCGGGTCGAACTGGGCATCGTTCTCGACAACCTGAACCATGCCCTGGGTCCGCATGGGCTTTTCTTCGCACCCGACGTGGCCACGGCCAGTCGGGCCACGCTCGGCGGAATGCTCGGGAACAACTCTGCGGGTGTGCGCTCCGTCCGCTACGGGAGGACGGTTGAGCACGTTTTGGAGCTGGAGGTGGTCCTGGCCACGGGCGAAGAGCTTCATCTCACGGAATTGAACGCCCGGGAGCTGGATTCCAAATGCGGCCGGCAGGACCGAGAGGGAGAGATTTACAGGAGCGTCCGTGACCTGTTGCGCCGGCATCGAGGGCTCATTCAGGAAAAGTATCCCAATGTTCCACGGAGGTCGGGCGGTTACACGCTCGACTCTCTTCTGGATGAAGACCATTTCAACCTGGCCAAGCTGGTGGTGGGCTCGGAAGGAACCCTGGCCTTTATGACCGAGGCCAGGGTGAGTCTCGAAGTGGTTCCGGCCGTCCGGATGGTTGCCGTGCTCCACTTCCAGCGGCTGGCTCAGGCCATTGACGCAGTCAAGTTCATCCTCAGGGTTCAGCCCACAGCGGTTGAAATTATCGACGGCTACGGACTGCAGCTGGCCAAGTCCAATCCCGAAGCCTCCCGGCTGGTTGGACACTTCGTATCTGGCGACCCTGAAGCGGTCCTGATGGTCGAATTCAGCGGTGCCAGCCAGGATGAGATAGAGGGTCTGTTCGCTCACATGAAAGCAGACCGGAAAATCGCAAGCCTCTCCTATCATCTGCACGAAGCCTGGACTCCGGAAGCCCAGGCGATTGTCTGGGGAGTGAGAAAGAATGCACTGGGCCTGATGCTGGGAATGAAGGGGGATGCCAAGCCCCTGCCTTTCATTGAGGATGCGTGTGTGCCGATTCAGCATTTGAGCGCCTACATCCAGGAGGTTCTCGATATCTGCAAAGAGCTGGAGCGCCCGGTGGCCATGTACGCCCATGCCAGCGTGGGTGTGATTCATGTCAGACCCATCCTCAATCTGAAGCAGGCCGAGGACGTCGAGATCATGAAAGAGATCTCCGACAGGACCTTTGAGCTGGTCGTGAAATACGGCGGGTTCTGGAGCGGTGAACACGGGGACGGACTGGTTCGCAGCTTCAAGAACCGTGAGTTCTTCGGAAACGAGCTCTATGAGGCCTTTCGACAGATTAAACATGCCTTCGATCCCCTGGGTGTGATGAATCCGGGGAAGATCGTCGAGTCTCACGATATTGGTGAGGATCTACGGATTCATCCGGATTACAAAACGACGATTCCCGAAACCCATTTCCGTTTCCGCGCAGATATGGGTTTTGACCGGGCCGTCGAGATGTGCACGGGTGTTGGACACTGTCGCAAGACCCTGGTCGGCACGATGTGCCCGTCTTACATGGCTACCCGTGATGAGGAACATTCGACACGAGGACGGGCCAACGCTCTGCGTCTGGCCATGAGTGGTCAGCTTGGGGAGGGCGCTCTCACGGGCAGGCGTCTCTACGAAGTGATGGATCTGTGCCTGGAGTGCAAGGCCTGCAAGTCCGAGTGTCCCTCCAACGTCGACATGGCCCGCATCAAGGCCGAGTTCCTGTCCCACTATTACAAAGAGCAAGGCTGGCCTCTGGGCAAGCGGTTGATCGCGCGAACCAGACAGATGGCCGAACTGGCTTCCAGGATGCCCCGGCTGAGCAATCTGGCCGCAGGGAATCCGGTTACCCGGCTGGCCCTGGAGTGGTTTGCGGGGTTCGACCGGCGCAGGACTCTGCCCCGTTACGCGCGGGAAACCCTGGCTTCCTGGTTCCGGTCTCGGAGCAACGGGACCGGAGGCGAGCCGATCACGCTCTTTGCAGATACCTTCACCAACTTCCACGAACCTCATATCGGCAAAGCTGCAGTGGCTTTGCTGGAAAGCCTGGGGTTCCGGGTACATCTTTTTTCCGCTGGTTGCTGCGGCCGCCCGGCTATCTCCAGCGGAGACCTGCAAGGCGTCAGAAAGGGCGCACGGGGTTTAATTGCTTCTCTTTCCGACGTCGCCGCCGGGTCTCCCGTGATTGTCCTGGAGCCTTCTTGTCTTTCCACGCTTCGAGACGATTATCCGGACTTGTCCGAGGACGAGGAAAGCTGCCGGAAAGTGACGGACAGATGCCTGAGCCTGGAGGAGTTTCTCACCAGACCGGAGGTTCAGAGCAGGCTGGAAGAGAGCCTCGGCAGTGGTCCAGATGAACTCATTTACCATGGCCACTGCCAGCAGAAATCACTGATTGGTCTCGAGGCCTCGAAGGCGATGTTGGATCTGATGAAGGCTTCGAAGCTAACCGTCCTGGACGCGGGCTGTTGTGGGATGGCCGGTGCCTTCGGATATGAGAAGGAGCACTATGAGATTTCGGAGAAGATTGGCTCCCTGCGGCTTTTCCCGGCCCTCGAGGAGGCTGCAGATGGGTGTCTGATCGTGGCACCCGGCTTCAGTTGTCGCTCCCAGATCAAACACTTCACCGGCCGCACGGCCCTCCACCCCGTGGAAGTGCTGGCCCGGTGTGTGCGCTAAGGATATTCCCTCCGACCGGCATTGATCCGTAGGGCACGGTTATCAACCGTGCCGAACTGAACCAGTTGCCGGTGTGTTTCGTTCGGCACTAAAAGTAAGGGGCCTCAGGCCGCGACCGCCGCGCATGATGTTCACTTGCCCGTTCGCCGCCTCAAGACGCCTCCCACTTTCCCAATCTTTAATCAGTCCATCCCGATCCTGGCCGGCAAGGTCGCGAGCTGAGTAAAGTCGCGCTGCAGAATGGCCATGGCTGCCGTCGACTGGTCGCTGCTCCCTTCCAGATTTCCGGCAAAAGACGAGAGGTCCAGGCCGGGAAAGAGCTGGTCCAGGAAAAGGGCGCTGTGGCCGAAGGGCTCCAGTCCGACTTCGGTGGTGGCAATCTCGACGCCATCTGCATCCCGAAGCCGAATCGTGATGGTGGCCGGGAAGCGGCTGGTGTTGGCCATTGCGATCCCCGAATTCTGGTTTTCGGAGCGGAGGACGGGGAGGAAAAAACTCGCTCCCGGTTCCCGCCCCAGAACACCCGCAAAACCAGCGGGGCCCGAGAACAAGATATGCCTCAGCAGCGGCTGATCCGAAAAGAGCAGCGCCCACCCGACTCTGGTTTGGGTAGAACCGGAGAGTTTCAGAGCACCCGGTGACCAGCGGACTGTCTGATAAGGCTGGAGTTCCACGATCCGATCCGTGCCTCCGGGGCCGGTCAAGCCGCTTTCCAGAACGTTGCCCTGATCGTCATACACCTCCAGACGAGCGGTGACCTTTCGCTCGGTGAAATTGGTGGCAGTGACTTCCGATCCAACATCGGGACCTTCGGCAAACTGGGCCATCGCCGCCAACCGATCCAGAATGAGGAATTCGTCCGCAACGTCCGAGTGGAAGAATCCGGGGATGGTGGCTCCTCCTGGAATGATGATCCGGTTTCCCACCACCGCGGCCCCGATTCCGTGCCGGGGCACGGGCATCGGAGTCATCTCGAACCAGGAGTCCGTAGCGGGATCGTACACTTCGTTCTCCTCGAACACGCCGGGGATCTCGCCCCCGAAAACCAGCAGGAGGCCTCCAAAAGAAGCTGCGGCCAGTCCGGAGCGGGCGGTGGGCATCGGAGTTCTGGTTTCCCACTGACCTTCTTCGGTATCGAAGACTTCCAGAGTGGCAAAACTCCGACCCGGAGCCCGGCCCCCGATGACAAAGAGCCTGCTTCCGATGGCGGCGGCGGCGAGATGCTCTCTGGGAGTCGGCAGAGAAGGAAGCTCGGTCCACAGATCGGTCTGTGGATCATAGACGGTCAACTGGCCAAAGGGGCCGCCTGGTCCATTACCTCCAACCGCGTAAATCTTATCGTTGATCGTGGCGGCGGCCAGGGCCCCCCGGGCTCGGGGAAGTGGTGCCCTGGCTGTCCAGGAATTGGTCACCGGGTCGTATTCCAAGAATGAGGCCGTGGGGCTAAAGGTGAAGCCCACAAAGCCGCCAATGGAATAGATCTTGGCTCCGGCCGTGGCGGCGGCCACGTGATGAATGGGAGTCGGGAGGTCAGCCAGCCTTACCCACTCACCTGACCCGGTGTCGAAGGCTTCCAGAGCCGTAGTGGCCGCGCTGGTCACCAGTCCCCCGATCACGTAGACTCGGTCGTTGAGCTCGGCGACGCCAACTTCCTGCCGGGAGGTAGGGAGAGAGGGAAGAGATCGCCACACGCCGCGAATCTCTCCCGGCTTAACTGACTCTCCTGCTCCTGCCAGGATGAGGGCGAACAGCAATATTTTGGATTTCATGGTCGGTTCCTCGTTTCCTCGTCAACTTGTGAGATCAACGGCGGGCTCACGCCCTGCCGTTCTGTAGTCAATGGTACCCCTCATTACCGAGCTCCGGTAATGGGAGTTTGTAGGGCACGCCAATCTGGCGTGACGAACGGAGCAGGCTAGCAACTGAGTTTCGTTCGGCACGGTTGATAACCGTGCCCTACGAGTCACCGGCCGTGGGATCTGCAGTTACCCAAAGCCGCAGGGGAGCTGTGCCATACTGTTACGGTGATCGGCCCCAAGGTGGAGAACGAAATGCGAATGTCGATCTCGGGCTTGATTCCCTTCTTGACTCTATTCATGAGCATGGTCTTGGCGTCTGCACAGGTCAAGATGGAGTACGTGGCCCACGCCTGTTTTGTCATCGAATCCCCTCAAGGTGTTCGCATCCTCATCGATCCGTACAACACGAATCGGTGGCTCGGCTACCAGTTCCCTGATGAGATCAAGGTGGATGCGGTTCTGGTGACTCACCCCCACTATGACCATGATGCAAACTATCACGTCAGCTTTCAGGTCCCGGTTTTTCGAGAACCCGGCCGCTTTTCGATCGGAGATGTCAGGCTGCAGGGGCTGATGGGAAAGCATGCCGACCCGTACGGGAAGGACTTCGGTCAGATGAACACCATCTGGGTGATGGAAGCGGGTGGGAAGCGATTCGTTCACCTGGGTGACAACGGCCCGCTCACAGAACAACTCGTGAAAGACCTGGGAACAGTGGACGTTCTGCTGGCCCCGATTGACTCCACATACCACATTCTCAAGCAGGCAGAAATTGAATCGATCCTGGCGGCCGTCAAGCCCCGCTTCCTGGTGCCCATGCACTATCAGATCCCGGAACTCTCCCCGATGAAGGACCTGGGGCCGATCGATCCCTGGTTGGAAGGTAGAAGCAACACAACCCGACTGAGTGAGAACCGCTATCAGTTTGAGGAGACTCTCGAGGACTCCACGCAGATTCTGGTCTTTCGTCATTCTCCCGAGGTGAAGCCCTGGGTTATTGAGCTGAGACAAGCCTGGGCCGAGGCCCGAAAGGGCCTGGACTTCTTAAACTCCAGCCAGGCTTCCCGTGCTGCCATGCGCTTCACAAAGGCGACCCAGATCGCCCCACGGGTGATTGCCTTCTGGTCCGGCCTGTCAACCGCCCGGAGGCCCAGGGCCAGGCCATCCAGGCCCTGGGAACGCTGCAGCAAGGCCTGGTCATGAGTCAGCCCGATGACTGGGAGCACACGCTCGGCGCCCGGGTTCGCCTGGCACGACTCTACGCCAGGGTCGGGAAAAACTTCGAGGCCAGGCAGCAGGCTCGGATTGTCCTGCAGAACAGCTACCGGCCCCTGCTCATCGAGCAGGCCAAGCGCGTGCTGCTCAGCGCGCGGTAGCCGTTTGCGTTCCACGTTCCACGGTTCACGGTCTCGCGTTCCAAGTTTCACGTTCCACGTTCCACGGTTTTCAATCTGGAACGTGGAACGTGGACCGTGGAACATCCCCCAGCCCTGGGCGGCTTGTTTCGGCGCAAGAACAGCCCACGAACGTCTTCCAGGGCAACGTAGAGGGGTGGAATCACCATCAGGATCAGGAACGTAGCCACACCCAGCCCCCAGACAATCGTGCTGGCCAGAGGCATCCAGGTGACCGAGGCTCCGCCTACGCCCATTGCCAGGGGCAGCAAGCCAAACATCGTCGTGACTGTGGTCAGGAGAATGGGACGCAGTCTGCGTTTCGCTCCGCAAAGAACCGCCCGATAAAGCGAGGCTCCCCGCTGCCGTGACTGGTTGATGAAGTTGATGAGAACGATCGAGTCATTGACCGCGATTCCAGACAGAGCTACCAGCCCATACATGATGTTGATGCTCAGCTTGAAGTCGCTGACGAGCAGGCAGAGCATGGCCCCGGCAAAGGCAAAGGGGATGGCGGCCAGCACCAGGGCGGGCTGTAGATAGGATCGAAACTGGGCGCCCAGAATCAGATAAATGAGAATGATGCCCACCAGGAACAGGCGTGAGATGTTGTTGAATGCTTCCTCAAACTCTTTCCACTCTCCCCGGAAGTCAAGTCGATACCCTGGATAGTTGGCGCTAATATCCCGGAACTCTTGCTGGATGGCTGCAGTGACGGCAACTGCCGTCATGACATCCGGATCGACATCGGCGCTGACAGTGATCGCCCGCTCCCCATCGAACCGTCGGATGTCCGACCAACCTCTCTTCACCACAAAATCAGCCACACTCTGAAAGGGAACCAGATCCCCAGTCGCGGTGGGGATCCTCAACTCGTAAATGTCGGTCAGGGTGGCGCGAGCCCCTTCCTGGTACTTCACAACCAGATCCGTTTCTTCCGTGCTGTCGTGAATTACGGTGGCGACCACTCCTTCGAATGCGTACTTGATCTGACGGGCGATGTCGCTGCTGTCGAGCCCGACCAGGTGAGCCCGATTCTTGTCGACTTCGATCCGAATCTCGTTCTTGCCTTCCCTGAGGTCGTCCTCGATGGAAAAAACGCCAGGCAGCGAGTCCAGGTGGGCCATCAACTCACCCGATATGACTTCCAGGATCTCCACATCCCTTCCTTTGATCTTCACTTCGATCGGGTTGCCGACCGGCGGACCCATCGCAATCTTGCGGAATTGGACCCGCTGAAAACCGGTGATTCCGGCGCTTCCCATCTCCAGTTCTGCCACAATTTCATCCAGAGAGCGCTGTCTCTCGCCCAACTCGTTGAGGCTCACGATGACCTGTGCGACATCTTTGCGGAGCAGGCGTTCCGTGTCCGTATCGAGCTGGCCGATCTGGACGACAACGTCCCTCAGCTCGTTTTGCGGCAAGCTCAGGGCGACGTCCTCGAACTGCCTGACCACCGAATCGGTGGCTTCAATGCTGCTTCCCTCGGGCATCCACACGTGGACGAAGAGAATGCTGTACTCATCCCCTTCGTAGAGGTCGACTCCCACCAGGGGGATGACCAGAAAACTGGACGACACCAGCACGACTACCACACCCAGGAAAGCCCAGCGCCAGCGCAGAATCGGGCCCAGCATTCTGCGGTAGTGCCGGCCCGCTTTTCTGATCAGCCTGTTGACCGGCTTTTTCAGACCGCGCGGGTCGGCCCTGCCCAGCTCGGCCAAGTGCGCAGGGAGTATGATCAGCGACTCAAAGAGAGAGGCCGCCAGTGCCATGCTCACGCAAATGGGGATGATCTTCAGCCACTCACCCATCATACCGGGCAGCAGCATCAAGGGCAGAAAAGCGGCAATGGTGGTCAGGGAGGAGGTGAAGACCGGCCACATGACCTCCTCTGTTCCCCGGATGGCAGCTTCTCTGGGTGCAACTCCCCGGTTCAGATAGCGGGCGATGTTTTCAACGACCACGATCGCGTCGTCCACGATCATTCCCAGCACCAGCACCAGGGCAAAGAGTGAACTCTCATTGAGCGAGTAGTCGGAATACTCGAGGAAGGTGAAGGTGAGCAGAAAGGTAATGGGGATCCCCCAGCACACCAGCAGGGCATTACGCCAGCCCAGGAAGACGAGGAGTAGAATCAGAACCAGAACACCGCCGAACAACCCGCTGCTGACCAACCGTTGGATCGAGTTAATAATACGGACCGAATAGTCGGCGGTCAGGGCAATATCCACGTTGGCCGGCAGACCTCGTTCCTTTTCCTCGGCCAGTTTCTCCAACCTTTCAATCAGATCGAGCGTGTTACCGTCCCGCGACTTGTAGACATTCAGAGAAAGCGAGGGCTTTCCGTTGAACCGGGAAATCGAGACCGGCTCTTCGAAGGTGTCTCGAACCTCGGCCACGTCCCGAAGTCGGACGTGGTTGCCGACCGAATCTTCCTGAATGACAACATCTCTAATGTCATCCAGAGTTTCGAACTCCTCCATAGAGCGGACCAGGTACTCGGACGTCCCGATCCGGATGTTGCCGCTGGCCAGGCCGATATTCTGCCGGCGGATTTTCAAAGCGACCTGCTCCAGGCTCAGGCCATAGCGGTAGAGCTTCTGAGGATCCACTTCGACCCAGATCTCACGCTCCCGCACGCCGGCCAGACTGACGGCGTCGACACCCGACATGCTCTCGATTTCGTCTTCCAGTTGCTCTGTGATCTGCTTGAGTCGGGACTCGGGCAGGTCACCGCTGACAGCGATGGTTACGGTTGGCATCCAGGTGGACGACTCGAGTGACACATATTCGGGATCTTTGGCCTCGTCCGGCAGTTCGACACGGTCGACCTCGCGTCTCAGGTTCGCATAGACGGAGCGAAACTCATCGTCCGTGACGGACTCAAAAACCACGTTGATCGTGGTCAGCCCCTCCACCGAAGTGGATAAATAGAAATCAAGATGGTCCAGGGTCTGAATCTCATCCTCGATCGGACGCACGACCAATTTCTCCACTTCCTCGGGTGAAGCCCCGGGGAAAGCCACCCTGATAATGACCCGGTTCAGTTTGACCTGCGGAAACAGCTCCATAGGGAGCGTGATCAGGGCGTAGGTTCCCATGGCGATGATGAGGATCATCACCATATTCACCAGTACCGAATTACGAACCGAAAAGCTCGGAATCGACATCAGGAGGGAACCTCGACTGAGGTGCCGTCGGTCAAATTTGTATTCCCGCTGGTCACGACTTGATCCCCCGCGGACAACTCCCCCTTCACGATGGCATCCGACCCAATACGCCGCTCAAGTTCGACAGCAGTCTTATAGGCTTTCCCGTCCTTGACCAGAAACAGGTGATAGCCTCGCGCATCCTCCAGCAGTGAGTCGAGAGGAACCAGCAACACGTCTCGATGGACCGCTGCCGGCATCGTGATTCGAGCCACCATTCCCGGCTTCACCCGGAAGCCCGGGTTGGGCAGGCGCAGCTCCACAGGAAAGGCGCCACTTCTCGGGTTGGCGACCGGGTGGACAAAATGAACGGGGGCTGAGAACTGCCGATTCTGAAAGGCATCGAACTCGAGTGGAATCCGAACCCCCTTGCGCACCTGAGGTAAGAGCAATTCAGCGATTTCTGTGATCACCTTGAGCGGATTCTCCTGGATGACAGTGAAGAGCGGATTGGTCGGGGTGACAGTCTCCCCGAGGGAAACGTGCCGGCTGGCCACACGCCCCGACGCCTGGACGGAGATGGAGGTATCTTCGATCTCCTCCTCCATGGTGGCGACTTCAATTTCCGCCAGCGTGACTTCGCTCTCGGCAATCTGTACGATCTGATCGAGCGACTCGACCTCTTCTTCGGAAACGGCGCCTTTTGCGAGCAACGACTTTCCGCGCTCGAAACGGCGCCGGCTAAAGTCGAGCTCCACTTTCTGCTTGGCCAGGCTGGCCTGGCGGGAGCGCAGTTGGAGGAGTCTCAGTTCCTGGTCCAGTTCGACCACGACCTGTCCGGTTTCGACCCAGTCCCCTTCCTCCACCAGGATCCTGCTGATTCTGCCGGAGATCTCCGCGGAGACGATGAACTCGTCCCAGGGTTCAGCGGTCCCGGTCAGCTCCACGGTCTCGTACACGTCCTGGCGGCGCACGGGTTCGACCTGGACGGGCATTCGCCGCTCTTCCGGCTGCGCGGCTGTGCCCACCTCTGGAGCTTCGGGATCGTTTTCAGGTGCACCCTGGTCCGTCGAGTTGTTGGAACACTCTGCCAGCGGGAGGAAAAACAGGAATGCAAGCAAACAGGCTCGACTCATCCTACTCAATGACGCTTTGAGACCCCTTCGAGTGTCATTAAATCAAGCTGGAGGGTGGTTGGACGGTATTCCTGCAAGGACCGTGCCAACAGCAGTCTTGTAGGGGCCGGTCTTGTGCCGGCGGAAAGAAAGTAGACTGTCCCCTTTCTTTCCGACCACAAGGGTCGCCCCTTGTATCTTCAACCTTGTCTTGAGATCTTCTCAAAGTTGTGAAGGTCGGCAAGAGGCGAGGAGGAATAGACGCTCTGGTTGCCCGTCGGCTCAAGAGCCTGTATGACGTAGATAAGCGCCCTCCTCGATACCCGACCGTATCCAAGGCTTCGAGCCTCTATTTGCAAGGTAGGTACCGCCTCTTGCCGAAAGAGTGAACTCCATCTTAGTGAGGATCGTTGTATGAAATCAATCTTGTGGATCGGTGTGGATGTGAGCAAGGACTCCTTCCATGCTGCCTATCGCCAGCACAGAGGGTTTAGCCAGAGAGAGTTCGATATGGATGAGCAGGGCATGCAGGCCTTTGCCCAATGGCTACCCAAGAACGCTCACCTTCAGGTTGTCCTCGAGTCGATCAGAGAGACAAAGCCCTGGACCCTATTGGCAAAAACTGGTTTGTTTCTTGCAGTCTCAAACCCAACCGATCGCTGGCTCCGTGGTCAATCCTCGTCGAGTGCGAGACTTTGCCAAAGCAGGCGGCCTGGTGTCGAAGACAGATCCTCTGGATGCCCGCTTGCTGGTGCACTTTACAGAGACCTTCACACCCCCGGCCCTGGAGGCGCAAAAGCAAGCCTACCGCCATTTACGAGCTTTTTCTCGACATTACCTGCAGCTGCGCCACCACTACGATGTAATCCACGATCAGAGAGACAAAGCCCTGGCTGATCCGGACGCTCCAGCCGCCCTGGGCGAATCCTTTGACAGTCTGTTCAACAGAAGGAGCTGGAGAGGCGAATGAAAAACATCCTGGACAAAGTCGAGCAATCACTCCAGCAGCCGGCCTTGCAAGAGGCTGCTTGTTTACTGCAGTCCATTCCCGGCATCGGAACCAAAACCACTGCCACCTTGCTGGGCGAGCATGGTTCGGATGCTCTCAACTACTCGGTTAAAGAGTGGGAGTCTTTCGCCGGCCTGGATGTGGTCAAGTGGGAATCGGGAACATCGGTTCGCAAGAAACCACGCATCAGCAAGCAGGGAAACTGGAGAGTTCGCCGAGCTCTGTACTTCGCAGCTCTCGTAGCGACTCGTCACAACCCCACGGTTCGTGTCTACTATCAGCGTCTGCTCAACCGGGGAGAAGAGAAAAAAGCGGCTCTTGTCGCCAGCATGCGCAAGCTCTTGCAGATCTCCCGCGGCGTCCTCAAAAATCAGACTCCTTTTCAAGAGACTCCAAATCATGCTTGAATTCCAAGACCGTATCTACGAGCCAAATCCCGAGCACCTCGGCGATCGAAAGCAGCCCAATCACCCCAGGTGAAAATCCAAAACAATGGGGTCATGGTCGGAGAGGGGATTCCGGCGGTCGTGGATCTCGCTCAGGACCTGTGGCGGGCGGCTCGAGTCGGCCACAATATCGCGGCCGGCAAACCAGTCCAGTTTGATCGAGCACTTGCCGTCCACGTCTTTCAGCGCCCAGCGGATGAACCAGAAGCACCAGTCGGGGATCCAGTCGCCCATGTTCGTGTTGATGGCCAGATCCTCCACGTCGTAATGAAGAGTACAGGCGCCGGGCTGATTCAAGGAACGATACTCGTAGCCCCTCCTTTCCAGCTCTCGAAAAAGCCTTCGCTCGAACCAGCGATCCGGATGTGGGTAATGATTGTGGAGAACGTTGTTGATCCCCATCAGGACCCGTCGGGCATAGCCCAGAATGGAGTAAGCAGCCCGTTTGGAATTGTAGGTCGAAGTGTTCCAGTCGCCGCCAATCAGAACCGGGAGCCTCGGCTGCAGAGTCTCCAGGTGGTCAAGAATCAACTTCATCTGGCGATAGCGGTGGTTCTGATTGGAGTGAGCGTCCAGATGCAGGCTGATAGCCCAGAAGGGCTGGAGTGGATGGTCTACCAGTCCCACGACCGCCTGCTGGTAGCCGAGCCGCTTCTCCTTGCCTCGCATTAGGTCCTTGCCGTTGGGCAGGCCCAGTGAGTGAACCTTGCGCAGCGGAAACCTCGAAAACAAGGCATTTCCATGCAGACTGAGCCGGTTTTCACCTCGCGCTTCGGATTCCAGCCCGCTGCCCTTGACCAGGCTGATGTAACAGTTGGCAAAGGCGTAGTTCAGACTCAGTCCCCGGGCGATCTCGCGGGCCACGCAGAGGTTTCCGCTGCGTGCCATTCCGAAGTCCAGCTCGGTGAGAAAGAGGACATCGCTGTGGCGCATGCGCAGATGAGTCTTCAGGCTCTCGATCACCCCTCCAACCTGCGATCCCCGTTCTATGTTCCAGGCGGTTGCCCGGAGAGGCGTCTTTGCCTGAGGGTCGGCAGGTCCAAAGTTCTCGCCCACCACAGTTGACATGATCCTCTCCACCTCGGGACGTATCCGAGCATATTCCCGGCTCACCTCCAGACGGCGGATCGAATGAAAGTCCATCAGTCCTGGAAGATGCGGGGAAAGGTTGTGTTCGAGAGCTTCGGGCGGCGCCAGCCCCTTTGCACTCCCGGCTGCTGTCACGAACATCGATTCCTTCTGGCTGCGCACTCAGACCAGCACATCACTAGTCTCCCGACAGCTTCCGCGCTGCAGCGCAGTCACTGTCGATCCTGCAAATCACTACTTGTCTGTTGTCGCTCTTCTCCGGCGGCCTCCGGGCCGCTGCGCAGTCACTGTCGTTTCTGCCTCTGTAGTTTCCTTTACCGTCAGCGTTCCTTGCGGCTTCTGGGCCGGTCCCGGAGATCATCTCCCCTGTCGCCGAGCAGGCAGAGGCGCCAATGCCACCGAGCGCGCAACGTGGAACTCCCCTAATCCTCGTCGAAAACATGTCGAATCGAGGTGATGTTGATGCCCAGGGTTTGTTGGACAATCGGGTCGAGATCCGGAACGGACCCGACGAAGTGAATCGTGGTGTGGGTGTGCGTGATCGATTCTCCCGCCACCAGGAGAGCTGCCGGAGAAGAAGTCTCGATTTCATAGAAAGGTCCCAGCGGGGGAGCCCCGGGCGACGGTGGCCCGTCATTGTAGCTGTTGATCGCGTCACCTCGGTAGGGCTCGTCCTGAAGCTCCCACATCGAGTTCACATAGTCCCGGGCCTGGGGAGGCTGGCTGAAGTGAACGATGGTGAGGACCCCCGCTTTCGAGTCGTAGCTTCCTGAGATCCCTTTGGAGCGCTGGGGCAGCATCCCGATCTTGCTTCGAAAGGCTCCGTCGGCCTTGAAGAAGATGTGCGACCGTCCCACCACCAGGCGATCCTCCGGTACCTTGCCAAAATAGGCGTCGTTCACAACGGGGCCGAGTTCCTCTTCAGGCCCCTCCAGGTAGGGGATGACGACGGTCATTGTGGGACTGTGACGAAACACCCCCAGAATCCAGATAGAGAGCAGCCCATCCTCTCTTGTCCAGTCATTGGAGCCTTGATTCGTGATCGTGTTGGTGGACTGGTAGGCCACCATGGAGACATTCAGTCCGACCTCGCCGATCAGGCTGGAAACGGCCCTGAGATCCAGAAGTTCGATGACTCGATCGATTTGAATGGAAAACCGGGTTTCTGAGTAGTTCACCACCTCGGCCTGATGCCGGAAGGTGACCTGCCGGTCATCGCGGCTCACGACCTGATAGGAAACCGTGTCGATCACTGCGGGTGTCTGCCAGTGTTCCAGGTCGAACGGATCGCCCGCTGCAAAGAAGATGGCAAATTGCCCCCCTTCCGGTCCCATCCAGAAGCGGTCCTCGCCTCCGAAGGCGTTCATGTGAGGTCGAAACTCACCGGATGCGATCAACTCACGGTTCAACCATCCAAAGCTGGCGCCTGCCGGGCCCTGGGCCGTGCTGGTCATGACCCGGCCCTGGTAGTCGGGAACCACCGCCACCTGGGCCTGGCCCGATTCATCGCTCAGGACGATCACCTCTTTGTGCTCTCGCAGGAAATCGAGATCGTCTTCAAAACTGGGTCCTGTCCTCATACTGTCCATTCGCACTTCACTGTCGGTGGATCCGCCGCAGCCGGCCATGCCCAGAATAACAGCCAGAAAGGCCAGCCCGAAAAATCCTTTTGTTCTCATCATCATTGTGCTACCTGTTGTGGTTTTTGACCTCGTCTGTAACCGCCGAAAGCTGCATCCGATGGTGCGTACTCACCAGTCAGCTCAACCCTGGCTCCTCCCGGAGGAATGAGATCCTCCCGACCCAGACCCCAGAGAATACCGTTAACCAGCAGTTTTCGCATGGCCGGTTCACGGAAATCGTAGGGATGACCCAGCGTGGTAAAGAAAACGTTCGCACCCCGATAGCTTTTCGTCCAGGCAACAGGGTTGTCCAGGGGGAATTTTTCCAGCTCTTCCAGGTGATTGGACTTCAGCGAGTGGCCGCTTAAAAGAGGGTCACAATCGCCCTGCAGACGATGCCCCCCTCCGTCGACGTGATAGAGCCAGGAGTAGGCCTCAAAGGGAGTCACCCCGCGCAGGACCGGATGATCCTGCTTCTCTTGAATCGGCGAAACCGCGGTCAGGGCGCGGGTTCCGTGGTGGCCGTGATGAGTGATCCACTTCTGGCCGAAGACTTCGGTGCCGAAAGCATCATTCCAGCGGCTCCGGGGGTCCTGTTTGTCGTAGCGAAAGGCGTGGGTGGAGGTTCGAAGTCCTACAATCGGTCGCCCCGAGTTCACGTAGTGGAGAACCTGCTGGAGCTGCTCGTCGGGCAGTTGTCGGAAGCGGATGAAGAAGACCGCCAGGTCGGCCTCTTCGAGAGCTTCCAGACCCTCGATACCTTCCCGGTAGTTCGGATTGATCGAACCTGTCTCCGGGTCGACGGCGTAGCAGAGGGTGACCCGCATGCCGTAGTGGTGGTGGAGGATGCGGGCAATCATGGGCATGGATTCTTCGGATCGATACTCTTCGTCACCGGTCACGAAGACTACGCGGGTCGGGAGTTCGTCAGTTTGAGGAGCGTCGTGCCGGCTGCAGCCAGGGATCAGTAACAAGAGGGTGACAGACAGCAGGTGCTGCTTGGAGATGGATCTCAGCATGGCGTTTTTCCGGCATATCGGAAGAACGACGCCATGCTAGCAGATCCGGTTCCGATCAGACCACGGCGCTCTCACTAGCCGGTTCTTCACCAATTCAGGTAAAGTCAGTGTGGGGCTCCGGGAGGAACAGCAGTGAGCGAGCTAACTTTGACTCCAACCTCGGGCCTGAAGCACACGGGAGTTCTCTCGCTGCTCCTGCTTCTCGTGGCCTGCAACCCCCTTTTGGGTCCGGTGGCCATGGGACCGAAGGTTGGGAACTTTGCCCTGCTGGATGAGGCGGGGGAGTTCCACGAACTCTACTATTACTCTGACTTCAAAGCCGTGTTGCTCTTTTCGCACGGCCTCGGCTGCCAGATCGTTCGTAATCAGGTCCCTGCCCTCAATCAACTCCAGAGCGAATTCGAAACCCGGGGCGTCAAGTTTCTGGGGATCAATGCCAATCTCCAGGATGATCGGGGTCCCATAGCCCGCGATGCCGGGGAGCTGAACATCGGCTTTCCCATCCTGGTGGATGAGTCACAGCATGTCGCCAGGAGTCTTGGTATCGAAAGGACCTCCGAGGCCATTCTGATCGAAACCGCCTCCTGGAGAATTGCCTACCGGGGGCCGATTGACGATCGCCTGGACTATGGAGTTCAGAAGGCGGGCGCGAGTCAAACTTTCCTGAAATCAGCGATTGAGTCGCTCCTGGCCGGGAGAAGCATCCGCGAATCGGTCGTGGAGAGTCCGGGATGCCTGATCCAGTTTGAGGAATTGGAAAATGCCGACCTGTCCTTTGCGGACTCCATAGCGCCGATTCTGAAAGAGCGTTGCGTGAGCTGCCATCGGGAGGGAGGAGCCGGCCCGTTTGCCATGGACAGCTATCGGACTGTTTACGGCTGGGCCCCCATGATGCGGGAGGTGGTGCGCACGCGGCGGATGCCTCCCTGGAGCCTGGACCCTCACATCGGAGAGTTTTCCAGTCCCAGTCTGCTTACGCCGGATGAGGAGCGGGTCCTCCTCGGCTGGATTGATGCGGGATCTCCCAAGCAGAGCCACGAGGACCCTCTGGCGGCCGAGAAAGCTACCCTGGCGAGTGGCTGGACCCTGGGAGAACCGGACCTCATCGTGGAGTTCGAAGAGCAGGAGATTCCGGCCACGGGAGTGGTCCCTTACCGGTATGTGGAAGCTAAGATCGACGCCGGGGAGGAATTGTGGGTATCAGCAGCTGAGCTGAAAGGGACAGACCCCGAGGTCTTACATCACGCCTTCGCTTTTGTGGGCAAGAGTCGAAGTGCAACCCTGAACTACCGAGGTTGGTTTCGACACGTATTCTCGATGTACGCGCCGGGCATCGGGCCAGACGTCTGGCCGGCGGAGACTGGACGCCTCGTGCTTCCGAGGTCGAACGTGCTCCTGCAACTCCACTACACCCCGAAGGGAAGTGCAACCGTAGATCGACCGAGACTGGCTCTCTACTTTCGCGAGAGCCCCCCCCGGAATGAGCTGAAGGTGACGGCTCTCATCAATTACAGATTTTCGATTCCGCCTTACGTCAAGAGGTTCCCGGTACGCTGTGAGAGAGAATTGAAGCATGACATTGTTCTCTACAGTATCCGACCCCACATGCACTATCGGGGCCGGGCGATCCGGGTGTGGGCTACCTTCCCCGGGGGCGAGGACAAGCTGCTTCTGAGTGTCCCACACTTCCTCTTTGACTGGCAGTCCCGCTACGTCATGTCCGAGCCGGTCTTCTTGCCCGCCGGGACCCGCATCAAGGCAGAGGCGGTTTTCGATAATTCACGCCAGAACCGTTACAATCCGGATCCCTCACAGACCGTCAGTTGGGGATTCGGGCAGATCGAAGATGAGATGCTCGTCGTGTATCTGCACCACGTTGAGTTGAGAGGGAAGGACCGCTGAGCGCCAGAACAATAGGCCCGCCCAAGCGAACCAAGACGGAACCAGCAGGAAGCCGCCAGCGCCGATCGAGAACACCAGAAGGGGGCGGAGAAGCAGGACGGAGCCAACCATCCCGGCCGCCATCTGGCTGCCTGCTTAGCGTTTCGGTGATGAGCGATACATGACCCATACATCCGATTGTGTCAAAATGGTCATTCTTCGGGGGATTTACAATTTTGACCTGGAGAATAAGCTCGCAGTTCTGAGAAGAACTTGACAGCTAGGTGATCGCCAGATCTGAAACTGACGATGCAGGGGACAGGTGCCTCCGACGGTAGGAGAGCAACATGCGTTTTTCTCGGGATACGCCAAAACGTGTGCTCTTCTATTCTCACGACACCTTGGGTTTGGGGCATCTACGGCGCACTCTCCTGATTTGTTCAGCTCTCCGTGAACGTTTCCCAGACTTCTCATACTTGATTCTGACGGGATCGGCAATGGCTCACGCGTTCCACTTGCCTCCCGGGACTGACTACGTGAAGCTGCCATCCGCGGTCAAGCTGGACAATGAACTGTATGCTTCCAGGTCATTGGGCCTGAACTTCGAAGAGCTTCGGCGCATGCGACAGGAGATCATTTTTCAAACGACCGCTCATTATTTGCCTGATTTCATCTTCGTCGACAATGTTCCCCTTGGCATGAAAAGTGAGTTGTTGAGCACTCTCTCTTATGTCAGGAACTTTTTACCTGCCAGTCGGATCTTTCTGGTGCTGAGGGACATTTGGACGATCAAATGAATATCGTTCCAGTTTGGAAGCGTCTGGGAGTATTCGATGCGCTCGAGCGACTCTATGATCGCATCCTTATCTGCGGCCAACCACAGATCTTTGATGGACCGATTGAGTACGAGTTTCCAGAGTCTGTACGTACAAAAACCCGTTTCTGTGGTTACTTCCCAAGGCCCTTTTCTAAGGATCGTGCCCACCGATACCGCCAAAAACTGTGTCAGAACGGTCAGAAGCTGGTGCTTGTAACCGTGGGCGGAGGCTCCGACGGCGTGGGGCTTGTCGAAGCTTATCTGAGAGCCTTGCCCAGGATCTCCAGGGAAACCTCAGTGGCGACTGTCGTCCTACTGGGCCCAGAGATGCAACCCGAGTGGAGACGACGCCTCAGAACATGGGTGGGCAGCCAGGCTGAAGTGGTCGTTGCCGACTTCACCAATGACTCCGTTGCCTACATGGAGGCTGCAGACTTAGTCGTCTCGATGGCGGGTTTCAACACCGTCAATGAGATTGTATGGTTGAAGAAGAGGGCAGTAGTCTGTCCCCGTGTGCACCCTAGAAGCGAGCAGTTAATCCGATCACAAAGGATGGCAGACTTGGGTTTGCTACGGTTCATTCGGCCTGAGCACCTGACGCCGGACAAGCTTGCGAATATGATTCTTACGGGCCTGAAATCGGGACCTCCGACATACCACAGCCGATTGTCTTTTAGTGCGCCAGACAAGATTGCGGCTGAGTTAGAGGCGTATCTGGGTAAGTCATATCAGGAGGAAAGTTTGCCTGGAGTACTGGTTTCGAATCGATAATGTTTTCGCGAAGGCCCAGTTTGCTCTGGTGCGTAGCCATTCTCTCCGCCAGTGCACTTGTCGGCTCTCCCATGACATCCCAGGAACCCGACGGCGGACTGCAGCGCCGACTTCAATCCGATGCGGGGCTCTATTATCTGTCGGTGGGACGTCGGATCAAGGTCGAAGGGACGGAGTTCATTGATGATCAACTCGTGGCCAAGGAGATCGAGTTAATCGAAGGCGGCCGCGGATACGAAATCGAAGGGCAGATCTCTCGTATTGATGAGGCACACCGTAGTTTTGTCGTGGGTCCCTTTTCGGTTCGCGTGGTGCATGGAACCCGGCTCAGTAACAACTCGCGAGAAACCATCACGTTCTCTGAGCTGTTCGAAGGGTTGAGAGTGAAAGTCAAGTCTGACTCCATCCAAGATCAAGAACTAAAAGCCGGAATTGTACGAGCCTATCCCGGATCTACTGATAAAGATTTGGAAATCGAGGGGCCAATAGAGAGCCTCGACCGTGAAGGTTCTGCGTTCTCATTACTTTCAACAGAAGCTCAGGTAACACCGAAGACACGCTTTACGAATCTCACATTCGTTCCTGAGGCTACGGATCTTCCGGGGAGTAGACCCATACGGCGGGATGACGATGAACCGGACAAAGGTCCAATCCGCATTGGTAACGTTTACCTTGGAGGCCGAGTGGGTACCAGCTATGCGGCTGAGCACAACTTCAACCTCAATGACGACGAACTCGATCTTGGCAGACGGCTGACACCTCAAGCCACCCTGGAAATCTCAATGCCGGTTGGAGAAAGCAGTGAACTCTACTCGAAGCTCAGAGTTTTCCACTCCATCAACCTGACGGATAACCCGGCTGATGACCGGAGTGCAAACTTTGATGTCAGAGAGGCCTTCTTCTACTGGGGTGATTTTCTCCATCCTTCACTCGGTCTGCAGATTGGTCGGCAGCGCTTTCGGGACAGACGAGAATGGGTTTACGATGATCAGCTGGATGCTATTCGGCTCCATTACACCCACAACCGATTGAGAGCAGAGATAGCGGGTGCCAAGGGCCTCTTCGGGCCCACACGTTCCCGCAGTGACCAGTACTATTTCATCGGAACCACTTGAGTACGTCTTTCCGCGAAATCGTTACCTCAAGGGTTACTTCATCAAGCGGAATGATCTTACGTCGCGTGATGAAGACCCCATCTGGTTAGGCTTGAGCTCCCGCGGTCGAATGACCAGAAACATGCGTTACTGGGCTGAACTTGCCCGCATGATGGGACGTCGCCGGGACCGTCTCCTGAGGGGGTGGGGCTACGATCTCGGCGCAAGTTATAGTTTCGACTGGAGGTGGAAGCCCACCTTTGCACTCAGTTATGCTTTCGCTTCGGGCGATAACGACTTTGACGACGGAATTGACGGTAACTTTCGCCAAACACGGCTTAACGACAACACCTATCGCATCGTTGGGCTCAAACGCTACCATTATTACGGGGTTCTGATGGAGCCCGAGTTGTTTAACCTGCGAGTCGGCACATTTGACTTCGGAATACGTCCATCCAAGTCGTGGTCTGTCAATTTCGCCTACCATAATTATCGGCAGACAGTACCCAGCCGAGAGTTGGGCGACTCAGACCTTGATATCCGACCGACAGGTCTGGATCCCAGGCTGGGAGAAGGCCTCGATGTGATTTTCGGCTACCGTATAATGAACAGCTTCGATATCAGCCTTCTCATGGGTTGGTTTCTTGCCGGCCCCGCTTTCGAGGGTGATTCCCCACAAGCCTTTTATTGGCAACCCTTTTTACAGTTCTTCTTCTAGTGCATCTCGCCATAAGTTTTGATCCAGGGTCAGCGCGTCAATCGTCGTCGCTGGCTAGGCGTCGGGAGCGAGTCATATCATGCGATATGGCGAGCGAGACGGGCGGCGGCGGGTAGACGGCGCCCATCACGCAACAACGCCAGCGGCGGGGAGGGGCGCCTGAACCTGGGTCAAGACTTGTGGCGGGCTGCACTCCTAGTGTGCTGTCCGGGAAGTTCATAAGTTCCCGTAGGCTTTCCGCTTGCCGCGAAAAACCGGCTACTGAAGCTGCCCAGTGGAAGAGGCTTCGGGCGTGGATCTCTTCTGTACACGCATCAGAAGCCACTGAAATGGCTGTTCCACCACTAACTTTGGCTTCCCAAGTGTCTCCAGGATGCGGCTAAGCAACTGTTTTTCTGTAATTTGACTGAGAGTGATCTGAGATCGGATTCTCCTGTGGTTTGAAATCGACCAGGCTGAGGTACTGTTTCCCGATCAGCCAGTCTTCGTGAATCTCCTCGACGACAGCGGTGATGAGTCGTAGTGCGGACTCGGTGTTTGGAAAGATACCGACGACCCGGGTACGCCGGCGAATCTGACGGTTTAGGTTCTCCAGCCCGTTGTTGGTGCGAATGCGCCGCCAGGTAGAACGTGCAAAACGAAAGACCGTAAAGCCTTCCGGCAGATTGGTCTCCATCCAATCGGCCAGCTCCGGGTTGCGGTCGTAGTATTGCTCGACTCTGGCCCGAAGCATCGCCTCAGCTTCGCCTCCAGACGGGGCATTGAAGATGTCTCGAATGTCAGTGGCGATGGCGGCACGTTGGTCGGATCGGCGGGCGTATCGCTGAGCATTCTGGCTCAGGTGAAACTGACAGCGTTGCCAGGGCACTGAAGGAAAGACAGCTCTTCTGGCAGCTCGTAGTCCTGAGTGGTCATCGCTGACAATCAGCTGCACACCCTCCAGACCACGCTTTTGAAGCTGCTGCAGAAACTCTCGCCAGTGGACCTCCGCCTCGCTGAGTCGGCAGCTGACCCCAATCACCTCCCGCTTGCCCCAGCAGTTGACTCCGGTCGCTTTCAAGACGGCCACATCCTGAATGCTGCCCTGGCGACGGACCTTCTCGTAGTGGGCATCCAGGTACACAACTGGATAGCTGCCCAAAGGGCGGTTGCGAAACTGCTCGAGTTCGTCGTCCAGCAGCTTGGAGATTCTTGAGACCTGGCTGGCGGAGATCTCGGTGCCGCACAGCTGCTCGGTAATCTCAGTGACCTTGCGCGTCGACACGCCCATCACGTACATCTCGGCGATGGCCAGCTTCAGGGCTTTCTCCGAGCGGCACCCTCGCTCCAGGGATCGGGGATAGAAGTCCAGGTGACGTACTTGTGGAATCCGGATTTGAAGCTGTCCCACTCGAGTTGACAGCGTCTTGGCCTTGTACCCGTTGGCGTGGTCTCGACGCTGCTCGCTCCGCTCCCAGCGTCGAGCTCCCAGAAACTCTTCTCGTTCCATCTGCATGGCAGTGTTGAGCAGTTTCTCCAACACTCCTCGAAACGCGTCGCTGCCTTCTTCGATCAGTTCTTTCAACAATTCTCGTGGTAGCCTCTGTTCTGGGTCTGGGGTCATTCGGATCCTCCTTGCTCTTGTCTTGAGTTTTTGGAGAAATCCTGCCCCAGACCTCTGATCCTTTTAGCTCACCTTCCTCAAATTACAGAAAGAACGGTACACCCCTTCTCAAGGCGGCATCAGCACGCCCGTTTTGTCCCATTTGCGCTGACGACCTACAGTGGAGCGCGCCAGTGAAGGAGCCGGACAAAGCCGAACTTGCGGGTGCAGGACAGACCTCGGCGGGGGTGGGACAGGCCGGTTGATTGTGAAATCACGCGTAATGACGGTTTTTCACTGAACCACCAGGCCGGAAGTTGGACCGTGTCACAGAGATCGGCGAGTGGATAGTGTGGGGGCTAAGACGCCCCTTCCGTTGACTGAGGTTCTTGCTTCGAGACCTTGTCGATCATCGCAAGAAGTTCAGCCATATCGAATGGCTTGACTATATAATCCTGAAACCGGCGGTGATAGCCCTCTTGATGTCGGCCCTCAGGGCTTCACCACTAACGGCAATGACGGGAATTTGCTGGGTTTTTTCTATGCTTCGAAGTTTTTTCATTGCGGTTATCCCATCCATACCGGGCAAGCGGATATCCATTAAGATCAGGTCGGGACAATGGGTCTGTACCAATTCGATCCCCGATTCCGCATCATGTGCAAACAGGAATGTGGTATTCGAGCGGGTGAAAACAATGGCCTTGACCAGCTCCACGAGGACGGGATCAGCCTCGACATAAAGGACCGTGAGCTCTTGATCCTCCTCCCTTCGGCCATGTGAAGGATTCCGCCTGGCGTTTCCTGAGTCGTCGGTCCCCCGTTCACTCGGTTGAGCCCGAGCGTGTTGGGGTCCGTTTTGCTCTTCGGTCAGATGGCTTTTCAAGAGCAGTGATCCGTGGAGAGATACCGACCTTCCTGCTCGGAAAGATCGACGGGCTCTTCCTCCGGTTCCTCCTTCTCCTTCAGGAGTTCCCTCTCGAGGGCCTCAATTCGCCTCTTCAGATCCTGGATCTCGTCTAGGATTCTCGTCGTCTCGGGCGGTGCTTCTTGCTGGTTCTCGCCGGCAATGGGAGTCTGGAAAAAGGCAAGGGCAAAGACGAGCGGTGTTGTGCGAAGGAGCAGGATTCGGATTCCAATGGGTCGGTACGGTTTCATAAGCCCTACTACCCACTGGCCAGCAATCCCTCCTCAGTTTTGTCGAATAGCATTCCGGCTTTCGGTATGCCCGCCGGAGAACCGGCAAGAAGTGTCGACCCCTGGGCGACATCATATAATATATGAAGGTGCTGCTAATATATGAAGGTGCTGCGTGACGCAACGGGGTTTACATCCATGGAACCGCCCTTCGCGGTCTGTCCTCGGTACCGCTTCAGCCCCACCCGCGGGACTTTTCAGTGAATCATGCTCTGCCCGGGAGGGGGCATACCATCGGGGATGATGTTGCGGTTGATGTAGTTGTCGAGGTTGATCACGTAGGTGTTGTGAGACTCGAGCAGCACCGGTGAGTGAGTGGCTGCGATGATCCGGAACCTCTTTTCATCTACCAGTTCCATCAGCATTTTCAGAATACGGCGCTGATTGGAGGCTGAGAGGGCCATTTCAGGCTCGTCCAGGAGCAGCACGGTGCCATCGGGTAAGCTGGGGAAGGACTGCTGAAAAAGGCTCAGCATGATTTGCCCGTGGCTGGCTGTTTCCAGGAATTCGCGCATCTCCGGATTGTCATCGAAAAACTCGAGCTGTTTCCGAGGGTTGTGCTGTTCGGCATCAAAGAGAAAGACCTGGTCCAGGTCGTCCGGTTTTTGCAGCACGCGGTAAGAGAAATTGTCGATCTCCTCTTCTCGCAGGGAGTAGTAGAGAGAATGGAGCAGGGTCGATTTCCCGGAACCGTTTTCTCCCGAAAGCATGATCAAGGGGTGAGACAGGTCGATCACCATGGGCATGTGGAAGTTCAAATTGATGAAGATCGGGTGAGCCAGTATCTTGAGAATCATCCTCTTGTCTCCGGGACGCTGAACGTGTCATTGTCCCGCGTCCGCTTTCAACCTTCAACCTTGAACTTTCAACCCTGAGCTTTCAAGCCTGAGCTTTCAAGCTCGGGGTCGCAACGCGCAGGCACTTACTCTCCGTTCCCCGGTGGCGACCCATTCATGATTTCAACCAGGTGCTCCATCCCCAGAGCATAGCGCTTCGATTCACTCTTGTTGGGGTCCACCTGCAGGATCGCTCCATCGGCGCCTACCTCACGACAGGCCCGAACCAGGGGGCGAATCCGGTGGGCCTGGGTCACGCACTGGGTGGGGTCGACCACCACCGGCAGATGAGTCCTGTCCTTGAGGGCCATGATGGCTCCCAGATCGAGGGTGGTTCGTGAGACGCTTTCAAAGGTTCGAATCCCGCGCTCGCAAAGAACAACATCCTGATTCCCCCGTTCCAGGATCGTATCCGCTGAAACCAACAGTTCTCTCAGAGTGGAACTGATGCCCCGCTTCAAAACGACGGGTACGGAGACTCGCCCCACCTCTTCCAGCAGGCTGGTGCTCTGCATGTTGCGAGAGGAGATCACGAACAGATCCACGAGTAGAGAGAGAGGTTCCACTTGTTCCGAAGCCTGGGCCAGGCAGGCTATGGGCAGTTGGTACTCAGCCGTGACGTTCCTGAACTGGCGGAATCGTTCCAGGTCGAATCGCCGCGAACCGGGTTCCTGAATGGCCAGGAAGAGGGCGTTTCCTCGGGCTCTAGCCAAGCGTGCCACCTGCTCGATCTTCTCGGGTGGCGTCGTCAATCCCAGGCCCACGATCAGGACGAACTCTTCACCGCCCAGAAGAACCGCACCCAGCGATATCTGCTTGGTTTCCCGGGGCCGGGCAGGTTGTGCATCCGTACCGGGAGTCTCGACTCGATGAACAAACACGGGACCGGCTGATTCGGTTGGAAACACCTGGCGATCGGAGATTTCCGCCCGGGAGGGCGTGGCTAGATCTCCGCTGGGGAAGCACCCCAGCACTCGCAGCAGTCTGGCCCGGGAGCGGACGTCGTCCAGAGCCCGAATCACGCGCTCTTCCTCGACGTTACCTTCCATCTCCAGATGGAACTGGTACTGCCAGGCTGTACCCTTTTGAGGTCTCGACTCCAGCTTGGTCAGGTTGACTCCCTGAGCGGCCAGTGCCGCCAGGGCGGCCACCAGGGCTCCCTCGGTGTGGTCCGTCACTAGTTGCACTGAAGTCTTTGCCGGAATTCGGAGATCCACTGCCACGGGCTCACGGGAGATCACCCAGAAGCGGGTGTAGTTTTCAGGGTGGTCCGAAATACCCTCGCGCAGCACGGACAATTCGTACAGTTCCGCGGCCTCAGCGCTGGCGATGGCCGCATGTTTCGGGTCTCCGTCCCGTTTCACCTTTCGCACTGCTTCGGCCGAGTCGATGTAGGTTTCGTAGCGGGCGTTCGGAAGTCCCTTGATGAACCCACGGCACTGTTGCAGGGCCACGGGGTGGGAGAAGACAGCCTCGATCTGTTCCAGGGGGGTTTCCGCAAGCCCGATCAGGCAGTGCTCGACTCTGAAGTACTCTTCTCCAACCACGTGGAGTCTGCTCTCGGTCAAGAGATCGTAGACCTCATAGATGCTTCCAGCCAGGACATTCTCTATGGGGAGGACGGCCAGATCGACATGCCCTTCCTCCAGTGCGTCAACCGCCTCCGAGAAACTCCCGTACCCGACCGCCTCGATCTCCCGCCCAAAGTGTTTTCGACAGGCCAGCCAGGAATAGGCCCCCCTGGTCCCCTGAAAGGAAACTGTCCGGACCTGTTTCAGGTCGGGATTCAGCTCCCGGTGAACTCTTCGACTCTGGACTTCCCGGGAGTGGTTGATCACTTCTTTGAGGACCCGTTCCGCCAGTACGGGGTCCAGATCTCTCTGGCCTGCCAGCCGGGCCACCCTGGTCAGGAGTTCAGTCTCCCGAACCGGGTCGAAGAGGGGTAGACCACGAGACTCTTTCTCCTGAAGAATCTCATTCACCACCTTCATCCGCTGCGCCAGGGCTTCCAGCAGCTCGCGGTCAGCTTCGTCGATTCGCTTGCGAAGAGAATCCAGTTGTTCCGACATGACAATGGCTCCAAAAAAAAAGCCCACCGGATCAATCGTCCCGGTGGGCTCGTGACATTCGCTGCTGTTCGCTCTAGGGCGACCCGGATGCAGCGCGCACAGCCCTCTTGTCGAGGCTAAAAAAACAGGAATATGCGCCGCTTTCTCGAGTCAACATGGTGATCAAAGAGGTTAAGGTCTTTCTCACCATCCGGTCAAGTTAATTGTAGCCACCCGGCCCGGATCACGGAGGATCGTAGGCGCGACCCTCGTGGTCGCCCGCCAAGACGGTCCGGCACAAGGTGGCCTCTGGAGGTCGTTCGAGGAGACTCGGGAAAAACGATCATGCACGGCTTAGCCAGTGTGAGGCTAGAATAGTCACCCAATGAAAATCCTGGCGGACTCCAGAATCACATGTGCGGTCGAGGCATTCTCGCAGTTTGGAGAAGTCACTCTCTTCGAACTGCCGCTGGCTCCGGAGTTGACCCGGGATGTAGACATTCTGGTGCTTCGTTCCGATCTGAGAATTGACGCAGACCTGCTGCGTCTCTGCAGCCCCACATTTGTCGGTTGTCCTGCCGTGGGCACGGACCATGTGGATTTCGGCTACTTACAAGAGCGGGAAATTGCCTTCACTCATGCTCCCGGGTGCAATTCGGACTCGGTCCGGGACTACGTGATGGCGGCCCTGCTGCTGCTGGCCACCCGGGAAGGGCGGAGCCTGAGCGGCCTCACTTTCGGCGTCGTCGGGGTGGGGAGGATCGGCCGAAGAGTGGCCGCCGCCGCGTCTGCTCTGGGTCTGAAGGTTCTCCTCAATGATCCCCCAAGGGCTCGCCGGGAGCCCGACTTTCATTCACTGCCGCTGGACCAGTTGATGGAGGCCGATTTCCTCAGCCTGCACGTCCCCCTGACCCTCCGGGGTGAGGACCGGACCCATCATCTTTTTGATCGGCGCCGGCTCAGCAGGATCGAAAGCGGCGCTGTCCTGATCAATCCATCCCGTGGGGCTGTGGTCGACGGCGTAGCCCTCAAGGTTGAATTGCAGAAAGGCCGTCTGAAGGCCGTCCTCGACGTCTGGGAAAACGAGCCGAGGATCGATTGCGAACTGCTGGAACTGGTTCAGATTGGCACGCCGCATGTTGGCGGCCAGACGGTCGAGGCCAAGGAGCGGGGAACCGAGGTGATCTTCCAGGCCTGTTGTCGGCATCTGGGAGTCGATCCGGGCTGGTCTTTTCCCGGGTCGTCTCAGCCCCGGAAGCTCCGGCCGCAAGAGAAGCAGGGAGGCTGGCAAGAACAACTCCACGGGCTGGTTCGAGAAGCCTATGACATCGAAGCGGACGATCGGTCGCTGCGCGAACTCCTGCAGGCCCCCCGCGAAGAGAGAGTCGAACGGTTCCATCGGATCAGGCGTACTTATCGAAGACATGAGCTTTCGACTTTCTCGGTAGTCCTCCCCGCCGACAGCCCTCTGGCGGGCTCCTGCCGGGCTGTGGGGTTTCGAGTTGACCAGAATTGATCCACTTCCGCTTTTGGTATAGTGTGCACCCGAAGCATAAATGATTGGGAGAGAAGGCCATGAGCAAGGTCAACCGTCGCAGTTTCATTGGCTCTGCAACCGTCGCCTCCGGCGTGGCGGCCACCACAACAGTTGGCGCCAAAGCCGCGACCATTCTGAGTGAGAGCCGGGGTGTCTCACCCAACGACAAAATCCACGTGGGCCTGATCGGCTGTGGTGGCATGGGGCGCTACAATTTGATCGACTTCCTGCGAGTCGAGGAGGTCGAGTGCCTGGCCCTGGCCGATGTGGATACCGAACAGAGCCAGGAAACTGCTGAGACCGTCGTGGAACGCCGTCAGCGCCGCCCCGACACTTACCAGGACTTCCGTCGCTTGCTGGACAGGGATGACATCGATGTTGTGATCGTGGCCACGCCTGATCACTGGCACGCCCTGCCCACCATCATGGCCTGTCAGTCCGGCAAGGACGTCTACTGTGAAAAGCCGCTGGCCACTTCCATCGAAGAAGGCCGGGCCATGGTCAATGCTGCCCGGAAATATGATCGCGTGGTCCAGATTGGGACCCAGCAGCGCAGTTCATCGCATTTTCGGGAAGCGGTGGAGTTCGTGCGCTCGGGTCAACTCGGCACCATCCGGTCCGTTCGTGCCTGGGCCTACCTGGACTGGAAAGGAGCCCTGGGGAATCCGGCTGACACCAGTCCTCCCGATTCCGTTGACTACGATTTCTGGCTGGGACCCGCCACCAGGCGACCCTTCAACCCGGCCAGATTCCACTGGAACTTCCGCTGGTTCTGGGACTACTCGGGCGGTCTCATGACCGACTGGGGCGCCCACATGGTCGACATCGGTGTGTGGGCCATGAAGGAAGAGCCGATCGGCGCCATGGCCATCGCTGGCAAGTACGGCTATCCGGACGACATCATGGAGACGCCGGACACGCAGGTCTCGGTCGTCAAGTTTCCCTCTTTTTCACTGACCTGGGAACATCAGCTGGGTTGTGGAGTTGGGCCCTGGCAACGTGAGCACGGAGTTGAGTTCCACGGAAACAACGGGATCCTGGTCGTGGATCGCCAGGGCTGGGAGATTCACTCCGAAACCGATTCGCTGGACAGAAAGCCCCGCGAGTTCAGAATGATGGGAATGCCTCGGCGGAGCGGGTCCCGGAGCTTCCACTTTGACCACGTGCGCAACTTTCTCGATTGCGTAGAGTCTCGGGAGAAGCCCAACGCAGATGTGGAGATCCACCACAGGGCTGTCAACGCCTGCCATCTGGCCAACATCGCCGCCCGACTCGAGACCTACGTTTCCTGGGACCCGGCCACGGAGAAGATCGGGGGTGACGAGAGGGCTAAATCTCTGGTCGGACGCAGGTACCGGGCTCCCTGGAAACTGCCCGGGGTCTGAAGAGAGTTCCACGTTCCACGTTTCACGTTCCACGTTGGGGCATCCGGAGTCGAAGACAAGCATCATGGTCACTTACGGGGTCGTCGGCGCCGGCAGGCAGGGGACAGCCACTGCTTACGACATCGCACGCTTTTCCCCCGAAAGCTGCATCGAGCTGGCCGATTCCGACCCGCAAGCGGCCAGGCTGGCGGCCGACCGCATCAATAGCCTTCTTGACGAGTCGAGAGTCGTTCCCAGGTGCCTCCAGGTAGAACAACCGGAGGAGATTCGTCCTTTTTTGAAAGGGCTCGATGTGTGTGCCAGCGCCGCACCCTATCGGCTGAATCTGACTCTGGCACGAGAGGCCGTGGCCAGTGGAGTTTCGTTCTGCGATCTGGGTGGAAATGCAGACATCGTGGAGCAGGAACTGGATCTGGACCTGCAGGCCCTGGAGAACGGAATCTCCATTGTCCCCGACTGTGGAGTCGGCCCCGGTATGATCTCCAATCTGGCGCTGCTGGCCTTTGAACAGTTTGACCAGGCGGAGGAGATCCTGATTTACGACGGTGGACTTCCCCAGGACCCTCAGCCTCCCTTTCACTACCGATGCTTCTTCAACCTGGAAGGCCTGACCAACGAGTATGACGGTGAAGCTCTCTATCTGGACAAGGGACAGGTGGTCCGAGTGCCCTGCTTTGCCGAGGAAGAGTTCGAGCAGGTGGAAGTCCCCGAACTTGGCGAGCTCGAAGCCTTTACCACCTCGGGCGGGCTGACCACCCTGGCCAGCACTCTGGAGGGAAAGGTCCTCACACTCAAGAACAAGACCCTGCGCTACCCCGGACACTATGCTCTTTTCAAAGGGCTGAGGGATCTCGGACTGCTGGGGTGTGGAACCGCTGAAACTGGCCTCCGGGAAAGCTGTTCCAAGAGACCTGCTGCACAGACTCCTGGCAGATCGTATTTCGCCCCATCCCGGGGAACAGGATCTCATGGTGATTCATGTGCGGGCTGCGGGCCTGCAGGACGGTTCCCGCAGGGAGGTGCAGGTGGACGTACTGGATCGATTCGATTCAGCCACCGGCTTCGCGGCCATGGAACGAACCACCGGCTTTCACATGGCCATCGTGGCTCAATCGCTGGGACAGGGGAATGTCCCGGCCGGCGCAATTCCCCCGGAACTGGCCGTCACAGCGGCGGAAATGGTCCGCGAGCTGGAGAAGCGCGACATTCAAGTGAAGATGTCCTGGATCTGATCGGACACTTCACCCAGCTGGCCTACTCTTCGCCGGTCGGCACATCCTCAGCTAGCGCAAAGGCGACGTAGTTGTCCCCGGGAGGCGTCCCGGATTTCCCTCCACCTCCGGCCGCCACAACGACGAACTGCCGGCCGTTCACCATGTAAGTGGCAGGCGTCGCATTGGCACCGGTTTTCAGCTGGTACTCCCATAGTTTTTCACCGCTCCTCTTGTCGAAGGCCCGGAACCGGAGATCCCGGGTGGCTCCGATGAAAATGATCCCTCCTGCGGTGACCAGTGGGCCTCCAATGTTGAAGGTGCCGGTGTCCGGGTATCCCCGCTTCTCCAGCTCAGGATAGGTCCCCAGCGGAACCTGCCACAAGATCTCTCCGCGATTCAGATCGATTGCGTTCAAGGTTCCCCAGGGGCGCCTGGAAATGGGAAAGCCCTCGGGGTCGAAGATCTCGCGATGGCCGGTGGCCACAAAAGCTGAGGAATGTGATGCACCCTCGCGGGCAGCTCGCATGAAGATCATCTCGGGCTCGTTGCTGGCATTGACGTAGAGGACGCCGGTTCGCGGATCAACCGCTGCACCACCCCAGTCCGTACCTCCATTGAACTGGGGCGATTCGATAATGCCCTCCAGTGAGGGCGGGTCGAAGAGCCTGGACGGGCCGTATTTCTTCAGGTAGTTCTCCCTCACGTAAGCAGCTGCTTCCGGAGTCAGGTCGGTGATGTCGCCCTCGTCAAAGCCCTGAACGGCATAGGCGGGAGGTCGTGTGGGGAAAGGCTGGGTCGGCCAGGTCTTCTCGCCCTCCAGGGTGCTCTGTCGAACCGGGCGCTCCTCTACCGAGAAGAGCGGCTTCCCGGTTTCCCGGTCCAACAGGAACAGATGACCCATTTTGGTGACCTGGGCGACGGCATCGATCCGCTGACCGTCCCGGATCACCGTCACCAGATTGGGAGGGCAGGGCAGATCAGAATCCCAGAGATCATGGTGAACCGTCTGAAAATGCCAGACTCGTTCTCCGGTGGAGGCATTGAGAGCTACGATCGAATCAGAGAAAAGGTTCTGCCCTTCTCGATCGGCCCCGTAATGGTCGTAGGCGGGTGACCCTGTGGCGGCAAATACGCGTCCCCGCTCCTGGTCCAGGCTCAGGCCCCCCCAGTCGTTGGCTCCTCCGGCCCATTGCCAGGCATCCGCAGGCCAGGTGTCGTAGCCGGTCTCCCCCGGGTGGGGAATAGTGTGGAAGATCCAGACCCGCTCTCCACTTCTCACATCGTAGGCCCGAATGTGCCCCGGGGCTGCCGGTCCGGGACCCTCACCAACGGTGGATCCGAGGATGAGAAGGTCCTTGAAGATGATGCCCGGTGAAGTGGCTCTCACCGTGAGATCGGCGGTCTCACGATCCAGCCCCAGGCGCAGGTTGACGACGCCTCTCTCTCCGAAGGACTGGATCAGCGAGCCGTCGCTGGCGTTGAGGGCGTAAAGGTGGTTCTCCAGGGTAAAAAGAATCCTGGCTTCGGAGTCGTCGTTCCAGTAGACGACGCCCCGGTTGACTCGCGCCCACCGGGCCAGGTCGCGGGGAGCCCCGTGGGAGTAAGGATCGAACCTCCACAGGACGTCTCCGGTCGCGGCATCGAGGGCAAACACTCGAACCATGGGCGAAGTGAGATACATAATTCCATTGACCACGAGGGGGTTGCACTCGATGGTGTAGAGCTCTTCATCGCCCGACTGGAACGTCCAGGCCACTTCCAGCCGGCTCACGTTGGAGCGATTAATCTGGTCGAGTGCTGAGTAGCTGGTCGAGGCCCGGTCCGCTTTGTAGACGGGCCAGTCGCTGTTCACAGGAGGGCTTCCCGGCTGGCATCCGGCACCCGCCACAAGAAGAGACACCGATAGAGCCGCTGCCAGCTTTCCAGCGATCGGCTGCGGGCGCTGTCGACCGTTCACTCTGCAAGTATGCCAGTCTCACTGACGATTCCCTATTCCGATGTGGGAGGCGCCGTGGGCCGCAAGACGACAGGAACCTACACGTCGACAGGCTTCGCCTCTCCCCAACACCCCAGCATTCTTCTGAGCAGAACCATTTCTCCCAGGTGGTAGGCGTTGTGGTCGGCAATGAGGAGAGCTTCGCGCAGCAGGGTCTGGCCCGTTCCGTGGGGGAACTGAGCGATGAGATCCTGTCCGGGATCGCTGACCAGGTCGACCATTTCGAGCAGGTCCGTCTTGAAACGGTCCCAGCTCTCTCCCCAGGCATGTTCATCCGGCGGCGTTGCCGTCTCCGGCCAGTACCCCTCCGGAAAGCTGGGAGACACATGCCCCGGGTCGCGGCTGAATCCCAGGATGTCCCACTGTGCAATTCGCAGGTGATCGAGGACTTGCCACGGGGTGTGCTCAGCCCCCTCCGGCCGGGCTCCCTGCAGGTCGAAAGGAACTCCCGTCAGAACTTCCTCAGGTTGGACGTGGGCCTGCCGCCCGATGAGCAGTTTTCTAAGGTGTTGGCGCAGCGACTGATCGATTGTCATTAAGCCTCCATTGGGAGCTGATTGCTTCCACGGTTCCGTAGGGCACGGTTATCAACCCGCCGAACTTCACTCCATCCGCAAACTGTACCATTCTCGAAGCGCTCGTCTCGCAGATTGGCGTGCCCTGCAACGGATGCGACCAGATGCCCAACTCGGATCGTGGTCAAGGTTGGAGCTGCAACGAGGAAAGTCCGGTTATAATTCCCTGAAAGCGGAAACGATCAAAACTCTTCATTGGAGAGACAAGGACAAGGGTTCAGGATTCTATGGAACACACCTATCACGACCTGAAAGAAATGACAGTGGCCCAACTGCGCGAGGTGGCGGGCTCACTCGAGCACGAAGCCGTGCAGGGCTACACCCAGTTAAACAAGGAGCCTCTGCTGCTGGCGATCTGCCAGGCTTTGGACATTGATCCGCACGAGCATCACGAGGCGGTGGGCATTGACAAGGCCAAGATCAAAGTCGACATTCGCAAGCTCAAGGTGGATCGGCAGGCGGCTCTGGAGGCCAAAGATCACCAGGAACTCAAGAAGATCCGTCGTGAGATTCGAGGGCTCAAGAGAGAGATCCGCAAGTCGCTTGTCTAAGGTTGCTCTCAACCTTCAACTTTTGACCCGCCTTGCCCTACCCATTGAGGTGTTTTATCTTTTCGTACAGTGCTTTGCTCCGAGCGGAATGTGCCCGGGTGGATCGAAACTTCGCGGCTCGGGGCGATGGTCTTCTAAATACTACCTCTCATGGTAATATATGAGGCCAATGGGTCGAATCAGGCGCGGCGGCTATGAAGGTGAGTCACAATAACCGAAGGAAGGCTTTCCAGGTCGAGCACCAGGGGAAAGTTTATCTCTTCCCCTACGCAAAACTCGAACTGGCTCCCAGCCGCAAGGATGGTGTTGTCAGTACCTATGTCGACCCGGAACTGGGCGGAGAGGGCTTTGTCTATGTGCTCGAGTCCGGATCCGAAGGAACGGTCCTCTGGGAGCAGGTTCTGGACTACAACAAAGATCCAGATTATTTGAGGGAAGCTGCCCTCTACAAGCTCACACTCTTGGCTCAGAAAAAGCTTGAGGAAAGCCGGCTCAGCAAGGGGGAAGTGCGCCGACGTCTGCGTACTTCTGCTTCGCAGCTTGTCCGCTTGCTAGATCAGACTAACTACAAGAAGAGCGTCGATCAGATGTTGCGTCTGCTTGCGGTTCTTGACTGCCCTGTAGAGTTTGTTGAAAGCGCGTAGGGCATTTTCTGCGCCCCTCTCCGTGTGCCTCTTCTTGTGCTGATTCGGAACCCTGGTTGCAGCAGGCTTCCAACTCTGGAGTAGGCCGTTTGTAAACTCAATCGACTTATGCCCACATTGTGCACGCGGGAAACTCACTCCATGCAACTCGATGACGAGAGCCAGTCCTTGCTGGCTCTTTTGGCCCGAGGGGGCGTCTGATGGAGGTGGCGGAAGGGTTCGAGATAGGGCGAGTCGAAAAGGAACCAAAAGGAGCCAAGCCGTAATCTAAAGGCTGTCGGATGACAGAAGCCTGGCCTTTTTTTGATTTTGCTAAACTCTTGATAGAGAATCATTAGGCTTCCCGTGCCCGGGTGGCGGAATTGGTAGACGCACAGGACTTAAAATCCTGGGGGCCGTAGGCCCGTGTGGGTTCGAGTCCCACCCTGGGCACCACTTTCAGAGGGAAATGGTGCCGGTGAGTTAGGCCGAATCTCTCTCTTTGCACTTTTTTTGCACTTTTCCGATCGACACCTTCTCGGCAGCCTCCTTGACCTTCGCATCCTTCCATTCGATATTGATGTTCTGGGTCACGGTCGGATTGGTATGGCCCAGCAGCTTGGAGATTGTGCCAACGTCCTCGCCCTGGTCGTGCAAAATCGTGGCGGAGGCGTGTCTCAATGAATGATGAGTGCAGTGTCGAACACCAATTCGCTTACAGGCGGTCGTGAGCGCTCCCCGAATGGACCGGTAACGCTTCCCGTACCGATTGAGAAACAAGGGATCACCAGGTGAGAGAATCTCCCGAGCTGAAAGCTCCTCCTCGAGACAGGCTTTCAGCGTATCGTTCATCGGGATCGTATCCCGCTTCCCGCCTTTCCGAGTAACGTGAAGCTGTCCATTTTCGAGGTCAGCATCCTGGATATTGGCCTGACGGAGCTCACCAATCCTACGGCCTGTGTTACAGAGCGCCAGAAAGAATCTACGGGATTCAACCGGCAGCACGTTGAGAATCTTGAGAAGCTCCTGCCTGGTCGGGGTGTAATTCGGACGCACCCGTTTCAACTTCGGTTTTTTCACCGCCAGAACCGGATTGTGAAGAAGGATCTCCTCCTGAACAGCAAAAGAAAAAACTGCTGACAAGGGACCTTGTTGCATGGATCATCCCGAAGGATGCCTTATCATCGTGTTTTTCAACACCGGGGATAACCTAGATGCCACATAAGTTCAACGCAGCCCGACGGCACAAGTTTGATAAGGCGCAGTATCGGGTGATCAACTGGGCGGAATATAACGAGAGCCTGCGCCAGCGGGGTGATCTGACGATTTGGGTCAGTGATGAGGCTCAAAGTGTGTGGCGCGCGCCGCGCCGCACGTCACGGGGTGGCCAGCGGAGATACTCGGATCTGGCCATCGAGACATGCCTGACGCTGCGCACGGCGTATCGGCTTGGGTTGCGACAAACGCAGGGGCTGATGGGTTCCATTGGCACGCTCATGGGGCTGGATATACGGGTGCCGGACTTCTCCACACTGTCGCGTCGCGCAAACGGCTTGAGCATCGCGCAGGTGATGAGGCAAGCCGGGTCTGTGCCTGTCCATCTGGTGGTGGACAGTACCGGCCTCAAGATCTTCGGCGAAGGGGAATGGCTCGCGCAGAAGCATAAAACCAGGGGAATACGCCGCCGCTGGCGCAAACTCCACCTCGGACTGGACCTCCATAGCGGTGCGATTGTTTGCGCCAATCTGACTCACGATGACGTTGGAGACAGCACCGCCTTACCCGGGCTCCTGGATCAACTCGATGCCCCGGTCACGGGCTTTCTGGCGGACGGCGCCTATGATGGAGCGTCCACACGGGATCTGCTGAGGGAACGGTATGGGGAGACCCTGGATGTGGTTATACCGCCGCCAAAGAACGCAGTGATCCGACCGCAATCGGCGCGGGATCCAACCGTTCGGGATCGCCATATTGCCCAGATCCGCAGCAACGGCCGCATGGCCTGGCAGGCGGCCACAGGGTACAACCAGCGCAGCCGGATAGAAACGCAGATCGGCCGGTGGAAGAGCGTCATCGGCCCCAGACTCAGATCCCGCAGCTTCTCCAGGCAGATCACGGAGATCCAGGTCGGCCAGAAAGTCCTGAACACAATGACCGCACTCGGACGGCCTGTGTTCGAACGTGTCGCCTGACGCTACCGCTTGGGAAAGGGCGAATTCCATCTCCGCCCCGATCCATGCAACAACGCTTTATTCGATCAGGTTCTTTGTCGCTGAGGTCTGCTTCAGCACCCTTTACCGTCGCCGCTTCTGTATGGACAAGCTTCGCGAATTTCGAATGCTCCGATTCAAGGTCGTCATCGGCGGTGATCTTTCGGGCCCGAGCAAGTTTGTCCTCAGCGCGGTTTAGTTCTTCAACCTTGAGGTCAAGTTTCACCCTCACCTGCTGGTGTCGCGCCCTCAGTCCATCACGCACCCTGCGGGCCGCATCCAGTTCCGTTCTGGCTTCTTCCCATACGTTATTGGTCTTTTCAAGATCGCCCTCAGCGCTTCGGAGTTTCTTCTTCGCGGCTTCCAGCGTTGCAGGAAGCTCGGGCTCCCGTATTCGGGCTGCTGGATAAGCAGGGACACTTTTTCCTAGCCCTATGAGTTTTCTTTCCAATTCCTCATAGGTCAGGTCGCGAAGATTCTCATTCTCGATATCCTTTTGTCTTGCTATTGACTTCTGCGCTTCCCGGCGAGCGTCATAGGATTGTCTTGCCTCATCCGCATTACTCACTCCGGCAACATTGCATAGGGCATCGAGCTTCTCAATTGTCTCTTCGACCTTTCTCGACAGATCAGAGGAGCTGGATCCGGCTGTCATTTCCATTTCTAAAGACCCGGGAATTGTCACACGGACCCGATCAGAGACAGATAAGCTGCGCTCCTCATGCTCTGAGATAGTGGTGTGCTCACCATCAAGCTGGAAATCGAAGTCGGCCAGCCCTCTCAGCAAAACAGTCGGCGCACCAGTATCCAGCTTCGCCAGAGCTATAATGAGCGACTGTTCGGCTTTCTGGATTGTTTTCAGAGTCTCTTCGTTTATGCTGTTCCCCGCCAACAACTCATCAGCCGAGGCTGCCTCTTCCCGAGCACGATCTATGCGGTCTTTGCGTTCCTTCATTTGCTCCAGGTAAAGCTTGTTGTTGAAGTAATCCGAATCCGCACGGTGGAGATTAAGAAGTGATTCGGCCTCTTTGCGCCCGGCTTCAGCTTTGGTCGCGTCCGATTGGGTCCCCTCCAGTTCGCTCTCCATATTCTTGACCGAGACGGTTGATGATGTGCTGGATTCGTCGAGTTCCGCATGTGCTTTTCTAGTTTTGGATACCGCATCGAGGAGGTCTTGGCGCACTTCCATGTCTCGTTTCGAGGCATTTTCGGATTTCTGTGCCGACTCCAACTTAAGGCGGGCTGTTTCCAGAGCGGTCTCCAGCGCCATGATTTCACCGAGAGCCTTTTCGTGTCTGGAAACATCCCCCCGGAGATCCTCCTCTTGAATCTTCAAACTCTCCAATTCTCGACCGAGCCCTGCGGCACGCACAATATCTTCCTCAAGGTTCCGAATCTGCCTTTCCAGTGAAGTAACTTCAGTCTCTGCTTTTTCCTGAGCTTCTTGAGCCTCCTGCAATTCCTTTCTTTCGGCGCCCCGCTCCGTGAAATAGCGCCCATACTGCTTCCGCACCATATCGAAGAGACTTTCTTCTCGGGGATCCGCCTGGCGCCCCCCCGCAGCAGCATCGAGAGCAACTGACAATGATGTCTGGTTTGATAAGTCGGCCTGTCGGACTGCTTCACCTTGCTGAATGCAAAGTGCTTTCCACAAGTCAATGTCAATGGTTTCGCGCAAGATTTTTTCGGCGCGTTCATGAGCTTCACGTCCCGTATGGTTTTCTGGTGTGGGAGTTGTGATCGTAAGGGTCGTCTCCGGCTTCTTGTGAAACCTTTTGAAGTATGTAAAGACGTAGGGTCCGCTCTCGGCCTCCAGCTCAATCTCCGGACCTACATCCCTCGTTACAGGCTTAATTGCTTTGATGTTACTGTGCTTGCTCGAGTCGAGATAGTCAAAGAGAAGTCTGACTGCTTCACTCAGACAGGTTTTCCCAACTTCATTGGGTCCTTCCACGATGGTGAGTCCCCGGGCGCCGAATCGCACCTCGGACTCATCAATTCCTCGGTAGTCGGCCAGACGGAGGCGAAGTAGTCTCATCATTTCCTACCCGCAAGCCTGACGAGGAGAGCAAGAGCATCGCGTGACATGATTGAATCAGCGCCAGACTCCTCAACCTTGGACCGCAAGCAGTCAATAGTAGAACTGGCAAAGCCTGAAAAACCAAGATCCAGAAAATCGGCGTCCTCCCTCTGTGCCAATAATGGTGAGACACTTCTTCCCGGCTAAATTAGAGTAGAGGGCGAGAAGCTGGATTACAGAATGATAGAAAACAGAAGCGACAAGAAACTGAGGATTTTGGAAACCTCGGAGCGGAGGGGAGAGGTCTCCAAAATCGCTGCGGGACGGACCGAGCCCGAGAAGGCGTTGCCGCGACCCGACCCGGAAGTTCCTGCCAAGGCAACCCGTCGCCGGTTTTCAGCCCGCTATAAGCTCCGGGTCCTGGAGCAGGCCGATGGCTGCGAAGAGTCGGGCGAAGTGGGAGCATTACTGCGCCGAGAAGGACTTTACTGGTCGAATCTGCAGACCTGGCGACGCCAACGCGAGCACGGAACGCTGCAGGCATTGACCCCTCGCAAGCGGGGACGAAAGGCAAAGCCGGTCAATCCTCTGGATCATCAACTGAGGCAAGTGGAGGCTGAGAATCGGAAGCTGAAACGCAAGCTCGAGAAGTTTGAAGCCATGCTGGATCTCCAAAAAAAAGTCTCGCAACTGTTGGGAATCTCTCTGGCGAGCAGCGAAGAGAACGGAGACGAGAGCTGATGGACGAAGCTTTGCGATTCTCACAATCCCACGGAGTCCGTGCCGGCTGTCAGGCTCTGGATCTGCCGCCATCGAGTCTGTATCGGGAGAAACTTCGGCGCGAACGGCCGGCGCTGGATCCTCGGCCTCGGGCCGCATCCCCACGCGCCTTGAGCCCGCCCGAAAGGGAAGCCGTTGTGGAGGTCCTGCACAGCCGACAGTTTATCGACAAAGCTCCTGCCGCCGTATGGGCGGAGCTGCTGGACGAAGGGCGATACTTGTGCTCGATTCGAACCATGTACCGCATTCTGGCCAAACGTCTGGAAGTTAGAGAACGCCGTCGCCAGCGCCGCCATCCCCAATACTCCAAGCCGGAACTTCTGGCCACCGGCCCGAACCAATGCTGGTCGTGGGACATCACCAAGCTGAAGGGGCCCGTCAAATGGAGCTATTACTACCTCTACGTGATCCTGGACATCTTCAGCCGCTATGTGGTGGGCTGGATGGTGGCCACCCAGGAAAGCTCCCGCCTGGCCAAGGTCTTGATCGCCCAGAGCTACTCCAAGCAGGAGATCGTAGCGGGTGGTCTCACCCTGCATGCCGATCGTGGCTCGTCGATGAGTTCCAAAGCACTGGCCTTGCTACTGGCCGATCTGGGAGTCACCAAGTCTCACTCTCGGCCTCATGTCTGTGACGACAATCCCTACTCGGAATCCCAATTCAAGACCCTCAAGTACCGTCCCGAATTCCCGGCTCGTTTCGGCACCATTCAGCAAGCCAGAGACTTCTGTCGGGATTTCTTCGATTGGTATAACCGCGACCATCGCCATTCGGGTATCGGCCTGCACACTCCCGCGGATGTGCACTACCTCACCGCCATCACCACCCGTCGCGATCGATCCCAAACATTGGAGGCCGCCCATGCACTCTTCCCGGAGAGATTTCCCAACGGCAAACCCGTTCCTCCTCCTCTTCCCGAGGCGGTCTGGATCAACCCTCCCGAAAAGGAGAACTTTTGAGATGAAACTACAGTAATTTATTCACCAAAGTGTCTCAAAGTTGTTGACACGTTCCGACATGCGATACCCGAGATGACGCCAGCGGTCGCAAAACTCGCGATCCTCGCTGGATGCCAGCGGAAAGGACACGTCGAAGCCGCCCACCTCCTGAAACTTCTCAGCAGCCACCGCAAAGTTGTTAGAAGCAAAGAAGCGCCCGTTAGAAGGATCTGCGTTGTAGTAGGTGTGCAGGTAGGCGGTAAGCTGTTGGCTGGCCGTGGTATACGGGTTTTCTGGCAGCGCATTCAACGTGCGTCCAGAGCTACCATCAGAAGGTGTGTAAATAGCATAGGCGGTGAGTATCCTTCCGGGTTGATTTAAAACCCAGGGCCGAAAGGCCCGCAACGGAAGGAGTACACACCGCATGAGCAAGCAGAACATTGAGGAAAGTGTCGAGTCAAGAGTTTGTTTCGAGGAGCTGGAAGATTGGGTGGGGGAGAAGATCCAAGGCTGGGTTCAAGAGCTGCTGGAGGAGGAAGTCACGGAGTTATTAGGGCGGCGTAAGAGTGAGCGGCGAAGGGCCGTGGACGCTCCGTCGGGCTATGGCAATGGATATGGGAAGCCGAGGCATCTGACGCTGAGCTCGGGGACGATCCAGGTTCGAAGGCCTCGAGTGCGGGATCTAGAGGAACACTTTGAAAGTCGGGTGTTGCCCCTGTTTGCCAAGCGGACGCGGCAGGTTCGAGAACTGATCCCTGAGCTGTACTTGCATGGTCTGGCGCTGGGGGATTTTGATCTGGCTCTGAGAGGGCTTTTAGGGGAAAAGGCGCACCTGTCGTCCTCCACGGTGGCCAGATTGAAAGAGCAGTGGCAGGCCGAATGGGAGGTCTGGCAGAGTCGACCCTTGAATGATCTGGAAGTGGTGTATTTATGGGTAGATGGAATCTACGTCAAGGCGGGTCTGGAGAAGGAAAAGGCAGTCCTGCTGGTGGTGCAGGCCGCCTTAAGTGACGGAAGCAAAGCCGTGGTGTCGGTCACGAGCGGCTATCGGGAATCGACCCAGAGCTGGTCGGAAGTACTGCGCGACTTGAAGCGCCGGGGGATGGGCTGTCCACGGCTGGTGATCGGAGACGGCCACCTGGGCATCTGGGGAGCTTTGCGCAACGTCTATCCCCAGGCCGAGGAGCAGCGCTGCTGGAATCATCGGATCGTCAACCTGCTGACCAAGCTCCCTAAGCGAGTGCACAAGCCGGCCTTGCTGATCCTGCGGCAGATCCCTTACGCCGAGACTCGAGAAGAAGCACAACGACTCAAGAAGGTTTTTCAGCACTGGTGCCGGCAGCGAGGGCTGACTCTGGCGGCTGAGCTAATCGAGCAGGACTGGGACCGGATGGTGACCTTTTACCTGCTATCCAAAGAAGCAGTGGCAGCATCTGCGAACCACCAATCCAGTGGAGTCACCGTTTGCCGCTCTTCGGCTGCGAACGGACGCGGCCAAGCGATTCAAGAAAGTGGAAAACGCCCAGGCGGTGATCTGGAAGATGCTGCTGGTGGCGGAGCAGCGATTCCGCCGGTTGAAGGCACCGGAGCTGATGAAAGACGTCTACCAGGGCGCCAAATATGTCAATGGAGTCCCGGTCAACCAAGTCCCGGAGGAGAAAGCCGCCTGATGTTTTTCCACACCTATTGACAAGAGCTCTGCGTCCACCCACCAGGTGATCGGGGAAGGATTCGAAATGAGCGGCTAAGGCACGGAGCCAGGCAGGCATAGGCTGGCAGTCGTCGTCTGTAAACACAAGGAAGTGCCCCTGGGCGATAGCCGCTCCCGTGTTGCGCGCCGTCGCAGGTCCGGCATGTTTTTGTCGGATAAACGTCACCCTGAGCACATCGGAAAAGGAGGCCACGATGGCGTTCATGGAGGAGCTGCCGTCATCGACCACGATGACCTCAAAGTGCGTGTCCGGATAATCGAGTTGTGTCAACGCATCAAGGCAGGCGCGAAGCTGATCCAGACGCTGGTAGGTTGGGATGATGATCGAGAAAAACGGAAGCGCTTGGCTCATGGGGTCAGGGTGAACGGGGACAATAGCTTCCCGGGGCGGACACTTCGCCAAGCACCGTACGACGGTCTTCCTCCGTCATAAAGCGGTGTCGGTGAAACTCCATGTCAAATTTCTGTTCGGCGGAACGTCCCATGCCCAGGCCACAGCCGATGGCCCCTCCCAGGCCGTTAGCGAGGCAGCCAAGCACAAGAAGAGGTAGGATGCGGGGCAACAGGGTCGGGGCGGCGATCTCCTCTTCGTCAGCATAGGGCCGGAACACGGGAATCGAGCGGCTAGGCAGGGTATCCGTCATGGGCTTCAGGGTTTGCCACGGTCGAGGTATTCTTTCTCAAAATACCATTGTACGGTTTGGTGAACTCCTTCTTGTGTAGAGACCGTCGGTTTTAGATTAGATCACGTTGTGCTTTAGCGATAGAAAAATTTCGGTTGGCCAGAAAGAACTCGGCTGCATGCGCCTTGGGGACCACCATCCCCAGTCTCCGATAGGCAACGTCGCCCAGGTGAAAGAGCGCGCACAAGGGTACTGCAGGGAGCCAGGAAGGTGGAATCTCTACGTTCAGGGCAGTGGCAATCATCTGCATCAGGTGGCTGAAAGGGACGGGGTTTTTGCCTGCTAGAATATAGCGCTCCCCCTCGAAACCGGGGGTCTCAGCACACCGAAGCAGGCCCTCCACAATCTGAATCCGTGATGTAGCCAACATGGATAAAGTTTTTGCCGGGAAACGATCCTGCGGGATTGTCCGCCTGCTAGGTCTCGAAACCAGGGCAGCCAGGTCAGAGAGCGCGGGCCGAGGATGCTACTGAGACGCGCAATGACACAGGGTGCTTCGCTCTTTCTATAAGCATGTAGGACAACCTCTTCTCCTCAAAGCTTAGATACTCTGTAGGGCGTGTTCGGGTGCGGCTCTCTGGTCTCATCTGCTGGCAGGGTGTTGAGGAGGCCGTAGACCCCAACGCTGCTACCGTATATCAACCGCTCTACCCCCGGCCCTTGTAGCTGCACGAACGACGTGACGTGTGCCTTCAATGTTAACGGCGATACGCGTGCGCTGAGGCGGCGCCATGCCGTGTCGTCAACGCGGCCAGGTGATAGATATAGGCGCACCCTTGAATACCTGCCTCAAGTGTTGCCGCATCACGAACGTCGCCAGCGATAATGTCCACGTTGAGAGATTGAAGCAATGAAATATCGCTGGAGGAACGCGCGAGGGCTTTGACAAGATAGCCCTCGTCAATCACCGTTCGATCAGATGGCTGCCTATGAACCCCGTAGCCCCTGTCACGAAGACGCATTTGCTCATGGCGAACAAGTAAGGGAGACAAAATGACCCGTTTGCGCTGAAGCTTCCGCTGCTTCGATGACGGCCAGGTTGCGGTAGCCATCCTCGAAATCAGGATACGAAACCGGCTGTCCGCGCACAGCTTCTACAAAACAGGAAAGCGCGGCTCGATAGGATGGCTCATTCCAGGCAGAGCGCAGCTTCTTGAGCCCGTAGGACGCATGAGCCAGCGTGCGCAATCCGTGCAGGAACTGTCCACGGCGAGCACTATTGGCTTCCGGCTCCGTTCGCTTTATACAGAGCGACCTGTTGCGCTCTACCGTCAACTTCCCGGCCTCGCCTACGATCTCGAACCGGTCTTCCTCGATACCGCTTAAAGAAAAAAAGGACTGCACAAGAATCCCGCTGCGAAGCTGCATCTCGACAGCAGCCGTGTCGTCCTCGCTTTCTCTGGACTGCAAGTTCGCGCGCACTTCCTCAATTTCTTCCTCGAAGAAATATCGGATCAGGTCGATATGATGCGCGGCCAGGTCCAGCAGCACGCCGCCGCCTTCCTGACGTGTTCGTTTCCAGACCGCATGGCCGCCTCCGGTCGTTGAAAACACAGAGCGTACGTAGATCACTTTACCGATGGTGACTGAGCGAAGGTGTTGCTTCAAAGACTGATAGAGCGGATTGTAGCGATAGTTGAACCCCATCATCCCCGTCACGCCTGTCTGGCGCCACGTAGTCACCACCGCCTCCGCGTCAGTCAGGTTCGTCGCCAGCGGCTTTTCCAGGTACACGTGCTTACTGCTCCAGAGCCGCAAGCGCGGCTTCCGCATGTAACGCATTGGGCAGGCAGATAAGCACAGCTTCGATTTCATCGTCTTCGAGCAAGGGGTGAACGTCCGTATAGCTCTTGGCTTTCGGGACGAGGTGTTGAGCCGTTCGACGGTGGTCTTCGTTCGGCTCGGCCAGCGCTGCTACCTTCACCTCCGGCAACCGCGTCAGCACCTTGAGATGGACCTGCTGCGCTACGCGCCCAGCCCCGACCAGGCCGATTCTAAGCGGTGCTAGGCTCATGAAGGAGCGTCTTTTTAGGGTGGTGTCTTCGTAATCTCGGCACAAGCCCATACCGCAGCAGACCGATCCCAAAGGCAATACCGCTGCTGGCAAAATACATCCAGTGCCAGGGAAGTACCTGGAGCATGAAACGAAGGCTCCGCTTCTGGTAGAAAAAGCGATAGAGCGGCATGTTGAGCCCGAGCACCGTTCCCGCTACCAGGATAACACCGATCCACAATCCCGGCCATATGAAAGCGGCCACGAGGCAGCCCAAACAGCCCCAGCGCCGCCACTACGCTGAGCCGCTCGGAGATGCGCACGTTCAGATCATTTTCGAGCCGATGATATTGGAGGATGATGTTCGTCCACGGCAGGGCACGCCCGAATACCAGGAAAAACAAGACAACAAGAGGAACGTAAAGGCTTGAACAGCAAAGACGAGCAACAACTAGCGTTGAACTCATAACTCAACGGCGAGGATCAAAGAATTTTGGCTGTAACTGTAACCGTATTGTAACCGCGCCAACCCAAATCCACCCAATTCCACCCCACTCCAGCCAAGATAGTGGATGCCTAAGTGATTGATAAATATAGTAGTTTCAGTGAGTTGCAATTTGTCCGTTACGGACTTAAAATCCTGCGTGGGTTCCCGTGCCTGCTTCGATCCCGCCGGGGAGCGGGTCCGACCCTCTGGGTCACCTGGTGGGACACCTTTTTGATCGCTATTGGTAGCAAATAATTGAAATAATTGAAACTACTGATAACTTGCTGCTGCTCGGAATCCCTCATGCCAACATCGTTTTCATCGTAAGGCTCTAATTCTTAAAGGGTTATCGGAAATTGTTGGCGTGCCACTGTTAACCGGAGGGTTGTTGGTTCGAGTCCAACCTGAGGAGCCAATCTTTTCAATAGTTTGCGGTGGCTCCTGATCCCGTATGGTGCCAAAACTCAGTCGACCGGTATTTCGCGGTGTTCAGATCCTTCCCTTCCTTATTATTATGGCCATCATGAATTTGCCCTTGAAGTTTCTGTTGCTGATGTGGGCGGGTTGGGTCAATCGTGCACAGCAGGACGCAATTGATTACCTCAAAGAAGAAAACCGCGGTCTCCGGGCACAGGTGGGCAAGAAACGGCTGCGCCTCAGCAACGCCCAGAGACGGAGGCTAGCTCGAAAGGCCAAGGTCGTAGGCCGCGCAGCCCTGAAGGAACTTGCCTGCATCGTCACACCCGATACACTCCTGCGTTGGCACAGAGAGCTGATCGCCAAGAAGTACGACGGCAGCTTGAAACGCAAACCAGGTCGCCCCCGGAGTTCGCAAGAGATCCAGGCTCTCATCGTCCAGATGGCGAAAGACAATCACACCTGGGGGTACAGGCGAATCAGAGGCGCATTGCGGAATCTGGGCCATCGAATTGGGCGGAACACTATCAAACGAATCCTCAAGAACCACGGTATCGAACCGGTTCCGGAGCGAGGCAAGGCGATGTCGTGGGACACTTTTCTGAAAGCCCATTGGGGAGCGATCTCAGCCGCCGCCTTCTTCTCATTGGAGATCATCACAAGGGCTGGCCTGGTTCGCTACTTCGTTCTTTTCGTGATCGACCTCAAGACCCGGCGCGTCGAGGTCGCAGGGATCATTCAGCAGCCTAATGGAGAGTGGATGAAGCAGATTGCCCGCAATCTGACAGATGTCATCGATGGTTACCTCAAGAAAACGGAGTATCTGATCCACGATCGAGACCCACTCTACACGCGAGAGTTTGCTGACATTCTGGCTTCTGGTGGAGTGAAGACCGTGAAGCTGCCGGCCCGGAGCCCGGACCTGAATGCCTACGTGGCCCGCACACAAGAAATTTCCGAGGATTCTAAGAAACTGCATGATCACTTTTGAGATGATCCTTCTCTGGGCCATTGTGGCGGGCGCGGTGGTGCTGTTTTCCTTCGACGTCTTTCCCGTCGATAAGGTGAGCCTCCTGGTTCTCGGGGCACTGGTTGCCACCGGACTGGTTCGGGGCAGCGAAGCGATCTCGGGATTTGGCAACCCGGCCACGATCACAGTGGCCTGCATGCTTGCTCTCAGCTACGGAGTTCAGCGGACTGGAGCCCTCAACTTTGCGGCCAATCGAATCATCCAGTTTGCAGGGAAGAGCGAACAGAAGCTTCTTTTTTCCATCATGACAACGGTTGGAGCGCTGTCAGCTTTTATCAACAACACCGCAGCCGTGGCTATCTTCCTGCCTCTGACTCTTTCCGTGGCCCGAAAAAAGAACCTTGACGCCAGCAAGTTCCTGATGCCCATGTCCTTTGCCGCGATGTTTGCCGGTACCTGCACACTGGTTGGTACCTCCACGAATCTCCTGATTGCTCAACTCTTCCGGGATCATGCCGGGAGCGCCATCGGAATGTTCGACTTTGCTCCCATGGGGCTGATCTTCTTCGCTGCAGGAATGCTATACCTGCTCACAGTGGGCCGACGCCTGTGGATTCCCAGAAGGACGGCCGAGAGTCTAACTGAAGACTACCAGCTGCGAAACTTCGTCACCGAATTGATCCTGCGGCCAAACTCACCGTTGCTGGGACGGACCGTCGCAGAGGCGGCGCTCAGTGACACGTTCAACATTCAAGCCATCGAGATCATCCGGGGAGAGCAGCGTCTCCTGCCGAGCGACAAGGACGCTCGCCTTCAGCGGGGCGACATTTTACTTGTCCAGGGACAATCGGATTCCTTCCTGGAAATGCGCGACACCGCGGGAATCGATCTTCGGGCCCTGACCGTCGACGACCGCTTCCTGGAACATGACAATCTTCTTCTCGTAGAGGCTTTTGTCTCTCCCAACTCCCGCCTGCTCGACAGCACGCTCAAGGAAGTAGACTTCCGTCGCACCTATAAGGCCAACGCCCTGGCAATCCGAAGTCACGGACGAACCATCCGTCAGAAAATCGGGACCGTTCGTCTCGAGCATGGTGATTCTCTGCTCATCCTGACAGATCGGCAGCAGCTCGGAGATCTTCACCGGACTGAAGATTTCCTGGTCCTTGAGGAGCTTCCTTTTACTCGGCTGCGTAAGGACAAGCTTCCCTGGGCGCTGGGCATCTTCATCGGCATCATCCTGGCAGCGACGTTCGACGTCCTCAGCATTCTGGAGGCTTCGCTCCTCGGAACATCCCTGATGCTTCTGACCCGCTGCATCCGCTCCCAGGAGATCTATTCTAACCTGCACTGGCAGACGATCGTGATGCTGGGCTGCCTGATCCCGCTGGGAACGGCGATGGAGACCACTGGGACGGCCCGCTTCATGGCAGAGTATCTGGTGGAGGGACTGCAGGCTTTCGGCCCCACCGCGGTTCTATCGGGTCTTTACCTGATGACGACCGTTCTCACATCGCTGATGTCAAACACCGCCACCGGAGTCCTCATGCTACCGATCGCACTAAGCCTTGGCGAGGCTCTGGGGACTCGCCCGGAGCCATTCGTCTTTTCCATAATGTTTGCCTCTTCGGCCAGCTTCATGACCCCGATGGGTTACCAGACCAACACCTTCGTCTTCGGGCCGGGAGGATACAAGTTCTCTGACTTCTTGAGAGTCGGGGCGCCACTGAACCTGCTTTTTTGGATTCTGGCAACTCTGTTCGTTCCCCTCTTCTGGCCTTTTCATTAGAAGTTCCTCGTTTCTCGTTGCGCTTGAGTAGGGACGCGGGGAGGCTGGCTGGTCACATTTCCCGGCGGCCTGAGGGCCCCTGCGCAGTCGCTGTGCTAGACTGATTGCATGTTCTTCCAATGGGTAAAAGCGGCTTGTTCCGGATCGCTGGTGCTGCTGTTGTTCGTCTTCAGCCTGGGCCAGGCGGTGGAAGTCCTGCATCCCATCGAGGAACAGTGCAGGCAGGATCATCATTCGCACCAGAATCAGACCCTTCACGAAAGTCATGCACAGGGAAACCATCTCTGTCTTCACCTGGTCAAGCTTGCACCTGAACTGACCACTCCCTCTCCGGTATATCTCTCCTTCCAGGCCGCCCGGCCAGCCGAATCAGCGCTGATTGCGCCCTTTCTGAGACTCGTCTTGCCCTCTTTGAGGGCTCCTCCGGCTCACCAGAGCTAATCCCTGTTTCCCTTTTTCTAAACCTCTCAGGAAACAACGCCTCAAGTGCCGCAAACTGGAGGAGTCTTCAAGAATGTTTTTCAAAAGGAGACCGGGAACTGGACCCCTTTTGGTTCCTGGTCTGATTCTCATTTCAACGGTCGCCCTGCTGCCCGCCCAAAGGGCGGGTACGATTACCGGTAAGGTCCTGGTCGAGCAGACCGGGGCTTCTATACACAACGCCGAGGTTCTGCTCGTGCAGTTGAATCAAGTGGCCGAGACCACAGCGGACGGTACCTACACCTTCCTTGATGTTCCGCCCGGCGTCTACGACCTGGTAGCCTACGTCGGCTCCCTGAACTCCCTCACCGAACTGATCCGGGTTCGACCCGGTGAGACCACCCGGCTCGATCTCAAACTTAAGATCTCGGTCATCAAAGAAGAGGTGACGGTGACGGCAAAGGGTACCCAGGAAACTGCCTTCGAGTCGATCCAATCGGTCACCTCACTCGACTCCTTCGATCTGGCCCAGAAGATGTCCTCGTCAATCGGCGAGGTCCTGGACGGCCAGCCGGGGGTGGCCAAGCGCAGCTTCGGTCCCGGAAGTGCCCGTCCCGTCCTGCGTGGCTTTGAAGGAGACCGGGTTCTGGTCATGGAGGATGGGATTCGAGTCGGTTCCCTGGCCGCCCAGTCGGGCGATCACGGCGAGCCCATCGATGCGGCTAATCTGGAACGGATCGAGGTGCTCAAGGGTCCGGCCACTCTGCTCTACGGAAGTAACGCCGTGGGAGGCGTGGTCAACGCGATCACCGGGCATCTGGGAGACCATCAGCAGTCTCACCAGGGCCTGCGCGGACAGTTCACCGGAGTGGCCGGTTCAGCCAACGCCCAGGGCGGAGCCAGTGTCCGTACGGAATACGGAACGGGCCGCTGGCTCTTCTGGGGAGGAGGAGGCGGGCAGAGGACAGGCGACTACAGTACCCCCATCGGCGTGGTGAAGAACTCCGGAACCCGAATCAGCAACGGAACGACGGGCCTGGGCTGGTATGGAGAAAAGGCCTTTCTGAACTTCGGCTATCGCTTCAATGAAGGCCGCTACGGGATCCCTTTCGCCGCCGAACTCACCCCCGAGAAGACCCCGCCCCAGACAGGGACCGAGCAGAATTCCGAAGAGGAACTCGGGACCGTCGATATCGACTTCAGGCGCCACCACAGCCGCCTGATGGGGGGCTTTCGCAAGCTTGACGGCTTCGTCGACAGCATTCGTCTGTCACTCAGCTATACGGACTGGCAGCACAGTGAGCTGGAGACACTGGCCGGAGGCGAGACCGAAATAGGAACGACCTTTGACAACCTGCAGTGGGTCTACCGAGGAGATTTCATGCAGGCGCGCCACGGTCCGTCTTCCGGCAGCTTCGGTTTCTGGGGCCTGTTTCGAGACTACGATGTGATGGGTGAAGAGGCACTTTCACCTCCAGTCGACAAGAAGGCCTTTGCCCTCTTCACCCTGCAGGAGCTTGAGTTCGAGCGAGTCAAGCTGCAGCTGGGAGGTAGAGTGGAGCACACCGGCTACCAGCCCCGGGGGTTGGGCACACGCAGCGGCGAGGAAGAGCCGGTGTCCCTCCCCGACCGCGACTTCACGGGATTCTCGGCGGGTGTCGGGGCACGCGTCCCTCTCTGGAAAGAGGGAGCGTTCGTGGCCAACTTCACCACTTCCTACCGCGCTCCGGCTTTGGAGGAACTCTACAACTTCGGGCCCCATCTGGGGAATCTGGCCTTCGAGATCGGCAACGAACAGCTCGTACGGGAGCGGAGTCAGGGGATCGATCTGGCGCTCCGTCACCATGGGGAAAAGATTCACGCCAGTGCCAGTTTCTTCTATTACGACATCCAGGACTTTGTTTTTCTGGCCCCTACGGGAGAGATCAGGGACGGTCTCACTGAGGCAGAGTACCTGCAGGCCGAAAGCCGCTTCGTCGGCAGCGAATTGCGGCTGGACGTCAGTCTTCATGACTCGTTCTGGCTCAATCTTGGGCTCGATGCTGTGGACGCAGAACTCCAGAAGACGTTCGAATCCCTTCCCCGCATTCCGCCGCTGCGAGGTCACATTGGCTTCGAATTCCGTCACAGGGGCCTGAGTTTCAAGCCCCAGGTGGTGACGGCGGGCCAGCGGGATGACATCTTCTCGACCGAGACCCGCACGGCAGGCTACACGGTTATCAACCTGGCTGCTTCCTATACGATTGCCCGCCAGCACTTCGTTCACCAGCTGGGAGTGAACGTCTTCAATGTCGGGGATCGGCTTTACCGAAACCATGCATCCTTCATCAAGGACCTGGCGCCGGAGATTGGGCGGGGGGTGCGGTTTGCCTATGCGGTGAAGTTTTTCTAGTTCCACGTCAACTTGACTCTCACACATCTAGTGTACTGTCCGGGAAGTTCGCGTCGTTAATTCGGGATGGATTTTCGTCGTCAGTGAGGCGCGCGACGCAGCAATGCCGGGAGTATTTCGAGGTAGCACAACAAAGCTGTCGGCGAAAAGACGCCCGAAGTAGCGGCGTGAACTTTCCGGACAGTGCCCTAGCCCGGATTATGCATGAGATCTGAATCCGAGTGAGATTTGGGCCCAGAAAAAAGGCCGTAGCTCTCTGATATAAAAGGGTTTACATAAACAACGACCCTAAACAGGAGCTACGGCAATGTTGAAAGCAGTCTGCCAGAATACCCTGCTATTTCACAGCCACCGAAAGATCACGGCGCGTTTTGATGGGGGGAGTCTGACTTCCGACGCAGGATGGTTGTTGTTTGGATCGCTGGATCGGCAACATCGGTTGTGCGAGAGCTTCAGTTCGTGTATTTCGGAAAGCCGGGACCGACGCTACGTTCGTCATGACCTGTTGAAGTTGATTCGACAACGAGTCTTGCAGATCGTGGCCGGCTACGAAGACTGTAATGACGCCGATACGCTGCGCTCCGATCCGATGCTCAAGACAGTCTGTGATCAGTTGCCCGAGAGCGATCCCGATTTGGCCACCCAGCCGACTTTCTCCCGTTTGGAGAACTCCGTCACCAAGAAGGATCTGATGCGTCTGAGCCAGTGGCTGCTAGGCCGTTATGTGCGCTCCCTGAAGAAGAGACGTCCCAGCAAGATCATCCTGGATCTGGACAGTACCGACGACCACACTCACGGTCAGCAGGAGTTCTCCTTCTACCATGGGTATTACCGAAACCACATTCTGCATCCTTTGCTGATCTTCGATGCCGACACGGGCGACCTGGTGTGTGTCGTGTTGAGACCTGGCAACAAGGGGGCTGCCTCTCACATCGTGCCCATTCTGAAGCGAGTCGTGGAGGCCATCCGACAAGGAGTGGGGACGGATGTCGAGATTGAGATTCGGGCCGACAGCGGCTTTGCCACGCCTCGGCTCTACGAGTTCTGTGAAGGTGAAGAGAATCAACTCCAATATGTCATTGGGTTAAGTCGAAACCCTCGCCTGCAGCGAGTGGTCGAGCCGCTGCTGGATTCGACTCGGCTGCAGTTCGTTGAGCTGGAGGAAAAACAGCGTCAGTTTGACGAGTTTCTTTATCGAGCCAAGAGCTGGGATCGATCCCGTCGCGTCATTGTCAAAGTGGAGGTCGATCAGCGCGGGATCAATCGTCGCTTTGTGGTCACCAACCGGGACGATCTCTGCTCCCAATCACTTTATGACCACTATACAAACCGAGGGCAGACCGAGAACTTCATCAAGGCCTTCAAGAATCATCTGAGCATGGACCGACTCAGCTGTCATCGATTCCTGGCCAATCAGTTTCGACTCCTCCTGCATGCACTGGCTTACCAGATGTTCGTGCGCCTCCGCGACTATCTGCACGGGACTCCCTGGCACAAGCTCGAAATCGAAACCTTACGTCGTCGTGTCCTCAAGATCGGGGCCCGCATCCGACAAACCACTCGACGCATCTGGGTCCATCTTTCCTCAGCCTTTCCCGAACAACCCCTCTTCCACCTCGTCTTGAGTCGCCTGTCCTCAAGATCGGGGCCCGCATCCGACAAACCACTCGACGCATCTGGGTCCATCTTTCCTCAGCCTTTCCCGAACAACCCCTCTTCCACCTCGTCTTGAGTCGCCTCAACTCCAGCTAGCTTCTCCCAGTTCCCCAAAAAACCGCTTCCGATACTCATCCAGGCCCAGATCTGTCTGAAATTCACTCCCCCAACCACTCAAACGCCTCCCCAACCGATATTCTTCGCAAATCCGGTGCTTCTTCAGGGAAGTGTTGTTGACTTTTGCGGACAGCCTCGTAACACATGATTCTAACTGGATTTCCTCTTCGTTTTCTGGCAACAAACATGTATGAAACGGAGCAAGAGATCATCTCGCTGCTGTCCCAACCCCGATTGCTCCTTCAAAGGACTCTCAGGAAGAGGCAACATCATCCGCCATTCCTTTTACATCACCACACAGGGCAGATGCCGGCGCTACCGTTGCAAGCAGTGCGGCAGAACCTTCTCTTCCACCCACGGAACACCCTATTATCGGCTGCATAAGCCCAGATCCTTGTTCGATGAAGTCGTCCGTATGTGTGTCCATGGAATCGGGATCTCCGCCATGGCTCGCATCAAGCGGATGTCCTGGGTCACAGTCGCCCGCTGGCTTGAATCGGCAGCCGCATACGCACAGCGTTTCAACGCTCAGATGCTGAAAGGCTTTGTGATCTGTGAACTTCAGGCCGACGAGATCAGGACCTTTGTTGGTGCAAAGGAGCGGGTGATCTGGGTGCTCACGACCCTGGAAGTGTGGTCCAGACTTTGGGTCTCCGTAGTGGTCGGCCGTCGCACACCTTCTCACGCCCGACGCGCTGAATTCTTGGAAGGCCAGGTGGCTCTGCTCATGGCCTATTACAACTTTCTGCGACCGCACACGGCTGTGAAGTTCGGCTCGACTGTGAGGACTCCAGCCATGCAAGCTGGCCTGGCCAAAAAAAGGCTCTCATTCCGGGACGTCTTCACAAGTCGTGCGGTATTCCTTTTGTTTGTTTTGATCGCGATCCGATTACAGGCCACCGCGGAATGTCGTCAGAACTCAACAACACTTCCCTGAAGAAGCACCGGAATTCGCTCGCCGCTAATCGTGGCCGGGCCGGGCGTCGAGAAGCCGAACACGCGGAGTGGTGCTTTTTCGCACGTCATGGATATCGCTGCGACAATTCTAGAGGCGTCGCAGACACCTCATCCCGGCACCTCCTACAAGGGCCGTAAAGTCGAGCGGCTACGCGGTCGGTCCTTATCTCCTGTGCTCAGCGGAAGGGCAAGCGTCGTTTATGAAGACGATACCGCTGTGAGCTGGGAGTTGTTTGGAATGCGTGCCGTCCGGAAGGGCGATTACAAATTACTTTGGTTGGTCAAACCGTTTGACCCAGACGATTGGCAGCTCTATGACCTGGCAAGGGACCCGGGTGAAACAGTTGACTTGTCCAGGCGAATGCCCCAACTCCGTGACGAGATGATTGAGATCTGGAATCGCTACTCGCAAGAGACCGGAGTAATTCTGCCGTCAAAGAACCTTCTTGCACCTTGAGCACAAAGCGACTTCCGATGTTGTTACCCGCCTCAACAAAACTGGGGTAAGATCCATACCAGTCCGTTTGGGCCCGTAGAGGGCCGGGAGACTTATCTTGAGTGGGTGAAGCCGTTGGCGAAACACAACGTCACGTCCCTGAGTGTAGTCAGGACGCTCGCCAGGTCCAACGAGGCGGTAATCCGCTTCGAAATGCAGACCCCTAAGGCGAACTCTCTCAAGGCCCGACGCAATGACGTTTCACCAAAGAAGATCATACGGTCCCTTGAATTACGGGGATTCCGCAGAGTTAAGAGGTTATATGGTACTATGGCAGCAGTATGGCAAAAATCAAAGTGACCTTCACTCTCGACCGGGCGACGGTGACGAAGCTACGCCAGGCTGCGGAACGACTCTCCAGGCCCAAGAGCCAGGTTGTCCGGGAGGCGATTCACGACTACAGTGAGAGAATTGGTCGGCTCGGCGAGAGAGAGAGATTGAGGATGCTACGAGTATTTGATGAAGTCATTCTGCGCATTCCGGAGCGACCTGTTTCGGAAGTCGATGAGGAAATCCGTCAGGTCCGGGCGGCGCGCCATCGCGGCGGACGGAAAACGGCAGAGAAGACGTCGCGTTGATTGTTCTGGACACATCGCTGCTAATCGATGCGTTGTGCGGGCCCCGACGGTCTGCCCTGCGGCTGCGCGCGGCCGTTGAGGCAGGTGAGCGAATCGTTCTCCCTTCTCTGGTGCTTTATGAGTGGCTCCGCGGCCCTCGCCTTACGGCGGAGCTCGAGGCGCAGGAGGCCCTTCTCCCTCGTAGTCGTGCGATTGAGTTCGGACCGGAGGATGCGGCCCTGGCCGCAGATCTCTATTCCCGTCTCCCCAGGGCCAGGGGTCGGGAAATTGATCTCGCCATCTCGGCGGGTGCAATTCTCCGAGATGCTGCGCTGTGGACCTTGAACCTGGGGGACTTTCGAGACATTCCGGACCTGGTCCTTTATTCCCCGCCCTGAGGCCCCCGGGTCGGGAATCCGCGGGCGTGGAGAATTCCGAGGTCCTAATCAGGGATCTCGGCGTTGACTTGTGTAAGATAGGCCATTAATTGAGTCATTGTTGGCAGGATGAATAGCATGACTCCAGTTCCCATGGATCTGGGAAGATTACGCACTGAGCAAACGCCTTGACTAGCACTGTCCTTCACTGACCTTGTCCCCCTTCTCGGGCCTGTGGTTCCCGCTTAGTTTTCGTCAGACTCGTGCCTGTTCGCTGAAAAACACCCGGGCAGGGATCTGCCCGAGATTCGGAAACTGGTGATCAAGCTTTGCGTTTCCCTTCGCAGCAATGAGACACATTGACCTCAGCCTCCGGGATTATGGACAGTTTGAGTGGAACTTGACACTCTCTGTCGGGGTATCGATGCTGGCCGTGGCGCAACACAAGGGGGAGAAAGCACCATGGCCACAGACGTCATTAAGCAGTTTCGCAGAAGGACCTTTCGGGCGAAGAAGGAAGAGATGTGAATTTGGTCAGGATCGCGTCTACACCTCTCCGATCTGGTACACTCCGGGCGGGTTGAGTGGGGAACCCCTAACTTAAAAGGAAAGAACAGGAACTGTACGGAGATGCGATTGATTAGCCTTCTGTCTGACAGAAAACCGGTGTGGAATTGTCCAGGGCTTCGGCTCTCAGCCTGTCTTCTCGTTGTGCTTCTCCTCCTGATGGCAACCGCTTTCGCCACGGGAAACGAGTCCGAGAGAGCTGTGGAGCCCGAAGCGAAGCGAAGTTCGGAACCTCCAGAGTCGGGACCGTTCGTGGCTCCTTCCAGCCTTCAGCCCCCGGCGCGAGTTTGGATAAGTGGGAAGTCGTCATCACTCCCTACCTCTTCCTGGCCCGAATGGATGGAGATGTGGCTCTGGGAGGCCTGGAGAGTGATGTCAACACCAGTGCCAAGACACTTCTGGACAATCTGGAGTTTGCGGTGGCCAGCCGATTTGAAGTGCGCAAAGGACCCTGGGCGGGCCTCTTCGATGTCAACTTCATGGCACTTGGCGACCAGGGCGACCTTCCACTCGGAGGCCGCCTCGACGTCGACATTGACATGCTGACCTTTGAATCCGCTCTGGCCTACCGGCTGGGATCGTCTAAGACTGGAGTCGATGTCCTGGGCGGGGTGCGCTATGTTCGACAGAACTTACGAGCCGCCAGAACAGGAGGCATCGGCTCTGGCGCAGAGAGAGAGTTCACACCGGACTGGGTCGACCCGATTGTCGGACTCCGCTTCACGACCCAGATCTCTCCTCGGGCCTCCTTTCTCGCCAGGGGAGACATCGGGGGCTTTGGCGCCGGCTCGGACTTCACCTGGAACGTCGAGGCCGGAGCCGAGTTCCGCCTCACCCGTCACATGGGAGTCCAGATCCTTTTCAAGGCGCTGAGTATCGATTATGAGGAGGGCTCGGGTGCCAGTTTCTATCGATACAATATCGTGAGTCCAGGAGTCGTGTTCGGGTTCCCGATACGTTTCTAGTGGAGAACAGCCCACCCACGACGGATACTCCCCGGAACCAGGCACATGAAGGCGGAAGTTCTCTTGCAACGATTGTTGTTGGCGGGTGCCCTGCTGGAGGGCGCGACGGCAATGGCACTGCTGATCTACCCGTCAGCGGCTGTGGGCATGCTTCTGGGCCAATCACTCCACTCCGCAGGTCTGGTGATCGGCAGAGTGGCGGCAGGGGCCCTTCTGGCCCTGGCGACAGCCTGCTGGTTTGCGCGCTTCTCTCCCTGCAGTTCCACCGGTATCGGTGTGGCCCGCGGATTGCTGGTCTACAACCTGGTGGCAGCTCTCGTCCTGGCCCATGCTGGTCTTCTCCGAGGGGCCCGGGCTCCGCTGCTGTGGCCTGCCGTGGTGCTTCACATGATTCTGAGCGCGGCTCTGCTCGTGAGTTTGTCCCGACTCTCTCGCTGACTTTGTTTTTTCTAGATGGGGGGGAACGAAAGCAATGGAAGGATTGAAGTGAACGATCGAATGGCTCCCAAACGGGCACTGATAAGGTTCTACCGACCCAAGCTACCGGTTCTGGCAATCGTGAGCACGCTGTTGCTGACCTCTCTTTGGGCACGTGACAAAACCGATGTTCTCATCATGGAGAACGGGGATCGGCTCACCTGCGAAATCAAGAAGCTGGAACGAGGTAAGCTGGAGGTGAGCACCAGCTACATGGGCACGGTGTACGTCGAGTGGAATGAGATTGCGTCGGTCTCCAGCCAGCACGTGTTTGAAGTGGAAACCCAGGAAGGAAAGAGGTTTTTTAGTTCCCTGGACTCATCTCAGGAAGAAAAGATCGAGGTCGTCGCTCAGGGTCAGCAGATCTCCCTGGACCAGCCATCGATTGTGAAGGTAACTCCAATTGAGGACGGATTCTGGCAGCGCCTCGATGGTTATGTGGATCTGGGATCATCCTTTACGCGCGCCAACCGGGTGGGTCAACTGACGATTGGTGCAGAAGCCAGCCATCGAACTCGCGAGCGCAAGACCGGAGTCAGTGTCAGCTCGCTGTTCAGCCGTCAGGAAGGTCTGGAGAGCACCTCGCGCCACGTGGTCGGGTTCCAGAGCCAACACTTCCTGCGCAAGAAGTGGTTCACAACCGGCCTGGCCAACTGGACCACCAACGACGAACTCGACTTGGACTTTCGCACTACTCTCGGAGGCCTGATCGGGCGCGCGGTCGTGCAATCGAATCGGACGCTCGTCACTGCCGGGGGTGGGCTTGTTTTTACGCGGGAAAGGTTTTCGGGACAGGGGGGTCAGAACAACATTGAGGCCCTTGCTTCCTGGGACATCGAGATGTTCCGCTTCGAAGACCCGGAAATGGACATATCCACCGTAGTGAGCATTTTCCCCAGTTTGAGTTCCCCTGGCCGCGTACGCGTGGACACTGGAGAGCCGTATCCGCTACGAGGTTTTCAAGGACTTCTTTGTGAGCTTTTCTCTGTTCGACAATTTCGACAGTGATCCCCCCGGGTCTGACGTGGAGAGCAACGATTTTGGAATCACCACATCCGTAGGCTGGTCTTTCTAGTTCTGCAACCGATCTTGGCAAAACGAGTCGCTAGTGCACTGTCCGGAAAGTTCACGCCGCTACTTCGGGCGTCTTTTCGCCGACAGCTTTGTTGCGCTACCTCGAAATACTCCCGGCATTGCTGCGTCGCGCGCCTCACTGACGACGAAAATCCATCCCGAATTAACGACGCGAACTTCCCGGACAGTACACTAGCAGCCCGTGGTGGAAGTACGTTTTCTGAGCTCAGGTGGTACCCACGGGTGGAAGCAGCGAAGGGGTCGCTGAGTTGGGTTTTTCGGGCCAAGCAGCCGGAATCAGTCCGAACAGGCCCTTAAGACGCTTGAACAGCGACAAAATCAGTAGCATCAGGGCGCAAATCCGCCCCTGCAGACCCCGCGGCGTTCCCACACCCAGGCTCTGACGCATCAGCATCCCCAGATTGAAGGCGCTCACCTGGATCAGCAGTCGCTTCAACACATTCTCATGTCCCCGTACATGCAGCCGTCTCATCCCTCCGCTCCCGTACAGATGCGCACAGGGTCGCTCCAGCTGCTCTCCTCGTTGCCGCAGCAGCCGCTGCCCTCGCTCTCCCCGGATGCGCCGCCGATTCGCATACACCGCTTCCTGCCCCTGCCGGTCTCCTCGCCAGCGTCGCTTCCCTCGCCTCGGTTCGCTCACATAGCTGCGCAGTCCCACCGCATCCAGGTCCACCATCCGCTGCGTGCTGTGATACCCCTTGTCGGCCACCACCTCTTCGATGCCTCGTCCCTCCGGCAGCGCTTGTTCCACCTTCTCGGCCGCTTCCGTCAGGGTCTTCACCATGGTCTGCGTGTCCCCTTGATCGGCTCCCTGTACCGTCACCGAGACAATCGCTCCGGTCTCCAGATCCACTGCATGCTCCGCCTTGTGCGCCAGGTGCGTCCGCCCGTCCTTCATTCTGGTAATCCGCGCATCCGCATCATGCGGGTGCTTCCAAACCCGGTTCGATCCTTTGCCCGTGCGCTTGCGGTCCAGTTTGGCCAGATCTTCCCGTCGCGGCGTCTCAATCCCGGAGGCTTTCGCCAGCTCCATCAAAAACTCTTCATACCCCTGCTCGCTGTCCCGGCGCACGATGCTGCGCAGCGCTGCATTCGCTTCCAGCGTAGTGGCATCGATGCCGATCGTCTTGCCCCGCAGCAGGCCGCTCGCCCCGATCCGCTTCAGTACCCAGTCAAAGACTGCTTCGTGGGTAGCCACATCGATCAGTCGTCGGGTTCGGGAGATCGTGGAGTGATCAGACGGCGACTCGCTCAGTTTCAATCCCAGAAACTCTCGCAGTGCCAGAGAATCAGCTGCTCTCCAGGCTATTCCTCGTTCCGATCCGATCCCTTCGAAATACCCCACCAGCAGCAGCCGAAAGTACACTCCCGGAGCCAGGCTCGGTCGCCCCATCTTGTCTGCATAGAACTTCGCACACAGTCCCTCCACGAAGTCGTCAAAGCCGTGTTCGTTGAAAAGGCCATTCAGTCTTTCGTAGAAGGGATGGCCGGCGGTGCGGGGCAGCTCACTGGTGGCGACCCACAGGTCTTCTTGCTGTCGACGTTTCTTTTTCCCCATTGCCATGGGGTCAGTCTAGTGTCGCTGTGTGACCCCTTATCCTCGACTTTCACCACGGGCTGCTAGGGTAGATGGTGCTGGCCTGGGTCAAAACTTTTGGTAGTGGGTCAGTTTGAATCCTAAGCCCTTCACGCCCTGGGTCCCATCTGACATAATTCAATCATGCCCAGACGACAAGATAGCGATCCTAACGAAGTGGCCGCTCGAATCCTGAGAGAGACCACAGGAGAGGCTACTTCTGACGAGCGGATACATGCGGAGTTGGCCAAGCTCCGGCAGAGGTTATCCGATGAGGAATTACTGAAACTAGGTGGGGCCATCCTGGGAAGCGGTGGAGGGCAAAAAGGAGGGAAAGCACGGGCCCAAAGCCTGACACCAGAGCAACGCTCTGAGATTGCCAAAACTGCTGCAGAAGCACGCTGGAAAAAGAAGTCTAATTCTGACTAGCTCGCCTCTCGATCCCTTTGCGGTGCATTCTTTCGCCATTCAACGTCTTGAGTAAAGTCCATGGGTAGCTGAATCGGTTCCTCGTTTGGATTGATTCGGTTCCAGTGATCCGCATCAAGCGTCAGTTGCAGTCCATCGCCTACCATCTGCTCCCGTCGATTAACCAGAGACTTGTGCATGTGCTTTCTTGGAGCTTCATCGATGTCGATCCAAAGCGAATACTGCCCGGTTGGATCAGGGATTGCATGATTAACGCGATACGTCCTGTTTGTGGCCTTGTCTTTTTTGATCTCCTTACGAGCGGCTCTGGTAAAACTCTGCGCAAGCCGATCAAGAGGGTCCTCTGGTTGCGACAAGGGCCATCCCATATCAGCAGCGAACTTCGCCACCTTATGTATATCCACTTGTGTCTCTCCGGTCATGTCCTTGTACTGCTTGATGATCAACTGCATTTCTTTAGTTTTTCCCATTGTTCCTTTTTCTCCTATCACATCTCCACAGGGGCAACGTCGCCCCAACCATCGACCATAGCACTGGGAGCGACGGCAAACTTTATCTTAGACAAATGATTTCGGAATAGATCATAACGGCCCGTCCGATGCTGTAGTTGGCCAGCCACTAGACCTGGATGAACGCCCAATGTTGTGGCGAATCCAAGCAGATCCCGCTGCGCGAAAAACGGCGCTTTTCGGGCGATGAAGCTGTCCATACTCTCTGAGGGCACGCAAAATTCAGCGGCTGCCATGTTGGAGATTCGTTCTTGCTCAGGAATGTGGGAGCCGGTTCCAGCGCGATCGCCTTCCAGCTCCGCATCTAGGGCCACGGCTATGCGTCCATGCTTTCTGTAGACATGTTCTAATTCATGCCTAAGGACGAACCAGAAGTTGTCGATACGATCAAATCGAAGTGACATTCCCACAATAGGAGAACGGTCGTCTAACCAAAAACAAACACCATCTATCTTGGCCGAGGAAATAGATTCGACAATGACAAAACGGATTCCGCTCTCGGCAAGTATTCTTGGTACCATGCGGGCTTCTTCGGGTGCCGACAACAAGGCACTCAACCTATGGAGGGCCTTCTTTAGAGCCACTGTTGAGTATGGAGGGACAAGCATTTCACTGGCGATTTGCTTCACCCGGTAGATCCATGCCAACTGGCTGGGGCTGGCCGGACACGAAACAACGGTTTTCTTGGCAGCGTGCGGAAGAATCTCTATTTCCTGGGGCGAAGAAACCCCGAAAAATCTCGCCAGAGAAGACTCCACGGCGGATACGTCCTTAATATCCTTGGCTTCTATCCACCTCCGCTTAATCATCTCCGTGACTGGTAGGCCACCAAATAGATGCGCCCGATTTGTCCGGCCTGCGTCTGGGCGTGCGGAAAACCTGGCTTTCGCAAGATCGTAGAGTTTCTGAAGTTCTAGGAATCTCTCGGCGGGAGTGTCGAAAAGCTCACCTAGCAAGATAGCCATTTCGGCTTTAATGGGCCGCTTGTCCGATACGATCTTGTTTATTCCAGTTTCATCGACATCCAGCACTATTGCCAAGACCCTCTGTGTCCAGCCGTATTCCTCCAAAAGCGCCCTGATCAATTGGCCCGGAGTTTTACAGTCCATGTGGCATTCTTCCATGCCTAGGAGGCTAACACATCAGTCTGCGCAAAAAAGCAAAGTCATAAGAATGCTTGACTGTGTAAGCTAAATCAGGCACAATATTCCTATGAACAGGCTTTCCACCAAAAAGAGGGTTCAGATCGTTTCCGCCCTGGTTGAGGGTAACTCCATCCGATCCACCGTCAGGATGACCGGCGTATCTAAAAACACGGTCGTGAAGCTCCTGGCGGAGATTGGCGAGGTCTGCGCTGAGTATCAGCATGAAACCCTACGGGATCTATCATGTAAGCGGATCGAGTGTGACGAGATTTGGTCGTTCTGCTACTCGAAGGCTTCCAACGTTCCAGAGGAAAGACAAGGGGAGTTCGGATATGGTGATGTCTGGACATGGACGGCGATCTGCGCTGATACCAAGATCGTCCCAACTTGGATGGTTGGAAACAGGGACGGAGATACCGCCTCCCTGTTCATGCGCGATCTGGCAGATAGGATGGCCAATCGCATCCAGCTAACCACTGACGGCCACAAGGTCTACCTGGAAGCCGTAGATGGAGCTTTCGGTGGAGACGTGGACTATTCCATGCTCATCAAGGTGTACGGTGCGCCCCCGGTAGAGAAAGAGAGCCGTTACAGCCCAGCAAAGTGCAACAGAACCAAACGGGAGACAGTCACTGGAAACCCGAATCCGGACTTCATCTCAACCAGCTATGTGGAGAGACAGAACCTCACGATGCGAATGAGCATGAGGCGGTTTACCCGCTTGACCAATGCTTTCAGCAAAAAGGTAGAGAATCTATGCCATGCCGTAGCGCTTCACTTCATGTACTACAACTTCGCTAGGGTCCATAGTAGTCTGAGAGTGACCCCCGCAATGGAAGTTGGTGTCTCGGATCATGTGTGGGAAACAGAGGAGATCGTTGGACTTCTAGAACAGAAGGAGCGAGAAGAGATGCACGCGGGATATTTGACCCGTGGACCGTACAAAAAGAATACTACCTAATTCAAACTGACCCACTACCAAACTTTTGGCGAGCTGCACTAGGTTGTGGGATACCGGCCCCTAGATTCTCCCGGTTCTGGGTGAGTTGTATGCTGCTCTGGAGCAAGGCGAATCGGCCCCACCTCGCCCTTGGAATCGATGGCAACTCCTGATACCCTCGGGAACCGGGCGGCACGGCGTGAGAACGTCGGCAGGTTCGTAACGCAGCACAAGAATATTAACGGAGGATCGTTCCATGACATTGTCAAGAGAGAACAATGTTGCGCGGGATTCATACTCAGCAAGCCAGTGGGGATGGGTTCGAGGAGTCATGACAGTCGCTCTTGGCCTGATGCTGGTTCCAGCTACTCAGCTCCGAGCTCAGTCCAAGAATCAGCAGATTGCCCAGAAGATGTCGCAGAACCAACAAATGCTGCGTGCCTACAGCTGGACGAAACGTACGGAAGTTCTTGTTAGCGGGGAGCCTGTCACGCGTCTCGTCAAGGTTCGCTACGACATCGACGGCAAGCTGCAGAGGACCACCGTGGGGGGCAGTGGTGACCTGACACCGGAGATGCGGGGAATGGTTGCAGATCTGGAAGATTGAGGCTTTGCCTATACGCAGCCGGATCCCAAGGCCTTTGCTGTTTTCCTGCAGCGATCCGAGATCTGGGAAGGACGCAATTCCGCGACCATTCGAATTGAGGGCGAGAACTTCCTTCAGTCGGGAGACTCCGTGGAACTGACCGGGCGCGGGCAGAGGCTCGAGAAGGCCGAAGTCGAGACAAGCTACCGGGCGGCACCCCTCCAGATCAAGGCCGACTAACCGGTCCCTTCCCAATAACGGGCCTACGTACGTGGCGCGCCTGATCGTGAGTTATCCCAGCCAGGGCCTGGAACTCAAGATCGAGAACTTCGATCACTTTTCTAATGCCCGGGCCTCCGCCCAGCCGGCATCTAAACCCGCCCCGCCAGTTCGCGCTGCCCCCAAAGCCACCCCGGCAAATCCGAGCGCCCTCCCTGCCGGTACTGAATTTCAAGTTCGCCTGGTGCAGGGTCTTACAAGCGGGAAAAACAAAACGGGAGAAAGTTTCCGGACCGTTCTCGATAAGGACGTCGTCGTAAGCGGCGTCGCCGTGCTGAAGCGGGGCGCTGATGTCACCGGCACAGTCGTCGAGGCGAAAAAGTCGGGAAGGGTCAAAGGGAAAGGAAAAATGGTATTGACCCTGAGCTCCTTCAAGGCCGGTCAACAAAGCGTGGCCATTCAAACCAACACTCTGACCTTTGAATCGGAGGGGTCGAAGGGCCGTGATGGCAAGCGCATTGCAGCAGCCGTCGGAGCTGGAGCCGGCATTGGCGCCATCGCCGACGGAGGAGACGGGGCGGCCAAAGGAGCTGTGATCGGGGTGGCGGTCGGTGTCGGTGCGACCCTTCTGACCCGGGGCAAAGAGGTTGAGTTCGGTGCCGAGCAGAAGTTCAGTTTCAAGCTCGAGAACTCGGTGACGCTGCCCACTGCCGCAGCAGCAAAACCGGCCCAGGCCTCGCCTGAGCAGGCGGCGAAGCAGCAGCAGGCGCAGGCCCAGCTGGCCTCTTTCAAGCAGGCTTCAGCCGAAAACAACAAGAAACTCGCCCACTACACGTGGAAACAGAAGGTTGAGGTTCTGAAGGGCGGCGATGTCAAGAAAACGATGGTCTACCAGATCGCCATAGGACCGGATGGAAAGCAGCAGAAGACGGATATCGGCCCGCCCGGAGAAGATCAAAAGAAGGGCGGCGGCGGCGGCCGGCGAGGAAGAAGGATCAAGAAGAAGATCGCCCAGAAAGTGGACGAACTGAAAGACTACGCGGAGCGAATGATGAGCCTGGTCGGGCACTACTCCAAGCCGGATCCGTCTCGCCTGCAGGAGCAATTCAAGGCCGGAAAGGGTTCCATGACCATGGGTCCGGGAGAAGGGATTGTCAATCTGACGATTGCAGATCTTTACAAGCCCGGGGATACGATGACCATCTCCATCGACAAGACCGTCCAGGCGATACGCAAAGTCACGGCTTCCTCTTACCTGGACGGCCCCGACGACGCAGTCGACCTCTCGATCAACTTTTACAACAATGCCTGCCCGACGGGACCAATTACCTGGGCCTCATGACCGTGGATGGAAAGAAGGAGAAGCTTACTCTCAAAGTCGAGTCCTACGAACACACCAGAAAGTGAGCGAGCCGTCCAGATGAACCGATCCAGGCACCTTTTCGTTGCGTTGAGTGGTCTTTTTTTCCTCTTCCTGCTTCCGCTCTCCGTCTTCGCTCAGGCGGAAGAAAAAGAGGAGACCATTGCCCGAATTGATGCACAGGCACGAGAGGCTCTTCGTTCGATGAGTGATTATCTGGGCAGTGTCCAAGAGTTTGCGATGAGCGTGGAGGAGACGGTCGACGAGTTCATCGACGGAGGTCTTCGAGTTCAGCTCTCCAATGTTCGAAAGTTCGGCGTTCGCCGTCCTGATCGGCTGGCAGGTGATGTCCAGGGGGACACGGACAGGAGCAGTGTCTGGTATGACGGCAGTAAGATCACGCTGTTTGACAAGGTTCACAACGTGTATGGCGTCCTGGAAGGAATTCCCGCGACCATTGATGCAACGCTGGATCATCTGGCCGAGACCTATGATGTGGTTTTGCCGGTGGCTGACCTGCTTTACAGCGACGTCTTCAAGGCTGTTCAGCCTGGTATCCGAACCGGCACCTATGCCGGCTTGCACTACGTGGGCAGCCGGAAATGTCACCATCTGGTTTTCACTCACGAGGCTGTCGACTGGCAGATCTGGATCGACGCGGGTGCAAAACCCGTTCCCAGAAAGCTCGTCATCACCTACAAGCTGGAGGATGGCCATCCGCAGTACCAGGCAGTGATCACCGAGTGGAAGGCGATGAGTCTTCCCGACGAGGTGTTTCAGTTCAAAAACACAACCTCTGCCAAGCAGACCGATCTCCTCCCTATGATTGAGAAAACAAAACCCTAAATTAGAGACAGTTGCAGTTGCTTTCTTGGAGCTTTGAGAAGCAGGAGAAGGACATGACACGAAGCAAGCCGTTCCAGAGTCTGACAATCCCACTGATCTTCATGATGCTGGCGTTTTCCATTCCGGATCTGGCGGCTCAGCGACAGGCTCGCGGGTCAGCATCTCGTGGTTCAGTACGTTATGCCGGTAAGACCTCCACCGAGGGAAGCCACCGCACTCAGACACGGCGCGGGACCCTGGATACAAACACCAGCGTGGACGGAAATAAGACAAACCGGGAGACGTCCGCCGAGGGACGCTACGGTCGTAGTGCTGAAGGGTCAAGTACGGTGGAACGAGGGGACGACGGGGTTAAGTGGGAGCGCGAAGTCGAGACCGACAGCGGACACTCACGTACTGTCGAAGGAGAGCTCGAGTATGGCGAGAAAATCGAGCGGGAGGCGACCACGACGAACCGTTATGGTGACGAAATCAAGCGAGAGCAAAAACTGGAGAACAAAGGCGGCTACTTGGAATACGAGGGAAAAACGGAAACCAGCTGGGGCCGAGGAGTCGAGGTCGAGGGCGTGGCATTCGGCCGCGACTACTGGGGACGGCCCGTAGCCTACGGAACCGTCGACACCAAGCACTATGGGAACTATGGCGTCGCGCGCGGGCCTTACGGGGGCGGCATGGTGACCACGCTGCCCAACCATTATCGCCCGGTCCATTACCATGGACGGCCCTACTACACACACGGCGGTCTCTATTACGGGCGCTACATGTACCGCGGCGCCTGGGTTTACCACCCTGCCTACCCCCCCTACGGCGTTTACTATGATGATGTTCCGGTGGGAGCGATTGCGCTGCTGGTGGCCGGTACCGCTTACTACGTTTCCAAGAGCACCTACTACAAGCAGACCTCCTCGCAAGGTGAGGTCAAGTATGAAGTCGTCCAGGCTCCCTCTGGAGCCCAGGTGGATTCATTGCCTGCCGGTGAGGCCACCATCACCATTGCCAATGCACGTTACTACTATTACAACAACACCTTCTATCGGAAGGCCCAGCAGGGGGGAAAGATGTCCTACGTGGTTGTGGATCGCCCCGCCGGCCTGACCGTACTGGATTCGCTCCCTGCCGACTTTGATCCTCTGCCCGTGGAGGAGGTGACCTTCTTCATGGCCAACGGAGTGTTTTACCTGCCTTACTTCGATGGGAAGAAGGAGGTGTATCTGGTCGTTGACAAGCCCCCGCAAGCAGCTCAGATGCTTGCTTCCGCTGCGGCGAGTCCAACCGCTGCACCATCGGGCTCCTCCTTTTATTCTACCGGCGGCGGCTCCGCCCGCGACATCTACGTTGACGGTGACCGCCGGAACCGTGCTCAGGGTCCGCATGGCCAATGAACTCTCGACGTCTCGGCAACAGGCCGGAGATCCCTTCACGGCCTACCTGGACTCCGATCTGCTGGTGAACGGTCGGATCGTTCCCACTCGCGGAGGCCAGGTGTATGGAAGAGTTTCCAAGTCTCGTTCCGGCGTCGAGTTGGTTCTCTCCCTTACGGAAGTCAGCCTGAATTACAGGCTGGCGCCGGTGATCACCAACGAGGTGACGGTGGATGCCCGGAGGTCCTGCAGAGTCTCTCTTCCTCAACGGGAACGGACATCAGCTCGGTGCTGGGAGGCGGCTCCGGCAGTCAGGGTGCGATTCGAGTCCCGGCCCAGTCGGTACTGGAATTCCGACTCCAGCAGCCACTCTCAATCGAATTAGAGGGTAGCTAACCCTTAGGATGCGGGAGTTCCCATCACTGGACACAAGAAACACGTTGAGGCCGATGATTCTCCAACCAGGGGCGCAACAGACCTGGACTTTGCCTCAAAGACAGTTGGTCCACTGCAATGACCTATCGTAAAGGAGTGGTAATGGCACGAAGCGATCAATGGTTCTTTGGCCCCCTGGTTCTGGTGTTGGCCATATCGATCTCGGCCTTGTCGGCCGCCCACCGACCCAACATCGTGATCATCCTGGCTGACGACATGGGCTACTCAGACCTGGGTTCGTTCGGGAGCGAAATACAGTAGTGTAACTTTTTTTCTGTAATTTCTGGTCAGGCCTTGGGTCGGAAAGACAGAGGTCTGGGACAGGATTCTCCAAAAACAGAAACGAGAATCTGGCAAGGAGAATCAAATGAACCCAGATCTGGAAAAGAGAGTACCACGGGAGATCCTGGCGGAGTTGATCGAGGAAGGAACAGAAGCCTTTCGAGGAATCCTGGAGAAGTTGTTCAACGTGGCGATGCAGTTGGAAAGAAGCGAGTTTCTGGGAGCGGAAGCGTACGAGAGAACAGCCAGTCGGCGAGGCTATCGAAACGGATTCAAAGGCAAGCGGATTCAGACTCGAGTGGGAGAGCTGCACTTGGAGATTCCACAGGTGCGTGGGTTGAGGTTTTATCCCAAGTCGCTGGAGAGGGGTTGCCGTTCGGAGAAGGCCCTGAAGCTGGCCATTGCCGAGATGTATGTGATGGGCGTCTCGACGAGGAAAGTCACTCGAGATCACGGAGCAGCTGTGTGGGTTGGAGATCTCGGCCACCCAGGTCTCGAGAGTGGCCGGGATGCTGGACGAAGAGCTGGAAGAGTTTCGAAGCCGGGAGCTGGGAGAGTATCCGATCGTGTATCTGCCCACTACGAGAAGGTTCGAAGAGGCGGCAGGGTGCAGGACGTGGCCATCCTGAAAGCCATAGGAGTCAATCGTTTCGGGACGCGAGAGGTGTTGGGTCTGAGCGCCAAGATCAGCGAAGCGGAGGTGCATTGGCGAGGGTTTCTGGGAGATCTGCACAAGCGTGGACTGAGAGAGGTCGAGCTGTTGGTCAGTGACGATCACGAAGGACTGAAGGCGGCCAGGCGGGCAGTTTATCCGTCGGTGCCCTGGAACCGTTGTCAGTTTCACCTGAGCAAAAACGCCCAACAATATGCTCGCCGCAAAGAGGACAAGCCCCGCATCGCCCAGGCCATGCGGGACATTTTCGATGCCCCGTCTCGAGAGGATGCCGAGGAGCTCAAGGGTAAAGTCGTCAAGAAGTTCGAAAAGATTGCACCGGAGTTCGTGAGCTGGCTGGAAGACAACCTGGATGAAGGGCTGACAGTGTTTGATTTTCCGAGGAGCTGGTGGCGAAGGATCCGAACCATCAACGGACTGGAGAGACTGCACCGGGAGATCCGGAGACGAACCCGGGTGGTGGGAATCTTTCCCCACGAAGCATCGGCGCTGCGGCTCATCTCGGCTGTGCTTGCAGAGATACACGAGGAGTGGTTAACCGGCCGGCAATACCTGAACCTGGCCGGCTGGAAAAAACAAGTGGAGCAATTCTTCCCTACAGGCCCTAGAGGAAATTACAGAAAAACGGTTGCTTAACCCGAAATACAGACTCCACACATCGATTCCCTGGCTCAGCAGGGCGTGCGCTTTACCCAGTTTTACACTCACGCAAGCTGTTCACCCACCCGTTCGATGCTGCTCTCGGGTGTCGATACGCACCTCAACGGCCTCGGCAACATGGACGAGTGGACGGCCCCGAACCAGATGGGGGTTCCGGGCTACGAAGGCTACCTGAATGACAGCATCGCAACCTTGCCGCAGCTTCTCAAGGAAGCCGGCTACCACACCTACATGACCGGCAAGTGGCACATGGGCAAAGCGCCCGATAAGATTCCGCGGGCCCGGGGCTTCGAGCGTGACTTCAGCCTCCTCGACGGTGGCGGAAGCTACTGGGACATGACGAACCTGACCGCCCGCTCGCCTCAATCGGTCTTTACCGAGGACGGTCTCTATCTCAGCGAGCTCCCCAAAGGCTATTACGCGACCAAGACCTACACAGACAAGATGATCGAGTTCATTGAGGCGGACCGGGCCGACGGCAAGCCTTTCTTCGCTTACCTCGCGCACCAGGCGCCGCACGACCCCTACCACTTGCCGAAGGAGTGGCGCCGACGCCACGTCAGGGAGTATGACAAGGGCTGGGATGCGGTGCGCCGCCAGCGGCTGCAGCGGCAGGTTGAGCTCGGTCTCTTTACCAAGGGCACAAAGCTCGCCGACCGCCTGTGGTTCGTTTCTGACTCCACGCTTCTCGCGCCGGCACCTCGAGCGCAACTCGGGATGAAGATGGAGCTTTACGCGGGAATGGTAGAGAACATGGACTACCACGTCGGGCGCCTCGTCGACTACCTGAAGGAGATCGGCGAGTACGAAAACACCATTTTCATCGTTTTCGGTGACAACGGCGCCGAGGGCACGGACCTCTTCAAGATGATCGCGGGCACGCCAGGCACGCTGAACTCTCTCTTCGCGGCCATCAAGTGGGCCAAGACACATCCGAATGCCTGGGGTGAACCGGGTTCATACGTCGGCTACGGTCCCATGTGGGCTCAGGTATCGATGACGCCTTTCAGCCAGTACAAAGCTTGGCTCGCCGAGGGTGGGATTCGGAACGCCCTGATCGTGAGCGGCCCGGCAGTTGGACGTTCCAGTGGGAGCATCCATCACTCCATCATGCATGTAGCCGACATCATGCCCACACTGCTGGAGGTCGCAGGAGTCGAGTATCCCGAGACGCGAGAAGGACGGCAGCTGCCACCTCTGTTGGGCAAGTCCTGGATCCCGATGCTCGCCGGGGGGATCCATTCCGTCCGCACTGACGAGGACTATCTGGCCTGGGAGCTGTTCGGGAACCGAGCAGTGCGCCAGGGGAACTGGAAGCTTCGCTGGCAGTGGAAGCCCTACGGCACTGGCGACTGGGAGCTCTTCGACTTGACCTCCGACCCCGGGGAGCGTCAGGACCTGGCCTCCAGGCAGCCCGAAAAAGTAGTCGCGCTGGTGGAGCGCTGGGAAGACTACGTCACTAGGAATAACGTGATTCTGCCCAGCCGTTCCATGTTCGAGACCCTGGACGACAACATGCCGCAGCGGTTCCCGGAGGAACCGGGATATCCGCCCCTCCTCAACAAGCGACAGTTCATCCCTCCCCCTGAGATGGTGAAGGAGCCAAAGAGATGATTCACCTGCGAAATCTGCCATTGATTCTGGCGCTGGCGATCTCCTTCGTGGCCGTGGGCCTGACGCCCGCCTCCGGCCAGGTGCCGCCGCGCTTTTACTGGAAGAGTCTGAGCGGCGGCAACGGAGTGCCCGTCATTGGCATGTTCTTGAACGGAAACGCAAACCCTCTCGACCCGGGCTCCACCGTGCTGGCGGATGCGAGCTTCGAAGCCAACGTGGCCATAGTCGGTTATGCCCATACCTTTACGCTCTTCGATCAGGCCGCTATGGTGGCTGTGCTCGCTCCCATGGGCCGGCTCTCAGGTGAGGTGACGCTTAACGGCCGAACGTTCAGCCAGGACGCGAGTGGCTTCGGGGACCCTTTATTCGAGTTCGATCTCAACCTGATCGGCCCCAAAGCGATCAAGAATATCCCCGATCTGGCGCGCTACGAACCGGGTTTCTCCCTGGATGTGATCCTCGACCTGGCCGTTCCTATCGGCGAGTATGACAATGGCCAGCCGCTAAACCTTGGCCAGAACCGGTGTACGGCCGCGTCGGGTTCCCAATCGTGTGGCAGCTCGGACCCTGGGTCCCAGGCCGGCGCACCACCCTGGAGTTTCTTCCCGCAGTCTGGTTCTTCAGCGACAACAATGACTTCGTGGGCACCACGCTCTCTACCAAGCCCATGTTTCAGCTCGAGAGTCATCTCACGCGCGATTTTCACGAGCACCTTTGGGGCTCGTTCGACGTGACCTGGATGACCGGCGGCCAGGCCACTCTGCACGGTATGCAGGGCGAAAAGCTGGACAAGGTCGGGCTTGGGATTACGCTCGGCTACCACATCAACGACAACCTGCAGCTCACAGGAGGCTACATCGCGACGGTGAACGACAGCGAGCCCACCGACCTGCGCATGGACGGCTTCCGGTTGTCGCTCGTTTTCGGCTGGCACACACTCGTCGAAAACATGAAGAAGCTACAGGATACACCGTAAATTTGTTCCCAGGAAAAGTTGAGTCCCTTCCCGACACGGAGACCCCGGTCTCGGAGGATTACACGCGCTCGAGCAGCAAGTTCACCGGAACCATCGATCAGGTGACCATCCACCTGAAAAAGTGAGCCCTTCGATCTCGAGACGGTAGGGCAAAGAATCGGCGAGGACCCTTTTTTCGCCTCACGGCTCGCGACCGGGCTCCCGCTCGGTGACGCGTGCGAGAAGCATGCGCATGTCACGCACCGCGTCGCGCTCGTCGTCTTCGTCTTCCCGCAGCATTCCGTAGCGCATCGCCGAGAACGCCGGCAGGCTCGCGACCTGCGGTAGCTCCTCTCGATCACCGCGGACCGAGAACCAGAGGATCTGGTTGAGAGTTTCTGGATCCGCCATGTCGGCGTGGACAAGATTCTGCTCGGCCGAGCGGTCGATCCAGTAACGGGTGCGGGCATTGGCCTGGCGGCGATCCGGGTTCATCAGATTGTTGGCTGAGATGGTTGGCAGGACGGCCTCGAATGGGCTCAAGTCGGGTTCGCTCTGGAAGATGTCGATCGGCACGGCTGCGGCGTCGAGTACATTCATCGGCTCGACGCCGAGCAGCAGCTCAATGGTGCGGATGGCGCTGACGGTGTTGTGGAACTCGTGGATCAGGGCACCCGGGCGGTTGTAGGCGCTGATCACCAGGGCGGGAGAGCGATGGCCGTCGACATGGTCCGGGCCGTTCTGAGCGTCGTCTTCCACCACCACGACAGCCGTGTCACTCCAATAGGGACTGTGGGAGAGCTCCTGAACGAGTAAGCCCACGGCGAGGTCGTTCTCCGCCACCATGAACTGAGGCGTCGGCATGCCGGGGAGCAGACCCGAGGTATGATTGTTAGGAAAGCGAACCATGCTCAGGTTGGGCATCAGATCGCCCTTGCCGGCTTCTCGGTCGGCCACGAAAGAGCGGAACTCCTCCCTCCACACCGAGAATCGCGTCCACCCGCGCGCTGCCTCGTTCGACTGCCCGGGGTCGATGATGGCGAGCTCGAGGTCGCCGCCGGCTAAGGCGGCGCGGTAGGAGTCCACCGTCATGACGTCAGGCGTGGCGAGATCGTAGTTGCGGAAGAGGGGGCTGTGGTTCTGTTCCAGCGAGCGTTTGGTGGCCAGCGAGAGAAGGTTGGCGCTGGTGTCCGGGTAGGACTTGGATCGATTGGCGTTGAAGGCATCGAGGTCGGCTGCCGAGATCGTCGCGATGAACTCACCGTAGTTGCGTGTCGTGAGGCCCGCATTGAGCATCGCGTCCCACAGGTAGAGCGAGCTCGGCTCGGCCACGTCCCTGGCACCCTGGAGGTAGGGGATGTAGCGCTTCAGATAGTCGGCGATGTCCTGCGCCGTCACCGGCAGCGCCAGGATCGGCGGTTCGGGCGCGCTGGGCGCGCGTGACGGCAGACGATTGAAGCCCTCGAAGTCGTAGGTGCGCCCGCGGGCCGAGTAGCTCCAGCGAAACGCCTTGTCGATGTAGTCCGACGAGAAGGCGGCTGTCGACCAGCTGTGGCCGTCCGGACTGGCCTCGGCGTTGACAAAGAAGCGGTCGAGCAGTCCGAAGCGCAGCGCCAGGAGGCGGTGGTTCGGGGTGACGTTCTGCGCTGCACCCCCCAGCAGACGCGCGGCTTCTCCTGCGCCAAAAATCGCCAGGCTCGGATCGCCATCGGCCATCGTACCATCACCGGAAGCTTTTAGATCGCCGAACACCTGATCATAGGTGCGGTTCTCCTTGATGATGTAGATGACGTGGCGAATCGGCGATGGACCGTCGAAGAGCGCGGTCTTCTGCTCCCCGAGCAGACCGTTGGCCTGCATCGCGGTTTGTGTGTAGGCGGCGAGGTCAGGGCCCGCGGGCTCGGGCAGGATCGAAAGGTTGCCTGCGGTCAGAGACTTGATGTCCTGGCCCCTAGGTCGGTTGTCGCGGACCGGGTAGCGCTGGTTGGGAGCGTTGGGGAACAGCCCGCTTTCGGAGACCACCTGGGAGGAATTCTCGAAGCCGGTGCCCTTGCCGTTGGCGACGAAGAGCCGGTCGTCTGCCACCGCCAGGGCGGTGGGATAGAGGCCGGTGGGAATGAAGCCGATGACCTCGCTCCGGCGTTCTTCTTCCCCCTCGGCGCCGTCTTCCTCAGAAAGGCCGCGAGCGAGTCTCGATAGCTCGATCACCGCCACCGTCGCGGCCTGCGCGTTGGCCGCGTATAGCCGAGCGCCGTCACTGCTGAGCGCCAAACCCTCGGGGCTTGCGCCGACGAGGCCCCCCTCTTTGACGAGACCCGTGTGGATGCGCTCCACCTCTTGGCCTGCAATTGTGCCGATGACCGAGACTGCGTCGGCGTTCGAGTTCACGACATAGAGCCTCGAGCCGTCCCTCGACACCACCATTGCGGTGGGGTGCCGTGCGACATGGATACGGACAGGCGGCTTCGAGAGATGTTGTGGGTCCACGCGTACGACCTCTGCCGTCGCCCACAGGCTGACAAAGACGTAGTACCCGTCAGGCCGCGGCGCCACCACAACGTCATAGGGCTGTGCGTCGACGCGCCGGGAGGGACGCAGGTCGACTCGCTCCAGCTCACGGAGCCCGCTCAAGTCGGAGATGATACCGAGATTGTCCGCCAGGTTGTTGGCCAGGTACAGCGTCTCGCCGTCGGGGGAGAGATCGATGCCGAGTGGATAAACGGGCGCGCGGTTGTTGTGGTAGCGGGGCGACGGTGCCTGGCGTGCGAAACCTTCCACCGAGATGCTGGATGCTCTGACAAGAGTGTCAGGCCCCGGTGAGGTCTCGAGGATCGGGTCCTCGGCCTGGGGATCGAAGCGAAAGCGCCAGACGAGATTCTCGACGCCGCCGGAGACGTAGAGCCGATAGAGACCCTGGGTATCCGGGCGACGATCGAAGACTGCACCCACAGAGGCGCTCTGAGGCGCCGGGAAGTAGACGTTTTGGATGACTTGCGGTGGCTCAAGGGAGAGGTCGATCACCTGCAGCGATTGCTGGGCCCGGTTGGTGTCGGCGTCGAAGGCCACCCCGAAACCTGAGTTCACCGCAACGAGGTAACGACCGCCACCCCCAGGGCCGGACTCGTCGGGGCTGTGAATGATGTTCATAGCCATCGCGCCGACGGCCGGTCGCCCGCTATCGCGATCGACGACGAGATCACCGGCGGGAACCAGCGGTCGACCCTGCAACGCACCTGGCCTCAGCTGCGCCGGGGCGGCGGTACGCACCACAGTGGTTCCGAGAACCAGCAGAAGAAAACCCCAACCCATGCGCGTGCGCGTCGAACTGCACCTGGGACACCCTAAGATCCCTTGCCGGTACTCGGCGATCTGGCCTGTCACCTCGAGGTCCGGGCATTCTGGGTTCGAACAGTAGTTTGGCTGGTTCCTCGACATCTCGCGTATTCTCAATCTGTCGACAGTTCTCAGAAGTTAATATGCGCCATGAGAAGATCCTCTTCAAGCCATCCTCTCTAATACGGAGTCCTCTTCAGGAGCCTCTGGGACGAGGTCCGTCTACCACGGTAATGTGAGCAGCCGGATCTACCATGACCCGGCGTGCCGGTACTACACTGAGCAGCACAGTTCAGGAGTCAGGAAGAGGCCGAGGAGGCAGGGTTCGGATAGACCACCCTCCCACCTTCGACCCTTGCGAATCGGGTCAGGCGGTGCTCCTTCAGACCCTCTGTCAGGATATGAACAACTGAAATCTCTCTCAGACCCACGAGAGCGTCAGCGATCAATTGACGGTGACATCTCTGAGGCACGGCTTCCGCACACATCATGCTGGTCTTAGCTTCAGAAGCAATCTCTATCATGGCATCCAGAGCCTGCTGAAACTCATCCGTATGCATGTGGTCGGCATAGGCCCGAAAGCCGGGGCTCTCCCATCCCTGATTGGGTGAGTCTTTCAGGTCCGATTTACGATAGCCTCCCAGGGCCTTCAGGTGGTCATAGCGAATATCCATTCCTTGCAATGCGCTGATGAGATTAGGCTGGCTGAAGTGTGGAAATTTCTTCGAAGTGGGGAAGGATCGAACGTCTACGAGTCGCTCAATTCGATGTTCTTGAAGCAACTGAGCGAACTCCTCGAAGCTGCGGGAGGAATGGCCGATGGTGAGAATCTGCACTTGCTGTTGCCAATCGTCTAGCGGTCCGTCGGCACGAGACGTTTGAGTTCTTCAGACCAGTTGAGAACCAGAATCAATTCCGTGGGTGCTGAGGCCTCCTCTGTCTGCAGGGCTTCCTTGATCATCAAGAACCGCTGACCATCGGGGTGAATGTCATAGGCTCGTGGGCCCCAAGAAATATACTCTGCCTCGAATAGAACTCTGTGAATCCCGTGAGTGAAGGTGGACCCGGTTTGGACGGACTTAACCATCATCTTATTGCCGCTCCGATAAAAAAGCTCCTTTCCATCGGGTGACCAGAGGGGCGCGAGTCCCCCGTCGTGTGAGATCAGCCACCTGCCTTCGTCCACGTTTGGAAATGACCGAACGTAGATCTCGTCCTGCCCCGTTTCATTGGATACGTAGGCAACCCAGCGCCCATCGGGCGAGATGGCCGCGTGCAACTCATTAAAATCCTCATCGAGGAGTCGTCGTGAGGGTTGTTCCCCGTCCATTGAGAGGACTCCGATGTTATCGTTCCACTCATCGAGTGACATCTGAGCAAAGACCAGCAGCTTGCCATCAGGCGACCAGGCGTTGGGAATCAGGTAGTCTGTGCTCGTCAGCAGACCCTCGACCTGGCCCGTGCCGTCAGCCGATTTCATGTACAAATTCGGGAGTGCCCCGCCCCGGTCGGAAGCAAACACGACCTGCTGACCATCGGGGCTCCAGAGAGGGAAGGCGTCCATAGACTCGTCGCGGGTAAGCCTGATTTCGATGTCGTGCTCCAAGTCATGAATCCACACATCAACGTTGTCCAGATCATATACGGTTACAGCCACCTGATTGCCATCGGGAGAGACTCGGGGAAAGGCGTAAGGCCGTAGATCTGTATCCAGGGGATCCTCTTTGCCATTTCGATCCACCCACACCAGTGCTCGCTCCGCCACCTGGGTGGGACCAGGAACATAGATGAGGGATCCCTCGTTGGACAGGCTGAAGTTCACCGCACCACTAGGTTTGGTGATCACTTCCTCCAGCACGGGGACTGGATCGCCTGTGACTTCAAGCCTGGCCGGATCGAAGGGCACCGCCCACAAGGCTCCCTCTCGGCCATAGACAATATGTCCCGTTGTGGAGTAATGAGAATTTCTACCTGGAACCAGGATGTGATGTTGAAACGTTTCCAGGTCAAGCACAGCAATTTGATAGCCTCCCCCCCTTGTTGTGATCGCAAAAAGGACAGCCTTGCCACCGGGTAGGATCTTAGGGAACCTGTGTTCTGTCTCGCCTTTCTCGGGATCCGGGGTGGTCAAGACCTGAGCCTCCCCTCCGGTTTTCGGGACCTGAAATAGCCCCGCTCCTTGTGTTCCGAAGATGATGCGCCCATCTGCTCCCCAGGTGGCACCTGAAACTGGCCAGGTTGCACCTGAAAGTGGCTGGACTGCACCACTGAGCTTCACTGGCACCCCTCCCTGGACAGGCACCTTTATCAAAGAGCCCGGTCCACCAACAGGATTGTCATAAAAACCGATCTCGCTGCCATCTGGCGAGAAGAAGGGGCTGGCAATGAGTCTGCCTTGGGTGCCACGGATAGGAATGGTCTCCAACTGATCAACTTCACGCAGGTAGAGCTGCCTCCCGGTATCCACGTGAGCGACATAGGCGATACGTGTCCCGTCCGGTGAGATGGCAACATCCGGGCCACTCAACGGCCTGATCACCAAAAGTGGTGGAGTCATGTCAAAGCGGGCAACGCGACGCGGTTCCTCAGGGGGCTGAGGCTTTAGAAGCCAGACGGTGATGCCGGCGATGCTGGCGCCCAGGACCAAGATCGCCAGACTTGCTAGAATGCCCTGCCGCCAACCCACCTGAGTCACGGCGCTCATGGGAGCCTGCAATACTCCGGCAGGATCCGCCAGTACTTCCTCGATCTCGATGCGCACGTCGCCGATGGCTTGAAAACGTTTATGGAGATCCTTCTGGAGACAGCGGCGTAGTAGCTCCCGAATCCTGGGATGGGTGTTTGCCGGTATGCCATTCAAGTCCGGCTCCGTCTTGAGCACCGAGGCCAGAACGTCCGACACCGACTCTCCCTGAAACGTCTTTCGTCCGGTCAGCATTTCAAACAGGACACAGCCAAACGCCCAGATGTCGGCCCGCTCGTCCACCGGCTTACCCCGCGCCTGCTCGGGGCTCATGTAGCGGGGCGTTCCCAGAATCACTCCCGCCTCCGTCCAGGTCACTGTCAGGTCTGGAGTTGCGTCGGACTCAGCGACCTCGTCCGTTTCCAGTGCTTTGGCCAGGCCAAAGTCGAGTACTTTCACCCTCCCTTCGGGGGTGATCTTGATGTTGGCAGGCTTCAGGTCCCGGTGGATGATCCCCTTCTCGTGAGCGGCTTCCAGCGCTTCGGCAATCTGCAGCGCAATCGGAAGAGCTTCCTCCAGCGGAATCAGACTCCGGTCGATCCGCTCCGAGAGGCCTTCGCCTTCCACCAGTTCCATCACCAGTGCTCGCTTGCCGTCGGATTCCACCAGCCCGTGGATGGCGGCAATGTTGGGGTGACTGAAAGAGGCCAGGACCCGCGCCTCGCGGCTGCCGTCGGATTCCACCAGCCCGTGGATGGCGGCAATGTTGGGGTGACTGAAAGAGGCCAGGACCCGCGCCTCGCGGCTGAATCGACCCATTCTCTGGGAGTCACCGGCAAAGGCTTCCGGCAGCACCTTCAGGGCCACTTCCCGGTTCAGCCTGGTGTCCGTGGCCCGGTAGACCTCACCCATTCCACCCCGCCCGATCTTTTCGGAAATGCGGTAATGGGAGATGGTTTGCCCGACCATCGACAGCGTGACTTCCTCAAATGTGTGATGTGATTAATTGGCTCTAAATTCTAAACCGATACGGCCTTCAACGCAATGGAAGGAAAGCTGAGAGAAGGATGATGAGTTTGGACTCTGGAGTTTCAGTTCGCAGGAATGACGGTCGCGGAGGTATCATCGGCTTGCGCGCCGGCGGGATGCGTGACCCAACTATGGGCAGCGGACCAAGCTCCATCGAGCACAAGAGCTCGCGTATATGGCATCGAAGAAGAATCAATCGGATGGCGACGGACTAGACCGAATTTCCGCTGACATTCGGGACAAGCGGGAAAGAGAACAGGGCTACCGGGCGAAGGCCCTGAAAATCCTTCCCTGGATCTGTGCACGGTGTGAGCGCGAGTTCAGCGCCAAGAATCTGGGCCAGCTCACGGTTCACCACAAGGACCACAACCACAACAACAATCCCGCCGATGGCAGCAACTGGGAGCTCCTTTGCATGTATTGTCATGAAAACGAGCACTCACGGCAGGAGGTTGCTGACGCCTATGGGCAGGCAGAGCCGGAGCGGAGAAGAGAGCCGGCCTCGACCCACCGGCCGTTTGAAGCTCTGGGGGCTTTGCTAAAGAGCAGGAAAAAATAGTCGCATCATTGTCCGAACTGACACTTGCATTCCGTCAATGACTCTTGGCTGCCGCATACCCTTTGCGAGTTCGGACGCGGGCGTCGGGGACATCAACCCGGACTGCGATCTTGCGGAATTTTCCGTCCCGCCTGGAATTGCTGGAAACGTAGCTGATGCGGTAGAGGCTGCGCATCTCCTCCGCGATTTGGGCAAAAATGGCACTCAGATTGAGAAGATCCTGGCTGGCCTGGTAGAGGTCTCCACCCGTGACTGAAGCTAACTGTTTGAGATAGGCTCGGCCTCTTCCATACTCGGCTTCGACCTGGCTGCGACCAGGGCCCCTGCCACCGGGGATGGGGCCGGGAAGGGGAGTCTGGATTCCCACGGGAACGGGCGTCCTCCCCGGGATTGTGCCCGGTGTTCCAATGGGGGCTTGGCGGGGCATCAACATCTGATTTCGGGTGTCGAACTGGATGGAGTAGACGGTGGTTTCAGACTCCTTTGCCACCTGAATCGTCTCCCCCCTCGAGGAATCCGAGCTGGTGGTGTCAATTCCGTCGGAAAACACGACCATGACTTTGCGGTAAGGTTGTGGCCGGAGCTCATCCATTCCCAGAAAAACGGAATCGTACAGCTTGGTACTCTGTCCGGTTCTGGTCATCTTGATGGCCCGGGCGGCGGCGTCTTTGTTGCTCGTGAAGTCGGTCTCCAGATACACCTCGTCGTCGAATGAGATCACCATGACCTCGTCTTGGGGGTGAATCTGTTCCACGAATTCGATAGCGGAGTCCTGGATGGGAGCCAGCTTGCCGTAGGTGCTATAGCTGGTGTCGAGCAGGAGCACAACGCTGAAAGGTGCGTTTACCGGAAAGAACGTACCGATCTGTTGCTCCACTTTGTCCTCGAAGATTCGGAAGTTCTCGCGTTTGAGGCCCGTGATCGGCCGCCCATTCCGGTCGGTCACCAGGACATTGACCAGGACAGCCTCAACCTCGGCCCGGATGACCTGGTCCTCCTGGGCGCCGCGGGATTCGCCGCTAACCAGAACCAGCCCAATAGACACCAGCAGTACCTTCATTCTCTTGAAAACGAGCATCTTGTGTCGGTCACTCCGGTTTCTGTTCGAGAGAGGGCGAACACAGCCCTGTTCAGTTTGATGCAGTGGCAGGCTGTTCAGTTCATCGAGTCAAAACTGGAACGGAGCCCGGAGCATTAGCGACGGGAGAATTCTTAAACTGCTCTCAGGAACCCCGGCGAACCGGTCGAGGCACCCGGCGCAGCAGAAGAGAAGGAGCGAGCCCTGGTCATCGTGAACGTGAACTTACACGGTGAGTTTGGCAAGCAAACCGTATACTTGGCCACCGCAACAACAGCTTCACCAAGAATCCACCGAGGAGGATCTATGTCAGCGCTGAACCTTCGGACGCATTTCGCTCTTGTCTTTGTTTCTTTCTTGACCGTGCAAGCCTCTTTTCCTCAGGCAAAACCCCGAGCACGTGACTTGGGAATTCCATTTGAAGGCTCGCCGGGACCACTCAACGCCATTACTGATGTGCAAGGCGTCGAGGTTGCTCATGTCACACTGATCTCAGGAAAGGGCAAGCTTGTCGTCGGCAAAGGGCCCGTGCGGACGGGCGTGACTGCGATCGTACCCCGAGGAAGAACCTCCACCGACCCCGTCTTCGCTGCCTGGTTTACATTGAATGGCAATGGCGAAATGACAGGTACCACATGGGTTGAAGAGTCGGGATTTCTGGAAGGACCCGTCATGATCACCAACACACACAGCGTTGGAACTGTGCGCGATGCAGTCATTGCGTGGCAGCACAGTCGTGGAACAACCTTTCAACCCTGGTCGCTCCCGGTTGTAGCGGAAACATACGATGGATTTCTAAATGACATCAACGGCTTTCACGTGCAGGCAGAACACGTTTTTCAAGCATTGGACGGTGCGAAAACAGGTCCTGTGGGGGAAGGAAGTGTTGGCGGAGGAACCGGAATGGTGGCACACCGCTTCAAAGGAGGAATCGGGACATCATCAAGAATACTGGATGAGGGAAGGGGTGAGTACACAGTTGGAGTGCTGGTGCAGGCAAACTATGGAGGCCGCAGCCATTTGACCATTACTGGCGTGCCGGTAGGAAGAGAAATGACCGATTTGATACCGGAGCGGGGAGATGAAGACAGCGGCTCGATCATCATTGTTGTGGCGACCGATGCACCACTGCTTCCGCACCAGCTCAAGCGGGTTGTGAAGCGGGCGGCTCTGGGGGTTGCAAGAAACGGCGGTATCGACGGCAATGGATCCGGTGACATTTTCATAGCTTTCTCAACGGCGAATGCGTGTGCCGCGAATCAGTCGGAGGTCGTATCGTTGCAGATGATTCCCAATAGCCGTATCACTCCAATCTTTTCGGCAACTGTTGAGGCGACAGAAGAAACCATTATCAATGCGATTGTCGCTGCTGAAACAATGACGGGCAGAGACGGAAACACGGTGTACGGGCTTCCACACGAGCGGCTGAAGCAAGTGATGAAAAAGTACAACCGTCTGCTCACCAAAGGTAGTGAACGAGGCAGTTCGCCGGATGGTGAAGGTTGAACCGGGGTGACCGTGGATTTAGAATTCGGAAAGGATGGCTGGACATCCTAAACACCTTAGACTCCAGGTCGATTCGAGAGCACGGGCAAGGCTGCAACGCGTGCAAAAAGCACCCAAACCGGGACCCATGGGTCTCAAGAGAGCTGAAGCAATGACAGAGCTGATGGGAAAACAGACTTTCATCGCAAGAACAGGTGGCTGGTTCTACCCATACCCCAGGGGATTGAGCGCTGCTCTAATGGCAAGCGTGGTCACTCTCTGTCTCGTGGCCGACGCCGCTGCGCAACCGAAGTCGAAGGGTGTCTATCGAATTCCATACGAAAACGGGACTACCGTCAAAGTCACCAACGATCACAAGGATCATAAGCCTGTAGGCAGGATCGACATGGGTGGCACGGGTGGGGGTAGGCCATACAAGATTGTAGCGGCCGCCGCCGGGTACATTCGCTTCATTGTCGATGGCTTCAGCAAACAGGTAGACAGTTCGAGTGGGGATCCGTGCAAGAACAACTACGTCTGGATCGAACACGCCAACGGGGAGTGGACCAAGTACTCCCACATGACGAAACATTCGACCAAGAAGACAGCCAAGCTCAAGGTGGGTCATAGCCCAGACCCCAGAACGGAGCGGAACCCCACGTCTTGGTCTCACTCATAAGTCAATCGATTTCCTAGTACTTCCTTCCATAAAACCGGTAACGTTTGCCGATGGGCTGGAGAGAACCGGAACACCTTAGCCGATGTCTGCTCGTCGAACCCGCTCAACCGCCCAGCCGGCCTCATTGCCAGAATGGTACCCAAGAAGCGTCGGAGTTGAAAGGTTGAATCAACTGACTTGAACCCGAAGGCGGGCTGCTCAAATCTCACTCGACCCACACATCGCATGTAGGGAACGGTTATCAACCGTTCCGAACTGAACGGATCGGGCATGTGTATCTTATTTCCCGGTCAGTGCTGCAGGCCTGCCACGTTCGGCACGCCAGATTGGCGTGCCCTACAAAAGCGACCAACTGGCTAAGCAGGCGTAGGGCACGGTTATCAACCGTGGCCGAACTGAACGGATCGGGTATGTCGTATCTATTCCCCGGTCAGTGTTGCCAGCCAGTCACGTTCGGAGCGCCAGATTGGCGTGCCCTACGGAAACGACGGCCAATCGGCTAAACAACCTCCCGCTGCCAATCTTGACCCCCCTTTTTCCGAGGGATAGAATCTCGTCTCAGCTCGGATACTGGCTGTTCTGAGTTGGCGTACTCAGAAGCAGATCAGCCTGATCGATTTGTGTTCCCGAAACCAGACTTCCTGTGGACAGTGGAACGGACCAGAGATCTTGACCCGGGACTGAGCAGCCCTCTCGCTGCACCAAGAAAAAAAGGGAATCGTGTCAGATTTGGAAGCCTATGTAGAAGCGGATGGCCGCGCCGAACTCGTGAAAGAAGTTCGCCGGCAGATCGACCAACTGGGTATCGACTATCTCTACTACCAGTTCGTGTCCGTTACGGGTCGAATCGTAGGCAAAGGTGTTCCGGCGGATCATTGGGAAACCATTGCCCGGCGAGGGTTCCAACTCGTCTATGGAGCAACGGCCAATCTATTCATGGATCGGCTGGACAATTATATCGGCTACGGCCCTGAGGCCTGGGAACTGGTCGGGATTCCGGATCCCGAGACTTTTGTCCAGCTTCCCTGGGACCATCGGATTGGCCGCGTCTTTTGCACGCTGTTTCGGAATCGGGAGGAAGAGGTCGACCCCGGCGCCTTTCTGACTTCAGATTGCCGAGGCAACCTGAGACGAATCCACGGGGAGTTCCACAGCGATCATGACGGTCTCCACCTGCGCCACGGTGCCGAGCCCGAAATGATGTGGTTGAAGAAGGGCCCGGACGGCAAGCCCGTGGGCGGTTTCAGCAAACCGTATTGCTACCACATCGACCAGTTTGAGTCCTTGAGACCAGTCGTGATGAAGGTAATCGAGTATGCCCGGGCCATGGGTCTGGACATGATCCAGGGTGATCACGAAGATGCCCCGGGTCAACTGGAACTGAACTTCACCTTCGACGACGCCCTGCGCACCTGCGATCGTCTGACCACCTACCGACAGATCTGCGCACAGGTAGGCCGTGAGCATGATCTCATTGCCTGCTTCATGTGCAAGCCTTTCATGGGCGTCTCCGCCAACGGATGTCACCACAATCTCTCCTTATGGCGCGGAGGCGAGGATGTCCTATGTTCCCTGGGTAACCAAGAGCTCCCGGGGATGGAAGGATCGTTCCTTCATCGCAGGGGCGGCGAAAACGCGTTCGAGCCAGCCCCCGGGGAGAGAATGCCTGCAGAGGGTAGTTTACACTGTATCGGAGGCATTTTGGAACACCTGCCGGCCTTGACAGCCATCGGTTGTTCGACGGTGAACTCCTATCGAAGGCTCTGGGACACCGGCTTCTGGGCTCCTGTCTTTGCGGACTGGGGTTTTCAGAACCGCACCTGCGGACTGCGGGTTTCGGGACCCGGGCGGCTGGAGTACCGGGCTGTGGACTCCATGGTGAACCCTTACCTGCTGGCGGCGGGACTTCTGAAAGCCTTCGACGACGGTTTACGGCGCAAGCTTGATCCGGGTGAACCTGAGCAGCGTAACATTTACGAGGCGATTGAAGCGGGAAAGCAGGTCAGCAAACTTCCCCTGTCACTGGGCGAAGCGCTGGGAAAGCTGGCGGAGGACGAAGTGATCAAGTCCGCCCTTCCCGGCGACATGTATTCTGTCTACATGCACTACAAGCGTGACGAGTGGGAACGGTTTCTCTCAACGGTGACGGAGTGGGATTTCGACCGCTACTGGGATTGTCTGCCGTAGAATTGAGGGGATTATGTGTGGCCTCGCCGGAATTATTCACAAGAACACGGCTGGGGAAATCGGGAACGAACTGACCCTCATGCTCCAGTCCATGAAGCACAGAGGACCTGATTCGGCGGGGTTTGCCGTGTATGGGGCTCCCGAACCGGAGGAGCTGGTGGTCCGCTTCAAACTGGCCGAGCAGGAGGATTTGAGCGAAGGCTCTGAGATCCGCCAGAGAATCGCTCAGCGCCAGGCTGAAGTTGACGAGCGCATCGCCTCCATGGGCGGGGAGATCGTCCAGGCCCATCAGCCGACCGAATACGCTTTCGGCTATCGCATCAGATATGAGGGCGACCTGGGCCGCCTCTGTGCCTTCATAGAGGATGTGGAGGGGGCTGAAATCCTGTCTCTGGGCCGGTCCCTGGAATTGATCAAGGACCTCGGGGATGCCGGCAGCGTGGCCACCCGCTACTCCCTTGACAGCTTCACTGGAACGCATGCCATCGGACACGTCCGCATGGCTACGGAATCGGACGTGGACATCTGCTCAGCACACCCCTTTTGGGCCTACCCCTTCAGCGACATCTCGGTTGTTCACAATGGACAACTGACCAATTATTGGAGTAAGCGCCGGCAGCTCGAGCGGCTGGGCCGTCGTTTTGTCTCCGACTGCGACTCGGAACTCATCGCCGTTTACATAGCCCACCGCTTGGAGGCTGGAGACGAGCTGCAAGAGGTTCTACACGATTCTGTGAAGGAACTGGACGGCGTCTTTACCTACCTGGTCGCCACTGCCGACAGTCTGGGCATGGCCAAGGATGTCATGGCGGCGAAGCCGATGGTACTTTACGAGGGAGAAGATTGCATTGCCATGGCCTCTGAAGAGGTGGCCATTCGCAGTATTTTCCCCCATGAGATTGATACTTGTGATCCATACGCCGGAGAGGTGAGAGTTTGGCACAGTTGAACAAAACGGATGAATCCGACGATCTGGGGCTTCACGAAGAGAAGCTTGCGGGGAGAACTCACCGTGTCTTCTTCTCGGCCCAGGAAGAAGAGAACCTAGTTGACCCCAGCGCCTACGAAGTGGACTTCGAGAAGCAGGCCAGGTTCGATGCTGCTCAAATGACTTCGAGAGAGATTGGACTTAGAATTCGCGAGCTGATGGAGCAGGGCTATGGCTACATCGCTGTTCAGAATCCCAATGCTAAACACTCTCTGGGCGTTGCCATCCTGAATCGCCTCAAACTGGAATTCGAAGGCTCCCTGGGCTACTTCGCGGCAGGCTTGATCGACGGACCCAATGTAACCATTAAGGGCCGGGTAGGGTGGTCCTGCGGCGAAAACATGCTTTCCGGGACGGTAGTCGTTGAGAAAAACTCCGGGTCTCTATTCGGGGCGGCAATACGGGGCGGCGACCTGGTTTGCCGGAGAGATGCCGGCTCCCGAACAGGCATCAGCATGAAGGGTGGAACCATCATTGTCGGCGGGCGCAGCGGGATTCTTAGCGGCTTCATGATGCAGCGCGGGCGCATCATCATTCTGGGCGACGTCGGGGCTGATCTGGGGGACTCCATGTACGACGGAACCATTTACGTGGGCGGGAAAATCGTGTCGCTGGGGACGGATGCAGTACCTGCTGAGATGACGGAACTCGAAGCGACCTGGCTGGAACGAAAACTGGCCCTTTATGGACTCGAAGCGCCAAACGGAGTAGCCAATCTCCACAAGATCGTTGCCGGCAAACAGCTCTGGAACTACGACAACCTGGAGCCGGCGGAGAAGAAGATTGTTCTATAACCATTCGGAGAGCTTCCACCCAGCGATCTCGAGGCCCGCCCAGGACTTCGTGATGGGCTGGTCAGGATAGGGAGTCGAGGAAAGGAAGGTTCATGGCAGCCCAGGAAGAAAAGAAGTCCGCCCGTGAGGGCCCGGAATCGACCGGACAGAGACGCAATCAACATGTGCTCGGTCAGAACTTTCTCTTTACCCCCCGGGTCATCGATGATATCCACATCAAGGCAGAGCTGGGCCGCTACCGCATGCGGGGCATGGCCATCTTCAAGAAGATCCCCACCTGGGATGACCTCACCTTTCTGCCGGGCACACTGACGCGTTTTGTCATCGAGGGATATCGGGAGAAGTGCGAAACGAAGACGGTTCTCGGCCCCAGGGCCAAACGACCCATGGTTCTGGATATTCCGATTTACATTTCGGGAATGAGCTTCGGAGCTCTTTCCTATGAGGCGAAAGTGGCGTTGGCGCGAGGAGCCACCATGGCCGGAACGGCAACCTGCTCCGGTGAGGGAGGGATGCTACCGGACGAACGCCGTTACTCTGACAAATGGCTTTACCAGTTGATTCAATCCCGCTATGGGTTCAACCCACACCATCTTCAAATCGCCGACGGCGTCGAGTTTTTCATCGGCCAGGGTTGCAAGGTGGGACTGGGTGGGCACCTTATGGGCCAGAAGGTCACCGATCAGGTGGCGGAGATGCGGTCCCTTCCCGCCGGCATCGATCAACGCTCGGCCGCCCGGCACCCCGACTGGCTGGGGCCGGATGACCTGTCGCTGAAAGTAGAGGAGATTCGCCAAGCGACCAACGGGGAGGTTCCGATTCAGCTGAAGCTGGGGGCCGCCCGAGTGTACGACGACATTCGCATGGCCGCTAAAACGGGACCGGACAGTATTTTTCTGGACGGGATGGAGGGCTCCACGGGAGCTGGTCCTCATCTGGCTACCGAGGAAACAGGTATTCCCGGAATTGCAGCTGTCCGGGAAGCTCGCCGGGCTCTCGACGACGTGGGAAAGACCGGCGATATCTCACTGGTCTATGCTGGAGGCATTCGCAATGGAGGCGATGTGGCGAAGGCTCTGGCTCTGGGTGCCGATGCGATAGCTATTGGAACTGCCGCCCTGGTGGCCCTCAATTGCAACAAGGACATTCCGGAGGCAGACTACGAAGGCACGGTCGGAGTTCCTGCCGGCTATTGCTATCACTGCCACACCGGGCTCTGCCCGGTAGGAGTGACCACCCAGGACCCGGAGCTGCGCAAGCGTCTGAATCCAGATGAAGCCGCCCTCCGCGTGTACAATTTTCTGCACACGCTCACCATGGAATGCCAGATGCTGGCTCGGGCCTGTGGCAAGACAAACATCCATTCGCTGGAACCGGAGGATCTGGCAGCCCTGACCACCGAAGCCTCGGCCATGGCTCGCCTACCTCTGGCTGGGACAGACTACATCGTGGGGCAAGGGGGCAAGAATGGGCTCTAGAACCGGCTCTGACCAGCAGAAGGATGTCGATTACTACCTGGAATCTGATGGGATCGACAGCCAGCGTGAAAAAGAAATCGGACAACATATCGGTTATCGCTATGACGTCAATCTTTTGCCCGATTACTCGCTGCTCACACCCCTCCTGAAGGACTACATTCAGAGGATGGAGTGGGAGGATCTCAACTGGCTGGAAGACGTGCATATGGGTTATGAAGAGGGTGTGCCGGCAGTCTTCGACCGAAATATCAACGGCTGGGTCATTGTCCCTGAGGACATTGAATTGCCGGAAACACAACAGGAGCGGGACATGATCGCCCGCGAACTGCTGATCAAATTCCAGATGTCGAGCAGACACCCCCTCGTGCAACTCAAGAAGGTTTACAAGAAGTTCTGAATGACGGGTTCCGCTTGTAAGGAAATACGTAGGGGCGACCCTCTCCGGCAGCACAAGACCGGCCCCTACAGTCATTGCTTATGAATCTTCCCCCTTCTGCCAGGTATTTAGTGATTGGCGCCGGGGTGCATGGTTTGAGCACGGCCTACCACCTGGCCCTCGACTTGAAGGCACGTCGAAAAGGCACGGGCTCTGAAATCCTGGTCGTTGATAAGAGCGGAATCGGTGCCGGTGCTTCGGGCATCGCCTGCGGCGTGATTCGCAACAACTACTTCCAGCCGGCCATGCGGGAACTGATGGCCCACAGTGTGGAGGTCTGGGAAAGCGACCCGGAGGCCTACAGTTACCATTCCGTCGGGTATTTGCAGATCAGTCCCGAAGCGATGCATGCCGACGTGGCCACCATTTACGAGCAGCAGCAGATGATCGGTTACCCCTCGGAGTTCATCGAGGGCGAGGCTGACTGCCGGGACTACATGAGGAGCATTCTCCACGACTGGCAGGCGAAAGGGACGACTTCGATCCTGCACGAAAAAAACGGTGGATACGCGAATAACATGGCCTCCATGCAGGGTCTGGCGCGCAAGGCGGAGAAGGAAGGCGTCCAGATTCTCTCGGGCGTAGAGGTCACGGGTTTTCAGTTCTCGGGAGAGTCGATTTCGGCGGTCGAGACCAGCCGGGGAACGATCCACACCGATTATGTGATCGTGGGAGTCGGGCCCTGGGTAAAATCCGTCTGGGAAATGCTGGAGCTACCCGGGACGATCAGCATAAAAGCCAACGGAAGGATGCATTCCGGGGTGAAGATGTGGACCTACTGGTGTCTACAGGAAGGGACACTGGGAGTCGACCCCGCGCTTCAGAAGACGAACGACGGCCGGATGCCCCCGGTCATCCACTTCGATTGTGATCAACCGCTCTACGACTTCGAGGGCACGTTGATTCGAGACGAGGGCTGGGGAATCTACTACAAACCCGACTTTCATTTTGAGGGCATTCAAGGCGGGGCCATGCCTTATCGGGTTGAGACCGACCCGGACCAAGTCAGAGTCGATCCCTATGGCCCCGAGTCGCCCGACTTTGTGGTCGGGCAAGATTTCGCTCGGATGTGGTGTTCAGCTCTGGCTTTCTGCCAGAAGCGCTTCGAGGGAACCCACCTTTTCTACAAAGATGAGCCCAGTGGAGGGCTGGGGGCCTTTACTCCCGACAGCTTCCCCGTCTTCGACGTGTTTCGAGAGAACTGCTATCTGATTGCCGATTCCAATCACGGCTACAAGATGCTGGGCCTGGGCAAGCTGGTCGCTTCCGAGATTCTGGGCACGCGAAGCGAGCTTTTAGAGCCCTTCCGTTTCGCCCGTTATGCCGCGGGCAAACTTCATCCCGTCTCCAACAGTCCCTTTCCCTGGAGCTAGACGAGGCTTCTCCTCAGACCGACGAGCGTTGGACTCTGGTGCTGAAAGTTTTTTGGCGCCACGACCACAGAACGGCAAGGTGTAAGCGCCGTTTCCCCAACGGTAAGCTGACGCTCTACCGTTCTGTTCGTCCTGTCGAAAAGTTGACTCCTACTGGCACAAAACGGAGAACCTTGACCTGGGGCGGCAGCCCTTGACTGAAAAGATAGTGGTTCCACATGGTGAAGCAGCGGGGATGGTGGGCTGGGCTCCCGATCGGGGTCCACCCGGGAATGGAAGCAGCACCCACTTCCCACTAGCGGGAATAAGGGTTCATGGTGATGAGACAGACAGTATAATGACCGGAATGGAGAGAAAAGCACGACTGGACCGTTTCCTGTTCTGTCTGGTCTGGTCGCTGCTCTCAGCAGTAAATCCACTGCCGGGCCAGGACACAGACTTGCCGCGTGTTGAGTTCAACCGCGACATTCGGCCGATCCTGTCGGATAACTGTTTCACTTGCCATGGCCCCGATGAGCGACAGCGCCAGGTAAACTTGAGGCTGGATACTCGGGAAGGAATCTTTGCCGACCGCGGCGGCTATCGGGTGGTCGCACCTGAGAATCCAGGCGAAAGCCGACTCCTGCGGCGCATCAGCGCCGACACCGAGGCTCAGCGTATGCCTCCTTCCTGGTCCGGCAAGGAGCTGACTCGGGACCAGATCGATCTCATCCGTAGCTGGATCGAACAAGGGGCGAAATGGCGTCAGCATTGGGCCTTTTCTCCCCTGCAGCAGCCGCAGCTGCCGCCAGTCAGAGCCACGGATTGGCCCCGCAACGGGATCGATTATTTCATTCTCGCGCGCCTGCAGCGAGAAGGGTTGAAACCATCACCGGAGGCGGACAGGGCAACCCTGATTCGGCGTGTCACCCTCGACCTGACGGGTCTCCCACCCACGCCTTCAGAAGTCGATGCCTTCCTGAATGATCAGTCGCCTGATGCCTACGAGAAGCAGGTCGAACGGCTGCTGGCGTCACCCCGCTACGGGGAGCGCATGGCCTGGCCCTGGCTAGAAGCAGCTCGCTACGCGGACAGCAACGGTTATCAGAGCGACGGCGAGCGGTACATGTGGAGATGGCGTGACTGGGTAATCGCCGCCTTGAACGAGAACATGCCCTTCGACCAGTTCACGGTCGAGCAGATCGCGGGTGACATGCTGCCCAACGCCACCCTCGATCAGAAGATTGCCACCGGCTTCAATCGAAACCACAGGGCCAACGGGGAAGGCGGAGTGATCCCGGAGGAGTATGCCGTTGAATACGTGATCGATCGGGTGAACACTACCTCCACGGTGTGGCTTGGCCTCACGATGGGTTGCGCTCGCTGTCACGACCACAAATATGACCCGGTCACACAGAAGGAGTTCTATCAGTTTTTCGCTTTCTTCAACAACGTACCCGAGAAGGGGAAAGCCAACAAACACGGCAACTCTCCCCCTATGATCAAAGCTCCGACTCCCGAGCAACAGATTCGGCTGCGACAACTGGAGCAGAAGGTAGCCGCTGCCACAAAGCGCTTCGCAGACCTGCGCCCGAACATAGCGGCTGCCCAGGCGAAGTGGGAGAAGTCTCTCCAAAAGGCCCCCCCCGTCGACTGGACGATTACCCGCGGCCTGGTAGTACGTTATCCACTGGACGGGGACATCCAGGGTGTGTTCAGAGAAGAAAGCACCGACTCCCCGAACGCACAGGTTCAGGAGGGCGAAGCTGTCTTCGTCCGGGGCCGATTCGGAAAGGCTGCCAGCTTCGACGGCCGACGCTTCATCGATGCCGGCGACACCGGCGACTTCGGTTTTATGGACAAGTTTTCACTGGGAGCATGGGTCTATTTCAGCGACGTCTCGGACGGCACCATCCTGTCAAGAATGGATGATACCGATGAATCGCTCGGTTACAGTCTTGCGATTCAAGAAGGAAAGATCCAGCTGAGTCTCTCGGCCAGACGGCTGGATGATGCCATCCGGGTGGAAACGGTAAGGAGCCTGACTGCGGGGCGGTGGCATCACGTTCTGGTAACCTGCGATGGCTCTCGAGTAGCTTCCGGTGTGACCATCTACGTCGACGGTCAAGCGGAGAAGCTGGAAGTGCTGCTGGATGCCCTGAACCAGCCCTTCAACGCTGATGAGCCCTTGCGGATTGGCGCGCGTGGGGGCGCCCAGAGTCGTTTCCACGGGTATATCGATGAGGTCGAAGTCTACGGCGTTGCCCTCACGGCCGAAGAGGCAGCGGTCCTGGCCACGCCCAACTCCATTGATGAAATTGCAGCCATCCCACGAGCAGGCCGAAGCCCGCGGCAGCTGACCAAGCTGCGCCGATGTTTTCTGGAACGCCATGCCCCTGCTTCGCTCCAACAGACCTGGCAGGATCTTATCTGCTGGCAGCACGAACGGGACCAGTTCGTAGAAAGCATCCCCACTACTATGGTCATGGCGGAGAGAGCGACGCCAAGGGATACCTTCATCCTGGAGCGGGGACAGTACGACAATCCGGGGGCAAAAGTCGATGCCAATGTTCCGGCGATTCTTCCTCCCCTGCCATCCGGACAGAAAAACGATCGACTGGGCCTGGCCCGGTGGCTGGTAGATGCATCCAATCCACTGACAGCGCGGGTAACCGTGAATCGCTTCTGGCAGATGTACTTTGGTGCAGGTCTGGTCAGGTCAACGGAGAACTTCGGTTCGAGAGGTGAACCGCCAACCCATCCCCGGCTCCTGGACTGGCTGGCCGCCGAGTTCGTCCGCACTGGCTGGGATATCAAGGCCCTGCAAAGGGCAATCGTGATGAGTGCCGCCTATCGGCAGTCCTCCAGACTCACCCCGGAGCTGCTCAAGACGGATCCGGAGAATCGTTTGTTGGCTCGTGGACCTCGCCTTCGACTCTCGGCCGGGGTCATCCGAGACCAGGCACTCGCCGTGAGCGGGCTTTTGGTCGAGAAGCTTGGGGGCCCTTCGGTTCGGCCCTACCAGCCGGCCGGATTATGGAAAGAGCTGTCCGACCTGGAAGGTTATACGCAGGACTCGGGTCAGGATCTGTATCGGCGCAGCCTGTACACGTTCTGGAAACGAACCATTCCACCGCCAGTGATGGCCACTTTTGATGCTTCCGCTCGCGAGACGTGTGTGGTCCCTGAGACGCGAACCAACACGCCGCTGCAGGCCTTGACTCTCATGAACGATGTCACTTTCGTAGAGGCTGCCCGGGTCCTCGCGCAGCGAATGATGAGCGAAGGCCCTGATGATGCCGCGGAGCGAATCCGTCTGGGATTCCGCCTGGCCACGGCCCGAACGCCGGGTCCACGCGAATTGGCCATACTGCGCGCCGGACTGGATCGCCATTTGGCTGAATATCGCAAGGATCCAGTCTCGGCATCCAACCTGATCAGTCTCGGGGAATCCCCTCCTGACGGAGAACTTGAAGCCAGCGAACTGGCAGCCTACACGGCGGTGGCCAATCTGATTCTGAACCTGGACGAGACTGTTACCAAGGAGTGAGTCTGATGAATCCCCTCATGGAACGGCAAGTGATGATGAACCGTCGCCACTTTTTTATACGGACGGGTGTCGGCATCGGCGGAGCAGCGCTCGCCTCTCTGCTGAGCGATGATCTGCAGGCCTTTGCCAGAACAGGCGGGCTTCCCGAGCTTCCCCATTTCGCCCCCCGAGCCAGGCGTGTCATTTTTCTGTTCCAGTCCGGCGCTCCCTCCCAGATGGATCTTTTCGACTATAAACCGAAGCTCGGGGAACTCTTCGGCGTGGACCTGCCAGCTTCCGTGAGGATGGGACAGCGGCTGACCACCATGACGTCCACCCAGGAACGCTTTCCCATCGCCCCCTCCAACTTCAAATTTGCACAGTTTGGAGAGTCTGGCGCCTGGGTGAGCGAACTGATGCCACACACCGCGCAAGTGGTGGATGACCTGTGTTTCATCAAGTCCATGTATACGGAAGCGATCAACCACGACCCGGCCATTACCTTCTTCCAGACAGGCGACCCGTTGGCCGGCCGGCCCAGCATTGGGTCGTGGCTGTCCTACGGACTGGGACAAGAAAACCAGGATCTCCCTGCTTTCGTTGTCATGGTGTCGCAGGGTAGTGGAAGAGTCGGGCAACCTCTTTACGACCGATTATGGGGCAGTGGTTTCCTGCCCACCAGGTATCAGGGTGTAAAGTTCCGATCGGTTGGAGACCCGGTTCTCCACCTGTCGAACCCACCGGGAGTCAGCCCCAAAACGCGACGCCGCATGCTCGACGATCTGGCTGAACTCAATCAGCTGAAGCTGGACGACTTCGGGGATCCCGAGATCGCCACTCGTATCGCTCAATACGAACTGGCGTACCGCATGCAAGCTTCCGTTCCTGAGCTGACCGACATCTCCGAGGAGCCCGCTCATATTTTCGACCTGTATGGTTCCGACTCGAGAACACCTGGAACTTATGCTGCAAATTGCCTGCTGGCTCGGCGCCTGGTTGAACGGGGAGTGCGCTTTATTCAACTGTTTCACCGGGGATGGGACCAGCACTTTTTCCTGCCCCAGCAAATCACCGCGCAGTGCCGCGACACCGACCAGGCCACGGCGGCCCTGATCAAGGATCTGAAGCAACGCGGACTTCTGGAGGACACCCTCGTGATCTGGGGCGGAGAATTCGGAAGGACTGTCTACTGTCAGGGCCGTTTGACGGGCGACAACTATGGTCGCGACCACCATCCCCGGTGCTTCACCATGTGGATGGCAGGTGGCGGAATCAAGCCCGGCACCATCTATGGAGAAACCGACGACTTCTGCTACAACATCACCAGGGACCCGGTCCATGTGCACGACTTGAATGCCACCATCCTCCACAGCCTGGGAATCGACCACACCAGCCTCACCTTCAAGTTCCAGGGCCGCGACTTCCGGCTTACAGACGTGCACGGCAACGTCGTCGAGAGGATTTTGGCCTAATCATCTATTGACAAGAGCTCCGGGCCACTTTGTCCCATTTGTCCTGAAGACATACACTTCAGAATATGGTACAAATTTACCGGATTGAATATTTTTGCAAGGAGCATTGATGCGTTCTGCGGCGACCGAGAGCGAAACACTATGTTAAGAGCACTGGGAAAGGCCAGCAGCCTGACTATCCTGTCTGTTTTTTTGCTTGGTTTCCGGGTTGCCTCTCACCCGTTGGTTTGTACTTTCGTTGATAAGGAGGGAGATCCCTTAGAGAGTGTCGAGACTCAGCTTATATTTCTGGATGCTGAGGATGAAAAAGAGGGAGAAGCGAATTACCGAAAGTCGGATACAGAGGGACGAGTCGAATTCAGGGGTCTACAGCCAGGTAGCTATATGGTTCAGGCTCAGCTTAAGGGCTACATGCCTTTTAAGGTGATGATCAAAATGCAAGCAGCCGAGCATCTCCACAGAGTTTTGCTTAAGCAAGAGGAGTTTGAGGACCTAGAGAAGAAAGTGCTTGAGTCACTTAACAATCACGATTTTGAAACCGCTATCCAAGGGCTGGAAAGACTTTTAAATCATTATCCTGAGGATGCTACCTTGCACGATAACTTGGCCCGCGCCTATGCAGGAATGCTAGACGAGAAACAGGCTTTGGCTGAAGCAGAAAGAGCAGCCGAATTGGATCCAGGTTTTAGCTCAACAAAAAATGAGGTCCAGCAATTCATTTTACGCACTTCAGGTGAAAAAGCTTTGCAAGAGAGAGACTTCAAAACTGCTGTAGAGCGATTTAATGCTCTGACAGAACTAGATCCTCAAAATCCAGCAGCTCATGAGGGACTTGCCCTTGCTTATGGACACCAGGGTAAATTTAAGAAAGCACTGGATGTTATTAGACGTGCGCTCGAACTAGACTCGGACAATCCTTCTCTCAAGAAAATACAGAAAATATTAGAAGCTAACGCTGGTACTCAGGAACGCTAGTGTCCTGTCCGGAAAGTTCGCGGCGTGAACTTTCCGGACAGTGCACTAGTGAACGTCGATGTCGGAGTTTTCGAGATGGATACATTGTGACACCAATGCTTTATCCAGTATGAGATGTTAGATTTTTCGAAAAAGGGCTCACCCAATCAGGATAGAGGCTGTCCCGAAGTTAGTTGAAGGTTGAGAAGGCGGTTCGTCCGGCCGACTCGAAAGAATCGGTTGGCTTAAGAACTTTCAAAAGGAGGAACCGCCATGAAGAGATCTTACCGAATCGCAACCCAGAAGAACTTCCGCAGAATCCACAGCTACCGGGATCGGTGGATGCTCAAGGCCAAGCTCCGAGATGAGGTCACTATGGCGCGGAATTCGAGGTTTGGGTGGCACTTTGGGCTTCTGTTGGCTATGTCCAGCCTTCTTTTGGGGGGGCTTTTTCCAAGGCTTGTTCTTTCTGAAAATCAGAACCTAAATGCTGCGAACAGCAAGACAGTTTTAGTGTCTCCTGATTTCTACGATGTGGCGCGGGAGGCTGGGCTCCTGGCGCAGAATGTTTATGGACACCCAAGCCACAAGAAGTACATCATTGAAACCACAGGAAATGGTGTAGCGATATTTGATTTTAATAATGATGGCTGGTTGGACATTTTTCTGGTCAACGGGTGGAGGTTGGAAGGATTTTCGAACAACCGCGAGAAACCAACCAGTCAACTGTATCGCAATAATGGCGAAGGAACTTTCACTGATGTGACAATACCGGCGGGTCTCAGCCGTACTGGTTGGGGGCAAGGTGTTTGTGTCGGAGATTGGGACAATGATGGGTTCGACGATCTGTTTGTCACTTTTTTCGGAACCAATATTCTGTATCGCAACCGCGGTGACGGGATCTTTGAGGATGTTACGCAAGTAGCGGGGTTAGGTGCAAGCGTAGAGCGTTGGAGCACAGGTTGCGCTTTTCTGGACTTCGACAGGGATGGGGACCTCGATCTCTTCGTAGCGAATTATCTCAAATTCGACATTAAAACGATTCCCGAGCCAGGAGAAAACCGCTTCTGCCAATGGAAAGGCATGCCAGTAATGTGTGGACCCGGCGGCTTGCCCGGAGAAACCAACCTTCTTTATCGCAACAATGGCAATGGTACTTTTACCGATGTTTCGGTCTCTGCTGGGATCTCAGAACCGACCGAGAACTATGCGTTCTCTCCATTGGTGGCAGACTTTAACAATGATCAGTGGCCAGACATTTATGTAGCATGTGATTCTACAGCCAACCTTCTTTATATCAATCAAAAGAATGGAACTTTTGCTGAAGAAGGTGCTTATGCTGGAGCTGCCTTCAATGAGGAGGGAAGAGCACAGGCAGGCATGGGGGCTACGGCAGCCGATTTTGATAACGATGGATTACTGGATATTTTCGTCACAAATTTCTCTGAAGACTACTTCACTTTTTATCGAAATGATGGAGAGTCGTCCTTCACGGACGTGACGCATAGCGTGCGACTAGGGGTAAACACTCGCTTTCTAGGCTGGGGCACGGGTTTTATAGATTTTGACAACGATGGTTGGAAAGATATTTTCGCGGCCAACGGGCACGTTTATCCGGAAGCGGAGATACTCGGTCAGCACTATAAACAATCGAAATTGCTTTATCACAACCTTGGCAATGGAACATTCAACGACATTTCTCAGCAATCCGGTCCAGGGATGCGCAAGCGCCATGTGAGCCGCGGAGTCGCCTTCGGCGATCTCGATAATGATGGACGCGTGGAGATCGTAGTCAGTAACATGAACGAGATTCCCAGTTTATTCTTCAATCGTGGAACATGTGAGAATTCGGTACTCATTCGCCTTGTGGGTAGCAAGTCGAATCAGAATGGGATTGGAGCACGTGTGCTGGTGATCGCAGGCAAAGCCGCACAGATCGATGAAGTTCGGAGTGGCGGCAGTTACATATCCCATAATGACTTTCGGCTCCACTTTGGAGTTGGCGACGCTGAGCAAATCGAGCGACTGGAAGTTCGCTGGCCCAGCGGTGAGATTGACACGGTTACGGAGGTAGCCACGAATGCCTTAATTACTATTGTCGAAGGAAGAGGACTTACTAATCGGAAACCCTATAATAAACCTTTTCTTCTTTGGCAGGGAAGATCTTCGGAATGACAAGGGGAGCTCTGATTGGGGTGGGTTCACTTTTACGTTAGCCGGTATCATTTTTGGGGCGTGTCCTTAAGCAACACCCGTTGCCTTTCGCTTGCACTTCGTAATTTCTGAGAAGTGTGTAGAGCGCTTTTGGCTTTTTCTTTTTCTCCCAACTTTCGATAAAGACTGAAAAGCTGATAGTGGATACTACCGTCAGTATCGGTGTCGGCGCCCAGTTCCAAATGCTCAATCGCCTCTTCGGTTCGATCCAACATTGCCAAAGCCCTCCCCAGTGGAACGTGGGCGCCAACGAGTTCGGGGTGCAATTCCAGGGCCCTGCGAAGTAGTGGGATGGCCCTTTGTGGACGACCAAGCCGTAAAAGGCAGGACCCCTGCATCAAGTGGGCTTCAGCATGGAAAGGATCGAGCTCGAGAACGCGTTGGTAAACCTCGGTGCTACGTTCAAACTCCAACTGCTCAAAATAGGCATTACCCAGGGAAAAGAGAAGTGCCGGATTCCCTGGTGCGATCTTTGCCGCCGTTTCATACTCGTTGGCAGCCTGTTGAAACAACTCTTGAACAAATAGAGCGTCACCCAGCAGCTGGTGAGCTCTTACCGATTCAGGATTGAGTTCAACGATTTTCTCCAGCGTCTGCAAGGCTAGCTTCTTATAACTGGCACCTAAAACATAGAATACTTCGGGATCATCACTCAGCTTCACGCCTTCTAGCAAATCGATCAAGTTTTCAAAGCGCTCCAACCGGAAAAGTGTTCGCATCAGGGCGGTCCTGATTTCGGAATTGGTCATAACGCCCGCTCCCGGGGGAAGAAGCATGCGAAGTCCATCCTCGTAGCGCTTCTCACGAATGTACTGCAAACCTAATGAAGGCCTATTATGTTCAGGCAACTCTCCGGGCATTCTTGTTGACGAATGGTAGTCATGAATCAATTTATCTCGTCGCTTCTCGGCTAATGAGCGCCACCAAACGGTGTGCTCTCGTCGGCCCAGATGGGCGGATAGCTCAGTCAACAAATAGGCAGCCCCGAAGCTTCCTTGTTTCGCTTCTTGTTCTAAATGCAGGTAGTCACCTGGCGGCTGCTGAGATACAAAGTTAACCGGCAACGCCGGCAGCGGATCAAAAAACTGGGGCCGGATATTAACGGCTTCGTTCAGTTCGCGCAACGCCGCTCGGATATCTCCTTTGAACAGGTGGAAAACAGAAATTCCGAAACGGGCTTCGTAGCTAAAGGGATCCAGCTGTAACTCTCCCTCAAAAGCCTGTTTTGCAGCATCCCGATCTTCAACTTTCAACAAGAACATACCAAGGGCAATTCTCAGCCCCGGAACCTTGGGTGAAGCGATCACTGCCTGGCGATAGTTTCTAATGGTCACGGTTTGCCATTCTGGTCTGTCAGCATAGAATTCGGCAGTCACTAGTGGGACGAAACCCGAATCCTTGAAGTTGGCAAGCTGGTCGAACGCCTTCTGTCCGAGGTCGAGGTAAACAAGTCCGAGGCTGTAAAGGGATTCTACGTCTTCTGGATTCTCCTTGAGGAGTTCCTTGTACTGGGCAATAGCTTCGTCAAAGCGGTTGAGCCCCACCAGGACCGCGGCTATAAACCGGCGTACAGCTTCTTGCTGTGGTTGGAGCTCTAAGGCATTTTGCAGCAAAGGTAATGCCCTTTGGTACCGCCCGGTCTCAAAATAAAGGCGACCGAGGAAGAAGTTAGGGACGAACAAGTTGGAGTTCCGACGAAGTGCTTCCTCAAAGGCTTTTTCCGCCGGCTCGATCTTTTTCTGAAAGTACCGCGCAAGGCCTAAATTGCTGTATATCTCGGCTGCGTTCGGTGCCAGCTGGAGCAACTTTTCGTAGTACTCCGCTGCCTTTTGATAATCCTGGTGCTTCATGGCAGTCGCGGCTGCCGAGGACAGCTCTTGCGGCGATTGCCCTCGCACCAGACTGAGCGAGCCAATCCCAAGGACGAATATCACCACATGCACCCGCCCACTATGATTTCTCATCTTTATGGTTCTTCTCGCGGTGCTTTCTTCCTCTCCAGTTTCTTTAGTTCCTGCAGGGCTCGTTGCCGAATCAAGTCGGGACCCAATTCGGCAGCCCGCCGCAATGCTCTCTCGGCACGATCATTCTTCCCTGCCCATGCATAGGCAACCCCTAGGCGAAAAAACTGCTTGCCTTGAGGCTCTGGATTATAATGAGTTGCCTTTTCAAATTCGGAGACAGCAACTTTTACTTGCCCCCGTTTCACCGCTACATGCCCTAAAGCTTCATGGGCTTGGGCTTCCATCTGCCCTCGCAACCTTTCCCAGTCTTCCAGAGGAATCTCGCGTGGAATGCGTATCTGCTTCAGTATACGTAAGGCTTGGCGAGCATACTCCTCTGCTTGTATCACAAGGTTAGCAGCGTCTGGTCTCTTTGCGGTCACGTTCGGGATGGCTGAGGCTAACGTTAACAATGCATTCAAATTGCCCGGGAGGAGTTGAAGATACTTCTCTCCAGCCTGCAGCATCCCTTCGAATTCATTCAGCTCTTGGTAGGACAGCATCTGGTGCTGGTAAGCTGTCGCCAATAATTCCGATTCGGGGTACTTGGAGATGAATTCTTCTACTTTGGCAATCGTCTCGTGTGCATCGGGTGCGACGAGAATCTCCAGGTAGGCATCAAACTCTTCCTGGGATTTTGCCTGAGGCGCATGAGCCGGGTCGCCTAAAGGCCCAAACTGTCCTCGAATACGAACATTCGTAATCGTCAGCGCAAGCACAAGCAGGGCTGCAAGAAAATCGACGGTTAGTCTACTGTTCCCCATAAACTGCTTTGAGCTTCTTAAATATGCTCAGTTCCGCCTGAGCCTCCTCCGGCTGGCCAAGCTTTTTGTAAAGCCTGAACAGCATATAGTGGGCGGCAGTGTGTCTTGGATTCAACCGGACGATCTCCTGCAGCTCCTCCATAGCTTCGGTTACCTTTTCCAACCGCTCATAGATCTTAGCTAGAACAAGATGATTCGCATCAAGCTCCGGCTGGACCTTAACAGCTTTCTTGGCCCAGCCTAGAGCCTGTTCAATATTCTTATTTAAAAGGAGCCGAGCCATCCCTTGATACGGCCAACTGAAGCGCTCTATATGTTTTTCCGATAAGTGAATGGCAGCTTCGTAGCTCCGAAGAGCCTCTTCCTCTCTTTCCAGTATCTCTAGACAATGGCCTTTGTAGTAGACACTCTTAGTATGATCCGGACTAAGCTCGATTGCTTTTTCGAAAAACTCGAGAGCACGTTGAAAGTCATTCTGGACAGACTCAAAATAGCGGCCCAGGTGATAATGCGGCTGGTGGTCCTTAGGATCGCGTGCAGTCGCCTGTTCCATTTGGTGCTTGAACAGACTAAATTGATGCATGCGATAATAAACCATGCCTAGAGTCTTGTGCAGCAAAGCCGTGTCCAAACCGAGCTGTTCCGCCAGACGAAGAGCCTGGACCGCTGCTATTCTGTCTCCTTGCTGCCAGCGTACGACTCCGACCCAATAATGGAGCACGGGGTTATCCGAATTTTCTTGAACTAGTTCCTTTGTCAGCTGGGCAGCTTGTTCCCACTGTTGTTGTTGGACTAATTCCTCAAGGCGCTTCATCGGATTCTCGGCGTCCGACACGAAGGGACTCGCTTGAAGAGATAATTTGAAGCTCTCCCGCTGTGCCCCAGCCCCTCCCATCGGGGCAACAAACAGAAAAGAAGCCAAAATGATGCCCATATGCCCGGCCACTTTCTCCAAGCCATACCGGACCCGGAAGATCCTTTCTTCGGAAGACAGTATCTTCTTTTGGGCCCGGGAAACTTGTTTCGGAGGTCCCGGGAACTAAACATCTGTTCCAGAAGAAATTGGACAGCTCCGGAACGCAGCGACACCGGAAGTTTAACATCTTTTCGAAAGTGTCCAGTATGAGATCCGAAAGGGGTTCAGCTCGTTTCAGACGGAGCTGACCTGGTGCGGGTGGCCCGCTGTAGTCGCCGGGTGCCTGCGGGGCACCGCCCATTAGAAGGGGCTGCCCGCTCAAGTGCTTTTAGAGACCGCACCGATTCGCCTGAGTCGCGTTAGTTGCACCAGTGCTTGTCCGCACTCGATAGGAAATGTCAAAAGTCGAATGTATAATCACAGAAGCCAGCAATGTTCAGTTTATGGCAACGCGCCCCGTGTGTTATGTGTCTTGTGACGCTCTGTATTGCCGCTATGAGTGTCGCACAGAACAGCCACCCCACAGTTCAGATCACTGTTGTTGACGATAAGTCTCGTCTGCTTCCGTGTCGAATCCATGTGAACGATTCGGCCGGCAAGCCTCGGCGTGCCGGGGATATGCCGTTCTGGCGCGACCATTTCGTCTGTCCTGGCACAGTCACACTGGAACTCCCGCCCGGGAAGTACACCTACGAAGTCGAGCGCGGCCCTGAGTATGAGCAGCGGAGCGGTTCGTTTATCACCAAGAAAGGTGAGAACACGAAAGTGTCGATCCGTCTGAAGCGGATAGCCAACCTTTCGGCTGATGGCTGGTGGTCGGGGGAGCTGCATGTTCACCGATCGCTTGAGGACATCGAACTCCTCATGCGGGCGGAAGATCTGCATGTGGCACCGGTGATTACGTGGTGGAACGATAGGAATCTGTGGAACGACCGCGAGATGCCTGAAAAGCCCTTGCTCAGGTTCGACGGCAACCGGTATGCCCATGTCATGGCCGGTGAAGATGAACGTGGGGGCGGGGCTTTGATATATCTCAATCTTGGCCGGCCGCTGAAGATTGCCGGATCAAGCCGAGAGTATCCATCCTCGATGAATTTCTTCCATGAGGCCCGCCAACATCCCGGTGCATGGATCGACATCGAGAAGCCCTTCTGGTGGGATGTACCCATCTGGCTGGCGAGTGGGCGGATCGACTCGATCGGCCTGGCCAACAATCATATGAGCCGTAGCCAAATGTATGAAAGCGAAGCCTCGGGCAAACCACGCGATTCAAAGCGTTTTCCGCCGCCCAAGGGCAACGGTTACTGGTCGCAGGAAATCTACTATCACATTCTCGACTGCGGACTCCGCATCCCCCCTTCAGCCGGAAGTGCTTCGGGTGTAATCCCCAATCCAGTAGGCTATAACCGCGTATATGTCCATGTCGGCAAAGCCTTTGATTATGTGCGATGGTGGAACGGTCTGAAGGCGGGGCGCTCGTTCGTCACAAACGGACCGCTGCTGCTCTGTCGCGCAAACGGTCATCTGCCCGGCCACGTTTTCGCGGCAGATGAGGGCAAAGAGGTGAGTGTCACTCTTGACGTCTCGGTCACAACGAGAGACCCGATTTCGAGTCTTGAAATCATCAAAAACGGCACGGTCGAGTCGGTGGACAAGGTACGAGGACGTACGTTCTCACGAGCTCTCGGGCCACTGAAATTTCAAGAGAGCGGCTGGTTCCTTGTTCGAGTCATCACTGATAACGAGCAAACCTTTCGCTTCGCCTCAACCGCACCATTCTACGTTGAGATCGGTTCTTCGAAACGCCGAATCAGCAGACGCTCCGCACAATTCTTCCTCGATTGGGTCGAGGAACGCATCCAACGCATCAAATTGGATAACACGTTGGATGACACGGATTTGGATAACACGGATCAACGCCGGGAAGTGCTCTCATATCACGAGGAGGCTCGAGATTTTTGGAAGAAGACTCTGATGTCAGCGAACGCGGAGGGACGATCCAGCGTCTCGATGACCGTTGGGGATGATGGAGACGGGAGCGCCACCGATGCTGGTTCTTACCCGTTCAGCGAGCGGTTCATCATTCAAATCAACGGAATGCAGCCAGATAACTTGGCCAAGGCTAGGCTGAATTATATTGCGCTCAGGATGCAGCAAATACCCGGACTAAAAGCTGTAATTACAGGACACACGGACGACCGGGGAGATGAGGAGCTGAACCTTCGGGTGGGCCGGCGGAGGGCCGCCACCGTGCGGGACTATCTGGTCCAGCAGCACAACATCGAGGCAGGACGACTTGAAACAAGAAGTGCCGGGGAGGGCCAGCCGACGGCTGACAACCAGACCCCTGAAGGTCAGCAACAGAATCGGCGCGTGGAAATCGAACTGTCAGTTCTTTAGACGTCTAGTGTGCTGTCCGGGAAGTCCGCGTCGTTAATTCGGGATGGATTTTCGTCGTCAGTGAGGCGCGCGACGCAGGAATACCGGGAGTTTTTCGAGTTAGCGCAACAATGCTGTCGGCGAAAAGACGCCCGAAGTTGCGGCGTGAACTTTCCGGACAGTACACTAAGGGTATTGACCTCCAGACAGGGCAGCGGAGCCGGGAGATCGGGAGCATGTCCAGAATAAAAGTCCTCCAGCCGGCCCGTCCAGTACCCCAAGACCGAGCATTGCGCAGTAGAGCCTGGATTGTCTTCGATTCGGGAGTTCCTGGCCAGTGGCAGCGTCTTGATCGGAAACATGCTAGACTGTGCCCGATTTCCGACTTTCAGAAAACACAAATCACCTCCAAGAAGGGGAACCAGAGCCATGAAAGTGAACAGGCGAACTTTTGTTTCCAGCAGTATGGCGGGCGTGGGCGTCGCTACGACCTGGGCAGCAAATCAACAGCCCGCAGGCGCGAATGACCGGATTCGAGTAGCCTCCATCGGCGGCGGCGGCATGGGTAGATACAATTTAAACGACTTCCTGAAAATGCCCGAAGTGGATGTGGTGGCGGTCTGCGACGTTTGGGAGCACAACCGGGATCGGGCAGTGAAGATGGCCGACGGCAAGGCCGAGTCCTACTCAGATTTCAGGCGGGTTCTGGATCGAAAAGATGTCGATGTCGTGGTGGTGTCCACACCGGACCACTGGCATGCCCCAATCGTGATTGCCGCCTGTGAGGCCGGTAAGGACGTCTACGCTGAGAAACCGCTTTCTCACACCCTGCGCGAAGGCAGGAAAATGGTGGAGGCCGCCCGGCGTGCGGACCGTGTCGTACAGGTAGGGACGCAACAGCGTTCCGGTGCGCATTACCAGGAAGCCGTAGACCTCATCCGCAGCGGGAAAATCGGACAGGTCACCCGAGTCCATTCCTGGAACTTCGTCAATGAGTCTCCCCGCGGGATTGGAACCCACCCGATCTCGACAGCGCCGGAGGGACTGGATTGGGACATGTATCTGGGTCCTGCTCCCGAGGTCCCGTTTCACCCCAGCAGATTCATTTATTATTTTCGCTGGTTCTGGGATTACTCCGGAGGCAAAATGACCGACTGGGGCACACACCACTTCGACGCCATCCACTGGGCCATGGGCGTCAAGGCTCCCAAGAGTGTCTTTGCGACGAGCTCGAAAAGGGTCATTCAAGACGACAAGGAAACACCCGACAACATGGAAGTGGTGTTTGAGTATCCAGATTTCATCGCCACTTACTCCCATCGGGACACCAACGCGCGCGCTCCTTACGATAGCCACTACGGCATTGAGTTCTTCGGAACGGATGCCACCCTGTTCCTCAACCGCGCCGGCTTTCAGGTCTTGCCTGAGGTCACGGGCATTACCGAGAACATCGAGCCGCCCTATTTACAAGAGGTGGCAAGTATCCGGAATCCGCCTAAACCCTGGGAGGACGAGGATCGCGATCGCAAAACCAGGGCCGAGTACAGGGTCGGGGCCGAGTCTGGAATGCACATTGTGCATGTCCGCAACTTCATTGACTGCCTCAAGACCCGGAGCAGACCCACCTCCGACATCGAGACCGGTCACCGTTCAACCTCAGCTCCACACCTGGCCAACATTGCCTTGAAAGTAGGCCGTAAGATCGAATGGGACTGGAAGAAAGAAGAGATTATAGGGGATCAGGAGGCCAACCAGCTTCTGACCAAAGAGTACCGGCAACCCTGGGAGGTGTAGTGCCGTGTCTGCATCTGCCATGAATTGGCGTTTCTTCCTGGATCATCCTGTGTTGTTGTGGGATGACTGCTTGCTGACCTGCCTGGTACGGCGATTCAGCACCACGAAATCGACTCGGCGCTGATGGTCATGGACCAGACCATTCGCGAAGGTTTATGATTGCTGAACAGCGGTTCTGCTTGGAGCCGTTTCACCCTGCTGGAGACGTGCAGTGCAGATCATTCGTGTATCGACATTTGACGCACCCGGCACGCCAGCTCAGATCCGCAGTGTGCCGCGGCCTGACGTGCCGGATCGAGCGGCTTTGATTCGGATCGATGCTTGTGGAGTTTGCGGCACCGACCTGCATATTCTCCGTGGACACTGGCCCAAACCGCTGCCGTGGCCGCTGACTCTGGGACATGAGTTGGCCGGCGTGATTGAAGAAAAGGGACCGGGTCTGCAGAGTGACTTTATGGAACAGCCGCTGGCTGTCGGCGACAAGGTCATGCTGCCGCCGTTGATGCCGTGCGGCCAGTGTTATTACTGTGTGCATTACCCGATCCACGCGAACAAATGTCTGAACCCTACCTACTACGGCCGCTATATACCGTTTGAGAAGCCACCTCACCTATGGGGTGGGTGGGCTGAGATGGTCTACGTCGATCTCGACATGTTCCCGGCAACGAAGATCTATCGCCTGCCCGATGACATGTCACCATTGCACGGATCGTTGACCGAGCCGCTGGCATGCTGTATCCGCGCGCTCAACCGTGCTGTCGCTGCCGATGGTTTTCACGTCGGAGACACGGTCGTCATTCAAGGTTCGGGACCGATCGGCCTTTTCGCTCTGGTGGCTGCTCAGGAGATGGGCGCCGGCTGCGTAGTCGTCGTCGGCGCTCCAGAACAGCCGCGACTGGCCGTTTGCCGCGCTTTTGGCGCAGTGGCCACGGTTTCGATCGACGAATATCCAACTCCGCAGTCGCGAATCGACGCCGTCCGTGCCATCGTCGGCGGTTTCGGAGCAGATCTCGTCGTCGAGTGCAGCGGCGATCCGTCGTCGGGTCCCGAAGGCATTGAGATGCTCCGCGACGGAGGTGCCTACGTCGAGATGGGCCAATTCACCGACGCCGGCTCAGTCGACACGAACTGGCACCGCATCTGCACGAAAGACATCACCATCGTGGCAAGCTGGGCCTTTACGGCCAACGACATTCCCCTGGGCATTCAAATGATTCACCGCGTTGCCGAGCGCTATCCATGGCACTTGATGCAAACGCGGTTTTCCTTCAGCCAGGAAGGCATTGCGGAAGCCGCAGAGACGGCCATCGCCATGCGCTGCATGAAGGCGACGATTGTCCCCGGTTGAATGACTGGATCTTGTAAAGCAATCTCACCATCAGGTTCTGGGGTGACTTCCGGAGAAGGCAATGTTGTGGGTTCTGTTTGACCCTGGAATCGGCGAGCGTAGAAAGGGGGGCTTGACTTCCTCTCCAAGAAGTGAAAAATCTTTCGAGATCGATGCCGGCTTTACGCGCCCCGAAGTAGAACAGCTCGCAAGGCCACACGGCAAACTCAACATACCAGGCGTTGACTGGGAGACTTAAGTTAGGCGGAGGAAAACAACATCATTCATTGTCTGCGTGGAAGTCAGCTTTTCGCCGTCGGAATAATCTTAATTACCGCCATCGGCCAGGCACAACCGAGACCCAATGGTGATCCTGACCTCATTCCCACCGGAGCGCAATTGGAGACGGTCTTCGATGCCGGTTCCGTGTTGACCGAGGGTGTCGCGGCTGCACCCGATGGCACCATCTACTTCAGTGACATCACATTCACTTATCAATCGAAGGATGAACGAGGTGTCAGCGAAGCAGGACATATCTGGAAATACGACCCGCGATCGGGAAAGACGACGATTTTTCGATCGCCCAGCGGCATGTCCAACGGCATTAAGTTCGATGCTTCGGGGAACATGATCGTTGCCGAGGGTGCGGATTTTGGTGGGCGAAAGGTGTCGCGAACGGACATGAAAACGGCCAAGAGCTACGTGATCGCCGGCCTCTATGAGAGTCGTCCTTTGAATTCACCGAATGACATTACGATTGATGAACGAGGACGAGTCTACTTCAGCGACCCACGGTATCTGGGGCACGAGCCTGTCGATCAACCGGTTGCCGCGGTTTACCGTATCGATCTTGACGGTTCCATTCATCGAATCATCGTGGATGCTGGGAAGCCGAACGGAGTTTGTGTAGCTCCGAACCAGAAAACCCTCTACGTGGTAAGTAACGAAAATGGTTCAGCGGCACTCGGGCGAATACCCGAGGGCACGCAAACTCACAAGGGTCGTATGGCACTCTTGGCCTACGATTTACACCAAGATGGCAGCGCCACGTTTCGTAAGGTACTGGTCGACTATTACCCGGAGGATGGACCAGATGGGCTGGTCGCGGACGTTGACGGAAATCTTTACGTGGCTGTGCGTGACGAAACACGACCCGGAATCGTAGTTTACTCACCCCAGGGTAGGGAGCTTGCGTATATCCCCACGGAGCTTCCGACGAACGTTAGTTTCGGCCGCGGCGCCGAGAGTAAGACGCTCTATATCACGGCCGGTAAGAGTCTGTATCGAATTCGCCTGAACAAGGCCGGCTATCAACTGCCCGCCAGAAAGTAACCTGAATTGGCTCTTTTTCTGCTTTGAGGTTCGCCTCGGTCCCCGTATGATAGGATCGCACAGTTACAGTAAAGTTATTCACCGTTCCTGGCCCTTCCCGGGTGTTTATGTCTTCGCCTCGATGGAGGAGGGGGGAGAGACAACCTTGTGACGATGATTTTCGAATCTGCTTACTGCGAAACAATACACCGCCTTCCGACCGAAGACCTGCGACCACTATGTTGGTATGAAGAAACTGAGTAGGAGGGTTTTGCTATTGATACATTCAAAGGCTCACAGCAATCTGAAAAACCAGATTTGCTTTTTGACAGGGATAGGAGTTGCGTCTGTGCTGCTCATTTCGGGTGCAACCACGGCGGCGGGTCAACAGAGCAAAGCCAATGTGCATAAGCAACAGCAAGAGGAGCAACAAGACTATTTCAGAAAGTGGCTCCATGAAGACATAACGTATATCATCACGCCAGAAGAGAAGACCGTCTTTGAGACCCTGACGACCCCGGAAGAAAAAGATCAATTTATCGAACAATTCTGGTACCGACGGGATCCGGATCCTGGAACGACGATAAATCAGTCCAGGGAAGAACATTACCGGCGCATTGCATATGCCAACGAGCGCTTCGCCAGTGGTTTGCCCGGATGGAAGAGCGACAGGGGTCGCATTTATATCATTCACGGTCCCCCGGACGAGGTCGAAATGCACCCCTCTGGAGGACGATACAGGCGTCCGGCATGGGAAGGGGGTGGAACCACATCCACGTACCCGTTCGAGGTCTGGTGGTATCGGCATATCGAGGGAGTTGGTCAGGGTGTCGAGCTCGAATTTGTGGATCCGTCCTTTAGCGGTGAATACCGTTTGGCACTGAGTCCCGATGAAAAAGATGCAATGCTCCACGTTCCCGGTGTGGGGCTGACTCTGGCCGAGCAGTTCGGGTTAGCTACCAAGGCAAACCGGCCATCCTTCGCATCCGGTAACCGTGAATATTACCCGTTAAGAGCACGACGGGCCAAGGACAATCCGTTCATTCGGTACGAGACCTTTGTCGGAGTGCAGCGGCCCAAAAAGATCTACTACGACGACCTCAAAGAGCTGGTTGACGTCAACGTCACCTACAACGATTTGGCTTTTGAGCTCCGCAAAGATTATTTCAAACTAAACGACGAGCAGGTCCTGGTCACGATCACACTGACGTTGCAAAACCAAAATCTCGCTTTTAAAGAAGAAAATGGCGTGTATGTTGCCAAAGTGGGAGTTTATGGTGTGGTGACTACGATCACCAAGCGGATCATAAAGGAATTCGAAGACGATCTTATCCATGCTTATCAGGCCGAGTTTTTCCAGCAAGGCCTCCACAGACGATCCACTTATCAGAAAATAATCGTACTCGACCGAAAGTTGCGCTATAAGCTCGATCTGGTGGTGAAAGATGTGCATAGTGGCAAGGTGGGAGTAATCCGCCAGGGCATTTTTACTCCCTCGTACACGGGGGAAGAACTCGTGGCAAGCTCTCTCATTCTCTCTGACTCCATTCGGCAGCTAGACGACATTCAGCAACAAGATCAGATGTTCGTGTTGGGAGACCTTAAGATTCGTCCCAGCGTAGGCAATACCTTTTCGTCTTCCAAACCGCTTGGGGTGTACCTCCAGGTATACAATGCTGGAATGGACCAGAGTACGGACCGTCCGTCACTTCGGGTGAGGTACAAGCTCTTGCAAGGAGGAGAGAACGTAGCGGAACGGGTCGACGAGAAAGGAGAGGCGATTCAATTTTTCTCGCAGGGTAGAGTGGTGCTGGTCACGATCTTCTCGCCCCAAAGTTTAAGGCCCGGAAGATATCGCATGGAAGTGGAAGTTCAGGATCGGATCAGGAACCAGCTCGTCACCGCAGGAGAGAAGTTCCATGTCGTTGAAGCCACCCAGATTGCGGTAAAGCCAAAGTCTTCAAGGTCTGAGAAGTAAAATAAGCCATGCCGGAAATGAAAGGTCCAGCTATTTTCCTCGCCCAGTTCATAAGGGATGAGGAGCCTTACAACAACCTTAGCAACATTGGAAGATGGGTAGCGGACTTGGGATTCAAGGGTGTTCAGATCCCGGGCTGGGATCCGCGCGTCATCGACCTCGACAAGGCCGCGGAATCCAAGACTTACTGTGATGAATACAAAGGCACACTTAAAGAGATGGGCCTTGAGCCGACGGAGGTAGCGGGCTACCTTGCGGGACAGGTCCTGGCCGTGCATCCGGCCTACGAAATCATGTTCGAAGCGTTTCATCCCGCGGGCTTGAAAGGTGATGCGAGGACTGAGTGGGCGGCGGGCGAATTGAAGAAATGTATTTACGCTTCGGTTAACATGGGCACCAGCGTCATCCCAGTGCTGTCCGGTGGCTTTGCATGGCACATGATCTACCCTTGGCCTCAGCGTCCGGATGGGATTATCCAAGAAGCTTTCAAGGAACTGGCCAAACGTTGGCGGCCCCTTCTGGACCTGGCTCATGACAAGGGGACTGTGTTCGCATATGAGCTTCACCCTGGATCAGACCTTTACGATGGTGCGACCTACGAGATGTTCCTCGATTGCACGGATAATCACGCCGCCGCATGCTTGAACTATGACCCCAGCCATTTGCTGCTGCAACAACTCGATTACCTCGAGTTTATCAGGCTATATGGTGAACGCATCAGGGGGTTCCACGTCAAGGATGCCGAGTTCCGCCCGAGTGGCCGCGTTGGTGTGTACGGCGGCTATCAGTCTTGGGCCGGGCGGGCCGGGCGATTCCGGTCCCTGGGAGACGGCCAGGTCGACTTTACCCGTGTTTTTACACTGCTCACCGAGGCCGGCTACAGCAGCTGGGCGGTCCTGGAATGGGAATGCTGCGTCAAGAGCCCCGAGCAGGGGGCGGCCGAAGCCGTGCCCTTCATTGCCAGGCACATCATTGAGACCACCGAGGTGGCCTTCGATGACTTCGCGGGTGGCCAGGCCGACCCTGCCCGCAATCGGAAGATCCTGGGCTTCAGCTGACCAATCTGGGATATTCATTGGGACCCAATATGGGGGCAAATGATCATGGAATCGTGGGAACGTAAATTACGAATGGGTATGGTTGGCGGGGGGCAGGGCGCGTTTATTGGTGGTGTACATCGCGTCGCAGCCACCCTTGATCAACAGGTCCAGCTCGTCGCCGGCTGCTTCTCACGGGATCCTCAGAACACCAGGATGACCGGGGAACAACTGTACCTTGACCCGGCTCGTTGCTACGATAGCCCTGAGGAGATGGCGATCGCCGAAGCCAGACTCCCCGAGGGCGAGCGCATCGATTTTGTGACTATCGTGACGCCAAACGTCTCCCACTTCGCCATCGCAAAAAGATTCCTGGATGCGGGCTTTCATGTGGTTTGCGATAAGCCCATGACCTACACTCTCGATGAGGCCAAAGAGCTTGCCAATCTCGTGGAAAACTCAGGACTCGTCTTTGCGATAACCCACAACTATACTGGCCATCCTCTCATAAGACACGCTCGCCATCTGTTCCATTCGGGCGAAATGGGTACGGTCCGCAAGGTGCTGGTCGAGTATTTCCAGGACTTCCTTATGGTCCCGCACGAAAAGCTAGGCCATAAGCAGGCAGCCTGGCGGGTTGACCGCGCGCAGGCGGGTATCGGCGGAACCATGGGCGACGTGGGTACTCACTGTGTTAACCTGCTGGAGTATGTTACGGGTGATCCGATTTCTGAACTGTGCGCGGATAAGAGTACGTTCCTCCCGGATCGGAAGCTTGACGAAGACGTCAACGCGCTGCTCCGCTTCAGGGGCGGCGGGAAGGGTATTCTGAGCATCAGCCAGGTTGCCACGGGAGAAGAGAACGGACTGATCCTCCGCGTATACGCCTCCAAAGGGGCCATTAAATGGGCCCACGAGAATCCAAACTATCTTGAACTCTATCGTTACGGTGAGCCGAGGCAGACCCTGACTCGTGGTCAGGGGTACCTTTCTGAACCAGCGGCCGCGAGCACGCGTATCCCCCCCGGACATCCAGAAGGGTACTTGGAGGGGTTCGCTACCATTTACGTTGGAGTCGTTGCGGCGATCCGGCGCTACATCGATGGCAACCCGATGAAGACCGAGGACTATAACTTCCCCACCGTTTATGACGGACTGCGAGGCATGCAATTCATTTATAAGACAGTAGAGTCCTGCAACAGTGGTTCGACTTGGGTAACCATGTAAACGCCATCCGACAAGGGGGCAAGGCCGGTCCCCGGCAGGCCGCGAGAGAGCCAAAACAATGATCACAACGATGAGGTGAACACATGCTCACTAACCAGTTAAAAAGCAAGTTAGCCGCCGGTCGGGTCGTTGTTGGCAGTTTGGTCTATGTCGCCTCTCCACAGCTGACGGAGATCATTGGTCTGATCGGGTTTGATTTTGTGGTTATCGACATGGAGCATGGCCCGGTGGACATGGGGGTTGCGGAGAACATGGTTCGAGCGGCCGAGCTTGCCGGGGTCACACCTATCATCCGAGTGACTCATAATACACCTCATTTGATCCTCCGTGCTCTGGACATCGGGGCTCTAGGCGTTCATGTGCCAGAAGTCAGCGATGCCCACGAAGGCAAGGCGGTGGTCGCAAGCGTGAAGTATGCACCTCAGGGCCAGCGTGGCCTGGCCGGTGTCAGGGCGGCAAAGTATGGCTTAAAGGATTCTTTGCCGGAATATGCCGCCGCGGCGAATCAGCAGACGATGGTGATCGTCCACATTGAAGATGTGAAGGCCGTTGAGAATCTGGATGCTCTCCTTGCTGTAGAGGGCATTGACGTTTACTTCCTTGGCCCTACCGACTTGTCCAACAGCCTGGGTATCCCGGGCCAGAGCAAGGATCCGAAAGTGATCGGTCTGGTTGAGGATTCCATCAAACAGATTGCGGGAGCAGGTAAGATCGCGGGTTGCATCGCCGCAGACGTCGAGACAGCCAGACGATACACTGAGCTTGGCGCTCGCTATATCGCTTCTCACGCGATAAGCTTCATGGCTAGTGCCTCCAGACAGTTTCTCGAAGAGTTACGTGCATGAGCGATGATGCAACTTCTGTACGCAGCCTTGATGACTTAGTCGCAGTGGTGACCGGAGCGGCCCAGGGTTTGGGCTTAGCGATTGCCGAACAGCTCGCCCGCGACGGTGCTGCTGTGATGATTGCCGACGTGCAACTTGAAAAGGCACGGACAGCGGCCGACCAGTTGCAGGGGCAAGGCTTGAAAGTGCAGGCGGCCCACTGTGACATTACCGACAGTACAGGCGTGACTGTGTTCTTTGATAAAGTGGTCACCGAACACAGACGGTTGGACATTCTGGTCAACAACGCCGGTCTCGGTCAAACTGTAGCCCCTATAGTCGAGTTGAGTGATCACGAGTGGGAGCGTGTGTTGAATGTCACTTTGACCGGGACGTTTTACTGCTGCCGCGCTGCCGGGCCAATCATGGAGCATCAGGAGTCGGGTTGCATCGTCAATGTCGCCTCGATTAACGGCCACAATCCAGCGGCACTGGTTGCGGCGTATAATGTGGCCAAGGCAGGCGTGATCAGTCTGACCAAGACGCTGGCCCTGGAGCTGGCGGCTTATGGGGTGAGGGTTAACGCTGTGAGCCCGGGTCCTGTTTATACCGACTTCAACAAGACGGTCATGGCTCAGCGCTGCCAAAGCCTGGACATCACCGAGGACCAGATGATTGAACGCATCCGCAACGCCATCCCGCTGGGGCGATGGGGAGAACCAGCCGACATTGCGCAGACCGTTGCTTTTCTCTGTAGCCCGGCAGCTTCCTGGATCACCGGTGAGGTACTGAGAGTCTGCGGGGGGTTAGAAGGCGTGTCAGCCGTCCCACCGAAACGCTCTGGGAATTGAGAGGCCCGTTCTTGCCACGGGTCTCAGTCATCCTTGTCTCTCTAAGAATTATGCTTCTCACTCTCAGATGAAATTGTTGCAACCCATTCATCAGGTAGGAATCTGCGGCATTGGCCAGATGGGGGCCGCCGCCGCCGTCTGCTTCAAGAGGGCAGGATACCGGGTTTTTCTCTGGGCCAGGAACCCGAAAAAGCTAGACTCGGTAGGACGGACCTTGCAGACGCTAGAAACGTGGATGGACCTGAACGTGGGTCCAGCAGCCCATCCAGGGGAAACCATCCGACGGCTGGAGAGCCTGCAAACCCTAGACGAGAAAGCGGACCTGGTAATGGACTGCATTGCTGAGGATATGGAGCAGAAGACCCAGCTGCTTCGGCAGTTTCCTCATTGCAAAGCTCGAGGGGCTATTTTTATAACCACCACCAGCGGGCTTAGCATCACCGAGATGGGCCGACTGAGCGGGTGCAGTCATCAGTTGGCCGGTACCCACTTCTGGAACCCTCCGCATCTGATGCCGTTGGTGGAAGTCATCCGTGGTGAAGACACACCGGACGGGGTCATCGAGCAGGTCTGTCAGCTCGTCAAGTCCCTGGGCAAGATCCCAGTCAAAGTTCAGCGGGATGTGCCGGGCTTCATTGGAAACCGTCTGCTCCACGCCCTGTGGCGCGAGGCGATCTATCTAGTAGAGAGAGGCATCGCCACACCCGAGGATGTAGACCTCGTGGCGCGGTTCACTTTTGGGCTCAGAATGCCCGCCATTGGTCCACTGGAAAATATGGACCTGGTGGGGCTGGATCTTGTTGAAAGGATCCATCAATATCTGCTTGCCGACCTTGCGGATAACCATGGCCCGTCTGAGTATCTAACGAAAAGCACAAGAGAGGGTCGCTTGGGCGTTAAGAGCGGAGAGGGATTCTACGACTGGCGGTCCCGAAACGCCGAGGAAGTGATCCAGAAGCGTGACATTCAGATCGTTCATCAGCTCAGTTTCCTTAACGAGCTTGAAAGCAACCGACAGGGTGGCAGCGCCAAACCTGCACAACGAAAAGGGCCGCCGTAATGGCCGGTAACGAACCTCTGGCTGACTTCATTCTCTTTCTGGGGCACCTTCACCCCGTGATTTTGCATTTCCCGATCGGGTTTCTGGTCGGCCTTTTCCTGTTCGAAGTTTACGCCCTACTGAAGTCTTCGCCAGAAATGGAACTTGCCACTTGGATTCTTTTGACACTGGGCAGTACCAGCGCCGCAGTGGCCGCCTCTTTAGGTATTCTTCTATCCTGGGGCGGAGGCTATGACGAGGATATTATCTACTGGCACAAACGGTTTGGCGTGGCAGTTGCAGTCCTCTCGTTGGCAGCGGTCGGACTGAAACTGTGGTATCGGCGGAGCGGAGGAAAGACGCTCCTGGTAGGATACCGCATGGCCCTGGTAGTCTGCATTCTGTTCCTGATGGGAGCCAGTCACAAAGGTGCGTCTCTCACCCATGGTTCGGACTACCTGACCCGCTACATGCCACCCTGGCTTGCCGCGATCACAGGGCAGGAAAATCAACCGTTGAGTGCCACATTAAGCGAAGGCGCCTTTGATGGTGAGATTCTGCCCATCCTCGAGTCGCGCTGCTTTCAGTGCCATGGCCCGAGCAAACAGGAGAGCGGGCTCCGCCTGGATAGTCGGGAAGCGGCCCTGGCAGGAGGCGAAAGTGGCCGACCGGCCATCGTTCCAAATGATGCCCTGGCCACCGAACTCGTCAGGCGCGTGACCCTGCCCAGGGAACACGATGACGTGATGCCGCCAGTAGGCAAGCCGGGGCTTACTCCAGTGGAGACTCTGGCTATCATCCACTGGATCAACCGGGGGGCCAAGTGGAGCAGTGTTCTCGAAAAGATTGCAAGAGGTGTACCGCCTGCTTCTCGTGAAGTGCTGAAGACCCTGCGCAGTTGGGGTGCTCTGGTCATGCCCCTGGCCAAGAACAATTCGCTGGTTCAGGTGGACTTCCGGTCTATGGGTGAGGAGGCAGGGAATGATCAACTGTTGAAACTGGCTCCTTTGGCGGATCAGGTTACCTGGCTGAACCTGGCAGGCACCAACGTGGGCGATGCGGGCTTAAAGCACCTCTCGCAACTACAAAACCTGACTAGCCTGCACCTGGAAAAGACCAAGGTGGGCGATGTTGGTCTCGCCCACCTAAAAAACTTGGAGCACCTTGAATATTTAAACCTTTACGGCACCCAAGTGAGTGATGTGGGGCTTGTGCATCTGGAGCGGCTAAAGCGCCTGAAGGAACTCTACCTCTGGCAGACTCAGGTAAGCCAAGCAGGCGCTGAGCGGCTGAAAAATTCCCTGCCGCGCGTGGTGGTTAACCTGGGTGGACAGAAGAAACATGAACTTCCCAGCGCAAAAAAACTGACATCGCAGGTGCGACAGGCCCAAGTCAAATCAGGGCGAGAGAATTAGAGCGACAAGAAAATGAATAGATCATCGAAATCCACGGGCTTGTTCCGAGGAACCTGTAAATGGCTCATCCTTGCGACTATGGTTCCATTTCTTCTGAACCTGGTATTGATGGTGAGCTGCGTTGGTGTCGGCTGGCTGGATGATGTGCCCGAGAAAATTGCCTTTAATCACGATGTCCAACCCATTTTTTCCAACACGTGCTTTGCCTGCCACGGCCCGGACGAAAACAAGCGTGAGGCCAACCTGCGCTTGGATGTTAGAGAATCGGCCCTGAGCGGAGGCGAAAGTGGCCAACCGGCCATTGTTCCGGGGGACATCACAAGAAGCGAGATTGTTCGCCGCATCACGCACCATGAGTCGGATAAGCGCATGCCACCCCGCGAGTCGGGACTTAGCCTCTCCAGTCGCCAAATTGAGATACTCAAGCGCTGGATCGAGCAGGGAGCCGAATACCAACCCCACTGGTCGCAAATCAAGCCCAGCCGGCCCGAGCTCCCGATCGCAAAAGATGAAAGTTGGATCAAAAATCCTGTCGACCGCTTCATCCTCGCCAATCTCGAGGATCTAGGCTTGAGGCCGTCGCCACAGGCGGATCGCGTGACACTGACGCGCCGTTTGAGCTTCGACCTGACGGGCTTGCCGGCAAAGCCGGAGCAGGTGGACGCCTTCGTTAACGACCACGGCCACCAGGCCTATGAAAACCTGGTTGATCGACTGCTAGCCTCGCCCCACTATGGTGAGCGAATGGCAATGCAGTGGCTGGATCTGGTGCGCTACGCCGATACGAACGGCTATCATACCGACGAATACCGCAGTATCTACCCCTACCGCGACTATGTCATCAAGGCCTTCAACAATAACAAGAGCTTCGATCAGTTTACGATCGAGCAGCTTGCCGGCGATCTGCTGCCGAATGCCACAGTCGATCAAAAGATTGCTTCCGGCTACAACCGGCTGAACCAGATCACCTGCGAGGGAGGAGCACAGGAGAAGGAATACCTGGCGAAGTACTTCGCTGACCGGGTGCGTACCACATCATCGGTTTGGCTGGGAATGACAATGGGATGTGCAGAATGCCACGACCACAAGTTTGATCCGATTACGCAGAAAGATTTTTATAGTTTCGGTGCCTTCCTTGCCGACCTGGAGGAGAAAGGCAAGTACGAGCACGGAAGTGACTGGGAACCAACATTGTTGTTGCCAAACGAGGAGCAGGCTGGGGAAATGAAGCGGCTCGAAAACTCTCTTACCCAACTCCGGAAGGCACTTAAGATGAGTGCCGACAAGCGGAAGTTGGAGAGTCTTCGCGAGCAAATGACAGCACGGAACGAAAGGAAAGAACAACTCCAGAAGAATATGCCCAGAACACTGGTCTCGCTATCGGTCAAACCGCGTGTGATCCGCATACTGCCGCGAGGGGACTGGATGGATGAGTCAGGCGCAATTGTCACGCCGGCCGTGCCCCGCTTTCTAGGGCAGTTAGATGTCGAGAAGCGAGGGCCCGACCGGTTAGATCTGGCCAGGTGGATGGTGTCGCCCGAGAACCCGCTGACCGCCCGCCTCTTTGTCAACCGCCTGTGGGCCTTGTTTTTGGGCAGGGGCATTTCGGAGCCGCTGGATGACCTCGGCGCGCAGGGAGAAGCGCCCAGGCATCCCGAGTTGTTAGATTGGTTGGCCGTGGAGTTCATGGAAAGTGGGTGGGACGTCAAGCATGTGGTCAAGCTGGTGGTGATGTCTGCTACCTACCGTCAGTCTTCGGATGCCAACGATGAGATGCGAGAAATTGATCCCGACAACCGCCTCCTTGCCCGCCAGTCGCGCTTTCGTCTTCCTGCCGAGATGGTGCGCGACAATGCCTTGGCAATCAGCGGCCTGTTGTCTCGCAAAATTGGCGGGCCTAGCGTCCGACCTTATCAGCCCGCAGGTTACTGGGACCACGCCTTGTTAGCCCCGCACCTCCTGAAGGTCCTGCCACTGGACCCTCGCTCAGTGGTCTATACAGCGGACAAAGGAGAAAACCAGTACCGCCGCGGTCTTTATACATTCTGGAGACGCTCCTGCTTGCACCCAAGTCTTCTGGCCTTTGATGCGCCTACCCGAGAGGAGTGCACGGTGAAACGGACGGTCTCCAATACACCCTTGCAGGCACTCGTACTCCTGAACGACCCAACATACATCGAAGGAGCGCGTGTCTTCGGTGAACGTATTATCAAGGAGGGTGGCTCAAGTACCAGCGACCGACTGGGCTGGGCTTTCCGAAGAGCGCTTTCTCGCAAGCCAACCGCAGAAGAGCTACCCATATTGATGGGCCTCTATAAAAAGCACCTGAACGAGTTCACAGCAGACAGAGAGTCTGCACAGCAGCTGATAAGCACGGGCCAATGGCCGATTCCCGATGATCTTGATGCATCGGAATTAGCAGCATGGACCTCCGTAGCTCGTGTTGTTCTAAATCTACACGAGACGATTACGAGATTCTAAGGGAGTACTAAGCGGGAGGATGCCAACCATGAATCTTCTTTTTGATAGTTTAGGGAAGTCACGACTGCGCCAGACACGACGACAGTTCTTGGGCCGAGCATCCACAGGCATTGGATCAACTGCTTTAGCTTCACTGCTGAACATGCTAACAGGTGCTTGCTCCCGCGAGGACAGGGCGGCCGACAGGTCTCCAGGCCTGACAAGCGACGGAAAATGGCGTGGCGTGGCCAACCCACGCCATATCATTCCACGCGCTAAGCGCATCATTTACCTGTACATGGCTGGTGGACCCTCACATCTGGAATCCTTCGACTACAAACCAGAACTGGCTAGGATGGATGGCAAGCCTATACCCGAGTCCTTCACCGGAGGCCAGCCTATCGCACAGCTTCAGGGTCAGGAATTGAGATGCATGAGGCCGCTGTATCCCTTTAGAAAGTATGGTGAGTCAGGACAGGAGATTTGCACTCTCTTCCCACACACGGCTCGGATCGCCGACGACATTTGTATTATCCGGTCGATGCAGACGGAACAGATTAACCACGACCCGGCTCACACTTTTATGAATACGGGAACATCGATCTCAGGCCGGCCAAGCATGGGCTCCTGGATTTGGTATGGCCTTGGCAGTGAAACCGACAACCTGCCGGGCTTTGTTGTGCTGGCATCGGAAGGGGGCGGCCAGGGGCAGCCAATCTCTGCACGCCAATGGCACAGTGGGTTTCTGCCTAGCCGTTTTCAAGGCGTTCAGTTCCATTCAAAGGTCGATCCCGTACTGTACATCAGCAATCCCGACGGCGTCGGTATGCGCTCCCAGCACGACGTCGTTGAGGCCGTGCAGTCACTCAATGCTGTTCTCAAAGATTCGGTGGATGATCCAGAGATTGCGACGCGGATCAGCCAATACGAAATGGCCTTTCGCATGCAGACCAGCGTGCCGGAGTTGTTGGATCTTTCTGACGAGCCCCGTTATATCCTGGATATGTATGGCACGCAAGGTGCTGATGGCTCATTCGCGGCCAATTGCCTGTTGGCTCGACGGATGGCCGAGCGTGGCGTGCGTTTTATCCAACTTTACCACCGCGGATGGGACCACCACAACCGCATCAGCGAAGGTATGAAAGTGACCGCCGGGCTAGTGGATCAGGCCTCAGCCGCCCTGGTAATGGACTTGAAGCAACGCGGTATGCTTGCAGATACATTGGTCATCTGGGGGGGAGAGTTCGGCCGAACTCCCATGGCCCAGCGTAGCGAAAAATATCCTTCTCAAGCTGGCCGCGATCACCACATCCGTGGGTTTTCCATTTGGGCGGCCGGTGGTGGGGTCCAGGGCGGTATTACCCATGGCAGTACCGACGAACTGGGCTACTACGCCGTCGAGGACCCAGTCCACGTTCATGACTTTCACGCTACAGTCTTGCACCTGTTGGGTATTGATCACAAGCGGTTGACCTATCGCTTCCGGGGTCGTAATTTCCGGCTCACTGATGTCCACGGCAATGTGGTGCACCGGATCCTGGCCTGAAAGATGGCGCCCTGGGAACACTTATCAGGTGACCACCCAGGGTTTCCGATGCTTTCTACTCAGATACCTGGTGGCCTCAGGGTCATTCTTAATCTGCTCTTTGTCGGAATCCCAATAGATCGTGCGACCGGTCCAAAAAGCAATGTTGGCCAGATGGGTTGTGGTAGTGGAGTCATGTGCAATTTCAACGTCCGAGGCGGGCCTTTTGCGGCTCTTGACGCACTCAAGGAAATTCTGCACATGAGCCAGATGCTGCTCGGACTCCTGCCCGTGTACCCTCTCCGTCCTGCCGACCCAGACATCTCGCTGACTGCCCCACGGGTACAGCGACTTGCCTTGTTTGGCTGCCTCAAGCTGACGTTCGTAAAATCTCTCGGGCGGTTCGAACGTTCCGCGTGTTTCCGGCAGGACGTCGTAGCCCGAACGGTCTACAACCAGGGTCGCGTCCGTTCCATAAAATGCGATCCCATAGGAACGGCCATTGAGGGGATCCCCGTTTAAAATTCGGTTCGAGTAAGTAAGCATAAAATTGGAGTATTCGTAGATCACCTCCAAAGTGTCTGGAGTTTCCCGGTTGTCCTGAATGTAATATTTGCCCCCCAATGCCGACACTTTTCTGGGAGCTCGTTCGTTCATGGCCCACTGAACCGCGTCAATGTGGTGTACACCCCAGTCTGTCGCATATCCCCCCGCATAATCCCAGAAGTAGCGGAAATTGAAAATGAAGCGATTGGGGTTGAAGGGCCGTTTCGGGGCCGGTCCGAGCCACATTTCGTAATCCAAATCCGGCGGCGGTTCGCTGTCCGGAAAATTTCCCATGCCATAAGGCGACTCGTTCTGAAAGTTCCATGTGGCTACCCGGCTGATCTTCCCAAGTTTTCCAGACTGAACGAAGTCTACGACTTCCTGGTAGTGTCTGCCTGAACGCTGTTGAGTTCCCACCTGGACTATACGGTTGTATTGTCGCGCCGCCGCTACGATGCTTCTACCCTCGTATACGTTGTGGGCCAGAGGCTTCTCTACGTAAACATCCTTTCCGGCCTGACAGGCCAGAATCGCCATGTACGCGTGCCAGTGATCGGGCGTAGAGATCACCACGACATCGATATCCTGCAGATCGATCACTCTACGGAAGTCTGTGTAACCGGTAGCTTTCCCTTGCGTCATTTCGATGGCGCGCTCGAGATTGGGTTGCCAGACATCACAAACTGCCGTCACGTCCACATTCTTACTCGCCAGGAAGTCTTTCAGGTTGGCCCTTCCCATCCCACCGATTCCGATGAACCCACAAACAATTCGATCGTTAGCTCCCAAGACCCGACTACCCGAGAGTTTCGTCGCAGCCGCCCCACCAACAAGACCAAGGCCTGCTCCCCTAATAAAATTCCTACGCTTCATTTTGTGCCACCTGCTTCCAATGGTTACTGCCCAAGTTGACGAGTGAGATTCTCATACAGGAAAAGTCCCTTTTTCCCTGCGGCGACCAAATCCAGGTCGCCGTCCTGATCCACATCAACCACAGGAAACTGCATTCCCACTCCCATGTCGACGTGGTAGTCGATTACCCTCTTGATCCAGGCGAGGGACGAGCCGCGCTGCAATTCATACCAGACGATGATGCCAGGTTCCAGTGAGCCCGGATCAGCCCCCCCATGCCCCCAAAACCGTTTGCCCGTTACAAAATCGAGATCGCCGTCTCCATCCATGTCCGCCAGCGCTGCCGAGTGAGACTGGGACCAGGTCTCGTCAATGATGTGGACTTCCCAATTGCCTGTGCTGGCATTCCCTGGGATCTGCTCCCACCAATAGACGCCATAATCGTGACCCGCTCCCGTCAGAATGTCGGCATCGCCGTCATCGTCCACGTCGTAAACATAAATGTTTCCAGCGGCATTCTTCCTTGGGCCGGGAATGATGCGGAAATCCAGATGAGGCTTCCACACTCCTTTGCGGATATCTTCTGGGGCTTCATACCAACCCGTGGGTACGACCACATCGATCCGGCCATCGCCATTGATGTCTCCAAATCCCATGCTATGGCCGTTTCCATTGGGTGCGATTTCATATCTCCTCCAACTCGCAGCTCCATTTTTGTAGTCGTAATCGAACCAGACAATTGGGGCAATCGGCATGTTGAGCATTGGAATCGGAATTATGTCTGGAAAAAGAGCATGAGGGGTTCCCCGCTGCTCAAGGTCGACAAAAAAAAGAAACTCAATGTGCCCATCCGTTGGCGCTATCCTGTGCTCCCGCCAGGCTTTTTTGCCCCAGTGGCCCTTCGGATTTTCGAACCAGGAAACGCGTTTTTCCACGAAGAAGCTTGTGAGTATGTCCGTGTAGCCATCCTGGTTCACATCGAAGGCGATGTCACTCAAACTGTCAAAGTGGATGTCCCACTTCGTTATATTGCGAATGAAACGAGGTTGCCATTCTGGCCCTTCGTACCATCTGGCTCCCGCAATAATATCCAGAATGCCGTCCTTGTTCACGTCTGCTACGGCGGCCGTCTCGTAAGCGCCAGCGTCCAGTTTGTGCTTGACAAAAGGGATGGGAACAGCGGGGTGAAACTGTCCCCAGACGACATTGAGACTCAAAATGGACAAAACGACCAACAGGCAGCCTAACCACGTCACCCGCGTCAATTTTGCTCGCATAGAATTTGTTTGCTGCACTAGAACCCCTTCGAGTAGTGAATCTTCCAAACCAACGAGGGACCCTTTTTCCCTTGAAGAAGCCCGTCCCAATCCGTATTCAGGTAGAGCGTATGACCATCGTAGCCAAGCCAGGGACAAGTGTCGGTACCTGGCGTGTTGACGCGGGGTCCCAGGTTTTCAACAGGCAGCCAGGCACCATTGGCACTTCGGGTAACGTACAGGTCAGTGCTGCCGGCAATGGAATCGGCGCGTTTGGAGGGGAAAATGATGGTATTGCCATCTCTGCTCAGAGCCAGGTCCGCTTCGTTTTCCTTGGTGTTGATCACCGGCCCAAGATTCACAGGCTGCGACCATTTATCACCCGTCCGATCACTGGAGTACAGGTCCATACCTCCGTGACCCCCTTCGCGGTTACTGGCGAAATACAAGCGTTTCCCATCCCGGGAAAGAAGGGCGCCGTACTCGATTGTGTCCGGTGGGCTTACCGGTGGACCGATCGGTTCGGCTTCGGTCCACTTACCGTCCAGTAGATGCGAGATGTAGATCTGGGTTGACTTTCTAAGATCCGCGCTGCGAAGTACAACCATTGTGGCCCCGTCGGGGCTGAACTTGGCGTCCGCTTCATGGATGTCTGTGTTGATGCCCGGACCGGCATTATAGGGCTCCGACCAGCGCCCATTCTCAAAGCGCGCCAGCCAAATGTCCAGCCGGCCGTATCCTCCCGCTCTGGCTGACTGGAACGCGATCAATTTGCCGTCCTCGGGAAGGCTGACGCAGAAGGGCTTGTCCGCTGGATCAACGGGCAGATCAACTTTCGATACCGTGAGAGATTCTGAGTTTGCCGGTGATCCCGCGGCCAACAACCCAAACACAACAATTGCTAACCAATTCCGCATAGGATACCTCCGAAAGAAATGAGTTTTGAGCCTGGGACTGCTTTACTGCGCAGTTTTCAAGTACTCCAACAAGTCGCTCATCTGCTGAACATCAACTAGATTTTCAAGGTCTTCCGGCATCGCCGACACGTCGGCAGCATAGAGCCTCTCAATGTCCTGGCGTCGTATCACGCGCTCTTTCCCCTCTTCTTGTCGGAGAGTGATGGTTGTAGAGGTTTGCGAGCCTATGACTCCCTCGATGATTCCACTGGTCGCAGTCTGCACGACGTAAGCCCCGTAACCCTGAGAAATCGCCTGGTTGGGCATCAAAATGTCCGCCAGAAGCACGTCACGGGGACGGTTGCGGACTTCTCCCAGGTCGGGTCCGACTTCTTGACCGACACCGTTGAACTTGTGGCATTTTGCGCACACATTCTCGAACACCTCCTGACCGCGCGCCGCATCTCCTGTCATGGCTAGTGCCTGCTCGTATTGTGCAATGACCTTTTCGCGTTGTTCGGGTTGCTGCATCAGAAGTTTGCGGGATTTTTCGCGAACCTCTTCGTCTGCGTGCTGGAACAGTACGAGCCGCTGGCGAAATTTAAGCGTCCACGGCTGCACCTGTTCGTTTTCGATCGCCTCTACCAACATTCGCGTCCAACTGGGTTCCTGCAGCAAGGCGTCCCTGGCTTCATTGCGTACCGTAGGGGTCATCGCCCGCCATCGTTCCAGCAGATAAGTCCCGATCTCATCCCGCTGGATCTTCCCCAGCGCACGGACCGCAGCCCCTTGAACGGGCTCGGGTTCCCGGGCATCCACGAGGTCTTTCAGCATGGATACGTGAGCGGCCGGATCGGCGAGCGCCAACAGGCCGATGGCATCCGTCCTCCGATGTGGTTCGGCTTCCCGATTCTGGGCAGTCGCCGCCGCCCTCTCTAATGCAGTAGTGACCGACGGCCCGGCGGGCAGCCCCACAATTTCAAGCAACGCCAGGGAGGCACTGCGGACAGAAGTCTCGGTCGTTTCGAATAGCCTCAGCAGGAGATCCTGTCCGGTCGCCAGCTTGATCGATTCACTGCCTCTACCCCCGATCCCTTGGGCGAGACCTTCCAGGCTCGCGGCCCTCCACCAGCTCGAATCCGAGCCTGACTCTTTCGCGACCGTTTGGATGACCTGCTGGATTTCGGCTCTCCTCTGACGGGCTCCAATGACCGCGCTGACCTGGCGGAAGAAGTCAAGTCGGCCCTCCGTGGACTTGTCTGCCAGGCGCGACACCGCCATCCGGAACAGACTGGGGCTTTCGTCCGAAGACGCGCTGAGAGCGGCTATCTGAAACCATGGATCTTCGAGGTCATGAGCCAATAATCTTTCTCTTGCCGCACGAGCCGGGGAGGATTCCAGACCTCCCAATGTGCAAAGGAGTTGAAATCGTACTCGGGGATCGAGGTCATCGGACATTTTGACGAGTTTTTCCACCAGCTTGGGAAGGCTGGACAGTCGTGACTCAGCGAGCCGCAGACCATTCTCTCGGACTCCTGCTACGGGATCGTCAAGTGCCTTCTCAATCAAACCCACGTCGAGTTTTCCCAGAGCGTCCAGCGTCCAGAGTGCGTGAACGCGAGCCGCGCCGGATTCGGTATTTTGAAAAAGCTGAATCAGCATCTGCCTGGCGCCGGGGTTGTGTCGGTCAATCAGGAGCCGTTGGGCCGTCATCCGCCACCAAATATTGGGATTTTCCAAGTGCCTGACCAGTTCCTCATCCGACCATTGACCCAACCGTACGTCTCGTACTGGAGCGGGCGGATTGGAATCCGGCACGATGCGGTAAATCCGGCCTTGCTGGTTTCCCTGGTAGGCGGCTTCTGACTCGTACACCTCTCGCGTGATCCACTCCGCATGCTCCAGGACTCGCCGGTAGTAGTCGAGCACATACAGCGCACCGTCCGGACCGATATAGAAGTTGACTGGCCGAAACCAGGCGTCGGTAGAGACCAGGAAATCGTTTCCCTTTCGAAGACGTTCCGCTTTGAAGGTGGCCCCGGAAGGTGTCATGACATTGGTCAACACGAGGTTATGTTGGGGCTCTGCGACAAAAGTCACATTGCTATAGGGCGCCGGGAAGGCTCCGCCACGGTAAAGTGTGATGCCGCAGGCCGAGGTGATGTCTCCGACATTGGTGAGCATCTGGTGCTCCGGGCGTTCGGTGATCGGAAAAACTTCTGTGTAGGGACTCAACAACTGCCTTGTCGAGGACAAGAGCAGGTCTGGATTGCGCTCTAAATAATGAGCCGCTATGACCTCATGGTAGCCGTTCCCGCCACTGCGAATGGTGAAGTAACGCCCCCAGTCGTCAAAGGTGTGACCGAACTGTGAAGTGCTTGACAGGGCTTCCAACTGGTACCTATCAGGTCGCAAACGAATGCTCCGTCCGCGGGTCGCCAGCGCAGAAACGTCAGTGCGGTCGGGAAACCGGATATCGCTCCCCTTGTCTCCGAATTTTTCGGGGAATATATGCGTCTCAACCGGCCTTTCGTTGGCCAGATAGACCCAGTTGTCGGGCCCGAGGATTGGGTTACTGACCGTATGTTGCGGGTTGGAGAAGGCAAAACCGGTCAGGACTACCCGCCGCACGTCCGCCCTGTTATCCCCGTCCGAATCTTCGAAATACCAGAGGTTCGGGGCGTCGGTGACCAATATCCCTTTTTTCCACCTCATCACCCCCGTGGGCATGGTGAGGCCATCCGCGAATACTGTCGAGTGATCCGGACGCCCATCGCCATCGGTGTCCTCGAGCAGTTTTACACGACCCAGTTTGCCTTCGACTTCAAGGGGATAGGCGGGGTTTTCGACGACATAAATACGGCCGAATTCGTCGATTTCCATATCCACGGGATCAACGATGTCAGGCTCTGCTGCGAATAACTCGATTCGAAACCCGGGCTCCAGCTGGAATGTCTGCAGGGCTTCCGTTGCACTGTACGGTGGCCCCGCTTGTTTGCAGCTGCTCAAAATGCCTGCCATCGCAACTATGGCAAGAAACCGCACCTCCATCGTCAGCCGTTGTTCTGTCACTGGACTGTATTTTTCGAGTCCTTGAGCGACCGCGCGCTTGAGTTCTTCACATCGGCGGATCCGAATGATGTTTTTGTCGCTTCAGAAAGGATCAAATCGTAAGTTTCTCGTGCCTTATCGTAAGCGGCTGCCGCTGCGTCCAAATCGTTCTCTCTGATTTTTCCTCGCTTCATTTCCCAGCACTGGTCTACAGCGGCACGACACCACCTGGCGCTCTCCACCGAAGCGCGGACAGGCTGGTTCCCCAGCAGTACAAAGATAGGATTTGTATGGGAACTGGGTAATATCCTGAGTGCCAGCCAACTGGAGCGAGTCACAAACCAGTCGAACGCTACGTCGTTCCAGTTCCCGTCCGCAATGATTTCGCTGCGCGCAACCGCTTCCCCATTTACCAGCAGTTCCACGGGAACCATCCTGCTTTGGCCGATTCGGGCACGCTCGATATGCCAATAGGGAAGTTTGGTTCCAGAAAACCAATTTCTGAGATTCTCCCAGCCAGGGCTCAACTCCTTCTTCTGCAGACCAAGAGCAAGCCAGACCGGCAAACGAGGTAGAGTGAAACTTTCGACCTGCTGGGGCAAATAAGCGCAAACCCTGGCAGTCACACTTATCTTCTCAGGACGATCCAAAAGCACTTCACTATTGTCGGTACCCAGTTCATGCTCGTTTACGAAGAAATCGATGATGTGTGACTTTCCATCCGAGACATAACTACGTCCCTTCCGGATCTCCTCGAGGTATTGGTCGTAGTTTAACCCTCCCTCAAGCCTGGTATAGCTGCGGCCCATTCCCACTCGTTCATCGTAGATACACGGGAAATCGCTCTCTCCAATAATGCGAGTGCGAAACCCACAGTTCAGCGTGTGGTACCAAATATTAAGTTCCCATAACGGCGGGGTATCTCCAACAGCAAGAAAATCGACTGCATCATGGGCAACGGTGACGATGTACTCGTTCGCTCCAACACTGTCGAACTTTGCTTTTTCATAGTTTGGCAGTTCTTGGGTTGGCTGTAGAGGTTCGAGTCCCCAGCCAGAGTGGGCGTATCCGGCAACACCTCCTTGTGACCTGGCCCAACGCAGAATGGGCAAAGTCCAGCTGGGCCACTCCTCAATGCTGCTTGTCCCCGGATAGTCATCTTCCTTCAATCCTAAGAGGCACAGGTGGCCCGCGTGCGAGGAGGGAAAACCCGAAACCTCGACGTCATATCGCATCAGGTTCCTGGCAGTGGAAAGAGCGTGGGCTCTCCCTTCAAAAAACTGTTTCTGATGATACCAACCAGGTCCCCACGTGAGTATAGAAGCGATGTTCAGGTCCTCCCCCTGGATTTGTCGCCAGATATGTTCCGGGTTGACTCCCTGCTCAGGGTTTTCATAATGACTACAGCCCGCAGCGTGAACATGATGATCAGCGCTGTACCATCCAAGTTTAGCCAGGTGGGCCCACCGCCTGAGCTGGAAACTCACTACGTAGGATTTCACATTTCGGGGAACCGTAATCGGGCGGGTCTCTTTCAGATACTCGGGACCTCGCGTGAAGGTTACTTCATAGTTTCCCGGTGGAATGTGGACATGCTCTCCATCTTGCCGATAGATTTGCGGGTGGAAGAAAAAGTCGGGGAACTCGTCATCTCGCGTCAGTCGACGAGACGGCAAGGGGTAGATTGCGCCCAGACTTCGATTAAGCAGGGGCAATACATCATTCGGCAGTGCTTGCTGGTTTGGATCCTCCCCAAACCTTTCAATCCTGTCGCGGATGACAAAAGAAGCCATCGTCGGCAAGCCATCGTGATCCTGGACCCTGAAGACCACTTTGACCGAGGGTTCACACCGAAACAGGATGTCGAGGCTATTACGAAAACCTAGATCCTGGGTACCCTCGCCCACGTGGAATTCAATTCGGGCCTCTCGCTTCCCCACTGCTCGCGTATAAATCTGCAGGATCACATATTCGAGTCGCAGACCGGAGAGATGATCCAAAAGCGGGCGGCGTCGATACAAAGTAAGGTCTAGAAAACGATGCGTGAGCTCCCCGTCGGAAATAAAGTCTTGAATCTGGACTCGTGAGGCACCCCTACTGACCTGAAAGAGGGACGCAGCATTCGGGCTTTCCACTTCCAGGCGCGATGTAAATCCGGCCTGATTATTGACCTTTCACCAGGAAACTCCTCCATCCACCCTGGACCAACTCTGCGCCGGCCGGCCCAGGCAGAACTTTGACACGCGTTTCCGGATTAATTTCTACCAGAGCCAGGCAATACGGATCTAAAAGTCCCTGGATCGCGAGTCCGGTGTCAGCAGAGGGAAGTGCATCTTTCAAGGCCTGGAGTCGCTTTACATCTTGCGGAGCCAGTATGTTCCCCATAAAGGAGAGCGCTTCGCCCAGGCGCATCGCATGCGCGACCAGAGGTTGCACTTCGACTCCCTCCACAAGAGGCAGCTTTTCTCCGCACAGCGTGGCCCCAGAGAACCAACCTAAAGCCAGCATCTTGAGCAATGCCTTCGCCATGCTTCTTTCCTCCCAACTCATTTTTAAAGATCGGCTTTAGCATTCGCACATTGAGCTATGTATGAGAGGCGGCGTCACCGTGAGTGCGCCTGAAAGGGAAAGGGGCGTGTCTACGAAGTTTCCCCCGGCGACACGCCCAGTGAAACACCATTCCCAGGATCGAAAACTAGAAGTTAATCTTCAATGTGAATTGGATGTGTCGGGGCACGTTGACTTGCCCAGAAACCCTGCCGTAAGAGGCTGGGCTATTAATGTTCGCAGCCGGGCTGCTAAACACGGTGTGATTGAAGAGGTTAAAGAACTCCGCACGAAATTCAACATTGAACTCTTCGGTGATGGAGGGTACGAAAGTTCGTTTCACAACCGAAAGGTTTTCACCAAAGCTCGAAAATCCATGGAGATCGCCCTCCACGCGCCCCACGTCGCCGAAGGTAAATGGTGCGGATCCTTCAAAGGCACCGATGTTCAGGTACAGGTCGCTGGCAGGGTCGAAGTCGGAATTGCTAACACCACTGCGTTTGTCCACACCTTCTACGCGAAGGGGCCGGTTCCCTCCCCCGAACAACGGCAAGGGGGGACCACCCCCAATTGCCAATGGCGGACCAGACACGTAGCTGGTCGTCAAGCCAATTTGCCAGCCGTGCGCAAGCTTGTTTGCAGCGCCACCTGACCCATCACCAAAGGGCAGCTCATAGATCCAATTGGTCACCAGATTGTGGGTACGGTCGAGGGGCGATATCGATTTCTCCAGATATCGGCGCCCTGTATCGATACTCGCAGGTTCTAAGCCTGACCAGGCGTTTCCATTCGTATCGCTAATGTTCTTGGAGAGCGTGTAGCTAACCAGAACACCAAGACCCTGCGCAAAACGCTTTGCACTTTCATGAGGAGGGCATTGTAGGTGTGATTTCCGTTCGGATTGTAATGAGGAACAAAAGACGTATATTGAGGATAGGGCCTTAACGCTTGAGCGACGCTTCCCTGAAAACCGTCGAAAGGCGGACTGATACCTGCGTCCTGGGCGGCCTGGGAGTTGATGTCCGCCTGAAGCGTTGAGCCCAGGCTTAGAAACCCGGCAGGGACTTGACTGAGGCTTTCGGAATTCGAGGGTAGACGCGACCCTTTGACCCCGACGTAGGTGAGATCCACAAAGAAACCCAAGGGCACCTCTCGCTGGAGAGTGAGGCTCCAGTTGGTGTGTAGGCGGAACGCGCCGCCCCAGGGTTTATCCAGTCTCCAACTCCACCCACCTCAATTCCCGGATCGGTGTCGGGCAGCGTTCCCTCAAAAGCCGGAAAGCCGTCGTCCAGTTCAAACGCAGGCGTGACACCATTGTCGAGCGTCACAGGCGTGCTAAAAGCGCTAAACCCCGATTGGTGCTTGTTGCCAAAAATCTCGGGCGCGTTGGTCTGAGCATTGGACTGGGCGTAAATAAGACCGTAGCCAACACGCAGCACAGTTTTGTCATTGATCGCATAACCCAAGGCCACGCGGGGGGCCCATTCGTTTTTACTCTGCAGGAGTCCGTCGGCCTCCCTGCCGAAACGATAAGCTCCCGGAATCCCTCCCGCCGCAGGATTGGCCAGATTCAGATCGATAGCTGAAAAAGTGTCCTGCCTGATTGCGATCGGGGTTGGGTAGTCGTAGCGCACTCCGAGAGTCAGGGTCAATTTCGGAGTCACCTGAACCTTGTCTTCGATGAAAAATGCCAAGTAGTCGGGTGTCCCAGGTGTGAATAGGAACGTTGCTGTTCAGGAGCTGACCCGAAGCTACTTGACCCAAAAGCATGCTGGCCAGGGGATCACCCCACTGGAAGTTATTAGGAGAATTGGGTTGGCTGGTTGAAAGTTGATCGAAACGCAATATGCCACCCTCCCCAATCGTGTTCTCGCGACTGAAATTCGAATTCCAGTAGTCCCCCCCAAACTTAAACTGGTGCCGGCCACGGATCCAGCTCACCGTGTCAGTGAAGACGAAAGTCTCATCCAACGTGTTGTCCGGAATAACGTCTGCGTTCCCCATGCGTAAATATCCGGTCCCTGCCACTCCGCGGGCGACACTGCCCTGAATTCCCGGCTGCATACTTGCAAGGGTCGGGACCGTGGCAGGAGGAATTCCCTTAATCCCCGAGTCTGCATTGGTTAGGGTGGACCCCGGCGAAGGGCGCCCTTACTTTGTCATACCATAGATATCCCAGACCGAAATGATTCAATAGAGTGGGACTGATCACCCAGTCCCAGTTAACCCGAGCTGTGAATAATCCTGAAAAACGGTCTGGTAGGTACGACCCAGAGGCGAAAGGCCGAATGCCTGGATGCGAGTTTCGGCGTAATAGGCCCGCCAGAAAGTCCCGCTAATACGGTGACTTTCGTTGATGGTATGGTTTATTTTCACGGAGTAAACATCGTCATCTGCTGGCTTCGCAGTTTTATTGACCCAGTTTTCAACTATGCCTGGAAAGTCTGGTTGAGGTAAATTGATCCATGTAGAATCTGGCGACGGGGTCGATCCGATTGGATGGGATGATGTTATTGGGGAAGGGGTCCCTTACAAACCCGCCCTGACCATCCTCTCGGGTGGTCGCCGGGTCGAAGATCGGGATGAGCTCCCCTGTGTCGGTCCTCTTCAATTCGGAAAAGTCTCCCTGGCGAAAAGCCAGAGAGGGGATGGTCACCAAACCCCGTTCGGGAGAACCGCCACGGCGGCGGAAACCGTCCCATGCTCCAAAGAAAAAGGTCTTGTCTTTGATAATCGGTCCGCCCAAAGTAAAACCGTATTCGTTTTGGCGAATGATGGGTTTGTCAGCAGCGAAGAATCCTCTCGCATCCGTCGCATCATTTCGGTGAATCCAGAAAACATTGCCATGGAAAGCATTGGTTCCCGATCTGGTTGAATAGTGGATGATTCCAAATCCGCGCCCTATGTTAGCCGGGTAGTTGGTGGTGGTTACCGTGAATTCTTCCACCGCTTCGTAAGGGGGGGGAAGCACCTCAGTCAGACCCGGTGATTCCTGCACCACAAAGGGTATTCCATCGACGATGGCCTGAGTCGTATGCTGAGGAGAACCCAGAAAGTGCTTATTCCAGCCGGTACCAGTGACGCCCGGCGTGTTGTAAATGAAATTTTCAATCGAACGACGACCTGAGCCGGCTATTTGCGACGCAGCGCCAATTTCGAGTGGAAGGTCGATGACGAGCCTTCTCTCCATCGTCGTGGTCAAATCAGAACCGTCGGGCTGTAGCAGTGGTGTTACGCTCCCCTCCACCGTCACCTGCTCGGCCACTTCGCCGATCTGTAAAGTAAAATTCAATGTCGTCGTCGTTGCTGTCACGACGTACACTGGTTGTCGAAGAATCCGCGTGAAACCTGGCAACTCCGCCTCAACCCCATAATTCCCAATGGGCATAAATTCCAAAACGTAGTTTCCCGCGTCGCTCGTCAGCGTCGAAAATTGGGCGTTTGTCTGCAAGTTGGTAGCCTGAATCTGGACGCCTGGAATGACGGCACCACTCGGATCAAAGACCACCCCGCGGATTCCCTGGGCCGTAACCTGAGCTAAACTAATGTTTGTAGACAGGATAAAGACGGTGACCAGGGTCGTTACCGTACACGCTAATTTTGTCCGGGACTTCAAAATGTGCGCCATTTTGCACCTACCTCTCTTGAAAGGACGGATACTAAGATTAAGAAAATCGATATGAGAAGGCATTACACAGAAACTCTGTTCAGCCAGAACATTACACAAAAACTTTGTCAAGGACAACCAGAAAATGATCAGGAGTTTCCCCAAAAATTGAGGAGCAATTCGCTTAACTGATTGATTCCACTACCTTAATATTCAAAGCCTTTATTCCAACAATTCTCTATTGCGCGGTTTTCAGGTACTCCAACAGATCACTCATCTGTTGAACGTCAACCTGCTCTTCGAGATTTTCGGGCATGGCCGAGAGGTTGGCCGCGTAGAGAGTCCTGATGTCTTGGCGCCGAATCACCTGCTCTTTTCCCTCTTCCTGACGAAGGGTGATGGTGGTCGAGGTTTGTGGGCCCATGACTCCTTCGATCGTGCCGGCACTCGCAGTTTCCACCACATAAACCGCATAGCCTTGAGAAATGGTTTCGCTGGGCATCAAAATATCGGCCAGAAGCACCTCTCGGGGACGGTTTCGGACTTCCCCGAGATCAGGTCCAACCTCTTTTCCTACTCCCTTGAACGTATGGCAGTTTGCGCAGACGTTGTCGAAGACCTTGCGACCGCGGGTCGCGTCTCCTGCTCTGGCCAACGCCTCCTGGTATTGTGCGACGACTTTCTCGCGCTCTTGAGGTTGCTGGATCAGAAGTTTACGCGAGTTCTCACGAACCTGCTCGTCTTCGTTCATGAGCAATCCCCACCTTTGCCGAAACAGAAGCGTCCAGGCTTGCACCTGTTCGCTTTCGATCGCCCCCACCAGCATTCGCATCCTGCTGACATCCCGCAGCAAGGCGTCCCCAGCCTCGTTTCTCACCGAGGGGGTCATTGCACGCCATCGCTCAAGCAGATAGGTTCCAATCCGATCGCCTGGGATCTTCCCGATCGCCCGGATCGCCGCGGCCTGCACCGGCTCGGGCTCCTGGGGACCCACCAGGCCCTTCAATAAAGGTTCGTGGGCGGCAGGGTCCGCGAGCGCCAACAGACCAACCGCATCGGCCCGACGATCGGGGTCGGCTTCCCGGTTCTGTGCGGTCGCGATTGCCCTGGCCAGTGCAGCAGTGGTCGAGGCCCTGGCCGGCAGCCCGGTGATTTCAAGCAGCGATAAAGCTGCGCGCCGGACGGATGTCTCGTCTTCTTCGGACAACTTCAACAGGAGAGTCCTGACGGTCTCTCCCTGGATTGACTCACCGCCTCTCAGCTCAATGCCTTGGGCCAGCCCTTCCAGAGCGCCCGCCCGCCACCAGGCCGCTTCGGGTCCGGACGCTTTCGAGACGGTCTGTATCACCTGCTGAATCTCGCCACTTCGCTGGCGTGCACCAATAACCGAACTGACCTGGCGGAAGAAGTCCGATCGGCCGTCCGTAGTGAAGTCTGCTAGGCGCGACACGGCCATCTTGAACATCCCGGGGCCATCATCGGAAGCCGAACTCAGAGCTGCTATCTGGAACCATCGGTCTTCGATGTCGCGTTCCAACAATCTCTCTCGTGCGCTGCGGGCCGAGGAGGATTCCGAAAACCCCAGGGTGCAAAGGAGTTGAAAGCGCACCCGAGGGTCGGGGTCGTCGCCCAGTTTGAGAAGTGTTTCCGCGAGCCCAGGAGAACTGGAGAGCCGTGACTCGACCAGTCGCACTGCGTTTTCTCTCACTCCAGGTTCGGGGTCGTCCAGGGCCTTCTCAACCAAGCCGGCGTCGAGTTTGCCGAGCCCGTCCAGCGTCCAGAGTGCGTGAACGCGAGCCGTACCCGAGTCGCTATTTTGAAAAAGCTGAATCAGTGGCTGCACAGTGTCTGCGCTCTGACGGTCAACCAGCAACCGCTGGGCAGTTCGCCGCCACCAAATGTTCGGGTTCTCGAACTGCGCCACCAATTCCTGGTCGGAGGCGTCTCCCAGCCGAATGCCCACTGCCAAAGGAGGTGGGTCAGACTCCGGAACGATACGATAGATCCGCCCCATATCGTTCCCCTGGTAGGCCGCTTCCGACTCGTACACTTCTCGAGTGGTCCACTCCGCATGCTCTATGACTCGCCGATAGTAATCCAACACATACAGCGCTCCATCCGGGCCAACGTAAAAGTTGACGGGCCGAAACCAGCCGTCTTTCGACGCCAAGAAGTCCCTTTCCTTTCGAAGACGTTGCGCCTGAAACGTTGCTCCAGAAGGCGATAGGAGGTTTGCCAATACAAGGTTATGTTCGGGCTCGGCTACAAAAACCAGGTTGCCAAACGACGCCGGAAGGGCTCCGCCACGATATAGCGTAAGGCCGCACGCCGAGGTGATTTGTCCGACAACGGTCAGCATCTGGTGCTCGGGACGCTCCGTGATGGGAAAAACTTCTGTAGATGGAGATAAAAGCTGCCTCGTCGACCGCAACAGCAGGTCTGGATTGCGCTCTAAGTACCGAGCTGCAATGACTTCATGGTACCCATTACCACCGCTGCCGATCGTGAAATAATGTCCCCAGTCGTCGAAGGTGTGGCCAAATTGTGAGGTGCTTGACAGGGTTTCCAGCTGATAGGAGTCCGGTCGAAAGCGAACGCTGCGGCCTCGCTGTTCCACCGCCGAAACGTCAGTGCGGTCAGGGAACCGGATATCGCTCCCTTTGCCTCCGAATTGCTCGACGAAAGTGTGTGTTAGGTGCAGAACCGGCCTTTCACCGGCTAAGTAGATCCAATTGTCCGGCCCATAAATCGGGCTGCTGACTGTATGTTGCGGGTTAGTGAAAGCAAAACCCGTCAGGACCACCCGCCGCACATCCGCTTTGTCGTCTCCGTCCGAATCCTCGAAGTACCAGACATCCGGGGCGTCGGTGACCAATATGCCCTTCTTCCAGCACATCACGCCAGTGGGCAACGTGAGATGGTCCGCGAATACAGTCGTGCGATCGGGACGCCCATCGCCGTCGCTATCCTGAAGCAGTTTCACACGACCCAGTTTGCGATCGACTTCAAGGGGATAGGCTGGGTTTTCGACGACGTAAATCCGCCCGTATTCGTCGATGTCCATATCCACGGGATCGACGATGTCAGGCTCCGCGGCAAACAGCTCGATTCGAAAGCCTGGCTCTAGTTGGAACGTCGCAAGGGCCGCCTCGGGACTGTGCGGTGGTCCGGAACTCTGACATCCGCACACAACAGTCATTAGCAGGAAGGCAGGCCACAAGCGCTGGACGCAAGATTCGCAGTAACTCGAATTTTGAGACACTTTTCTGGGGCCGCCCCCCACAGAGCCCGTGATCGGCAACTTGGGTTTTTTTCCTGAACGATCCAGCACTGCCGAGGACTCTACTAAACTGGGAACTACGATTTCAAGCGACGGTACCGTAGAATGAAACTGGGTAGAGTTTTCGTTCCCGAAGAGATCGCGTTGAGTGGCTTCCAATTCCTCCAGGCTCAGTGCGACTGCATCGCACCGTGGGAGGACAGTCAGGGTGCAGGCGTGCCGCTGTCCGACTCTCGAATGAAAGAGTTGCTGTACGAAGCGGTCGTCGCCATCCTCATTATCTGCGGCTATGCGTTGGCCGCCAATCAGGAAAGGATTGTCTCTGTGGGACCGACGATCGTCCTGCTGGTAGTGATTTTGAACATAACAGGGTACCTGGCGGGATGGTATCTGGGTGCTCTGTACTGGTTTGAGTATGAACGGTTTTTCGTCATCGCCAACACGGGGGAGAGTGAAGGTACAGACCGGGGAAGTGGCCGAGGAGAGGGGACGCAGGTGTTCCCATGGCAGCCGATACGTCGCTGTATTTCGGGTACGTCGATGTACTATAGTATTCTGACTCACACAAGGAGTTTGCAATGCGCCACATCGCCATGATTCAGCTGCTGTGTTGGACGATCGCCCCATGGGTGGTCTTTGCTGCGCCCCCCGACGGAAATCGTCTGACGTACCTCGACGAGTTCAGCGATCCCTACTATCCCGATCACGCGACGCCGACGCTCGTCACGCCGCAGTGGGTCGGCGAGGAGGGCGTCGAGGTCGCCTTTCTGCTGGCGATCGACGACATGAGCCCATGGAACATGAACACCTACGAGCAATACCTCCGGCCGATCCTCGAGCGACTGAAGAAAATCGACGGCCGCGCACCAGTGAGCATCATGTCGAACCGTGTGAATCCGAAGGAACCGCATCTCCAGAAGTGGCTCGCCGAGGGGCTGGCGATCGAGACGCACACAACCAACCATCCCTGTCCGCTCCTCAAGAACGGCGACTTCGCCAAGGCGGCGGATGAGTTCCATTCCTGCATCGACCGGATGGCGCTGATTCCGAACTCGAAGCCGGTAGCGTTTCGAATGACCTGTTACGACTCGATCAACAACGCAAATCCGCGTTTCTACAAAGAGATTTTTAATCGCACGACACCCTTGGGCAACTGGGTCAATTTCAGTTCGTCCATGGCGATGATCTTCACCGAGGACGACCCGAAACAGCCTCGCGGCTACGCCACGGATGCCGACGGGAAGCCCCGCTTCACCAAGTACACCTTCGCCGGCCAAAAGGGCCAGCGCACCTGGATCAACTACATCGAGAACTACCCCTACCCGTACGTCATCGGGAAGCTCTGCTGGGAAGTACCGTCGCAGGTACCGGATGACTGGCACGGGTACAACCTCCGGGGCTACAGCCACCCGAAGAGCCTCGAGGACATGAAGGCGGTATTCGACGCTGTGGCACGCAAGCAGGGCGTCTACGCGCCGACCTTCCATCCGCGCGACTGGCTCGGCAACGACCAGATGATCGGGCTGATCAATCACATCGTCGCCAGGCACGGCAAGAAGGCCAAGGCGCTGACGTTCTTCGAGATTCAGGAGCGCATCAACGCGAACCTTCTGGTTGGACAGCCGCTGCGTCACCCGGAGACAGGCGACGACAACGGCGTGCGACTGCTGGACCTCGACATGGACGGCTCCATGGATGTCGTCATCGCGAACGACGAGATGCGGCGCACTCGGATCTGGCGCGCCAAGGAACGGCGATGGCAGGAAGGCTCCTTTCCTCTGAGCAGCCTCGGCGCCCACGCGCGCTTCGGCGTGGTGCGGAACGGCTGCACCGATGAGAAGTGGGCCGGCTTCGCGGCCTTGATCGCGCGCGACGAAGAGGAGGCCGGGGGCTGGCGATTCGACGGCACGAGTTGGCAGCGACAGGACGCGTTGCTCAGCGGACTCGAGATCGACGGAGCCAGCGTGATGACCGTGACGAACGGCCACGATCGCGGCGTTCGACTGCGTGACCTCGACGGTGACGGCTCGGGTGAGCTCATCGTGGGCAACCCGAAACAGAGAGCCGTCTTTCAGTGGCTTCACTGCCGGGAGACGTGGACGCGGCTTCCCTTCGATCTGCCCAAGGGCACGTCGATCGTCGACGTCGAGGGCGGTGACGCCGGCCTCCGCTTCGTGGACCTCAACAAGGACGGCCACGACGATATCGTCTTCTCGAACCACGAGCGCTACTCGGTGCACCTTTTCGTCGACATGCAGCGGGGGTGGGAGCGCGTCGAGGCGAGCTCGGGCACGCGAGGAGCGCGCAGCCGACGTTCTAAGGATCGGCGTGCCCGCCTCCTCGAAGAGGCGGCCCGCCTGGACGAGCTGCCGATGATCGTCCGCTCCGATGGCAGCAACAACGGCGCTTGGTTCAGCATGGGGCACATGTGGGTGCAGAACGAGGACACGGACGGTCTGCCGGATCTGATCGATCGACGCTCGTTCGAAGATCTCCTTCGGCTCAAGGTAGAACCCAACCGCGACTAGAAGGGGCAACCCTCTCACTCAAGAACTGGAATTTCTGTAGCCGCGGTCGGTTCTTTCCTCCCCTAAAGTTACGACCAGCGCAGGAGACTGGAGGATGTGCTTCGAGAGAGGAGAATTCTCCCGGTGTGCCGATACTGGGGACTCGTCCGGGATGTGCTGGTGTCGGCTTGCGACATAGGGACTGAAGGAGAATGACCACCAAACTAACCAAGAGGCTGGCCGGTTTTGAGGTCTCAGATCTGCCCGCGAAGACCAGGAGCTTCTGGCAGCTGGTTGGTCCCGGCGCGATCCTGGTGGGACTTTCCATCGGCAGCAGCGAGTTGATCATGTGGCCAGTCATTGTGGCTACCTTCGGTGCCGGAATGATTTGGGCGGCAGGAGTGGGCGTGTTCACCCAGCTCTGGGTCAATATTGAGTTGGGGCGCTACACGCTGGCCACGGGGGAAAGTGTCTACACTGGATTTGCACGGATCTGGCCGGGCTTTGTGCATCTGTTCATTTTTCTCAACATCGTTTGCTGGATTCTTCCTGGTTGGGCGATGGCTTCAGGTGGCGCGCTGAAGGTGTTGTTGACAGGGCAGACCGTGGACTCTGCCAGTTCACTGGACGTGGCTTTTTGGACGTGGGTCACCTTCGGCATGATTGTGATTCTCCTGTTTGGACCACGCCTCGTCTACAATGCCGTGGAAAAGACAGAGATCTTGCTGGTGGCCCTGGTCACTGTTGGGCTGATCATCTGCGCTGCGACTGTGACAACTCCAATCGTGTGGCGAGAATTAGGGCGCGGGATCATCAATTTCGGTCACATTGACCCAGGCATTGCAATCGACCAGTTCGTGGGCGCGCTGGTTTTTTCAGGGGCAGGCGGAACGACAAACATCTTTATCAATTACTACTTGCGGGATAAGGGTATCGGCATGGGAGGCCGCGTCCCGGTGATCGTCAATCCCTTGCGGAGTGAGACTGAAGCCGTGCCCTGCACTGGTTTTCGCTTTCCCGTCAGTGACGAAAACTTACGCTCCTGGCGTTTGTGGTTTCGCCATCTGGTGACTGACCAGATTGTGTTTTTCTGGTTTCTCAACACAGTCACTATGTTGCTATTCATCGTGGGTTCTCTAGCTGTGTTGCACCCGCGCGGGTTGGTGCCAGAGGGCTTTGACGTTGCGGTTACGCAGAGTGAGATTCTGGCAGAGGCTATTGGTGCGCCGGGGAGGATTCTGTTCCTGGTGGTGGCATTCGCCACGCTGTTCGGCACCCAGCTCGCGATCATTGACGGTGTGGCTCGTACGCTGTCGGATTTGCTCTATGTCCACTTTCCCTCCACACAGCGACGATCGTTGAGTTGGTGGTATGCGATGATCGCAGCTGTGTGGGTTGTTTTCGGTTCTTTGTTCGCACTACTGAGAGTGCCGCCGTTGATTTCACTAATCACGAGTTCCTGTCTGAGTGGAGTAGCGATGGCAATCTATGTTCCGATGACGCTGCTGATCAATTATCGTTTTCTGCCGAAAGAGGCCAGACCAGGGTTTTGGTCAAGCTTGATGATGGTCTGGGCAACACTACTTTATGCCAGTGCAGCGGCTGTTTACCTTTGGTTCATCTTCAAGACGGTGGCCTGAGTCCACGATAACCTTTGACTCGCCGAAGAACAGCCCAATGAATGCCCGTTTGTCCTCGAATTCAATTGTCTCGGCCGGTGCTCCGGCCCCAGCAGTCGCTCGTACCGCCGCTCGCTCACCGTTGGCCTGGAAGCGGTTCGTCCCTTGCGAAGGTGCTCAGCACATTGTCCGTGATTCTGGAAACATTGTTGTCGTAGTCGTTATAGGAGAGGCTTCCGAACCAGCTGATGGAGCCCACCGAGAAGACCGCTCCCCCGTTCGGATACTCGAAGAAGACCATATCCGCCCTGACCAGAGGGTTAGGGGTCTGAGTCAACGATGAGTAGATCGCGGGGGCTTCCTCCACCAGCGGCAGGTAATCCTCGGAGAAACCTGTTGCGCTGGCCAGGAGGAGAGTGTGGGCGGGTGTTCCCAGGTCAAAATCCATCCGGTCGATTTCATCGCCGGCCGCACCGGGTCCCAGACCCAGCGATGGGAAGCCGGAGATCGTTTCCTCCTCACCGATCCCCTCGAAGATGAACGCGGCCCTCGGGTCGAAGCTTCCCGGTTGGCGACGATAAGGCCGGTTGAGGCCGCAACGGGCCTCGGGCGTCCATCCCTGAGCAGTGAACCCGACGCCGACCAGCTTCTGGGGTGGCCGGCCGCGAGCCCGCCACAGTCCTCCCAGTTCCCCCGTAGTGCTGTGATAATATTCACCGGCCGAGGCGCTCCAGCTTCGTGTCCCTCCCCAGCGGCGCACCTCAATGATGTGGGGCTCCTCCGGACTCTGAGACGTGACCCAGTAGAAGCCGTTTCCACCCAGATACATCAACCGTCCACCTTCATGCAGATAGCGCTGCAGTGCATCCAGCATCTGCTGGGACCAGTACTCAGGATGGGAGCCCGTCACCACTACGTTATAGGGATCCAGCAACGCTGCTCCTTCCAGGTGAAGGTCCTCATCGGTAATGACGTCGTAATCGTGACCGCGCGCTTCCATCCAGTCCACCAAGTAAAGGTCGGCACTGAAATGGCGGGGGAAGGGTTCTCCGGCGGTCGAGGACTGGAGTGCGATCTTGGGACGGATGTCGACCAGCGGTCTCAGACGCGATGCATAGGCGACGCCGCTTCCATCTGAATGATGATCGTAAAGTCTCAACAGTCCCGGAATCCCCAGGTTGAAATTGGAATAGGCCAGGTAGTTGAAAGTCGGGAAAAGATAGGCGATCCGGGCCCCGGCTGTTCCCTTTTGTGGTCTGACGAAAAAAGGAAGGTAGTCCTCATACTCGCCTGCCCGCAGGCGGGCCGCATAAACTCCGCTGTCCAGGCTGGTGGGGACTTGAAACGCAAAATCCACATCCCACTCGGCGTCGTCCAGGTCATCGTCGTGAAAATGGATGGCTCCGTATTCCTCGGGGACAGTATTGAAGTTGCTCTTTTTCCCAGTCCAGCGGTAACCTGTAACGCCGCGCATCGGCATGTTGATGCTGTGCCCGTGTAACCCGCTGCCAGAGGTGTCTATCACCCCTCGAGACGGGATGTCGACGGAGAAGTCCCAGGCAGCGACCAGAGGTAACCAATGCATCGACTCGGTTTCACTTCCGGTCGACGCCAATTGCTCAGGACCGAGAGCAGCCGCGAAGATCCTCGGACTGTCGATCTTCCCATTGAAGTGAGCGCCGGCGTTCTCTTTCGCCTCGCCATGCGACTCCCAGACGGCACCCACAACCAGAGGTACCGTATTCGTGCCCGGTTTTCCGGCCTGGATTGACTCAGACACAACTACCCGAGTGTTCCCCAGAGGCCAGTCTCGCAGGGGTTCCTGATAGAGGGCGATGCGGCGTTCAGGCGCCTCGAAAACAGCTGTTACCCGGGTCCACCTTCTGGGCTGAAGAGGTTGTGCTGTCGCCACCCGGTCGATCTTCTCCGCACCGTCACCGACCCACAGGGCCAGATGTCCCTCGCCGTCGATGAACAATCCGTAACCGGTGTTGGAGTCGGGCGACCACTTGGTGATGATTCCCTGGAGTCCCTTCCGCGGAGTGGTGGGATAGATCCATGCCTGCAGTGTGAAGCTACCGGAGGGCTGAAGCAGAGGGCTGTGTGGAACAACCACATAGGAGCCCGGGTGGAGTTCTTGTTTGCGGCCGGGATAACGGCCATTGACAGCTGTTTGGACGTGCTCCTCTTTGAAGCCTGGTCCGTTGGGATTCGTGTCTCCGTGAATCAGACGGGCTATGTCCATCTGGTAGTGGGGCTCTCCGGTACTGACCATGAAGCGGATTGTTTCGCCCGCCGCAACACTCAGGAGGTTCGAATATCCCGTCAATCCTTTCAGTTCCCAGATCGTGCTCTGTCCAGCTACAGATGGCAAGAGAAACAGGATGGGGAGAATGAAAACGACATTCCTCATATTAACTTCGGATCCGAGTTGCTCTGACCTCCCGGTGATGAATGATCAAAACTTATCAGCCCTCCAACCAAGGGACAAGTGTTTTTCCTCATATTTTCGGCTGAAAAGACCCTCTGATTCAAAACAAACAGACCCAACCTCACCTGATTCGAGACAAAATGTTACCCTGGTCTGCGTGCGAATGTTTCTGAGAAGATGGTCTCCAATGTAATCGCCACGGGACCAGAAAGAAGGCTCGACTAGGGAGACCAAACAGATGGCTGGTAATGGGAGTTCAGTTCAAGTCGACTACCTGCCGAGATTGCCGATCAACAAAGATACAGGAATCGGCTGTATCGGTTCGGGATTCATCATGGCGGATTGCCACCTGGAGGCCTATGCACAGGCCGGATTCAATCCCGTTGCGATTGCCTCCCGAAATCCGCAGCATGCCCGGACAGTGGCCACACGCCACGGGATTCCCAAAGTCTACGACACCTACCAGCAGATGCTCTCCGACTCCGAGGTGGAGGTCGTCGACATAGCGGTTCCGCCGGACATCCAGCTGGAGGTCGTCCAGGAAGTGGTTCGTCATCCCCACATTCGGGGGATCCTGGCCCAGAAGCCTCTCAGCAACGACTACGATGGCGCGAGGAGAATCTGTGGCTTGTGCGGCGAGGCTGGGATCACCCTGGGGGTGAACCAGAACATGCGCTACGACCAATCGGTTCGCGCCTGCAAGAGTCTGCTGGACACGAAGAAACTGGGAGATCCGGTTCTGGCTACCATCGACATGCGGGCCATCCCTCACTGGATGCCCTGGCATGAGAGGTTGGGTTCGGTCACGCTCAGAAACATGTCCATCCATCATCTCGATACGTTCCGCTTCTGGTTCGGGGATCCGCTGCGCGTTTTTGCCAGCGTCCGCACCGACCCGCGCACCTCTGAAAAGTTTGATCACGAGGACGGGATTTGTCTCTATATCCTGGAATATTCCAGCGGGCTGCGGGCCGCCTCCTGGGACGACGTCTGGGCCGGTCCTTCAGCGGAAGGATCGGCGTCAGATATCTACATCCGATGGAGGGTCGAGGGTACCGACGGTATGGCTCGGGGCACCATCGGCTGGCCTTCCTACCCGGCGCGCACACCGAGCACCCTGGACTTCACGACCAGAGAGAGTGGACAGTGGCATCAGCCTCGCTGGGAAGAGGTCTGGTTCCCCGACGCCTTTGCGGGTCCCATGGCCGACCTGCTGTGCTCACTGGAGGAGAATCGCGAACCGCACATCAGCGGAGAAGACAACCTCAAGACCATGGCACTGGTACAAGCCTGTTACCTGTCGGCTCGAGAGCATCGGGCCGTGGAGATGGAAGAAATCATCCGTTCTGTTATGAGCTGATCCCGTCAGAGGGAACTCGGATCCGAAGTTGATATGGGGAATGTCGGATTAAGTGTGAATAAACTCAAACCCATCATCGAAGGGATTGCTGGCTTTATCGTGAGTGCCCTCCTGTCAGCCTCTTGTTTCTGCATTATTTCGTTGGCCTCCCCTTCCGAACTGGTATGGAAGAAAATCAGTGTTCCTCGGAAAACGAGGTGACTGGTCAGCTGGAGTTAGCTTCTCATGGACCACGACCTGCTGCGATGGCCTGACCTGATCGTGATCGGTCTGAACTTCGCCGCCATGATTGCGATTGGCGTCCACACCGCTCGCAAAAGCAAATCCTCGGATGCCTATTTCCTGGCCGGTCGGCGAATGCCGGGCTGGGTAGTCGGGTTTTCTCTGATGGCCACTATCGTCAGTTCCATAAGCTTCCTGGCGATGCCCGGCTTTACCTACCATCAAGACTGGCGGTACATGCCCCCCCATCTGACCTATCCGTTGGCTGGCCTGGCTGGTCTTTATCTGTTCATGCCCTTCTTCCGGCGAGGAAACATTCGCTCCGCCTACGAGTATCTGGAGCGGCGTTTCGGAACCTGGGCCCGCCTCTATGCAGGAACCGGGTTTCTGTTGTTTCAGATGTTTCGCCTGGGGGTCATCTTGTATGCCGTATGTTTGCCCTTCGAGACTATGACCGGACTCCCATTGGCCTGGGTTATTGTCATTTTTGGGGTACTGGTGGCTACCTACACAGTGGCAGGTGGGCTGGAAGCGGTGATTTGGACCGATTTCATTCAGTCGCTGGCTCTGATGTTTGGAGGGTTGATTTGCTTGCCCATTGTGGCTGGTCTACTCCCAGGCGGCTTGACGCAGATCTTCACCGAGGCCCAGGCAGACGGAAAGTTCTCCCTGGGAAATACTGCCTTCACCTGGAGCGAACAGACCGTGTGGGTTCTCATGCTGCTTTACTTCTTCTTGTTTCTCGGGTTTATGTGCACCGATCAGATGACGGTTCAGCGCTACCTTTCGGTGAGGAGTGACCGCGAAGCCCGCAAGGGACTGGTGATCGGCGTTCTTCTGGCAGTGCCGGTCTGGGTCTATTTTTCTTTCATCGGCACGGCCATGTACGTGCTCTACAAAAACTTTCCCAAAGCCGAACTGGATCAGATTGTGCCCGAACAGGTTTTCCCCTTCTTCATTTTGACCGAAGTTCCCGCCGGGGTTGCCGGCTTCGTCCTGTCCGGACTGCTGGCTGCCGCCATGTCCACACTGGATTCCAGCATCAACGCATCAGCCGCCACGGTAACGACCGATTTCTATCGCCGATTGATGGCCCCAGACCGCGATGAGCGACACTACGTCAAGATCGGCCGCTGGCTTTCGGTGCTTTTCGGCGCCATCATGATCGGACTCGCTCTACTGATCCACTACAGCCGCAGCCAGACACTCATGGATTTGCAGACGCTGCTCTTTTCCATCTTGAGCGGGGGCATTCTGAGTCTGTTCCTGGTAGGCTTCCTGACTCGGCGGGTGAACAATCGGGCTGCCTTGAGCGCCACGCTCTGCACCTTCTCCGGGATTTGCCTGTGGTTATTCCTGGACAGCGCGGCGGGAGCGAGCCTGCTTCCGAGTGCCTCAGGTTGGCTTCCGGAGAAGTCGTGGATTATGGTTCTGTCCAACCTCTTTCTGTTCGTTGTCGCCTACGGCTTGAGCCTGCTCTTCGGGCGCCGATCTCAAAAAGACCTCCGGAACCTGACTCTCTGGACGACTTAGCGCATGCAGATCCTTTATTATCGCGCCAGATTCGGCAGGTTGCCGGGTGGGGAAATGTCCCTCTACTGGCGCCGGCGTCCCCGGCGTCAGGAACGATTGGCAAGGGAATAACCTGTAAATTGGGAAGTCCAGGAGGCTCGGAAGGGTTGGAGCGATAATTCTTGATTGCGGGTTCACTGGTACAACAACTGGGGATGCGGGCCGAATCCGGGAGCCCGCTTCGGGTAGGAGTCATCGGAGCCGGAAAGTTTGCCACTATGTTCCTGAGTCAGGCTCGACGCCTGGCGGGCCTGCAGGTACTCGGAGTAGCCGACCTCTCTACAGAGCGGGCGCGCCTGGCCTTCGAGCGGGCCCACTGGCCGGCCGAGCAGTATGCGGCCGGCAGCTTTACGGCGGCTCTCGACTTCGGATCTACCTTCATTTCGGACAACGTCGAGTCTCTCCTGCAGGCAGAAGGGCTGCACGTCGTGGTCGAGGCGACCGGTGACCCCGGCGCGGGAATTGATCACGCTCTGAAAGCGTTTCGGGAGGGCCGCCACGTGGTGATGGTGAACGTGGAGGCCGATGCGCTGGCGGGACCCCTGCTGGCCCGGCGAGCCAGGGAGGCCGGCGTGGTTTACAGCCTGGCCTACGGAGACCAGCCCGCTCTGATCTGCGAGCTGGTCGACTGGGCCCGTTGCAGTGGCTTTGAGGTCGTCTGCGCCGGCAAAGGTACCCGCTACCTGCCCGAGTATCATGCCTCCACTCCGGAGACCGTCTGGGAACACTATGGCCTCAGCGCCGAGCAGGCAGCAGCCGGCGGACTCAACGCAAAGATGTTCAACTCCTTTCTGGACGGGACGAAGTCGGCCATTGAGATGGCAGCCGTGGCGAATGCCACCGGTCTGCAGCCACAAGCCGAGGGCTTGCTCTTTCCCCCCTGCGGAGTGGATGACCTGCCCGAAGTCTGCCGGCCTCGGGCCAGCGGTGGTCAACTGGCTCACTCGGGGACGGTGGAAGTTGTCTCGAGTCTTGAAAGGGATGGAAGCCCCGTGTGTCGGGATCTGCGCTGGGGAGTCTATGTGACTTTCGAGGCCCCCAACGAATACGTCATGCGGTGTTTTACCGAGTATGGGATGGTCACCGATTCCACGGGCCGCTATTCGGCCCTCTACCGCCCGACTCACATGATCGGCCTGGAGTTGACCGTCAGCGTCCTGAGGGTCGGTCTGCGCGGTGAGGCAACCGGCTCTGCCTTCTGTTTCAACGGGGATGTGGCGGCCACGGCCAAACGTCCTCTTTCGAGCGGGGAGATCCTCGATGGGGAAGGGGGGCACTGCGTTTACGGCGCGTTCATGCCCGCCCGGGAAGCCACGCAGTCCGGTGCGCTGCCAATCGGACTGGCTCAAGAGGCCAAGCTCTTGAAGGACATTCCCGCCGGCCATACCATTCGCTGGTCCGACGTGAAGTTGGATGGGCAGGACTCCACTCTCCGTTTTCGCAGAGAAATGGAAAGGTTGTACGGCTGAGTCCACGAGTTCCTCAACGCTTGGATGGAGTTTTTCGGGTGGACAAGAATGTAATTGATAGGATTCACAAGAGGATGCACGAATCTCGGAGCCAATTTTCCTCCAGGCTAATGTGTCACATCGATGAATATGCGGCCTGGGACTCTCTGGGTCCGGATTCTGACCTGGCGGGTCTCATCTTGATTTGAATCAGATTGGTACAGCATGACGTAACGACTTCGCATTTCGCGGACAATATCGCCATAAACTCCATGTAAGTCAGCAAAGGCCTTCGAGAAAATGGTTCTCCCTCCATAACGAATGACTTGCTCCACAAACTGATTCTAAGAGATGACGAATCTGTGGAAGTCATGACTGACCGAGCCCCTACGGGAAGAGCGCCGGAGGCGGATCTTCTCCCGGTAGGTCTGGATGTGCTCATTCGTATAAATGATTACGTAAAGGGTCACCCCGGTCTGGCGAGTCAACTTCATCATCTCTTTGAAGGTTGCCCGACTGAGAGTGTCGATTCCGTCCGTTACCAGGATGATCACTTTCTTGCCCGATTGATCTTCGAAGAGGTTTTCAGCTATCCAGATGATCGAATCGTAGAGCGCAGTTTTTCCGTCCGTTTCGACGGAATTCAGTTCCTGGTCGAGATCGTCTCGCTTCTCGCCCCAGTCCAAGAGAATCCGAGGTTTTTCCGAAAACAGGACGACGGCTGGATCCTCAGCTTCCAACCCGTTGAAAAAGTCGACAGCTGTTGTCACTGCGTTTGTCAAAAACGATCCGATACTCCAGCTGGTGTCGACAGCAATCACTGCGTTTATCGGAACTTCCTCTTCTCTCAAGGCCGAGATGCTTTGTGGTTTATCGTTTTCGATCAGCACAAAGTCAGGAACCGAGAGATTCCTGACAAAGTTACCTTTCGAGTCCCGGACCACAAAGCTCAGCTGAACCTGCTCTAGCTGAACGACGATAGTGATATCCTCAAAGTGAACCTTTTGGAGATCCTGCTCCTGGGAGGAGGAGGCGAAAAGGCATGAGACACATTGAACAACACAGAGGCAGACTAAGTTTGCGATCGTTTTCATTAGACTCTCTCCCGCCTCCAACGCTTTAGATTGGTTGCCGATCCATCAAGCATAGAGACTGGCCTGGCGCAAAGCAAATTGGATGCGGCTGTGGCGCCAGTGGGAGATCTTGTGAGCGAAGACGGGGCTGAGGCGGCGCTTTCCCACCATCATTCCCAGCACTTGTTGGCGGAAAGTAGCTGTCAATAATCGAACCCGTTTCTGTTCGGTGGATGGGTAAGCTAGTGCACTGTCCGGAAAGTTCACGCCGCTACTTCGGGCGTCTTTTCGCCGACAGCTTTGTTGTGCTACCTCGAAATACTCGCGGCATTGCTGCGTGCGCGCCTCACTGACGACGAAAATCCATCCCGAATTAACGACGCGAACTTCCCGGACAGTACACTAGCCACGGGTTTCCCAGAGGCGGGTTTTTATTGCCCCGGGGTACCCAGCATAGTAAATTAGAAAGCAATGATGATCAGGTTGTGGGTAGCGCTGTTGCTGCCATTCGTAAGTTGGGAGTTGGCGGCTGCGGATAATGGAGCAGTCTTCCGCCAACAACTCTTGCCGATTCTCCAGGCTCAATGTGCATCCTGCCATGATGGGCCAACCCCGCAGAACAACTTTTCTGTCTCGAGCCTGGAAAGCCTCCTTCGAGGAGGGAAAAACGGCCCCGCCGTTGTTCCGGGTTCTGCCCGCGACAGTCTTTTGATGCAATACGTCCGGGGCGAGCGGATGCCCCAAATGCCGTTGGGAGGAGCCCTTACGGCGCCCGTAATCCTGCAGTTGGCCGAAGCGCTTGATTCGATGGCTCCCTTAGCGAAGCCCGACCGAGTTGCTGACGGGCATTGGGGATGGTTATTGCGCAAGCCAGAGTCCCCGCCGATTCCCGAAGTGAAGAGCTACGACCGGGTAGAAAATCCGATTGATGCTTTCATTCTTGCCCAACTGGAAGCGAAGGGCCTCAGGCCCGCGCCGCAGGCCGACCGACGCGCGCTGATCCGGCGATTATACTTCGACTTGATCGGGCTGCCGCCCCCTCCCGAGGAGGTCCGCAGCTTTCTGCATGACTCCGACCCAGAAAGTTACGAGAAACTGATCAATCGACTCCTCGACGATCCCGGCTACGGAGAACGTTGGGCGCGCCACTGGTTGGATCTGGTGCGCTATGCAGAGTCGAACGGCTTTGCCACCGACATCGAACGGCCTACGGCCTGGCGATACCGGGATTATGTCATCCGCTCGTTCAACCGGGACACGCCCTTTGACGTTTTCATTAAAGAACAACTGGCCGGTGATGAACTGGTCGAGAACCTGAAATCGGACGAGGACATGAAGCCGGAACGGTTGGTGGCTCTGGGCTTTCTGCGAATGGGGCCTTTTGAAGCTGATGCGAACTCCAAGAGAAAACTGCGGCAGGATTTCTTGAACGAGATCACCAAGACCACCAGTTCGGTCTTTCTGGGAGTGACAGTAGGATGCGCGCAGTGCCACGACCATAAGTACGATCCCATCTCCCAGAAGGATTTCTACCGGATGCAGGCCTTCTTCGCCGCCACCCGCCGGGATGAGAGACGTGCTCCCTTCTTCGAGGCGGAGAGCCCGCGGAAGATGAGGGAGCGATACCGCTTCTACGAGGATGAGGTGGAGCGGGCAACCGAGGAATTCCACAGCCGGCAGGAGAAGCTGGTCGCACGGTTCCGGGAGATGAAGAACATTCCGGAAGACGACCCGGCGGTGAAGGAGTTCTTGACGGAGCTGGACGTTCCAAATGCCTTTTTCCAGGAGCGGGGCGACCCCATCTTCAGCGAAGAGGTCTGGACCGCTTATCTGAAAGCGAAGGACGAAAAGGCTCGTCTTAAAGAGCTGTTGGAACGCCATCAGCCGTTGGCTTGTGCCGTGTCGGACATGGTCCCTCCAGAAGTGCCCGATGTCGTAGACACATACGTGTTGGCGGGAGGCGAACTGGATAGCAAAAGTGAAAAGGTCAATCCGGGCTTTCCGGAGGGTCTCACCGGGAAGCTGGAAGATGCCAAGATTCCTTACCGCGGCGGGGTTGCACGTTACAAGGGGAGTACAGGCCGCCGACTGGCATTGGCCGAATGGATTGCAAGCCCCGAGAATCCACTTACGGCGCGGGTCATGGTCAACCGCCTCTGGCAGCACCATTTCGGCCAGGGACTGGTTCGCACTCCAAGCGATTTCGGAATCAACGGGGAGCGGCCGACTCATCCGGAACTGCTCGACTGGCTTGCAGTTCGGTTCATCGAGGAAAAGTGGAGCGTCAAGGCGATGCACAAATTGATGCTCACCTCTCAAACTTACCGCCAGTCCACTGAGCACCCGGAGTGGCAGGTCTGTTCCCAGACAGACCCCGAGAACCGTTATTTGTGGCGGATGAACTGGACTCGGCTGGAGGCGGAGGTGCTGCGGGACTCGATCCTGGCGCTCAGCGGGCGGCTGAATCAAGCTCGGAGCGGGCCCAGCGTTTTGTTGGATGTTCCCGAGGATGTAGCCGAAGGATTCGTGATGTTCAAATGGTTTGCTTCGGAGGAAGAGGAACAGCGGCGGCGAAGTGTCTACGCCTTCCAGAGGCGCTCGGTAGGCTCCTCTTTTATGCAGACCTTCGATGTAGCCAATATGGGTGCGTCCTGCTCCCGTCGAAGCGTGACGACGGTTGCCCCCCAGGCCCTCACTCTTCTGAACGGCAAATTGACGAACACCGAAGCTCGGCACTTCGCAGAGCGCATCCTGAGAGAGGTCGAAATGGATCAGGAGGAGCCTGTCGAACGCGCTTTCTGGTCTGTTTTGAGTCGTCCTCCGTCCGAGCAGGAAAAGCGAGATGCGCTCAAGCTGCTGGCCCGGACGACACCGGTCGAGGGGCTCACGCGCCTGGGTGTGGTTCTATTCAACCTGAACGAATTTCTCTATCTGGAGTAAGCCATGGATTTTCTTGAGAACCGAAGGATATTTCTCTACCAGAGCCTGACGGGATTGGGGGGATTAGCGCTGCTGGACCTGCTGAACCAAGATCTCTTGGCAGGTTCCGCCGACAGACCCAACCCTCTGGCTCCCCGAATCCCGCACCACCCGGCGAAGGCAAAATCCTGTATTTTTCTCACCATGTTAGGCGGCGTAAGCCAGGTGGATACGTTTGACCCGAAGCCGGCCCTCGAGAAATTCGACGGCACGCTGATGGACTGGACCAAGGAAAAGGTGACCGACGACCAGAAGCTGTTTGCCAAGCCCCGGTTAATTACCCGCAGTCCCTTCGAGTTTCGGAAGTACGGGAAGTGCGGCATGGAGGTCTCGGAGCTGTTTCCCCATCTGGCCACCTGCGTCGATGAGATGGCCTTTGTCCGTTCCGTTCAGGCCGAAAACGGTAACCACCCGGCAGCCGTCTTCCAGATGAATACTGGATTTGCGATGCCGGGCAACGCCTCGCTTGGAGGATGGGTTACCTACGGACTGGGAACGGAGAACCAGAACCTCCCCGCCTTTGTTGTCCTGCCCGATTTTCGCGCGATCGCATTTGGCGGCGCTCAGCAGTGGGGCAGCGGATTCCTCCCCGCCGGGTATCAGGGCACCGCCCTCCGTTGGAAAGGAGAGGTGATTCGTGACCTCGAACCTCCTGCCGGGTTAACTCCCGAGGCGCAAGAGCCGGAAAGAGCACTGCTGCGGAGCTACAACCGGAAATATCTGGACAAGCACTTCACCAACCCGGACCTCCAGGCCCGCATCGATGCCTACGAATTGGCCTATCGAATGCAGGCCGAAGTCCCGGAGGTTCTGGATCTCTCGAAGGAAAGTGAAGCCACAAAAGAGATGTACGGATTGCACCATCCGGTAACCGAGTCCTTCGGAAAGAGGTGTTTGATGGCCCGGAAGCTGGTGGAAAGCGGAGTTCGTTTTGTCCAGCTCTATACGCCCAGCCAATCCTGGGATGGGCACGTCGATATACGGAAAAATCATCTCAAGAACGCCCGGGAGACGGACCAACCGGTGGCCGCCTTGCTGAAGGACCTGAAGAAACGCGGCATGCTGGATACCACCCTGGTGGTTTGGATGGGCGAGTTCGGGCGTACGCCCGACTCACCCGCGGAGCGGAAGAAAAAAGGAAGGGATCACAACATCGGGGCCATGACCATCTGGTTCGCCGGTGGTGGCGTGAAAGGGGGAACCTGTGTGGGTGCTACGAATGAGCTGGGTTATATGGCTGTGGAGAACGTCTATCGGATTCGAGATGTCCATACAACGGCCCTCCATCTGCTGGGCCTGAACGATATGCGGTTGTCCTACTATCACGCCGGGAGAAACCGGCGACTGACCGACACCGGAGGAAACACCATTAAGGAAATCCTGTCCTAGGAAACGTGACCCTTGCCAGGATCGTGAGGCTATTCGCCTTCTCACACGATGCGCGCTCCATGTCCGTCGCACCTCCGATAATCTTTAGAAAAAGCAGCGGAAACCCAAATCGTGAAACCGACCGTTTTTATTCCCGAATCGATCGCCCCGGCCGGACTGGATCTGCTCCATTCCGAGTGCCGATGTGTGAAGGGGTGGGAAGAAACCGATGATTTGGCCAAGGACGCCCGGCTCCAGCAGGAGCTTTACCGGGCCGATGCGATCATCGTGCGTCTGTTCAGGCTGGCCGAACAGGATATGGTCCGAATGCAACGATTGAAGGTCATCTCCAAACACGGGGCGGGTGTCGACAACATTGATTGCCGGGCGGCCACGGCCCGAGGCATCCCGGTTGTGAACACTCCCGGAGCCGTGACCACCGCAGTGGCTGAGCACACCCTGGCACTGATGCTGGCCCTCTCCCGCCGGATCGCGCACGCCGACCGTGCCCTCAGGGCTGGGACCGTTGGTGATCGCGGCCGCTTCCTGGGAATTGAACTGGCCGGCAGCGCCCTGGGGATCGTCGGTCTGGGCGGGATTGGCTCACGCGTGGCGGAGATGGCTTCGCTGGGGTTTCGAATGACGGTGTATGCCTACGATCCTTATGTAGCGAAGGCTCAATATTCGGGCTGTGCCAGTATTGAAGATTCGCTCGAGTCACTCCTGGGCAAGGTGGATTTTCTGACCCTTCATGTGCCCCTGACCGGGGACACGGAGCACCTGATCAATTCGCGAACCCTGAAACTGGTCAAGCCTGGCTGCAGGATCATCAACACATCCAGGGGTGGAGTCATCGACGAGTCTGCCCTGGCAGGTGCTCTGAAGGACGGAAGACTGGGCGGCGCGGCGCTGGACGTTGTTGAGGAGGAGCCACTGCAACCCGACCACCCTCTGTGCCGGGCGCCCAACACGCTCTTCACCCCTCACATCGCCGGCTACACTCCGGAATGCTTGGACCGCATGTCCCGGGAGGCCGCCCAGGGAGTCCTGGACGTGTTACAGGGAAGAAGACCCGATTACATCGTCAACCCCGAGGTGTTGGGCGAAGAGTCGTAGGCGTGACTCCCAAAAAGACCCGCTTTGAGCGGAAAGAGCCCTACTTCTTCCCCGAGGGAGACGCGTCCCCCTCTTTCAGCCCCAGCGCCCAGAGGATGCCCCCCAGGAGGTGCTGCTGATAGACCGGATTCTCCCAGACGTCGTCACGATGCCCGAGCGCCGTATAGAAGGAGCGGCCCTCGCCGAAGTTCTGGCACCAGGCGAGTGCGTAGTCGCCCCCCTTCTCCATGCTCTGCCGCGAGAGGTCGCTCCGCTCGGTGTCGACGCTCATCAGGACATGGAGCCGGTCTCGGGAATACGGCACCGGTAGCTTCTCATCGTCCGCAGCCTTGCCGTATCGGTAGAACTCATCGGCGATCTCCCATGAATCCCCGAGCATCTCGGTCGCCGGGTGGTGCTTATCCTCGATCTTCAGGATCAGCTTCAGATGGTTCGGACCATGCCCGGTGAAATAGGCCCCGCTCAGTTCGCCGTAGCCCTTCCATGTATAAAACGTGTCCGTGGCGCTATGTGTGCCGATGTAAGCCTTGCCCCCCTTGACGAAATCGATCAGCGCCTTCTTCTGTGAATCGTCGAGCGGCAATTCCCCCGTCGTGTAGAACATCACGGCATCATATTGCGCGAGGTACTCCGCGGAGATCATCGACAAGTCGATCGCTTCCCTCTCCTGACGATATCCCTCCAGACTGACCACCTCAAAAGCCCCCGACTCCTCCGCCATCTTCTTCATGACCCGTTCGGACTCGGGCAATGAGCCATGTTTGAACCCCTGCGAATGTGTAAGCAGCAGGATCTTGGGCTTCTCGTCCTGGACCTCGCCGGCCGTTGAAACCGACGCTCCAACAACGAAGCAGGTTGACGCGATCAAAATTGTCAGAAATCGAAAAATCTTCACTCGTTTCACCCTCCTCGGAACCTATTTCTCTTGCTGATATCTAATTCTTGCCCACCGGGGGCATAAATCAAGTAATACATTGGCTATTGCGCGGTAATTCGTCTATAAGTTCAGGTTCCGAAGCGACCTAGTGGGGATTGGATGAATTGAGGACTTAGAAACATGTCGCGGCTGGATGGCAAGATCATCATTGTTACTGGAAGTACCCAAGGAGTTGGAGCTGCAATTGCGAGCCACTGCGCCGAGCAGGGAGCTGCGGGACTGGTTATTTGTGGCAGGAATGAAGAAAACGGCAAGGCTGTTGCCGGGGCCATTGACCAATGTCCTGTCGAGTTTGTGCGAGCCGACTTTGAACATGTGGCTGATTGCCGACGGCTCGTCCGCCGCTGCGACGAAAGGTTCGGTCGGGTCGATGGGCTAGTCAATGCCGCTGCCATCAGCACTCGAGGGACTCTCGACGAAACCTCAGTTGAGTTGTGGAATCAGCTGTTCGCGATCAACGCCCGAGCGCCCTTTTTTCTCACCCAAGAAGCCGTGCGGATCATGCGGCGAGAGAGAATCTCGGGATCAATCGTCAACATTCTTTCCATCACCAAATACTGCGGTCCCGATTTCGTATGCGCATACAGTTCGACCAAGGGTGCTATGGCAACGTTTACCAAGAATGTTGCCAATCACCTGCTTTCCGATCGAATCCGAGTGAACGGGATCAATCTCGGATGGACCGATACCCCAAACGAACACGTTGCTCAGGTCAAAATGGGACAACCCGAGCTCTGGCTAGAACACGCCGAACGCGTCTCGCCGTTTGGCCGTTTGATTAAGCCGATTGACGTGGCTCGGCTGACGGTCTTTCTTCTGAGCGACGACGCAGGTGTCATGACGGGTGCGCTGATCGATCACGCACAGCGAGTGATCGGCGCAGTGACAATACCGAGGGCCGATGAAGACGAGTAGATAAAAACGAATTCTCCTCTCTTCGGTTCCCGTCTATCCAAGCGCTCGACATGATTGCCACAGCTTCTCTTCTTCCAGGAAGCGCGCGAACCCGTCTTGGTCGCTGGCGGCGGTGTGGATTCGAGCCACCCCCTCCTGACAGTTCTCCATGCTGGTGGCAATCGAAAGCCGCAGGTAGTGCTGACCTTCCGCTCCGATCGAGCCGAACGAGTTGCGGTCCAGGGTCGCGACTCCGTAGCGGTAGAGCAAGAACATCTGAAACATGCCCGAGGGGCTGGTCCGCGCCTGCACCTCCGGTGCCATTGCCTCGTAGGCCTCGACGATTCCCAGCGACTCGCAGATACCTCCGATGTTGGGAAAGACGTAGAACGCACCTTTCGGCATCTGACACCTCATGCCTTCTATGTCGTTGAGCGCCGGCACGATCCAGTCGCGACGACGTTGGAACTCCGCCACCATACTCTCGACAACCCGCTGCGACTCCGGATTGTCATACGCCTCTCGACCCGCCTCCTGAGTGAAAGGCGGCACGCACGAGACAATGTTGATGTTGAGCTGCTTGAAAACCGCGGCCTCTTGGGGGGTCGGCAACGCTGCCCACCCGAGCCGCCAGCCGGTCATAGCGTAGCTCTTGGAGTGCCCGCTCGCCAGGATGGTGATGCCCTCCATCCCCTCCTCACAGGCGATGCTGTGATGGGACTGGCCGTCGAACAGGATCTTCTCATAGATCTCGTCGGCGAAGACCCGTACGTCGGGACGGCAGCGCTCGCGGATCAAAGCGGCGATGCCGTTTAGATCCTCTTTCGAGAGAACGCCGCCGGTCGGATTGGAAGGCGAGCAGAGAATGATCACCTTGGTCCGCTGGCTGATCAGGTCCTGCAGGGCTTCGGAGCCAAAGGCGAAGCCGCGCTCCTCTTCCAGATGCAGAGGCACCGGAGTGGCCCCGACGAACCTCACCCACGATTCGTAGATCGGGAAGCCCGGGCTCGGGTAGATGACCTCGTCTCCCGGATCGACGTAGGTCATCAGTGTATAGCTGATCGACGGCTTGGCTCCGGGTGTGACCACGATCCGGGCCGGGTCGACTTCGAGCCCCCGAGTCTCTCGAATGAAGCGGGAGATCGACTTCCGTAAGGCCAGGATCCCCGCCGGGTCGCAGTAGTGTGAGTTGCCAGCCTCGATTTGGTCGATGCCGACCTGATTGATGTGTTCAGGGCTATCAAAGTCAGGCTCACCGAGGTTGAACTTGACGATGTCTAAGCCCCGGTCCAGGCAGCGCTGAATATCTTCGCCCAGTTTGAATGCATTTTCGGTGCCGAGGGACGCAATTCGACGTGCCAAGGGCGAAATGGTTTGCTTCTTTTCCCTGATCGCTGGTCGGTTCAAGAAAGTGCTCCACCGGGGATCGAAGGATCTTCCTTTAAAGAGGATGTACCCCGAAATATTATCATGGCCTCCATCAGCTCCCCGGCACCGCTTCCCGATCGACCCCAGACGCGCAGCTTCCAAACACCCTGGCCAACAGTGGCGCTGCTACAATTGCAAGAAATCTGTTCATGACTGACACCTAGTGCACTGTCAACTAGAATGGATTCCCCCATAGGATAAGGCATAGAGGCTCTATTCTGTGGTACTCGTAATCTTTCAGAATCGGGGGGAGATTAAATGGCTTTTGTGGGTAGGTCAACACGCGCTATGAGGAGCGGTGAGGATGGGTGAAGCACTCAAGACGGTTTTCTACGAGCGGCATGTGAGTTTGGGAGCCAAGATCACCGAGTTCGGCGGCTGGGACATGCCGCTTCAGTTCCCCACTGGAATAGTCCAGGAGCACCTGGCCACCCGAGTCGGAGCGGGGCTTTTCGACGTGTCCCACATGGGGCGGTTCACGATTCGCGGCCAGGAATCCTTGCCTTTTCTGCAGTACGTTCTTACCAACAATGCCGCCGGTCTCGACGTGGGACTGGGGCAGTACACGGTGATCCCTAACTCGAGCGGGGGCGCCGTGGATGACGCCTACCTCTATCGTTTCGTAGAAGACGAATACGTTTTGGTGGTAAATGCGGCCAACCGGGAAGGGGACTGGAGCCATCTGGAATCACTGCGCGTCCAGTTCGCGCAGACCGAAATGGCAGATCGGACACTCCAGATAGCCATGCTGAGCCTTCAAGGACCCCGGTCCAGGGAGATCCTGTCGGCTGTCATCGACTCGGGTGGCCTTCCCGAGCCGATGAGAAATGCGCTCTCCATCGTGACCATCGGGGGAGCCTGCGTCAAAGTTGCCCGGACCGGCTACACCGGAGAGCCGATATGTTTCGAGCTCTTTATCGAGCGCAACGACGCTCTCGAGATCTGGGACATTCTCACCGAGGGAGGGGCGACGCCAGTCGGCTTGGGCGCCAGAGACACGCTTCGTCTGGAAGCCGGCCTGCCCCTTTACGGGCACGAGCTGGGCCTCGATCCCGAGGGCAAGGAGATTCCCATATTCGCCTCGGGCCTGGCGCGCTTTGCAGTGAGTTTTTCGCCATTGAAAGGAGACTCTATCGGGCACGAGCCTCTGGCCAGGCAGTTCCAGGCCCTAAAACGCATCGTGGACAGGGACTACTCCCTCCGGGATGACCTTCCCCGAATGATCCTTCCCCTGGAGCTGGCCGACAAAGGGATCGCTCGGGCCGGCGACAGGGTCTTCCGTGGCGACGAGCACATCGGATACGTTACCAGCGGAACCATGGTCCCTTACTGGAAGACCGAGGGCGTGGGTATAGATTCCAAGCTGATCGACGAGCCGGGACGTAGAGCCATCGGCCTGGCTTTCCTCGATAGCGATGTTTGCGAAGGAGACACGGTGGAGGTCGAAATACGCGGTAAGAAAGCCCGAGCCACCATCGTTCCCCATTTTCTAAGAAGCGAGGCACCCCCTTTCGCTCGCGCCACCGTTCACCACCTGCCGCAAGAGAAAGCAATATCGGTTCCAAGCGTCGAAGCTTTTCCCAAAGCGGGCGACCTTCTGGATCGCGCCATCGAGAATACCCTTTGGCGCCGGCAAGAGTGCATCAATCTCATCCCTTCCGAAATGACTCCGTCCCCCATGGTCAAGCTCCTATCCATCATGGACCCGGTGGGTCGCTATGCCGAGCACAAGAAGATCAAAGCTTTCGAAGAAGCCGAGGTCTTCTACTATCAAGGCACGGATTTCATCGCACGGGTCGAGGAGCTCTTGGCCGAGGAGATACGCGAGTTTCTGGGCTGCACCCGGGTCGAATCGCGGGTTGTTTCCGGACAGATGGCCAATATGACGGTCTTCAGTGCCCTGGTGGATTACCTGAACCGCTCGGATCGAAAGAACGAGCAGAGAAGAATCCGCAAGGTCTTGAACCACCACATCATCAAGGGAGGTCATTTAAGCTCTCAGCCCATGGGGGCCTTGCGGGACTACGTGGCTCGCGATCCGAAGACGGAAAAGGCAGCGGTCGTCAGCTTCCCCGTCCTCGAGAGGAACCCTTACAAAATCGATACGCGGGCCACCCGTGAGGTCCTGGCCGAGCACCAGCCCGAGCTGATCATTCTGGGCAAGAGCATGGTCATTCACCGGGAGCCGGTAGCCGAGATTCGGGCCTACGCGGATGAGCTGGGTCTGGACTGTCTGGTCATGTACGATATGGCGCACGTACTGGGCCTGGTGGGACCCTACTTTCAAGAGCCCTTCCAGGAGGGAGCCGATATCGTTACCGGCTCCACCCACAAGACTTTCTTCGGAACCCAGCGGGGAATCGTCGCAGCGAGTATCGGGGATGAAGACTCACGGTTCCCGGTCTGGGAAGCGGTGGAGCGAAGAGCTTTCCCAGGGTCAGTCAGCAACCATCACCTGGGCACCTTGCTGGGCTTGCTGATGGCCGCCTACGAAATGAATCATTTCAAGGATGAGTACCAGCAACAGGTGTTGAGCAACGCCAGAGCTTTTGCACGACACCTGGCGGATTGCGGCCTGGACGTGGCGGGAGACCCGGATATCTCCTACACGGAAACGCATCAAGTTCTTCTCAAAGTGGGCTATTCGAAAGGATCGGAGTTGGCCCGGCGGCTGGAAGAAAACAACATCGTGCTCAACTACCAGGCCGCGCCGGGAGAGGAGGGTTTCACCGCCTCCGGTTCCTTGAGGATGGGAGTTTCCGAGATGACCCGCTTCGGCATGGAAGCTGAAGATTTCGGTGAGTTAGCTCAACTGATCCGCGATGTCGTAGTGGATGGGGCCCACGTGAGAGAAAAGGTGTCGTCCTTTCGTAAACGATTTCTCGAAATGAAATATTGCTTCTCCGGCGATGATCTCGAAGAGCGCGTTCAGAAACTGCATCAGCTAATTTAGCCGGGCGCGTCACATAGTCACGAATCCGAACCATCCAAGTAACGCAAGAGACGGAATGCGAGCAGTGTTAGCGATCCCTGACATTCGACGATACTCTTGCAGAGTTCTGCAAATAGTGTAAAGCTTTTGCACGATTTGCAAAGAGGGACTGGATCATGAAGATCGTATTTCTGGATGAATCCACGATTACACTCGACGACGACATCGACTTCTCGGTATTAAAACAACTCGGGGACTATGCAGGGTATCCGCACTCCACTGAGGAAGAGATCATCCAGAGGGCTGCTGGTGCCGAGGTGGTGATCCCCAACAAGGTACGGATGACTCCCCGGGTGATCGAGTCACTAGATTCCCTCCGGCTGATTGCTGAAATCGCGACCGGATATGACAATGTCGATCTGCAGGCGGCCCAGGAAAACAATGTCACCGTGTGTAATGTGGCCGGCTATGCAGCCAACACGGTCCCACAGCACACCTTTGCTTTGATCCTCAATCTTGCCACCAAGGCCCACCTTTACCATGCCGACGTGATGGCGGGAGAATGGGCCAAAGCGAGTTCCTTCAACTTGTTGAATTACCCGACCTTCGAGCTCAAAGGCCTCACCATCGGCATCATCGGTTTCGGAACCATCGGCCGGGGTGTGGCCCAGATCGCCGAGGGCTTCGGCATGAGGGTCCTGGCTCACGACATGGCTGGAATTCAAGGGGCGGACTACCCCAACACCGACCTTGAAACCATTTTCTCGGAGTCCGACTTCGTGACGGTGCACTGTCCTTTAACCGATCAGACTCGCAACCTCATCGATGTGGAAGCTTTGGGCAAGATGAAGCCCACGGCAATGGTCATCAATACAGCCCGGGGAGGAATCGTCGACGAAGAAGCTCTGGCTGCCGCTTTGAACAGTGGCCGAATTGCGGGCGCAGGTTTCGACGTCCTCACCGGGGAACCTCCCGTAGAAGGTAATGTTCTGCTCACCGCTAAGAACGTAATCATGACTCCCCACTGCGCCTGGTCGACTCGGGAAGCGCGCCAAAAGCTGGTGGATGAGACCGCTCAGAACATTCGGACCTTTTTCGAGGGCAGGCCTCGAAACGTAGTCGTTTGAAGGGGGGCCTTTTGACGGAAGGTCCAAACGGTCAGGATTTTGGCTTTCCGGGAGATTCCCACGCTGAGGTCTTTGAAATGCGAGGGCGAACGCCGATCAAAAGATCCCGGCTTTCGCGGTCGGCTTCACGTTGATGGCGACCACCATCAGCAGTGTCACCTTCGTGGCCATTCCGGGTTCTGTGTTCGCTCCGGCCCCTACGAGACCACTGGATAGCTAGACTGGCACGAAACAGAGAACCTGCGCCCGGGGCACCAGCCCTGGATTGAAAAGATAGTTGTGCCAGTAGGTAGCTTGATAGAACGGATCGGTTTCCTTGAGCGAAGCCACTTTACATTCCAGGCGAAAAACTCGGGCGCCCTCACGAAAAGAGAGAACACAAAGGTTCGCTTTAACGAGTTCCGCCGCGGTCTCTGACTCTTGAGCAAACTGCGCGGCCAAGAGATCTGCAAAAAGCTCGGGGTGCTCAAAATACTCGGCTGCCATTACCTTCAAGCCCTTTTCATAGCTCTGTCTGGGATCATGGCTTTGTCTCCCAAAATGACGAAACATGTGGGTGGAAGCAGTCGGGTCCTTTTCCAGAATCAGGACCGTCATCGCGGCCAGGATTTCAGAACCATCCAGACGGGTCACCCGTGGCTGCATCCCGGGAGAAGGACGCCCTCCCTCTGCGCGGACAGCCCGCCTTCGAAGTTGGCACTGCCAGGCAATGAAATCTCTCATCTTCCACTTGCTGTGGTAGTTTAGTTTGAGCCACGACGACGAGCAAGGTGTCAGGAAGGTTCCCCATAGCTACCACGCCCCGAGAGACGGACAGATATGGAAAAGAAGCAAGTCATCGTTCTGGTCAGCCCCGGGTACCGAAGTCTTGAAACATTAGATTCCATTCGGGACGAGGGCCACGTCCACCTGGTGGACAGCGTCGAGAAAGCTCAACCTGTGATCGGCCAGGCGGAAGTCATTCTGGCCTGGGATCATGCCTTGTATGGTCTGCTGGAGGCCCTCTGGCCCCAGGCAGAATCACTCCAGTGGGTCCAGTCGGCCAGTGCCGGAGTCGAGTCGCTGCTCTTTCCGGAGTTTGCCGAGAGCTCAGTCGTGTTGACGAACGGAAGGGGGCTCTACAGCGTCGTTCTGGCCGAGTTTGTGATCGGTTCGATGCTCTACTTCGCCCATAACCTGGATCGGCTCCGCTCCTTTCAGATGGCTCGTGTCTGGTCCCGGATCGAGGCCAGCGAGGTGAGGGGACAGATTCTCGGCATCGTGGGGGTCGGAGACGTGGGGCGCGCAGCCGCGAAACTGGCACGTTGTCTGGATGTGCGCTTGCTGGGTTGCAAGCGCAACCCTGACAAGGTGGATGAGAGCCTGCAGCTGGAGCGCTGCTATGCTCCGGATCAACTGCTGGAGATGCTCCCCGATTGTGACTACGTCCTGCTTTCCGTGCCTCTGAACGCCGAAACTCGAGGGATGATCGGCAAGGAGGAACTGGAAGCCATGAAACCGAACAGTATCCTCATCAATGTCGCCCGGGGAGGTCTGGTGCAGGAAAGTGTCTTGATCGAGGCCCTGCAGGAGGGATGGATTCGAGGGGCGTCTCTGGACGTTTTCGAGCGGGAACCCCTGCCGGCGGAAAGTCCCCTGTGGGAGATGGAAAATGTACTTCTCTCACCCCACTCTGCCGACTACACATTTGATCTCGAAGCCTGCGCAGGACGTCTGTTCGTGAAGAACTTCAGGCGCTATTTGAAAGGCGAGTCTTTGCTCAACATCGTTGACAAGAAGGTCGGGTATTGATGGTCGTTTCGCTGCCTTCTCCTGTACTTAGAATCGAGCGAGGACTTCGGCAATGTGAAGTACCTGGAGGTTGGATTCTTGGCGCCGAATCAGGCCGTCCAGGTGCATCAGACAGCTCACATCTGTGGCCACCACGTAGTCCGCCCCGGTCTGCCGGATTGCGTCCAGCTTGTTCGACCCCATGGCCGAGGAAATCTCGCAAAACTTGACCGAAAAAGTTCCTCCAAACCCACAACACCGATCACTGTTAGACATTTCGCGCAAGTCAATGCCCGACACAGCGCCCAGGAGTTTGCGCGGTGCGTCTTGAATGCCCAGCTCCCGTAGCAGATGGCAGGAGTCATGATAGGTGACCCGGGCCGGAAAGGAGGCCCCGGTTGACTCCACCTTCAGAACCGACACCAGAAAGTCCGAAAGCTCCCAGGTCCGCTCGGAAATCTTGCGGGCAGCCTCCGCATATCGCCGGTCATCCTCCAGCAGTTCGGGGAGAAAAACCTTGATCATACTGCAGCAGGAGCCCGAAGGAGTGACAATCCACTCCCGATCCTGATAGAGGTCCACGAAGTGCCGACCCACCTGCCTGGCCTCGTCCTCGTAACCGGAGTTGAAGGCGGGCTGGCCGCAGCAGGTCTGGCGGGCATCGAAGTCGACGTCTGCACCAAAGCGTTCCAGCAGCCGGACCGTCGACAGTCCAACCTGTGGATAGAGTTGATCGACCAGACAGGTGACGAAGAGTGAGACCTTCATGAGATTCGGCTACATGACCCTATTTCGAGGTTTGACCTGTTCCGGAGCACCGGAATCTGACTAATGTAAGGCCCCGGGCCTGGGTTTGTAAAACTGAGATCCCAGGGGGTTGCCGATCAATGGCGCCAAGAGCTGGTCGAACGGCTGGATGCCCCCGATCTATCAGGGCACCCCTCTTCGCAGCGAGGGTATGCCCGTGCTGAACATGTACCCCGAAACGCCTCGCTCCGATGCGGTGCGCCTCGGCCGACAGGAGTTGCTGAGAACACTCAACCAGGAGCATCGCCGCTTCCGCCCGGGAGAGCTCGAGTTGGATGCCCGCATCGAATCCTTCGAGCTGGCGGCCCGTATGCAGCTCTCGGCAACCGATGCCCTGGACCTCTCTAAAGAGTCGGAAGCAACTCGCAAGTTTTATGGTCTGAACAACGAGGTCACGGCCTCCTACGGGACGCGCTGCCTGATCGCTCGAAGGCTCGTGGAGCGCGGAGTTCGGTTCGTGCAGATTTTCTTGCAAGGTCAGCCCTGGGATACGCACAGCAAGACGAGAAAGCAGATGCGTAAGTGCTGTGCCGAAACGGATTTGCCCGCTGCCGGCCTGTTGAGAGACCTCAAACAACGGGGTCTTCTGGACACGACTCTGGTCACCTGGGGCGGAGAGTTCGGGCGACAACCAGTCTCCCAGGACGGCGACGGACGAGATCATAACCCTCAGGCCTTCACCAGCGTACTGGCCGGCGGCGGCGTCAAAGGAGGTCAGGTATACGGTGCTACCGATGATTTCGGTTATAAATCCGTCGAGAATCGCGTGGGGGTGCCGGATCTACATGCCACGATGCTACACCTGCTGGGGTTGGACCACCGCCAACTCACCTTCCCCTACGACGGGCGCATCCAACGTCTGACCGATGTCCACGAGGCCCGCGTCATCCCCGACCTGTTGGCCTGAATCCAGTTTCACGTTTCACGTTCCACGAGTTCGAACCTTCAACTTTCAACCGGGAACCCCTTCCGGGTCACGGGGTCGGGTCGGGCGGTTCCAGAAACCACTCGAGTTTTCCCAGTATTGACAACCCGGGTGGCATGGCCCCGGCATTCGGATGTGTGCTCTGGAAGACTTCGAGCATGCGAGCGCGCATCTCGGAGAGCACCTCGGAGCGATCGGGATCCCCGGCAAGGTTGTGAAACTCGCCGGGATCCTCTTGAAGGTCGTACAAGGTCTCAAAGCGACCGGAGGGACCGAATCCGGTCGCGTATCCGAGGGCCAGGTCATGCTTTCCGCTCGTGATCACGTACTTCCACCGTTCATCCCGCACCATGGCTCGATGATCGTCCAGATACTCAGAGAAGACTACATCTCGATGCTTCTCCTCGCCTCCCCGCAACAGGTGCCGGAGGCTCTTCCCCTGCTGCCCGGGCATAGGGGGCACTCCCAGGGCTTCGAGAATGGTGGGAACCAGATCGATCAGCTCCACCAGTGCATTGACGGTGCGGCTGGGGTAGCGGGGATCTCGAATGATCAGGGGCACGCGTACCGCCTCTTCCCACATGGAGTGTTTCTCGAAGCGGCCGTGATGACCCAGCAGATAGCCGTGATCTGAGACATAGACGACCAGCGTGTTCCGGTCCAGTCCCAGATCTTTCAGGGCATCCAGCGTCTGACCGATGTTCTTGTCCAGGTATTCTACCGAGGAGTAATAGGAGCGGATGATTCCTCGTTTTTCCTGCTCGGTCAGATCCCGGAAGATTTCCGGAATCCATCGCTCGTCCTCGGCACCCGTCTCGGGTACGGGCATCTCGGCCGGGTTGTACCTGCCGGCAAACTCGAGCGGGAAGTTGAAGGGGGAGTGGGGTTCATAGAAGCTGAGCCAAAGGCAGAAGCGCTCGTTCCTGTTGCGGGTCATGAAGTCGACGGCCAGGCTCGCAAAGAAGGTTCTCAGAAAATCGTTATCGTAGAGACCGCGACGCTCGAAGTTGCCAGGTGCCGGATACCCGGTACCCGGCAACCCTTGCGAGTTCAGCCAGGTGGCAGCGGGATCTCGGAAGGGTTTCCAGACTGCCTTGGTGGGAGTATCGGCCGGGGGCCGCTGCGCGGGATGAGCCTCCAGATAGCGGTCGTGGTCCCGACCTTCGATTCGGTAATCGAACCCGTGTTTCGCATCGCCATAGAAGGCCATCTTTCCCACCGCTCCGGTCTTGAACCCGAGGGACTGCAGGTGTTCCGCGATCGTGAGTTGGTCTTCGGAAAGGGAGGAGCGCAGCAGCGTGACCCCGGCGGCGTGGGGCAGACGCCCGGTGATGATCGAGTGCCGGGAAGGCGAGCATACGGGAGAGTTTGCGTAGGCTCGGCTGAAGAGAACTCCCTCTCCAGCCAGCCGATCTATGCTTGGGGTTCGGATAATAGGATTGCCGTAGGCCCCGGTCGCGTAGGCGGCATGGTCGTCCGACATGAGAACAAGCACGTTTCGGATCGGGGGAGCGCCGGCTTCCTGATTTCCCGCATTCCCGGCACAGGCGCTCAGGAGGAGTGCGGCAAGTGCAAGATAAACTCTGGCTTTGTTCATTGATGGCCTCGCCCCGGTCGCTTCGATCGCTTTTCGGCTCAGCGAGTCAACAGGACTTCCACTTTGTAGTCTACGCCCTCGGCAAGGCGTGGCACGATGAGCCTGATCCTGCCTTCCTCACCGGAGAGCTGATATCGCTGCAGACTCCAGGGATAGCCCGACCAGACTCGCGGAATCAATGGCGGAAAGCCGCTTACGTCCTCGATCTTTGCTTTTCCGTAGAAGGCGACCTGCCCAAACACGGGATTGTTTGAACTGCCCAGCCAGTTGGGGCGGAGGTCGTCGGAATCCCGGTATACAGGCTTGTCCGTAGTGGGGGCGCCATCCTTGAAGTAGCTCACGGCAGCAGTCAACCAGAGTCCTCGATTCTCCGCGGTTTCTTCCTCTGAGAGCTCGACCTCGTAAAACAAGTTTCATGCGTTTCTCTATCAAGAACAAGGCTACGATAGGAACAGGAAGCAGAAACATCCATGACGATGTTGACCTGAGTATGATTCTTTTGCCGGTGAGGGGTGCCCGGTCTAAAAAAAGGTCAAATACGTGTCAATCTCCCAGGAGGTAACCTGGCGGTCGTAGGTTTCCCATTCCCTGGTCTTCAAATCGATGAATTCATCGGCGATTGGCCCCAGCGCCCCTTTGATGACTTCATCCCCTCGAAGTTCCTGGACTGCTTCCCACAGGGATTGGGGCAGTATTTGGATGCCTGCCTCCTCTACCTCGGCCTGAGAACGTTCGTACATGTTCCCCAGGTTGGGCTCGCCGGGGTCCATTTGGTTTTCGATTCCGTCGAGTCCGGCTTTCACGTAGGCCGCCAGTGCCAGGTACGGATTGCAGCCGGCCGAGAGGGTGCGATCTTCGAAATGACCTGGGCCCGCGGTGCGGATCATCTGGGTGCGATTGTTGTCACCATAACTGACAAAGGCAGGCGTCCAGGTGAATCCTGACCGGCTGGAATACAGGCCTGATCCCAGTTGCAGACGCTTGTAGCAATTCACTGTGGGACTGGAGACGGCGCACAGCGCCCGGGCATGATGCAGAAGTCCCCCAATAAAATAGTAGCCCAGTTGAGAACAGCCCAGTCCGCGCGGATCCGACGTGTTCTCGAACAGTCCCTGGCCGCTTTTAGCATCGGCCAAATGGAAGTGAGTATGCAGTCCGCTCCCGCTGCGATCACTGAAGGGCTTGGGCATGTGGGTGGCAACTGCCCCGTACTTCTTGGCGATCTGAGAGGTCGCCATTTTGAAAAAGATGATCCGATCGGCCGTCACCAGGGCATCCGCGTAATCGAAGTTCACTTCAAACTGGCCGTTGCCATCCTCATGATCGGTCTGATACACCCCCCATCCCAGGCGGTTGAGCGAGCCGGTCAGTTCCTGCAAATAGTCCATCGCCGGCGCCATGGAACGGAAGTCGTAGCAGGGCTTGGCCAGCCTGTCGACACCCTCTGGATCCCAGGGCTGAATCGATCCGCCCTGGCTGCGCGTGACCAGAAAATGTTCGGGCTCCATACCCACGTTGAAGACGTAGCCGGCCTCTCGAACCTTGGCCAGCACCCGTCTTAGATTGGTTCGGGGACAGTAAGGGTGCGACTCGCCATCAACAAACAGGTCGGCCGCGAAGCGGGCAGTGTTAGGCATCCAGGGGAGGGGCGTGTAGCTGTCCAGGTCGATCCGGGCCATCATGTCGTGAGCATGGGGTCCCTGGCCCATGCCCCATACGGCTGCACCGGCAAATCCGGCCCCCTCGTCGAGCATCGCATCGAAACAGGAGACCGGCACCATTTTCACTTTGGCACTTCCGTGCATATCCACAAACTGAGCCAACAGGAACTCAATCCCGTCCTGGCTCATGCGACTCCGTATGTCTTCGCGGTCAGACATTCTGTTTGTCTCCTTTCCTTTGGTACTCCCAAACTACCCAGTTTTCTTTCGCGGTGGGAGCTTCATGTGAACTTCTCGGTTCCCCCCCCACTCTTTCTCAAGCCCTGCAACCGAACCGAGCACTGACCGGAATCCACGATTGGATTCGATCGCTTCGAGCAGGTTGTTGCCTTTGGACAGATCCTCGTTTTCGCTCCGGTACTGCCCGGATTCGAACTGCATCTGCCAGAGCGTGTAGAGAATCCACAAGACAAAACAGACTGCAAAGAAGAATGCTTCAAAGGAAACGAAGGGATAAAGAGGTCCCAGCTCCGCCGGATTCTCCGCCCAGCTTTCAATCAGACCGGTCGTCATGGCGTTTTCTCCTGCCTGGCCATCTCCAGTTCGAGGTCAAGGATCTCCCGTGACTGTTCCAATTCGGCTTCTTCGATGCGATGATCCATTCCGGCTAGCTCGATGGCGAGCGGGATGCGAAGCCGATCGAGTTTTTTCAGAACATAGCCCACCGCATAACAAGGTGCGAAGCCCAGAACGAGAAACATGATCACTGCGCCTGCCAATTGTCCCCAGGGGGAGATGGGGGCGTATGCGGGATTCGGCGAACTGGGATATCCCCACAGCACGAACCCGGCCACAATGACCCCGATAACACCTGCGTACCCGTGCACAGCAACCGCTCCGACTGCATCGTCAATCTTGAACCTTCGCTCCACCCAGAAGTGCAGCTTGTAGATGCAGACAACACCCAGTCCGCCGATCAGAAGAGCTTGAAGTGGATGATAGAGGTCGTTGCCGGCCGATGCCGTAATGATCCCGGCCAGTCCGCCGGAAAAAGTCCAGTAGGGATCGCCTTTGGAGATAAAGTAGCCCGCCATCAGACCGCCGGCCAGAGACATCAGGAAATTGAAGGTAATCGCACTCAGGGTAGTCGGTGTGAGATAGATGGTGGTGGCTGAAAAGAAGACCCTCCCGGGATCCGCATCGATGTCGAGAATGGGGACATTGCAGGCGGCGTAGAATCCCCAGAATCCCGTGTAGATCAGGAAAAGCCCGATGATCACCAGCCAGGTGTTGTGGGGGGGGAAACTTCTGGCTGTCCCGCTCTTCGTGAACCGACCAATGCGCGGCCCGAGGTGGATGAGTATGGCAAGAGCCGAACCGCCGCTGATGGCATGAATGACTCCCGAGGCGTAGGCGTCGTGATAACCGAGGACCTGGACCATCCAGCCGTCCGGAGACCAGCCCCAGGCGGCGTCGATCATCCAGGTAATGGACCCGACGAGAACGGCAAAGATCCAAAAGGCGCTGGATCGGATCCGCTCAATCAAGGCTCCAGAGATGATGGACCCGGCAGTCCACGAAAAAATCAGAAAGGCCGCCCAGAAGACACCGTTGATGCGCGCCCAGTAGGCAGCGTTCTCCAGGGAAAGGGTAGCGGAGAAGGGGCGACCCCCCATGTGAGGACCCATGAGCTCGCTCCAGGGTAGCGCCCAGGGAGCGTCCAGCAGATCACCGGTAATGCCGGGCCCGTTCTGAAAAGCGAAATAGATCCACCATCCGAAGAAATAGAAAGTCACGGTGATGAGGGGGATCAGCATCGCGTTCTTCATCAGGGTGTGAAGCATGTTTTTTCGCCGCGATACCCCCACCTCGTAGAGACTGAATCCGACATGGATGAGAAACATCAGGACGATACACACCCAGTAGTAGAATTCGGTGAAAAGGACCGTCAGGGCACTCAGTTCGCTATCCACGATCTATCAACTGCGGGAATCCGCATCCTCGAGAGGTACTCCAGCAAGCCTGGCAGCTAGCTGAGTTTACAGGAGCCGCGACAATAAACAAGACGCAAATGACCCGCCCGTGTTGGCTACTTGCGGGCGGCCTGGGCGATCTTGTCGCCGATCAAAGCGATCTTCTGGTCTCGAAGCCGCTTCTCGTTCAGCCAGTAGGGACTGGTGATTTCCTTGAAGGCATAGATCGCCGCCTGGATGCCTTCAGCCCATGCCACGGTGATCAGCTTGATGTCCGTTGTACTTGATTCCTTCTTCCGTCAAACTAGTACGCGAAGAAACGAGAACGGTTGCAATCAGAATTGTGCTCAGCGGCACCATTCTTGTCACGATATTGAGTTCACATGTGAACGAGGCCGATCACAGCCGCGAGGGGTTGACCCAACAACCCGCCTGCTGTCCTCGAATGGAGGCTCCCGGCAAACCGGAGCACCCCGACAAAAAGGCCGCTTTCCGAAAAGTACAGAAGTTGGCCTCCGAGAAGTCCGCTAAGACTCTCGCGGGCAAGATGGGAAAGAACTATCTGACCGAACGGCTCGCTCCCCTGGCCTTCGAAAGTCTCTACAAGACCTTCGTTCCGCAGAAGTCCGGCCAGATCGAGTTGAGGAGTCCGGCCTCGATCCTGGATCAAACTCTCAACAGCCTTCTCGGGATGGAAAAGAAACGGCTCAGTCAGTGGACCCAAAAGAAGTTCCCGGCGCTGCCTTTCGTCGGACATCTGGTGTCCGCCCTCGTCGAAAGCCAGAGAGTCCAGTTCTCCAACGGCCTGCCGAGCCACGAAATACGTTTCAAACAGCGCCTGGCGCACCGATACGAGCTGGGTGACTATTCACTTTCAGGCGGGATGGAAACGCGTTTTTACGGCACCGAGTTCGCCAGGACCAGCCTTGCCACCTTCAACTACGCCGGGGAGAACGAAGCCTATCGGGTGAACCTCTTGAGCAAGAGGCTTGGGTTTGACGTGGAGACAAAGCACCTGAAAGCAAACCTACGATATGACCCACGGGGTGTCAATTTCAACGTCACTCTAAACTTCTGATAGCCCCGCTCGGACCGCCTTGCCCAGAGTCGCCTTACTACACCTGCAGGCGCGCATTGATGACCTGACCGACAGCCGCCATCATTTCGGTTGCCGGGGTCAGGGTGACTTCCCTGCCAGCCTGCCGTTCACGTCAAGCGAAGAGCCGGCCAGCTTCACTCCATCCGGCAGCAACATGGGAAAAAAAGGGTTCCCCGATCCTGCACCTTCCTTCCGGCGGCAACAAGTGTCATTGTATTTGTGGACCGGGGGAACCAGGCTTGCCTGCATGGAGATGTCAAACCACTGGCCCTGGCCGCCCCGGATGACCGCTGCCAATAGTTCTGTTTTCCAGGAGGGAGAATCGCGATGACCAAGATGCTGTTGTTTGCCACGCTGTTGGGGGGTGCTCTGAGCTCCGAAGCGGCCGCGCAGGATGATTACACAACATGGGATGTGACTCGCCCGCGAGGGCAAACAAGAGAGATCGACTTTAGAACCGAGGAGGGGACCTGGATGGCCGTGGACATCTCTCCCGACGGTCGCTGGATTCTCTTTGATCTGCTGGGGCACATCTATCGGGTTCCGGCCGAAGGGGGAGAGGCGGAGTGCCTCACCCAGGAGAGCGGAATCGCCATCAATTTCCATCCGCGCTACTCACCGGACGGAAGAGAGATCGCCTTTGTCTCGGATCGGCGCGGACAGATGAACCTGTGGGTGATGAAAGCGAACGGATCGAGCCCGGAGCCGGTGTTTCTGGACCTGGATACACGGATCACAGAACCATCCTGGACTCCTGACGGGGAGCACATTGTGGCCGTACGGAACTTTGAAACGACGGTCGGTGTATGGCGGCGATCCGCCCGCATCTGGATGTTTTCCAGACGCGGTGGAGAAGCGCGCGAACTGGTCGGACAGCCATCCGGCACTCAGGCCTACTGGCCCTCGGTCACATCCGACGGTGAGTCCCTATATTACTTCTACGCTACCTTTGCAGCCGTCACAACCGCCTTTGGGCAGGATCAGCACATTCGTCGTCTGGATCTTCGTAGCGGTGGGATTCAGATTGTGACCCCCGCCTAAAACCCGCGCAATGCATCGTGGGTTGACCATTCGCCCGACCCGGCCGAGATCGCACCGGAGATCTCGCCGGATGGACGATGGCTTGCCTTTGCCCGGCGGATGCCGGGCGGCAGCATCACCTACCGTAGCCACACCATGGACGAGCGCACGGCTTTGTGGCTCAAGGACCTGTACACTGGAGAAGAACGAGTGGTCATGGACCCCATCACCGCCGACATGGCCACCACCCACCAGATGAAGAACTTCACTGTCCTGCCCCGTTACACGTGGGCCAAAGACGGGAAGTCTATTGTTCTGTCTCAGGGTGGCAAGCTGCGGCGGCTCTGGATCGAGAGCGGAAAAGTCACGACCATTCCATTCACAGCCCGAGTACACCGGATCATCTCCCAGCAGGCACGCTCCACTCTGGACATCTCCGACGATCCATTCGAGCTACGTTTTCTGCGCTGGATCAGTGCTTCGCCCCGAGGAGATCGTCTGGTATTCGAAGGGTTGGGCCGCCTCTGGACCATGGATTTGCCCGATGGAGAACCGCAGAGGCTGACTTCGATCAATCCGGAAGTCCGGGAAGTGACTCCTTCCTGGTCACCCGACGGGCGCTGGATTGCCTTCACGACCTGGGATGACTTCGAACAGGGCCATCTCTGGAAGGTCCAGCCGGACGGAGGGTCATTGCAGAGGCTCACAACTCGTGCAGCGCGGTACCTGAATCCGGAATGGAGCCCCGAGGGAAACTCTCTGATCGTTTCCCGGCTGACGGACGCGGTCGTCGGAGACTGGCGGAGTGGTCTGGTCCGAATCTCAGCCGAGGGTGGATCGCAGAAATGGTTGCGCGGGGGGGCCGCCGGGGTCAAGTTCGGTCCGGAAGGAAGGATTTTCTTCACGGCCGGGCGGACCAGTGCTGGAGGTCGTGAACAGTGGACCCTGGAGCAGGGCCTGCCCGACGTCAAGCGCTGGGTGTCTCTGCTGTCGGTTGACCCGGACGGGGAAAATCCCCGCGAAGAGCTTACGCTTCACTATGCCCAGGAAGTCGTCCCCTCCCCGGACGGGAAATGGCTGGCCCATGCGGCCGGTCAGAACCTGTATTTGTCGCGAATGCCGGGGGGTAGAGGAGCGGGCGGCGCCGCTGAGATCGATCTGGACAGAGCCACACTGGTGGGCCCCGAGGGAGCTTTCTCGCCACGCTGGCGAGATGACAACAGACTGGAGTTCACGAGCGGCAACCGCCATTTCACTTATCACATCGATTCGGGACGAACCGACACGGTGGAGATTCACCTGACGGTGCCTCGCGACATCCCGCAGGGAACGATTGGAGGCAGCTGTGTGGGTTGGAGATCTCGGCCACCCAGGTCTCGAGAGTGGCCGGGATGCTGGACGAAGAGCTGGAAGAGTTTCGAAGCCGGGAGCTGGGAGAGTATCCGATCGTGTATCTGGATGCCCACTACGAGAAGGTTCGAAGAGGCGGCAGGGTGCAGGACGTGGCCATCCTGAAAGCCATAGGAGTCAATCGTTTCGGGACGCGAGAGGTGTTGGGTCTGAGCGCCAAGATCAGCGAAGCGGAGGGTGCATTGGCGACAGAAGCCTGACTCACTGGCGGTCGGGTGGTCACGATCGACAATCGGCAGGTGATTGAGAATGGGACAGTTGTGGTGACGGGGAGCCGAATTAGTTGTGTCGGTGAGTGTGATGTGTCTATGGCGGACCATTTGATCGATGTGACGGGAAAGACCATTGTTCCCGGCTTCGTCGACACCCACGCTCATCATCTCGGAGACGGGCCCATCATTCCCCAGCGCCGCTCGAACTCGGCGCTCTATCTGGCCTATGGAGTGACGACGACGCTGGATCCCTCAACCCGTTCCCTTTCTGCATTTCCGATTGCCGAGCTCACTCAGGCCGGTAAACTGGTCGGACCCAGGGCTTTTGCCACTGCCGAAGCCATGAACTCCACGCCTCCGAAACCACCGGGGGGATCCAGGGTGCCGAACGTCCGGACCTATGAAGATGCGGAACACTACGTGAACCGGCTGGCCAACTGGGGAGCCGTTTCCGTCAAACAGTTTCTGACCCCACGCCGCCAGCAGCGGCAGTGGCTGGTCGATGCAGCTCGAAAACGGGGCCTTTCGGTGACCGCCGAAGGAGCCGAGCTGTACTACGCCGTGAGCATGCTCATGGACGGGCACACCGGCTGGGAACACCCGCTCCACTATGCGCCTCTGTACAGTGATGCGGCGAAGTTTCTGGGGCTGGCCGGCGCCCATTATTCCGCAACGATGCTCGTCCTCAGTGGCGGTCCCTGGATGGAGGAGTACTTCCGGGCTCGCAGTGACCTCTGGAACGATCCCAAGCAACGGCGCTTTGTTCCCTGGGAGCGCCTGGCCCGTTCCAGGGAGTATGTGACGCGACCGGCAAGCGGGTATCGGTTCCCGTTTCTGGCGGAAGGGTTCGCCGACGTTGTTCGAGCCGGTGGCCACTCCTCTCTTGGCGGGCATGGTGAAGAGAACGGGCTGGACACTCACTGGGAGCTGTGGGGTGCGGCCTTCGCGCTGACTCCGATGGAAGCGCTTGAGGTTGCCACCTTGCACGGCGCCCACATGGCGGGACTGGAAGACGATCTGGGCTCCATCGAGATTGGAAAGCTGGCCGATCTCCTGGTTTTGAACAGCAACCCGCTGGACGACATCCGAAACACTGTGGACCTCCAGTATGTCATGAAGGGCGGAACCCTCTATGACGCGGACACTCTGGATGAGATCTGGCCGGACCAGACTCCCTACGGTCCTCTGCCCTGAGCCGACGAGGGGCCACTACGCACGGATGTTGTCCCCCTTGACATCTGGGATCGAGACCAGTGAGGCGTTGTCTCCGGTCGCTGACGTAACGCAGTCACTTGCGTTCCACTTCTGCCATTTCCTTTATGGGTACAGTTCCTCGCGGAGTGTGGGAGGCGCCTTGAGTATACGGCGAAAAGCGTCATGACGTCAAAACGTCATCGCAGCGGTCCACCTGGTCGCGGCGAACCCATCTCAGAAATTCAGCATGGCGCCCTCAACTTCGGAGGCGAAGCTGCGCATTCGCTCCATGAGGCGCTCAACCAGCTCCGGGTTCTCCTCGGCCACATTCCACTTCTCGGCGGGGTCCCTTTCCAGGTTGAACAATTCAAGAACTACCGGTTCATCCTGCGAGGCGGATCCGCCTTCCGGCGCGTGGCCGCGAACAAAGTCGTGGGCCCAGGTCGACATTCTCAGTTTCCACTCCCCGACCCGCACCGCATCGAGCGTCATTCCAGTGAAATAGAAGAACTCCTCCCGTGGGGAGGGCGACTTGCCCTCCAAGAAAGAGAGGATGTTCATCCCGTCCACAGGCCGGTCGGAAGGCACCTCGGCGCCAGCGACCTCCAGAAAAGTGGAGTAGAGGTCAAGAGAGGAGGCCATATCGGCAGAGACCTGGCCGGCAGGGATCCGGGCCGGCCAGCGAATGATGCCGGGCACCCGCATCCCCCCCTCGTAAGAGGTTCCCTTGGCACCGCGCAGGAGCGACTGCGATCCGGAATGCCAGTACTCGACGCCACCGTGCAGCATGCGCGGAGGCATGTTGGTCCAGGGGCCATTGTCGCTGGAAAAGACCATGATCGTGTTGCGTTCGACACCCTTCTCCTGCAGAGTGTTCATGATCTGGCCGGAGCTCCAGTCAATCGTCTCGATCACGTCCCCGTAAAGGTCGGCGCGGGACTTACCGCGGAATTCCTCCGAGGTCCGCACCGGAAGATGGGGCATGTTGTAGGCAAGGTAGAGAAAGAACGGCTCCGTGGCGCCCTGGATGAAACGTACGGCTTCCTCCGTGTAGCGTCTGGTAATCGTGAACGTATCGGCAGGATTCTCCACCGGCTCTGTGTCCCGGTAGAGCTGGAGAGGCTTTTCCGTCTCCACCCAGGGTGGAATCATGTCGTGGCTGTAGAGCAAGCCATAGTAGTGATCGAAGCCCCGGGCGGTGGGCTGGAATTCCGGTTTGGCATGTCCAATGTGCCACTTTCCGATGGCCATGGTCTGGTAGCCCTGGCCCTTCAGGGCATCGGCCATGGTCACTTCCGAGAGTTTCATCCCCCGCTCCGAGTCGGGACCAATCACGTGGTGCATTCCGGTTCTCAAAGGGTAGCGTCCAGTGAGAAGGGCTGCCCGGGAAGGCGAGCAGGCGGGAGCGGCTACATAGAAAGAGGTTAGCCGTATGCCGCCCTGGGCCAGCCGGTCCAGATTGGGAGTGCGGATAGTGGGGTGCCCGTAGCAGGTGAGATCGCCGTACCCCAAATCATCAGCAAAAAGGATGACAATGTTGGGAGGACCGGACTCTTCAGGTTCTGGCTTTCCACAGGACACGCCCAGAGCCGCAAGCAGGGCCAGGCAGAACGATAGCTGAAACTTCATCAATTCCTCGCTTTCTCTCCCACCCAGAAGGGGCTGGACCAGGCCCGGCCACCATCCAGCTGCGTTACACGAACATAGTAGTAGTCTCCCTGGCCCGGAGATTCCAGGTCCGTGAACCGGAAGGTCTGATCGAGAGAGCCTTCCGGATCGATGGTCTGGAGGCGAATCGCGTCGACGTGCTCACCCACCCGAAACTCCTGGGAAAGCCGGTTTCCGCTGAGATTGCCGAGGCGAAGGCGCACATCCACCGCCGGGATTTCAGCCAGCGGTCGCTTGACGGGAGGTGAATACTTGAGCTCCCGGCGCGCTTCGGTTTGAAACCGGAACACGGTGCTCCCCCCGGCTCCTTCCAGCTCGACGAGCATCACGTCCCGGCGACCGCGGGTCTCGGTGTGAAAACGGATCCGACTGGGGTTGTCCTCGTCAATGGCGGCAAATTCGAAGTGACGATTGTCGAAACCAGGGGTCCGGACGGAGCGGATCCGGGCCCCCCTGACATCCAGCGTTCCAATCCACTGGCGATAGGGTCGCGGGTTGTCCGGTTCTTCCCCGAACACTTTTGAGGAGGATTCGAACGCCACCTGAATCCACACCCGAGACTTCAGGGGTGTGGAAAGGAAATCCTGCCCGTAGACAACCTCCCCGTTCTTGATGACCTCGATCTGATCGATGGGGGAGGTACCCATCACCCGGCACGCCAGCACTCGCTCCCGAGTATAGGGCTGCCGGGTGCCCATCCGGGCACCATTGAGATCGGCCTGCAGAATGATCCTTTGGCCGGAAGTGGCATAGGCCGCCAGCGAGCGCATGGCATCGAAGATCGCGTCGTTGGTCTTGCTGGGTGCCAGGATGGCCGCCAGACCGGAGACCTGGCCCAGTCTGGAGGGGTGGAACATGGGGTGGTTGTACCCGGGTTTGGCCTGGTGCGTGTCTGAAGCGCCGATGAAACCGACCTCATGCCCGCGCTTCAAGTACATGTTTCCAAACCACTCAAAGCTGCCATGCATGGAATAGATCTCGACCAGCTTTTCCAGTTCCGGATCGTTCTGCGCCCAGTTTCCGGACTGGTGCGCGTGCGGAATAATGAGCACATCCTCGGGATCGTTGGCCTGGTGCAGGCCGGCGTAGAGCAGGGGGAGCCGATTGGCATTCTGGGCAGGGACTGTTTCCCTGCCATCCGGAGTTCGGAACAGAATGTTGTGGTGACCGCCGCGCTGGATGCTAATCGTCCATTCGTATCCAAGATAAGGGATGAACTTTCCCGGCTGATGATACTTGATGACCAGGTCCTTGAGGGCCTTCCACTCAAAGTCATCCAGCCAGATGTCATGCTCGGACAAGGTGAGAAAGTCCAGGCGCGAATCTTCCAGGCCAAAGCGGAAGAACTCTTCGGCTGAGCCCTGTCCTTCTGCAAACCCGGTGTGGCCATGGGTTTCGCCCCAGTAGACTCGATCCCCTATCTCCTCCCGAACCCAGATCGGATCGCTCGAACCCCGGATGCTTCCATCGGCCGACTCAAAGCGGAAGCGGTACACACCGGGCGAATCGATGGTAATCCCCTGGAGCAGATGGATCGCCTCGTCGCCTGCCGGAATCTCCCCGAAAGGTTTGTCGTTCAAAAAGACCTGATACCTGGGCAGGGATCCGCCGGCACGGTTCAGATAAATATCCTCGCTGCGCACCGAGACCTCGAAAGCCTCGCCGACTCCGACAATCGAAGGGACGAACCCGTGAACGGCGTGGACTTGCCCCCCAAATATTGGCAGACCCGGCCATTTGGAAGTCAGGAAATTGCCCTTTCCCTCCAGGTCGATATAGAGCGGAAACAGAAGCTCGTCGGTGGTTGAAGGCTGGACTCGGAAACCTGGAGACCCACCCGAGGTGTCTCCGTAAGTGACGGTCACGGTATCTCCCGGCTGCAGCGAAGTACCTTCCAGAATAAAGGTGGGAGTTTCCTTCTCGGAGCGGCCCCCGTGCATGCCGTCCAGGGATCGGGTGAAGCGCTGGAACTGCGCGCCGGGATTCGAGGAGCGGATCGTGACGTACCAGTCGGTGGCCGGGTCCTCATTCTGAAAAGGATCCGGCCCCTGGGAGCTCTGCTTGGCCACCATGAATCCGCCGCCTGGCTTCATTGGCCTGGAGCCAACCGTGTAGGTTTGCTCCACGGTGGCCCATTGAGCCGCCACCAGCGGCGCTTCAGAGGCAACTTTCAACTCACCGAGCCCCTCGGGATGCTCGTCCTTGAGCGTCAACTCCTCAATGTAGTGATCTACAATTTGCAGCCACGGCGCAGGAGCTTCCCACCCGTCCGTCGCGGCCATCCGGATGGAGACCACCCACAGGGGCATGTTGGCGGGAATGGGCCCTCCCGTGAGCGTATAGGCGTTGGCCCAGTCCCAGAAAATGTCGGTCCGGACCTGAAGGTTTTCAGCAGTGGTGGGAGAGGCGGCAGCCTCCTTTTTGAGCTGTTCCACGCGGGCCCGCAATTCCGGTGACAGGTAGTCGCCTTCCGTCCCGGGGGCGCCGCAGGAAGCAAACATCAGTAGAACAATCCACGTATACCCGGTGCCGGTGAGCCAATGTCGGCCAATTCTGCACTTCATGGTTCCGTCTCTCACGTTGAACAACCTGACAGCCCGTCTCGGTGCTCGTCCTAATTCTCTTGAAGATAACCCCAGATCATAGTCGGTTTGAGAGTGTAAGCAAATCGGGTCGCGGTTCTGAGTTGGAATGTGGGAGACATCTGAGCTGATAAGTCAAGAGAGTTTGACTCCTTTTTTCTGAAAGTTATCCACAAGCCGGTTGTATCAGAGCCACAAGAGGAGAGTTGCTCCGCTTAAGACTCTGGCAGTAGAGTTCCTCGTCATAGTGGACTCGATCTATCCAGCAACGGAAGAGAATACGAATCCATTTGTAAGCTAAGGATCGAACGGCGGCGTGGTGCTTGAGACCGCGCTGACGTTGCTGCAGATAGTAAGCATGAGCCCAGGGCGACTGCGGAATCGAGCAGGCCGCAAACTCATGGAAGGTTTGGCGAACAAACTTGGGGCAGCCTCGGCGCCAAACCACCTGAGAACTTCGTCCACTGTTTCGTGTTACGGGAGCGATGCCGCTCCATTTTTGAACCTCTTCAGCATCCCCCTCTGTGCCAATAATGGTGAGACACTTCTTCCCGGCTAAATTAGAGTAGAGGGCGAGAAGCTGGATTACAGAATGATAGAAAACAGAAGCGACAAGAAACTGAGGATTTTGGAAACCTCGGAGCGGAGGGGAGAGGTCTCCAAAATCGCTGCGGGACGGACCGAGCCCGAGAAGGCGTTGCCGCGACCCGACCCGGAAGTTCCTGCCAAGGCAACCCGTCGCCGGTTTTCAGCCCGCTATAAGCTCCGGGTCCTGGAGCAGGCCGATGGCTGCGAAGAGTCGGGCGAAGTGGGAGCATTACTGCGCCGAGAAGGACTTTACTGGTCGAATCTGCAGACCTGGCGACGCCAACGCGAGCACGGAACGCTGCAGGCATTGACCCCTCGCAAGCGGGGACGAAAGGCAAAGCCGGTCAATCCTCTGGATCATCAACTGAGGCAAGTGGAGGCTGAGAATCGGAAGCTGAAACGCAAGCTCGAGAAGTTTGAAGCCATGCTGGATCTCCAAAAAAAAGTCTCGCAACTGTTGGGAATCTCTCTGGCGAGCAGCGAAGAGAACGGAGACGAGAGCTGATGGACGAAGCTTTGCGATTCTCACAATCCCACGGAGTCCGTGCCGGCTGTCAGGCTCTGGATCTGCCGCCATCGAGTCTGTATCGGGAGAAACTTCGGCGCGAACGGCCGGCGCTGGATCCTCGGCCTCGGGCCGCATCCCCACGCGCCTTGAGCCCGCCCGAAAGGGAAGCCGTTGTGGAGGTCCTGCACAGCCGACAGTTTATCGACAAAGCTCCTGCCGCCGTATGGGCGGAGCTGCTGGACGAAGGGCGATACTTGTGCTCGATTCGAACCATGTACCGCATTCTGGCCAAACGTCTGGAAGTTAGAGAACGCCGTCGCCAGCGCCGCCATCCCCAATACTCCAAGCCGGAACTTCTGGCCACCGGCCCGAACCAATGCTGGTCGTGGGACATCACCAAGCTGAAGGGGCCCGTCAAATGGAGCTATTACTACCTCTACGTGATCCTGGACATCTTCAGCCGCTATGTGGTGGGCTGGATGGTGGCCACCCAGGAAAGCTCCCGCCTGGCCAAGGTCTTGATCGCCCAGAGCTACTCCAAGCAGGAGATCGTAGCGGGTGGTCTCACCCTGCATGCCGATCGTGGCTCGTCGATGAGTTCCAAAGCACTGGCCTTGCTACTGGCCGATCTGGGAGTCACCAAGTCTCACTCTCGGCCTCATGTCTGTGACGACAATCCCTACTCGGAATCCCAATTCAAGACCCTCAAGTACCGTCCCGAATTCCCGGCTCGTTTCGGCACCATTCAGCAAGCCAGAGACTTCTGTCGGGATTTCTTCGATTGGTATAACCGCGACCATCGCCATTCGGGTATCGGCCTGCACACTCCCGCGGATGTGCACTACCTCACCGCCATCACCACCCGTCGCGATCGATCCCAAACATTGGAGGCCGCCCATGCACTCTTCCCGGAGAGATTTCCCAACGGCAAACCCGTTCCTCCTCCTCTTCCCGAGGCGGTCTGGATCAACCCTCCCGAAAAGGAGAACTTTTGAGATGAAACTACAGTAATTTATTCACCAAAGTGTCTCAAAGTTGTTGACACGTTCCGTCCTCAAAGCGACTGCGATCGGACCCGAAGGCCACCAACAAGCGAGGAGCCAGAGCCGGCCCGGCTCCGCTGAAGCTTGCAAACAGAGCGGCATCTTCATGCTGGGCGAAGAGCTTGACAATGTGCTTGTCGTAGCGTTTGATCGCAGCCAGCAGAACCTTTAGCTGCTCGACCAGGGCCAGCAACTTGAGTGACCCGGCCTGGATGAGAGCTTCATCCTGGGTCAGCGGGTAACTGGCACGGATCTGTTCGAGCAATGCTTGTACCTTCGTCTCGGCACAGCGTACTCGATGTCGGGCAAAGCAGCGACGCAGCACATCGATTCGCACTTTGCGAGCTTGCTCCAAGGTGGGCCAGCGGCTCAAAAACTCCAGGGCCAGGGGGCCATCCAAGTCTGCAAACCACTGCCAGGGCTGGGGATAGTAGCTCTTCAAGACCTGGCCCAGTTGCTGCATCAGTCGTTTGCGTTGCTCCACCCACTGGCGTCGCCCCTCCACCAACAGCCCCAGCTGCCGTGTCTGGGTCGCCTCCGGTCTCCAACAACGCAATCGATCCCGGTGTCCGTACACCAGCTCCAGCAACAACCCTGCATCACCCGCATCGTCCTTTTTACCCGACGGTGAAAAAGCCTCTCGGTAGCTGGAAACCATGCGGGGATTCACCGGGTACAGGTGCAGGAAGTCATAGCACATCAGCGCCGCCATCAACCCTCCCCGCTTTTGCTCCAGGGCAATCACCACTGGGCGACCCCCAAAACGGGCTCTTAGCTGGCGCACCCATTCGTGCAACTCTTCCGGGTCTTGCCGCACCTGATACCTCTCTACTTCCCGACTGCCGGCTGCCTGCAGTCGGATCTCGTGTTGATCTTCGGCCCAATCCAATCCCACCCAAGCTGCGATCTCTTCATTGGCTAACATGACGCCACTCCTTCCTGTGCAGCACCCGCTTGCCCAGACCTTGCGCAACCCTTATAGTGGAGTCCTCGAGGGACAGCATCTAGAGTATGCGTTTGCTGTCTGTGCACCGTGGCGTTCGAAAGTCTCCCACCAAGCGTCTCGTGCGCTGGGGCCTTAAATTCGTAACGCCACGGTGCGCGTGCTGCACAGAGGCAATCTAATCCTCGATCGCCCCTGGCACCAACTTTTTCCCACAATCCAGAAAAGAAAAAAGAAGCAAAAAAGAAAATCGCTACTATTCCTAATCCATCATCGGAAAATAGATCGTTAGTAACTATAAGGCGCCTTGGGGCGGCGACTCTGCAATCATGAACGTTTCAGGCCCGAGAGTGGGAGGGGGCTCGGGGCTGCGGCCGGGAATTTAAACGGCCGCCTCCCCGAGCCCCCTCCCACTCTCAAGAGCTTCAAGCTACGATCTGGGGGATCAACTCGCCGTGCACGTCGGTGAGGCGCATCTGGCGGCCGTTGAAGAAGTAGGTCAGGCGACGGTGATCCATTCCCAGCAGGTGAAGGAGCGTCGCATGCACATCATGATAGGTCACGGGCTGTTCCTCGGCCTTGTACCCGAATTCGTCGGTTGACCCGATCACCTGTCCTCCCTGGATGCCGGCCCCCGCCATCCACAGGCTCATGGCGCCGGGATTGTGATCCCGCCCGACCCCCCGCTGCGAAATCGGCATCCGTCCAAACTCGGAATGCCAGATAACAAGTGTCTCATCCAGCATGCCACGCTGCTTGAGGTCCCGGACGAGGCCTGCAATCGGCTTGTCTACCTCGCGGGCATGGCGGCTGTGATTCTCGACCAGATTACCGTGAGCATCCCAGGTATCGACATTCTGTTGGACCAGAGCCCCGTTGTAGAGCTGGACGAATCGCACACCCTGTTCAACCAGGCGCCGGGCCAGCAGGCACTGCTTCCCAAAGGGTTCGGTCGCCGGGTTGTCCATTCCGTACAAGCGTTTCGTTCCCTCACTCTCCTGGGAGAGATCCACGGCTTCGGGAGCGCAGCTTTGCATCCGGAAAGCAAGCTCGTAGGCGGCGATGCGAGCCGCCAACTCGGTGCTGTCGGGATACTGTCTGGCATGTTCTTCATTGAGTCGGGCCAGGTGATCGAGCCTCGCCCGCTGCTGTTCCGGAGTGACATAGCTGGGCGGCTTGAGGTCCAGAATCGGGTCTCCTGTGGACCGAAACACTGTCCCCTGATAGGCAGCCGGGAGGAAACCGCTGTTCCAGTTGGCCGGGCCGCTAAAAGGTCCGCCACGGTGATCGTAAATGACCACGAAGCCCGGCAGATTCTGATTCTCGCTTCCCAGACCGTACGTCACCCAGGACCCAACGCTTGGATAGCCCATCAGGAGAGAGCCCGTGTTCCATTCGTAGTGGGCAACGACATGATCGTTCGAGCGACCCTGCCCGGACCGGATCACAGCCAGATCATCCACGACGGATCCGAGGTGGGGAAACAACTCCGACACTTCGATGCCCGACTGTCCGTACTTTTTGAACTGGAAGGGGCTGCGCATCAAAGGGCCGGGATAACCCTGGCGTACCCGGACCCGACCTTTGCCGGTGAGTGGCTGGCCATGGAATTTCGTGAGCATTGGCTTGGGATCGAAGGTGTCTACGTGGCTGACGCCGCCGCTCATGAAGAGCGAAATGACAGCCTTGGCACGCGCTTCAAAATGGGTTGGCCTCGGACTCAGGAGAGACTGGATACCACCCGAACTCGTGCACGCTGAACCAGCAGCCTCGGGAGCAGCGGCCAGCAGGCCATCGTGAGCCAGCAGGGATGCAAGCGCCAGCCCGCTGATCCCCTCACCGGCCTCGAACAGGAAGTCCCGGCGGGAGATGAAGCTTTTCTTTTTCTTCCTGCAACTGCAAAGGGGTGTTACAGACATTTCATTCAGTTCTCGCTGCTTAATGAATATATACGAACTCGTTGAGGTTCAGGAGAACGTCGCAGAGATCAGCCACTGCGTCTAGATCGGGATTGGCAGTCGCGTTGCTGCCGGCATGATAGGAACGCTGCCGACCCAGAAAAGACAAGTTGTAGTCCAGCTCAACCGTTGTTGGCTCGCGGCTCAGAGCGATTCGGTAGGCCAGCTTGATCGGGTCAGCCGGGTCCCTGCCTGCTTCGCGCACAACACGCTCGGCAAAGTATCGGGCCTGCTGAAGAACAAACTCGTTGTTGAGAAGAGTCAGGGCCTGCGTGGGCACTGTGGTTACAGTGCGCCGCTCGCAGGTGACCTGGAGGCTGGGCAGGTCGAAGACATCGAACAGGGGATAACTCATCCCTCGTTTCCAGTAGGAGTAGACGCTGCGCCTCCACACTTCGGGGCCCTCCCCACCCATTTCCCATCTTCCCTTATTGAAGGATTTCCGGACTTCTTCAGGTATGGGAGGGAAGAAAGGCTTTCCTCCCATCCGCAAGTTGAGTTTCCCACTGGCAGCCAGAATGATGTCTCGAATCGCCTCGGCCTCGAGGCGGCGCAGGGGGTAGCGCCACAAATAGACATTCTCCGGATCCTTCTCCTGATTCCCCGGCGTGTGGTGAGAGGAAGACATCTGATAGGCCTCTGACGTCATGATCTGCCGATGCACGGCCTTGACGCTCCAACCCCTGCGAATGAACTCCGTAGCCAGCCAGTCGAGCAGGGCGGGATGGGAGGGAGGTTGCCCCATGAGACCAAAGTTGCTGGGGGTGCTGACAATGCCCCGCCCGAAGTGATGATGCCAGATGCGATTGACCATCACCCGGGCCGTGAGAGGATGGTCTTTTGAGACAATCCACTCGGCCAGGGCTCGGCGGCGCCCGCTGGTCCTCCTTCCGTTCGAGGGTAATCGAGCCGTTGGGAAATCAACTCCCCCAATCACCTGCAGGAAGCCCGGTTCTACTTCGGGACCTTTGTTGTGGTAGTCGGCTGTGGGCAGGAAATGAGCTGGTGGTGGAACATAGGGTTTGCCAGGTGGAGGAAGGAATGTGCCTTCAAAGTTATAGAACTCCCGATCGCCCTTCCCGGGCTCCACTTCATCCCCGGGACCGTCAGGCCCGAACCGATAGTCCCCGTCCCGAATGCCCATGGCTACTGGAAGGGGTTCCAGTTCCGTCTCGATCTCCTGGATCTGCTCGGTAATCCTCTTAATGAGGGCTTTGTCCTCGGGATCGATCAGCTCGCTGAACCCCCGCACCCCGGCAATCGAAAGTACCTGATCCGCCAGAAGCTTCTGCCCCGGAGTTCTCTCCGCCTCCGGTGTGCGAACAGCGATCCGGATATCTTCCGGGTATTCTGCCAGTTCCTTTTCCCAGGCGATCTTTTTGGATGGCTCCGTAATCTCAGTGATACGCTGCCTGAGGGGAGCCGTACGCTTTCGTATCTCGGCTTCTTTTGCCTTATAAACGGCCACTTCCTCCGCTGAGGCGAGCGGGTGATCGTACTTCACGAAGGGAAAGAAGACTGCCATCATCCGGTAGTAGTCCATCTGGGGAATCGGATCAAACTTGTGATCGTGGCAGCGCGCGCATTCGACGCTCAGACCCATGAACCCACGACTCGTCGTGGTGATCATGTCGTTCAGGTAGGTGTAGCGATACTGGGGATTGTCCTTTTCGCGGTATCCCACGGTGGCCATGACCCGGTTGAAACCAGTGGCAATGAGGCTGTCAAAGGTGACCTCATCCAACTCGTCGCCGGCCAGCTGTTCGGAAACGAACTGGTCGTACGGCTTGTCTTCGTTGAAGGCACGGATGACATAGTCGCGATATCGCCAGCCGTCCGGGTAATCGTAATCGTGCTCATACCCGCCGCTGTCTCCATAGCGTGCCACGTCCAGCCAGTGGCGACCCCAGCGCTCGCCGTAGCGGGGTGATTCCAGAAGCGTATCAACCAGTCTTGAGAAGGCATCCTCGGATTCGTCACTCAGGAAGGCCGTCACATCGTCTGGAGTCGGAAGCAGGCCAAGCAGATCCAGATAAGCACGCCGGATCAGGGTGCGACGATCGGCTCGGGGAGCCGGGTGGAGCCCGTTTTCCTGATGGCTCTTCATCAAGAAGGCATCGATGGGATTCTGGTTCCGGCCAGCAGCTTCGACCCGGGGTACCGGGGGTCGGGAGGGTTTCTGAAAGGACCACCACTCACTGTCGGATCTAGTTACGGGCGGCTCTCTCTCTGGACTGTAACTGGAAACAGTGCCCGGCAGGGGTTCCGTGTCCCACTCGGCGCCTTCGGCAATCCAGCGCCGCAAGGTTTCGATTTCGCCGCGGCTCAGCCTGCCGTCCAGAGGCATGGAGGGTTCCTCCAGACCGGCAACCCGACGGTAGAGACGGCTTTCCTGTGGTTCACCAGGCACCAGTGCCGGCCCCTGCAGACCCCCTCGCAGCACACCCTCCCGGGTTCGAAGATCCAGGCTGGAGTTCTGCTGACTCGAGCCGTGGCAGTGGTGGCATTTCTGCTGGAACAGGGGAAGGACTTCCTCTGCAAAGAACACCTTTTCAGGACGGGGAGACTGCCCACCTGCTCCCGCCAGAGACACCGACAGGAGGATCGCTAGAACAGAAGCCCCGCCGGCCCGGCCTGGTTCAGGGAGCAATCGCATCTGAAACCTCCTTGATCTCGTGTCGCCTGTTCAGCTCTGGTGACTCGATGTGCTGGGTTTTCCCACAGGGCCACCTGACTTCCAGCTGGTTGACAGACTTTTCGATACCGAGGCCAAAGTGGACAACCAGTTCGCTCTGACTGGCGTAACTGCTGCCGCTTCTCACTTCTCGTTCCTGGGTGATCGATCCGGCGGTGAGCCGCATTCGGGCGCCGATGGCGTTTCGATTGCAGTGAATCCCCTGCAGCACGAACTGCACCCAGGAATGAGTCGTCTTTTCGTCATTGAACCGGTTTTGCAGGAGTCTTGCCGGTCCGTTGTTGGTGGTGACCAGAAGATCCAGATCCCCGTCGCGGTCGAAATCGGCAACCGCGGTTCCTCTCGAGACTTCCTCCCGAGTCAGAGCGGGACCTGCATCCGTCGAAACGTCACTGAAACGTGCCTTTCCGAGATTGACCAGAAGCAGGTTGGGTTGGGGATAGGTGTAGGAAGGAGTCACTTCCTGGATGTTATCGGAAACATGACCGTTGGCGACAAACAGGTCAGGTGTTCCGGAATTGTTCAAGTCAAAAAAACTCACGCCGAAGCCTACCAGTGTTCGGCTGGCAGCAGCAATTCCGGAAATCTCACTGTGATCGCTGAACATTCCTTCGCCTTCATTCATGTAAAGAGTATTCGTCTCGGTATCGAAGTGTGCAACCAGAAGATCGAAATGACCATTCCCGTCAAGGTCGGCGGCATCGACACCCATGCCGGCTTCGGTCTCCCCATCGAGGTTGTAGGCCGTGCCCGAAAGCAGAGACACATCCTCGAAGCGCCCCTTGCCCTGGTTCTCGAACAGGAAATTCGGTGTGGCGTGATTGCTGACATAAAGGTCTTGATCCCCATCATTGTCCATGTCAAAGAAAAGGACCCCCAGGGTCTTGCTGGCGGCAGGTTGCCTCGGAACCAGACCCTGTTCCGAGTTGGCTCTTCGAAAAGAGCCGTTTCCAAGGTTGAGGTAGAAAGAATTCTCTTCCGCCTCGTAGGCTCCGGGGGGGCAGATGACGGGAACATCATGAAACCTGCAGTCCTTCTTCCCTTCATATGAAAACCTCAAGTAGTTGCCGACGTACAAATCCAGCCAGCCATCTGAATTGACGTCGGCAAAGGCGGCGCTGGAGCTCAACCCGGGGTCATCAACCCCGGCTCGCCTTGAAACATCCTCGAAGGTTCCATCTCCCCGGTTATGGAACAGTCGGTTGGGACCGAAGTTCGTCACATAGATGTCGGTCCACCCGTCATTGTCATAGTCACCAAACGTACAGCCGATCCCGTATGCAGTATCCTCCGTGCCACTTCCGGTCACCTGGGAAAAGGTCCCGTCTCCCCGGTTGCGAAAAAGGCGATTAGGAGGGCGGGCATCGGCATCACGGGCTCCCGACTGAATGAGGTAAATGTCCTGCCAGCCGTCGTTATCGAAGTCAAGAAAGCCACCCCCGGAACCCAGGGTCTCAACAATGAACCTGTTTCCCTCAGCTCCATTGATATGGGTAAAGGAAAGACCGATCTGCTTCTCGACTTCGACGAGTTTCGGCACCAAGCCGTGATCGCCGCTCGGATGCTCCACGCCCACAAGAATACCAGTCGAAAAAAGCAGCATGAGAGCGTAGAGGGATACCGCCTCGCAGCCTTTCGATTTGAAGGACGAGTTTGCCGGCCAACGACTGGGACCGGTACCGGGGTATTCAAATCGGGCGCGGCGGTGATCAGTCATCGTCTTTCCTTTGTTTTTCCAGCTGCCGGTTGATCTGGTCCAGCAACTCAAGGGCGGGCTTGTGAGCCGGGTCGATCTCGAGAGCCCGCTGAACCCACTTTCGGGCACCCGGGTAGCGGCCAAGCTGGGTCAGGCAGGAGGCTCGGAGAAAATGACCCCGGACAAGCGCTGGAAAGCGCCGGGTGAGAAATCTGGCTGTTTCCAGAGCATCTTTCCAGGCCCGGGTCGACATCTGGATCTCGGCAACTGCAACCAGCGGCTCAGGATTCCCGGGCTCCTGCTCGTGGGCCGTGCGAAACGCCTCGATTGCGTCATCCAGACGGCCCGCTTCTCTGTACTCCTGACCCAGATTGAAGACATCTCTCGAGTCCCCGGGTCGCAGCGGGCTCGAACTGTCTGAGAGGGCAGCCGGGAGAAAAGTGGAGGGCATGGCACCGGGGCTTCCCGTGCTGGCCGGGTCCTGACCCAGCCTCCGGGCCACCTGAAAGGCCTCCAATGCCTTTTCCTGCATTCCAACCTCGAGATACGCATGTCCCAATTTCGTCCAGGTGCCCAGGGTTGCCCCCGGCTGCCTGGCGGCTTCCTTCAAAGGATACATTTGATTCAGTTTCTCGATCGTCTGCTGGTGGCGGGTAAAATAGACCCGGGCCTGCTCGGGATCTCTCAGGCGCACCAGCATCTGCCCGGCATTGAAAAGGGCGGCCGGATTCATCGGATACAACTTGATCGCCTCCTTGAAGTAGGCCAGAGCAGAGGCATAGTCCCGCTCGGCCGAGGCCAACAGCCCCATGTAGTACAGTGCCTCCTCATTCTGCGGCTGCTGGTCCAGCACCCGGGCGAACTCTTTCCGGGCCTCTGGCCTAGCATCCAGGCGATAAAGCGACTTGGCCAGACCCAACCGAAACTTCCACGAGTCCGGACGGCTCTGTACGGTCCTCTCGAAGGCCGCGTAGGACTCCTCATAATTCCCCAGCTGGAACTCACACACTGCTATGTCGAAAAGATACTCCGGTCGGGGATCGTCTCTGTGGAGCTGCTCAAAAACTTTGCGGGCAACCAGATGGTCTCCCAGGTCGACCTGCTCCCTTGCCTTTTCATAGAGTTCGTCATGACTTTCCTGCTGGGTGGCCCAGTGTCCGGACAGACTCTGAGATCCAAGTATGAACGCAAGGATCAGTTGTGTAAGCTCTGGGCGTCGCAGATCCACTCTCCAGGCTAGCCAGACTTGCTGCGCAGTGGCTGGCCGTCGGCTTCCGATTATACCCACCAATCCCGTGTTTTCTAAGAAAGGGCAGTCAGGACGTCGCGAAACGTTTCGCGGCTCGGCGGCGGGCACGGGCACGTTCCACCTCTCGGTTGCGGGAGGTTGAACTGGTAATCATCGAATCGAGGAGGCGCTCAACTACCCGGGAAATCTCGGTGACCGCCCCGTTGAAGGCGGCTTCATTGGCCTTGGACGGTCTGGTGAAGCCGCTCACCTTGCGCACGAATTGAAGGGTGGCTGCCTGGATTTCCTCCTCACTGGCTGGCGGCTCAAAGTTAAATAGTGTCTTGATACTGCGGCACATTCGAACTCTCCTTTGTCCAATCCCTATCCCTGATTTTTCGTACAGCCGGCTATCCCTCCGCCCAGCGCCGTTGTAAGACTGCGGCTTAGAAGGCATCATAAGACATTGCAGAGGAGGATTAAATGCTCTCCAGAATCGGCGTATGTCTGGTGCTGATCGCTCTAGTGTTGACTCCACAGTTTCTCCCGGGACAGAACAACTGGGGGAAATGGGGTCCGGAGGATCAGATCGGAACACTGAATTACATCACTCCCGAGGTGGTCCTGCACGCCGTCAGCCTGGTCAAGAAGGGCAAGGTTTTTAATCTCGCTCTACCGCTCGAGGATCGAGTTCCAAGCGGGGGCACCAGGTATGGCCGAATCTACCGCTACATGATGTCCATTGGCAAAGGAGACGGAGACTACCAGGCTCCGGGTCTGGCCTTTGACCACCTGTTTACACCGGTTCACGGCCCAACTCACTGGGATGGTCTGGCCCACATCTATGGAGAAGGGAAGCTCTACAACGGATACGACGCTCGGACCAGCGTTACTTCGAGGGGAGCTTTGAGGAACGGCGTGCATCATGCAGCGGACAAGGTGGTCACCAGGGGAGCCCTGCTCGACGTCGCGCGCTACAAGCAAGTGAAGAGGCTGGCGGCCGGCTACGCCATTACGCCGGAAGACTTGGAGGGAGCTGCGCGGAAACAGGGTGTCTCTTTTCGGCCCGGAGATGCAGTCTTGATCAGAACCGGCTACAGCAGCAAATGGAACGAAAAGGGCAGAGGTGCTTTTTATGAGGGCTCTCCCGGAATCGGATGGGAGACGAGCCAGTGGCTGAAGCGAATCCAGGCAGCGGCTGTGGCCGTAGACAATATGGAAAGCGAAGTGATTCCGGCTGAAGCTGGCTCAGCCGAAAAGATCGGCCAGAGCTGGGGTTCGCCGATCCATTATGAACTGCTCCGGAATCAGGGAATGATGATCGGAGACTGGTTCTCGATGGAGGAGTTGGCTGAAGACTGTGCCGCCGATGGGGTTTACGAGTTTCTGTTCGTGTGCCCTCTCCTCAAGATCATCAACGGAAGCGGGAGTCCGATCAATCCCCTGGCCATCAAGTAGGGCGGGCAGGGATTTTCTGGAGATGTAGAACCATGTCAAGACAGGCCACTTTTTTCGCGGCCCTGTTGATGGTCTCGAGCTGCGGTTCCTCAGCCACCCTTCCAGATACCAACTGGGGGCAAGTGGGGACCCGAGGATCAGATCGGAACGCTGAATTACATCACTCCGGAAGTGACCGTCGAGGCTGCAGGCGTGGTTGAGTCGGGCCAGGTGTACAGCCTGGCCATCCCGCTGCAAGACTACCAGCCTGCCAGAGGGCCCAGGCTCCAGCACTTGATGCTCTCGACTGGCCAGGCGGTCGGTTCCCGGCCAGGTTGGATCGGGGACTTTCTCTCCTTACCCACCCACGGCACCACCCACTGGGACGGCCTGGGACATGTCTTTGGCGAGGGACGGCTCTATAACGGTCATGATGCACAGACTGGTTTGACCTCGGCCGGAGCCCTGAAAAACGGGATCCACCTGGCGGCAGACAACCTGGTCAGTCGAGATGTGCTTCTTGACGTGGCACGCTACAAGCAGGTGAAACGTCTGGATGCGGGCTATCTGATCACCGGTGAGGATGTTCGGCAAACTGCGCGTCACCAGAACCTGAATCTTCTCCGGGGAGACGTGGTCCTGATCCGAACCGGCTGGCTGGGTCAGTTCCTAGGGGAGAATCCCGAGCCTTTCTGGACATTTTCCTGGACAGAGGATCAGATACGGGACGAGCCTGGAATCGGATGGGAGGTGAGTCAGTGGCTGAAGAAGGTCGAGGCAGCAGCGGTGGCAGTCGACAATCTCTCTGTGGAGACAGTACCAACCGAGGCGGGAGCCGGTGAAAAGGCAGGCCATCCAGACTTCGAGTGGCCAATCCACTATGAGCTCATTCGCAACCAGGGGATGATGCTGGGAGCCCTCTTCCAGCTCGATGAGCTGGCCCAGGCCTGCGCCCGGGACGGGACATATGAATTCCTGTTCGTAGGCCCACCCTATCGACTCACCCACGGCACAGGGAGTCCGGTGAACCCCCTGGCGATCAAGTAAACCAGGGGGTTTTGAACATCACGCCTGGCGGTCGCGGTCCGAGGCCCCTCCCACTTTCATGAGTGCATCAACGTGGAACCTGGAACGCAAGCGTTATATCCTGTTTGGGACAGAGGATAGAATGGGTTTGAGGTTGACTTCCACTGCGTTTGAGCCGGGAGGAGCGATCCCCCGGAGGTACACCTGCGACGGACCGGATCTTTCGCCACCACTCTCCTGGTCAGGTCTTCCAGAGAGGACCCGGAGCCTGGTTCTGGTTGTCGATGACCCCGATGCCCCCGACCCGGCTGCGCCGAAGGTGACCTGGGTGCACTGGGTGCTTTATAATATTTTTCCTTCGGCGGCCGGACTTCCGGAAGCAACCGACACTGTAGATCTTCCCGACGGCACCCGGGAAGGCCTGAATGACTGGAGGCACACGGGATACCGGGGGCCTTGTCCTCCCACTGGCAGGCACCGCTATTTCCACAAGCTCTATGCACTGGACACTGTTTTGCCCGATCTGGGGCCCGTCACCAAGGCCCAACTGAAAGAAGAGATGGAGGGGCACATTCTGGACCAGGTCCAGTTAATGGGAATGTACCAGCGGCAGAGTGTTTCCGACGTGGAAGGTTAGCAGCCCTTTCACTGCCCTGGACTTCTTTCCAGGCTGGCCACAAAATTCCGAAAGTGGTTCAGGATTTCGGGAGTGGTTCGGGGCTCGTTGTGTCCCAGGTCCGCGAGGACCACGAAAGTCGCTTCGCGAGCAGCCTTGTGTACCTCCCTTCCCTGCTCAATGGGAATGATGCGGTCCAGTTCTCCGTGCAGAATCAGGACCGGGCACCGGACACTGCCGATCCTGCCAACATTGTCGAGCTGGATGGACACCAGATGTCGAATCCCCGGAAGGGGTAATATCCTGGGAGCCATGCGCGCCGCACTGGCCATCGGCGAATCCAGGAGCAGGCCACGGACCTTCCGCTTCGCAGCCACATGGATCGCCGCAACCGTACCCAGACTTCTCCCGGCAACCAGCGGGATCTCCCTTCCCAGCCGCACCGCTTCATCGTAGGCCGCCAGGGCGTCCTGCAGAATTCCATTTTCGTCCGGGACTCCCTGACTACGGCCGTAACCTCGATAGTCGAAAAGCAAAACGGAGAGTCCCAGTTCTCGCCTCCACACCTCGGCGGTAGGAATGCGATGGGACAGATTCCCCGCGTTGCCGTGCGCATAAACCACCACGCCCTGCGGCTCAGACGACTCCAACCACAGTCCCGACAACCGGGTCCCATCGGCAGCCGCAAAGGTCAGCTCCCGGGCCTCAAGACCCAGTTCCCAGGGGTCGACGGCCCACTCTCTACTTGGAACAAACACCAGGCGCCGCTCAATGCGAGCCCGAAACAACCATAGAACGATCAAGGCGACGGCGATGGCAATGGCGATTCTGAGCATAGGCCTGAACATGACTATTACCCTTCAAAGTTACAGGTTCAAGGTTGAAAGTTGAAGGCCCGCCACAAGTTCTGACCCAGGTTCAGGCGCCCCTCCTCGCCGCTGGCGTTGTTGCGCTCTATTCCCGGCGGCGCAACTCGCTTCATGTGCCCGGGCGAGATCCTTTCGATAGAATGTGTGTGTGTTCCGTAGCAGGTTCGAAAGGCCATTGGGCAGAAGACTGATCACGCTCGCGTTTCTCATTCCCCTCCATCTTCCTTCTTCGGGGTGCCGGGATGGTGAGCCGGGATTCTCTCGGTCCCTCGAAATCACCCTTGACAATCTAGCCTGGTTGGCGGGAGCCTGGGAGGGCCCTGGGTTCGAAGGACGTGTGGAGGAGCACTGGGCTGCTCCCGAGGGAGGGTCGATGGTGGGTATGTTTCGACTGGTGGTGACAGGCCAGACACGTGTGGTCCAACTGATGACCCTTGTGGAGGAGGAGCCCGGCGTGATCCTCAGCTTGAATCACTTTACTCCGCAGCTGCAGCGGTGGGAACGGGAGGAGAAGCCGCTTCGGTTTCTTCTCATAGAGCTAACCGAGGCCAAAGCCGTCTTCAATTGTCTGTCGCCACAGGAGAGTCTGCCTGAACAGATGATCTATCACAAAGGGGGTCAAGACGCGCTCACCATTGAGTTTCGCTCTCGTGGCGAGACGACGACGGTGCTGGATCTGACCAGAATGGAAAACTGAAATGGATCGAAAAGTGAAATGGGGAGTCCTGAGCACAGCGAGAATCGGTGTGGAGAAAGTCATTCCGGCGATGCAGAGGGGCAACTTCAGTGAGGTGGTTGCGATTTCCTCAAGGGATGCTGAGAAGGCACGTTCCACGGCGGATCGTCTGGGGATACCCAAAGCATTTGGAAGCTACGATGGACTGCTGAGAGATCCCGAAGTGGAGGCGGTCTACAATCCCCTCCCCAACCACCTGCATGTCCCCTGGTCGGTTCGGGCTGCCGAGGCAGGAAAGCATGTACTGTGCGAGAAACCGATTGGCCTCTCATCCGAAGAAGCCCGGGAGTTGGTCCGTGCCAGAGACCGGACCGGAGTCAAAATGCAGGAGGCTTTCATGGTTCGAACCCATCCGCAGTGGCTGGAAGCAGTCCAGCAGCTTCGGGATGGATTGATCGGGCAGCTGACTGCCATGCAGTATGTTTTCAGCTATTTCAACCGGGATCCCGAAAACATTCGCAACCGCATCGACATGGGGGGTGGAGGACTCATGGACATCGGCTGCTATCCGATTACTACATCCCGCTTCGTCTTCGGTGAAGAACCTCGACGGGTCATCGGGCTGATCGAGAGAGACCCCGAAATGAAGATTGACCGTCTGACTTCGGCGATTCTGGACTATCCATCCGGCCAGGCTTCCTTCCTGTGCAGCACCCAGATGGTCGCCTACCAGCGAGCTCATTTTTTCGGGACAGAGGGTCGGCTCGAAATCGAGATCCCTTTCAACGCCCCCAACGACCGGCCCTGCCGGATCTTCCTGGATGACGGGGACCTCTTTGCCGGTAATCTTCAAACCATGGAGTTCGAAACCTGTGACCAGTACACGGTTCAGGGAGATCGTTTTTCAAAGGCGATTCTGGAAGATTCTGAAGTCCCGATACCCCTGGAAGACGCAGTCCAGAACATGCGAGTGATCGAGGCTATCTTCCGGTCAGCGGAAAGCGGCCACTGGGAGGAACCGTAGCTACTAGTTGAAGGTTGAAGGTTCGTGGAACGTGAAACGTGGAACGCTACTCCTCCTTCCAACCCCGGGCCAGTGGCCCTCCTCCGTAGTAGGGATACGACTCGAGCAGATCCCCCATACCCAGAACCCGAGGATCCAGGGTCGAATGCAGCTCCCCCATCAGCTGTTCAAAGAGTCGGCCTTTGATAGACGAGTACTCCGGGTCTGCGGCGACATTCTGCAGCTGGTCCGGATCCTTCTTCAGATCATAGAGCTCCTCGGCCGGGCGCTTACCGAAGGCCAGGTCAAACAGCTTTCGATGCAGGTCGTCCTTATCCCTGTGATCCACCATATAAAACTTCGTCGGGCCGTTGTCCACATCTCCGTACCAGGTGCCGGGAAGGAAGGCCTTTTCATAATTGGGTGTTCCTGCTGGCCATCGATCTGTTCGAAAGTTGTAGATGTAAAGGAAATCGTGAGTGCGTATGGCTCGCATCGGAGTGCCGCCGCTGTCGGGAGACTCCTGGACCGGAACATGGCGTTCTTTCCCGGTCAGCACGTAGGTCCGGGCCGAATCGATCCGACCAGACTCTCCGGAGCTGAGAATCGCTGTCAGACTCTTTCCGGTCATCACCTTTGGAACGCTGACACCCGCGAGTTCCAGGATGGTCGGCGCCAGATCGGTCAGACTGACGAAATCGTCACTGTGCCGGCCGCTCGCAATCAGATCGGGCCGGCGAATCACGAGTGGGACACGGGTTCCGGTATCGTACAGATTTCCCTTGGCCCGAGGGAACGGCATACCGTGATCACCCGTCATGATGATGATCGTGTTTTCCAGTTCGTTCCTTTTCTCCAATTCCTGCAGCAGCTCTCCGACATGGGAGTCGAACCGTTGGACCTCGAAGTAATAGTCGGCGACATCGCTTCTCACCTCGGGACTGTCGGGGAGACAGGCAGGCAGGCGGATCGCGTCCAGATCCATGCCGGCAGCCTTTCCCGATCCGGTCTCGTAGGGCCTGTGTGGGTCGAAGGTGCCGAACCAGAAGCAGAAAGGTTGTTCCGCCGGCCTGGCATCCAGGAACTCGGTAAAACTCTCAACCTCGGGCCCGGCCGGATTGCGGGTTCGACCGCCCGGGTCGAGCCGGCCCGGACCCCAGGCTTTGCCAGTGTGACCTACAAAGTAACCGGCTTCTTCCAGGAGGTCCGGGTAGACGGGAAACTTGGTCTGCAGCGTACTCCAGAGATTGGCGCTTTCTTCCAGTCTCCAGTGCCACTGTCCAGTCACAAGAGCCGCTCTCGAGGGAGTGCAGGAGGGAGACGATATATAGGCCTGGTTGAAAACGATCCCCTCCCGCGCAAGCCGATCAAAGGTCGGCGTCTTCACAACCGGATCTCCATAGGTTCCCGCATGAGGGAACCCCCAGTCGTCCGCAATGGCAAGGAGGATGTTAGGCTGCCCGGGCTTCAGGCTCTACCTCGGAAGCGCACCCACAGAGCAACAGACTCATAATGATAAGAAGCGCAAAAAGACGCCCGCCGGGTACGACCGAAGCGGCTCGCAAAGACAGGGTGTGATGACTCATCCGGAGCTCCTCCCAGGGGTTTCTATCCACATGCCATTCTAGCGCCCAACCGAACTCGGAGAAAGCCCGGGGTATGTACCTCTTTCTGGCTCTCCGGTCCCGGTGCTTCCGCACCGCACCGGGGAGCCAATGATAGAATCTACCCCACGGGAGAAACCGTTATGGGACATCGCTTGGACAAGACGGAAGAAGAGTGGAAGAACGAACTCACACCGGAACAGTTTCATGTCTGCCGGAAAAAGGGAACTGAGCCTGCTTTTTCGGGCAAGTACTGCGATACGAAGACCCCCGGTACCTACGTCTGCATCTGTTGTGGTCAGGAGCTCTTCGACTCGAATGCGAAGTTCGACTCGGGGACGGGCTGGCCCAGTTTCTGGGCGCCGATCGATGAGAATAATATCGATCACGAAGAAGACAACAGTCTTTTCATGCGCAGGACCGAGGTCCTGTGCAGTGCCTGTGACGCCCACCTGGGCCATGTCTTCAACGACGGCCCCGAACCCTCCGACAAGCGCTACTGCATGAACTCAGTAGCCTTGAAGCTGGAACCAGAGGAATAGTGCGAGGCCCCCCACACACTGGATTCTCACTGGAAAGTGGGAGGCGGCCCCAGGGCAGCGGCCGTTTAAATTCCCGACCGAGGCCCTGGGGCCGCCTCCCACTTGACCCCCACCCAGAACTCTATTCCTCCAGCGACCGAAGCACCTTCTTCCGCAACCTTTCTACCTGCCGCCACAACTCCTTCCGGTCAATGGTGATGATTCGTCCATCCTCGACCACGACGCGGCCATTCACGATCACGGTTTCCACAGCTGATCCGTGCAGGGAGTAGACAACCAGCGCATAGGGATCGTAGACGGGAACGGCGGACGCTTCGTCGAGCCCAAGTACGACCAGATCCGCTTTCTTACCGATCTCCAGACTCCCCAGTTCCGTATCCAGATCCAGGGCCCTGGCGCCTCCTATCGTCGCGGCGACCAGCGCCTCCCGGGCCGGGATCAGAGTAGGATCTCCAGAGCTGTGCTTGTGCAGCTTGGCCATGGTATCGGCTTCCTGCAAGAGATCGAGGTTGTTGTTGCTGGCTGCACCATCCGTGCCCAGGCCAACATCGACCCCCGCCTCGAGCAGGAGTGGAACGGGAGCTGTGCCAGACGCCAGTTTCATGTTGCTTTCCGGATTGTGAATCACGCCGACACCGTGTTCTTCCAGAAAGCGGATCTCCTGTTCGCTGGCCCAGACGACATGGGCCGCAATCAGGCGATCGACCAGGAAACCGATTTCGTTCAGGTACGTAACAGGTCGAAGACCCGTGTTCTCCTCCACCTGGCGAACCTCGTCCCGGGTCTCTGCCAGGTGGGTAATGAGAGGGACATCGTGTTTTTTGGCCAGTTCCCTGCAAGCGTCCAATACCTCCCGAGAGCAGGTGTAGGGGGCATGGGGAGCCACCGCCGGTGTGATCAGAGAATCGTCCTTCCAGTCCACTATGAATTGCTCTGTCCCCTTCAGGGTTTCTTCGGGGGTCGGGTAATCGGGAGCCGGAAACCCGATGATGGTCTGGCCCAGGATTCCACGCATCCCGGCAGCTGAAGTTGCCCGCGCCACTTCCTCTTCAAAGTAGTACATATCCACAAAGGTGGTCGTTCCGGACTCCAGCATCTCGGTAGCCGCCAGCAGTGCCCCCCAGAAGACAAAGTCGCGATCCACATTCTTGCTTTCTGCCGGGAATATGTATTGGGTGAGCCAGTCCATGAGCCTCAAATCGCTCCCCAGTCCACGAAAAAGAGTCATCGGAGCATGCTGGTGACCATTGATCAACCCGGGGAGTACGATCGTATCCGACACGTCGAGAGTCCTGACTGCGAAATAGCCGCTCACATCGGCATGAGGACCCACTGCAACAATGCGATCTTCGCGAACTGCGACAAAACCCGGGTCATGAACCGTGAAATCCGCATCCATGGTGACGACCGTCCCACCACTGATGAGAAGGTCAACTCTTTCGCCGCCCCGCTCAGAAGCTGGACGGGAGCAGGTCGCTAACAGAAGCACGGCTTGAAAGATTGCCCCTTGCAGCCTCTTCACATTGGAACGCTGGAACGCTGGAACGTTGGAACGTTCTTGGGCTCGCCACCTGAGCCCACTGGCGTTCCGAGCTTTAGCTTTCTCAATCAATTTCACTCACCCTCTCCAGAAAAGCTAGCAGCAGGTTCTCAAAATCCTTGCGGGCCCGGCGGGTCATTTCCAGGACCTGGTCATGCTCGAGCGGCTGGGAAAGAATCCCGGCGGCCATGTTGGTGATGCAGGAGATCCCGACTACGCGGCAGCGCATGTGGTTCAGGCTGATGACCTCGGGCACGGTTGACATGCCCACCACGTCGGCCCCCAGAGCACTGAGCATGCGGATCTCGGCAGGAGTCTCATAGGAGGGGCCTTTCACGCACACATAGACTCCCTGCTTCACCTCCAGCCCCAGTTCTCGACCGGCTTCCAGGGCGGCCTCCCTCAGGTCCGGGTGATAGGCATGCGTCATATCGGAAAAGCGCTCCCCCAGGGCATCCAGGTTGGGCCCCACCAGCGGGTTGTCCCCTGAGAGGTTGATGTGATCGCTGATCACCACCAGATCGCCAGGAGAGAAATCTCGACAAATGGCCCCGGCCGCGTTGGTGATGACAAAGTCGCGTACTCCCCAGAGCGCCAGCGAGCGAACTGCAAAAACGAGCTCGCTCTGAGGAAGTCCTTCGTAGAAATGAGAGCGGCCCTGCAAAGCGCAAAAAGGAACGCCCCGCCCTCCCGAGTGGGTCAGCTTTCCCGAATGACCGATCACATCCGAGACAGGAAAACCTGGAATCTCCCCGTAGGCCAGGGAGGCGTACGCGGGCAGAGCGTCCACAAAGTCTCCCAGCCCGCTTCCCAGCACCAGTGCAGTGCCCGGAGGCTCCCCGAGCTGAGCCTGAAGAAAGCCTGCTGCTCGCTTGAGTCGTTCCTGGTAAGGGTCGGTATCCACCTGAGATCTCCTGGTAAGTGAGTACTAACTCAGCATGCCGGCCAGGGTCGCCGTCATACAGGTTGCGAGACCACCGGCCAGAACTGCTCTGAGGCCAATCGTCGCCAGATCCTTTCGACGTTCGGGGGCAAGTGGTCCAATGCCCCCCAGTTGAATCCCCAGACTGCTGAAGTTGGCAAAGCCGCACAGGGCAAAGGTCGCGATCAGTTCGCTTCTGGGACTGAGAGTGTCCTTGACCTGTGCCAGGTCGGCAAATGCGATGACTTCATTCAGGACGATCTTCATGCCCAACAGCCGACCGACAGTGGCGGCCTCTTCAAACGGAACCCCCATGACAAACGCCAGGGGCGCCAGAAGAGCACCGAGGATGCCCTCGAAGGTGATCGGAGTCCCGATCAGTGATTCCAAACCTGTCAGGCGGCCGCACCAGGAGATAACAGCATTGATCAGATAAATCATGGCGATGAAGGCGATCAGCATGGCGGCGATATTGAGGGCCAGTTTGAGCCCCTGCGAGGCTCCTCGGGCAGCGGCTTCGATCAGATTTGCATCGGTTCGTTCGATCTTGAGCTTGACTTCACCGGCTGTCACCGGTACTCCGGTCTCGGGGATGATGATCTTGGCCATCATCAGGGCAGCCGGGGCGGCCATGACACTGGCCGTGATCAGGTACTCAGCATTGATCCCGTATCCGATGTATGCACCCAGAATCGCACCCGACACGGTGGCCATGCCTCCTGTCATCAATGCCATCAGCTCGGAATGGGTCATGCTGGGAATATAGGGAGCGATGACGAGTGGAGCCTCCGTTTGACCCATGAAGACGTTGGCCGCCATGGCCAGCGACTCGGCCCCGCTCACCCCCAGGAACCTCTTCATGATCTTCGCCATCGCCACCACAATCAGCTGCATGATGCCCAGGTAGTACAGGCAGGTGAATAACGACGAGATGAAGATCACAATGTGGAGAACCCTGAAGGCAAAGATGTAGGGTGTGGGATCCCTGGACAGGTGGCCAAATACGAACTCGCCTCCGAAGTCTGCGTAGCGGATGAGAGCCGTCACTGCTCCGGCCAGCTCTTTCAGGGCCATCTGGCCAAAGTCCGTCTTCAGGACAACCACCCCGAACACGAGTTGAAGAAGGATCGCCCAGAAGACCATACGCCAGGGAATCCTCCGGCGATCCTCAGACGCGAGGACCGCGATTCCAATGATTGTCAGGATTCCGGCGAACCCAATGAACCGGCTCAATGCAGGACCTCTCTCATCCGAATAGCTCCTTTCTTAGTGGTGGTGACCTGACGTCAAAGGATTCGCTGCTTGCCGCAAAAGGATTGCCTGAAACCAAAAAAACCCGGCTGATTCTATCAGCCGGGCTACAAGACAATGGGAAGTTATCTTCGGAAACGGAAGGTCTGCCGCATTTTTTTACGGGCCCGCTTGCGGGCCAGTGCTTGTTTGAGCCGTTTTCGTTCCCCGGGTTTCACATAGAAGGCGTGCTTCTTGATGTCCTTGATGATGTCTTCTTGCTGGACCTTGCGCTTGAATCGACGCAGGGCACTCTCAAGCGACTCCCCATCTTGAACTCTCACATATGCCAAAGCGAACAACACCCCCTTCCGGAGCAGAACAAAAACAGGAATTATAGCACGAAGTGCCTGGTACTCCTTGAAGGGAGCACTTATTCAACCAGTGAACTCAGGAAGGCATCAAGTGCATCCTGGCCACCCTCACCCAGGATGTCGACATTCTCCGGATTGGTATAGATTCCCCGCACAATCGTGACCAGGGCGGCTGGCAGTTTTGTGGAGTCTCCTCCTGGTGCAGCCTCGGGAGAGATATTCAGACTGGGTGTCTGCTTCTTGGCCTGGAACTCAAGCCGAGCATAGTTTTTGATCTCATTGACAGCTTTCTCGAGATCCGGACTCCCTTCGGTGACAGTGGCCAGACCCTTGTTCCGCTCAAAGCGTGAGAGTACCTCGAAAGCCTCCGGGAACTTCTCCCTGAGAACGTCCAGGTAGGTGGCGGAGAAGAGAGCTTCTGCTCTTGAGGCAACTCGTCGTGTGTACAGCCACCAGACCCCCCCGCCCAATAGAAGCAGGAGTGTAAATCCCAGCACAACGAGTGATTGCCACCAGCTCATCCCAGTACTCTCTTCACGTCATCATACTTATCGCTCGAAATGCAGCTTCTTCTGGTTGAGTCTCATCAGAATGTCATTCTTTAGTTCAGCCGGGTACTCATCCGGTCCAATATCCCGGGCGATCTTCAGAGCCAGCGAAAGCCTGTCCAGGAATTCGTAGCTCTCGATGAGCCCCAGGCGGGCCTGGAGCCGGAATTCCGGACTCCGGGATTGCTCGATTACGGCCTCAAAATAGCGGATGGATCTGTCGTAATCCTGACCTACCTGCAGGATCGTCCCGATCCGCAGATTGACGGGAGTTGCGATCTCTTCCTCCGGCTTGAGTTCCAGCAAATCCTGGAAAGCTTCTTGAGCCTGCAGGTACCTGCCCTGTTTGAATAAGACGTCGCCGATCTTGAACAGCGTCTCGTGAGATCTCTCCGAATCGGACACCAGCTCGAAGTACTCACGCCTGATCTGATTCGACTGCTCCAGATCGCGCAGATCGATCTCATGGATGTCTGCAAGCATCAGCATCGCTTCGCCAACGAGTTTATCCCCCCGACAAGAGTCAACAAGACTGTGCAACAGACTCACCGCCTTCTCCGTATCCTGGATCACCGAATATTCCATTGAAGCCAACTCCCACAGTGCCCGGCAGGCAGCCGGGGTGCCCGGGTACTGGGAAACCAGGCTAGCGTAGGCCCTGGCAGCCTCCTGCAGGTCGCCGCTTCTTTCCAGCAGCTGGGCCTTCCGGAGAAGCGAAATGGGTCTTCTCTCAGCCCTCTTCGTTATGGTAACGGCAAAGGCCAGCATCAGGAGCGGTAGCCCGAGGACTCCATGGCTGAGCTTCATGGCCCCGCCTCTTCGGTTGCTTCTTGCTCCTCGTCCTCGAGTGGAATGAGGCTGACATCCGCGACGCGATCATTTTCGCCTAAATCGATGAGCTTCACGCCCTGGGCGCTTCGGGAAACGGTCAAGCGGATCTGACGGACGGGAAGTCTGATCAGTTTTCCACTCTCAGTGATGATCATGATGTCCGAGTCGTCATTGACCAGGAATGAGGTGATCACATTCCCGTTTCTTGCGGAGGTTCGGATGTTGATCACACCCTGTCCCCCTCGACCCTGAGTTCGATACTGGTCGATGGAAGTTCGCTTCCCGAACCCGTACTCGGTTACAGCCAGCAGATCAGGCCTGCCTGGATCCACAATTTCCATCCCGATCAAATGGTCACCAGGTCGGAGCCTGATTCCTCTCACACCCCTGGCGACTCGGCCCATGCTCCGGACCTGTTCAAAATTAAAACGAATCGCCTTGCCCAGTTTGGAGAATAACATGATGTTCTTGTCGCCTTCGGCCAGAGCCACACTCATGAGTTCGTCGTCTTCATCCACCCTGCAGGCAATGATGCCATTGGCGCGGGGATGAGAGAAGGCGCTCAAAGGGGTCTTTTTCACGTAGCCGCGACGGGAGGCCATGACCACCTGGGCCCCGCCCTGAAAATCATTCACGTTCAACACGTCGGCTACACGAACATCGGGATCCACCTGAATCAGATTGACAATCGGTTTCCCCTTCCCAGTCGTTCCCACTTCGGGGATTTTCCAGACTTTGAGCCAGTAAAGTTTTCCCCGGGTCGTGAAGATGAGCATGTAGCTGTGTGTCGAAGCAACGAACAGGTCGGCAATAATGTCTTCCTCGGTCCGGGTCGACATTCCGATTCGTCCTTTTCCCCCTCGATGCTGGCTCCTGTAGGTGCTCAACGAGGTTCGCTTGATGTAGCTGTCTCGGCTGGAGGTGATCACCATCTGTTCTTCGGCAATCAGGTCCTCCATGGAAAGATCGATTTCGGTCTCCACGATCTCAGTTCGGCGCGGACTTGCGTAGGTAGACTGGATCTCGACCAGTTCATCACGAATGACTCCCTTGAGGGCCGCAGGGTCTTCCAGAATTTGTCGTAGCCGGGCGATGGTCTCCTGGAGTTGGGCATACTCCTGCTCAATCTTTTCCCTTTCCAATCCCGTCAGGCGCTGCAACCGCATCTCCAGGATGGCCCGGGCCTGCGTTCCCGTGAGATCGAACTCCTTGACCAGATCACGCTTGGCTTCTCCGGGGTCCTGGGCGGCCCGAATCAGTTTGATAATGGAATCGAGCTGGTCAAGAGCGATACGCAGACCTTCCAGGATATGGGAACGCTGCACAGCCTTGTCGAGTTCAAAGGTGGTACGGCGCCTGACCACGTCCTTCCGGTGTTCCAGGAAATGATGTATGACCTCGGGCAGCGGGAGAACCCTGGGGCGGCCTCCGACAATCGCCAGCACAATAATCCCAAAGGAGGACTGCAGAGGCGTCAGCTTGAAGAGCGCGTTGAGCACGATCTGAGGCTGCTCACCGCGCTTCAATTCAATCACGACACGCATGCCGCTGCGATCGCTCTCGTCGCGCAGATCGCTGATCCCCTGGATCCTTTTCTGATGTACGAGGTGTGCAATCTTCTCTACCAGACGAGCTTTGTTCACCTGATAGGGCAGCTCGTGAATAATGATCGACTCGCGGTCCTTTCCCAGCGGTTCGAAACTGGTCCGGGCTCTCAGGTGGATGATTCCCCTCCCGGTTCGATAGGCGGAGAAGATCCCCTGGCGACCGTAGATGAAAGCACCGGTTGGGAAATCCGGCCCCGGGACGAGCTCCAGGATCTCAGCCAGAGAGGCATCTTCCCGGTCCAGCAGCAGAAGGGAAGCGTCCACTATTTCACTCAGATTGTGAGGGGGAATGTTGGTTGCCATACCCACGGCAATTCCGGAAGCTCCATTCACCAGCAGGCAGGGAAAGCGAGCGGGAAGAACGGTGGGCTCATTCAGAGTCTCGTCATAGTTGGGAAGAAAGTCGACGGTGTTTTTCTCAATATCGGCCAGCAACTCTGTTGCAATCCGGGACATCCGGACTTCGGTGTAGCGCATGGCCGCCGGAGAATCCCCATCGATCGATCCGAAGTTGCCTTGTCCGTCGACGAGCACCTCGCGCATCGAAAAGCCCTGTGCCATTCGCACCATGGTGTCGTAAACCGCCGCGTCGCCGTGAGGATGGTATTTCCCAATGACTTCGCCCACAATTCGAGCCGATTTCTTGTGTGCGCGGTTGAAGGTGTTGGACAGTTCGTGCATGGAATAAAGGATTCGCCTGTGCACGGGTTTGAGACCATCTCTGATATCCGGCAACGCCCGTCCGATAATCACGGACATGGCGTAATCCAGATACGAAGAGCGCATTTCGTCTTCGATGTTTACAGGGAGTTCATTACCTCGGGGCTCGGGCATTCAGTTATTCCTCAGACAGTCCTTGAATCGGATGCTTTCAACGGCCAACGCTCTGTTGGAAGGGACAAGTAAGTACTAAATATCCAGGTGCTTGACCTGCAAAGCGTTGGTTTCAATAAAGTTACGCCGTGGCTCGACGGCGTCTCCCATGAGAATGCTGAAGACATCGTTGGCCTGGAGACTGTCTTCGATGCGAACCTGAAGAAGGGTTCGCGTCTCTGGATCCATGGTCGTTTCCCAGAGCTGATCGGGGTTCATTTCCCCAAGACCTTTGTAGCGCTGAATCGATAACTGCTTCTTGGCCGCTGCCAGCACAGTGTCAACCAGCTGCCTCCAGTTTTCAGCTTCAATGACGTCACCATTTCGTTCGACCGTGTATCCTGAGCCCCTGTACGCCGAGGCCCGCCTCGACATGCTCCACAGGGTCTGAAACTCACCGGAGTTCAGAAGCTCCAGACTGATAACCTGGTCTCCAGCTCTGACCTCAAAGAGATTGTGCTCCGTGTCCAGCTGGACCTCCGCAGAGCCTTCGTCGAGAGCTCCTGCCAGCTCGGTAAGCCGGGACTCGTCCTGGAAAAGCTCTCGAAGACTCGACCGGTCTGTGGGGTTCTCATCAAAGAAGTTCACCAGGTTCTTCAGCTGGTCGGCATTGAAAGTGATGGCAAGCCGGTCGAAGGTTTCCTGGAACTGCATGATTTCCCGCACTGCCTTCCGAAATCCCTCCCCCGCATAGAGCGCTCCGGTCTCCTTCACCGTAAAGGAAATGTCGGTCACCATTTCTTTCAACAGATACTGAGTCAAGGCCCGATCATCGGTCAGATAACTCTCTTTTCGACCTCTCTTGACCCGGTACAGAGGAGGCTGCGCGATGTAGATATGTCCCTCTCTCACCAGTTCGGTCATCTGCCTGTAGAAAAAGGTCAGGAGAAGCGTCCGGATATGACTTCCGTCAATGTCAGCATCCGTCATGATGATGACTTTGTGGTAGCGAAGCCGGGAGAGGTCGAAGTCGAGAGAACCGATGCCTGTGCCAATCGCCGCGATCATGGTGGTGATCTCTTCGTTACTGAGCATCTTGTCGAAGCGGGCCTTCTCCACATTCAGAATCTTGCCCTTGATGGGAAGAATTGCCTGGAATTTGCGATCGCGGCCCTGTTTCGCTGAACCTCCGGCCGAGTCCCCCTCGACAATGAAAATCTCCGATTGAGACGGGTCTCGTTCCTGGCAATCCGCCAGCTTTCCGGGGAGCGAGAGATTGTCGAGTACACTCTTCCGGCGCGTCAAATCCCGGGCTTTACGTGCCGCGTCGCGAGCGCGGGCGGCGTCGACCACCTTCTCGATAATCCGGCGCCCGATTGCCGGGTTCTGCTCCAGGTAAATCGAGAGCTTCTCGTTGCAGATGGTTTCGACAGCTCCCTTGACATCGCTGTTTCCAAGTTTGGCCTTGGTCTGACCCTCAAACTGGGGGTCGGAGAGCTTGACACTTATGACCAGAGCCAGGCCTTCACGAACATCCTCTCCGCTGAGCTTATGCTTCAGATCGCGAAGCAGGTTGTTCTCCATGGCATACGCGTTCAGGGTTCGAGTCAGTGCCGCCTTGAAACCAACCAGGTGCGTGCCACCCTCGACGGTGTTAATCGTATTCGCAAAGGAGTACAGAATCTCGTTGTAGCCGTCGTTGTATTGAAGCGCCACCTCCACCTGAATGTCGGGCTTTTCGACTTCGATGTAGATGGGCTCCTCGTGAAGAGCCGTGCGGTTCCGGTTCAGGTACCGGACAAAGTCCACGACACCTCCCTCATAGAGGAAGGTCTGTTTCTCCCCCGATCTCAGATCCTCGACGGTGATCTTCAACCCGGAGGTCAGGAAGGCCATTTCCCGCATTCGCTGGGCCAGAGTGTCGTAGCTGAACTCCAGAGTATCGAAGATCGACGGGTCGGGCTTGAAAGTGATGATCGTCCCACGACGCTTTGTGGTCCCGGTCTGGCCAAGCGAAGTCGTCGGGATCCCACGCTCGTATGACTGCTGGTAGACCTTGTTGTCGCGCCGGATCTCCACAAAGAGCGACTCAGACAGGGCATTGACGACTGAGACGCCCACTCCGTGCAGTCCACCCGAGACTTTGTAGGAATCGTTGTCAAACTTGCCTCCGGCGTGAAGAGTAGTCATCACGACCTGGACCGCAGGCTCTTTCTTCTCGGGATGAAGGTCCACCGGGATTCCCCGTCCGTTGTCCTTTACGGTAACCGAGTTGTCAATGTGAATGGTCACGTTGATCTCATCACAGTGCCCGGCCAGAGCTTCGTCAACCGAGTTGTCGATCACCTCATAAACCAGGTGATGCAAGCCCGTGGTCGAAGTGGCGCCGATGTACATGGCCGGGCGCTTGCGCACTGCTTCCAACCCTTCCAGAACCTTAATCTTGTCAGCAGTATATGAAGTCATGAAATTGATTTAGCGGTTTGATTCTGGAGGCAAGTTCAGATCAAGAAGCACCTATTGCGGAGCTATTTCTCAGACTTGTATATTTTACCACAATCCTCCGGCTTGAGGGGGCGCCTGCAGCCTCTTGAAAAGCGCACTAAATACCTGACCAGTAAAGACTTTTGGGAATGTTCATGAAAGAGAAATCTGGGCCGGGTTGAGGGGGCTTAGTCCTCACGTCCCTCCCACCCTTGGAGATCCCAAATCGTGAAACGTGGAACCTGGAACGTGGAATGTGGAACGCCGCGAGCGACAGCGAGTGGACTGCTAGAGTTGCATTGGCATCACGACGTACTGGTAAGAGTATTCTTCGTCGTCAGCCGGGCTGAAGAGACCCTGGGTTTCGCCATCCCGAAGCTGCAGAGTGACCTTCTCAGAGTCAAGAACCGACAAGAAATCCAGCAGGTATCCGGCATTGAAGCAAATCGAGAGAGTCTCACCCTCGAACTCCACCGGTAGTGATGCCTTAGCCTCCCCCAGGTCGGCATTGTTGGAGGAGACATCCAGCTGGCCTTCACTAAAATCCAGCTTGATCGATCGGGACTGCTCGTCGGCCATGATCGCGACTCTTTTCAGAGTGTCGCTCAGTTCTACAGTGTCGATCTGAACGTCTCTGTCGTTGTTCGCCGGGATGACCATCTCGTAGTTGGGAAACTGACCGCTCAGCATCCGAGAGATAAGGATCCGTTCACCAACCTGAAAGAGGAGATGGTTAGAGTCTTTGGCAAACTGGATAGTGTCATAACCTGACGCCGCCAGCTTGACCAGTTCAACCAGCGTTTTCTTGGGAACCAGGTTCTTCATCTCGCCTTCGACGCCAGGGATCTCCGTGGTCGCGGAAACCAGAGCAAGCCGGTGCCCATCGGTTGCAACAAAAGTCATCTGATTCGGCTTCAAGATCAGGAGGGCACCATTGAGCGCAAAGCGAGACTCCTCTTGTGTAATGGCAAAAATGCATCGGGAAATCATGAAACGTAGGGAGGCTGCAGGAAGCTCAAATCTTTCACTGTCGACCTGGGGTACATCCGGAAAGTTCTCTTTGGAAAGACTGGCGACCTTGAATCTTGAGCGCTCGCAGGTGATCGCTACCCACTCGTCTCCGCCCGACATTTTGAAGTGGATTTCGGAGTCGGGAAGCAGCCGCACGATGTCGAAGAGTTTTCGAGCTGAAACGGTCACTGAACCAGCCACCTTGACCGCAGTCGGACAACTGCATCGAATCGTGACATCGAGGTCAGTCCCGGTGATGGCCAGAGTGTTCCCCGTCGTCTCCAAAAGAAGATTGGAAAGAATGGGCACGGTCGTCTTTTTCTCGACCATTCCCTGCACATACTGGAGCTCTCTGAGTATGTCCCCTTTCTGTACTACAAATTCCATCAGGCATTCCCCTCGGGTCTGGTTACTATCGGCACAATCCCCTCAGGTACTACTGAATCAGTTCCTGCAGGCGTTTCAGCAGCGCCTTCATGCGAGGATCCTCCTTGGAAAGGTGCTCGATCTTCCTGATCGAATGGAGGACAGTTGTGTGGTGTTTACCTCCAAAAGCCTTGCCAATCTGGGGCAGAGAGTTCTTGGTCAATACTCGAGCCAGATACATGGCGATCTGTCGTGGCTCAGCGATTCGACGAGAGTTACTCTTGGCCCTCAGCTCGGTTGGACTCAAAGAGAAGTGGTTCGCCACTACCTTCTGCACGTCTTCCACCGTGATGATCCTGGTGTCTTGTTCGGCAATGTTCTTGAGAACCTTCTCGGCCAGGTCGAGGGTGATCTCCTCGCCAGTCAAACTGCTGAAGGCAACCAGTCGGATCAACGATCCCTCCAGCTCACGCACATTGGAACGGATGTGCTGGGCGATGAAAAACACCACATCGTCGGGCAGACTTACAGCTTCCAGTTCAGCTTTCTTCTTAAGGATCGCCACCTTCGTCTCCAGGTCGGGAGCCTGAATATCGGCAATCAATCCCCATTCGAAACGGCTGTGAAGACGCTCTTCCAATGTCGGGATTTCCCGCGGGGGACAATCACTCGAGATCACAATCTGCTTCTGGTTGTCATAGAGATCATTGAAGGTGTGGAAGAACTCTTCCTGAGTTCGCTCTTTTCCCGCCAGAAACTCGATGTCATCGATCAACAGGACGTCTATGTTGCGATACTTTTCGCGAAACTGGATTGTCTTGTCATAGCGGATGGAGTTGATGAGCTCATTCATGAAGCGTTCGGATGACATGTAGATCAACCGCGCGCGCGGAGAACGGATCTTGATGTAATGCCCTACGGCATGCATCAGATGCGTCTTACCCAGACCAACTCCCCCATATACGAACAGGGGGTTGTACGCCTTTGAAGGTTGTTCCGCCACAGCCAGGGCTGCAGCGTGGGCAAACTGGTTGCTGGCACCGACTACGAAGCGCCCGAAGGTGTATTTGGGATTCAGATTACATTGCGCTGCCTGGGGACACGGGCCTTCCGTGATGACATCGGTTTTGGGACCGAATCTGTCGTGATCCGGCTCGGGATTCTCCACCACCAGCTCCCATGCCCAGTCCTCCAATCCCACTTCGCCAAGAGCTTCTTTGATGACTTCGGAGTAGTTCTCAGTGAGCCAGTAACGAAAGTATTCGTTCGGAACTCGGATGATCAGTTGCCTGGCTTCGCTAGTCTCCGACTCAGCGACAGTCGGCTTGAACCAGATATCGAAATTCTGCTTAGAAACCCGCGCCTGTATGGCAGACAGAACGGTATCCCAAAACTGCATATGCACTTCAGCCAATAATGACCCCAAATGTCCTTGTTTTGGCTCAGGAGGGGACTGACACTCAGCCCATGCCAGTCAGAGCCCGCCTAGGTTTCCACAGTGTTTTCCACAGGTTGTGGAAAGTGGCAATTCCTACCAGCCTCAAGCGAAACGGCCCTAACCGTACCACGCCTTTCCCGGCCTTGCAAACGCTTTTTCCCCAAAAAATTAGGCTTATTCTTGGAAGGCATTCTTTTCATATATGTGACAGTGGTTTACATACTAAATCCGGAGACAGATTTGAAAGGAATCACGCTTTTTTGCAGGGCGATCACAGATTCCGTTTCAGGGGCCGGAAGTGAGTCTCCCGGGGCTCCAGGAAAGGTCACCACGGGAGCACTCATATGTGCCGTTTTTGTCGGTTTGACTGAATTGAAGCGAGTCTTGACTGCCGCTGCTTCGAGTGGGGAACCCGGGCTTTGGTCAGTTCAGGTCGATTCAGGAATTAATGAGGGCTTTTAACTCTTTCCCGGGCTTGAAGTAAGGGACCCTCTTGGCGGGTACAAACACTTTTTCTCCGGTCTTGGGGTTGCGACCCTGGCGGGAGGCCCGACTTCTGAGACGAAAACTCCCAAAACCCCTTAGCTCGACTTTCTCACCCGCCTTGAGTGAATCCACAATGCTGTCAAGAACGGTCTGGACAATGACTTCCGCATCCTTCTTATTCAGGTCAGAGTTCTTGGAAACCTCATCAACAAGCTCAGCCTTCGTCATCCTCATCCTCCTTCGCCAGTTCCACTTTTTTCTTCAACTGACCCAGCTGGTCGCCAGCAATCTCCCCAATCGACGTTCTGCCGGACTCGGTGCTGTAACTCCAGGTATCCTCCTCTTCCTCGCGGTCTGGCTCCAGAAGCGCCCTGATGGACAGCCCGATTTTTCGTTCAAGAAGATTCATCTTAATGACCTTGAAGTCAAGCTCCTGGCCAATGGAAAACTTGTCTTCGGGATTCTCGATTCGCTCTGTATCGAGTTCCGACACGTGACACAAGCCCTCGATTCCCTCCTCCAGTTCCACAAAAGCCCCGAAGTTGGCGAGTCTCACGATCTTTCCCGGGAGAACGTCACCGATCTGCTTCTCTGAAAAGAACTCCTCCCAGCGGTCCGGTTCCAGCTGCTTGATTCCGAGCGACAATCTCTGGTTCTCGGCATCGACATTCAAAACGACAGCGCTCACTTCCTCACCTTTCTGCAGGACTTCGGAAGGATGCTTGATTTTCTTTGTCCAGCTCAAATCGGAAACATGAACCAGTCCATCCACGCCCTCTTCAACTTCAACGAAGGCTCCGAAGTCCGTCAGATTCCGAACCTCGCCGGTCACGATCGAGTTAATCGCATACTTTGCCTCAATCTCATCCCAGGGGTTGGGTTCCGTCTGCTTGATTCCAAGTGAGATCCGGCGACCTGCTGTGTTGATCTCCAAGACTTCCGCCTCGATGGTGTCCCCCACATTCAGAAGCTGCGAGGGGTGCTTTACGCGCTTGTTCCAGGTCATTTCGGAAATGTGGATCAAGCCCTCGACCCCCTCTTCGAGTTCCACAAAGGCACCGTAATCCGTCAGGCTCACAACTTTCGTTTCAACTCTGGATGATTTCGGGTACCGCTTCGAAGCACTCAACCAGGGATCATCCGACAGCTGTTTGTAGCCCAGCGAGACCTTCTCCTCGAGGCGATCAAAGTGCAGAATCTTGACGTTGATTTCATCGCCAACAGAAAAGATATCTGAAGGGTGGTTGACCCGTCCCCACGACATGTCGGTGATGTGAAGCAGTCCATCAATGCCACCCAGGTCCGCAAACACCCCGTAATCGGTAATGTTCTTGACAACACCGGAAACGATCAGGCCCTCCTCCAGAGACTTCAGCGTTTCCTCTTTCTGCTTGAAATACTCTTCCTCCAGGACTGCCTTACGGGACAGCACGATGTTGCCACGTTTCTTATTGACCTTGATGACACGCATGTCGAGCTCTTTCCCTTTGAACATGTCCAGGTTCCGGATGGGATGCACGTCAATCTGTGAGCCCGGGAGAAAGGCGCGGACACCGATATCGACGGCCAGACCTCCCTTGATTCTTTCAATCACACGCCCCTTGACAATGGATTGCTCCTGATAGGCCTGCTCAATGACGTCCCAGATCTTCATCCGCTCTGCTTTTTCACGGGAGAGGACAACAAATCCATCACGCCCTTCAGCACGCTCCAGCAGGACTTCGACCTTGTCGCCCACCTCGATCTCGGGGTTCCCTTCTTCATTCCGGAACTCGTTAATGGATATGATTCCCTCCGATTTGTATCCGACGTCAACAACGACTCCTTTGTCGGTAATCTTTAAGACGACTCCTTCAACGACTTGCCCTTCTGTTATGCTGCGGAAGGTGGTGTCGTAGGCGGCGAGCATTTCCTCATATTCCGCGTCGGGTTCCTGAATGATCTGAGGCAACTCTGGCATAGCGGTGTTCGCCTGGTTTTTCTTTTCTTTCAAGTGTTCTTCTGCTTTCTTGGTCTCTGTAGTGGCTTCCATCGGAACCTATTCCTCCCTGCAATCTCTTCCGGCACCCCCCCTCCCGGTCGTCGAAACAGAAACATGGCGACCATCAGAGTCCTGGAAAGGTCATGTCAACTGTTCCCGATTCAACCTTGAAATGGGAGTTTCAACAGGATGCGAAGGATCCTTGGTCAAATTTTGAGGAATTCCTTATATCGTGCGGCAAAGACTTTGTCAAGAACACACAGCTCGACCAGAAAGCCCCGAATTTGCTACGCTTTTGCCTGTCGGGACTGCAGTTCGATCTTGCCCACGAGCCCACAGATCTGAAACTTTCGAAGCGCGTGGGCGTCTTCAACCCGGTTGGAGTACACATGCTAGAGCGTCTGCGGGAGCTGGAAGATCGCTACGAAAAGCTGTCCGAAGAGCTGAGTGACGAGAAGATTCTGGGATCTCTCAAGAGATACCGGGAGACCGCTCGCGCCCACTCCGAGCTTCAGGTTGTAGTAGACGAATACCGGCACTACTTGTCCATCTCCAGGCAAATCGCCGATGCACAATCTCTGATTGTAGAAGAGTCAGACCCCGAAATCCTGCAGATGGCCCGCGACGAACTGACCCTGCTGGAAAGGCAGCAAACGGACTCTGAGAACCGCTTGAGAACGCTGCTGCTACCCAGGGATCCGAACGACAGCAAGAATGTGATCCTGGAAATTCGTGCCGGCACAGGAGGCGACGAAGCTACCCTGTTTGCCCAGGAAGTACTGCGTATGTACTCCCGCTACGCCGACTCAAAGCGCTGGAAAACCGACCTGGTTTCAGTCACCTACTCGTCGGTTGGAGGGATGAAGGAGAGCATTGTCTCGATTGAAGGCGCGGGCGTGTTCAGTCGTCTCAAGTTCGAGAGCGGTGTTCATCGCGTGCAGCGGGTTCCGGAGACCGAGACACAGGGTCGTGTCCACACCTCCGCCGTCACCGTTGCTGTCCTGCCGGAAGCTGACGAGTTGGAGGTACACATTGAACCCAACGATCTCAGGATCGACACTTTCTGTTCCTCCGGCCCCGGGGGCCAGTCGGTCAACACGACCTACTCGGCAATTCGGATAACACATCTTCCGACTGGAGAGGTAGTGACCTGCCAGGATGAGAAGTCCTGGCACAAGAACAAGGCGAAAGCCATGAAGGTCTTGCGCTCCAGAATCTATGAGAAGGCAATGGAACAACAGCAGCAGGAGATTGCGGAGAGCCGCAGAGCGATGGTGGGGAGCGGCGACCGGAGCGAGAAGATCCGAACTTATAATTTTCCCCAGAACCGGGTCACTGATCACCGAATTGGCCTGACTGTTCACCGGCTCGAGCAAGTGTTGGAGGGCAGTCTTGATGACATCATCGATGCCCTGGCCACACACGAGCAGACAGAGGCTCTCAAGACCGCCGACCTGAGCAAGTGACCGTGCGGGAGGCTCTTCAATTCGGTCGCGAGCAACTGGCTTCTTCCCGGCTCTCCTACCCGAGAGAAGATGCTCTTCTTCTCCTGGGGCTGGTTCTCAAGTGTCCTCGAATCCGACTCGTTACCTCTTCCGATTCGGAGCTGGCTGGCCCTGAGGAACTACTGTTTCGACAGTTGATCGGGTTGCGCCGGATCCATTTCCCAATCCAATACATGTCCGGGCAGCAGGAGTTCTACGGACGCCGCTTTCGGGTAAGACCCGGGGTCCTCATTCCACGATCCGAAACCGAACTGGTCGTGGAGGAAACCCTGAAGATCGTAGCCGGAATCGAAGAAAAAAACATTTCGATCCTGGATGTCGGCACCGGCTCAGGGTGCATAGCAGTCTCTCTCGTCTGTGAAGAGCCCAGAATCCTGGTCACGGCGATCGAACCCAGCCCTGCTGCCCTCCAGGTGGCAGATCTCAACTGCCGGCGGCATGCATGTAGAGAGCGAGTGAGCCTGATCTGCTGCGAACTTCGGAACCGTCCGGCGCTTGGAAAGTTCCGGCTGATCGTCTCCAATCCTCCCTATCTGGACCCTGAAATAAGCGGAGAGATTGACCGTGCCGTGCTTGACTATGAGCCGCCCGAGGCCCTGTTCGGTGAAGCCGGACGATTGTCAGTCTTCCGCGAGATCTTCGAGTCGGCAGCTGAGTTATTGGACGAGGGAGGCAGCATTCTTCTCGAACTGGCGCACGATCATCTGGAAGATGTGAGGAAACTGGGCCAGGATAACGGCTGGGTGACTCTGGCGGTGCACAGGGATCTGGCCGGGCGGACCCGGGTCGCGGCTTTTGGACGGGAAATGTGAGAAACTCACGTTCATGAGCACGACAAAGTGATTCCTGAAGGGGCACCGGGCTGCACTAGCCCGGATTATGCAAAAACCGTAGTCCGGTGTTGAAAAACGAGTCGAGAAGTGGCCCAACTCGGAAGCGGGCAGGTGTGACAGGCGGATTTGCGAAGAATATCGGTTGGGGAGGCGTTTGAGTGGTTGGGGGAGTGAATTTCAGACAGATCTGGGCCTGGATGAGTATCGGAAGCGGTTTTTTGGGGAACTGGGAGAAGCTAGCTGGAGTTGAGGCGACTCAAGACGAGGTGGAAGAGGGGTTGTTCGGGAAAGGCTGAGGAAAGATGGACCCAGATGCGTCGAGTGGTTTGTCGGATGCGGGCCCCGATCTTGAGGACACGACGACGTAAGGTTTCGATTTCGAGCTTGTGCCAGGGAGTCCCGTGCAGATAGTCGCGGAGGCGCACGAACATCTGGTAAGCCAGTGCATGCAGGAGGAGTCGAAACTGATTGGCCAGGAATCGATGACAGCTGAGTCGGTCCATGCTCAGATGATTCTTGAAGGCCTTGATGAAGTTCTCGGTCTGCCCTCGGTTTGTATAGTGGTCATAAAGTGATTGGGAGCAGAGATCGTCCCGGTTGGTGACCACAAAGCGACGATTGATCCCGCGCTGATCGACCTCCACTTTGACAATGACGCGACGGGATCGATCCCAGCTCTTGGCTCGATAAAGAAACTCGTCAAACTGACGCTGTTTTTCCTCCAGCTCAACGAACTGCAGCCGAGTCGAATCCAGCAGCGGCTCGACCACTCGCTGCAGGCGAGGGTTTCGACTTAACCCAATGACATATTGGAGTTGATTCTCTTCACCTTCACAGAACTCGTAGAGCCGAGGCGTGGCAAAGCCGCTGTCGGCCCGAATCTCAATCTCGACATCCGTCCCCACTCCTTGTCGGATGGCCTCCACGACTCGCTTCAGAATGGGCACGATGTGAGAGGCAGCCCCCTTGTTGCCAGGTCTCAACACGACACACACCAGGTCGCCCGTGTCGGCATCGAAGATCAGCAAAGGATGCAGAATGTGGTTTCGGTAATACCCATGGTAGAAGGAGAACTCCTGCTGACCGTGAGTGTGGTCGTCGGTACTGTCCAGATCCAGGATGATCTTGCTGGGACGTCTCTTCTTCAGGGAGCGCACATAACGGCCTAGCAGCCACTGGCTCAGACGCATCAGATCCTTCTTGGTGACGGAGTTCTCCAAACGGGAGAAAGTCGGCTGGGTGGCCAAATCGGGATCGCTCTCGGGCAACTGATCACAGACTGTCTTGAGCATCGGATCGGAGCGCAGCGTATCGGCGTCATTACAGTCTTCGTAGCCGGCCACGATCTGCAAGACTCGTTGTCGAATCAACTTCAACAGGTCATGACGAACGTAGCGTCGGTCCCGGCTTTCCGAAATACACGAACTGAAGCCCTCGCACAACCGATGTTGCCGATCCAGCGATCCAAACAACAACCATCCTGCGTCGGAAGTCAGACTCCCCCCATCAAAACGCGCCGTGATCTTTCGGTGGCTGTGAAATAGCAGGGTATTCTGGCAGACTGCTTTCAACATTGCCGTAGCTCCTGTTTAGGGTCGTTGTTTATGTAAACCCTTTTATATCAGAGAGCTACGGCCTTTTTTCTGGGCCCAAATCTCACTCGGATTCAGATCTCATGCATAATCCGGGCTAGTGTACTGTCCGGGAAGTTCGCGTCGTTAATTCGGGATGGATTTTCGTCGTCAGTGAGGCGCGCGACGCAGCAATGCCGGGAGTATTTCGAGGTAGCGCAACAAAGCTGTCGGCGAAAAGACGCCCGAAGTAGCGGCGTGAACTTTCCGGACAGTGCACTAGCATTGCATTCTGTACAATAATGATTTGAGAACGAACACGCACAACCTGCCCTAGAGCAGTCCGTGCTAGAGCGGAGACTTCAGTGCAAGATGAAATCAAAACGATCCTGGCTGAGCTGGGCGAGAAGCCCGAACGTGAGGGCCTTCTCAAAACTCCCGAGCGAGTCGAGGGAGTACTGAGATTCCTCACCAGCGGCTATTCCGTAGACCCTAGGTCAATCCTCAACAATGCTCTGTTCACCGTCGAGTACGACGAGATGGTGATCGTCAAAGACATTGAGCTGTACAGTCTTTGCGAGCATCACCTTCTCCCTTTCTTCGGTCGTTGCCATGTTGGCTACCTACCGGACGAAAAGGTGATCGGGTTGAGCAAAATCCCGCGAATCGTTGAAGTATTTTCGAGGCGCCTCCAGGTCCAGGAGCGTCTCACGAAGCAGATCGCTGAAACGATTACCCAGGCCGCCGACCCGAAGGGGGTCGCCGTCGTGATCGAAGCGCAGCATCTGTGCATGATGATGCGAGGAGTGGAGAAGCAAACCACCAGGATGATTACTTCGGCGATGCTGGGTCGCTTTCGAAACGACCCACGCTCCCGGTCCGAGTTTCTGAGCCTGGTGGGGCTTTCTGCTTGAAACCTGACTTGATTCTGAAGCAGCGAGATCTTACCCGAGCCGCCCTTCTCCTCACTGCCATGGCCTGTATCTTCGCGAACGGGTTCCGAGTGCTGGGCCAGGAGAGTCAGGAGACATCCGATGAATCACAGCCTTTTCGCATCGACGTCAACCTGGTCACACTCCGGTTCACCGTCACCGACCCGGCTGGAAGTTTCAACAATTCCCTCTCTGCCGAGGATTTGATCGTTGAAGAGAACGGGATCCCGGTTGAATTCGATCTGTTCGAAAAGCCGAGGAACCAGTCGGGGAAGAGCCACGATTTGTGGCTGGCCTTTCTGATCGATGTCAGTGGAAGTACTTTTGCAACTCGAACGGAAGAAATCGTTGCTGCCCAGACCTTTCTCGATAATCTTTCTCAAGCGACACGAATCGGAGTGTTCGGATTCACGAACGAGCTTCTACCTTTTCAGACCTTCACAATGAACCGGACACTGGTGCTCGAAGCCATCCGACAGGCCCGGACGCATCTGGGACAGACGGCTATCTACGATTCACTGAATGGATTGATGGACCTCATCAATTCCAGCGCATCCGCCGGGAGTCAGAAGGCCGTGATCCTGATCTCTGATGGGCTGGACCCGTCTTACAGCAAGGCATCGGCCAGCGCCTCCCGTGCCAGAGAAAAGGGCTTTGTCATCTACAGCATACGGGTGCCTTCCTCGGCCCAGGTCTATATCGGCCCCAATCCCAGTCAAGAAAACCCTTCCCGTCGCACCGCCCGACGGCACAGGAACGAAGAACAAATCGCGGCCTTCAACCGGCTGGGGCCAGCCACTGGCGGCCAGAGTTTCAGCGGATTCGAGACCATTCTCGATTTCGACCATACGCTGGCCGAAATTAACGACCATCTTTTCGGCAACCTTTACCGGATCGGCTATTATTCCGATCACACGAGAAGAGAGGACCTTCTCGACCGGATCCAGGTCAGAACGCGGCGATCCGATCTTCAGGTTGCCTCCGCCTTCAAGAAGCTTCCCCGCCAATTCGATGCCAAGCGAGCCGTGCTTCAAGTGTTTTTCGACACATCCGGGGAGAGCAAGCTTGACAGTCTTTCCCAGGTGAGGTTCCAGGAACTCGGGGCTGACATGGATGTTCTCCAGCAGACCCCGGAGGGCACCCTAATCGGCCTGCCCTTCAGGCTCAAAGTGAGCCCATTCTCATTCCGGGGAGCATTGAGTGAGGGAGTTCAGACGCAACTGGGTGTGCTGGGTCTTCTGCTGGATCAAAACGGAAAGGAAATCGTACGCCTGAGAGAGATCATCAGGGTAACCATGAATGCCAGGGAGGTGAAAGACGGACGGGGGATCATCTACAGCAATCGATTGCTCGCCCCTCCCGGGACCTATACTCTCAAGGTTACGTTGCTGGAACTCTCGAGCTGGCGGCTGACCTCATTCTCTCGAACGGTCAGTATTAATTGAAGATTGAAAATTGAAAATTAAATATTCTAAGTGCTCCCGGCACACTAGCTTCGCTTAATGTTGAGTCAAGTTTGAGAGCGGATGGACAGAACGGTGTGGCGTAAGCGCACCGTCCCAGTGCCAAGGAACCGCAATGAGCAAAGCGAATAATATTTAATTTTCAATTTTTGATCAAAAGATCCGAGCCGCGATCCAGCTACCGGAAACGAACGTTCCAACTACGCTTCCGAGATTGGAAAGAACTACCACCAGAAGAATACGGGTCGTGGGGTTCAGCCAGAACCCTCGGACTGAACCGATTGCTTCCGGAAGCCCCTCCAGATCTTCAACGGTGGGTTTCTTGACCACACACTGAACCAGCCCCGCTACCCACCCGGCGGCGATCATCGGATTCAAACTGGTCAACGGGGCGGCGACAAAAGCACTTACGATCGTCAGCGGATGGCCCATGGCGAGCGCGGCTCCCAGGGCAGAAAGTACTCCATTCACGAGAATCCAGATGTACACCGACTCCAGTGACCGCTCGGCTCCCCCCGTCAGAAACCCGTAGACAAAGAGGGCCATGATCAGCCCCGGCACCGCCCACTTGATGACCCTGCCCAGCCGCCCCGGCCTGGGAATCTCCTCGAGGGGCGTGAGGTCCTGTTCCCGGTCTATGTGCTCGAGCACGCCCGGGAGATGACCCGCACCCAGCACAGCAACCGTCCGCTGGCCGGCGGACTCTCTGATCTTCTGGGCCAGATAGACATCCCTCTCGTCAATCAGTGTCTCTTTCAGGTTGGGAAACTCTTCCGCCACCAGCCTCAGAATATCTCCCAGTTTTTCTTCTTCTTTGAGCTGCTCAATGGTCTCTTCATCAATTTCTTCTCCCACGAAGAAACTCGCCGTCAATTGAAAAAGCATTCTTGACTTGTTCCAGAACCCCAGTCGCGCCCAGGTGCGCTTCAAGGTTGTCTGAATATCTCTATCGGCGAGAATCAGCTGGGCACCAGTCGTCCGGGCTCCTCGAATCGCCTCGATCATTTCGGCTCCCGGTTTCACGCCCAGCCTGTCTCCGATTCGCTTCTGGAAAGCAGCCATTACAAGCGAGGTGAGTAAGAGCATCGACTTTCCCTGGCGTATGACCTGGACGATATTCGTGTTCTTCCAGCCTTTTCGATCCAGGATATTCTTGTAACGTGACTCGCAAAGCTCGACGCAGACCACATCCGGCCCGACAGCCTCAATCGTTTTTCTGACATCGTCCACACTTTGTCTGGAGACGTGAGCCGTTGGAACCAGGTACAACTGCCGGGAACCCAGATCCAGGCGCTTGACTCGAGAGGGGGTCTGTTCGGGTGCGGACAACCCTGAAACTACTTCTTCCATCGAATCCTGCTGGAGCGGTTCGCTTCACGTTTCTCTAGCAGCCCGCGCTGTAGCATCTCATCGGTCGGGAGCTTCTCGAAGCGGAAAAGCAGGAATCGGTAGGGGCCCATGATTCTGTCTATGCAAGCGCGTACTCTGGCAGCCTAGCAGCCCATGGTGGAAGTCCCACCGGCTGCTAGAGATCGAAACCCAACTGAAGCCGTGCCGCTTCCGACATTTTCTCCATTCCCCAGGGAGGGTCCCACACGAGATCCACCACGACATCGGTAACGCCTTCCACGGCGCGAACGGTGGCCTCGACTTCCCCGGGGAGTGTCCCGGCGACAGGGCATGCAGGCGAAGTGAGTGTCATCTGGATCGAGACGGCCCCCCTGGCTTCGACCTCCAATTCATAAATGAGACCCAGTTCGTAGATATCAACTGGAATCTCGGGGTCATAAACGGTCTTCAGTGCGGCAACCACCGTCTCTTTCAACTCCTTTTCGCCTTGCTTCTCAGATGCCGAACTGGATTCGGCGACTTTCGATGTTTCAGATTCCAGATGGTTCATCGCTCACTCCGTTGTTGCCTCCCCTGTTTGTTTCAAGGCCGCCTTTAAAGTGTGCCAGGGGAGGGTGGCGCACTTCACCCGCACAGGGTACTGGCTCACTCCGCTGAAGACGACCAGCTTACCCAGATCCTCCTGGGAACCTTCGACTATCTTTCCGGTCACCAGGGAGTGAAAGCGGCCGAACAGCTTTTCGAATTCCTCCACGGTGATCCCCTTGAGGGCCACCGTCATGAGGGAGGCGGAGGCCTGGGAGATGGCGCAGCCAGAACCCTGGAACGCGACATCAACGATTCGGTCTTCTTCAATCTGAAGATAGAGCCTGATCCGATCACCGCAAAGAGGATTGTGGCCAATGGCGTCCCGGTTGAAGCTGTCGAGCTTCCGATAGTTGCGAGGGCTCTTATTGTGGTCCAGGATGACTTCCTGGTACAAGTCGGTGAGATCAATCATCAGCCAAACACCCTGCCTACGTCTCGCAACCCGGCACAGAGCACATCGATTTCCTCTCGAGTGTTGTAAAAGGCAAGAGAGGCCCTGGCAGTTGCGGGAACTTGAAAGCGGGCCATCACAGGCTGAGCACAATGATGGCCGGTCCGAACTGCGATTCCTCTCTGGTCCAGAATGGTCCCGATGTCGTGAGGGTGCACATTCTCCATAGTGAAAGAGAGTACGCCCACTTTGGAGCCTGCCGTCCCGATGATCCTCAGGCCTTCAATGGACGCTACCTGTTCGGTTGCGTATTCCAGCAAATCATCTTCGTAAATTCCAATCGCCGGCAGCCCTAGCCGGCTGAGGTAATCCACTGCCGCTCCCAGACCGACCGCCCCGGCAATATTGGGTGTCCCTGCTTCGAGGCGGAAGGGCAAGTGGTTGTAAGTACTCTTTTCAAATGTAACCGACAAGATCATTTCCCCGCCGCCCTGATACGGCGAGAGCTTCTCGAGGATGTCGAATCTCCCATAGAGAATCCCAATCCCGGTCGGGCCAAAAGCTTTGTGCCCCGAAAAACAGTAGAAGTCACATCCGATGTCCTGGACATCTATGGGAACGTGCGGGGCTCCCTGCGCTCCATCAATCAGAACGCCAACACCCTGTTCCCGGGCCATTTTGACGATCTCTTTCACAGGATTCAGTGTCCCCAGGGCGTTGGAGGCATGGGCAATGGCCAGAATTCTCGGCTGCCGCTTCAGAATGCCGGTCAGCTCTTCCAGATCAACTTCGCCTTCATCGTTGATGGGAGCAACGGCCAGCCGGGCTGATCGCTCCTCGCAGATCAGCTGCCAGGGCACGATATTGGAGTGGTGCTCCAGACCGGTAAGAGCCACTTCGTCCCTCGCTTCAAGGAGTGCCTTGACGTAGCTCTGGGCCACCATGTTGATGGCTTCGGTAGTGCTGCGGACAAAGACCACCTCTTCGATTCTCTCAGCATTGATAAAGGCACGGACTTTTTCACGGGCGCCTTCATAAAGATCGGTGGCCTCCTGGCTTAGAATGTGTACCCCGCGGTGAACATTGGCATTGCAGGTCTGGTAAAAATCGACCACAGCATCGATCACCTGGCGGGGCTTTTGCGATGACGCCGCGTTATCGAGATAGACAAGAGGGTTTCCTCTGACCTCCCGACCCAGGATGGGGAAGTCCGCCCTTACGTCCTCAACATTGAACTGGTGGGGACGATCCTTGTGCCGGCCTTCGAGAAACGATGCATCCAGATGTCTCATCCTTCATATACTCCTCGAACCAGTTTGCCCTGGGGAAGCCAGCCGATCAGGTATTCCACAAGTTGGTCGCGCAGCGAGCTCACCCGAACGCGTTCAATCACCTCGCCGGCAAAGCCGAAAATGAGAATGCTGCGGGCTGCTGCCCTGGAAATCCCTCTCGAGCGGAGATAAAACAACGCTTCCGGATCCAGCTGGCCGATCGTTGCCCCATGCGTACACTTCACATCATCGGCATAAATCTCCAACTGCGGTTTGGTGTTCACAAGAGAATGATCCGACAGCAGCAGGTTGTTGTTGGTTTGCTTCGAATCCGTCTTCTGGGCATCCTTGTGGACGATGATCCGGCCCCTGAAGATTCCCCGGGCATGCTCATCGAGCACTCCCTTGAACAGCTCTCGGCTGTCACAATGGGGCCTTACATGTTCCAGTGTCGTGTAGTTGTCCAGGTGCTGCCGCCCCTTGAGGAGATACAGTCCGTCAATTCCCGCCAGGCCTCCCTCCCCATCCAGCACACACCGGAAATCATTGCGAGTCAGCCGGCTGCCCAGATCAATCGAAAGCGTTCGGTAGTGACTGTCTCGATCCTGGTGAACCTCGTTGCAACCGACATGGAAGCCGTGGCGGCTTTCATTCTGTAGACGATAGTGGCGAACGATGGAATTTGCACCCACGACCACCTCGGTTACCGGGTTAGTGAAGGTAACGTTTCCGCCAGCGCCCAGATAACACTCGACCAGGGTGAACTGGCTGTTGTCGCCGATCACAACCAGGTTGCGCAAATGAGTTCTCACCGGCTGGCTCGAGTCGGTCGTAACGTGAAGGACATGAACAGGTTCAGTTTCGATGGTCCCGGGATTGACATGAATAAAGAATCCATCCCGATTCAGTGCTGCGTTCAGGGCGACGAATGGATTGTTTTCCAGGACCGCATGTTTTCCGAAATGCGCCTTGACCGCCTGGGGAGAATTACGCAAAGCAGATCGCAGGGTGGTTACGGTCAAACCCGCGGTCTCCTCGATGCGGCTAAGGTCGAGCCGCAGGGCACCATTCACGAACACAAGCCGGGGGCACCGCAACTCCGAAAAGGGCAGCTGAGAGAGATCCTCGGCACTGAAGCTACCATTGGCAGAAAGGGAGGGAGCAAACCCGGTCCTGGCAAGCGAGCGGAAATCAGAGAATCTCCACTCCTCTTGTTTTCGTGTGGGAAAACCGAGCTGCAGAAATCTTTCCATTCCGGCCCTGCGATAATCCCGGAACCACCGGGGCTCCTCCCTCCCTTCTCGCTGGACCGTTTCGAAATCTCCGCTATAGAGATCCCGTTCTTTGAGCACTTCCATTCAGCTTTCTCCTCAACTCAGCTTTCTCCTCAACCGACGGGTTGCGTTCTGTTCTCCTCGAGCCAGGTGTAGCCTTTTTCTTCCAGGCTGAGGGCCAGCGCCTTGCCTCCGCTCTTGACGATCTGCCCCTGATAAAGAACGTGCACAAAGTCGGGAACAATGTAGTTGAGCATCCGCTGATAGTGTGTGATCACGATGAACGCCGTCTTTTCGGAACGAAGGGCATTCACGCCATCGGCCACAATCCCCATGGCGTCGATGTCAAGACCGGAGTCGGTTTCATCAAGAATGGCCAGACAGGGCTCCAGTATGGCCATCTGAAAAATCTCGTTGCGTTTCTTCTCTCCACCCGAAAACCCGTCGTTCACCGGCCGGTTCAATAGACCGTCGTCAATTTGCAGCAGCTCCATCTTGTCCTTCACCAGGTGGAGGAAGTCGGCCGCATCCACTTGCTCTTCGCCACGATGGGTCCGAATCGAATTCAAAGCCGCCTTCAGAAAATATGTGTTGCTGACTCCCCGAATTTCAACCGGATACTGGAAGGCCATGAACAACCCCTCACGCGCCCTCTCTTCGGGGGCCATTTCGAGAAGATTCTGTCCTCGAAACCAGATCTCCCCGCCGGTCACTTCATAGGTCTCCCGCCCGGCCAGGACCTGCGCCAGGGTGCTCTTACCCGACCCATTGGGTCCCATGATGGAATGCACTTCACCGGCACTCACCTTGAGATTGATGCCCCGAAGGATCTCTTTATCTTCGATTCTCACCTGTAGATCTCTGATCTCTAGCAATTCCTTCTCCTTGTCGCCCCGGAAACACGCATCGATTGGGAAACCCGCACCTGAAAAGGGGCGATTAAATGTCGCGAACAAACAAAACAAAAAACTTCAGCCGACGCTGCCTTCCAGGCTCACGCTCAGGAGCCTCCTTGCCTCCACCGCAAACTCCATGGGAAGTTCCTTGAAGACTTCCTTGCAGAAGCCGTTGACAATCAAGGAGACCGCGTCTTCAGCCGAGAGTCCACGCTGCTGGCAGTAGAAGATCTGGTCCTCGCCGATCTTGGAAGTGGAGGCCTCGTGCTCCATTTGTGCGCTGCTGTTCTTCACCTCAATGTAAGGGAAGGTGTGAGCCCCACACTTATCCCCGATGAGCATCGAGTCACATTGCGTGTAGTTTCGAGCGTTGGCCGCACTTTGATTGATCTTGACCAGACCTCGATAAGTGTTCTGACCATGTCCCGCTGAAATCCCTTTCGAGACAATATTGCTGGTGGTGTTCTTTCCAATGTGAATCATTTTGGTACCGGTGTCGGCCTGTTGTCGCCCCTTGGTGAGGGCCACCGAATAGAACTCGCCGACCGAGTTGTCTCCCTGCAGAATGCAGCTTGGATACTTCCAGGTGATTGCGGAGCCGGTTTCAACCTGTGTCCACGAAATCTTGGAACTTCGACCCAGGCACTTGCCTCTCTTGGTCACGAAGTTGTAGATCCCCCCACGGCCTTCTTCGTCGCCCGGATACCAGTTCTGGATGGTTGAATACTTGATACTAGCGTCGTCGTGGGCAATCAGTTCCACTACGGCTGCGTGGAGCTGATTCTCGTCTCTCATCGGCGCCGTGCAGCCTTCCAGATAGCTGACGTAGCTCCCGGGCTCGGCGATAATGAGGGTTCGCTCGAACTGGCCCGTCTTGGCCGCATTGATGCGAAAGTAGGTGGAGAGCTCCATGGGGCAGCGAACCCCCTTGGGCACATAACAGAACGACCCGTCAGTAAACACCGCCGCATTGAGGGCAGCAAAGAAGTTGTCCGTATGGGGGACCACCGAGCCCAGGTACTTCTCGACCAGTTCGGGGTGATCCTGGACCGCCTCACTGAACGAGCAGAAGATGATTCCCAGCTCGCCCAGCTTCTCCTTGAATGTTGTGGCCACTGAAACACTGTCAAAGACGGCGTCCACTGCCACACCTGCCAGCATTTCCTGCTCCTGCAGGGGAATGCCGAGCTTTTTGTACGTTTCCAGCAGTTCGGGGTCGACCTCGTCCAGACTCGCGGGGCCATCTTCCTGACTCTTGGGAGCCGAATAGTAAATAATATCCTGATAGTCAATGGGCGGATAGTTGACAAACGCCCACTTGGGCTCTTCCATCTTCAGCCAGTGACGATACGCTTTCAAACGCCACTTGAGAAGGAAGTGCGGCTCCTTCTTCTTCCTGGAAATGAGCCGAATCACCTCCTCGTCGAGCCCCGGAGGCACGGTATCGGTCTCGATGTCGGTATAGAAACCATACTTATACTCTTGGTTTGCTAGCTCCTGGAGCTCTTGGGTTTCGGTTGACATGTTCACTCCTTTAGCGATAACGGGTCGCCAGTTCCGCTTCCTGTGTCTGAAGAGGGATGAGCTGGCGATCCGGAAAGGGTCTGGTCATCGCCACCAGCGACACCCTGGACAGGGCCTCCTGCACGACCGTGTTGATAACCGCCCAGTTTCCCCGAACTCCACAGGTCGGCTCCTGGCGGCAGTCTCCTGGATGTTCAATGCATTCCGTAATGGAAAGAGGGCCCTCTACTGCGGCCACCACATCCGCTACCGAAATCTGGTCGGCGCGTTTCGTCAACGCGTATCCCCCTTTTGGCCCTCGCTGGGAACTCAAGATCCCACCACGGACCAGCAGCTTCAGTATCTTGCTGACCATGGGAAAGGGGATCCCACTCCTTTCCGAGAATTCGCGGGCACTGATGCTGACCGAATCCGGCATAGAAGCCAGCAGTGTCAGCAGAAGCACCCCATAATCAGTCTCTTTGCTAATTCGAAACATCGTTTCCCCTATATAGTACTATTTCAGTACTGTTTGAAGTGGGAAGTATTACTCAGGCGGGTTTCTTTGTCAAAGGAAAAGAAGGGGGGTAGCTAGTGCACTAGGGGGATCCGTCCACGGGTTGATCGAGAGGGGCATAATAGCCGCTCCTGGTCTTGGTGACGACACCGAGTCGCCGGGGGATCACCTCGAGCTTGCGCCAACCACCATCTTTTCGCAAATTGGTCGGAATGTAGGACAGGTAGTACTGGTTCTTGAGCTCTTCGGCAACCATCTCGTAAACCTCTGTCAGACTGCTGAAGGCCTGGGCCTCCAGAACACGACCTCCCGTTAAACTGGCAAGACGCTGAAGTCCTTTGCGTGCCTCCAGAATATAGGAGTCCGTCAGCTGGTTGGGGACGAGTTGACCATGGGCTCGGATTTCCTGGCGCATACGAATTGCATCGGCCCAGTACTGGTCCAGCTTGGAAGCCGTATAGACGATTGCATCTGAGCGGCTTGCGAGGTTCGTCGCATCCTCCATAGCGACCATGCTTCCGGTGTCCACCCCGTCTGTCAGCATCATCACGGCCGTCTTCCCTTCAACGTTCTTGAGCAAGTCGTCGAAAGTGACAAATAAGGCATCGTTCATGACGGTGGGCCCTTTGGCATAGATGGTTTCCAGAGCATACCGGACCTTGTCCAGATCATTGGTCCACTCGAGAATCAGCCGGGGAGCGTCATTGAAAGTGATGATTGCGACCTTGTCTTCCTGAGAAAGGCTTTCCGCGAATCGCAGGGCAGCGGACCGAATGGATGCTTGCGTGAAACGCGTGCTGCCGCTGGCGTCAATGAGGAGAACCACACTGACAGGGACCGCCTCCTGGGTGAAGTTGATGATGTGCTGCTCCACCCCGTCCTCCAAAACCCGAAAGTCCTCCCGGGTGAGGTTCTTGTAGAAACCACCGTCGCGGGCGCGGGCCGTCACCGAAAGAAATACCTGCTCGACGGCCACTCCAATTTTGAACTCTGGCGGATCTGGCTCCTCTGGTTCCTGCCCCAGGCCTGCCGGAAGCAGCAGGCTCAGGAACAGAGCTCCCATGGTCAGGTACCGGGCGAAGTGATTCACGAGGCTCATTATATCAACGGCTGGGCTCAACGGCGGGCTTACGCCCTCCCTTCAGTTGTCAATGCAGCGACTGTCAGCACGAGGCCGAACGCGAGCAACAGTGAGGGCGGAATCCTGACATCGTGCCTTTTCCTTGACGGACAAGCCGATAGGGTGGTTCACCGGCGCTGTCTCTGCAGTCCCCTTCCTACTCCGTTCTGGTATCGTAGAAGCTTAACAGTCCGTGCTGGAAGAAGGAGATACTGGTTGAAGCTTACCCACCTTGATAATCAGGGCCGGGCGCGCATGGTCGATGTCAGCCATAAGCCGGTCCGGCTCCGCAGAGCAGCTGCTGAAGGCCGTCTGGTGGTCAGCCCTGAGACCATTGACCTGGTTCACGACTCCGCACTTCCCAAGGGAGCTCCTCTGGAGGCCGCGAGGTTGGCCGGTATCCAGGCGGCCAAATGGACCAGCCGTCTGATCCCGCTCTGCCACGATCTCAACCTTGACCACATCGATGTGGACATCCAGCTGGAAAAAGCGGCCTTCGCTATTCGATCGGAAGTGACCTGCCGGCGCACCACCGGCGTAGAGATGGAAGCTCTGACTGCAGTCGCCGTGGCTGCACTGACTCTCTATGACATGTGCAAGGCAGTTGATTCGGGAATGTCCATCGAGGCCATCCGGCTGGTCTTCAAGGAAAAGAAGGATCTCCCAAATGAATTGAAAATTGAAAATTGAAAATCTCGTGATCTAGCCAGTTCCATTTGGGCATCGTCAGAATCTTTAATTTTCAATTTTCAATCAAAACTCCGGCCCTCCATCAAGAGCACCTCGACCATTGCGCCCTCGGGAATCCGTTCCTGATCTGCGGGAATGCTGAGAAGCGCATTGGCCCTGGCAAAACCAGCTATATCAGCCGATCCTTTCGTCTTGAGGGGACAGACTGTGATCCCCGACGGGGTCGATCGTGCTCGAGCCGGCATGAAGAACTGTCGACCGGGCTTCTGCCGGACCTCTTGCTTCAGCTCAGCCTGGACTTCCAGAAATGGCCGGGGCTCTCCGCCGCACCACTTTTGAACCGCCGGCTTCACGAAGAGCATGAAGGTAACAAACGAAGAGACAGGGTTCCCGGGAAGACCGAACAACATTCTTCCTTCCCGGCGGCCGACCAGAACGGGCTTTCCGGGCTTGATGGCAGCTTTATGAAACAGGATCTCGACGCCTTCTTCGGCCAGCACCTGATGGACGTAGTCGTACTCTCCCATGGAAACACCTCCCGAGAGCACCACCAGTTCCCGGCCAAGAGCCTGCCGGATCGCTTCGCGGACCCCGAGGGGCTCGTCCTTTGCAATCGGTTCGATCCGGGCGTCAAGTTCCAGCTCCTGACACTGAGCCCAGAGCATGTGGGCATTGGAGTTCCTAATTTCCCCAAAACCAGGAGTTTCTTCGATCTCGACCAGTTCGTTCCCGGTTGAAATAATGGCTACCCTCGGGGGTCGCCAGGTCTCCACTTCTGAATAGCCGAAACAGGCCAGCACTGCAATCTCCTGAGGCCCGATACGCCGCCCTTTCTCCACAACAACCTGCCCTTCCTCGACTTCACTTCCCCTGACCGCCACATGCTGACCGGGGACAACGACCTCGAGAATCATCACCCGGGGACCTTCCCGTCTTGTCTTTTCGACCATCTGAACGGCATCGGCAGTTGCCGGCACCGGAGCTCCCGTCGCGACCTGAACCGCCTCGTTCCTTCCGATCCGGGGCAGTTCTGCCGAGCCGGCTGAAACCTTTCCAACGACCTCCAAGAGTGCGGGGACTTTTTGAACATCCTGACTCCTTAAAGCGTATCCATCCATGAACGATTTCTTGAAGGAAGGCATGGCCATGTCCGCTCTTGCTGAAGTCGCCAGGACTCGACCCAGAGATCGGTGTAGCGGCACCGCCTCCACTTCGGGGCTCGGGACCTGATCCAACACCCGGGAAAGGGCCTGCTGGTATGAAATCAAGCTCATTGCTTACTCCCTCAATTCTCAGATTCTTTCAGGAGGTTGAAACGAATCGACTCTGAGCGGCGTTTCTAGAGTGAGAGTAGTGCAACGATGCTGGTGAGACAAATGCCGCTTAGAGGAAACGACAACCTTTCTCGACATAAAATGATGACATGAGCACGCAGAAGCGACTCTTCATTCTGATTGCGACCGTAGCCATTCTAGCTGCTATTGTCGCGTTCAGCGCCAACGCCAACCGGAAAAGTGCCGTCCCGGTACAGATTGGTCAGGTTGAGCCGGCTGACCAGCTGATAGCCAAAGTAAACGCATCGGGCGAAATCAAACCCAAAGAGTACGTGGAGCTTCAGGCAGAGATCAGCGGAGTGATCACAGAGCTTGTCGTCGAGGAGGGTGATTTTGTTTCCGAGGGCAATGTTCTTCTTAAAATTGACCCGACCCAGACCGCAGCCCAGACGCGGGTGCAGCAGGCACTCCTGGAAAGCGCTTTCATGGATGCCGCCAATGCCAACGCCCAGATTGCTCTACAGCAAGCCAACCTGGGGCGGGAAAAGGCCAATGTGCGGGTCGCTGAAGCTGAAGTGCTCAAGGCCGCCCAGGCCCTCGAGTTAGGGTTCAGCAACTTCATTCGAAAACAGGAACTGTTTGAGCAAAATCTGATCTCTCGCGACCTTTACGATGCGGCCAAAAACGAGAAGGTGGCGGCACGCTCCAACCTGACCTCGGCGGATGCCAGACTCGAGCAGGCGAAAGCCTCTTTGAAGGTGGCTCAGGTCGTGTTGCGGCAAGCCGGTAATTCTCACGAGGCGGCGCTGAGCAGAGTTGAACAGAGTCGGGCCTCTCTGGCCCAGGCACGGGACTCCTTGTCCAAGACCGTCATTCGATCTCCTCTGACTGGCGTCATCACTCAATTGAACGTCGAAGTGGGTGAGCGGGCGGTTCCGGGAACCTTGAACAACCCGGCAGCGACCATCATGATGATTGCCGATCTGGCCATCATCCAGGCGGAGATCGAGGTAAACGAAACGGACATCGTGGCCGTTGAGCTCAATCAGCCTGCGGTCGTCAACGTGGATGCTCTTCCCAACGAACCCCTCGAGGGGATGGTTACGGAGATCGGCAACTCGGCGATTCAGAAGCAGAGCAGCCAGGAAGCAAAAGAGTTCAAAGTGGCGATTCGACTTGCCCATCCTCCTTCAGCCCTGCGACCTGGTTTGAGCTGTACTGCCGACATCACGACGGCTACCCGGGAGAACGTCCTGACCATTCCGATTCAAGTGCTGGTGATTCGTGAGTTTGCAGTTGACAGCAAGGGGAATCCCATCAAAGAAGAAGTGGAAAGCAATGGCGACCCCGAATCGAGGAAAGAATTCGAGGGCGTTTTCGTGGTCCGCGAGCGACGGGTTGAATTCACGCCGGTCAAGACGGGTATCTCCAGCGACACGCGGTTGCAGATCCTCTCGGGAGTCGAGGAGGGTTCAGAAATTGTCACCGGGAGCTACAAGGCCTTGCGCGAGCTCGAGGATGGTGACTTCGTCAAGCTCCAGTCGGGCAAGAAAGGATAAGTGTGAACAACGCACTCATTCGCACTGAAGACCTCTGGAAAACGTACGAGATGGGATCGGAGAAGATCCACGGCGTCACCTTCGAAATCCGCTCCAATGAATTCGTGGCTATCATGGGTCCTTCCGGAAGCGGGAAGTCCACTCTCATGAATCTGATCGGCTGCCTGGATACTCCCAGCAGGGGCAAGTACTATCTGAACGGTCAACTCGTGAGCGATATGCATGATGACGAGCTTGCCTACATCCGCAACAAAGAGATTGGCTTTGTATTCCAGACTTTCAATCTCCTGGCCAGGGCAACCGCTCTTCAAAACGTGGAGCTCCCCCTGGTCTATTCCGGGATCAGTGGGTCCGAACGGAAGGAGAAGGCTCGGCAAGCTCTGGAAAAAGTAGAACTGGGCGATCGCGTGACTCACCGCCCCAACGAACTCTCAGGGGGACAGCGGCAGCGGGTCGCGATTGCGCGGGCCCTGGTGAATGACCCGTCGATACTGCTGGCTGATGAGCCCACCGGTAACCTCGACTCCAAGACCAGCATTGAAATCCTGTCACTGTTCGATCGGCTGCATGAGAATGGTAACACCATTCTGCTGGTAACTCACGAAGCCGCCATCGCTCGGCACGCCCACCGGGCCATTCAACTGATGGACGGTAAAATCGAGCGGGATGAGATGACCCAGACGACTCGGCCCGGATAGTGCCACGTTCCACGTTTCACGTTCCACGTTCCAGCGACTGCGCAACGGCCCGGAAGCTCCCTCACAGGCCATACGACCCTGAAACGTGGAACCTGGAACGTGGAACGTAAAAATGGCGGTGGGCGCAGTCTGGAGCGAACCCGTCTCTGGCCCGATTTCCCTGTTTTACAGGGAAAATACAGGGAATTTCGTGGATTTGGCCTCGAATAGGCTGGATCGAAGCCTCCTAACCCACTGATATCATTGGGTTTCAGTTTCGAATTCCCTACGCCATGGAACAGGGAATTTGTTTGGTCGAACAGGGAATTTTCTGGGGGGAACAGGGAAAACCAGTTCGTGGAACAGGGAAGACCAGTGCTGTACGCGTGCACCGGATGCGCTGCGAATCGCAGCATCGATCCGGACAACGGGGTTCCTGCCGGCGGATGGGGTTCGCGCCGACGCGTTCCTTCACGATCGATGTCGCCGACTTTCATCCCTCCGTCGACCGCGTGAAGGCATTGGGTGGCGCGGTCGCCTTCACGGCGTGGATTTGCTTTGGCGGGCCACGTGTCGTGTCGCGATCGATTCCGACGGAACCGAATCGGGTCGTGGGAACGTGTATCCGGGGAGCCAAGCCGATAACTGACGACGTCCTGTTCCAGACCACCTTCCTCTTCGCCGCCGACGTGCTAACGCTGCCCGTGAAGGACCTCGACCGGGCGGCCCGTGGTACATTGGGGCGTTCGGTCTCCGCGAGGTCGACCGACGCCTCGCTCCTCACCCGACCCTCGTCCTCGAGCGCGATGGAGGTTGTCGCCTTCGATGCCCTTGGCATCGAAGGCCAACACCGGCGCCTGCGGGTGAATCCGAGAGCAACGAGGGATTCCCGGCGCTAGGATCCGCTCAAGCGACCGATCGCTCTGGGAGCTGACCGGATTCAGTCCGTGAATGCCGATCCGGAATAGAAGAGCGTAGATGGGGTACGCTCCAGAGTCCCTGTGTGTGGGGTGGGGTATGCCTCACGAAGAGATTGCCAGTATGGAAAACGAACAAAAACACGCAGTCAAATTAGAAATACCTAAAGTAAATAAGACGAATTTACGGCACGCGGTTGGCTACTATCGGAAAATATCTTACCACCGAGGTTTGGTCCTTGAGGGAGTAAGGCTTTGTGCGATGAGGAATCGCGGATACTGGCACGGAATATACGAGGAGCTATTACAGGAGAAACGGAGACCGGTTAAACCAGAAGAGGTCCAGGATCGTCTACGTACCATCCAGAAAGAAAGGGGTGAAGCGACATATCGGGAGGTATCGAACGAGTACAACAATAAACGGATCGCAGCAGGTCTAAGTCCGGTAAAGGACGGAGGACCCTTCGAGTTTATACATAAGTTGAAGTCCGGCATGGAGGAGAAATTGGTGGCGCCGGTCATTTGGTTTAGCTGGGAAATATACATGTGTTTACTGTATGTAGAAATTGAAGCATACAAGTCGCATACGGCAAGGATTCCAGAATTAAAGAATGAGGTGATGGACAAGTTTTTCGGTGAGAATCAACACACTTTAGAAGCATTGAAAGAATACAGGGACAAAGTGCTGCACCCGCAGGTAAATGTAAGTGAAGAGCAAGCAATTGACCGGTTCTTCGATCTAATGGGGAACTCCGCCACCAACGAAATAGAGTTGGTGTTTACAATACAACGGATGATTGATTGCCATATCCAATGTGTGGCCCTAGCAGCCCGTGGTGAAAGTCGAGGATAAGGGGTCACACAGCGACACTAGACTGACCCCATGGCAATGGGGAAAAAGAAACGTCGACAGCAAGAAGACCTGTGGGTCGCCACCAGTGAGCTGCCCCGCACCGCCGGCCATCCCTTCTACGAAAGACTGAATGGCCTTTTCAACGAACACGGCTTTGACGACTTCGTGGAGGGACTGTGTGCGAAGTTCTATGCAGACAAGATGGGGCGACCGAGCCTGGCTCCGGGAGTGTACTTTCGGCTGCTGCTGGTGGGGTATTTCGAAGGGATCGGATCGGAACGAGGAATAGCCTGGAGAGCAGCTGATTCTCTGGCACTGCGAGAGTTTCTGGGATTGAAACTGAGCGAGTCGCCGTCTGATCACTCCACGATCTCCCGAACCCGACGACTGATCGATGTGGCTACCCACGAAGCAGTCTTTGACTGGGTACTGAAGCGGATCGGGGCGAGCGGCCTGCTGCGGGGCAAGACGATCGGCATCGATGCCACTACGCTGGAAGCGAATGCAGCGCTGCGCAGCATCGTGCGCCGGGACAGCGAGCAGGGGTATGAAGAGTTTTTGATGGAGCTGGCGAAAGCCTCCGGGATTGAGACGCCGCGACGGGAAGATCTGGCCAAACTGGACCGCAAGCGCACGGGCAAAGGATCGAACCGGGTTTGGAAGCACCCGCATGATGCGGATGCGCGGATTACCAGAATGAAGGACGGGCGGACGCACCTGGCGCACAAGGCGGAGCATGCAGTGGATCTGGAGACCGGAGCGATTGTCTCGGTGACGGTACAGGGAGCCGATCAAGGGGACACGCAGACCATGGTGAAGACCCTGACGGAAGCGGCCGAGAAGGTGGAACAAGCGCTGCCGGAGGGACGAGGCATCGAAGAGGTGGTGGCCGACAAGGGGTATCACAGCACGCAGCGGATGGTGGACCTGGATGCGGTGGGACTGCGCAGCTATGTGAGCGAACCGAGGCGAGGGAAGCGACGCTGGCGAGGAGACCGGCAGGGGCAGGAAGCGGTGTATGCGAATCGGCGGCGCATCCGGGGAGAGCGAGGGCAGCGGCTGCTGCGGCAACGAGGAGAGCAGCTGGAGCGACCCTGTGCGCATCTGTACGGGAGCGGAGGGATGAGACGGCTGCATGTACGGGGACATGAGAATGTGTTGAAGCGACTGCTGATCCAGGTGAGCGCCTTCAATCTGGGGATGCTGATGCGTCAGAGCCTGGGTGTGGGAACGCCGCGGGGTCTGCAGGGGCGGATTTGCGCCCTGATGCTACTGATTTTGTCGCTGTTCAAGCGTCTTAAGGGCCTGTTCGGACTGATTCCGGCTGCTTGGCCCGAAAAACCCAACTCAGCGACCCCTTCGCTGCTTCCACCCGTGGGTACCACCTGAGCTCAGAAAACGTACTTCCACCACGGGCTGCTAGGTATCATCCAGGGTATGGACTCAGAACTCGTTAAACTCTTGAAGATATGCAAGTCAGGACAAAAACCTCGGATAAGAGGACAAGACAGGTTCAAGGTGTGGATAGAGAGAATCGGGTATATAGCACCCAACGTAAATCTGATGACGCCGGAACAATTCGGGGGCAACACGAAGAAAGGCCAGGCTCCAAACCTCTCAATGGCAGCTGTAGGAGCGCTGGTTTCGTTAATGATGGAACACAAAACCAAGGAAGGTGGAGCTACATACCAGGGGCAGGAACTACCCGGAGATACGGACTACGTAAAGATGCTAATGAGGGCTTTCATTCTCACGTCCGAAGGAATGGGGCTCGCGGACACGGCAAAGTTACTAAGGTCGGAAGACCCGAGAACTCTACCGTTATCAGAGATCTGGAAAAGCATGAAAGAGGGGGCCGAGCCGGAAACTCCACAGGAAGTGCAAAACTTACTGGCATTGGAACGCGTAGCGCTCGCAATGATCCATGAGCCATTACGGACCTACAGCAAGATGGTTCAAAGCCACAAAGTACGAGTGCCAGGATGGATGGCGCAGTCCATCCCAACAGGGAAAACATATCGGCTGCTTCGGGAATTCCGGAACATAGTGTTCCATGTAAAGGTCGAAAACCACAGTCCGGACAAGATTGAATGGGGATGGGTGCAACACTCGGCAAAGCACCCAACACTCGACATAATTCACGCCTTATTCACGTTTTACGGATTTGGGAAAGGGCTTGAGGAACTACGTACGCGGGCGAGAGACGAACGCGGGGTGTAGGCGGTCTACGGGGTCGAGCGGGGCTCAAGGTGTCGATGGCCGCCCGGAGCCGGTGACCTGCCCGCTGCTCCGGTCCACATCGCCCGGTATAATGGGGGCGTTTTTTATGAGCGGTCCGGGCCTGGGCCTAGCGGGAAAACACGGAAAGGAAACCCATGATTCGCAAGAAAGGAGAGACGGCGAGGTGGTGCTATCTATCGAAACCGAGGATGAATTTGGGAAGGCGCTCGCGACCGGTGAAGCAGTGGAGCTGACGCGGGAGTTGGCGGAACAGCTCGGGAGGTACTGTCAAGTTAACCGATTTGTGGACCTACTCAGCGCCCTAGACACTCCATAAGTTGTTGATTTTACGTTCGAGCGCCGACCGATTTCGCCTCCAAAACCCAAGAATTCTACTTAACTTGACAGTACCCCAAATCGGTTAACTTGAACATCCCGGTAGAATTATCAAGCGTTTTTTTCATGAGCGGATCTCGTAGTCGCGGTTCTCAGTGAGCATTTTCCACAACACTCGAATCAGATGACGGGCCAGGGATCGGATAGCTTGGTTGTGTTTCTTGCCTTCGGCTCTCTTCTTGTCGTAGTAGGTCTGTGACTGGGGAACCTCGCGCAGATGCCGCGCCACAGCCGCCATCATGGCCTGGCGAGTGCGGTGGTTCACATGACGGGTTCGTCGAGTTCCTTCCGTGGAGCTTGAGGAGTTGTCCAAAGTGGCCATCCCCAGGTACAGCGCCAGGCTCGCTTCGCCGGCAAAGCGCTCCAGTGTGCCGATCTCACCCGCCAGCTCTGCGCTGCAGATGATTCCAAAGCCGGGGATACTACCGATCCTTTGGGCCATTTCGGAGCTCTGAGTCAGGGGCTCGATGGCTTGCTCCAACTGGCCAATCTGCTCGAGCAATTCCAGCATCCGTCGGGCATCGTTGTGGATCATCTCCCCCACCCACAGCACCTCCGCTGAAAAGCAAGCGTCTTTCTGCCAGCTTTGGATGATGTCAGCGTAAAACGAACCGATCCCTTTGATCTTCAATACACTGTTGCGCCGTAGCCGGCTCAGCTGTCTCAGATTCTTTCGGGCCGTCATAAAACTCAAGAACCAGCGGTTGTCGATCGACCCGGTCAGGTCTGCCAACTCGGGACAGACCGCCTGCAGGTCGGCCTTCAAGCGATTGCCCAAGCGCACCTTCTCGACCACCAACTGCCGGCGCCGTCGTGTCAATCGTTTCAGCTGTCGGTTTTCTTCCGGGACCGGCTTGACCTCCTGGATCACGTTCTTGGCCCGCGCTAACGTGTCTCCCAGCTGAAACAGCTCCAGCATCTTATCGGTGTCAATGTGGTCGTTTTTGGCCGGGGCGGGAAAAATCTCTTTGAAGCGAGCCAGCTTCAGGTTATTGACATTCAACAACCTGTAGCCCCGTTGCTGAATCTGCTGATCCAAGGGCCGGGCCCATCCGTTGTAGCCTTCCATGGCCACCTCCACAGGTCGCTCCAGACGCTGGCGGTGCAGCTCCACTCGACGGAAAAAATGCTCAAAACCTTTCTGGTTGTGAGCAATACTAAACCTTTCCAGAACCTGGCCTTCCGACAGGCCAACTCCCACCCAGTGACTTTTGCTGCCCACATCAATAGCTACTCGAATCGTTGATTTTGTCATTTGCCTCCTTTCCTCATTGCTTTTGAAAGACTGGGGCTCATCCAAAAACACACGTCTACCATTGAAGCCACTTCGGCACCATCCCGGAAGCAATCTTTGGATGAGGAAACGGGGAACGAGGCGGCAGTTCAAGTTGAGTCACTCCTCACGGACTGACAGAGCAAGCCACACCTCGTTCTCCCGACTCCAGCTTAGCTTTTTTCCGAAACCTGGACCAGCCCATCCGTTCCGGCGGGCACACTCCGTCCGCACAACCCTGCTGGATAGATTCTTCTTAAATCCTATTTCTCTCAGAATGCTATGGTAGACAGTACCCGCGGGCGAGATGTCCGAAGCGGAGTTCACGGCGTTTCTCAAGACGGTGCTCCGCCAACTCGCGTTGCACAGCCGGGACGGCGCCGCCTGCCTCGTGGCTCCAGCCTTTCCCTTCGGGTAGATACAAGTATGGAAGTGGTGATAGCAGGCGGCTCAGAATATTTGCTAGCAGCCTGACATTCGATGTAAGAGCGCCTATGTTACGGTTGTAGCAGAGCGGAAGACTATCCGGGCGGTGTCGCATCACGCAGAGGCTGCCACAGCATTTCCGGCGGAGGATTAGAAAAATGTTCCCGGGCGGCATCGCCGACAAGTTGGGTAACGAATACGAACGGAAGTGGGCGGTGTGCAAGCTCCTTGAGGTCGTTGAGGGCCGCGCAACCTCGATACGATATGAGGGTCTACCGAAAGACTTTCACGGGTTCGAGTTCGAACTCCGCCGCCCGAACCATAGCGAGTGGCACCAGACAAAGATCACCGCTCCGAGCGGTAACTGGACCCTGAACGCGCTCAAAAAAGAAGGCGTGATGGAGGCTTTCAAGAGGCGTCTATCGGCAGATGCCACCGCCAAATGCGTATTCGTCTCTCAAGACCCGGCTAGACAAATGCGGGAACTCTGCGACAAGGCCCAGATGGCGAACGATGTGCATGAGTACCTGAATGCGGTTTCCGAGAAGGATAAAGCGTCGTTTCACGATCTGGCGAAAATATGGGATGCCGCTGAAAGAGATGTGTTCGAATGGCTGAGCCGTTGTGAGTTCCGAACGGAGTCCAGGCAGACGCTAGACGAAACCATCGTCATGCCTGGTCGCCATTTGCTGAGGGGCGCCGCGGATATCTTCGCATCCCTATCGGATTATTTGCTCAACAACCTGAATAATACAATCACAACGGAAATAGCGCGCGGATGGATCCGTGAAAGCAGTCCTTTCACGTTTCGTCATACGGTCCTCGATCCAACGCTTCACGAGAGCGTCAACGCTGCCAATCAGCGATACTTGGATAGCTACACGCCTTTTGGCATAGCGGGCCAAAAGATTCCGAGAGCCGAAGCCAGCGTCGTTCTTGCCGAATTACAGGCAGCGGATGGACCGTCCCTAATCCTTCTGACCGGAGAAACAGGCAGCGGCAAGTCCGGGGTCGTGCGAGAAATCATGACTAGCTTGAGGGCCAGCTCGATCCCTCACCTCGCTTTTAGGATCGATCGCTACCTTTCCTGCGGGACAAGAACCGCAGTAGGTTCCGATGTTCTGGATCGTGAGGAGAGCCCCATAAGTGCTCTGGTAAATCTGGCTGGTGGCGGTAATTCCGTTCTGATCGTTGACCAGATCGACGCGGTGAGCGAGATTTCCGGACGAACCGGTGCCATTAAGAACATCCTGCTCGAATTGGTCCGGGAAACTCTGTACTACGGGGATGTTAGATGTCTTCTGGTGTGCCGCAGCTTCGATCTAGAGAACGACCCTCAATACCGTGAGCTGGAATGGGAACACCGAGCTAAGCAGGTGCAGGTGCCGCATCTATCATGGGAACGTGACGTGGCACCAATCCTCGAACGTGCCGGAGTCGAGACGGAGGGCCTTACAGAAGGCCAGCGGAGACTACTGTCCCTTCCCCTCAATCTTTCCGTCTTTATGGAGATTGGCGATCCGGAATTCTGCTTCACCTCCAGCACAGAACTGATGCAAAGACTGCTCGAAAAGAAAACCCGCGATCTCAGAAGGGCCCGCAACGTCGGATGGAGCGTCCAAGCTCCGTTATACGCTATGGCCGAATGGATGAGCGGTAAGCAGGAGTTAAGTTGCCCGGACTCTGTTCTAGATGACTTCGATGGCGCAAAAGATTGGCTGTCCTCGGAAGGCCTTATCTTCGATGAGCAACACCGGCTAGCGTTCTTTCACGAAAGTTTTGTCGATTTCATTTTTGCGCGGACCTTCGCCCGATCCAACCTCAACATCGCCGATTTCCTTACCTTGACCGAGCAGCATCTTTTCCGGCGTACCCAGGTGCGCCAGATACTGAACTCGATGCGGGACATCGATAAACTCCGCTATCTGGAAGTTCTGGAAACCGTTCTGACCCATCCCAAAATCCGGACCCACATCAAGCATGCGGTGGCGCAGTGGCTTGCCTCCCTCGACAGCGCCACACGAGACGAACTGAAAGTTATCCAGCAGCTTGACGATAATGGTGAAGAGTTTCCTGTATTGATGCGAAAAGCGCTTTTCGCATCGGAATCCTGGTTCGATCTTCTGAACGAAGACGGCGAACTTTCCAGCATACTCGCTACTGCGTCAGAACACCGCCGACGAGACCTGTGGTGGTGGTTAAGCCGCATTGCCGACAAACGCCCAGAACCGATCACCGCACTCTTGAGAAACTGGTGGAATCGCGACCCCACGCGGATCGATCATCTTACCGAATGGTTTGGCTCCGTACACCCGATGCCCGCGGATAGCTCACTGATTGCTTTGCTATGCGATGTCATCGATTCCGAGCCCAGCAATCTTTTTCTGGAAGCCAGGTGGCAGCGGATGGTGGGGCTATTGCCCGGCCTGTGCGAGACAGAGCCCAGGGCATCCTCGAAAATCCTGCGGACCCTCTTTAATCAATGGCTCGCGCATTACCCGGGTAAGCATCCGTTCACCTACCACGAAGCGGAAGAAATTGACACAGCCGATCTGGCAGATTTGGCCGGAAAGGCACCGGCCGTCTTTCTGGAAGGAATGCTTCCGGCGCTTGTCGAATTCGTTCGAATTGATTTGAACGAGAATTCTTCCGGTTACGGCCTCTCTGTTTTTTACGAAACGGGCACCGAGAGGGGCCCCGAAACATTGGTTTTCCTTTACCGCAATGCTTTTAAGATGCTTGCGAAAACGTCGGCGCCAGAAGCGGAAGCCCATCTCGATCAACTCTCTCCGGCCCTCCATCAGGTATTGCTGTATTTGCATCTCGAAACGATCCGCTCGAATCCAGACGCCTTGGGGCATCGCTTTGAGGCGTTGCTTGACGAGCAGTATCTTTTTTCGGGGGGGTTGCAAGGAGCTGAATGGAAGTCATTTGCCAAAGCATCGTGTTCGGTCGTCAAAGCGGGATGCCTGCCCATCCAGGCCATTGAGGAAAGGGTGTTTCGGCACCGTCCAGAGCATGATCGAGCCAAGAAAATGCTGCACGAAATCAAGGAGCAGGGAGAGGTTGAACCCTATTGGACAAAGCGCCACGTTTTGGCAATCGTGGCACGTTCCGGTCACATCGAATGGTGTGTCTTGAAGACAATCGGACATGATCTGCTTTCCTCGCGGGGGAAGAAGCGACTGGCGGAATTGGAACGGAAGTTTTCTACTGAGGAAATTCCAACGCCACACGGTGTCACACGGGGGTTTTTGGGTTCACCGATCCCGTCGGATGGGACCCGCAAAATGACGGACGATCAATGGCTTGTTGCGATCCAAAAAAATTGGAACAGAAATGCGAGAACGCAACTCGGGAAGGGGGAAATTGTCGGTGGAGCGTTAGAACTTGCACGAGAATTGGGAGATTGCGCCAAATCCGATCCAGGGCGGTTCGCGCGCTTCTTCCTGCGGTTGCCCGAGAGTGCCAATCCGAGATATGGCCAACATCTGCTCCAAGGGCTGGGCGGCGCTGAACAGGTGGATGAAGACGCTACGATTGCGGCTCTGCGCGCGGCACATGCCCATCGAAACCGGCCATTCGGACTGCAAATCGTCCATCTTGTCAAAAGCCATCCCGCTTGTGCTCGGGAGGGTGATGTTTTCGATGCATTGCTTTGGTACGCGGAACACGGAGAGGCAAGCGAGACGCGGATGTCCGGCCTCAAGAAACATACGGAACCATTTCCCTCTATCGGTGATCTCGTTCCCGTCAATACTCCTCTTGTTCTTAGCGGGATCAATTCGGCTCGCGGTGTCGCATGGGAGGTTTTGGGGCAAATGGTTCGGAACCATCCACACCACGCCGCTGAGATCTGGACTCTTGTCGAACGCCGGATCGGCGAAGAAACCTTCGCACCGGTGCGAGCGATGATGCTTTACACCCTTGTCCCACTTTTCGGTCTTGATTCGGCCCGGTTTGGCGTATGCCTTCGCCGTCTTACCTTACCCCTCTCCAAGGAACAGGACGATGCGTCTGCCCTCGCGGTGCTTGCAACCCATATGGGAGTCCATCTTTTCCCCTACATTGAGCGCGATTTGCCGGACCTTGCCTTGGAGTTGATGGGAAGGATGATTGACTCACCGGACAGGAATTTGGATCTGATCGGAACATGGTGGGCGCTTGCCGAACGGTTGCGGCAGGGCAACTCAACAGATCGATTTCCGGATATTGAGCGGAAATCGCCTGCTCACACCAAGCTTTGGGCATCGATCCTTTGCGATTTCGCCGTGTCCACCGAATTCCGAGATTTGGCGATCGCAGAGCTCGAACAGTTTTTCTCCCATGGAATCCCTGAGGTCAGGAAAGCCGCCGCAGACGTGTTCCAGAAAATACCAAGCGATGATTTTCCGCATTTTATGGATATGGCGCAGGCATTCGTCCGATCGCCCGCCTTCAAAGAAGCGCCTTATTGGATCATCCTGGCCCTGGAAGCAACATCCCAAGATGTCACAGAACTCGTCGTCGAAATCGGAGAAAGACTCGTCTGGGATCAGGAAGATCTCAAGTTCCGTTCCATGCACCAGATCCAGAAAGCTCTGAAACGGGAATATGTGAATTCCGAAAATCGGCCGGAGCTTCGTACGAGATTCCTCGATCTGATTGACGACATGGCCGCGAAAAACATCTACGAAGCGGATGATTTGATGCGGCTAGATGATAGATATCCGGTTTAGGACGGAGTCCGACCACCCATGCTCACCCCAGAATCTAAGATCCAGAGATGGTTTTCTGCGGCGAGAAAACGGCCCCTGTGATGGCGAACCTGTTCAAGACCCATCCCGCCACCATTTCTCGGCTACTGGTGCGATACTCTGCTATCGCACTGGCTAGTCTGCCTGCACAACGGCGTCTGGATTCAGGTACTGTTCGAAACAGGACTTAGCGAGAACGATCGCCGGGATACTATCCTTCCTGACGGACATAGATAAAATCTGCACGCCCATGAGGCTGGCTTTTTTTGTGATACCTATGATCACTGAAGTCTGGTTCCGGCCCAAATGGCTCATAATCCTTAAACCACGCCCCGCCGTGCCATATTCCTTCTCCTGAGAGGGTACTGTCAAGTTAAGTAGAATTTCGGGTTTTGGAGGAGAAATCGGTCGTCGGTCGAACGTAGAATCAACAACTTAGAGAGTGGCCAAGGCGCTGAGTAGGTACCAAATCGGTTAACTTGACAGTACCCCCTGGGGGTATACGGTTACCGGACCCCCCGCGCGCAACGCCGGAATACAGTATGATATTATCATACTGTAAGGATACTCATCTCTATTGGAGGTTTCACGATGGCAGCTACCCATAGACGAACATTCAGTCTGCCCGGCGAACAGGCAAGGTATATCGATAATCTCGTTGCCTCCGGCACCTACGCCACGAGTAGCGAAGTGATCCGCGCCGGCCTACGCGCTTTGCAAGAACGCGACGCTGCCGTCGAACGCTGGTTGCGCGAGGAAGTCGTTCCGGTCGCTGCTGCGATGCAGGCCGATCCCGACCGCGCAATCTCCGCCGATCGGGTTTTCGGTGATATCCGAGATCTTCATGCCGGGAGCCTAAAGGATTCCGGAAACGGTGCATAAAGTAGTCTTCGCACCTGAAGCCAGCGACGATCTCAAGAATCTTTACCTGTTTATCACCGAGCGTGGTGATCGGGATCGTGCTATGGTTTATGTCGAACGCATCGAGACCTATTGCCGGAAGTTCTCAGAATTTCCGGAACGGGGTATACGTCGGGATGATCTTTTTCCTGGCCTGCGAGTCGTCGGTTTCGAGCGGAGGGTAACCATCGCTTTTCATGTCGGAAGGACTACGGTGACGTTTCTCAGAATTCTTTATGGTGGTCGTGATATAGACGCTCTGATGACGCCGTAAAACGCTTCGGCCCTATCGAGTGTGGGCCCAAGCGCGGGCGTCTCCTCCGTCTCCATCCCCCGGCGAAGCATTTCCCAAAGCAGTGAACGGAGGCCCAGCCGCGTTCTTGTGGAATCGCACTGGGCTGGATGAAAGGAGAAGAGATGCTAAGACTGTCGGAAATGAATGAGTTAGCTGCAGGCGCGCGCAGCGTTGGGCGTGATCCAGTGAAAACTCAGTTCACTGAATTTGAGAGAGGGATCGTCAAGCATTTCTTTTTCTCTCAAACCAAAAGAGATCCTCCTCAGGCAAGGGAGCTAGATTCAGACCGGATGCAGTCCTTCTTCGCTCTATGCACGCTGCTTGGTGAACCCCTGGATGCTTCAAAATGGCCTCTTCTGGAGAATGCGGCCAAAGGTGATGTTCGTCTGGATTTTCTCGTCGGTAAGGACGAGGTTGTCAAGGAAGAACCCAACGACTGGGAACTCAAGTGTTTTGGACTGAAAGAAGCCAAGCCTGGAGCCGAAGTATTTGTGGTGGGCCCGAACCGGATCTTCTATGAAAATCTGGTGCTTCTTCAGGGAAGTGTTGTTGAGGGCGGAGGACTT
>CBDBGQ010000052.1:0-269798 GCA_965205345.1 Acidobacteriota bacterium | reverse complement strand
CCATGGAAAGCGACCTATTCCATCCGCATGCGCCCCACATCATAGAAAACAATCGGCGGCGAACGCCGCAGTGGAAAGCCTATGTTTGCTGGCTAGATTCGCTAGAGTGCCGGGCACACAGGAACGCGGAGTCGGGATCCTGCCTGCCACAAATCCTGTGCGCTTGTTGCCATCGACAATTGAAATTGAGAATTGACTACCCATCTACATCTTGCATCTTGCGGCATCGAGGTCGCGTCCAGCAAATTGCACGAAAGGAGACATTGGAATGGCGATTATCGGCTATGAAATCGACTTCCTTCCTGTCGGAAACAGCGAACGCAGCGGCGATGCCATTGCGCTACGATATCAAGACAACACTCTCGGGAACCAGATCATGGTGATCGACGGTGGGACCCAGGAAAGTGGTCAAGCGCTTGTCAATCACATTCGGAAGTATTACGACACCAACACAGTCCATCACATCGTGAATACTCATCCCGATGCCGACCACGCATCGGGGCTTACGGTTGTACTCGATGAGCTGGAGGTCGAGACCCTGTGGACAGTACCAGGTTTTTGATGAAGGAAACAGCGAAAGCGGAAACCCCGACGCGCTCGACGTCCGATTGCGTCCCCAGCCGGCCGTCGATCACCTATCAGTCGATATCGGCCCTCCAGCCTGACGCGCGCAATCCGCGGACCCATAGTAAACGGCAGATCCGGCAGATCGCCGACAGCATCCGCGCGTTCGGTTTCACCAACCCGATCTTGGTCGACGAGAAGGGAAGCGTGATGGCCGGGCATGGGCGGCTGGAGGCGGCGAAGTTGCTCGGCATCCGTCAGGTTCCCACGATCCGCATTGGCGACCTGACCGAGGCGCAAAAGCGCGCTTACGTCATCGCGGACAACAAGCTGGCGGAGAACGCCGGGTGGGACAGCGAGCTGTTAACCGAGGAGCTTCGGTTCCTGACGGACCTGACGCTGGGTTTCGACGTCACGCTCACCGGTTTTGAGACGGCCGAGATCGATCTCCTACTCGATGAGGCGCGGTCGGGCGAAGAGACGGATCCGGCCGACAAGCTGCCCGCTATCGACGACGCGCCGCCGGTTTCGCGCATCGGCGACCTGTGGCGCCTGGGGGCCCACCGGTTGCTGTGCGCCGACGCCAGGGATCCTTCTGCGTTCGAGCGGCTGCTGGGCGGGGAGAAGGCCGGGCTGGTTTTCACCGACCCGCCCTACAACGTGCCGATCCGCGGCAACGTCTGCGGCAGAGGCCAGGCGCGCCATGGAGAGTTCGTCATGGCCTCGGGCGAGATGTCCGAGCGGGCCTATACGGATTTTCTGGGGAAAGCGTTTCGAAACCTTGCCGAGCATAGCCGCGATGGCTCGATCCACTATGTGTGCATGGACTGGCGTCATCTCGGCGAGGTGCTCGCGGCCGGCCAATCGGTCTATTCGGAGCTCAAGAATCTGTGCGTTTGGAGCAAGACCAACGGCGGTATGGGCTCGCTCTACCGTTCGCGGCACGAACTGGTCTTCGTTTTCAAGCATGGCGCGGCGCCCCACATCAACAACATCGAACTCGGCCGCCACGGGAGGAACCGGACCAACGTTTGGGAGTATGCGGGCGTCAATGCCTTCGGGCCGGACCGTCTGGACGATCTCGCTCTGCATCCGACGGTCAAGCCGGTGGCGATGATCGCCGACGCGATCAGGGATTGCTCAAGATGCGGCGGAATCGTACTGGATGGCTTCGCCGGCTCGGGCTCGACGTTGATCGCGGCCGAGCGCACCGGGCGGCGCGGGTTCGGCATCGAGCTGGACCCAAAGTACGTCGACGTCGCCATCGAGCGCTACGAGCGGCTGACCGGTCACTCTGTGGTTCACGCTGCCAGCGGGACGACCTTCGCCGAGATCCGGCCAAGCCGCCGGTCGACCGACACCTCCCGACAAAATGCAACGGATTCATGACGATGGCTGGAGAGTACGAAGTCGGCTACCGCAGACCGCCCAAGACAACGCGGTTCAAGCCCGGCCAATCGGGCAATCCCAAGGGCCGTCCCGCCAAGGCGCGCAACTTCAAGAGCGACGTGAAAAAGACGCTTGAGACCCCCATTCGGCTTGTCAAGGATGGCAAGCCGCAGACCGTGTCGACCCAAGAAGGGGTGCTCCTGCGCTTGCGTGAGAAGGCGCTCAAGGGGGATACCCGATCGCTGGATCTCCTGCTGGAGCTCGCGCAAGCCTACAACGCGGAAGAGCTGGCCACGGCCGCCGGCGGCGTATTGGGCGCGTCGGATCAAGAGATTCTCGAAAACTACCGAGAGCGGGTTTTGCGTCAGGGGACAAATGCTGAAGCGAACGAACCGGAGGAGCCCGGCGATGCCTGACGCGAGCGTCCTGGCGGCCGCGATGCGGTCGGATCTGGCGGCGTTCATCCAGAAAGCGTTCCAGACGGTCTCGCCGGAGGACAGATACCAGCACAACTGGCACATTGAAGCCAGCGCCTATCAATTGGGCCGTTGCTTGGATCGCAAGTGCCGGCGCCTGATCATCACGCAACCGCCCCGCTCCCTGAAATCGATCTGCGCATCCGTCGCTTTCGTCGCCTGGGCCTTGGGCCGCAACCCCAAGCTGCGCTTCATCTGCGTGAGCTATTCCGACGCCCTGGCGGTCGCGCTGGCCCGGCAATTCCGGCAGGTCGTCAACAGCGGCTGGTACCGCGCCCTTTTTCCGGGCATGCGGCTTAGCAAAGACACCGGGATCGAGTGCGTGACCACCGCGGGCGGGGGCCGCCTGGCGACCTCCATCGGCGGCACCCTGACCGGACGGGGCGCGGACATGATTATTATCGACGATCCGCTCAAGGCCGGGGACGCCAGCTCCAAGACCGTCCGCGACGATGTCAACGAATGGTATACGACGGCCCTGGTCTCCCGCCTCAACGACAAGGAGCGCGATGTGATGATCGTCCTCATGCAGCGGCTGCACGAGGACGATCTCGCCGGCCATTTGCTTCAAAGCGGCACGTGGCATCATTTGAATCTTCCGGCCATCGCCGAGGAGGACCAATCGATCGCCCTGGGGCCGGAACATACCCACGATCGCAAGCGCGGCGATGTGCTCCATCCCGGGCGGGAATCGCTTCAGACGCTGATGCGCATCAAGGAGGAAGTCGGTAGTCTCACCTTTTCCGCGCAATACCAGCAAAGACCCGTGCCCCATGAGGGCAATCTGATCAAAAGAGAATGGCTGAAGTACTACGACCAGCTACCGGAGCGGGACACCGGCTGGCAGATCGTGCAAAGCTGGGACGTGGCCACGACGGTCAACAAGAGCAGCGATTACTCTGTGTGCACGACCTGGGCGGTGCACCGGCAAACCTGCTACCTGGTCGAGGTGTGGCGCGGCCAGCTGGATTACCCGGGCGTCAAGCGCGCCATCGTCCAGCGGGCCCTGGCTCAACGCGTAAACACGATCCTGATCGAAAAGGCGGGGCCGGGGCTGCACCTGGTTCAGGAGCTGCGCCACAACGGCGACGCGCGTGTGCCGGCTCCCATCGGCATTCAGCCGGAGGGCGACAAGCTGTCGCGCACCGAGGCTCAATTGACGGATTTCGAGTCGGGACGAGTTATCCTTCCCAGGCACGCGCCCTGGCTGGGCGAGTTTCTCAATGAGCTGCTCGCCTTTCCCAACAGCCGGCACGACGATCAGGTCGACAGCGTCACGCAGTTTCTCGGTTGGCAGCGGGGCCGGCAACGCAGGCACCGCCGGATCTCCACCGTGGCTCCCATCCTGGTACCCATGGAGGGTTGACTCCAACGTTCTGAAACCCGCTGTTTCTGACGACGATGAGCGTGTTGAGGCGGCGGTCCGGGGGAGGGAGTTCGCCTCAGACGTGTTGGTCTGCTCGCCCATCCTCCCCCAGCACGATTGATCTTCACTTTCGGACTGGATTTCCACCGGGCAACGGAGCGTCAATGGAGGTGACCCGGGCGGCAATCATCGATGACGAGCCTGCCCGGAGGAGGCCACAAGATGCCGACGATCGAGACCCAGATGACCGAGATCCAGGAGATGGACCTGCCGGCGCTGCGCGATGCATGGCGGCGCTATTACCGGGTGCCCCCGCCCCGGCGACTCAGCCGTGACCTGCTGATGCGCGGCATCGCCTATAAGCTCCAGGAACAGGTCCATGGAGGGCTCTCCAAGGCGGCGCGGCGGCGGCTTCGGGCCCTGGCTCAGACCTTCGCCGAGACCGGTCGGGTCGCCCCCGACAACGGCACCAAGGTGCGCCCCGGCACACGGCTGGTGCGCGAATGGCGAGGCCGCACCCATGTCGTCACCGCGACGGAAAGCGGCTTCGATTACGACGGGGAGGCCTATGGTTCCTTGACCGCTATCGCCCAACGCATCACGGGCGCGCACTGGTCCGGTCCTCGCTTCTTCGGCCTGCGGCCTTCAGGCGAGAGCGCATCGGCGGCGGAGCATGGCTGAGCATCGGAAATCACCACGGGCGAGGAGTCTGGCCACGGTGCGCTGCGCCATCTACACCCGCAAATCCTCCGAAGAAGGCCTTGAACAGGACTTCAACTCGCTGCAGGCGCAGCGGGAGGCCTGCGAGGCCTATATCGCGAGCCAGAAGCACGAGGGCTGGATCGTGCTGCCCACCTGTTACGACGATGGCGGTGTCTCCGGCGCCACCCTGCAGCGCCCGGCGTTGCAACGCCTGCTCGCCGATGTCGAGGTCGGGCGGATCGACACGATCGTCGTCTACAAGGTCGACCGGCTGACCCGGACGCTGTCGGATTTTGCCCGGCTTGTGGAGATTTTTGATCGAAAAGCGGTCTCCTTCGTCTCCGTCACCCAGCAGTTCAACACCACCACCTCGATGGGGCGTCTGACCTTGAACGTCCTGCTCTCCTTCGCCCAGTTCGAGCGCGAGGTCACGGGCGAACGCATCCGCGACAAGATCGCCGCCTCGAAGAAGAAGGGGATGTGGATGGGCGGCAACCCGCCCTTGGGCTACGATGTGAAGGACAAAAAGCTCATCGTCAACAAGGCCGAGGCCGAAACGGTCCGGTCTATCTTCCGCCAGTACCGGGAAATCGAATCCGTGCGTGAACTGCGCGACCGGCTCGCCGCCGAAGGCGTCACCAGCAAGCGGCGAGTGAGGCGCGACGGCAGTATTGTCGGCGGCAAACCCATCAACCGCGGGGCGTTGTATCACCTGCTCCACAATCGCCTCTACCGGGGCGAGATGGTGCACAAGGACAAGGCCTATCCCGGCCAGCATGAGGCCATTGTCGATGAAGCGCTGTGGGATGAGGTTCAAGCCACCCTGGCCGCCAACACGAAGGGCGAGCGCCGAGAAGGGACCCGGCAACCGAGCCTGCTGACGGGGCTTGTCGTTGACGAGCAGGGCGAGGGCCTCTCACCCAGCCATGCCGTCAAGAAGGGACGGCGCTATCGCTACTACGTCTCCCGCCATCTCATCCTCGAGGGCAAGCGAGCCGGCCGCAAGGGGTGGCGCCTCCCGGCGGCGGATCTCGAAGGCCTCGTTACTGTCCGTCTCAGGGACTGGCTCGCTGATGCGGCCGCGATCAGCGCTGTCATCGATGGAGACCCTCAAGAGGCATCGGCTCATGCCAGCTTGATCACCCAGGCGCAATCGCTCGCGGACCGGTGGCCTGAGCTGAAACCGCACCAGGCCAAGGCCTATCTCAATGCGCTTCTCCGGCGGGTGATCGTCGAGTCCGCCCGCATCGTGATCGAGATCGACGGCGAGCGGGCCCTAGCCACCCTCCTGGCAGGACCGGACGTCGTCTCAATAAAAAGATCGAGGCAGGACGCTCAGCCAGCCAAACATCCGATCATCCTGGATATTCCAATCGCCCTTAAGCGCGCTGGCACGGGCATGAAACTAGTCGTCCCCGGCGCCCGCAACAATGCCAAGTGCGCCCCGGGCCTGATCCGGCTGCTGCTGCGCGCCTTCGCCATCCAGGATCGATTGGAGCAAAACCCCGATCTCACCCTGCAGCGGATCGCCGAGGCCGAAGGCGTCTCACCCTCCTATGTCACCCGGTTGCTGCGGCTTGCCTACCTTGCCCCGGACATCGTCACCGCCATCGTCGACGGGCAGCAACCGCCTGGGCTGACCGCGAACACGCTCATGAAGAACACCCGCCTGCCGTTCAGGTGGGAAGCCCAGCGAAAGCGGCTTGGGTTCAAGCACGCTTGACCTCCGGTCCATCCCAAGCCGGCCGGTTCTGTCGCTGGATGCAGGTCGTAGAGAGCTGCGTCAACCGTTTTGGACGTCGAAAAGACGGACCACTGAAAAGGGCTTGAGAGACGATGGCGCAGAAACGGCGCGCCACACCGCAACGACGCGTCTCTTTCAATGGAGGTCCATTGCCAAAGTGCCCGTAAACGCCTGAAAATTAAAGACAATCTGGTTAGAGAATTGAGAATAACGCAGTAATATCAACGAGATAAGTGGGTGGCGGAGAGGGAGGGATTCGAACCCTCGGTACGGTTCCCCGTACACACGCTTTCCAAGCGTGCTCCTTAGGCCACTCGGACACCTCTCCCGGGTCGATTCGGAGGAGGTGGGATTCGAACCCACGTGCCCGGCTCTTCACCGGGCAACCCGATTTCGAGTCGGGCCCGTTACGTCCACTTCGGTACTCCTCCATAAGTCGGAAAGCGGTTTCATTACACCGAAGGGTGGTCGGCAAAGTCAAGGCAACTGGTGTCCTTTCAGCAGTCTGCTGAGCACTGTTTCTGCAAGGCAGTACTGGCTGGTGTATCATTCCTTCTGTGGGGTCAGCGGTACCCCGCTTGTAGCAGGTTTCGGGCCCTGTGCAACGGGCCCCCCGAACCATGTCAGATCCGGAAGGAAGCAGCATTAAGGGGATCGCTTCGTGTGCCGCAGGTCTCCCGAAACCTGATCAAGAATTGTCGCCCGACCGGGTTTCCCCTGCAGGCAGGGGTGTTGAGGTCCAATGTCCTATCAGGTGCTGGCAAGAAAATGGCGTCCCCAATCCTTTGACAAGGTGGTCGGGCAGGAAGCGGTCACGCGTACTCTGAAGAATGCCATCGGCCACGATCGCGTGGCCCACGCCTTCCTTTTTTCCGGTGTGCGAGGGGTCGGAAAGACATCGACCGCCCGCATCCTGGCCATGGCGCTGAATTGCCAGCGGGGGATTTCGGAAGATCCCTGTGGTGAGTGCGATTCCTGCCGCGAGATCGCCGCCTCCAACAGCCTGGATGTTCTGGAGATCGACGCTGCTTCCAACACGGGTATCGACAGCATCCGCGAGATCCGGGAGAGCGTTCGCTACCAGGCAGCCCGCGATCGATTCAAGATCTTCATCATCGACGAAGTTCACATGCTGTCCAAAGGGGCTTTCAATGCTCTCCTGAAGACCCTTGAAGAACCGCCTTCCCACGTCAAGTTCGTACTGGCGACGACTGAGTTTCACAAGATTCCGGAGACCATCGCCTCCCGTTGCCAGCACTTCGAGTTCAAACGCATCCCCTTTTCGATCATTGTGCAGCGACTACGCCAGATCTGCGATGAGGAAAAGGCGGAACTCTCCGACTATGCTCTGCAGGCAATCGCCTCCACTGCGCAGGGCAGCATGCGGGACGGATTGTCTGCTCTGGATCGGATTCTGGCCTTTGCCGGCTCGGCGGTCGAAGACCAGGATGTCATGAACCTGCTGGGGGTTCTCGATGACCGTGTGGTCATCGACCTGATCGAGAAGGTGGTCTCCCGGGATCGCGAGGAACTGCTGCCCCGACTCAACCAGCTGGCGGAGAGCGGAGTAGAAGCTCAGAACGTGGTTCGAAAACTGCTCCTGCATGTGCGCAACCTGACCGTGTGCAAGATTGCAGGATGGGACGAGCGACTTCTGCAGTTACCCGACAGTTTCCGCCAGGACCTGGTCTCCCAGTCCGAAGGAATCAGTCACCTGGAACTGATTCGGTTCTACGACCTGCTGGTGCGCGTGGAAGACGAGATGCGCCTCCATCACAACCCTCACCTGCATCTGGAAATGGCCCTGATGAGACTGGTCGAACTGGCCGGCCTGCCCGACCTCGAGGAGGCGATCTCCAACCTCCAGTCAGGGGAATCGAGCGGTACCCGGTCTGCCCAAAGCCCCCCCTCCGAGACCCCGGTCCGGCCCAGCCGGACGGCGGAGGCTGAACCCGAAGAGAAGAAGCAACCCTCCTCTGCAAGCGGAGAGGTCGTTGATCGGCTGCTCTTCCGCCTGCAGAAGGAGAATCTGCCTTTGCATGCCACGCTGAGCCGCGCCCGGGAAATGACACACGAGGAGGGTACTCTCAGAATCGTTTTTGAACAGAGCGCAGCCTTCCACTACCGGATGGTCGAGCCCGAGATGCAGGAATATCTGGCGAAGCTGTGCTCGGAGGTGACAGAGAGGGAAGCCAGGGTCGAGGTTACACTCCTGAACGACGATGGGGGGCGGGACCGCCCGGAACCTGTGGATGAGCCGGCCGTGCAGGAGTTTCTCAAGGCCTTCCCCGGGAAGTATATTGTGGAGGCAGAGGGCGGCAAGTGAAGATGAAGAAGCTCCAGGAAATGATGAAGCAGGCCCAGACCATGCAGGAGCGACTCGAGACCGAGATGAGCGAGGCGCGCTTCGAGGCCTCGAGCGGGGGCGGCCTGGTTCGAGTCGTCATGGACGGGAAAAAGCGGGTCGAGACCGTCGAAATCGATCCCCAGGCTCTGGATCCGGAGGACGCGGAACTTCTTCAGGACTTGATCGTCAAGGCTTTCAACGAAGCGGCGACGAAGGCGGATGAAAAACTCAAAACCCAGGTGAGTGGACTGGCGGGGGGCCTTCTTGGCTAGCTGTTACTAGGACTAGCTGTTACTAGGACATGGAGCATCCCAGGGCCCCTCTGACTCAATTGATCGAGCAGCTCAAGAAACTGCCCGGAATCGGATCCAAGTCAGCGCAGCGGATTGCCTTCCACCTGGTTCGCCAGTCGACCCAGAAATGTGCTGAGCTGGCGGACGCCATCATCGACCTGAAGGAAAATCTGATCCTTTGCTCCAGCTGCAATGACATCAGCGGTGAGGATCCATGCCATATCTGCAGCGATACGGGTCGCGACTCATCCAGGATCTGTGTTGTAGAAGAGCCCTTCAACGTTCATTCCCTCGAGAAGGGGGCCCATTATCGAGGAACCTACCACGTCCTCCACGGTGCCATCTCGCCTCTCAACGGGGTTGGACCCGACAGCCTGAAGATCGAGAGCCTCTTTCGGCGACTCCGTGCGGGTGGCGTGGAAGAGGTGATCCTGGCCACGAACCCCACCAGTGACGGCGAGGCAACCGCCCATTACCTGAGCCGGTTGATCAAACCCATGAAGATCACGGTATCGCGCATTGCCTTCGGGATCCCGGTGGGAAGCGACATCGAATACGCCGACGAAGTCACCCTGTCCCGGGCCATCTCAGGTCGGCAGACTCTCTAGGGAAGTTCCACGTTCCACGTTGCTGGTTCAAAAAGGGGACAGTCTACTCTGACCCCTTTTTCCAAGCAATCCGAGTGTGGACTGGCCCAGCCATTTCAATGCCGACGGTGTGCCCGATGGCCAGCACCTGACGTTCCCTGTTCCGGAAGTTTTCCGTCTCCGCGAGGTTTCCCTGGAGTGCGGCACTCCAAGTGCCGCTTTACAAAAAGGAAGTCAACCTTCCGCACTCCAAGGATCGTCCCCGGGGTATCCTAGGTACAGGAGTATTCAGTACTAAGAACCGTGGGCACGGGGGGTTAAGAACAGCATGGAGAACCGGAATCAGGCGGGCCGATTGGAACGAATCTGGCTGAAACGCTTTGTCCGAGGGCCGATGGACGGGCGGGAGACGGCCGTGCTGGTCCCGGAGCAGGGACTGGAGGGCAACGCCAACCAGGGTGGTAAGAGGCAGGTGACTCTTCTGGATGTGGATTCCTGGGAGGAGCTGGTTTCGGAAATGGCCACTGCGCTGGACCCCTCGGTAAGAAGAGCCAATCTCCTGGTGAGTGGAGTCTCTCTGCGGGAATCGCGGGGTCGAATTCTGGCCGTTGGGGAGAGCCAACTGCGGATCAATGGAGAAACGAGACCCTGCGAACGTATGGAGGAGGCCTGCACCGGGCTCCGGGAGGTCATGCGGCCGAAGTGGCGGGGCGGAGCCTATGCAGAAGTACTGGAAGGGGGGCGGATCCGGGTCGGAGATGCCGTTCGCTGGGCAGAAGTACATCCGGCCAATTGTTAAGAATTGGCCAGGGGACCACGTTTGGTGAGTAGTGAGAAGCGAAAGGATGGCGGAGTGGAGCTAGCGTTGTCGAGCCAGTCCGTGGCTCCTGCAGGGCCCGAACTCGAGCAAGCGTTCAAAGCTCACCACGATCGCGTTTTTCAGGTGGCCTATCGGGTCACCGGAAACAGCAGCGACGCGGAGGATGTTCTCCAGAACATCTTCATCAGGCTGATGAAACGGCCCACGCTCCCGAGCCGCTCAGAAGAGCTCGGCAGCTATCTTCACCGGGCTGCAGTCAATGCCTCGATTGACCTGCTGCGCTCCAGAAAGCCGTCGCGGAGAATTCCGCTGGAGGACATTGCGGTTCGGCTGGCTGAAGATGACGAGTCCAGCCCCGAGACCGAGCAGCGGAGGAAGGAACTGGCAGACTGGCTTTGATCGGCCGTATCCAGGCTCAGTCCGCAGACCGCTGAGATCTTTTCGCTCAGACATCTGGAAGGTTACAAGAACCTGGAGATCGCTGAAATAGTCCAGACCTCACCCGGCGTTGTGGCGGTAGTACTCCACCGGGTACGCCAGCGCCTTCGGGAGGAACTGGAGAAGTTCCTGGGAGAAAAACTATGAGCGGAAAGCGTGACAGAATCGAGCGACTGCTGGATGAAGGGGTCAGGGAGATCCGGGATCGGAAGGCTGATCCGGTTGTGGTCAAAGAGGCGGCGGATCGCGTCTGGATGACGCTGAGCCGTCGTGATCCAGGCGAGTCAAGGTCCTGGCCCGTTGAGCTTCGGGTCGTGAGTGATTGCGACGAGTTTCGCGGCCTCATCAAACCCTACCTGAACAATGAGCTTTGCGAACCAAGGAGTCTCCTGCTGGAAGACCACGTCAACGAGTGTCTTTCGTGCCGGCGAGAGCTCAAGATCGCCCGGGACGGTGTCGAATTGGCGCTGTCCGTCCCCTATCAGTCTACGGACTGGCCGAAGAAAGGTTGGTTTGGCCTGGCGGCAGCGGTAGTCGTGCTGGTGGCCCTGGGCCTGGGTCGACTGGGGCTGTGGGAGCGTCTCCTGCCGGCGCCGCAGGGACCGGTTGCCTTCGTTGAAGCCCTGGATGGTTCCCTCTTCAACATTTCCGGAGGAAGCGGAGAAATCCTGGAGAGCGGCCAGCGAATCATGGCAGACAAGGATCTGAGGACGGCCAAGGACTCAGGGGCTGTTCTGGCTCTGCGAGACGGTTCCATTATCGAGCTGGGAGAGCGGGCGGAAGTGACCATCCGGGAGACGCGAAGCGGCCGTGCGATTGATCTGCACCGGGGCAACATCATCGTCCAGGCAGCCGCCCAGAGCGATGGATTCCTGAAGGTGACGACGGCCGATTGTCTCGTCCAGGTGAAAGGAACGGTGTTTTCGGTCAGCCGCGGCCTCAAGGGCTCGCGCATTTCGGTGATCGAAGGCGTCGTCTCGGTGGAGTCACAGGGCAAGCACTACGAGCTCACGGCCGGTCAGCAGATGTCAACTCGGAAGAGCCTCACCAGCGTTCCCCTGGAGAAGGAGATCGCCTGGAGCCGCAACCTCGGTGAGCACATCGCACTACTCCAGCAGTGGACATCCCTGCAGGAGGAGCTGGAAGAAACGCTGACTCCCGGGTTGACGTTTTCCACCAGCCTGCTGGCGCTCACTCCGAAAAATGCCGTGCTTTACGCCTCGCTTCCCAACTTGTCGGGAGGGATGGTCGAGGCTTACGAGCTGTTCGAGCAGCGGGTCCGGGAGAGCTCCGAACTCCAGGAATGGTGGGGTCAGAGCGGGGTCGAGGATCGGGCGCTGCTCGAGGAGTTGCTGCGAACAATACAGACCCTCGGGAACTTACTGGGGCCGGAACTCGTTGTCTGGTTCGAGATGGGCGAGAGCTCAGAACCCGGGGACCTGATCCTGATCAGCGAAGCAGCAGACGCGACAGCCTTGTTTGGAGCCCTGGAACAGGAAGTGGAGGCAGCCAACTCCGAGGCCGGTACGGAAGTGCTCAGGCTGGTGAGCGATCCGGCTCAGCTTTCCGTCGAGTCAACGGCGGAACTCCATCTGATGGTCTGGGAGGGTCTGTTTGCAGCCTCACCGGCTGGGGCGAGTTTGCAGCGGCTGGCCTCCGCCACACCCGTACCGACGCCTTTTTCGGAACGGATCGCACAAGCTTATGAAGAGGGTGTAGGTTTTCTGGTGGCGGTCAACCTGGAGCGGATTGTGACGCGGCAGATCAATCCCGAGGAGGCACAGGCTCTGGGCGAAGCCGGTCTTCTGGATAGCAGGTTTTTCCTGATCGAACGAAAGCCCAGTGGTGACACAACAGAGACGAGAGCCGTTCTCACTTTTGCCCGGGAGCGCCGCGGCATTGCGTCCTGGTTGGCCACACCGGCTCCGATGGGTGCCCTGGATTTTGTCTCCGCCGATTCGCACCTGGCCGGTGCCTTTGTGATCAAAGACCCGGTTCTGATGGTCGAAGACATCCTTGGCTTCATGGAGGGGGTCGCTCCCGAAACTCTGCAGGAGCTGGCTGCTTTTCAAGCTGAAAAGGGCGTCGACATTCAGCATTTTGCCGAACCGATTGGCGGGGAACTCGTTTTCGCTCTGGATGGTCCTATCCTATCCTCCCCACTCCAAGCTGGAAGATCGTGCTTGAAGTGTATGATCCGGCAGCCTTTCAAGAGACTCTCGACTGGGCTATCGAGGAATTGAACATGCAGCTTCAGGAGGAGGGCAGGGCCGGGTTTGAACTGCTCATCGAGAGCAGCAACGGCCGTATGTTCTACAGCCTGGTTTCAGAGGATTCTACCCGGGAGATCCACTATGTCTTTGTGGATGGCTATCTCATCGCAGGGCCCAACAGGGCAAACCTTCGGATTGCCATCGGACATCGGGAGGCCGGGTATACGCTGGCCAACGCCCAACGCTTCCAGGAACTCCTGCCGGCCGATGGAATGACCAGTGTCTCGGGTCTTCTGTTTCAGGACATGGGTAAGATTCTCGGCTCGCTGGCTGAACTTGGCGATCTCTCCGGCGTGAGTGCGGAACAAGGGGGTCTTCTCGTAGCCGTGTTGTCGGGGATGGAACCGACACTGTTCTATGTATATGGCGGGGAGGATCAGATCACCCTGGCCAGTACAGCTTCTCAGTTCGCGGGGCTGAATGTGGCCTCGCTAATGAGCATGGCCGGTGGAGGCCTTGACAATCTGTTTGGGGGCAGCGGGGCCGCCCGGAGCTGGCCCGGAAACCTCAATTAAGATGCGCCATGGAGCCTGTCATTGAACTCGAGAACCTTTCGGTCCGTCTCGGCCGCAGAACGATTCTCAAGAATCTGAAGGCCTCACTGGGTGGCCGCTGCATCGGGCTCCTGGGACCCAATGGAGCTGGAAAAACCACCCTGATCCGGACCCTGCTGGGCTTTCATCCACCTTCCTCGGGATGGGGACGGGTTCTCGGTCACGATATTGGAAGCCATGCCAAGCTGATCCGCACCTGGATTGGCTTCATGCCCGAGAATGACTCTTATATTCCCAGGATGAGCGGAATCCGCTTCGTGCGCATGATGGGCGAGCTTTCGGGACTTCCAGCGGGGGTTGCCATGGAACGGGCTCACGAGGCCATGTTCTATGTGGGGCTTGGAGAGGCCCGGTATCGCAAACTCGGGACCTACTCGACCGGAATGAAGCAGCTCGTCAAGCTGGCCCAGTCGCTGGTGCATGGACCGCGCATACTGGTCCTGGATGAGCCGACCAACGGTCTCGATCCTCCCGCCCGCCAGCGCATGCTGCGACTGGTGAATGAGATTCGGGAGACCAGTGACGTCCACATTCTTCTCTCTTCCCATCTCCTCAAGGATGTGGAGGATTGTGCAGACGAAGTCATCATCCTCAAAAATGGCGAAATCGCTGTCTACTGCAACCTGGAAGAGGAGCGCAGGGCCCATCGAAAGTTCATAGAGATGGAAACGGTGGGCGATCACAACGGTTTCGCGGACTCGATTCGACAGCTCGGCTGCGAGTGCGTCTTTTTCCGGGGACGTCTCAAGACCGTACTTCCTGAATCGGTTGAAATCCGCGATCTGTACAGGATTGCCGCTGCCCAGGACATTCAGATCCGCCGGCTCGACTACAAACGCGACTCTCTGCAGGACATCTTCCTGAAGGCAATGGAGGGATAACTCAGTGGCAGTCTATAAGAGGGACTACAAGCCCTACGAGGAAGGGCGCACACCCGGCTGGTCGCGTTTTCTGGTGCTTCCCCGTTACATCTTCCAGGACGTCTTCGGCTCCCGGATCATCACCATCTTCTTTATTGTCAGCTTCATGCCCTTTCTGGGCGCCATGGTACTCGTCTATCTTCGCTACAACGTCAAGGCACTGGAGATCTTTGAGCTTCCGGTTCAGCAGCTGTTGGCGATTGACTCGACTTTCTTCCTCTATCTTCTGAATGCACAGTGCGGCTTTGGCCTCATCCTGGCGGTGCTGGTGGGCCCCGGGCTGGTTTCCATGGATCTGGTCAACAACGCCCTTCCCATGTATTTCTGCCGTCCCTTCTCACGAACGGAATACGTGCTTGGGAAGATGTCCGTCCTGGCCGTTCTACTGTCCGCCATCACCTGGATTCCTCTGACGGTTCTGCTGGCCTTTCAGACCAGCCTGGAGGGATTTGGATGGCTGGTGGACAACGTCAGAATACTGTTTGGGGTTTTCGTGGGCGCCTGGGTGTGGATTCTCCTGATGTGCTTTCTTTCCCTCGCCATCCCCGCCTGGGTGCGCTGGCGTCCAGTGGCCGGCGCCATGCTGTTCGGGGTGTTCCTGGTGCTGGCTGGGTTCGGCGAAGCCGTGAATCAGATCGTGGACACCCGCAAGGGAACTCTGCTCAATCTGGAAGCGGTGGTCGATTCGATCAACGGCTGGCTCGTTCAGGTGAACTCCTGGAGCAGTGTTCCGGTGGGTCAGGCCTGGCTGTCGCTGGGAGTGACTCTTGCCCTTTGCCTGCTGGTTTTGAACCGCAAGTTGAAAGCTTACGAGATTGTCCGATGAGCCCGCCAAGCGATCAGGATGTGATTGTCTTTGACAACGTCTCCAAGTTCTATGGAGAGGTCCTGGGTGTCAACCGCGTCAACTTGAGAATTCCGCCCGGTGTCACGAGTCTGGTCGGTCCCAACGGGTCAGGGAAGAGTACCCTGATGAACCTTCTGACCGGGCTCTTGAAGCCCTTCCAGGGCTCGATTCAAGTGCTGGGCAGGAGCCCGTCGGACGCCGAGGCGATGTTTCATCTGGTGGGTTACTGCAGCCAGTGGGATGCCTTCCCCAAAGAGTTGTCGGGACTGCAGTTCGTGGCCGGGTATCTGAAGCTCCACGGCCTGGGAGCCGGAGAAGCGAAGAACAAGGCCTGGAGGGCCATCCAGCAGGTCGGCCTGACCGATGCGGCTGACCGTAAGATTGCGGGGTACAGTAAGGGAATGCGCCAGCGGATCAAGCTGGCACAATCCATCGCCCACCACCCGGTGGTCATGGTTCTGGACGAGCCTCTCAACGGCCTGGACCCCATGGCCCGGGCGGAGACAATCGAGCTTTTTACCAGCCTGGCTGAGCAGGGCCTTCACGTCATTGTCTCCAGCCATATTCTTCATGAAGTGGACATGATCTCCGACACCGTGATCCTGCTCGACAATGGATATGTCGTTGCGGAGGGTGATATCCGGGGAGTCCGAAGTGAGGTCAAGGAGCATCCCATGCAGATCCTGATACGGTGCGACCGCCCCGCCGTGATTGCCGCTCAGGTGTTCGAACAGGACCACGTGACCGAGGTCAAGCTGCATGAAGGCAAGGCCGGTCTGTTTGTGAGAACCCGGGATGTCGACCGATTCTACCGCCTCCTGAATCAAGTCGTTCTGGAGAACCAGCTGAACATAGAAACCGTTGCCCCTGCGGATGAGGATGTGCAGTCCGTCTACGACTACCTGATCGGGGAGGGCCGCGGAAACCACTCATGATGAATCAGCTTTCAGCGACTTTGTCGCCGAAACGGAGAGACTGGTGGAAGCAGATCCGGGCCATTCTGAGCCTGGAGATTCAAAAAGCTCTGAGGGGCCGGCGTTATCTTGGCGCCTTCGTGCTGGGGGCCGCTCCGGTCCTCCTCTTTTCGCTGCGTTTCGTGGTACAGGTGGCGGGGGTACCCGATGATGCAGTCCGCTCTCTGGGCGGCCTGGCGGTCATCTACGCACTGATTTATCGAACCTTCATCCTGCGGCTGGTGATTTTCTTCGGTTCGGTCGTGATCTTCACCAGCCTGTTCCGGGGAGAAGTCCTGGAGAACACGCTCCACTACTACTTCCTCTCCCCGGTGCGGCGAGAGGTTCTGGCCGTGGGTAAGTTCTTCTCGGGCGTCCTGATCGCATTCGCCTTTTACGGCTCCAGTACCGCTATTTCCTTCCTGTTTCTTTATCTGCCTCAGGGCCGCGAGGCGACCGAGTTCTTTTCGACCGGTCCGGGGCTCTGGCATCTCTCCGCTTACCTGGGGGTCACTTTTCTGGCCTGCCTGGGATATGGCGCCGTGTTCCTGCTGATGGGATTGACGTTCAGGGACCCGATTATCCCCGCAGCCCTGATTCTAGGATGGGAGACCATCAACTTCCTGCTCCCTCCCTCCTTGAAAAAGATCAGCGTCATCTACTACCTGGAGTCGCTGTGCCCGGTTGCGATTCCATCCGGCCCCTTCACCATTCTGGCTGATCCGGCACCCTTGTGGCTGGCCCTTCCAGGTCTGCTAGCGGTGACCGTGCTGGTGCTCATTCTGGCGGGCCTCCAGCTGCGCCGGATTGAGATTAACTACAGCTCGGATTAGTTCCACGTTTCACGTTTCACGTTCCACGTTTCGCGAACTGTTCGCGCAGTGCGGTTTTCTTGAACTTGCCGGTCGAGGTCCTGGGAATCTCATCCACCACCTGGAAGTGGTCGGGAAGTTGCCAGGAAGAAAAGTGCTTTGCCAGGTGCTCCTTGAGTTCATCTACATCAACTGCGGCTCCCTGGGCAGGAACAATCACGGCCAGCGGGCGTTCCTGCCAGCGGGGGTCCGGTACGGCAATCACAGCAGCCTCACTGACAGCAGGATGATCCATGAGGGCACTCTCGAGGTCGACGGAGCTGATCCACTCTCCTCCCGACTTGATGAGATCCTTGGACCGGTCAACAATGCTGATGTAGCCTTCTTCGTGAATGGTGACAACATCTCCCGTGCGGAACCAGCCGTCGTCTGTCCAGCAGGTCTTTGATTCGGGGTTGTTGTAGTAGCTCCCCGCGACCCAGGGACCCCGCACCAGCAGTTCGCCCATCGTCTCATCGTCCCACGGCACCTCCCCCTCCTCGTTATCGGCTCGAATCTCCACCCAGGGTGCAGGGATTCCCTGGCGGGAACGATACTGGTACTTTTCGTCTTCGGAGAGGGATTCGATTGTGGATTTCACGAAGCTGACCGTCCCCAGAGGGCTGATTTCGGTCATGCCCCAGGCGTGGAGGATCCGGATCCCCTGGGCGTCGAAGGCCCGCAGGACGCTCTCGGGAACAGCTGATCCTCCCACCGCTGTACGCATGCCACCGGGCAGTTGCCAGCGGCCCGGATTGGACTGCAGAAGCTGGAGGATACCGAACCAGATCGTGGGTACGCCGGCGGCAAAGGTCACTTGCTCCTTCTCAAAGAGGTTCAAAAGGCTTTCCGGATCGAGATGGGGTCCGGGAAAAACCTGCTTGCATCCGACCATGGTGCAGGAGAACGGCAATCCCCAGGCGTTGGCATGGAACATGGGAACGACGGCCAGCACCGTGTCTCTCTGGGACAGGTCCAGCGAGTCGGGCAGACACTCGCCCAGAGTGTGGATCATCTGGGACCGGTGGGAATAAACGACCCCTTTGGGACGACCCGTTGTTCCCGACGTGTAACACATGCCCAGGGGATCCGTCTCTTCAATGTTCGGATAGGAGAAGCGACCCGAGGCGCTGGCCAGGAGTTCTTCGAAATCGATGCAGTCAGGGGGCACTTCTCCATCAGTCAATCTGCAGACAATCGTCCGCTGGGGAGGGATGTTCGTCTCCAGCTTCTCGAGCAGCGGCAGTAATACGTCGTCGACAATCAGAAAACGGTCTCCGGCGTGGCCCATGATGTAGGAGAGCTCCTGTGGATGAAGGCGAACATTCAGAGTGTGAAGAACTCCCCCTGCATTGGGTATCGCGAAGTAGCTTTCGAGATGACGGTGGTGATTCCACATGAGAGTCCCTACCGGCTCACCCTTGTGGAGTCCAAGTGACTGTAGGGCCTCGGCCAGCCGGAGCGTGCGCCGGTAAAAGTCCGTGTACTTGTATCGGTGCATGGAATAGTCGGGCATCTGGCTGACCAGCTCTACCTGGCCGAAAATGCTCCTGGCTCGCTCCAGGAGATGGGGCAGTGTCAAAGGGAAATCCATCATGGTGTGATGCATGGGACAACTCCTGCTTCGCTCGAGATCATCTGCAAAAGGGCGTCTTGTGCTGATCTTGCCAGACGGTGCGAGGCTTCGCAACCGCTGAGGAATTCCACGTTCCACGTTTCACGTTCCACGTTTCGAGGCTTTCGGCGGTGACAGACTGACGGCTGACGACCAAGTCGCGGTCCTGAGGCCACTTCCGGACTTGAATTCCGGATCTGCAACGTGGAACGTGGAACGTGGAGCGTGGAACGCATTCATCTGGAATCTGTAAACTGGAATCTGTAGAGTTGGAAAGTATGAAACACAAGCTGATCGTTTTCGGATCCGGGTGTGCAGGGTCCACTGCTGCCATTTACTCTGCGCGCGCTAATCTCGAACCGCTGGTTCTGGAGGGTCACGAGCCCGGTGGGCAGCTGTCTCTGACCACAGATGTGGAGAACTATCCGGGGTTTCCCGAGGGGATCCAGGGCCCCGACCTGGTTTTGTTGATGAAGCAGCAGGCGGAGCGCTTCGGGGCCGTGTACCGAATGGAGGTGGCCGAGAGAGTTGATCTCAGCAGCCGTCCTTTCGGCGTGTACACGGATAAGAATGAGTATCAGGCGGAGAGTATCATCGTCGCAGCCGGAGCGTCTGCCAAGTTGATGGGCCTGGAGTCGGAGAGGGCGCTCCTTGGCCATGGGGTCTCCACGTGCGCCACCTGTGACGGCTTCTTTTTTCGGGGTCAGGAGGTTGTCGTCGTGGGCGGGGGAGATACGGCCATGGAAGAAGCTCTGTTTCTGACCAAGTTCGCGACCCGGGTGACCGTCATCCACCGCCGAGACGAGCTGCGGGCTTCCAAGATCATGGCCGGCCGCGCGCTGGGACATCCCAAGATCGAGTTGCTCTGGGATACGGTCATCGTGGATATCCTGGATCAGAAAAAACGCAAGGTGGAAGCGATTCGGATCAGGAACGTGAAGACCGGTGAAGAGAGCACGCGGGCAACCGACGGCGTCTTCATTGGTATCGGCCACGAGCCCAACACCGAGTTCTTCTGCGGCCAGCTGGAATTGGATGGGCACGGGTATCTGAAGGTTTTCGGTGGCTCAAAGACCAGCCTGGAGGGAGTCTTTGCAGCCGGAGATGTTCATGATCATGTTTACCGGCAAGCGGTCACGGCAGCCGGTGCCGGCTGCCGGGCGGCCATCGACGCCGAGCGCTGGCTGGAGTCCCAGGAACGCTGACCGCATCTGCAGCGGGGAAGCATTTGCAGCTTCATCCATTTCGACCCCAGCCTTTGATTCTGTTATTCGGCTGGCCCCTTGCTCTGCTGCTCTGTCTTTTCTCTCCAGCGGTGCCGAGTGAGCCTGCGTCGATTTCAGCTCTTCTTCTGAGACTGGCCCCTTTTGCCGCCGTCCAACTTTCCAAGTCTGCCTCCCTGGCTCTCGTGTTGATCTCGGTTTACACGGGCTGGTATCTGGCAGTCGGGCATCCGGGACCACTCCGAGCGCAATCCAGTCAACCAGTCAGGAGCTCGGTTGTCTGTGCAGTCCTGGGTCTGATCCTTTTGGCTGGAGCTCTGGTTCGATTCTACGGTCTCCAGTTCGGACTGCCAGATCGATTCCATCCTGACGAAGGCACGAAGATCGCTCAGGTCGCGGCTATGCTTTCTCTAGGTGACCTGAATCCTCATCTTTTCTACCATCCACCTCTTCTGCTCTATTGCACCGCTCTTCTCAGCAAGCTTCTGAACCTCCTGGAGATCGATCAGAGCCGCGGGATCGTGATCCTGATCGCCGGTCGATCCGTGAGTGCCCTGGCAGGGACGGTCTCCATCCTGCTCGTTTTTCTCCTGGCCAGACGGCTTGTAGCAGCCACTGGTGGAAGTCCCACGGGTCGCGTTGCGGGCGCCGTGGGTGCAGATGCAAGGCGACCCGACGCTGGCCATACTCGAGCGTTGTCGAGGAGGGGCAACACAGCAGATGGGCCTGCGCTGGCGGCTGCCGCCCTCTTCGCATTCGCCCCTCTTTCAGTCACCTGCAGCCGCTATCTGAAAGAAGATTCGCTGTTGGTGGCCGGGGTGTTAAGCGCCACGTTGCTCTGGGTCGTGTCCGTTCAGAGACAAAGCCACCGCTGGTTTTTGCTGGCGGGTTTTGTCGGTGGGATCGCCGCCGCCACAAAGTACACGGGGTTTCTAGTGATCCCTCTGATCGGGATCTGGCCCTGGGTGATCTCCCGTCGTTGGAGGCCGGACAGGAACTTGCTAGGTTGGACAGCAGCAGCACTGTGCCTGGCCGCCGTGGCGTTTTTCGTCGTCACGCCATTTGCAATCATCAGCCCACGGGATGCGGCCAGCGGCTTTCTCTTCGAAGCGAACCACGCTGTGGACGGCCACTACGGTACGCCGCAGCAGGCGGGCATCCGGATCGGCCCCTGGTCTCAGTGGTGGATGTATCACGCAGGGCGCAGCATGGTTCCCGGGTTGACCTTATTGCCGTCTGTCTTTGCGTTGATGGGACTGGGGATGCTATGCAGGAGACGGCGCCGAGAGGACCTGTTCGTTCTCGGTTTGTTTCTGCTCTTTTTTCTTCCTGCCGAAGTCGCCAGATCCAAACCCTACCCTCAGCCCGAACGGTACATCTTACCCGCTCTGCCCTTTCTGTGCATTGCTGCAGCCCAGGTAGTTCGTGTTCTGTCGACAGCGGTTCCGAAGAAATGGATCTCAGCCCTGCTGGTGCTCTTGATTGCGAGCCCCTTGATTCGCTCTCTCCACCTTGCCTCTGATCTGTATCCCGATACCAGGGCTCAACTGGTCTCCTGGACGCTGAATCATCTGCCGGCCGGCTCCAAGCTCTACCTGGACACCTCACCCACATACTCGGGACGATTTGACCGGGCACGAATGACAAAGAAACCGAGAACGCGATATGGAACTCTCCTCCGCTGGAGGGAAAAGCAGGAGGAGGGCTTCACGCACCTGGTCGAGACCAGCTTCGGTTCGGGGCGGTTCCTGGAACAGCCCAATCCACACCACGAGATCCAGGCCAAGTTGCGCGAGATGCGTGCTAGATTAGAGCTGGTCAGAGTATTTCGCTCCACTTCCGGGCCCTACGGGTTCCACAATCCTGTTCTTCGGGTCTACCGGCTGCCCACCGACTAGGAGTTCCACGTTCCACGTTCCAGGTTCCACGTTTCAGGTTGGGGTTCCTTTTCCTCACGGCCTGCGGGCCGCTGCGCAGTCACTGTCGTTCCTGCCTGTGCAGTCTCCTTGGTTGGGGCAGTTCCTTGCGGCTTGTGGGCCGGTCCCGGAGCTGACCTGGCCCGCCGGCGGGCAGGCAGAGGTGCGAATGGCAATGAGCGCGCCGACGTGGAACCTGGAACGTGGAACGTGGAACGTGTGTTCAGTCTTCCCAGCGGCGCAGCACAAGAGCCGAGTTGTGCCCTCCCATTCCGAACGAGTTCTTGAGAACCGTGTTGAGGGGGAAGCTGCGTTTTCCATTCACCACGTAGTCGAGATCGCACTCCGGATCCGGGACTTCGTAGTTGATCGTCGGATGGATCTGTTGCCTTTCAAAGGAGAGCAAGACCGCGATGATCTCAATCGCAGCTCCGGCGCTGAGCAGGTGCCCGGTCATCGATTTGGTTGCATTGATGGGAATCTCGTGCACCCTTTCTCCGAAGACTTCCTTGATGGCCCTGGTCTCGACAGCGTCGTTCATGGGCGTCGAGCTGCCGTGCGCATTGACAGAGTCGATCTCTTCGGCTTTGACGCCACCCATTTCCATGGCCTGGGTCATTACCCGGATGTACTCCGAGACGTCAGCTCTCATCCCGGTGGCGTGGAAAGCATCCGAAGTCGCTTTGTAGCCGAGAATCTCCGCATAGATGCGGGCTTCCCGACGCTGGGCAGATTCCAGACCCTCAATGACCATGAGGCCGGAGCCCTCACCCATTACAAAACCATCCCTCCTCGCATCGAAGGGGCGGCTGGCTTTTTCGGGTTCTTCGTTATTTCTGGAGAGAACTCGCATTGCCCCAAAGGCGGCCAGACTCAGCGGAGTGATGGCAGCTTCGGCCCCTCCGGCCATCACGACATCGGCATCTCCTCGTCGAATGATCCAGTAGGCTTCTCCAACGGCATGAGTGCTGCTGGCACAGGCGGTGGAGACTCCCATTGTGATGCCCCGGGAACCAAGCCGAATGGCCACATTGCCGGGAAGGGAACTGGGAAGCACCTTGGGAAGGGCAGTTGGCCGGATGCGGCGAGTTGAGCCCTTCAAGATCTGTTCGATTCCCCACTCAATCGTCTTCATGTCGCCCATTCCAGTGCCGACGACAACCCCGGTTCTTTGGGGGACAATCGTCTGGGGCGTCAACCCGGCGTCGGACAGAGCCATGTCAACCGCTGCAAAGGCGAAATGAGTAGCTCGATCCAGGCGCTCAGGTCGTTCCGCAACCGTGTATGGATCGAAGTCTTTCACCTCGCCGGCGATTCGAGTCGTGAACTGGTGACGGTTACTTCTGGGATCCCTGACCTCACAATCAAAGTGGGTGATCGGTCCGGTTCCAGAAACTCCCTCGAACAGAGAGCGACCGAACTCCTCGGCATTGTTTCCAATGGGGGTCACGGCTCCCAGGCCTGTGATCACGACTCTCGTATCATTCATCTGGTTAAAGTCCATCACTGAGACGGCAGCGGATTATATCAAAGCGTTCCACGTTTCACGTTTCACGTTCCACGATGGCTCTGTGGGGCCAGTTTTCTTCAGCCGTGTCAATCTCCGGACGTTTTTCCGGGTAGAGGAGGATCTCTTCCTGATGGCAAGACGTGAAACGTGGAACGCTTTAGTCCGTCTTCAAGTCCACTGCCTCCAGTAAGGCGAAGGTCTCATCTTCGACCATGGGTCCGGTACGTTCTAAGATCTTCGCCAGCTCGGGATCCTTCAGAAGACGCTTCCAGGACTCTTCAAAGTCAGCGACCGATCGGAATTCCCACAGCTCCAGATACTCTCCCATGTTGCCAACCAGGGTGCGCCAGAATCCCAGCAGCTTCACTTTGTGGAGTTGGGTCAGAGGCAGGATCCGGTCGACAAAAAGTTGCTCGAAAGCAGCCAGGTGATGGGCTCTGATTCTATAAGTCACTTTGAGTACGGCCATGCCTTTCTCCCTTAGTACTCACTCTCCCGGACTGTCCGCCGGCACAGCCGATTCCTCGATGACGTATTCGACGCTCAAGTCTTTTCGGAGTGTATGGTAAACGCCGCACGATGATTCAGATGTGTTCTTGCTAGTCATCCTCTCTTTTTAGCAGTTCGGATGCCGCGGGCAAAGCCCCTGTTGATTTTCGGAAAGTCCCTCACAATAATCGAGTCCATGGCTCGACCGCTCAGGACACTCCTGTTCTCACTTCTTTTCGGTCCTCTTGCAGGCGGGCAGATCTCCAACCCGGCAGAGAAACAGGTGGTGCTGGAAACAACCTACGGGGCCCTGATCATGGAGGTCTTTCCGGGAGTTGCTCCTAACCATGTCAGCAAGTTTCTGGAGCGGATTCGAGCCGGGTTCTACGTGGGCACGACTTTTCATAGGGCGATTCCCCTGGCGATTGTTCAGGGTGGAGATCCTCTGACCCGGGATCCGGCCAATCGCAATCGCTACGGAACGGGCGGACTAATGGAACTGGAACACAAGGTCAACGAGTTGTCGCACCTGCGGGGAACGGTCTCGTCCGTGCTGGTCCCGGGGAATCCGGACAGTGCCGGCTCGCAGTTTTTCATCTGTGTGAGCGACCAGCTACAGCTGGATGGCAACTACACTGCTTTCGGAAGGGTCGTCGAGGGCTTCCAGGTCCTGGAGACGATCTCGAATCTGCCGAGTGACGATCAAGAGAAACTGATTGAACGGGTCCAGATTACAGCCACCTACGAGCGAGATCGACCGCCGCCGCCCAGGTTGCCGTTCGCCGATACTCCGGCGGACGAACTGGCAAACTTCACGGTTGTTCTGGGCACGGAGCTGGGGGAGATCGAAATCGGGTTTTTTCCGGAAGACGCCCCCGAGCATGTACGTCAGTTTCTGCGCTTCTCTGAGCTGGGGTTGTACACCGGGACCAGGTTCCATCGGGTCATCCCGGGTTTCGTGATCCAGGGGGGTTCCATTGGAACCAGAAAGGAGCCGGTGCCGCACGAACACTCCCACTATGTGAGACCGCTGCAACCCGAATTCAACAAGAAAAAGCATGTTCGTGGAATCGTTTCGATGGCTCGCGGTGAGGATCCAGGCAGTGCCGTCGACTCCTTTTTCATTGTTCTGGCTCCCAGTCCCGGTCTGGATGAGAACTACACGATTTTCGGCCAGGTCGTTGAGGGGATCGATACTGTGGATGGGATCTCCCAGATTCCCACGCGGGGAGAGACGCCGATCTTGCCCATTTACATCCAGGATGTCCGTTTGAAGGTGCGAGAATGAAAGGAACTTGAGGGAACGCCTTCCATTCAAGCGCGCTCGTGATACGAAGTTACGCGCTTCCCTTCCCAGATCCTGCCTCGCTCTCAGAGACGAATCCGTTCTGTCCAGCTGTAAATATTGAATCTCGATCCGCGCACGAAGCCCAGCAGTGTGAGACCGAATTCCTCGGCCAGCTGAATCGCCAGGCTGGAGGGAGCACTGACTGCAGCCAGAATGGGAGCCCCCAACCGAAGCGTTTTCTGAACAATCTCAAAGCTGGTGCGGCCGCTGACCAGCAGAATCTTTGCGGTCACGGGCGCTTGCCCGGCGGACAACTGTTCCCCGACGAGCTTGTCCAGCGCGTTGTGGCGACCCACGTCCTCTCTGACCAGAAGTAATTTTCCTCTCGGACCAAACAGCCCGGCGGCATGGAGTCCCCCGGTGCTGGCAAAAACCGACTGAGCCCTCCGCAGCTTGCCGGGAAGGGAGCGAACGACGTCTGCCGAAACACGGAAGCTGCTCGACTCGACCCGTGACACCCCACTGACTCGAAGCGCCTCTAGCGAACTCTTGGCGCACACACCGCAGCTGGAAGTGGTGTAGAAGTTCCTCTGCAGCAGCTTTGGATCAAAGCTGGTGTGCGGCTTCAATTGAATTCTGACGACATTGCATTCGGGTCGGGCAGTAGCCGGTGCGGCCGACTCAATCTGATCGTAGCTATCAATGATGGACTCCGTGAACAGAAAGCCCAGAGCCAGTTCCAGATCGTTTCCCGGCGTTCGCATGGTGATGGAAATGCTCTGATCTACGAGTTCGCCGTTCTTGTGAAAGAGGAGGCGAATCTCCAGGGGCTCTTCCACCGCGATCGTATCGGGCCGGGCTCTAGAGACGCCTTTGTCGACGCTGGTCACCGAAAAGTTGCGGGTTTCTCTGTTCCCATCTCCAGCGGCCAGAAGTGAGGGCAGGAGAATTGAGCCCAGATCGGCCCCGGGGGCCGCTGAGGGCTTTCGCTCTGGTCGTCGCTTTGTATCTGCCACTTTGAAAGCTGCTTTTCCTTGTTCGGACTGCTAGTTCATGCCCCCGGGGCCCGGGGCTTGTAACCGGGGTCTGGTTCAAAGCTGACCGCTTTCCGGCTGGGAGCCACTTTTGTGAAGCTCGTCCTTTGAACGAGCTTGCCGTCTTCAAAGGTCTCCACCAGGATGGGAAATCCTTCCAGCCCTTCGAATCCCAGAAAGTCAACGCCCGTCTCGAAATTGGCGAATCTGGCGCTTTGCCGGATTCTCTGGCTGAAGCGATTCAGCTCCACAAATATGTCCGTCAAGTTCTTGTAGTCCACTTCTCTGGTCGACCACACCGAACTCACCTTTTGCTTGCCTCGAAACACTTCAAAAAGCTGGCAGGAATAGCCGTTGATTTCCTTCGTTTCCTGTCGTGCATCGACGCGATAGGGGATCTGCTCCTGCTTCGCAGCGGTCACGGTTGAAGGCATGCTGCTCTCCATCACGCGTCTCGCCATCTCGCGCTGTTCTGGCGGAAGCTTGGCGAGTTGAGCCTCCGTCTGGGCCATCATGTCCCCCAACTGGCTGCTCACCCGGCTGACCATTCGATCGTCCAGAATGAAGTAGGATTTTCGGTTGTGGTCGAGGACCACCAGATGCTGCCGGTCTGCCCGGAAAATCACGGAAGCATTCATGTCTTCCTGGCGCTCCGGGTCCAACCGCAGCATTTTTTGCCCGAGATAGATGACTCCCCGAAGAGTTTCATTGTCGGAGAAGTCTTTGCTTTCAAACCAGGCGGCAGTGATCTCGCCCGCGAGGGCCAAGCTGGATTGAACCGTCAACAGGACAAAGACAAACAGGACTTTTCTGCTCAACTTGTTCGACTCCTTGTGTTCTGCCCATATTGTAGCGCGCCCTGGTTGCAAGAGTCATGGAGTTTGTTGCTAACTTGGAACTTGAAACGTGAAACGTGGAACCTGGAACGCCAGGCTGGACCGGCGTGAGCCGGCCCAGCCTGGCTCTATTTCAGGGCTGGATCAACCTCTCCAGGGCTGCCTCCGCCTGACGCTGACTACGAACAAACGGGTCGGCGTCGGCGGCCGATCTTTGTGATTCCAGGGAGGAGCCGGCTTTCGGCGGAATCAGGACGAAGAGCGCCTGTATGAGCAAAAAGCCCCAGATGGCCGTGGGAATGCTGCCTGTCGCGTTGACCAGATAAGCGGCAAACATCAAGCCGGTCAGGGCCACGAGTCCATCGAGGGCAGCCGAGAACAGGCTCTTCTGAAACAGCAGTGCGCGGTTGAGGGTGAGGAGGAGGGTCAGAGAAAAGACAACCGCGTTCGTACTGGCCGGGAAAAAGCACAGGACGACGCTCAGAATGAGGTTGACGGCAACCTGAGTCACCGTGCCGATTCGGCTCCGGCGAACTCGAACCAGGTAGACCAGATAGGCAAGGTAAGCAGCCGCAGCGACCAGCCGTAGAGCCGTTCCGAGAGGAAAGGCTAACGTCAGTCCCCACCAGAGGGGTGCCGCGAACACGGCCGATAAGAAGGCAAAGAGGATTCCGCCGGAAACAGTAGGCCGTTTCATTTCTCTTCTCCTTTCTGGCTATTCTCCTGCATCCGCATCCACTCCAGTTCAATTTCCTCCTCGCTGACGTGGAGGGTGTTTCCCGGGTGGCCCGCAAAGGGAGAAGTTCTCTGGTATTCACGCGTCGTCAGGATGGACTCCGCTACGGTGTAGGGAGAGTCCTCCTCGGAGACCTCGGGTACAAAGATCCTGGACTTCTCCAGAATGGACTCGAGTTGAGATTGCTGGATCTCAATGGCACTGCGCTGCTCATTGCGCAGCTTCTCGAGGTCCGAGATGCGCTGTTCAATGACGAGCAGGTGCTTCTGAAGAGCGAGCTTGCGAGCAATTGTCTTGCGGGACAGTTCCTCCGGTCCGTTCTTCAAGCAGAGTTCCAGGTCCCCCACGGCTTTCGACAGCTCAGCGTCCAACCTCGTCTGGTTGTTGAGAAGTGCGTCCAGCATGCGACCGCTCCTGGCCAGCTGGCCCTGCTTCTGATCCAGGCTCTCCTGCATTTCGCGGATGGCCTGTTTGAGTACAGCCTCCGGTTCTTCTATGACGTCCAGAATGGCGTGAACGTCGGCTTGAAAGAGTCTCTTGACTCGGTTCAGGATAGGCATCTCGTCCTCCTTTTTTTACTGTTTGACGATCGTTCTCTGTCGCTTCTGGGCTTCGTCGAGGAACCTCTTGGCGGCGCGGTTCTGTTTCAGTCCCTGGTTGGGACCGTCGAACGCATCATCCACCTGTGCCTCCAGCTCCTTCAACTCGGCATCCGCTTCTCGAGCAATTCCGGGAGCCGACTGGGCGGCCTCTTCGAGACGATTCTTGTAGCCTTCGATCAGCTCGGAAGCTTTGGATTTCTCCCCGGTACGGACGAAGTCGCCGACCTTTTTCATGAGCGCTCCAAAGTTGTTCTCGAGCCAGGCCTCCCGGTAGACCTTCTGGTCAATCGAGGCCACCACCTCTGCCTTTCGCTCGGGAGCCACGCAGGCAACGAGAAGTTTCCCTCCCTCCATTGTCTGCCGGTAGGAGCGGCCGCCGACCCTGTAGGATAGATCGATGGCGCCGAACTCATGCCGACCAATGGAGTGACTGGGGATCTGGAGGGTGGCCATGAAGCCCTTGGTGCTATTGCGCAGGAGCTGCCCCGTCCGGATGACGGCAGTCCTTCCATTCATCTCAAATGGATAGCCGGCCACGTCGACAATCTTCACTCCTGGGGGAAGGTGCAGCTTCAGTTCCGAGCCTGCGGCGAAGACTCGTCTGGTGTCGTTCAATTCTGCAGCCAGAATTGACCCGAGAGACTCCAGGTGCTCCAGGTAGCTGAAAGACCCCATGCCCTGATCAGCCAGGGATGCCATCAGCGTCTCGTTGAATCCCAGGCCCATGCCAACCGTGGAGACGATCGATCCACGGTCAGCCAGCCGCCGGGCAATCTTCTGAAGCTGGGCTGGCTCCACAATACCGGTATTGGCGTGGCCGTCCGAGAGTACCAGGACTCTGCGTCTCCGGGGCCCTTCCGAGAGGTTGACGGCACTTCGCTCGGCCAGCAGCAGAGCGTCCCCCAGGTTGGTCGAGGCTCCCGGAGCGAGGCGCTGCAGGACGGCCCAAACCCTGGCAATGTTTTGCGCTGTCGCCGGCGCCAGCGGAGAGTCAAGCCTGGCTGAGCTGTCAAAGCTGATCAAGGCGATTCTGTCCGAAGGGGTCAACCGGTCCAGAAGAGATCGGACGGCCTGAGTGGCATATTGCCACTTTTGACCTTCGCCCATTGACCCGCTGCGATCCAGGACCACCAGAATGTCAGTTGGCAGGATTCTCTCACGGCCCTCCGGGTCAGCCGGTGTGACAACCTTCAGGTCCAGGTAAACCGTACCGTCGCTCCCCTGGACGATCTTGGGCTGCGAAAGACTGGCGTTTAACTTGACGCCTGTGGTGGGGTCGATCGTGATGTGCTGGGTGGTGCTCCCGGAAGGCCAGAGGTTTCGGATCGTGGAAGTGCCCCCCAGGATCTGTACCCAGATCAGGGTGGCCCCCACGCCCACGGCCAGTGCCAGAAGACCGGCTCGGGGTGAGCTGCCAATGAATCGGAATCTGTCTAAAATACTCATGATTTTTCTCCTTTCCGCGAATTCACACCTTGCGAATCCGCGCTCACCCTAGCTAACGACACTCCGGCCAGGAAAATTAGACACCACTTCGTAAAAAGAATGGGTTCAGCTTTTACAATGGGTTTACGAAACATCCCGTTCACGCGGAATACAATGTGAGTAGGGCGGAAGATCGTGTTGATGAAAGTAAGTACTAAGCCCAGAATCCTACTGGTGGAAGACGAGGAGCCGATTCGAACGGGGCTGACCGATGTTTTCCTTTTCAACGGCTACGAGGTAGATGCGGCAGCCGACGGCCCGACCGGCCTGGAGAAAGCCCTGGCCGGTGGTCATCATCTGGTCATACTCGACGTCATGCTTCCCGGAGTGGACGGTTTCAGTATCTGCAACCAGATTCGAGAAGTGGATCGCGGTCTGCCCATCATCATGCTCACTGCCAGGACCTCCGAAGAAGACATCGTCAGGGGACTCCGACTGGGGGCAGACGATTATGTGGCCAAACCCTTTTCGGTGCGCCAGTTGCTGGCGCGCGTGGAGGCGGTTCTGCGCAGGTCCGGCAAGTTTCACAGTGACATGCAGGCCTTCAGCGTCCAGGATCTGCGAGTTTATCCGGATCGGCTCACGGGTTCCCGCCGGGGGAAAGAGATTGTTTTCGCTCGCAGAGAGCTGGAAATGCTCCTTTACCTGAGCCTGAACGAAAACCGGCCGGTGTCCCGTCCTGAGTTGCTGCGTGAAGTATGGGGTTACAAGAACGTCGATTTCATCGAAACACGAACGGTTGACATCCACGTCACGAAACTCCGGCGCAAGATTGAAATCGATCCGGCTCGACCGGAGCTGTTGATTACGGTTAGAGGTGAAGGCTACCAGCTGCAGGTCAGTAAATGACGAAGCTGCGCATCTACTTTGTTGCATTCTTTCTGCTTCTGGCGATTCCTCTGGGGTTGCTGCTCAAGCGGACTTACTCGAACCTCGAACAGGAGTCTTTCTTTTTTTACAGAAGGGCTGCCGAGAGTGTTCTCCTCAATGTGGGAGAAGCTCTTCTGGGGAACCTGCAGACGGAAGAAGGCCGGCCCTATACGCAGTACCGCTACGTTCACGTGGCCGATCATCCGGTGCCCGAACAGGCTGGACTGAACCTCTCTCCGCTGGCAGCCTTTCCAGTGCAGTCGGAGATCCCGGGCATTCTGGGCTATTTCCAGATTGATCCGGACGGCAGCTTTCACACTCCCCTGCTCCCGGACGCGGAGCAACATCCCGGCCTGATGGTACCCCGGCGGCCAGAGCGGGAGACGCTCCAGGCGCGACTTGCCTCCTTGATAGCGAAGGATCGCCCCGGCTTTCCGCTGGAGACGGATGCAGCCGCTGATGAGGCCCTGGAAGCGAGTCAAAGTCCGGAGCAACAGGTGGGCGAATTCCGTCAGGAGCTGGAGTTGAATGTCGATGCCAAGCTGGAGCAGAAGTATCTGGACAGCCAGAGCGATGAGTATTCCAGCGCAGTTTCGGCTCCGGAACAACGGTACTCGAGGAAAGTGCAGAAAGCCTCTCCCACTCAGGCTCGGATTTTTGACTCCGAGTTCGATAATGAACTGTCGAAGACCGGGGAAAAGCAAAAGAACCGCCTGGAAGAGACGGTCGCCGAACCGGTTGAGGTCAAGGAGACGGCCAGAGAAAGAGTCGCAGCCGGCGACCAGCCTGCCGGCGCCGCTCCGGAAGCGTTCCCGGGAGTGCTCGAACTCGAGGCGGAAGTGGATCCTTTTCAGACGCGAGTGGTTGACGACCAGTGGGTCGTTTTCTCACGCAGGGTCTGGTGGCAGGATCGCCGCTACCTGCAGGGCTTTGTGGCCGACCTGGCAGCCCTTCTTCGGGAACACCTGGAGCCTTCGCTGCAAAGCTCGCTTCTCCCGGAGAACGCATCCTTTCTGCTTTTCCATGAGGACGAACTGCTGAGCAGTCAGGGCCTGACCTCGGGGCCGGAAGAGAAACCCGTGCTGCTGTACAGTGCAGAACTCCCCCACCCCTTCAACCGATTCAATGTTGCCGTGGCGGTTGCCTCGCTTCCCCGGGGCCCGGGGCACACTCTGGCCCAGCTGCTCGGCGTGTATCTGATCGTGCTCCTGGTGGGTGGTCTCTTTGTGATCTACAGGCTGGCAGCGACTCAGCTGGACCTTTCCCAGAAGAAGGCAGACTTTGTCTCCGCCGTCAGCCACGAGCTGAAGACCCCGCTCAGCACGATCCGCATGTATGGGGAGGTTCTGGTGGAGGGCTGGGTGGAGGATGATGAAAAGAGGCAGTCCTACTACCACTACATTCATGACGAGAGCGAGCGTCTCAGCCGCCTCATCCAGAATGTTCTGCAGCTGGCGGAGCTGGAACGGAATGAATGGCAGGTCCAGCTGGTTGCCGAAGATCCCGTGCGGCTGGTGGAAGAGATCGTCCAGGGGCTGGAGGCTCGCCTGACCAGGGCCGGTTTTCAGGCCGTAACGAAAGCGCAAGGCGATCCGGCACGGATCCGGGTGGATCGGGATGCCATGACCCAGATTCTTATCAATCTGATCGACAACTCGATCAAGTTCTCGAAGGCGGCGGAGAGGAAGGAGATCCAGGTTACGATCAGTCAACTGGGAGAGGAGTGTTTCATCCGGGTGCGGGATTTTGGGCCCGGGATCCCCCGCCCCCAGCTCAAGAAAATCTTCCAGAAGTTCTACCGCATCGACAGCGAGATGACCCGGACCACCCGGGGGACCGGGATCGGTCTGGCCCTGGTGAAAATGCTGGCCGATGCCATGCGGGCCAGTGTTGACGTGGTGAACCGGGATCCGGGAGTTGAGTTCAGCCTGCGCTTCCGTTCTCTAGCGTAGGGCGCTCGCTGGCGCTCGCGCCTGTTCCACGTTCCACGAACTTTGAACGTTCGCGCACTGATCAGCTCTTGCTGGATGTCACTTCTCTCAGCGGCGTCCGCGCCGCTGGGCAGTCAGTGTCATTTTCTTGATGGTGTCTGTTCCTCACACGGCCTGCGGGCCGGTCCCTGAGGCAGCCTGTCAGGCCACCGGGCAGGCAGAGGCGCGAATGACAATGAGCGCGCAACGCGCAACGCGCAACGCGCAACGCGCAACGTGGAACGTGGAATCTCTTTGAGCCCGGCGACGGGTTCGTGGCAAAATAGTGTCTCGTCAAAGTTCGCGACTTTCACCACGGACTGCTAATGAAAGAGGTTGTAAGGAATGAAGAATGTACTGGTTTTAATTGTGGTTCTGATCAGCTCGCTGGTCCTGGCGGTGGCCCATGGCAACAAGCCGGGTGAAGCCAAAGCCGAGGTCCATGGGCAGACCATAACCGTCGTTTATACGGCTCCCAGTCTAAATGGCCGGGATGTTAACGAGCTGCTCAAGGGGCCTCGAGCCAATCCCTGGAGACTGGGAGCGGACGATCCCACCAAGCTCTCGAGTCCGATTGACTTGCAATTTGGTGACACCAGGCTGGCAGCGGGTGATTACAGACTGCGGGCCTACCGCGACGAGGATGACCACTGGTGGCTGCAGGCTCTCGACTCTGCCCGCGAGGTGGTGGCCAGGCTCCCGCTGAAGCGAACCGAGGCCGATGAATCCGAGGACTACGTAGTGATTTCACTGAGTCCGAAGGGTCACGGAGCAACCTTCAAGGTTCAGTGGGGGACCCACGTGCTGGCCGGTGATTTCTCGATGGCGCACTAAGGAAGGTTCCACGTTCCAGGTTCCACGTTTTCTGGGATTTGGAATGCGGGAGGGGCCCCTCGGGGCCACCACCAACCGGGCAGGACAAGCTGTAGGGCACCCGGAATAGCGTTTTCCAGTTTGGGTCGGTGCTCAGGAAGGAGGAGTCACTCCATGTTTCATTCGAACCACTTCCTCGGATTGTTCTTACGGGTGGGGATTATCCTCTTCGCAATGGCTCCTCTCCGGGCAGGAATCGATGCCCGCATGCTCCGTTACCCGGACGTCTCCAGGGAGCAGATCAGCTTCGTCTATGCCGGAGATATCTGGGTCGTTTCCAGGGAGGGGGGAAGGGCCCATCGGCTGAGCTCACCCCCCGGGGAAGAAACATTTCCGCGCTTCTCGCCCGACGGTTCCCGGCTGGCCTTTAGGTGCCAGCTACGACGGGAATACGGATGTGTACGTGGTTCCGGCTGCGGGAGGTGACGTATCACGAGTGACTCACCATCCCGGCATGGATCGGCTCATTGACTGGACGCCGGACGGCTCCCAACTCCTTTTCTCCGCACGCCGGTCATCTGGAGTTGCAGCAGTGAGCCAGCTCTATCGAGTTTCTGCCCAGGGAGGGCTGCCTTCCAGACTGCCCGTGGCCTATGGCGAGTTTAGGTCCTTTTCACCCCAGGGAAACCAGATCGCCTACACCACCAAGTGGCGAGCTTTCCGAAACTGGAAACGGTATCGAGGAGGAATGGCTCCCGAGATCTGGCTCTTCGACCTGGAGTCCCTCGACGCCCGCAACATCAGCAACAGCCCGGCCAATGACGAAGAGCCGATGTGGCATGGGAGCACGATCTACTTTCTCTCGGATCGAGGGCCCAGGCAGCGCTCCAACCTCTGGGCTTACAGTTTGCGGAACCGCCGGATCCGGCAGGTAACGAGGTTCACTGAAGTTGATGTTGAGTTCCCGGCCATCGGGCCCATGGACATTGTCTTCCAGGCGGGTGGAAGACTGTTTCTGATGGATCTGGAGAGCGAGGAACACCAGGAAGTTGAGGTTCGGGTCGTGACAGATAGAACCACCCTGCGGCCCCGGACGGTCAAGGTGGGCCGCCGGATTCAAAACGGCCAGATCTCTCCCACCGGAAAAAGGGCGCTCTTTGAAGCGCGTGGAGAAATCTTTACGGTGCCGGCCAAACACGGCCTTATTCGCCAGTTGACCCGCTCGCCCGGATCCGCCGAGCGAACTCCGGCCTGGTCACCGGACGGAAAACAGATTGCCTTCTGGAGCGATGCATCCGGCGAGTACGAACTGGTGATCCGGCGCTCGGACGGCAAGGGTGAGGAGCAAAAACTGACCAGCCTGGGACCGGGATTCCGCTATCAGCCGTACTGGTCCCCCGACTCCAGGAAGATCGCTTTCATCGATCACACCCAGTTGATTCAGATCCTCGATGTTGAATCCGGCGACCTGTCTCCGGTGGACCGAGAACTGTGGCGCCTGCATGAAGATCTGGAGGACTTCAGAGTCAGCTGGTCTTCGGACAGCCAGTGGCTGTCCTATTCCCGAGGCCTGGAAACTCAAAACAGCGCCATCTTTCTCTATGATCTGGAAGCCGCGGAGAGCCATCAGGTCACTTCGGGCTACTACTCCGACGCCAGTCCCGTCTTCGATCCGGAAGGGAAGTACCTCTACTATTTCTCCAATCGAAATCTGGACCCTGTTGACTCGGATCTGGATGCCACCTGGGTCTATCCCAACAGCACCAATATCCTGGCTGTCGTCCTGCGCAAGGATGTCCCCTCGCCGCTGGCTCCAAGAAATGACGAGGAAGAAGCGAAGGAGGAGAAAAAAAAGACGAATCAGCGGCAAGTGACGAAGACCAGGAAAAGTCACAGTCCGAGCAGTCAGGAGAGGAACAGGAAACGGCAAACCAGGAACCGGAACCCAGCAACGAAAAGAAGATCGAAATCGATCTTGATGGTTTTGAGGAGCGAGCTGTTATCTTGCCCCCTGCGGGCGGCAACTACAGCAACCTTCGCGCTGTGAAAGGGAAAATCCTTTACAGGCACTCTCCCCGCAGCGGTGCGTCGGAGAGAAATCGTCCGCTTGCCTTTTTCGATCTGAAGGAACGCCGGGAGGAGACCGTCATTCAAGACGCCGCGGGGTTCGAGGTTTCCGCTGACGGCAAGAAAATGCTGGTGGCGGGGAGGCAGGGACGCTGGTCGATCATCGACGTGGCTCCGGCGCAAAAGGCGGAAAAACCGCTGGCCACTGCTGACCTGGAGATGGTCCTGGACCCGAGAGCGGAGTGGGGGCAGATCTTCAGGGAGGTGTGGCGAACCTACCGCGACTACTTCTACGACGACGAACTGCACGGGCTCGATTGGGAGGCCCTGCGAAGCCAGTACGGAGCACTGCTGAAAGACGTCGTCACCCGGTCGGACGTGAACTGGGTCATCGGCCAATTGATTGCTGAGATCAATGCCTCTCACACCTACGTTAGAGGCGGGGATGTCGAGAGAGCTGCCCAGCGGCCGGTCGGGCTACTGGGTGTCGACTGGGCTCTCGAAAACGGAGCCTATCGGATCAGCCGCATCATCCGGGGAGCGCCCTGGGACGCCGAAACCCGGTCGCCCCTGGCTGAACCGGGAGTCGAAGTGAATGAAGGTGACTACCTGCTGGCCGTCAACGGGAGACCTCTTGACACCTCGATGGACCCCTACGCTGCTTTCGCCGGACTGGCGGAAAAGACGGTCACTCTTACCCTGAACGACAACCCGTCGGCTGAAGGGGCCCACGAGGTTCTGGTGAAGACCTTGAACAGCGAAAGCCGGCTTCGCAACCTGGCCTGGATCGAAGGGAATCGGAAGCGAGTGCTGGAGGCCTCCGGGGGTCGCATCGGCTACATTTATGTGCCGGACACCGGCACCCACGGCCAGAGTGAGCTGGTACGGCAGTTCAACAGCCAGCATCGCCTGGATGGACTGATCGTTGACGAGCGCTTCAATGTCGGTGGGCAACTCCCCGACCGGTTCATCGAGCTGATGAACCGGCAGCTTGTGGGGCATGTCTATTTTCGGCACGGAGCTAGAGTCGCTCACCCAGGCATCACCCACTATGGACCCAAAGTCATGCTCATCAACGGCTGGGCCGGGTCGGGAGGTGACGCCTTTCCCTGGTTTTTCAAGACCATGGAGGTAGGTCCTTTGATTGGCGAGCGCACCTGGGGCGGCTTGATCGGACCGGCTGTAGTGCACCAGTTGATTGACGGCGGCGCTTATACGGCCCCTCCGGGTCGTCTCTACGGACCCGACGGGAAGTGGTTCGCCGAGGGTCACGGCGTGGATCCGGATATTCCGGTAGTGGATCATCCGAGCGAACTGGCCAAAGGCCGGGACCCGCAGCTCAAGGCAGCGATCAAGGAAGTCCTGCGCCTGCTGGAGAAGAGTTCTCCCGCGCTCAAGCAGCCGCCTGCCAAGGAACGGCGGATTGCGCCAGAACCTGGGGCTCAAGTACCTAGAACCCAGAACCTAGCCCGGATTATGCATGAGATCTGAATCCGAGTGAGATTTGGGCCCAGAAAAAAGGCCGTAGCTCTCTGATATAAAAGGGTTTACATAAACAACGACCCTAAACAGGAGCTACGGCAATGTTGAAAGCAGTCTGCCAGAATACCCTGCTATTTCACAGCCACAGAAAGATCACGGCGCGTTTTGATGGGGGGAGTCTGACTTCCGACGCAGGATGGTTGTTGTTTGGATCGCTGGATCGGCAACATCGGTTGTGCGAGGGCTTCAGTTCGTGTATTTCGGAAAGCCGGGACCGACGCTACGTTCGTCATGACCTGTTGAAGTTGATTCGACAACGAGTCTTGCAGATCGTGGCCGGCTACGAAGACTGTAATGACGCCGATACGCTGCGCTCCGATCCGATGCTCAAGACAGTCTGTGATCAGTTGCCCGAGAGCGATCCCGATTTGGCCACCCAGCCGACTTTCTCCCGTTTGGAGAACTCCGTCACCAAGAAGGATCTGATGCGTCTGAGCCAGTGGCTGCTAGGCCGTTATGTGCGCTCCCTGAAGAAGAGACGTCCCAGCAAGATCATCCTGGATCTGGACAGTACCGACGACCACACTCACGGTCAGCAGGAGTTCTCCTTCTACCATGGGTATTACCGAAACCACATTCTGCATCCTTTGCTGATCTTCGATGCCGACACGGGCGACCTGGTGTGTGTCGTGTTGAGACCTGGCAACAAGGGGGCTGCCTCTCACATCGTGCCCATTCTGAAGCGAGTCGTGGAGGCCATCCGACAAGGAGTGGGGACGGATGTCGAGATTGAGATTCGGGCCGACAGCGGCTTTGCCACGCCTCGGCTCTACGAGTTCTGTGAAGGTGAAGAGAATCAACTCCAATATGTCATTGGGTTAAGTCGAAACCCTCGCCTGCAGCGAGTGGTCGAGCCGCTGCTGGATTCGACTCGGCTGCAGTTCGTTGAGCTGGAGGAAAAACAGCGTCAGTTTGACGAGTTTCTTTATCGAGCCAAGAGCTGGGATCGATCCCGTCGCGTCATTGTCAAAGTGGAGGTCGATCAGCGCGGGATCAATCGTCGCTTTGTGGTCACCAACCGGGACGATCTCTGCTCCCAATCACTTTATGACCACTATACAAACCGAGGGCAGACCGAGAACTTCATCAAGGCCTTCAAGAATCATCTGAGCATGGACCGACTCAGCTGTCATCGATTCCTGGCCAATCAGTTTCGACTCCTCCTGCATGCACTGGCTTACCAGATGTTCGTGCGCCTCCGCGACTATCTGCACGGGACTCCCTGGCACAAGCTCGAAATCGAAACCTTACGTCGTCGTGTCCTCAAGATCGGGGCCCGCATCCGACAAACCACTCGACGCATCTGGGTCCATCTTTCCTCAGCCTTTCCCGAACAACCCCTCTTCCACCTCGTCTTGAGTCGCCTCAACTCCAGCTAGCTTCTCCCAGTTCCCCAAAAAACCGCTTCCGATACTCATCCAGGCCCAGATCTGTCTGAAATTCACTCCCCCAACCACTCAAACGCCTCCCCAACCGATATTCTTCGCAAATCCGCCTGTCACACCTGCCCGCTTCCGAGTTGGGCCACTTCTCGACTCGTTTTTCAACACCGGACTACGGTTTTTGCATAATCCGGGCTAGAACCTATCTTGATTCTCCGAGTGGCGAACTGAAAGAATGTTTAGCAGTCCGTGGGACTTCCACTACGCTAAGGTTGCAAGCATTGCACACACGATGAGTAAGCCAGCCGACGAGATTGCAAAGACCGCCGAAGAGATGGAAATCGAGGCCACCGAGACCCGGGAATGGCTGGAAGCCCTCGACTATGTGATTGCGGAAGGCGGTTCAGAGCGGGTCCGGCGGCTCTTCACGCGCCTGCATACGCATGCCCTCAAGAAGGGTGTTCAAATCCCCTATGCGGCCAATACCCCGTACATCAACACCATCGCTCCTCAGGATCAGGCCGAGTTCCCGGGCGATTTCGACGTGGAAGTCAGGCTCAAGAGCTACATCCGCTGGAACGCTATGGCCATGGTGGTTCGAGCGAATCGTGAGGAAGATGGAATCGGGGGACACATTTCAACCTTCGCGTCGGCCACGACCCTTTACGAAGTGGCGCTGAATCACTTCATCCGGGGCAAGGGCGCCGACGGAGGAGGAGACCTGGTTTTCTTTCAGGGTCATGCTTCCCCCGGCATCTACGCTCGTGCCTTCATGGAAGGCAGACTGACCGTTCAGCAGCTCGAGAACTTTCGCCGGGAGCTTCAGCCGGGCAAAGGTCTTTCTTCCTACCCTCACCCCTGGCTGATGCCCAGGTTCTGGGAGTTTCCAACCGTTTCGATGGGCCTGGGACCGATCATGGCCATCTACCAGGCGCGCTTCAATCGTTACCTGGAAGACCGGGGTATCCAGGATACGAGTGAGAGCAGGATATGGGCCTTTCTGGGCGACGGCGAAACGGATGAGCCCGAATCACTGGGAGCCATCAGCCTGGCGGCTCGCGAACAGCTCGACAATCTGACTTTCGTGATCAACTGCAACCTGCAGAGGCTGGACGGACCCGTGCGCGGGAACGGCAAGATCATCCAGGAGCTGGAAAGAGTGTTCCGGGGTGCCGGGTGGAATGTCATCAAGGTCATCTGGGGGCGTAGCTGGGATCCACTTCTTGAAATGGACGAGACCGGGGCTCTGGTTGAGCAAATGAACGAGACAGTGGATGGAGAGTGGCAGAAGTTCAGTGTTGCCGGTCCGGAGTATTTCCGCAAACACTTCTGGAACAAAAATTCCGACGTGAAGAGAATTGGAGACACACTCACGGACGAACAACTTCCCCGGCTCAAACGTGGAGGACACGACACCTACAAGATGTATGCCGCCTACCAGGCTGCGATGGAGAACCAGGGTTCTCCTACCGTGATTCTGGCCAAGACGGTCAAGGGATATGGACTTGGCGAGGCGGGAGAAGGAAAGAACATCACCCACCAGCAGAAAAAGCTCAATCTGGAGGAGCTGCTTCATTTCAGAGAGCGTTTCGACATCCCGATTTCGGACGAGGAACTGGCTTCCGCTCCCTTCTTTCGTCCAGCGGAAGACAGTCCGGAAATCATCTACCTGACGGAACGACGCAAGGAACTGGGCGGATTTGTTCCGAGTCGCGTGGTCGAGGCCGAGCCGCTCGAGATGCCCCCTGAAGACCTTTTCGACGAGTTTATCAAGGGGACCGGAGACCGGCCCGTCACGACGACCATGGCGATTGTCAGGGTGATCGCCAGGCTTCTTCGCGAAAAGGAAGGAATCGGGAAGCATGTGGTTCCCATCATTCCCGATGAAGCGCGTACCTTCGGCATGGAGGCACTCTTCAGCCAGTTCGGTATCTACTCGCATGTGGGTCAGCTCTATGAGCCGACCGATGCAGGGAGCCTCATGTTTTACCGGGAGGCGATCAGCGGGCAGATCATCGAGGAGGGAATTACCGAGGCGGGTTCGATCTCGTCGTTCATTGCAGCGGGAACCAGCTATGCCAGTCATGGGGTCAATATGGTCCCGTTCTTTATTTTCTACTCCATGTTTGGATTTCAGCGCGTCGGTGACCTGATCTGGGCAGCGGCAGACATGCGCTGCCGGGGTTTCCTGATCGGAGGAACTGCGGGGCGTACGACCCTGGCGGGGGAGGGATTACAGCATCAGGACGGGAACAGTCATCTTCTTGCCTGCACGGTTCCCAACCTGATTGCATACGATCCCGCGTTTGCTTTCGAGATTGGCGTGATTGTACGCGAGGGCATCCGGCGCATGTATGAAAACTGTGAGGACGTTTTCTACTATCTCACCGTTGAAAACGAGAGCTACCCCATGCCCGAGATGCCTGAAGGTGTGGAGGAGGGGATCCTGAAAGGCATGTACTGTTATCGTCGCAGCAGATCCAGGGCGAAACACAGGGTCCAGTTGCTGGCTTCGGGTGCGATCCTGAATCAGGCGCTGTCCGCCCAGAAACTTCTTTCTGAGCGGTTCAACATCGCTTCCGACGTGTGGAGCGCGACCAGCTTCAAAGAGCTCCACCGAGATGGAATGGAAACCGACCGCTGGAATATGCTGCATCCCGGCGAGAAGCCGCGTGTCCCTTACATCAGGCAATGCCTGGGTGAGGATCCTGTGCCCATTGTGATTGCCTCCGACTACGTCAAAGCACTGCCTAACTCACTGGTAAGATGGATGCCTGGAGTGCCGGTTACTCTGGGTACTGACGGGTTCGGCCGCAGTGAGTCGCGAGAGGCTCTACGTGATTTCTTTGAGGTGGATTCCCGCTTTATTGCGCTGGGAGCGTTGACGGCCCTGGCTGGTCAGAAGAAGATCAAGCGCGGGACGCTGGAAAAGGCAATCAAGGAGCTGGATATCAATCCGTCCAAGCCCAACCCGCTGACGGCCTAGTGGACTGTAATGCTTGAATCGGTAGTGGATGAGCGAGGGCCGCTCAGGCGCTAGCGATTCAGGTGTTATAGTCCACTCGTAATAGGTCGAGACAATATCGATGGAGTTCAAACTGCCGGATCTCGGCGAGAACATAGAATCCGGGGATGTGGTTGCCCTCCTTGTCAAGGTTGGGGATCGCATCGAGCCTCAACAGTCCGTTCTGGAGCTGGAAACCGACAAGGCCGTGATCGAAGTACCGTCCTCCGTGGGTGGCCTGGTCCAGGAGATCCATGTCCAGGAGGGCGACAAGGCGATGGTTGGACAACTGATCCTGACCATCGATTCGGATGGAGCGGGTCAGGCTGCAGAGAAGCCCCCGGAGGAGCCGGAATCCTCAGCGGAAATTTCCCCACCACAAGAGATCCAACCAGAAGAAGCCAGGCCTGAGCAGGCTGAACCGGTGGAGAAGAAGGCAGTTGGAAACACCCGGCTTCCGGATCAGGCCTCCGCGGTCATCGCGTTTGCCGCCCGCCCCTCAACCGATCAGGGCCGCTTGCAGAGAGTGATCCCGGCCTCTCCTGCCATTCGCAGGATGGCCCGGGAACTCGGTGTCGACATTCGCCGGGTCGCCGGCACGGGGCCGAGGGGTAGAATCACGAAAGAGGATCTCCAGCAGGCCGCTGCGGGAGAGGCACCGACCGCCCGGCTGCCCCAGGGCCCTCCCTCCGCCGGCCTGCCCGACTTTGCCCGGTGGGGAGAGATCGAAACAGAGTCATTCACCAACGTGCGCCGCCTGACGGCTGAGCGCATGGCTCACAACTGGCTCACCATCCCCCATGTTACGCAGCACGATGAGTGTGACGTGACTGAGCTGGAGAAGCGGCGAAAGCAATACACTGCCAGGGCCGAGGCAGCCGGGACCAAGCTGACGGTTACCGCCATCATCATCAAGCTCCTGGCCTCGGCCCTGAAACTGTTTCCGGATTTCAACGCCAGCATCGATGCGGAGGCCCAGAGGATCATCTTCAAGAAATACATTCACATTGGGGTGGCAGTCGAGACACCTCGAGGGCTTCTGGTCCCGGTCATTCGAGATGTTGATCAGAAGAACATCATCGAGATTGCCGTCGAACTCCAGGAAGTCGCCGGGCGCGCTCGCGACAGAAAGCTCAGCCTCGATGAGATGCAGGGCGGAACGTTTACGGTGACCAACCTGGGAGGAATTGGGGGAACTGCATTCACACCCATTGTGAACTGGCCGGAAGTGGCCATCCTGGGAGTTTCCAGGTCGGTCGTGAAGCCCGTGTTTCGAAAGAGTTCATTCGAACCCCGGACGATTCTTCCGTTGTCACTGTCCTACGATCACCGGCTCATCGATGGGGCCAATGCAGCTCGTTTTCTGCGCTGGGTCTCCGCCAGCCTGGAAGATCCGTTTCTCTCGATCCTGGAAGGGTAACACCGAAATCCTTGAGGCGATTGCCAAACCGCTGACAACCTTCTAAAATCTGAAGGTCAGGGAAGGCTGGCGCTCAGCTGAACAGCTAGCCCTCCGAAGGAGCGACAGGGGGAACCGAAAACTGGTATTCTGAGCGTCTGTCGTTAACGATTCGATATCATCCACTTGCTTTGCAACGAGGAGCTTGTCTGGCCAGATTGGGAGAAATAATCCAATGACCACAGGGAGATTCGACTTTGCCTTTGCTATTGGAGGCGCAGCCGGGCAGGGGATCGCCACACCCGGAAACATTCTGGCGCGCCTGTTCGTGCGCCGCGGCCTCCATCTTTACGCCTACAATGCCTATCAGTCGATCATTCGGGGCGGGCACATTTTTCTTACGGTTCGCATTGGTGACCGTCCACTCGGAACCCACGGGGACAAGCTGGACTTGCTGGTCTGTTTGAACCAGGACACTTTGAACCGCCACCTGCCTCTCATGGGACCGGGGTCGAGGGTGATTTACAACAGTGGAGCCGTGAAAACTCCGGAAGCAGCGGAAGGAGTCCATCTTTGCCCGCTACCCGTAGTCGAGATTACCGGGGGAAACCGCAACCGGCTGGTCCAGAACACGGTGGCGCTGGGCTCGATCGTTTCCCTGCTGGGGCTCGACTTTCAAGTTCTCGAGGATGCGTTGAAGCTGCACTTCGAGCGCAAGGGCCAGGCGGTTGTGGACGAAAATGTGGCGGTCGCCCGAGCCGGGTTCGACTTTACCAGTGCCAACTTCGAGCCCTGGGAGCAATCCGTCCCCGTGGGTCCCCAACCGTTGGCCGGGTGGACCGGGAATGACGCCCTGGCGATGGGCGGTGCCGCGGCCGGGGTCAAGTTTTATTGCGCTTATCCGATGAGTCCGGCCACCGGAGTGCTTCACTGGATGGCTCGAAATGGCCGTGAGCTGGGAATTATGATTCGCCAGGTCGAGGACGAAATCGCGGTCGCGAATATGGCCATCGGGGCCGCCCACGCCGGTTGTCGGGCCCTGTGCGCTACCTCGGGTGGGGGCTTCGCCCTGATGACGGAAGCCATCGGCGCGGCCGCCATGATGGAAATCCCGGTCGTCTTCATCAACGTCCAGCGCGCCGGGCCCTCCACGGGTGTACCCACGAAAACGGAGCAGGGAGATCTGTGGCAGGTTCTGGGCGCCAGTCAGGGAGATTTTGAGCGCATCATTGTGGCTCCCAGAAACGCCCTGGATGCCTTCAACACCATGCCCAAATTGTTCAATCTCGTGGATCAATGTCAGTGTCCAGGTATTGTCATTTCTGATTTGCTGATTTCGGAAGGAACCTTTAGCGTGGATCCGGACGACATCGATATGCATCCGCCCATCGATCGGGGAGCTTTGATCGCCTCAGCCTCGAACGGCGATGGCTATATGCGTTATAAGGACACTGAGAGCGGCATTTCTCCGCGTGCTCTCCCGGGGCTGGAGGGTTATGTGCATGTGGTGGCGACCGACGAGCACGCCGAGGACGGTGTCTTGATCAGTGACGAGTTCACCAATCCCCATAAACGGCGAAAGATGGTCGAAAAAAGGGCTCGCAAACTGCACAGCATCCTGGCTGTGATCCCTCCCCCCAGGCTGGAGGGTGCGGAAGATGCGGAGGTGACACTGATCGGGTGGGGATCCACCTACGGCGTGATTCGGGAGGCGGTCGAGTTGTTGGATCAGCAGGGAGTGAGCGCCAACCAGCTGTCGGTCAAGTGGATCGTTCCGTTCCAGGCCCAGGCCATGATTGAGACTGTCAAGCGTTGTAAACGGACTATCATTGTCGAGAACAATTATTCGGGCCAATTCTTCCGCTTCCTTCGGAGCGAGACGGGACTCGATGTTGATGGGCACATCCGCAAGTATGATGGGGAACCCTTTATGCCTCATCACATCGTCGAGGGCGTGCTCGAGCAGCTGGCTGGTCGTACCAACCACTCTGTGCCCTTTCAGGAAGTAATGGTTTAGAAGCACTAGAAAAGGAGGGAAGATGAGTATCGTAACCCCGCAGGATATCACTGCCGGTCCCCCTGAGGGCGCGCTGAAGCCCAAAGATTTCAAGGGAAATGTGGACCCGGACTGGTGTGCAGGCTGTGGCGATTTCGGAGTTCTGAAAGGACTGCAAAAAGCCTGTGCCGAGTTGGGACTGCGGCCCCATGAGATCCTGACAGTCAGCGGAATCGGCTGTTCTTCGAATCTGCCCGGATACTTTAACTCCTACGGCATGCACACCCTGCACGGCCGGGCTCTGGCCGTGGCTACGGGGGCCAAGATGGGCAATCACGAGCTGACGGTCATCGCCACGGGTGGGGATGGCGATGGCTACGGCATCGGAGGCAACCATTTCGTGCATATTGCGCGGCGCAATGTCGACCTGACCTATGTTGTGATGAACAATCAGATCTACGGTCTGACGACCGGGCAAATTTCACCCACGAGCTGCGACGGTATGAAGACCAAGAGCACGCCGTTCGGAAGCGTCGAACTGCCGGTCAATCCCATCACCTCCGCAATCATGAACGGTGCCACCTTTGTAGCCCGGGGCTACGTTGGAGACGGCAAACACCTGGTGGAGCTGATGAAGAAGGCGATTCAGCATAAAGGGTTTGCGCTCATCGACATCTTCAGCCCCTGTGTGACCTACAATCACGACAACGACTACAGCTTTTTCAAGCCCCGGGTCAAGCGGCTCGAAGACGAGAATCACGATACCAGCGATTGGAAAACCGCCTGTGAAAAAGCTTTGGAGTGGGGGGATACGATCTACATCGGACTCTTCCTGCAAAAAGTACAGGCAGCTCTGGGGCACCGTGAGCCCGTTCTGGCCGAGGGCGGCCCTCTGGGCTTTCGGAAGCTGGGTCTGACCCAGAAGCACAGTCAGCGGATCATTCAGCGCATGATGTGATCGAAGCGCCACGGGTCTTCCCCCGCTTCGCTACGAAGATCTATGAATAATCCGGGCTAAGTACGATGGTGAAGTCTGCTAGCGCTTCAGCCAGCAGGTTCTCGCGAGGATAGCCGTGCCCCCGGTGCTGGCGGAACACTTCGGCGTGCAGAACGCCCACCTCTGTACCTCTCTGCTGGCTCCATTTCCTGGCTGTCTCCAGGTACTCATCCATTCCGTGCTGGCGCCGCAGCCACTCGCGCTGGGAAGCATGGCAGACCAGCATGTCCAGCTTGGTGTCAAACACGGAGGTGGTGTCGACGGCGAAGGAGAAGGGTACCGGGTTGCCAAAGAGATCGATTCCTTCGACGGCATCGATGTAGTAAAGGGCAGGAATCCTGTCCAGGGGCCGGGCCTGGTCTTCCTCGACGACGACGGCGTGAGGAACGGGGCTGGCGAAACAGGCGGCCCGCGTCAGCCGCGAGGTTTCCTCGTGGTCGATCATGTAACAGGAGGGACTGTGAGTCAGGACCAGATTGGGTCGAACCTTTCGGAGCAGGGAAGTGAAACGGCGCAAGCCGTCTTCACCGTACAAAACACGCAGATCCCGCAGCTCCAGACAATGGTAATCTCCCCCGATCACCGCCGCCGCGGCGGCCCCCTCAGCTCTTCGAACGGCGGCGATCTCATCCGGGGTCAGGTCTGCGCTCCCCAGATCCCCGGGTGTGGAGGTCGCAACGTGGATCTCCCATCCTCTCTGGGCCATCAGAGCCAGCGTGCCGCCGCACAGGAATTCTGCATCATCGGGATGGGCCACCAGGGCCAGTACGGTTCCGGTCTGTTGGTCTTTCATCATCAACTCTCTCTGCTATCGTAAGCATCCACGACCTGTTTAGCCAGTTGGTTGCATTTCCGTAGGGCACGCCAACCTGGCGTGCCGAGCGTTACGGGCCGGCAAAGCTGACCCGGAAACGGACCAACCGTACCAACGACTTCAGCTCGGCACGGTTGATAACCGTGCCCTACAGGCGCTGTGCGGGCAAAATGAGGTTTGAGCAACACGACCTTAGCCTTTAGACTTGTGACATTCTTCGAGCAGGCACAGATGTAGAGTCCGGAGCAGCAAATGGAATTCAGACGTGTTGTGTTGATCACGCTGCTTGGCGCAGTCGCTTGTTCTTCGCCCGGACGCGTCCTGACCGCCCCTCCTAATATCGTCTTCATCGTGGCCGATGATCTGGGCTGGACCGACCTGGATTCGTATGGCAGCGGCTTTTATGAGACCCCCAACATCGACTCTCTGGCCCGGGACGGCACGAGGTTCACGAATGCCTATGCCAACCCCAACTGCGCGCCCACGCGGGCGGCTTTGATGACGGGACGCTACAGTCCCAGGACAGGGGTTTACACGGTCGCCTCGGGGGCCCGAGGACGCGAGGAGTTCCGCCGCATGGTTCCAGTGGAGAATGTTACGGATCTTCCCCTCGCGGAGGTCACCTTCGCCGAACTCTTCCAAGAGGCGGGCTACGTTACAGCCCACATGGGAAAGTGGCATCTGGGGACGGATACATTTGCACCCACGGGCCAGGGCTTTGACCTCAACGTGGGGGGGAACCAGACGGGAGGCCCCATGGGAGGGTATTTCAGTCCTTACCGAAATCCCCAGCTCCCCGACGGTCCAGAGGGCGAACACCTGACCGGCCGGCTGGCCGCCGAGGCCGTGTCTTTCATCGAGTCGAATCGGGACCGCCCCTTTCTTCTCTACCTCCCTTTCTATGCGGTCCACTTTCCGATTCAGGCCAGACCCGAACTCATTGCGAAATATGAAGGGCGGAAGCCCGTCCGTGGTCAGCAGCATCCGGTCTACGCGGCCATGGTTCAAAGCCTCGACGAGGCTGTCGGACGGGTTTTGGAAGCACTCGATGAGCTCGAGCTGCGGGATCGGACGGCCGTTTTTTTCTACTCGGACAACGGCGGAGTGGGCGGGTACAGCGAGGCGGGTGTGGAAGTTCCCCCCGCTGCCAGCCAGGGGAAGATGTATCCCTGGGACGCGACCACCAACCGGCCCCTGCGGGGAGGGAAAGGGATGCTTTATGAAGGTGGAGTCCGGGTGCCGCTGATGGTGCGCTTCTCGCCTCTCATTCCGGCCGGGGCTCTCCAATCGGAACCGGTGGGATCGGCAGACTTCTTTCCGACCCTTTTGGAGGTGGCGGGAATCAAAGTACCCCCGCACCTGGAAATCGACGGGACAAGCTTCATGGATCAGCTTCAGGGAACAGAATCCCGATCGGAGCGTCCGCCCCTGTACTGGCACTTTCCCGGCTATCTTCCAGCCCGAATCGACGTAGGGAGTTGGCGAACGACACCCGCCGGGGCTATCCGGGAGGGTAACTTCAAACTCATCGAGTTCTTTGAAACAGGCGAAATCGAGCTCTACAACCTGGCCCTGGACATCGGGGAGCAAGACAATCTCGCCCCCAGCCGACCGGAAAAGGCAGCGGAACTGCACCGTCAGCTGCGTACCTGGCGAGAAGCCGTCGCCGCCCCCATGCCGAGCATGAAGCCTTGAGGACTGACAGACTGACAAACTGACAGACTGACAGGCGGGCGACGTGAAACGTGGAACCTGGAACGTGGAACGAGTGACGCGGAGGTAACGACGCGTCACTCCAAATAGGTGACCCAGATCGGACTTCCCCAGGCGATCTCCCAGTCATCCTGGAGAGCCCGGACGTAGTAATAACTGGTTCCGAGGGAAACATCCTGATCGAGGAAGGTGAGGGCAACTTCTCTCTCCCCGGGTCTGGTGGAGTAGACGATCTCCTCGTTCTTGATGACTTCCACCTTCGACATGGCGCTCGTGCCCACCACGCGAATCATCAGGGGAATCACCTTGCGGGTTTCGAACTCCTCGCCCATGAAATGCTCCCCCATCCGAACCTCCAGGATGATGTTGTCGGTGGCCCCGTAGGTGCGCCGCTTCTTGATGGCGTCGAAGATGGCCTCCCGGGTGGGCTCTTCGGTGTAGACCATGGCGAAGGAAATGTGGGTCGACCAGTGATCGGAACTGGCGATGGTGCCGATGCGATAGCCCTTCTTGTAGGCTTCCCAGACGAAGCCCGGCTCCCGAAAATCACTAAAATCCTCCGCTGTTCGGGCAGCTCGAGGTGCGCCCACATGCTCAAAGGAGACACGAGCGCCCTGGAAGATCTCGACGACCGGTTCGACATCCGGGTCATTGTCGCTCCAGTCAGTGCCTCCGTGGGCCGTTCCGGTCGTGTGGGGAATAGAAATCCCACCCGTTTCATGGAGCGATTCATAGAGCAGCCGGGTATCGTTTTCTACCAGCCAGGCGGGTGACGCGGCAACTCCCGGCCGCGGGCGCTGGAAAGCGGTTTCCGTGAAAAAGGAGACCACGGGAACTCCTCGCCTGGTGTGGAAGACGTTGCGATGGCCGCCGGGGTACGAGACGCTGCGCTCGTAAGCGTAGAAGGTGTTGAACGCGCGTGGAATCTGGTACATGTCGCAGCTCTTCTCGATCAGCCACCACCAGTACTTGTAATCCCCACCCGAGTTGTGGTCGGTGACGGCCCCGAAATCCAGGGCGGCAGCGTCCAGCACATAGCGGTAGAAGTCCACCAGCGAACCGTCGCGCAGCCCGCCGTTGTCCCAGGAGAATTCGGTGTGGCGATGAAACTCTCCGCGGACGATGCGGTGTTCCGCCCCGTGAATGAAGGTTCGATAGGAGCGGATAACCTCGATATCCTGCTTCTCGTGGGGATGGACCACGGCTACAGAATCCGGGTCCGGTTCACGCCAGTCTGTGAGTTTCAAGGTCCTTCTATCAGTGGATCCCTCCAGCCGGGCGCCGTAGATGTTCCCAACCAGGGGCTGGTAAGGACTGGCGAACTCGCGGCCGTCGGCGGGCCACACCGACCAGAGGCTGCCGTCCGGGGCGAAGGTAGCATCCGAAAACATGGTGAGTCGGCCGCGACTTTCTGGAAAAACCACTACCTTCGACCACTTGCTCCCTTCGTAGAAGATGAGGGCTTGCTCCCAGTAAACCTGCTCTTTCTCTTTTGTGGACCAACTCCACTGTCCCATGACATCCCAGCTGTGAAAGAGCAAGCCGATTCGACCGGATCTCGGATCTGACAGCAACCGGGGATAATCATGTTGCCGGAGATCCTGGCTGGAAAGAGCGACCCCCAGATCTGCAATCGGAGACATCCGCCGGCTCCCCTCCAGAACTACCAGCTTGAGCTCTCGTCCGTCATAAAGACCGGTACCTGGAGTGGGTTTCGCCCAAAATTTCTTGAAGGTCTCCTCTGCGTTCTCCAGCCATCCGGGGTCCTCGGTAGCTCCCGTGTCCTTGCCCCAGTTGACGCCACCTTCGTCCCAGGCCACCCATATCCGGTCTTCTCCGTCCACGGCCACCGTAGCGTGAGCCTCGAACCGTGGGGTCCCGGCTACCAGAACTTCGGGCCCCAGCGTCTCGCCTCTGACGGACCGAAGATACACATCGTAGTTCCCGTTGCGGTAACTGTCCCAGACCACCTGGGCGAAGCCCTGGCTGTTCACGGCAACCTGGGGGTCCCAGTCATTGGCAGGGTCTCCGGTTACCTGGATTTCTCCGGACCACTGTTCACCGTCGTAATGGCGAAGAAAGATATCCGAGTTGTCGCCGCGAAACCCCTGCCAGACAACCCACAGGCCACCTTCGGCATCCGATACAAGAGACGCATTGATATCGGGATTCGGGTGTGAACTGAGCCGAACCAGGTCATCCCATTCGTTTTCCCCCCATTCGTTTTCCCGGTGATTCAGGGCTCGCGCGTATATGTCAAAGTTGCCGTCGATCTGCTGGGACCAGACCACCCACGGGCGTCGGCTCGCATCCAGGGCCACCTGGGGCCTCCACACGTCTCCCGATGCGCCAGGCACCCGCGCATAGGCTTTCCAGCGACCCTCGTACCTGGAGAGGCGGACTTCGTCGGACTCTCCCGTGTAGGACTGCCACACCATCCAGCCATGCCTGTCGTCCTCCATCACAATGGAGGGAAAATCGTCGTCCTGGCTGTCGTTGGTCACTTTCTGGGCTTCTTGCAGGCCGCTCACCTGGACTTTCTCGTCCAGGAAGTCGAGCACCGATCCCGGAGCCAGGTCCTGCAGCCGAAAGTTAAAGCTGCCTTGACTCGTTTCTACACGGATTTTTGCCCTGGCACGGCCTCGACCCCGGACCAGGATCTCTTTGGGGCGGTCGGCACGGTCGCCTCGCTCCAGCCAGGTGCTGAGATCGAAAGTGTTCAGGGAGAGGTGATCAGAGGGACGAAACCTCAGACCCTTCGTCTCTGTCACCTGAATCTCATCCAGATGGATCGTTCCCGTCCAGCGTTCCTTGAGGGAGACCTTTCCGCCAAATACGAGCTTGAAGATCACATGCGGTTCCGGTTTTTCCCGCCCAGACTCCTGGTTTACAGCCGCCGCTGGCCCGGATCGAGATTCCAGTCCTGGAACCAGCAGCAGTAACGAGGTGATGAGGGTGACTTTCAGGTATTCCATTCTTCGCCTTAGTCAATTTCGACTCTGCGCGATGCCCTTGAGAGAGGCCTCCATTTCGTACAGTTGCTCGACCTCCTCTGCGCTGAACGACCGGTCAAAAAGAGCCAGCTCGTCGAATCCCCCGGCATAGTTCAGCCCCAGGCGAATGGAAGCCTGCTCAGTGTCCCAGGTAAAGGGTTCCATGATCAGTTCGGAGGTACCCTGGCGCTCCCCGTTCAGATAGAGCGTTGCTCGCCCGCCACTGCGGCCGTTGATACCAAGGAAAGTAAAGGCCACGTGCGTCCAGCGGCCTTTCTGGAAGGGCAGGTCGGAGACCGTGACAAGGCGGCGTTCAAAATTCGGGTCCTGATTGTAGGGCAGCTTGTTTGGATTCCAGATCTCAACATCCCCCAAAATGCCCAGTCGAAGGTCGCGGGGATTCTGGGCGGTGAAGTCCACCCACAGGGCAGCGTCGTTGTAGGTCGCGTCGGTGATTTGAATGGGGTCGCAAAAACCTTCCAGGTCTTTCTCCGGGCTCAGGTTCAACCAGAAGGAGACCGTGCCGCCCCAGCGGTGAGGAGAGTAGGCCACGTTCTTCTCTCCCTGGTAGTAGACCAGGTGACGGTTCCGCTTACTGAAAACCAGGTTCCCACCAAAGCGGCCTCCTCGTGTCGAGAGCCGGATGTCGGGGTTGTGAAGACCCTTGCGGGCCTCCTCGCGTTTTTGTTGAGAAGGAGCTGTGTAAAGTTCTGGATCTCCAAGAGAAAACGCTGCTTTCGTCGAGCGGTCGAAGGGGGAGTAAAAGGTGAGATGTCGGGCCAGGAAGGCGTCAAAGGGACCTTCCTCCGGTCGGTCATTCTTCGTAATCTCATCAGCAAATGGACTGCGGGTTGTCAGCGCTCTGGCCTCTTCGAACCATCCGGGGGCACGCGTATTGGCGCCGGCTTCGCCCGTGGCGTCGTCACCCAAGTCGGCCCGGGCCCGGGCGCCGATCTCCTGCAGGCGCGCTACGATTTCGGAATTCTGCTCGGCCACATTGGTCGTTTCTCCCAGGTCTTCTTCCAGGTTGTAGAGTTCCAGGCTGGGAACCCACTGCCACACTCTCTCGACGGGACCGCGGCGGCCAAAATGCAGCTTCCAGTCGCGCCATCGAACGGCTGCCAGGTTGCCCAACTGGTAATAGTAGAAAGTGTCTCGAGGGCTCTTGACCTCCGGACCACCTGAGATCACCGGCCACATGTCCAACCCGTCGATGATGCGGTCCGCCGGCATGTCGCCTCCGCCCAGCCGGGCCAGGGTCGGCGTGATGTCCAGGGAAGTCACCAGCGCATTGGATTCCATCCCAGCCGGGATCCGGCCGGGCCAGCGCATCAGGCAGGGGACTCTCTGGCCTCCCTCCCAGGGCGTCGCCTTGGTGCCTCGAAGAGGACCGTTTCCGCCTCCGAACACCGGGGCGGCACCGTTGTCCGAAGTGAAGATGACCAGTGTTTTTTCATCGATTCCCAGCTCCTGGAGGGTGTCCAGAATCTGTCCCACCGACCAGTCCAGCTCCTCCGTGGCGTCACCATAAGCCCCGTTGACGCTCTGTCCCCGGAAATCCTTGCTGGCGTAAAGCGGGTAGTGAACCATGGTGTGGGGCATGTACAGAAAGAAAGGCCGATCCTGGTTGGCCTTGATGAATTGAATCGCTTCTTCCGTGTAGCGCCTGGTCAGAAGAGCCTGATCAGGCTCCGTTTCAATCACCTCTTCGTCACGCATCAACGGCAAAGCCGGGAAGTTGCCTGTAGCGAAGACATCTTCGCCCATATCGTTGGAGAAGGGGATTCCGAAATAGGAGTCGAATCCCTGACTGGTGGGTAGGAACATTTTCTGATCGCCCAGATGCCACTTCCCGACAGTAGCCGTGGCATATCCCTGTTCTTTCAAGATCTCAGCCAGAGTCACCTCGTCGGGGTGCAAACCCTGCTTGCCGCCCGGGAAAAGGACAGATCGATTCGTTTCCAGGTCCTTGTGGAGGGTGACGCGTCTCGGATAGCTGCCGGTCAGCAGGGCAGCGCGAGAGGGAGTACAGACACTGGCGGAGACATAGAAACTCGTGAACCTGCGTCCCTCGGCGGCCATGCGGTCGAGACGCGGAGTTCGGTGCTGAGTGGAGCCGTAGGATGCCAGGTCTCCGTAGCCCAGATCGTCGGCGAAAATAAGGATGAAGTTGGGACGAGCCTCCTGCAGAAGACTGCAGCCTGTCCACACAAAAGCCCCCAAAACGAGCAACAGGATCAGTCTCGGATAGCTGACATCAGATCGGGTAGTTTTCACCAGCACGCCTCCTTTTCGCTGCTCGCACCAAGAGCCCTCGGGCGGCCTCAAAGCGAGTGGCGATTCTGAACATTTCTGAGTATGCTTTAAGATAGTAAGCGATCCTGGGCAAAAAGAAAGATTCCTTCAGAGTTTGGATAATGAAAATGATGTTGAAGCGTTCTCTCATTGCACTCGGACTGCTGGTAGTTCTGGGGGCTGCCAGCTGGTATTTCGGACCCAAAATGTACCGCCGAGCCCTGATCAACTCCTGGATCCGCTACAACGAATATGACATTCGGAGAGAGGGCAATCTGCGACTCGGTGATGCGGCTCCTGATCTGGACCTGCTGCGAGTTAGCGGAGACGGCACTGCCAGGCTCTCTGATTACTGGGCCGAGAAACCCCTGGTACTCATTTTCGGGAGCTACACCTGACCGCCTTTTCGAAAAAAGGTGGTCAACCTTGAACAGCTGCGTAAAGACTTCCAGGATCAGGCCGAGTTTCTGCTCGTCTATGTGAAGGAAGCGCACCCGGAAGACGAGTGGATCTCCGCCGGAAATACCAAACACGGGATCTTGTTCAAGCAGCCCACTACGATTGAAGAGCGCCTCGACATCGCACGGGCATTCATCGGCAAAATGGAGGTCGAAACCAGGACCCTGGTGGATGACATTGCCAACACCGCCGAGGAACTCTATGCGGCCTGGCCGGAAAGAATATACGTGATTGATCGAGGCGGGACGATTGTCTACAAGGGAGGCATCGGCCCCTACTTCTTCGACCCGGACGAGGTCAGGGAGTTTCTGGAAGATCGGTTCGCGGGGCCTTGAAGACGTTCCAAGGTTCCAGCGTTCCAAGGTTCCAACGTTCCGGGGTTCTTCCGGAATCTGAAACTTGGAATTCCTGAGAGTGGGAGGGCCTCAGGGCCGCGACCGCACGGCGTGATGTTCAAGATGCCCGGTCGCCGCCCCAAGGCGCCTCTCACGATGGTTGATGATCAGAAGCTGTGATTCCATAGCAGCTTATTGTAAGGGGATTATATACGAAAGTGGCGAAATAGGTGGACGGCTGCTTAAAGGTACGCTAAGCTAGAAGCCGTACAGCGAAACGCCCCGGTTCCAGCCGGGGCGGTGGATAACCCTTAACCGGCTGGTCCAATGGGTGCCTAAGCCTCAGACCAGCTACTGGAGTACAGCTATGCCCAAGATTATCCTCAATGTCACCCTCCCGTCAACCCTCGCGCTCAATACGGTGCTCGCTCAGGACATCAAGGTCCTGGCGAAGGTCGATCAAGCCATGGCCAAGCCAAATGCCATCGTCGACCAGTCGTTCAGAAAGGTGAACCGGGTCATCGATGCGGCGATGGCAAAGGCGACCGCGGCACTGGTCTCCAACCCCCACGTGGGTCGTTAGACAAGGCCCATGATGCACGAAAACATCTCGATAGAATTGGGATCTATGGTTCGTCTGTTGCTGGAACCGTATGAGGCGATCCTTGACCGCCTGCTTCGAGAGGGCCGGATTTCGGCATCTGAACGCGATCAGTTCCATCAGGAAGTGCTTGCGTCACGAGATCGATTAGAAGCGAACCCGGTATCAATACCCGTGAACATACCCGACCGTTATAGGTCAGATTGAGCGTCACCGTCCGCGCGTCTGGTTCTGAAGTCATCATGGCAGTATACGTGAACGCGGTTTTGGCCGCAACCGCCGAATCCGCACGGGCCGAAGCAACGCCTGGATCGCCTGTTTGAAGGTGCCCTTGATCCGTAGGTCCGCGTCCAGTTCTGCCTTGCTCGGCTGATAGGCCTGGTGAACGATCTGAACCTCTGGAGGGGTCTGCTTGGCGGGTAGGGTCATGACCGCGCTCCGTTTTCCAGGCCGTTAGCTCGAATCAACCGCTCGTAGGTGAGCCGCTTGCCGTCCATGCCGTCCGCGACGGTTGCCATCTGCTCGATGGTGTCCTGCTCGCGAACGTTGTGCCGGCCGGCAAACTCCTGGACGTAGCGGTCCAGGTGCTTGGGGCTGAGCTTGTGGAAGGTGCCCTTGTGCGCTCGCTTGAGCATCGACCACAGCGATTCAATCCCGTTGGTGTGAACCTCGCCCTTGACGTACTCGGAGAGCGAGTGCTTGACCGTGGCGTGATTGAACCGTAGCGACTCGTAGGCGGTCGCATCGTCGGTGTAGACCGTCGCACCAGGGGCCGCGTGTTCCTCGACGAATCCCTGCAACGTTTGCTGGTCCGTCGCATGAACGACCTTCGCGGCCACGCGCTTGGTTCGGCGGTCCTTCGCTCCGACCGCCGCCGTCTTGCCGACGGGTCCACGGCCCGTGTTGGCCAGGGCCTTCCGTCGGGTGTTGCTCATGTTCCGGCGACGACCGCCGAAGTATGTTTCGTCGATTTCAACGGGACCGGCGAACCGCACCCCATCCTGCGACAAGGCCGCCCGGAGCCGCTGCGCGAGGAACCACGCGGATTTCTGCGTGATACCCAAGTCGCGGTGGAGCTTCATGCTCGACACGCTCTTGAGGCTAGTCATGATCTGGAAGATGGCGATGATCCAGTCCTGATAGCCGATCTTCGAGCCTTCCATGATCGTGCCGGTCTTGACGCTGAACTTCTTGCCGCATGCCTTCTCACGGCAGCGGAACGGCATCGTCTTGTGCTTGCACCCCGTCTGCACGTTGACGGAGCCGCAGTCGTGGCAGCATACGCCGTCAGGCCACCGCTGCTGGATGAACCACCGCTCCGCCGTCGCGTTGTCGGGGAACATCCGCATGATCTGTTTGAGGGAAATGCCTTTGCGGAACGCTTTGCCTGGGGCCTTCTTTCTCATGCCCCTAGTTTACAGGAAAGTGGCTGTGTGTCAAGAGTAAACGCCACTTTCGTATATAACCCCCTATTGTAACGGAGCGGCAATTGCAGATGGTATACTCCTGGAATTCAAGTGAGTAAGGAAAGCACGAGCGTTTCGGATGAGTTCGGGCCGCCTCCGGGAAGGCTTCATGACGCGGTTTGGCGCTGGCATTTCTATGCTGCCTTCCTGGTGGTCCCTTTTGTGATCTTGCAGGCGATCACAGGCAGTGTCTACCTCTTCAAGCCGCAACTGGATCCGCTCTTGCAGGATGAAAAGTATCTGGTGGAGCCAGGGGCGAAACGGGTCTCCTATGATCAACAGCTGGAGACCGTCCAAGAGCACTCTGCTTCTTATCAAGTGGTGGCAGTTGACCTTCATGCCGACCCTGAAAGGAGCACCACTTTCCTGCTCCGGCCTGTGGGCGAGGTTGCCACCGAAGAGGACGTTTCTCCGCTCACCGCTTATGTGAATCCCTACACCGGGGAGTACCTGGGATCGATCCAGGAAAAGAGCCGCATCAGCGAGTATGCCAAGCGTATCCATGGGACCCTGCTGCTGGGAAAGACCGGGAGCGTAGTCATCGAATTTGGGGCGAGCTGGGCACTGGTCATGATCGTGACGGGACTCTTCTTGTGGTGGCCCAGAAAAAAATGGCGCCTGCGGGGCACCTTCGTACCGCGATGGGGTGCGCGAGGACGGATCTTCTGGAAAGATATGCACAAAGTCGTCGGTGTGTACCTGTCCTTCTTCGCCATGTTCTTTATTGTGACGGGACTCCCCTGGGCCATCATCTGGGGGGCGGGCCTGCAGCGGTTTTTGAGTGCTACGGGGCAGGTGGCTCCTCCCCTGGCCGGGGGAGAGAGTCGGCCCCATCACGGACCCGGTGCGGGCCTGGGACCGGCTGAAGCAGTGGACCACAGCCAGCACCACGCGCTGTCCCTGGAGGAGGCTGTCCAGGTGGCCCGTAGCCAGAACCTTCCGGGACTTCTGCGAGTGTTTCTCCCGCGAGGCGGGAGGAGTGTGTACAGGGTCCAGAACCTGCCTCCCCGTACCCGAGATCGGCAGATCCTGCTCATCGACGGGGCCGAGGGGAAGGTGGTGGCTCGCCGGCAATGGAGTGACATGCCCATTCTTCCGAGGGTCATGAATACCGAAATCGATCTGCACGAGGGAAGATTCTTCGGCTTGCCCAACCAGTTGCTCAACCTGGCCATCGCCCTGTCTCTGATCTGGATGGCTGGCACGGGGGTGGTCATGTGGTGGAAGCGGCGGCCCCGGGGGCAACTGGCGGCGCCTCCCCGGGTTCAGCTGGAGTATTGGCCTGGAGGCGTGGTGATCATTGTGGTGGTGCTGGCTTTCTTCCTTCCTACAGTGGGTGCCTTGATCATCCTGATGTGGCTCTTCGACCGTCTGGTGGCCCCCAGGCTTCGGTGGCTGAGAGCAGCCACGGCCGGCTGAGCTAAACGAGTTCCACGTTCAACGTTCAACGTTCCGCGGTCTTCTTGCGCAGGTACCGGGCCAGTCCGTACCAGCTCATCTTGGAGGCTGTTGTCACCTCATAGCGGAACGCTTCGGATTCGCCCAACCGGACCACGACATCTTCTCGGAGGCGGCGACCAAACTCTTCCGCATGCTCCTCGTCGGTTCCCGGCCCGGCCAGCTGCGTCTGGACTCGATCGCTCCAGACCTGAAATTCGGTGATCAGCAGATCGAAGTGCTCATCAACCGGGTAGGCGGCTCCGAAGTGGGTGAGGAACAGCAGCTCAGGCTGCCACTCGCGGATTTTCTCGATACTGGACATCCACTCTTCCAGGTTGACCTCGGGAGGCGGGGTCACGGGGAGCACACAGGCCCGGTTGGACATTCGAATACCGCCCATATCGCCCACGAACGCCACACCTGTGGACTCGTCGAAATAGGACACGTGATGAGAGGCATGCCCGGGTGTGTACACGACCTCGAGCCTACGGTTCCCCAGTAAGACTGTTTCTCCTCCTTGCAGCGACGTGATGCGATCCGAGGGAACCGATTCGAAGTTCCCCCACATCCGTTCCATCTCCGACCCGAAAACACGAGTGGCGCTCTTGATCAATCGGGACGGGTCGACCAGGTGAGGGGTTCCCCGCTCATGCACCACGACCTGCAGGGACGGGTTCTTGCGAACCAGGGTCCCGGTAGCCCCGGCGTGATCCAGATGGATGTGGGTGAGCAGAATCATGGTCAGGTCGCTGACCGAGAGGCCGAGGGCATCCAGCCCCGCCTCCAGATTCCCTAAGCGGGAGGTGGGCCCCGGATCGATAAGAGCCAGTTCCCCCTGGCTTTCCAGCAGGGCGCTGGCGATGACCTCGGGGGTGTCCAGGTGTTTCACGTCAATGAGGGTTGTTTGGGGGGCGATTTCTTGGGTCATAGGTTCTGGGTTCTGGGTTCTGGGTTCTGGGTCAGGCACTCGCTGTCGCTCATGGCGTTCCGGGTTCCGAGTTCCGGGTTCCGGGTTCCGGTTTGTCAGTCTGTCGGTTTGTCAGCGGTCAGTTTAGCTTGATCGCCGCCTGCGGCGCCTCCCACGTTCCACCCTTCACTCATGATTCCTGTGAGCCAGAACCGGGCATCGGATTCTCAGCCTTCATCCGACAGATCTTCTGAATCATCTGATCCCTCCAGCGGCGCACCTCGGCCAGCGATTCGGGATCCATTATACGGTCGACTCCTTCTCCTATACTCTCGATCAGGTCTTCGTCAAAGGATGGCCTTGGGCCCAGGCCCTTCATCAGGTCGATGTAGGCCTGCTGAAATCTGTGATAGTACTCGCGCACGCCGCCATCAGCGTTCATGTTGGCCACGCCGAACGGACCCATGATGGCCCAGCGCAGGCCCAGGCCTTCCTGGACTACCGCGTCGACGGCCTCCACATCGGCGATTCCAGAGGAAACCATGTGCAGGGCTTCTTGGACCAGGGCCGCCTGCAGGCGGTTGCCCACAAAGCCGAAAGCGTAACGCTTCGCCCGCACCGGGGTTTGTCCGACGCTGGAGAGGAAGGCACAGGCCGATTCCACCGTCTCCGGGCTGGTCTCCCGGCCGGGAACGACCTCGACGGCCGGAATCATGTGGGGCGGATTGAAGGGATGGGCCACAACGCAGCGCGCCGCTCCCGGAAGACCCCTGGCTATGTCACTCATATCGAGCGTGGAAGTGCTGCTTCCCAGAACCGTCTCCAACCTGGCCAGACGGTCCAGGTCTCTGTAAAGAGCCTGTTTCAAATCGAGGCGCTCCGGTCCGCTCTCCTGCACGTAGGCTGCCCCGGAGAGCACCTCGGAAAGACTCTTGAAGGTGCTTACTCTCTCCCATCGGTGCTGCCGCTCTTGCTCATCAATCAGCCCATCTCGCAGATCTCTGTCGAGATCAGAGTTGAGCCAGTCCAGCGCCTGCTCGACTTGTGCCGGGTCGCGGTCGTAAATTCGCGTCTGACAGCCGGCCCGGACAAACAGGTTGGCCCAGCTTCGCCCGATAACGCCCGCGCCGACAACGGCAACGGAGGCGAGAATTGGCTTGGGATCAACTGGATTCTTCGTCTGACTCAATGGCTCCTCCCAGAATGAGATTTCTTCTTTCTTCTTCGGTGATACTGTTTCGGATATCTCGAGCGGCCACCCACAAGAAGAGCCCCAGCCCGCTCCAGAGGACAAGATAGATCCACTCGAGTGGAAAAACACTCTCCCCACCCGTGTAGGGCTGCACGAAAGCGATCCCGAGCAGAACAAGACAGGCCGCCGCCGCCACCAGGGCCGTAGCGGCCCCCCCGGGCACGCTGTAAGGGCTTTTTTGGCCGGGTCTCATGCGGCGCAGTTTGACCACCCCCAGGCAGGTGAACAGATAGGCCACACTCAGACCGATGGCGCCGACATTGACGATGGGGATAATGGCGCTGCGACCCAGGAAGATCCCCACAGCGCCCACCACTCCGATGAAAAGAACCGCTGTAGACGGGGTTCCGTGCTGGGGGTGAACACGGCTGAAGAAGGCCGGGATCATACGGGCCCTCCCCAGTGAGAAAACCACTCGCGATCCGGCGATAAACACGGCGTTCCAGGTCGTGATCAGGCCGAGCAGGGCAACGCCCAAAACGACTTTCGCCATCACGGGCGAATCGAACGCAATCTGAAACGCCCCGGCCGCCGGAAGATCCAGTTCCAGCAGATCGCGCCAGGATGTGGTCATGGCCGCGGAGAGAATGACCAGGACATAAAAGGCAGTCGCCACGGCCACAGAAAGGACGATGGTGCGGGCGGCCAGACTGCTAGACGTGCCAGACGCTCTCTCTTCCATGACCTGCGGTATTACATTGAAGCCGCCAAACCAGAACGGAGCGGTCACGAACACGGCTAACATGCCGGCCAGAACCGACCCGGAAGCATCTTCCTGGAAGAAGGGCTCGAGGTGGGCGACCCGGCCCCATCCGATTCCCGCGCTCACAAAGACACCGGTCGCGAGAAGCAGTATCAAGGTCAAAATCTCCTGGAAACGAGCGGAATCCCTGGCGCCACGGTAGTTGAGCAGTGTGAGCAGGATTTGTACCAGGAGTCCCAGTACCAGGCTCCAGAGATGAATCGGCGACCCCAGGATCGAATACAATGCCGGTCCTTCGCTGCCCGGGACCAGGGCCGAGATGACCCAGACCATCGAAACCGCCTCGAAAGTGCACGCGGCAACATAGACCAGCAAAAGGAACCAGCCCACGGCAAAGCTGGGCCGTGTCCCGAAAACCGCATAGCTGTAGGCCACCTCGCCTCCGGAAGCCGGAATCAGAGAGGCCATTTCGGCATAACAGAGACCCACCATCGTGATCAACAGCCCGCCGGTGAGGAAGCTGAGGGCCGCTCCAATCGGTCCGGCCTGACCCAGCCACTCTCCCAGAACAATCACCCAGCCGACGCCAATGATCGTTCCAAAACCGAGACTGAAAATCTGGCGGGCGCTCAGTTCACCCTTGAGCTTGGACTGGGAAGTAGCTTCGTTCATGGTGCTTTTCCTTCTATCCGCAATGGGCCGGGCGACTACTCGGGAGCAGGTCCGGAATAGAGTTCCCTCAGTAGATGCTTCTGGATTTTTCCGGTGGGAGTCCGGGGCAGCTTCTCAACTACTTCCAGTGCTTTCGGTACCTTGTAATTGGCGATTTGTCCGCGGCAGTACTCTCGCAGGGCCTCGATGTCCAGGGGCTCTCCCTCTTCGAGAGCCACGACGGCGGCCGGCGACTCGCCCCATTTCTCAGACGGCTGTGCGATCACAGCGACCTCTTTGACGGCGGGGTGGCGCAAGAGCAGGTTTTCGATCTCTGCAGGGTAGATGTTTTCTCCTCCAGAAATGATCAGGTCCGTCTTGCGGTCCACGATGAAGAGGCAGCCGTCGTCATCCATCCTGCCCAGGTCTCCTGTGTGCAGCCAACCGTCGCGGATCACTTCCCGGGTTGCCTGGGGCTGGTTCCAGTAGCCTTCCATCACGTGAGGGGCCCGAATGATGACCTCTCCCACGGCGTTCGGCTTCACTTCCCGGCCGCTCTCGTTCACAACCTTGACTTCACTGTGAAAGCAGGCTTTTCCCGCCGAGGCGGGCTTGGCCACGGCTTCCTCGGGACTGATCAGAGTGGCCGGGCCGCAGGACTCGGTCAGTCCGTAGTCCTGGAGTATGTCGACCCCCAGTTCCGAGTAACGCTCCAGCAGGGGTGCGGGGACTGCGCCGGCGCCCAGAATGATCCACCGCAACTGGGAGAAATCGTAATCGAAGCGACCCTCCCAATCCAGCATCATCTTGAGCATGGTGGGGACGGAAATACTGGTGGTGATCCTCTCCCGTTCGAAGGCTTCGAACACCTGCTGGACCTTGAACTCGCGCAGCAGCACAGCCGTGATGCCCCGATGGAAAGCGAGGACCAGGGGAAGGATGACGCCCACGTGAAAGGGGGGGAGGAAGATGAGCATTCGATCCGTGGGTCGAAGATCCACCACGGCCATCCAGGTCAGAGAGGCCCACAGCTGGGAGGCGTGGCTGTGCATGGCGCCCTTGGGCAGGCCCGTGGTCCCGGAGGTGTACATAATGAACAGGAGATCGTCGCCGTGGGCCGTAACTTCAGGCTCCTCCCGGGACTGTCCCCTTTTAAGTTCCCGGTAGTTTTCTCCGGCTTCCGATGACGCCTCAGCGCCAGATGAGATCCAGTGCTCGACCGGCGTTTTTCCATTGCGGCGGAGAGTCAGAACCGTTTCTTCGAACTCGACGTCAAAAGCCAGGACGGTCGCTCCCGCGTCGGAGAGGATGAACTCCAGCTCGGGAGGCGCCAGCCTCCAGTTGAGAGGCACCATGACGGCTCCCAGCTTGGCCAGCGCGAAGAAGAGCTCAACGTACTCGGCGCTGTTCTTAAACAGGAGGGCGACGCGGTCGCCTTTGACCAGACCCTTCTCCGCCAGTGCGTGAGCTGCCTGGTTGCAGCGCGAATTGAGCTGCCGGTAGGTGAGGCGCCGTGCCGTCTCTGTCTCGACCAGGGCTTCGTGGTCGGGACAGAGAAGGGCCCTTTTCGTGAGAAAGAGTCCGATGTTCTCCTTCATCGCCCTTTAAAGTCGGCACTGCGCTTTTCGGCAAAGGCTTTGGGCCCTTCCTCGGCATCCGTGGAGGAGAACATCTGTCGATAGAGGGGAAGCGATTTGCTTTTCAGCAATTCGAACGACTCCCGAACGGTGAGATTCTCCATGGCCCGGACGGCCTCCTTCACGGCCATGATGGCCAGGGGAGCCCCCCCGGCAATGTGGTGTGCAAGTTCCCGGCTGCGATCGAGCAATCGGTCGGCGGGAACGACTTCATTCACCAGACCATGGCGAGCCGCCTCCTCGGCGCCCATCCGCCGGCCCGTCAGCAGCAGCTCCATGGCAATGTGGTGCGGCACCCTGCGCGGAAGCCGCTGGACGCCGCCCGCGTCGGCCATGATCCCGTGGAAGGTCTCCGGGAACCAGAACTCGGCGTGATCGGCAGCCAGGATTAGATCGCAGGCCAGAGCCAGCTCCAGGCCTCCTCCCACGGCGATCCCGTTGATGGCGGCAATGACCGGCTTGTTCAGGTCCCACAGCTCCGTCAGTCCGGCGAAGCCGCCGGGCCCGAAATCGGCATCAGCCGGCTCTCCGCCTGCCGCCGCCTTCAGGTCCCAGCCCGCGGAGAAAAACTTCTCGCCTCCACCGGTCATGACCGCGACCATCAGGTCATCGTCATCCCGGAAATCCACAAAGACCTTCCCCAGTGCCTGACTGGTGGCCGCATCGATGGCATTGGCTTTGGGCCGATCCAGCGTGACGATCAGAATGGGTGGATCTCTTTCAACTCGTAGCGGGTCACTCACCGCAGTCCTCCCGTTTCTTCTTCCGGCTCTCGTCCAGGTCCTACTCCGTTTCTTCCAGCATCCGGGTGTACACCTGGACGGCGTGATCGTAGGCGGCCCGGGCCGCCTTCCTTTCATCTTTCCGGATCCGATCGACCTTCATCTTCCAGCACTTCTCGACACCCTTCAGACACCATTCAACGCTTTCACGAGAGCGAATGGGCTTGCTGTCCACCAGGGCGAAAATAGGATTTGTGTGTGAGCTGGCCAAAATCCTGAGCGCGATCCAGCTCGATTTGTCGAGCGAGTGGTCGAATGTGAGGTCGTGCCACTCTCCGTCCGCTACGATATCCTGCTTGGCCACCGCTATGCTGTTCACAATCAGCTCGACCGGAACCCGGCGGCTGGTGCCGATGCGGGCGCGCTCCAGATCCCAGTAGGGGGGCTGGGCGTGCTCGCGCGAGGCGATATAGGCTCCGATCTCATCCTGCTCTTCGGGCAGAAGGGCAGCGACCCGTGCCTGAATGCGGACAGTCTGAGGATCCTGGAGCCGAAGTTCGCTGCCCTCGGTTCCCAGCTCCCGCTCATTGACTTTGAAATCGATGATGTGGGACTTGCCGTCGGAAACATAACTTCGACCCGCCTTGATCTCGTCCACGATCTGATCGAAATCAAGTCCGTTGTCCAGCTTGGCATAGGTCCGGGCCATACCCACGCGTTCGTCGAAGATGCAGGGGAAGTCGGTCTCCCCGCTCCCCTTCACCCGGTAGCCGACGTTCAAAGAGTGGTACCACATGTTCAGTTCCCACAGCGACGGTGTGTCGCCGAGGGAGTAGAAATCGACTGCGTCGTGGGTAATGGTGACGACATACTCGTTGGCCCCAATGCCGTCATAGTTGGGAATGATGTAATTCGGCAGCTCCCGGGTGAGGGGCGTGTCCCCACGACTCTCTCCCTGGGGGGCCAGCCCCCATCCGGAATGAGAGTAGGCGACCGCTCCACCCTGGGACTTGGCCCATTGCAGAACAGGCAGAGTCCAGCTGGGCCACTCTTCGACTTTCGTCGTGCCCGGATAGTCGTCCTCCTGCAGTCGCAAGAGGACGAGATGGCCGGCATGGGAGGAAGGGAAGCCCGAAACTTCCACGTCGTAACGCATCAGGTAGTCGTCCGTGGAAAGCTCGTGATCCTTGCCTTCGAAGTACTGTTTCTGGTGGTACCAGCAGGGCCCCCAGGCGAGGACGCAGGACACGTTCAAGTCTTCGCCAAGTGTTTGCCGCCACATGTCCCCGGGACGAACCCCTTGCTCCGGGCTCTCATAGTGACTGCAACCGGCGGCATGGACATGATGGTCCAGGCTGTACCAGCCCAGGTCGGCCATATGCACCCAGCGCTCGAGCTGAAAGGTGGCCTCGTACTCGGAGGCGGTAGCGGGAATGTTCAGCTCAGTGTGCTGCAGCAGGTACTCCGGTCCACGGGTGTACTCGACCTGATAGTTTCCGGGCGGGAGATTGACGGTTTCTCCGTCGGCCCGATAGACCTGAGGATGAAAAAAGAAATCTGGATAGGGGTCGTGAGACAGGCGGCGTGAGGGAAGGGGGTAGATCCCGACCAGTCTCCTATGGGGAACCGGCGTGATGCCGACACCAAGAGTTCGATCCCAGGTGCGCGTCCGGGCCTTGCCCAGGCGATAGTTCTTCGGTATAGCCGTCACCTCAGGGTTGGCGATGAGTCTCTCGACACCGTCAGTGATTGTGAAAGAGGCCATGGTGGGGGAACCGTCGTGATCTTTTACGCGCAGCTTGACCCGAACGGATGGCTCGATGTTGAAGAGAACATCGATAGCATTGCGAAATCCGATGTCTTGAGTGCCCTGTCCGACATGGAAACCGATCTTGCCCTCTCGTCTGCCCACTTCGGGTGTGTAGATTTGCACAACGGCATACTCGAGGTGTAGCCCCGAGAGGCTGCTCTGCATGGGGCGACTCCGGTACATGGACAGCTCCAGGAAACGATTCGCCACGTCCCCCGATGAGAGGACATTCCGTTCCTGGACCTGCTTGGCGCCCGTGGAGCGGTGCAGAATCGGCTCGGCGTTGGGGCTCTCCACCTCCAGGGGCCCGTTGACCTCGGCCTGATTGTTGACCTTGACCAGAAAGCTCTTCCAGCCACCCTGGATCAATTCCGGTAGGGCGGGGCCCCTGAGCACCTTGACCCGGGCCTCGGGATTGATCTCCACCATGGCGATGCAGTACGGATCCAGGATCTCCTGAACGAGAGCAACCAGTTCTTCGTCCGCCGCATGATCGCGGAGCCCCAGGAGCCTTTGCTCGTCTTCGGGCTGCAGCCGGCTGCCCAGGAAGGTCAACGCCTCGTTGAGTCGGATCGCCTGGGCCAGCACAGGTTGGGGCTCAACTCCAGCCACCCGGGCCAGTTCTTGAGCGCTGAGTGGGGAAATCAGCAGGATCAGGCCAAGCCCGATCAGGAATCTGCATCCGGTAAGGACAACTGCTTTCATCTCTATCTCCTAAGCTTCGATTTGACAGGGTTGTTCCGTTCGCCCTTATTGTGCACAACAATCCGGGGCGATACAAAGAGAGTTGTGCGTTCCGTTTGTTTTTGGCTGATTCAAGACCGTTTTCCCCTGAGCAGCAGATTGTAGGGCACGCCAATCTGGCGTGCCGAACTCAACAGTACGGCACGGTTCAGCAGGCAGGGTGAGATTCTGCTATCCGGGACAGTTCGGCACGGTTGATAACCGTGCCCTACGACCTGATTAGCCAGTTGGTTGCATTCTGTAGGGCACGCCCATCTGTCGGCGGCTCCATGTGTATTTCAGCTAGACTCAGCGTGAGGGCAGTCTGGATCTCGGCCAGGAAACGCAATGAGCGAAGTGAATAATCTGGCGTGCCGATCGGAACCCATTAGCAACTGGCTCAGTTCGGCCGGTTGATATACTCTGAAGCAGGAAAGCAATGGAGAGAACATGAAACGCACGCTGGTTCACAACGGAACACTCATTGACGGTAACGGCGGTCCGCTGCGAAAGAATGCCTCCCTTCTGATCGAAGATAATCGCATCGCTCAGGTTGGGGACGCAGGCTCGATTGCCCAGCCAGGCGGAGAGGTTCAGGTCATCGATGCACAGGGCGGGTACATTCTGCCCGGCTTCATTGACTGTCATGTTCATGTCGTGCTGGAGAACCTGACCATCGAGCGGGTACTCGCGACGCCCCTTTCTTTCACCTTGTTTCAGTCAATCGACCACATGCGCAGGACCCTCGAAGCGGGTGTCACCAGTGTGCGAGATGCGGGGGGTGCAGATGAGGGACTCAAGCAGGCCGTGGAAGAGGGTCTGGTGGCTGGCCCCCGGATGCAGATCAGCATTACGATCCTCTCCATCACCGGGGGCCATCTCGATTACTTCATGCCCTCCGGGAACGAATACAGCCTGTTTATTGCCTATCCGGGCCGGCCGGCCGGAATCTGCGATGGAGTGGAAGAGGTTCGGAAGAAGGTTCGAGAAGTGCTCAGGGCAGGAGCCGAAGTCATCAAAGTTTGTACCACCGGGGGAACGATGAGCCCTCGTGACCATCCCACTTTTACCCAGTTCTCTCCGGCAGAACTGTCCGTGATGGTGGAAGAGGCGGCGTTTCACGGAGGAAAGAAGGTCATGGCTCACGCCCAGGGGTGCGAGGGAATCAAGAACGCAGTCCGGGCCGGCGTGCATTCCATCGAGCACGGCGTCTACCTGGATGACGAAGCCATCGAGTTGATGCTGGAACACGATACCTTTCTGGTTCCGACCCTGTCGGCGCCGGCCTTCGTTCTGGAGCGTCATGCGGAATCGGACGAATACCCGGAGTGGGGCGTCCGCAAGGTTCGCGAAGTCTTCGACGTGAACATGGAGAGTATTGCCAGGGCCTATCAGGCAGGCGTGCGGATTGCCATGGGAACGGATGCCTGCGTGGGACCCCACGGGGCCAATCTTCGTGAGCTGTCCCTGATGTGCCGGATCGGCATGAGCCCCATGGAGTCCATCGTCGCGTCAACGAAAACGGCGGCGGAATGTCTGGGGTGGGACGACCGGCTCGGGACCCTGGAGCCCGGCAAGCTGGCCGACATAGTAGTAGCGAAAGAGGATCCCCTGGCCGACATCGATTCTCTGGCCGACACCGACAACATCCAGCTGGTGATCAAGGACGGAGTCGTGATCAAGGATCTCCGGCCCGCGCCCGTCCGTGAGCTGGAACCGACGGAATAGCGTTCCACGGTCCACGTTCCACGTTCCACGATCTGGAGTCTTTTGAGACTGTCGGATACTGGGAGGGACCTGGAGTGCCCCTTTTGAAATCGGATGTCAGGAAGCCTGCTGCCGAACCTGCGGTTGGCAGCTTGCCGTTCGTAGGGCGCCGTTATCAACCGTGCCGAACTGAACTCGTGTGCACGGGGCATCCGTCCTAGGAGCCAACCTTGGCAGTCTGCCACGCTCGGCACGCCAGATTATTCACTTCGCTCATTGCGTTTCCTGGGCGAGATCCACATTGCCTTGACGCTGGGTCTTGCTGAGATGCACGTTGAGTCGCCGACAGATGGGCGTGCCCTACGCCCAGCAAGAAAGACGGAAAGGAGTTGAGGAACAGGTCTCGACAATGAACCCGCAACGTGGAACGTGAAACGTGGAACGCAGGCCCCTAGGGCCTGACATCCCAGAGGCGGATGACGCGGCCGAAGTAGTAGATCACCGCTGCGTAAAGACCCATGCTGACGGCCAGATCCAGGAGATAGGAGAAGCTGAAGGCCGGACTCGGGAGGTCACGGAGACCCAGCTGAAAGCCCACCAGGCGGAACTCGTAGAGGGCCAGGAATCCGACCAGGACAATCCCCATCAGGGCCCAGCCTGCGATCAGGCCCGAGGAGAGCAGGATACCGTCACGCAGCAATACTTCCTTGTCGCGAGATTGAGCGTGTTTCTTGTCGAAGGCGCCCCGCACCAGGCCACCCACGATCCAGGCTGAGGAAAGGGATGTGGGGAGATAGAGCCCGACTGCAAAGAGAATGGAGGAAACTCCCAGGGACTCGACGATGATGGCAATCAGGACCCCGAGCCCGACCAGGGCCCAGGGGAAGCCGTCGCCCATGACACCTTCGACAATGGCCGCCATCAGCCGGGACTGCGGAGCCGGCAGCCGGGCCAGTTCCCCCGTCTCGTGAAAGAGCATGATGACAGAGCCCGCCGTCAAGGCCGCTATGAGAACTCCAATGGTCTCACCCAGCTGCTGGCGGTAGGGCGTGGCCCCCAGCAGGGCTCCCGTCTTGAGATCCTGGCTGATGTCCGCGCTCATGGCGATGGCCATGCAGACGATGGCCCCCACGATGATGGCTGCCGACATGCCAACCGCTCCCGTGAGACCGATGATCCGGAGCGTGACAACCGTGACCAGGAGGGCTCCAATGGTCATTCCGGAAAGAGGGTAGCTGGAAGTCCCTACGAACCCGACCAGCCGGGCGCACAGGGTTACAAACAGAAAACCCAGCACGAAGATCAGGACCAGGGAGACCACCAGACCGACAATTCCCGGTCCCTCTCCGGACGGAGATCCCTGGATGAGAACGAAGGCCGAGACGGCGAGCACTCCCACAAGGACCGTGCCCACCAGGGGCATGGGAATATCACGATTCAAACGCCCCCGGTCTGTGGACCGACCAGCCCTTCTCAGTCCCCTCAGCCCTCCTTTGAAGGAGCGGCGCATCTCTGCTGCCATTTTGAAGAGGCTCAGAAACCCGCCTGCTCCCACGGCCCCGGTTCCGATCATGCGCACGTAAAAATCGAGTTGCCCGGCGCTGAGACTCTCGTTGTAAAGATGAAAGTAACCATAGTTGAGTCCGGGAATCACAGCGATTCCTTTGAGCAGTGATCCGGCCAGCATCGTGATCCCCACACTCGGTCCCACCAGGAAGCCGATGCCCAGCATGAGGGGGGCGAGGAACATTCCCACGGTGAGTCCCCAGAAACGTTGAAAGGAAAGTTCGACATTAGCCGAGAAGAGCCGCAGGCCGTCGGCGCTGCAGAAGTTGTAAATCCCTCCCACGGCCATCCCTTCGAAAACCCGGCGGGCCTGGGTAGCGCCTTTCTCGCCGAGTTTGAGAATGTTGGCGCAGGCCTGACCTTCCGGGAAGGGAATCGTCCCGTGCTGAGCCACCACAAAATAGTGGCGCAGGGGGATGAGCAGGAAGGTGCCGAGCAAACCTCCGGCCAGGGCCATCAGTGCAATCTGAATGAGCGACGGGGCCAGTTCCAGAAAGATGAGGGCGGGAATCATGAAGACAACTCCACCCATCAGAGCTTCCCCCGCGCTGGCCTGAGTCTGAACCATGTTGGATTCCAGGATATTGGCGTCCCTGAAGAGGCCCCGCAGGATGGCCAGTGACATCACGGCCGCCGGGATGGAGGCGGCGAAGGTCATACCGATCTTGAGGCCGAGGTAACCACTTGAAGTGCCCAGGATGAGGGTCAGGATTGCGGCCAGGACCAGGGATCGCAGGGTGAACTCACGAGGACCTTTCTCGTCGGAGATATAGGGTTGGAGGCGCTGATCGTCAGCCATAGACTCTCGAATGGAGTGACGTCAGCTGGTTGCCATCCAGGCGTTGTCGACCGTGACAATCGATCCGTTCATGAAGGAGGAAGCGTCCGTCGTCAGGAAAAGAGCCACCTGGGCGATCTCTTCCGGCTCGCAGAAGCGCCCCTGCAGCGTGGCAATGTCCTCTTCCGTAAAGGGAACCCCGGCCGCCACACACTCCTCCATCTCGCGAAGGCCATGGGGTGTGCGGATGAATCCCGGAGCGATGGCGTTGCAGCGGATGCCGCGGTCTCGGTATTCCACGGCAATGGCCCGGGTCAGCTGATGGACAGCCCCTTTACTGATGCAGTAGGTGCTCTCCATGGCCGAGGCCGACATCCCTGAAATCGACCCGGTGTTGACGATGACGCCGCCGCCGGCCTCGATCATGTGAGGAAGCACAGTCTTCGATATCAAGAACATGCTCTTGACGTTCACTCCCATGAGCCAGTCCCACTGCTCTTCAGTGGTCTCATGAAAGGCGCTCACGATGAATGTGCCCGCATGGTTGAAAAGCACGTCGATTTTCGACCACTCCGAAATGACGCGCTCCACGGCCGATTCGACCGCACTGGCCTGAGACACGTCCGCTTCCACGAACAGGGCCTGGCCGCCCGAGGATTGAATCTCGGCGACCCGCTGCTCCCCGGCCTCGGCATTTCTGTCCACGATCGCCACACGGGCGCCCTCGGCGCCGAAAAGAATAGAGGAGGCCCCGCCGGCTCCCGTGGCCCCTCCACTGATGAGTGCTGTCTTGCCTGCTAGTCTTCCTTGAGCGATGACTCACCTCCTGTCTCGGAATCGTTCTCATTCAGAAAAAAGGTCGGGCGTGGATTGAAAACATCGACTCCCGCCCACTCGCCAATCAGGTTCAGGGCCTCGGTGAAATCCTTCTTGCCGCGCCCGTCGGCGCGCAGCATCTGGTAAACCTGGACGGCCATGCTATTCAGGGGGAGAGGCACCTTGAGTTGAAGCGCCAGGTTCCCGACCAGGCGATGGTCCTTGTACATGAGATCGGTGCTGAACCCGGCCTGGAAATCCTCTCGGATCATCCGCGGCTCCAGGTAGTCGGTCAGGTGGAAGCTCTTGGCGTCAGTGTGTCGGAACACTTCCATCAGTTTCTGCCAGGGAATCCCTGCGGCTGCACCCAGGATGAACCCCTCGGCTGCCACCAGATTGTTCAGTCCGGAGATCAGATTGCTGATCAGTTTCACAGTGGCCCCGGCACCGGCCGGGCCCAGGAGAAACCAGTAGCTGCCCAGGATATTCATAATCGGTTTGGCCCGCTCAAAGGCCTCTTTCTCACCTCCGCACATGAAGGTAATGTTCGCCTTGCGAGCACCGTCAGTGCCGGCGCTCAAGGGCTCGCCCCCGCTGACCGGAGCCTCCAGATAGCTGATCCCTTTCTCCCTGGCTGCCCGACTTACCTGCTGGCTGGTCAGGGGGTCGATCGTGCTGATGTCAAGAATCAATGCACCGGGTTGCCCACCCCTGAGGATTCCGTCTTCTCCGAATACGACGCTCTTGACCGCTTCCGGAGAGGGAAGGGCGAGGATGATGATCTCGCTTGACTCGGCAACTTGACGGGGAGTGTCGGCCTGCTCGGCCTGTTCGGGTGCCAGTCGCTCCAGCTGTTCCCGGTCGATGTCGTAGAGGATCAACTGACCGTTCGCCTTCATCAGGTGGTCCGCATAAATCTTCCCCATAATCCCGAAGCCGACCTGGCCCAGTTTGTACTGTGTTTTCTCTGTCATCGTTGTCAATGGCTCAAACTGCTGTGCCTTTCAAGCACCTAGTGCACTGTCCGGGAAGTTCACGCCGCTACTTCGGGCGTCTTTTCGCCGACAGCTTTGTTGCGCTACCTCGAAAGACTCCCGGTATTCCTGCGTCGCGCGCCTCACTGTCGACGAAAATCCATCCCGAATTAACCCCGCGGACTTCCCGGACAGCACACTAGCAGCCCGTGGTGAGCTGCAACCCCGAAGGGCGCTAGGCGTTTGCGCCCGCTGGCTGTGTTTCCGCCCGTAACCCCGAAGGGCGCTAGGCGTTTGCGCCCGCTGGCTGTGTTTCTCGTTGCTCCCGATAACCAAGCATCGACTTCCTCCTCGTGCCTTGGCAGCGAACGGAGACTCCTGCCTGGGCGTTTTCCACTTTCTTGAATCGCTTGGCCGCGTCCGTTCGCAGCCGAAGAGCGCGACCGCGCGCGACTTTCACAACGGACTGTTAGAGTCGTGACCGGTGGATTATCAGTTGCTGATCGGCCGCTCATTCTAATGGAGAGATTGGATCCAATCAAGTCGCGCAGTACTTCCGACCAGCTCTGGGTCGATTCCCGATAGCCGCTCGTGACCGACACCACGGCTTTGCTTCCGTCACTTAAGGCGGCCAGCACCACCAGCAGGACTGCCTTTTCCTTCTCCAGACCCGCCTTGACGTAGATTCCATCTACCCATAAATACACCACTTCCAGATCATTCAAGGGTCGACTCTGCCAGACCTCCCATTCGGCCTGCCACTGCTCTTTCAATCTGGCCACCGTGGAGGACGACAGGTGCGCCTTTTCCCCTAAAAGCCAGAGCCAGATCAAAATTCCCCAGCGCCAGACCATGCAAGTACAGCTCAGGGATCAGTTCTCGAACCTGCCGCGTCCGCTTGGCAAACAGGGGCAACACCCGACTTTCAAAGTGTTCCTCTAGATCCCGCACTCGAGGCCTTCGAACCTGGATCGTCCCCGAGCTCAGCGTCAGATGCCTCGGCTTCCCATATCCATTGCCATAGCCCGACGGAGCGTCCACGGCCCTTCGCCGCTCACTCTTACGCCGCCCTAATAACTCCGTGACTTCCTCCTCCAGCAGCTCTTGAACCCAGCCTTGGATCTTCTCCCGCACCCAATCTTCCAGCTCCTCGAAACAAACTCTTGACTCGACACTTTCCTCAATGTTCTGCTTGCTCATGCGGTGTGTACTCCTTCCGTTGCGGGCCTTTCGGCCGGGTTTTAAATCAACCCGGAAGGATACTCACCGCCTATGCTATTTACACACCTTCTGATGGTAGCTCCACCACCAACCCTTAAGTGCTACGATTCCCGGGGGAGAGAAGATCAAGGAGCGGAGCAGATGAACCGAAACAGGAGAGAGTTCGTGGCGGGATTGATGGGCGCCGTCGGAAGCAGCCGTATGCTGGCGACATCGCAGGCTGCGGTGTCGGCTCCGCAGCCGGCCGCCGGGGTCGAGACCATCCAGGATGTAATCGATCTGATTGTCACCCAAATCCTGGCGGAGCCACTCGAACAGACCATCGATACGGTTAAGGTCGGCAATCCTTCGCAGAAAGTCACCGGCATCGCGAGTACTTTCCTGCCCACCCTGGATGTGCTGAAACGGGCCCACGCCATCGGGGCCAATCTGGTCATTCCCCACGAGCCGACCTGGTACAACCACTATGACAGGGTGGAGCATCTGCAGGGAGATTCGGTTTATGAGGCCAAGCTGAGGTTCCTGGAGGAAACTGGACTGGTCATCTGGCGGTTTCATGATTACAGCCACAGAATGAAGCCGGATGTAATCGTTTACGGGGTTGTGAGAAGATTGGGTTGGAAGAATTACCAGACCTATCCGGATGACGATCGCCTCTACGATATTCCGGAAATCAGTTTCGAGGAGCTCAGTCAGCGGTGCAAGACCAGACTTGGGATTGCCAATCTCCGCGTGGTGGGAGACCCGCGCACGAAATGCAGGCGTATTGCCATCTTTACCGGTTGGGGGAGCTCCGGAATCCTGGATGACGACCAGGTCTTATACCTGGTCAAGAAGAAAGCGGACGTCGTGATCTGCGGAGAGTCAGCGGAGTGGGTCACCTGCGAGTATGTGCGTGATGCCATGGAGGCCGGAATCGGGAAGGGTCTGATCATCCTGGGTCACGCGGCCAGCGAGGAGCCCGGCACCGCGGATGTCGTCGAGTGGCTGCAGCCCTTGATTCCGGATGTCAAGGTGACCTTTGTTCCGGCCGGCGACCCGTTTCGGTTTCTGTAGGGCACGCCAATCTGGCGTGCCGAACGCGACAGGACGGCACGGTTCGGCAGGCCCGGCGAGGTTCTGCTAGCCGGGACAGTTCGGCACGGTTGATAACCGTGCCCTACAACCTGTCTAGCCAGTCGGTTGCATTATGTAGGGCACGCCAATCTGGCGTGCCGAACGCGACAGGACAGCACGGTTGCGGCAGACCCGGCGAGGTTCTGCTAGCCGGGACAGTTCGGCACGGTTGATGACCCTGCCCGATACAATCAGGCTTCGGTTTGCCGGGCTTCCTAAGGGATCAACGGAAGCAGCAGATGGGAAGGGTACCCGGCCGAGTGATGGACGGTATTTCTGGCGATCTGCCACTCGGTCTCCGAGTAGTTGTCTCCTCCGGTGTTCAGGTTTCTGTCAAAGCGGGGAAAGTTACTGCTCGACACCTCCAGCCGGATGCGGTGTCCAGGGCCGAAATAGTTGCTGGTCGCCTGCAGATCGATCGTGATTTCGTAGATCTCAGCCGGTTCCATCCAGAGCTTCTTTTGATAGCCTTCCCGGTAGCGGAGTCGCAGAATCCCCTCCTGCACGTTGTAGGCGGTTCCGTCGGGATAAACATCCACCAGTTTGGCCGTGAAGTCGGTGTCCCGGGCACTGGAAGAAACATATAGAACCAGCCGGATCGGTCCCGTCACCTCCACACCTGAGGACAGGGCTGGAGTGGTGTAGACCAGGACATCCTGTCGGGTCTCCAGTGAGGACTGATCGAACGAACCTTCGGCCGTATCCGGATTACAGCAGATGGGACCGCCGACGGTAGGAACCGGAAAGGCCGGATCGTAGACGAACCGATCGGAGGGTTCCTCTTCGGGTCTCTTCAGGTTCAGGAGCCCGGCGCCAAAGCGGCTGTTGGCTCTTTCCTGGCTGTGCAGGTAATAGGGCGTGAAGCGGGTTCGGGCCAGAGGCCATTCGTTTTCTCCCCGCCACTCATTCTTCCCCATGACAAAGATCTGCACTTTCGGCTCGCTCGTGACACCGTTCTCGATGCCCTTCAACCAGTAGTCGAACCATCTCAGGTAGAAGCTGTAATAATCGCGGCGAGCATCGCCAAGCTGGCGGGCGCCGATGACCGTTTTCTGACTGGTGGTTTCCGATCGGCAGTGGGTGGTAGGAGAGATCAACACGAATTGATGATCGCGTCCCCGATCCGTGACGGCATTGCGGCTGAGCAGGTCGAAGAGGGCCAGAGTATCCGCCACTCCCAGGTCATACCAGGCGTTGACGTGCAGAGCCGGAACGTCAAAGCGGTCTGTGTCGTCGATATAGCCGAAGCGCTCCCACCAGGGATCCTTGAGATCGTGAGAGACAAACCCCTCCCAATCGGTGATCAGACTCCCGGCCTCTTTCATCATGTCCACCAGGGGCAGGCTCCGAAACACTCTCCGGTAGTTAATCTCGGGAAGTTGAGGGGCCGGATGGAAATAGTCCCCCCACTGGGCCCAGAAGTCTGCACCCGCGCCTTCCGGCGGAGCCAGGTAGTACTTGCTGCCGGCCCGGCTGAACCAGCCAACGGCCGAGGAAAGTTCGAAGGCCCCGTCCAGGTAGATGCCGAAGTAGCGGCGACTGCCTCCCCCGGCCTGGGGAATGGCGGCAGCGTGGTGCGGGTTTCTCTCCGCGGCCAGCTGCATCTGGTTCTCTCCCAGATAAGAGCAGCCATAAGTGCCGACCTTGCCGGTCGACCAGGGCTGCCGGGCCAGCCAGTCGACCGTGTCCGAGCCGTCGCGCCGGTCAAAGGCGGACACCACGTATTCGCCGGAAGACTCGAACCTGCCCCGCACATCCTGCACCGCTGCCACGTAGCCCTGTCCCGAGAAGATGCGCGCGGCCGGGTTGGATTTGCGAAAGCCGTTCTTGTCATAGGGAGTGCGAATGAGGATGACGGGAAGCGGTTGGGGTGCACCCTCTGGGAAGTAGAGGTCGGTGGAGAGCCTGACTCCGTCTCGCATGGGGACCGGAACACTGCGCTCCAGGCGGACCTGGTAAAGAGGTTCGGGAAGGGGAAACCCGCCGTTGGATCCCTGGGCCGCAAGCAGCTGGGAGAGGAGACCGGAGACGGTTAGGACGATGGCAAGGTTGGGACGCAGAATCCACATTTTGATTCACCCTCAATGATCTGAACAGTGTGGCAGGAGCTTAAGAGAGGAACGTGGTGGATGGCAAGTTTGGTGGTGGATTCCGGGTTCCGCGTGCAAGTATGAAAAGTGGGAAAGCGGGAGAGGGCTCAGGGCGGAGAACGTTTAAATTCCCGGCCGGAGCCCTGAGCCCTCTCCCGCTTTCCCGCTCTGGGGGGCCTCGGGTCGCGACCGGTAGGATTGAGATGGCCGTCTGCCAGCTTTCGAGTTGGAGGAGCTCTGGTGGTGGATTCCGAGAGTGGGAGGGGACTCAGTGCTGCGTCCGGGAATTTAAACGTCCGCTTCACTAAGCCCCCTCCCACTCTCTTGACGTTGTGGGGTCTCCCGCTCTCCCGCTCTGAGGGGTCTCGGGCTGCGACCGGGAGAATTGAAACGGCGCCGGCCCCGTCTCCCACCTTCTCCTGATGCTCACGATCTCCGTTGGCCGTCTCGAAGCGCCTGCTACATTTGCCTTCACCAACCTTCAACTTTCAACTTTCAACTTTCAACCGCTATAGTAGCGACTCCATGCAAGATGACGGGCCGGACAAGAGACAGACAGTTGTGGTGACGGGTGCCGGGCGCGGAATGGGTCGAGCCACTGCGGAGCGGTTCCTGGCAGCTGGTGCCCGGGTTCACGTGTGCGAAATCGATGCCAAAGCACTGGCAGAGGTGCTGGAGGCAAATCCGGGGCTGCAGGGAAGCCTGGCTGACGTTGGGTCTCCGCCTGAAGTGGAAAGATTGTTTCAGGAGGCTTCGGAATGGCTTGGCCACATCGATGTCCTGGTCAACAATGTCGGCATCGCGGGTCCGCGGGCTCCGATCGAGGAGATCGAGTACGAGGACTGGGACCAGTCCATGCGGATCAATCTGAGTGGGATGTTCTACTGCATCAAGCAGGTACTGCCCGAGATGAAGCGACGCCGGCACGGAGTCATCCTGAATATTTCCACGGGAAGCGTACTCACGGTTCCCCAGAAGCGGCTTCCCTACAACGTCTCCAAAACTGGGGTGGAGGGCCTGACCCGTTCGGTAGCCAGGGAGGTTGGCCCTTTCAACATCCGCTGCAACGCCATCCGTCCCGGAATGGTGAACACGGAGAGGATGAGAGGAATTGTGTCCAGGATTGCGGCGGAGAAGGGAATTACCGGGGAAGAGGTGGAAGCCGACTTCATCCGCTACTTCTCCATGCGAAGTCAGATTCAGCCGGGTGAAATCGCGGACATGGTTTTTTTTCTGGCGTCCGATGAGGCCAGGCATGTGTCGGGTCAGATGATCGCCGTCGACGGGTTCGTGGAATGGGAGGAGTAGGCACGTTCCAAGTTCCACGTTCCACGTTCCACGAACTTGCAACCTTCAAACTTTTGCCTTTCCACGCGGTTCCCACACCTGTCCGTTCCGGAGGAACGTGGAACTTGGAACGTGGAGCGTGGAACAGCGCGAGCACCGCGAGCGCTTCCTCTACACCGGGGCTGTAGCAGGTAGCCCCAGTCTCTCTCGCCTGCGCAGGAGTAGCCACTTCCCGATTCAACTCGTGTGAGATCCGGACGGCCCGCTTCACCATCTGGGCATTGCTGGATACCTTGACTCCCCGGCTGTAGTAGATATTGTCTTCCAGTCCCACGCGGACATGGCCTCCCATCAGTGCTGCCAGCGTGGTTATGGGCAGCTGATAGGGACCAATACCCGAGCAGAGCCAGATGGAGCCAGCCGGGAACTCCCGGAGCAAATCCAACACGTTTTGAACGGAGGGGAAGCTGGCAGTCTGGACTCCCATGACGGTCTGCACCCAGTAGGGCGGTTCGATCAGGTCCTGCTCGATCAGATCCTGTAGGACCCAGGCACAGCCCGCATGATAGACCTCCAGTTCCGGCTTGATTCCGCGCTTTTTCATCTCCGCTGCGTACCAGCCAATTTGCTTGTAGCTGAAGGGTATGCAGTCGTCGTGTTCGATGACCGGCCGCGGATGAGGCAGGGGCGCTTTTCGTTCTTTCAACTTGAACCGGCTCATGTCGGGAGAGAGATTGAGAGAAGCGACTTCCGGTTGAGCGTCAAGGCAGGCAAGACGCTCCTCCATGGTCATGTCGAGTCCTCCTCCCGTGGTGTTGTTGATAATCATCTCGGGGCAGCGTTCTCGGATCTTGCCGTTGACTTCCCGCCAGACCTCCGTGGTGCGGGCCGGGTCGGGGAGGAAGTTGGGATCCCGGGCGTGAACGTGCACCATGGAAGCACCCGCCGAATAGGCTTCGTATACCGAGTCGGCGATTTCGTCTGACGTTTCGGGAATGTTTTCGTTGTACTCCCTGCCCTGGATCCCGCCGTTGCAGGCGATGCAAATCATGGTTGGGGGCATTCCGTTTCGAACGCGTTCCATGAAAGAGTAGGAGTCAGCGTATGGCCACCAGGAGGGTACTTCAGCTTTGGTTGTCATGTGTTCCTGCGTACTCAAAGATGCTCGTTTTCCAGGTAACTCACAAGGCGCGATCCGGCGTGCAGCACGTGCCGCTTCATTTCACGACGGGCGCCCGAAGCGTCACCCGAGACCAGGCAGTCCAGAACTCGCTCATGTTCCTCTACGTTCAGCTCCAGAAACTCACGAAGGCTGGATCGGACGGCCTGCCAGATATAGTCCTTGGGAAAAAACTGCAGGAGATCCGCGACAATTCGTATCAGATGGGCATTCCCGGCAGCCTGGTGAATGGTCTCGTGAAATTCCGTGTTGGTCTGGTTGACCACGGAATTGAATCGGGCCTCGTCGTCGGGGCCGACCTCCTGCCGGGCGAATCGACTCACCCCGGCTGCCAGCTGGCCCTGGATCTCCTTCAGCCTGGCCAGGATTTTCGAAGTCATCTTTTCCGCCGCCAGCTCGCAGCCGAAACCCTCCAGCTCGGCTCTGATCGTATAAACTTCGACCAGCTCATTCTTGTCAAAGACACGGACTTTCGCTCCCCGGTTGGGAATGAGGTTGACAAGATGCTGTGCCTGAAGCTTTCTCAGTGCTTCCCGGATCGGTGTGCGGCTCACTCCAAAGATCTGGCAGAGCTCGTCCTGGACCAGGCGGGAACCGGGCTGATAATCGCCCTTCAGGATTTTTCGCTGCAGGCGAAATGCAATCTCATCCGCCAGACTCGTCGTGATTATGTGCTCGCTCTGAGTGGGCAGGGAAGTTCCTCTTTTGGATTCTGGATCCATGGATCCTCTCATGAGGGTACACAGAATAGACCTCCAACCCGCACCTGTCAATTTCCCTTCCCGTTATTGGATGACTGGCTGGAGAGGTATCGAGACATGGCGCCGGGGTCTCAGAAGCACCGGCCCGAGCAGACCCGATTCCTGGGTACCCTCATAAACAAACATCCAGCCCGTGCCGATCAGACCGTGATTGGCAAGAGTATTGGCAACTCTCACTTCAATGACATTTCTACCGGGGTGCAGGGCCCGGGTGATGTCGAAGCGGTAGGGACCCCAGGCTCTGGCACCGATACTCACTCCGTTGACAGCCACCTCTGCCGTCGTCCGGACCCTTCCCAGATCAAGTTCCCAGTGGATGGTTTCGTCGCTCTCCGGCACCTCCACTTCAGAAGTGTAGATTCCGACCCCGGAGTAACTTAGCAGACCCTTCTCAGACCAGTCCCCCAGTGTGATTCGTCCACTGGAAAGCCGGAGGCGAACGGGAGATCGGAATGCGGCTCCTGCATAGCGGCCCTGCTCCTGCTCGATGCGGAGAGCACAAAGGGCACCTTCCCGGGCCACCTCCGGCAGAAGCACGAAGCCATTGGCTCCAACCGGCACCTCCTCTCCGTCCACAAAGGCCCGGGCTCGTCCGTACAGGTCCAGGTCGAACTGCTCCGTGCCCGGAGGCAGCTGGAATCGATACCAGCCGATTCTTTTTTTCAAGTCAGGCGTCAGATCGTAGACAAACGGCGAGTCCTTGGCGAACCAGGTCAATCTGGGGCCCGGCTGTCTGGTGGACGAGGGAGATGCATCCTCCCCGTAAGGCTCGAGATGGACATAGAAGCGGGTACTTCTGTTCAATCGCATGAGCTTGATCAGGATCTCGTTCCAGCCTTCTTTGAGCTCCACCGGCAGCGTTCCTACCATGTGTGTCAAGCCCCAGTGAGGAGAGACTCTCTGTTGATTGACCCAGACGCGCGCGGGTTCCATATAACTTCCGACATTGTGCTTGAGGATGGCTCGCATGTCTGTGGGGGAATAGACCTGGGTATAGGCAAAGGCGATTCCGAAGGATTCAGACGCTCCCAGGTCAATGAAATCGGAGTAGGTCCGGTTGTAGTGGTCCAGGCCGAAGATGCCGAAGTAGCGGGGATCCTTGTGAATCCCGAAAAGCTGAGAAAAGGAATAAGGCTCCCAGCGCAGGGTTCGGTCTCCGTGCTGATAGGTGGCCGTGACATCTACCTTCGGCTCAGAGACAAACTGTTTGTCGAAGTATGCGACGGCTCCGCGAGTCGGAAAAGGGCGAATGACCCACCAGCTAGGGTCCCACAGTAAAAAGGGTGTTCTCCCATGGGCTCGCGTCGAAGGCGGGCAGGCCCCAGCCAAGTGCCAGTCCGTCTTCACTTTCCTCTTCCTGCCGGTACTGAAACTGGCGGATTTCGGCTCCAATGACTTCGTCCCGGGGAGTCACGGGCAGCCGAAAATCTCCCCACTGGTTATCCATGGTCGGTTCAATCGAGAACCCCCACTCGTTATCGGTTTGAAGTACGGGCGGCAAGTCGCCGGGACCCTCACGCCCGGTGTATGCCTGCCCGTCGTGAGAGAGCTCAACTTCAATGCTCCCCGGCGAGGAGGTCCAACCCCTGACCCGAGATTCCCCGGCCGTTTTTGTGAGCGAAGTCACCTGAAAGGATCCTGCAGTCAGCGAGAATCCTTGCTGGTCGGGGTCGAACTCGATCAACCGCGCCTCGAACGGCTCCAGTTCGATTCTCAGAGCCGTGTACGGCTTCTCCTGCCGGTACTTAAAGAACTCTCGTATCTCGCCCGTCTCGGGGTCCCAGACCTTCGGTTGCCCGAGAGCGCGGAGTTTGACAGTCCCTTTGACACTCTCTTCAGAAGCGTTGAAGAGCAGATAGAAGTCCTTCCCATCAATGCGTCGGTGATTGGCGAGTATGGATTCCAGGCCGGTCACCAGGTCGGTGCTGTGGTTGTGTTTGATGAGATGAGAAATGCTCAGGAAGTTGGTCGGCAGAAAGAACGCCCGACCTCCCGACCGGCTTTGCTCCAGATGCAACTCGCGGGTGTCGTTCAGCAGCGAGGGGGCACTGCCGAAGACAGCTTGAACATCCCGGATCACTTCGGGGTCGTCTCGTCCTGCATCAGGAGAAGAGGCTGGTAAAAAGGTGACGGCGACAACCATGCCACCGCTTTCCTGAAAATCCCGAATCTTACGCAGCGTTCCCCGCCGGATGTTCGTCAACGGCGGCAGAATCAGGATTCTGTAGGACTCTCCGGCCACATCCAGCCTGCCCTGACTGGTCTCAGCCCGCTGAATCGAGTCGTCGTCAATATAGTCAAAATCAATCTGATCGTAAAAGAGGGTTTCCCCCAGCTGGAAGAAGGTGTTGTTGATGAGTTCAGCCGTGTCATTTGCAACGGCCCCGGGCATGTTCTCCTGCATGCTCGTGACCGGGTAGAAAATGGCAACATCGGCTACATGGTGCCCCTGACTCATGATCAGGCTGAGCCGGTTGATGTACTCATTGAAGAGGTGCTTGTGGCGGAAGTAGGGCTGACGGAACATGGTGGGGGAGGGAGCAAATTCGAACCAGCTGCCGTGGGTGGTGTAATTGAAGAGGATCTCGTTGTAAAGGTTCACCCCCAGAACGTATTCTTCGTTTGCAACCATTCGCTGATCGCCGATGGTGATGCCCCAGCCGGCTGAGTGAAGCGCTTCACAGAATACCTGGGGACGCTCATAGAGATGTGCGACGGAACTCGCCATCTTAATGTCACGGATGTTGCGTCGCAGCCGCGGTTCGTACCAGTCGTCCATACCCGGAATCTGATACCAGCGCATGGTCTTGAAATAGTCGCCATAGCGCCACACCTGATCGCGCAGGCTCTGGCGGCCGAACTGGTCGTGGGCGATCTTGACCCCCCGTTTTTCGTACCACTCGAACTGGGGTTTGAAGTAAGCCTCCTCCATCAGCTCGACCCAGATGTCATAGTAGTCGCATCGTACTTTCGGAGTCAGCTTGCCGACGTCGGTGAAGAGAGCTACCAGGTTTGGCTTCAGATCGTAGCCTTTGCGCTTTTCAAACTGCTCGAACAGAAAGTCTGAAACAGGAGGGAAGCCGTGAGAGGGCAACACCTCATCCTGGAAACTGGCCACGATTGTCGTCCCGTAGTGCTCCGGGAAACGTTTTTCGTACTCTCCTACGCTGACCTCGAGCAGCTTCTCCATGGCCGCCGGGTTCATGTAGTCGATGGACTCGCCTCGGCCGAATGCATTGGGAGGAGATCCGCTGGGAAGGGTAGAATCGTCGCCGGGTCGGGAGTAGAGAAAAACGATCAGCCATTCACCGGCGGGAGCATCCCAGGCGACACTGTTCCCCTTCACGCCCGCCAGGATGTCGCGCTGCTGACTGAGGAGGATCTGCCCGTTCTCCACGGGATATGCATAAGCCCCGACGACCTCTGTGATCTTTTGTCCGGCAGGAAGCTCGATGCGGGCAACGCCCGGTCCGGTTACTCTCTTCTGCCGGTGTTCCAAAATGAAGCCCCGGAAGGAAGGGTCACTCCGGGTGACCAGATTGTTGGTCATCGGACTCCCCCAGCCGATACCATCCACCATCCAGATCTGCATTCCAAGAGAGGCCGCCTTCTCAACGATGTGCTGCAGCCGCTCCCACCACAGCTCCGACCCCACCGGTGGGCGCACACCGTGGGGCCCCACGTAGGAGACACACACCACATCGATGCCCTGCGAGTCGAGCTGCTCGAGTTGCCAGTCCACGCGCTCATCTGTAATCGGGTCTCCTCCGTCGAACCACCAGCAGGGGAAGGTGTGATACTCGATCGGCGGTTCCAGAAACTGCTTCGCGAGATCAGTGGAAGCCCTTCCGGGATGGGGCACGAAGGCAAGCAACAGGAAGGCGAGAGCTGGGAACAGACGCAAATGGACTGCAGGTTTCATCGGTCTCTCTCCAATGCCCGAAGAGGCTCTGCGGCCAGTTGCCGATTAGGTTCGAGCCCTTTCTTATCTGGGATACCCGGCGGCGCGGTCGGGATCGACTGCGGGGACCCGGTATTGATCACGCAAACGCCCTAACTCCAGCTTCAGCTCTTCCTGTATGCTCCTGTATTCCGGATCGTTGTAGCGGCTGTGCAGCTCTCTCGGATCCTTTTCCAGGTCAAACAGCTCCCACTGGCCGAAATCATAGAAATGAATGAGCTTGTAGCGGGCACTGCGCACGCCATAGTGGCGGAAAACTCGATGGACGGCCGGGTATTCGTAATAGTGATAGTAAATGGACTCACGCCAGGGAGTCGGCTGCTCCCTGAATAGTGGAATGAGGGACTGTCCCTGCATGTCTTCGGGCACATCGGCCCCGGCTATTTCCAGGAATGTGGGGGCGTAGTCGAGATTGAGAACCAGATTCTGGTTTTCCGAACCCGGCTCGATCACGCCGGGCCAGCGAACGATCAGGGGAGTCCTGAATGATTCTTCGTACATGAAGCGCTTGTCGAACCAGCCGTGCTCGCCCAGGTAGAAACCCTGGTCGGAGTTGTAGATGACGACTGTGTTTTGGGCCAGGCCGGTTTCGTCCAGATAATCCAGGATTCGACCCAGCTGGTCGTCGACGGCGGCCACTGAGCGAAGATAGTCCTTGATGTAGCGCTGATACTTCCAGCGCACCAGCTCGCGACCGCTGAGGCGGGCTTCCTCGAAGGCGCGGTTCTTGGGCCCATAGGCAGCATTCCACAAACGGAGTTGTTCGGGCGTGAGATTGAAGGGCGGTCTCAACTTGAGATCGGTCTCATTCATGTGGTGGGCGATCGTCATCTCCTGGAAGTGGGCAGCCATGGTTCGATCGGAGTAGTCATCGAAGAGTGTGGCTGGTTCCGGGAGCTGCCGGTCATCGTACATGGCCAGCTGTTCGGGTCCAGGGGCCCAGTCTCGATGCGGAGCCTTGTGCTGGTACATGAGCAGAAAAGGACGATCGGGGTCTCGCCCCTCGCTCAGCCACTTTAAAGCACGGTCCGTGATGATCCGTGTTGTGTAGCCCGTGTGTTCAGCCAGGCCCCGGGGAGTGCGGAAAGCTGGATTGTAATAGAAGCCCTGCTGGTTGGCTCCATCCAGCACTTCCCAGTAGTCGAACCCGGTGGGGTCGCTCCTGAGGTGCCACTTTCCAATCACGGCCGTCTGATAGCCCTTCCGCTGGAGCAGCTTGGGCATGGTCTGCTGTGAGCCGTCAAATACGCTTCGATTGTCGATGATACCGTTGAGATGACTGTACTTCCCAGTCAGGATGACAGCCCGGCTGGGTGCACAGATCGAGTTTGTGACGAAACTGTTTCGGAAGATCATTCCCTCGCGGGCCAGACGGTCCATGTTGGGAGTAACGTTGATTTTTGAGCCGTAGGCGCTGACGGCCTGAATCGCGTGGTCATCCGTGAACACGAACAGGATGTTGGGCCGAGGGTCGGCCGTCTGCTGGATCCCCGCTGGCCAGGCCATGGAGGCCGCGAGAACCAGGACGACAACGCACAGCATCCAGCCTTTCGATTCGAGAGGATTGTCTTTGCCTGGTGTCGCCATCAACTGCACCTTCTTAGATTCCACGTTCCAGGTTCCACGTTCCACGAACCTTTAACCCTTAACCTTTAACCTTTAACTTTTAATCTTTAACCCGGGATCAGTCCCCTGACCCCACAGATCTGAAAGCCCGTCTAACATTGTATCCATATTATATTTGCAGTCGAGCGAAACCGGCCCTGGGAAGAATCGTGCGCCGGCGGACTGTCTGGCAGGTTCGTGTATACTTGAGGCAAGGAAAGAGAACCTCGAAATCGAAGGGGATTTGAGGGATGAAGATGAAGAGTAAGGTCCTTTGGATCCAGCTGATACGTTTCGGTCTGGTAGTGTCCCTTCTGGCGGTGGAAGGCCTTGCTGCCCCCGCGCCTCAGAAGGCAAAGAAGCAACAGCAGAATGAGCAGGAAGAGGATTACTTCAAGAAGTGGCTTGACGAGGATGTGAAGTACATCATCAGCGACCAGGAGAAGGATGTCTTCAAGAAGCTGGCGACTGCGGACGAGAAGGAGCAGTTCATCGAACAGTTCTGGCACAGGCGGGATCCGGATATCCGAACCGCTATCAACGACGTCAAGGAGGAACACTACCGGCGAATTGCCTACGCCAATGACCATTTCGCCAGCGGATTTCCTGGCTGGAGGACGGATCGGGGACGGACCTACATCATCCATGGAGAACCCGTCGAGATTGAACGTCATCCCACCGGCGGAATGTACGATCGCCCGCACTACGAGGGTGGTGGCAGCACTGCGACCTATGCCTTTGAAATCTGGCGCTATCGCTATATTGAAGGGATTGGGCTGAATGTGGAACTCGAATTTGTCGATCCCTCCGGCACCGGGGAGTACAAACTGGCCCTGCTGCCCGATGAAAAGGACGCTCTGCTGAATATTGACGGCGTCGGGCTCACGCTGGCCGAGTCTCTGGGCATCATGAGCAAGGCGGATCGCCCCCGCTTTTCGCCGGGGAACTATGGAAACTACCCCATGATGGGGGGTCGGATTCAGGACGACAACCCGTTCATCCGCTACGAGAGATACGCCATGGTGATGAAGACCCAGCCGGTCAAGTACCAGGATCTGAAGGAGATTGTCGAGATCGATATCCGGTACGACGAGCTACCGTTCCTGGTGCGGCCGGATTATATCCAGTTGAATGAGAATCAGTTCCTGGTACTGGTTACCATCGAAGTAGCCAACAAGGATCTGACCTTTAGTCTGGAGAATGGCCAGCACGTGGCCAAGGTGGCGGTCTACGGCATCGTGGAAAGCCTCACCAATAAGATTATCGAGGAATTTGAGGACGACATCGCCATGGCCTACTCGCCCGAGCAGCTGACCGAGGGCCTGAAGGCGCGCTCGCTGTATCAGAAGATCCTGGTGGTGGAAAAAGGGATGCGCTACAAGATCACCGTCATCCTCAAGGATCTCAACAGCCTGAGTACCGGCGTGGTGCCGAAAGCAATCGTGCTGCCCAGGGTCAATCCCGACCAGCTGGCCACCAGCTCCCTGATCGTCTCCAATTTCATGGCGCAGCTCGAGGAAGCCGCTGACCCGGACCAGATGTTCGTTCTGGGTGACATCTGGATCCGCCCCACCCCCAGCCGGCGGTTTATGGCCGGCGATGGTCTGGCCGCCTATCTGCAGGTGTACAACGCCCGCACGGATCAGACCACCATGACGCCCTCCCTGAAGGTGAAATACCAGCTTTCCAGAGATGGTCAGGTCGTTTTCGAGAGTACCGACAACCAGGGAGAGGGAATGCAGTACTATTCCGATCAGCGAATCGTCCTGACCAAGGTCTTTCCTGCCCAGGTGCTTCTCCCGGGAAGCTACACGGTCGAGGTCGACATTGAGGATCTGATCGGGGATCTGAGCACGATCGCTCGCGAGAAGTTCCGGGTAGCTGCACCTGCCGCAGCGGCGGGCTCCGACTAGAACCCCGGTGTAGGAGGATCCTCCGTGGTCCGATCAAATCGTGAAGTTTCAGAAATTACTCCCTCCCCTGGCAATCGCCGGTGGCTTTTTGTACTTCTCGCTGCGGGAGCCTCCTGCACCTCCTCACTCTGAGGATGATCCCCACCGCACGCTGATCGAGCTGGTTCGATCGGTGAAAAGTGGCGACGTCGACCGGATCGTCGCCAGCTTCTCCGGTGATCTACGCACCGAGATGGAGAGACTGGCGGATCGCGAGGGTCGTGCTTTTCGGGACTGGCTCCAGACCAGACAGAATCTGGTCAAGGGTTTCGCCATAGTAGGCCAGGAAAGCCTGGGACCGGATCAGGTTAAGCTGTTTACGGAGACAGTCTACGAAGACAAGAAAACCAAACAGATCTTCGAGCTGGCCAGAGACCAGGGAGCCTGGAAGATCGTGGCCACGGACTCGGAGCTGGTGACACCCTGGGCCGGTCGACGCTCGGTGTTCGAAGATCCCCCCCAGTAGGTTCCGCACCTAGGAGGAAAGCGAACTGGAGGGCCCTGCCTTCCATGCGAAGATTCAGTCATTCTCATCGCATTTCTAGTTGGGTTTCTGCACGTGAAAGATTTCCAGATCCAGGGTCTGACCATCGCTCTCGTCGACGATCACTTTCTGCACCCGGGCGAGAGCTGTTTCAACCGTCTCGAGGAAGAGACGAGTGCGGGTAGTCTGACGATGGACCCGATACTCCCGCCACAGATTCAGGAAGCTCTCCGAGGCTCCCGCAGCGCGACTCACCCGGGCTGTGCGATAGATGTTCGACTCTTCCACCAGCTCCTGGGCCTGACCGCGCGCTTTCGGGACGACTTCGCTGCCATATCCGTTGGCCTCCTGCACGATTCGATTCCGGTCTTCCCGGGCGTTGGCTACATCCAGAAAGGCGCCCCTCACTTCGGAGGGTGGAGAGACGCTTTCCAGGGCTACCGTAGTCACGTTCACTCCTAGTCGCAGTCGACGGATCTCCTCCTGCAGGGAGACCAGAACCCGGTTCTGGAGCGCCAGTCGCTCGACTGTCAGGATCGAGTCCACGTCCATTTCGGCAACCGCGGCTGAGAGAGAGGCAAAGAAGGCTCCCTTCAGGACTCCGGGAAGATCCTCAGCCCGGAAAAGATAAACTTCGGGATCGTCGATATAGAACTGTATGGACGCGTTGAGCTGAACCAGGTTTCGGTCGCCGGTGAGGAGGTAATTGTCGGCACTGCCATCCGTCGTTCCGAGCACGCGGCTGACATCGATCTCCCCCACTGACAGCCGCTGCACCTGGTTGATCTTGAGGCGCACGATCTTGTCGATGGGGACAGGCCAGCTGTAGTGTAGGCCCGGTTCGATGCGGGTCTGGGAGAGGCGCCCGAATCGGAGAAGGACACCCTGCTCATCAGCCGGGATATAGTAGAGCCCGGACAGGAGGTACACGACAAGCAGAGCTGCCACACCCTGTCGGGGGCGGGACCGAATCTGGTTCCAGAGTGGCTTCCACATGCTCATCTCAGTGGCTCTTGGCCCCCCCTGGGTCAATTGAGAAGCCTCCCGTTGCGGCCCTCCGTAAGGAGTTTCAGCAATTCCGAATCGGTGGACAGGACCGCGATGGTCTTCTCATCCAGGATCTTTTCGTAAGCCTGAAGGGTCCGCAGCATCTGATAGAACTCCGGATCTCGAGAGAAGGCCTTTCCGTAGATAGCGGCTGCCTGGGCATCGCCTTCTCCGCGGATGATTTCGGCCTGTTTCTTGGCCTCGGCGAGAAGCTCCTCGGCTTGCCGATCCGCCTCGGCACGGATTCTCCGAGCTTGCTCCTCTCCCTCGGCTCGATAGCGCTTGGCGATTCGATCCCGCTCGGCCCGCATCCGGGCAAAAACGCTGTCGCGGTTCTGGGCCGGCAGGTTGAGTCGACTGATTTGAACCACCTCGATCTTAATTCCATACCGCTGTCTGGCAATCTCCTGACACTCCCTGGTTACATCGGAGGTCATCTGAGCAGTGCGGAGCTGGGATGCGTCGGTGGAAACCAGCCGGGACAACTCGGTCTGTCCCAGGGCTGCGGAAACCTGGGACCAGACGATGTCGTGCAACCGCATCTCGCCCCCCGAGCGGTCGCGGACCGTTTGCAGGAAGAGGAGCGGATCTTCGATCCTCCACAGAACGTAGTTTTGAACCAGCAGGTTCTTCTTGTCCTGGGTCAGATACTCGGATGGCCGTGGATGGTAGAGGTGAGCCCGTTTGTCCAGACGCGTGATTCCCTGGAAGGGCCACTTCAGCTTCAGACCCGCGTCCCGGTGCTCTCGCACTGGTCTCCCGAATTGAGTCACCAGAACGAATTCGGTCTCAGAAACAGAGAAAACCGACAGGAAGACAACCAGGAAAATTGCCGCAACCAGGCCTATGTTCCTCCACTTGAATCTACCTGCTTTTGTGTCCAGTTTGTGGTTTTTCTTCAAATGCATGGCGGTTCCTCTCCCGTCTGGCGGTTCTCTATTGCTCTGAAGTGCCTCGATCCGGTCGTGAGCGAAGAGACGACTCCAGATCTCCTACGTCGAAGACCGAGTTCTGGAGCAGCATGATTTTCCTTCGACCGGAATTGTGATCCAGAATGTATTTTGTTTTTCCCTGAAGGATCTTCTCCACGGTCTCCAGGTAGAGGCGAACTCTGGTGGTCAGGGGAGCCTTTCGGTATTGCTCCTGTCGCATTGAAAACCGCTGCGCCTCTCCCTCGGCGCCGGCGATTTTCGAAAACCGCCCGGCGGCTGCCAGCAGGAGTCTCTCCTGGGATTCCCCCCGGGCCAGGGGAAGGCGCTCGTTGGCGTAGCCCTGTGCCTCATTGATGAGCCGATTCTTCTCCTCGAGGGCACTGGCCACCTCGCGGAAGGCACCCACCACCTCCAGTGCCGGGTGGACGTCCTGGAGAAGCACGGAGTGAATCTGAACTCCCAGGTTCAATTCAGCCAGGCTTCGGCGCAGCTCCGTGGCAGTTGCCTCTTCCAGCTGTTTTCGGTCCAGCGCAAGAGCCCTGTCCAGGGCGGTAGACGCCACCTGGCGATGCAGCACCCCTTCCGAGACGGCCCGCAGCACGGACTCGATAGCATCCGTTCTGAAAAGAAACAGCGCAGGCTTCTGGATCGAGTAGTGAACGACAGCGTTGATCTCGACCAGATACTCATCCCCGGTGAGCATGAGGGCCTCGTCCGGTTCGCGTCTGTAGCGACCGTCCCGATGCTGGATGTTCCACTCGTAGGCGGGAGGACCCACTTCATCCTCGTCTGCCTCGATGACCCGAAATCCCAGCTCAATGCTCTGAACCTCCTCCGGCCTGAGCCGGTACAGTCTGTCGACGGGCCAGGGATACAGGTAATGCAGACCCGGCTCGAGTTCGGTCTCCAGGACACGCCCGAAACGCTCCACGATCCCGATCTGATCGGGAGCCAGCATCCGAACCCCGGAGAGGACATAAAGCAGAGGCACGGCCGCAGCTGCGGTTCTGACAACCGCTTTCTGGTTGGCCTGCAGCCACTCGACAATCGCCGACAGGCCCACCCGCGGGGAGCGGATGGCCTGGACGTATCCCTCCAGGGCCTCGATGGCATGCTGGACTCGATGGGGGAGCCAGTCCAGGCCTCCTCTCTCCAGCAGGCTGAGTGAGCTCAACAGAACCAGCAATGACGATACCTGATGGACCACAGCTGCCGCCACTGCACTCAAATAGCCGGTGAAAGCGGCCAGCACGGCGGTGAGGTTGAAGGCAAAGCCGAACCAGAGGATGTTCTCCCTGATCTTCTTGACCGTTTTGCGGCTCTTTTCGATCACATAACCGAGTCGGTCCAGGCCTTCATCCATGAGAACCACACCGGCAGCATCCGCTGCAATGTCGGTTCCTGTATCCCCCATCGCCACGCCCACGTGAGCCAGTGCCAGGGCCGGTGAGTCATTGATCCCATCGCCCACCATGGCCACCTTGTATCCCTGCCGGGAAAGCTCTTCGAGCCGGTCCAGTTTTTCTTCCGGGAGCAAACCGGCGTGTACTTCGTCGATTCCCACCGCCTCTGCCACTTGCTGCGCTGAGTTCAGATGATCACCCGTGAGAATCAGCGTTTTCTGGATGTTCAGATGATGGAGCTGGTGCAGTGCTTCGCGGGCGCTTGGTCTGGGCAGGTCCCGCAGTACCAGAACCCCGCAAATCTGTTCCTGGCGGGCGACCAGTACGGCGATTCCACCCTGCGACGTGATTTCCTGGACAACACTCTCTTCCTCCCCGTGAAGAGTGAGACCCTGATTTTCGAGATATCGGGCACTGCCGACCCGGATTCGGTCGCGGGTGGTTGCTCCCTGTGACGACGCGACTGGAGAAAGCGTTCCCTCAACACCCAGGCCCGTGTGACTGGCCACGTCCTCGACGGGCTCCAGAACCAGACCTTTTTCTTCAGCATTACGCCGGATTGCCCGTGCCAGGATGTGGTCGGAGTAGCGCTCCAGTGAGGCGGCCCAGGTGAGAATCTGAGCGGGGGAGTATCCGTTGAACTGAATGACATCAATCAGTTCCGGATGGCCCTGGGTCAAAGTTCCCGTTTTGTCGAAAGCGACACAATCGACTTCGGAAAGCCTTTCCAGATAGACGCCGCCTTTGACAACGATCCCTCGTCGGGCCATGGCGCTTACCGAGGCCAGGACGGCCGCCGGAGTTGCCAGCACCATGGCGCAGGGGCAGGCGACAATCAGGATGGCCACCGAGCGCATCCACTCGCCGGTCACCAGGTAACAGATCCCGGCCACTGTCAGGACCAGGGGCACGAACCAGCGGGCGTAGCGATCAGCCGTTCGCTGGACCGGAGCCTTGTTTTCTTTGGCGTGATGGACCAGCTCGACAATTCGCTTCAGTACGGTGCGCTCTCCTATCTGTTCGGCCCGCACCAGCAGGCGGCCGGTCTGGTTGAGGGTGCCGGCATAGACCGAAGCTCCAGCCCCTTTTTCGCGGGGAACGGACTCACCCGTGATCGTGTTTTCGTCAATGAGGGAATCACCGTCCGAGATTGAGCCGTCGACTGGAATCCGCTGTCCTGGGTAAACGACCACTTCGTCGTCTTCGCGAACCTCAGTCAGCTCGACCTGCTCCTCTGTTCCATCTCGCAGAACATGAGCTGTTTCTGGAAGGCAGGTGAGGAGCCGGTTCAGATCCCCCTGAAAGCGCCGTGCGGCATACGCTTCGAGCGTCTCGCCCACCAGCATGATGTAAACAACTTCGGCGGCCGCCAGATACTCTCCGACGTAAAGGGCCGCCAGGGCCGCGATGGCAACAGCCTGGTCGGCACTGATCCGGCGCGCCAGCAAATCACGAAAGGCCCTGCGGAACGTTTGATAGCCGAAGAGGAAGGTCAGCAGGATGGCCAGATCCCACTGGAAGGGGGTGACGATCCACTGCTGCCAGTAGGCAATCAGCAGGAAACCGCCCAGCAGAATACCCGCAGTTCTCCAGCGAAAATCATCGCTGCCTTCTAGTTCGGCAGTGTGCAAAAAAGGTAAAAACACGTTCCGTCCGAAGTTAGGTCATGGTCTTCAACCTTGTCAAGACGAGCGCAGATCACGAAACGGTGGGATTTCTGTTTGACTGCTCACGCTTCTTTCGGGATCATTCGTAGTTCACAGATGGACGGACATCAGGAAAGGAACCGAGTTTGGATAGCGGCAGCGGAGCACTAGTCGGGTTAGCGGCCAGCATCGGACTGGTGCACACCATCATCGGGGTGGATCATACGCTGCCTTTCATCATGCTGGCCCGGGCCCAGAAATGGTCCCTGTCACGACTCCTGTCCATCACCTTCTTGTGCGGGACGGGCCATGTCCTCTCCTCCGTTCTACTGGGATTGTTCGGAATCTCGATTGGCGTGGCGATTGACCGGCTGGAGATCATTGAGGCGCGCCGGGGACAGATGGCAGCCTGGCTCCTGATCGGTTTTGGCCTGGCCTATGCAATCTGGTCTTTACACAGAGAACGAAAGAAGCGCTCCAGTCTCCAGTTGGATCTCGATCTGCCTTCGCAGCGGCAGCGCCGCAGGCTGGCGACGGTGTGGGGACTTTTCATCATTGCGGTCCTGGGGCCCTGTGAGCCACTTATCCCCATCCTCATGGCACCGGCCTTCGACCAGATGTGGACCATCGTGGTGGGGATCATCCTGGTTTTTAGCCTGGTCACGGTCGGCACGATGTGCTTGCTTGTCACGATTGGCTACTTCGGCTTGAAGCTGCCCATTTTTTCTTTTTTGGAAAGGTATGTTCACACAGCGTCGGGACTGGCGATCGCCGGAAGCGGCCTGGCCATTGTGCTGCTGGGGATATAATTGTGGGTTCTAGGTTCTAGGTTCTAGGTTCTGGGTTGTCAGGATCGTGCAACCGACAGTCGAGATGTTCAGAGCCCGGTACGGGGAGCACCGGGTCCGGGAATAGCTGCTGAAAATGAAGCTTCTGGATTCGATCTGTAGATATCCCCGGATCCTGGGCTTCCGCCCGGGGTACTGACACAACCGGTGTCAGATCCACGGAGCACAATCAGAACCCAGAACCTAACGAGGCTCCGCCTCAGACCGACGAGCACTGTGCTCAGGTGGTGAGCCAGGCCGGCACCATCCCGCTCACAGAACGGCACGGCGTCAGCGTGCCGTCAAACACCAGGGACGGTGCGCTTACGCCACACCGTTCTGTCCGTCCACTCGCAAACTTGACTCAACATTAAAGATCAGCTTCACTCAAGCGAAGCTAGACAGAACCAGGCTGAGCAAGGAGGCTGAAGTTGCCGGACGACTTCTCAATACAGCGACGAACATTTCTCAAGCTTGCGAGTCTGCTTCCGACGGCTCTGCTGGGCTGCGGTGAGGGCGTTCCGGTCAGCACTGTGGAGGAGTTCCTGCAACAGAAGATGGAACGAGATCGGATTCCGGGACTGGCGGCGGCCCTGGTCAGAGCCGATGGTCTCGTCTGGTATCGGGAATTCGGTTATGCCGATCTAGAACGGCGCATTCCGATGTCGATCGACCATCTGCAGAACATCGGCTCGGTGTCGAAGACATTTACGACAACGGCTCTGATGCAGCTCTGGGAAAAACAGCTATTCCAGCTCGATGACGATGTGAGTGAGTACGTGGGATTCTCCCTGCGCAACCCGAACCATCCGGATGTCGCGATCACGTTTCGTCACCTGCTGACTCACCAGTCCTCCATTCGGGACGGGCTGGCATACGGGCAGAATTACCACTGCGGAGATCCTACGCTGGCTCTGGGAGACTGGATCAGAGGGTACCTCTCTGCGGTAGGAGATCTGTATGATCCGGAGGAGAACTTCCACAAGTGGGCCCCGCAGACCAACTGGGAGTACAATAACGTCGCCTACGGCCTGCTCGCCTATCTGGTGGAGGTCCTTTCAGGAGTGGCCTTTTCAGACGTCTGCACAGCGAATATTTTCGAGCCTCTGGGAATGACTCAGACCTCCTGGTATCTGGCGGACGTTGAACCTTCTCGACATGCGGTGCCCTACACCCTGGTGGAGAACGGGGAGGCCCGTGGCCCGTCCTGGGGAGGAACTCCCCTGGGAGTGGTTGGTGAAGAAAGGAATCCGAGCCAACTCGAGGACGGATTCCACGCCAACTGTCTCTACAACCACCCCAATTTTCCCGACGGATTCCTGCGCACCAGCATCCGCCAGATTTCGCGCTACCTGCAGGCCTATCTGAACGGGGGTGTGCTGAACGGGGTCACCATTCTTCAGAAGGCCACCCTCTCGGAGATGTGGCGGGAACAGCTCGTCCACGAGTCGCGAGTTCAGGGCTTGACCTGGTACGCTCAGAAATCCGACCAGCATGAATTGTACTGGGGTCACGGGGGCAGCGATCCCGGAATCAACACTGACGTGCGGCTGCGCTTTTCCGATTCCACTGCAGCCATCGTGTTCACAAATACCAATGGGATTGGTCCCAGTGAAGCTACCGAGCAGATCATGCTCGAATCCGAAAACCTCTGACACAGGGAACCAGGAGATGAACTCATGACAAATCTATCATCAGCTGCAAGCGTCGGCCGGTCGACTGGCCAACTCCAGGACATCGATCGAGCGCATTACATTCACCCTTTGACCGACCACAAGGCTCTGCACGCCAGTGGAACCCATGTCATCGTCTCAGGTGACGGGTGCTTCTTGACCGACAGCGAGGGCAACCGCCTGCTCGATATCATGGCCGGATTGTGGTGCGTCAATGTTGGTTACGGCCGCACCGAGATCGCAGAGGCCGTCTACGAGCAGATAAAGACCCTTTCCTACTACTGTTCGGCTTTCAGCGCGACTACCGACACAACCATCCTTCTGGCCGAGAAGTTGACGCGGCTGGTTCCGCCCCACTTGTCGCACGTCTATTTCAGCAACTCAGGCTCGGAAGGGAATGAGTCGGCCCTGAAACTGATCCGTTTCTACAACAAGCTGACCGGTCAGGCGGGGCGGACCAAAATCCTGAGTAGGAAACACAGCTACCATGGTGGGACTCTTGCCACCACCAGCATGTCCGGGATTCCAGCCAGCCTGGAACCGTTTGACCTGCCGCTGGACGGCTTCATCCATGGCCCGTCCCCTCATCACTACCTGGCTGATACCGACATGAGCCACGAGGAATATGGGCGCTGGTGCGTGGAAGAAACGGCGCGGATCATCGAGAGGGAGGATCCGCAGACCATCGCGGCCATGTTCGTGGAACCGGTCCAGGGGGCAGGTGGGGTGATTATTCCCCCTCCAGGGTACTTGAGAGATTTGCGGGAGTTGTGCCGAACCCACTCGATTCTTTTCGTAGCCGATGAGGTCATCACCGGCTATGGGCGCCTGGGGGAGTGGTTTGCCAGCCAGCTCTGGGACCTGGACCCGGATCTGATGAACACGGCCAAGGCGCTTACCAGTGCCTATCAGCCGATGAGCGCACTTTTCGTCCGGGATGAGATCGCGGACGTTGTGATCGAGGGGGGATTCTTCTCTCACATCAACACCTACGCCGGCCATCCGGCAGCAGCAGCGGCGGCACTGGCCAACCTGTCCATCATAGAGTCGGAGGACCTGGTACCCCGGACCCGCGACACCATTGGCCCTTATCTCCAGCGCAGGTTGAGAGAATTCGTCGACCACCCCCTGGTGGGAGAAGTCCGGGGACTTGGTTTGATCGCCGCAATGGAGCTGGAGCCCAGCCAGGATCAACAGAGCAGGGGCGTCACCCTGGGTCCACTGGCTTTCAAGATGTTCCGAGAAGAAGGGGTGATCATTCGGGCTATGGGCAACTCGCTGGCCTATTGTCCTCCTCTGATCATCACCGAGTCGGAAGTGGACTTTCTGATCGAGGCGACTCACAAGGTTTTTGCCCGGCTGGCTGCAGCTTAATGGGTGTCCCGACAGAAAAAGCCAGTCTCAAGAAAGAGCTCAAGCTTCGCCAGCTGTTTTCACTTGCCTTCGGGACCATCATCGGGGTCGGGTGGGTCACGGTTCTGGGTAAGTGGCTGACCCAGGCCGGCAGTCTGGGAGCTGTCATCGCCTTCTTGGCCGGAGGGCTGGTGATGATCTTCATCGGCCTCACCTATTCCGAAATGGCCGCCATGTTCCCGGTCTCCGGAGGAGAGGTAGCCTATGCCTATGAGGCGTACGGCCTGAAGACCTCGTTTATGACCGGCTGGCTGCTTTCTCTGACCTATATCGGCGTGGTTGTCTTCGAGGTGATTTCGGTGGGATGGGTGGCCGGCAGCTTGTTTCCCGCGCTGGAAAGCCGCGTTCTCTATTCTTTTCTGGGGGACAACGTCTTCCTGGGAAGTGTTCTGGTAGGCATCCTGGGGACGCTCGTCCTCACCTTCGTGAACTATCGGGGAGCCGGCATGGCCGCTACCTTTCAGGATCTGCTGGTTCTCGGGCTTCTGATTGTTTCAGCCATTTTCATGGCGGTGGGCCTGATGCGGGGGGATGCAGAAAACCTGCGACCCCTGTTCGTGGAAGGAACCAGCACCTCCTGGTGGGGAGGCGTTCTGGCGGTCTTCGCTACAGCCCCTTTCTGGTACTCGGGGTTCGACACCATCCCTCAGGCCATGGGTGAGAAAGCCGAGGGAGCTCCTTTGCATCTGGTGAGCCGGGTGGTGGTGGTGGCCATTGTAGTGGCTGCGGTTTTCTATGCCGGTGTCATCATTGCCACCTCGATGGTTTTGCCGCGGTCCGAACTCACTGCGTTGGATCTGCCCACGGCCGGCGCTTTTACGGCAGCCTTCGGTTCTCCTTTCTGGGGGCGGGTCGTTCTGTTGGCCGGGCTGCTGGGGTTGCTCTCTAGCTGGAACGCTTTCTTTTTTGCCGGCTCTCGGGTTCTCTATGCCCTGGGCCGGAGCCGGGTGCTCCCGGCTTTCTTCGGCTATGTTCATCCGAAATACCAGACGCCCACCGGTGCCATTCTTTTCGTGACGGTGCTGAGCCTGATGGGAGCCTTTCTGGGGCGGAGCGCCATTCTCCCGATTGTGAACACCGGGGGGTTGTGCCTGGCAGCGGTATTCGTGCTGACCTGCGTGGGGGTATTTCGCTTGCGCAAGAGCCAGCCGGATCGGCCCCGTCCCTACCGCGCGTCCTCGTTGCTGATCACCGTGGGCGCAGTGGGCTCCCTGGTCATGCTGGTCCTGTCCTTCCTCCAGCCCTACTGGGACGAAAGCCAGAGCTGGCCCCTGGAATGGACGTTTCTCCTGGTGTGGGGCTTTCTGGGCGTCCTCTTCTGGTTCATGGCCGTACGCATTCGAAAGGGGATCAGTGAAAGTGAACGAAGAGTTCTGATGCTGGACCCGGACTAGGAAGTTTCACGTTCCACGTTCCAGGTTCCGAGTTCCCCATCGCAGGTTCTTCAATTTTTAATTTTTAATCGGCCCGTCAGGGCCGGAGAGTCACCCAGATGGGGCTTCCCCATACCATCTCACCGTCATCCTGAACGGCGCGGACGTAATAATAACTGTCCTGGACAGGCTCATGGTCTTGAAAGGTCAGCTGCACGTCCCTCCGGTTCGGATTGGCGGAGTAGATGATCTTCTCGTTCTTGATGATTTCCAGCTGCGCGACGGCGCTGGTTCCGAGCACACGTATTCTCAGAACGGGTAGTTCCGATGCCTTGAAATCATCACCCATGAAGTGCTTTCCCATCCGTACGTCGAGGACGATGTTGTCGGTGGCTCCATAGGTGTGGCGTTTCTTGATGGCTTCGAAGATGCCCTCCCGAGTGGCGTGCTCGGTATACACCATGGCGTAGGAAATGTGGGTGGACCAGTGATCGGAGCTGGCAATCGTACCGATCCGGTAACCTTGGCGATAGGCGTTCCAGACAGTCCCGGCTTCCTGCCAGCCTCCCAGCGGATCGTCCTCGGCGCCGCGCGGAGCCCGGGGTGCACCGGGGTGCTCGTAGGAAATCCTGGCGCCCTGGAAGATCTCCACGACCGGCTCCACCACGGGATCGTTGTATCTCCAGTTGGTTCCCATGTTGGAACCAGTCGTGTGGGGAATCGAGAGTCCACCCGTTTGGTGAAGCGACTCGTAGAGCAGAGGGATGTCGGCCTCCATGACGTCTTCTGATTGGGCGCCGATTCCAGGTCGGGGGTACTTGAAGTCGGGCCTCGTGAAGTAAGAGACCACCGGAACTCCACGCCGCGTGTGAAAGACATTCCGATGACCGTCCGGCCACTGCACGCTGCGCTCGTAGGCATAAAAGGTGGTGAAGGCCCGGGGAATGTGAAACAGATCGGAGCTCTTCTCGATGAGCCACCAGCCATACTCCCAGTCACCGCCTGAATTGTGGTCCGTAATCCCCCCGAAGTCCATGGCGGCTGCGTCCAGCATGTACCGGTAGTAATCCAGGAAAGAGCCGTCTACATTCCCTGCTCTGGAGTCCCATGAGAAATCAGTGTGACGGTGCAGATCCCCGCGGACAATGCGATGCTCCCTACCGCCCACAAACGTCCTGTAGGAGCGAACGGTCGCCACCTGTTTGGCTTCTCGGGGATGGACCGGCTCGTACTCAACCGGATCAGGTGTCTCCCAGGTCGTCAGTTGTAGTTCTGAAATCCCTTTTCCGGACCGAATCCGGCCCGCGTGAATATTCATCACCGGGTTACCGGCAGGTTGTGAAAAGGCAGTGCCCTGCCGCTCCAGCTGGGGCTGGTAGTTTCGTTCATCTGTGGGCCACACGATCCACAACGTGCCCTCCGGCCCGTAAGCCGCGTGAGAGCGCATGGAAGGCCGCCCCCAGCTTTCCAGAAGCGTGTAGGGCCGAGACCAGCGGTCCCCTTCCTAAAAAGTGACAGCATGTTCCCAGAAGGCCCACTTGATTCCCAGACTCTGGAGCGTGTCAAACTGGCCCCAGCGGTGAAAAAGCAGGCCGATGTGTCCCGAGGCCGGATCGAGGAAGAGCTGCGGGTAATCGTGATCCTGGATCCCGGCTGCTGCCAGCGCGGCATGCAGGGCCTGCACGGTGGATCTTCGTTGGGAGCCTTCGAATACGACGATCTTCACATTGCGGGTGGAGTAAATCCGTGCACCCGGAGAGGCGGGCTGATTGATCCAGGTATCGAAAACCTCCTGGCCGCGTTCCAGCCAGCGGGCGTCGTCGGTGGGGCCGGTGTCCTTGGCCCAGTTGACGGCTCCCTCATCCCAGGCAACCCAAACGCGGTCCTGCCTGTCCACCACCACTGCGGCATGAGCTTCAAAGCGGGGGGTGTCGGCTACCGGCACAATCGGGCCCAGAGACCCGGTTTCCCAGGACCGCATGTAGACGTCATAGTTGCCGTTGCGATAGCTGTCCCAGACGATATAGGCCTTGCCCTTTGAATCCACTCCAACTCGCGGCTCCCAGTCATTGGCCGGATCATTGGTCATCTGTACTTCGGGGGACCACTCGACCCCGTCGTAGTGTCTGAGAAAGATGTCGGAGTTTTCACTGTGGAAACCCTGCCACACGACCCACAGGTCGCCGCTGCTGTCCGAAATCAGGTGATGGTCGATGTCCGGGTTGGGATGACTGCTCAGCCGAACCGTTTTGAGCCACACGTCGTGTTGTTCGTCCAGGGCCCGCGCGTACAAATCAAAGTTTCCCGCCACTTGCTGTGACCACACGACCCAGGGCCGCTGTTTCTTGTCCACAGCGACCTGGGGACGCCACACGTCGCCGGAGACCCCGGGGACCCGGCTGAAAGTCCGCCAGCCCCCGTCATACTTACGAAAACGAATCTCATCTGCGCGTCCGCTGTAGGATTGCCACACCGCATAGGCAGTCGATTCATCCCGGACGGCAATGGAAGGGTAATCGTCATCCCGAGAATTATCGGTCAGCTTCTCGACGGTCCGCATCCCTCTCACGCGCACCCGAGCCTCCAGGAACTCGAGCTCTTTTTCTGCGCCCAGATCCGAAACGGTAATCGAAAACGACCCGCGATTCGTCTCCACCCTGATCTGACCAGTTGGGTCCGAAGATCCCCTCAGCATGATCCCCTTGAGCTCCGAGGTTCCCTTTTCGGCGTCAAGGGTGCGGACGTCAAAGCGGTTGACCAAGAGGCGGTCGTAGCTCTTGAAGAGCCAGCCTTTCGCCTCGGAGATGTGGATGCCGTTGACAGCGGTGAAGAATCCGCCCCACTGTTCCTGCGGGGGTTGGCCATGGCCGAAGCTGATGAGGATCAGGAAGGAATCCCCCAGGGGCCTTTGCACCTCGCGCTGGTGAACGGCCGACTCTCCGCAGCCGGATGTCAGGGCAATGGTCGCTGCAGCCAACAGTAACAGGGCCGAGGGCAAGATGGCCTGCCAGCGCCGCATGGGTGACCTCCAAAAAAGGGACAGCCTACTCTGTCCCCATAATTCTCTGACCTCTGTTTTTCCGATGAATCGACCTTGCAAGGTGTTTCCTTTCCCTGTCGCCCCAGATTGTGAATGGTACGTCTACAGCTTAAGGAAGGTGGCTGACCGCTGCAACGTTCTTTCGTTCCACAATTCGCGTTCCACGTTCCACGTTCTGTTCCTCGGGAAGGACAGGACGGTGAAGCGTCAGCTCACCGTTTCCCAGCTTACCGGCGGGCTTACACGCTGCCGTTCTGTTGTCCTGTCCTTGTCAGACCCGCAGACCACGATCCCAACCTTCAACCTTCAACCTTCAACCTTCAACTTGTCCCAGCAACCAGCAACCAGCAACCGCCGGACCCAAAGGGTCGGCATTGAAATCACCCCCCCGACTGTCGCAAGATAGGGCTTCACTTTCCGAACCGAAGAAAGGGTGTTGAGTTGAAGAAGAGAAGTGCACTCTGGTCTGTGCTGGGCAAGGTACCGGCCGTCGTACTGATCACCGTGTTCGCCGGATGCACACCAGACCCTGATTCTGCACTCGACAGTGAGGAGTCCTCCCTGCCAGTTCCGGAGAGCGTTGAGGACCTGCTGCGTACGGACGTCCGCAAGACCGATCCTTTGTCGCCGGATGAGCAGCGACGAACCTTCCATCTTCCGGAGGGCTTCGAAGTTCAATTGTTTGCCGCCGAGCCGGATATCGGCAAGCCGATGAACATGGCCTTTGACGCACGGGGTCGCCTGTGGGTGACTCAGAGCTGGGAGTATCCGTTCCCGGCAAAAGAGGGTCAGGGTCGTGACCGCATCACTATCCTGGAAGACACCAACGGAGACGGCAGGGCCGACAAGTTCACGGTGTTTGCGGAAGGGTTGAACGTTCCCATCGGAGTTCTTCCGGTGGAGGGGGGGGCCATTGTCTACAGTGTCCCCTACATCTATCGCTTCTTCGATCTGGATGGGGATGACAGGGCCGATCAGAAGATTGTTCTCTTCGGGAAATTCGGTTACCGGGACACGCACGGCATGGTGAACGCCTTCACGCGGGGATTCGACGGATGGGTGTATGCGTGTCACGGCTTTACTAACATCTCCGCCACCCGGGGAGCAGACGGGCACACGATCAGCATGGAGTCGGGCAACACCTTCCGGTTCCGCCTGGATGGATCCCGGGTAGAGCAGAACACCTACGGCCAGGTGAATCCCTTCGGTCTGACGTTCGATCCGCTGGGGAACATGTACTCCGTCGACTGCCATAGCCAACCCGTCTACCAGCTCCAGAGTGGGGGCCATTACCCTCACTTCGCAAAGTTGCCAACCGGAATTGGTTATGGCCCTGAGATGATCGCCCATCGCCATGGCTCCACGGCCATCGCCGGGATTGTCTATTACGCCGCCGATCAGTTCCCGGAGGAGTTCCACAACAACGTTCTGACCGGAGACGTGATCACCAACCGTCTCTACCGGGATCGGATCACCGCGGTGGGGTCCACTCCTGTGGCAGAACATGAATCCGATTTTTTCGTCAGTGATGACCCCTGGTTTCGACCCGTGGACCTGGAGTTGGGACCGGCCGGTTCGATCTATGTGGCCGATTTCTACAATCGCATCATTGGACACTACGAGGTCCCTCTCAAACACCCCGATCGTGACCGGGAACGGGGCAGAATCTGGCGGATTGTTTACAAGGACCAACTCGGGCACACCTCTCGAAACGCCTCTCGATCTAACTGGGCGGAGGCCTCCACTGGCCAGCTGATTGAGGATCTTGGCCACTCCAACCTGACCGTTCGAATGTTGGCCACGAATCAACTGGTCGATCACTGGCAGAAGGCGGCCGTCGGTCCCCTCAAAGAGATGCTGGGGAACCCGGAATCGAACCGTTTCCAGAGAATCCATGGTCTCTGGGTCCTGAACCGACTGGGGGCGTCTGACGGTGGCGTGTTGTCAATCGCCGCGGCCGATCAGGATCGAGAGGTTCGGGTGCACGCCATGCGGATTCTGGCCCAGTACTCGGGAGACTTTGGAGAGTCGGAGCGCGCGCTGGTGCACCAGGGTCTGAAGGATACGGATCCGCTCGTACAACGCCAGGCAGCCGATGCGTTGCGTGTGTATCCTGCAGCGGAGAGTGTTCAGCCGCTGGTTGAACTGGCAGTGGAGATCAACCACTCCGATTCCCATCTTCTCTATGTGGCGGCCATGGCCCTGCGCGATCAGCTTCGGGAACCGGATATCCTGGAGAGCGTACTGGCTCGGACCTGGAGCGAGAAGGAGGCGGACCATCTAGAGGAGGTCATAGTCGGTGTGAAATCCGCTCCGGCGGCCGGCTTTCTCCTGGATCGAATTGGGGACAAGGAGGCCGGGGAGGAGATTTCTCTGGCCCAGACAGAACACATTGGCCGCTATCTCTCCGAGCACGAATTCGATGAGCTGGAGGCCTGGGGAAGGGCTCGGACCTGGAAAGACCTGGAAGAAGAGCGACTCGCCTTCGCTTCCATCCTGAAAGGTGTCCAGGGGCGCGGCGATAAGGCAGCCAGACTGGCGCGCCCCTGGGGTCTTAACCTGGCACAGAGATTGATGGCTTCTCGCCCCCGAGAGCTCCGACGCGAGGGCTATCTGCTGGCCGGTTCCCTGCGCTGGAAGGGGGTTGCGCCACAGCTGGTTCGTGTCCTCGGTTCCGAACGAGAAAGTGTCGATCTCCGCGTGGCTGCAGCCCGGGCTCTCGTCGAAATCGACGAGTCGCGCTATTCGTCTCTTCTCGTCAGCGCCGTTCGCGGGGCAGCGAACCAACCGTTGCTCAGAAACCGGATGTTTAGAGTCGTGCTGGCGACCGAAGGACTTACGGGCGAAGGAACTGAGATCAAGCAGCAGCTGGTGGAACTGATGCCGATTCTCCCCTCCAGAAACCAGGAACACGCTGCTGCTCGCCTGAGCAGAACCCGGGAAGGGACCGAGATGCTGCTGGCTGCCGCCGAAGAGAAAAAGTTCTCTCCCAAGATCCTGCTCAACAGCAGTGTCGGCATTCATTTGCCCACGCATTCCGAGGAACTGACTGCCCGCTATGACAGGTTGACGACTGATCTGCAGCCTGAAGATGAGCGCCGCCAGGAGATAATCGACCGACTTCGAAAATCTGTCGATATGGCAGCTGCTTCGCCGCAGAATGGCTGGAGTCTTTTCCAGGAACACTGCGTCCGCTGTCATCAGATGGCGGGGCAAGGGAAGACGATCGGCCCCCAGTTGGACGGGATCTCAGAACGCGGAGTGGTTCGTCTTCTGGAGGATGTGGTGGACCCGAGCCGGAATGTCGCGGAGGGCTTCAAGAACCAGGTCATCAAGTTGAAGAACGGGGCCATTCGCATGGGATTTCCGGCCGAGGAAGACGACGAAAGCATCCTTCTGATGGACGAGCTGGAAAATGAGACCTGGATCTTGAAGTCCGATATTGAGAGCATGCGCGAGATCGAAGAGTCTCCCATGCCGCCCGATTTTTTCGAACAGCTTTCAGTCGATCAGGTCAACGATCTGATGAGTTTTCTGATGTCGCCCGAAGAAGGGATGCGGTGAAATGGGTTCTAGGTTCTGGGTTCTAGGTTCTGGGCTCTGAGTCCTAGCAGAACCCAAAAAAGCGCCTCAACTATTGACAACATTACGAGCCTCCAGTTAGGTAGAAACATGCCCACAATCGCTTTGATCGGTACCCTCGACACCAAGGGTGAGGAATTCGCCCTTCTCAAAGAAGAGATCCATCAGCGTGGCCATGAGACTCTGGTCATCGATGTTGGTGTTCTGGAGGATCCACATTTTCAGCCCGACATCACGCGTGATCAGGTGGCCCGGGCAGCGGGAGAAGACGTCTCTCTGCTGAAGGAGGGGCGCGATCGCGGAAAGGCTGTTGCAGCCATGACCCGGGGAGTCACCGAGACCATTCAGGAGTTGCATTCCCGGAATCGCTTTCAGGGGCTGGTGGGGATGGGTGGAAGTGCCGGGACGTCGATTGCCACAGCGGCCATGAGGGCTCTCCCTCTGGGCCTGCCCAAGCTGATGATTTCCACTGTGGCAGGCGGAGACGTGAGCGGATTCGTAGGGGTCAAGGACATTGTCATGTTCCCGTCCATTGTCGACATCAGCGGGCTGAATCGGATTTCACGCCAGGTGATTGCACTGGCAGCAGGGGCCGTTTGCGGCATGGTGGAGACCGAGATCCCGGAGGCGGAGGACAAACCTGTGATTGCGGCCTCCATGTTTGGCAACACCACCGAAGCAGTGGAAACGGCTCGGGTCCGGCTGGAGGAGGCCGGATATGAAGTGCTGGTGTTCCATGCCGTCGGGAGCGGGGGGCGCACCATGGAGAGCCTGATCGAGGGGGGATACATCTCGGGTGTTCTCGATGTGACGACCACTGAGCTGGCTGATGAAGTGGTGGGCGGGGTTCTCAGCGCCGGTCCACACCGCCTGGAAGCCGCGGCCCGTACCGGAACTCCGGCTGTGGTCGCACCCGGTTGCCTGGATATGGTCAACTTCTGGGCTCCTGAGACCGTGCCCGACGAGTTTGCCGATCGTGTGTTTTACGAACACAATCCCAGCGTCACCCTGATGCGCACCACTCCCGAAGAAAATCAGGTGCTGGGGAAACTGATGGCCGACAAGCTGAACATGTCAGAAGGTCCTGTGACGGTGTACATTCCGCTGCAGGGCATCTCGGTCATTTCTGCCCCCGGCCAGCCCTTTCACTCCCCAGAGGCCGATCAGGCCTTCCTGGGAGCGCTCAAAAGCCATCTTCGCTCGGACATCTCCATCATCGAAGTGGACGCCAATATTAATGATCCCGAATTCGCAAACACTGCTGCAGAGGCCTTGCTCGACCTGATCGGGAAAAAAGGGAGAAGGTAAATGTCGAACTATGAACGACCCTTCGAGCGGGAGACGATCCTGGCTCATTTGCGTGAGCAGATCGAGGAGGGAATTCCGATCCTGGGTGCCGGCGCCGGCACGGGTATTTCAGCCAAGTGCGCTCAGGCGGGCGGGGCAGACCTGATCGTGATTTACAACTCGGGTCGCTTTCGGATGGCCGGGAGAGGATCCCTGTCGGGACTGATGCCGTATGGAGATGCCAATGCCATTGTTTGCGAGATGGCGGCCGAGGTCCTGCCGGTAGCCACTCGAACGCCCGTTCTGGCAGGCGTCTGCGGCACGGATCCCTTTCGCTTGATGGATCTCTTTCTGAGCGAGCTCAAAGCGATGGGCTTTGCCGGTGTTCAGAACTTTCCAACTGTGGGCCTGATCGATGGCGTTTTTCGTCAGAATCTGGAAGAAACGGGGATGGGCTTCAGAAAGGAAGTGGATATGGTCGGCATGGCCCGCCAAATGGACTTGCTGACGACTCCCTATGTATTCGATCCCGAGGAAGCCGTGGCCATGACGGAGGCGGGTGCCGATGTCCTGGTCGCTCACCTGGGATTGACCACGAAGGGGACGATCGGAGCCACGACGGCGCTGACGCTCGACGAGAGCATCCGCCGGGTCCAGGAAATCCATGATGCCGCCAAAGCGGTTCGTGAAGACGTGCTGGTGATTTGCCACGGCGGCCCCGTTGCCGAACCCGACGACGTGAACTACGTTCTGGAGAACTCGCGCGGAATCGTCGGATTCTTTGGGGCCAGCAGCGTCGAGAGACTGCCCACGGAGACAGCGATTACCGAACAGGTAAAGAGCTTTAAGGGTCTCCACTTGAGTCGCAATTGAGGTCCGCTGAATGGAGTATCTGAAAGCCCTTTTTGTCTCTCTGATCCTGTTGATCACACCCGCGGGGGGATGGTGGGGACCGGCGGGTCCCACAGCCACTCAGGAGACTGCCGCGGTGGAATCGCCTCCGGAGAGATCCTTCGCCCTTCGTATCTCGTTCGGGCACTCTGACGTGACTTCCGAACGCTGGGAGGGTTCTTTTCAGGTCGAGAAGGCGCGGGTTGAGGAAGCCAGAGGATGGGAACTGCAGTCGGTCGACCAGATCTCACTCAGCTCCTTCAAACTTCATACCTTTCATCCAGACCGGCAGGTGGCCGTTCCCAAAGGGATTGTGGTGCGGGGCATGGCCCTGCCAGGTGCCCGCCTCCGGGTAGACACCGATCAGGGCTTCTTCTCCTTCCCCGTAGGGGACCTGGAGGGTGGAAGACTTCTCGAGTTTCTGGATGGAAAGGCACAGGTACGAGGCCTGCTCGATGTGACCAGATTAACTGAGGACTCCCAGGAGGATGATTACCCGACCATTGCCGTGAGTGGGGATCAGGCCTGGGCGGCCTGGCAGTCTTTTCACGGAGAGAGCGACGAGATACGAGTGGCCAAGTATGAAGGAAGGTGGCGCACCTTTACACGTGTGCCCGGAACTTCGGGAGACGTGTGGAGACCTCAGGTAGCCGTTTCGGGAAAGCGGGTGTGGGTGGTCTGGTCGCAGCAGGTCAAGGGCAACTTTGACATCTATGCGCGAGCGCTCAACCAGGAGATCAACGAGTGGGAAGCCCTGATCCGCCTGAGCACCCATCCACACTCCGATATTGACGCCGATCTCGAAGTGGACCGGAAGGGCGGACTGTGGGTCGTCTGGCAGGGCTTTCGAGGAGATAACTCGGACATTTTTCTCCGCCATTACGATGGCGAGCAATGGTCGGCCGAAGTGCACGTGAGTGATGACCCGGCCAACGACTGGACACCCCGCATCGCGGTGGACGGCCAGACAAGGGCACACATTGTCTGGGACAGCTATCGACAGGGGACCTACAACGTCTATATGAGGACTTGCCAGGAGGGTAGTCTTGGGCCTCTGGTGGTCGTGGCAGACACGAATCGTTTTGAGGCTCATCCCAGCGTGGCGGTAGATCAGGCCGGCCGCGTGTGGGTGGCCTGGGACGAAGGAGCAGCGAACTGGGGTAAGGACTCAGGCTTGACGGTGGAGGAGGGATGGGACGAGGACGTCCTGGATACCTGGGACGACTTTATCGACAACCCGTCCAGACCCGGAGCCCGGCTCTATGAAGCGCGCCAGATCAATCTGGTGGTCTTCGACGGCGGTCAACGCAGGGCACCGGTTGCTGGATTGCGGCAGGCCATGGAGGAAGCTGGAATCCGTGACTATGACTACCCACAGCTCGTGACGGACACGTCAGGCCGTGTGGCTCTGCTTTTTCACCGCTGGGATAGCCTGATGGAGATCGACAGCCTCGGATTTCGATCACCCATCTGGGAGGATGCGGTCATCTGGTATGAAGGTGACGGGTGGTCTCGTGTCATAGTTCTACCCGAAAGCCAGGGGAGGCCTTCCATGCAGGCGAATGCCGTCTTTGGCCCGAGCGGCAGACTGTGGGCCGTCTGGCCGACCGATGGCCGGCAGTACGAGCGAACCACGAGGTGGCCGAAGGGAAATATCTACGCCGCTTCCATCCCCCTTTCAGAAAAGGTCCCGCAACTGAAACTGGGAGATTGGAAGGCACCGGAACCGATTGAGGCGGTTGCGGTTCATCCGAATGAGGCCGAGGATGTGGCAACGATCCGTGGATACCGCACCTTTGTTGAGGGAGTAGAGAACCGCATCGTGCGGGGCGACTTCCATCGTCACGGCGAGTTTTCCTGGGATTCCCAGGGTAACGTGGACGGAAGCCTCTTCGATTTTTACAGATATATGATCGACGTGGCCTCCATGGACTTCGGCTCCATTACGGACCATTACGGAGGCGCGACTTACGAGTACTGGTGGTGGCTGACGGAGAAGAGCTGCGACATGTACCATCTGCCCGGCTCCTACACCAGTTTCTACGGATATGAGAGAAGCGTGAAGTACCCGGGAGGGCATCGCAATGTCTTTCACACCCGGCGCGGAGTTCCCATCATCTCGTTCTTCCTGGATCCCAGTGCAGATAAGCCTCAGCCGGCCGTGGCAGCCGACGACCAGGCTTTGGTCAACGATACCGAGTTGCTCCACGAAGCCCTTCGCCGCACGGGTGGAATCTCCATCCCCCACACCACCGCAACCAACATGGGAACCGACTGGAGGTACAACGATCCAGAGGTGGAACCAGTCGTGGAGATTTTTCAGGGTGACCGGACCTCCTATGAGACCCCGGGCGGTCCGCGCGCCCTGAGGAGCGCGTCACAGGAGCCGATTGGCGGGTTTCGAGAGGACGGGTTCGTCTGGAATGCCTACCGCAAGGGCTACCGCATCGGCACCATCGCCAGTTCCGATCACTGGTCGACGCATATCTCCTACGCCATGGTGTTCACCGAGGAGCCGACACGGGATGCCATCTTCGAAGCCATCAAGAAACGCCACACCTACGGTGCGACCGACAACATCGTACTCGACGTGCGCATGGGCGATCACTTCATGGGGGATGAATTTGATACATCCGAAGTGCCCCCCCTTCAGATTCGGATTGTGGGAACCGGCCGGGTGGCAAAGGTGGAAGTGATCAAGAATGAAAACATCATCTATACGGCAGCTCCCGACCGGCAGGACGTGAGACTGACCTTTCTGGATCAGGAGCCGACCCCTGGAACCAGCTACTACTACGTCCGCATGGTTCAGGAGGATCGTCAGGTGGCCTGGGGAAGTCCGATCTGGGTCAATCTGTCGCCCTGACGGGGCGCGTTTCGTGTTCCACATTCCACGTTCCACGTTTCATGTTGTTCTGTGAACGTTACCGCGCCCGACTTCTTGACACGAGTCTGGCCGTTGTTCTAAATTGACGCCTTCGTTATTTCAACTAATTGGATCCATGGATTTAATTGATGCGAGTCAAGAAATCAAAGTTTGCTAACTAAAGGGTTTTATCTCTGGTCGCGGGACATCCACCTCTATGTGGGCCTCTTCGCCAGTCCCTATGTCGTCGTCTTCGCCCTGAGCACGATTCTGCTCAACCACAACTGGAATTTTGCCGGCAGTGCTGAAGTCGAGGAATGGGAAGCCCAGGTCGAACTCACGGAGGGAATGGAGCCCCGGCCGCTGGGGTTTGAGATCGCCGAGCAACTGGGACTGCAGGGTGAAGTGGGCCAGGCGCGAAAAATACCGGCAGCCAGGGCACAGCTCTTTCCCGGGCAGGAAGTGTTCATGCTGGGAGTGAACAAGCTCGGTCAGAACAGGCGCATTGAAGTGGATCCGGAGACCGGCCAGGCCAGAATCAGACAGACCACCACGGGTGCCATGCGGGCCATCATTGAGATGCACATGAGGCCCGGCCCTCACTCGCCGCGCAGCTTCATGAACTGGATCTTTTCCAAGATCTGGGCCGCCTTGAGCGATTCAGTCGTTTACATGCTCCTGTTCCTGTCCATCAGCGGCATCTACCTGTGGTTCGTACTGAAGGCGGAGAGAAAAATCGGATGGATCATGACGGTTGCAGGGATTAGCTCCTTCGCTTTTATTATCGCCGGGTTCCTTTGGGGTTAGTACTTAGTCGCAAGTACTAGAGTGGAGAAAGTGAAGTGAAGATTCCCATCTGGGTGCGCCGCTGGAACAAGAAGATCCACATCTACCTGGGTCTTTACATGCTCCTCTTTCTGTGGCTTTTTTCCATCTCCGGTCTTTTCATCAATCACCACAACTGGTTCGAGCGCCCGCCCCAGCCGGTGCAGGTCAAGTGGGAGAAGCCGATCGAGCTGCCGCAGGGGGCGGACGACCAGGCCAAGGCAGAGGACCTGAGGGCCCAGCTGGGTCTCTCCGGGGAGATTCTCCGGTCCAGGGGCAACCGAAAGCCTCCTCCCGGTCATTTCACTTTTATCCTGGTGGGTCTCGACAAGGTGATGTCCGTGGATGCCGATCTGGAGAAGTCTGTTGCAACCATCCAGTACAGGGCCCAGACGGCCCCCTCTCTGATTTTTCGCCGGACCATCGAGAACCTGCATGTGTTGAGCGGAGTTCGCGGGATCTGGCAGGAGCCCCTTCCCAAGACGAGAGACTGGTGGGTCGTGCAGCTGTGGAGCTTTTCCATGGACGCTGTCTCGGTGGGATTCATGGTTATGGTCGCAACTTCGATTTACATGTGGTATCTGCGTCGCAGGACCTGGCTGGTGGGCTCGATCGTGTTCGCGGCGGGACTCCTCAGCTGCTCCTTTTTCATCTGGGGAATCAGGTGGCTGACCTGATGGCCAACACGTCGCTGCCGCTCCCGGTAGTGGCTGTTCCGGGTTCCGAGTTCTGAGTTCCGGGTTGCCGAAGACGTGAATCAGCGCATGGAGGACTCAAATTGATTGGGAGATGCATCGTCCTCGCGGCCGTGTTCGCGTTTACAGCCGTTTGCGCAGTCGCGGAGGGCCTGCGGGCTGCTGCTGTCAAGGTCGACATTACTCCCGCAGACAGCCAGCTCCTTCTGGGCTACGGTCCCCGCATGTCGACGGAAATCCATGACCGGCTCTACCACCGGATCGTGGTTCTGGAGTCCGGCGAATCCCGTCTGGTCCTGGTCTCGAGCGACCTGGGTGCTCTGTCTCCCGGTTTCTACGACGATTTCGCCCGCCAGGTGGAAACCGAGACGGGAATCAGCCGCGAGCGGCTCTGGTGGACGGTGACGCACACCCATTCTGCCCCGATTGTGGGGCCGCCGGCGTTCGCCGGAGCCCTGCTGGCACGCCAGTTCGACGTGGAGTGGGATCACGACTACGCCCGCAAAGTCACCGATGCCCTGATGGAAGGGATCAAGAACGCCATCTCGCGTCTGAGGCCTGCCTACATGGGAGTCGGGACGGGCATGGCGATGGCCAACATGAATCGCCGGGCCCGGGACGTGGACGGAAAGATTTATCTCGGCCTCAACCCCTATGGCCCCGTGGACCGCCAGGTGGGTCTGATTCGCCTGGAAAGAGGGGACGGCTCGCTGGTGGCATTGATCGTGAACTACGCGATGCACGGCACCTTTCTGGGTGCCGTTCCGCAGATCAGCGGAGATGCTCCCGGGATTGTGGCGTCCTACCTGGAGGAAAGACTGGGCGGGACGGTGCTCTACATCAATGGAGCGGCCGGCAACATCGCTCCCATCTATTATTTCAAGCGCGGCTTTCGAGAAATCACGCAAATGAACGTCCTGCTGGGTGACCGGATCCTGGAGGCCAATCGATCCATCCGGGTGGACCCGGATGCCAAAGTCTACCTGGAGCCCAGTGAAGTCATGGTGGAAACGGCCATGAAAGAAGGCATCCCCTGGCCGGAAGGCCTCGATTCCTATCGGTCGCAGACAGCGGCCGGTCAGGATCAGGTCCGGATCCCCGTTCGGCTTCTGAAGTTGAGAGACGATCTGGTCCTGTGGGCTGCTCCTCTGGAACTCTTCTGTGAAATCGCCATCCGAGTCCGCAGCGAGTCGCCTTTTTCGAATACTTTCTACTTCGGCTACAACAATGGCTGGATGGGGTATATGCCCACGCGCCAGGCGTTCGACGAAGGTGGCTATGAGACGCGGGTTACGGCCTACACCGGGGAGGCTGAAAGAGACTTTGGCGACGCGGTCATTCAGCTACTGTTCGGGCTGGAATAGGAAGTTCCACGTTCCACGTTCCACGTTCCACGTTTCACGTTCCACGTTTCACGTTCCACGTGGCCACTCGCTCTGCTCGCGACGTTGAAAGTTTCACGAACCTTCAACCTTAACCTTTCAACCTTTAATGGTTATAGGCAAAATGAAATAGCACCCCCCTAATAGGGGGGTCGAATGAGGCATTGTAGAGGCGATGATCTCGAAAAAAAAGCGATACGTCGACGGCGCCAGGTACAGCAACTGTACTTTGACAGAAGATGGTCCAAGAAACGGATTGCAAGCCATTTAAGGATGAGTAAGCACACCGTGATCCGGTGGACACAATCTAAGGGAGAGGACGTGAAACGAGACGGGCGTGGCTGGCCCAAGGGCAAGCGGCGACGCTGGAGCTCGCAGACAGAAAAGCAGGTTGCTGCAATTCATCGCTATCTGAGTCAGGAGCCGACTGAGTTTTACACAGGAGCTTCGGCCATTGAGCTTGAGTGGCGGCGGCGGTGGCCTCAAGAGCCGTCTCCACCGCTGAGGACGATAGGGCAGATGATGTCGGATCTGGGGCTCACGAAGTCGCCCAAGAAAAGAGACCATCGTGGAGCAGCCGCCTATCTGTGCTACCCGGAACACACGATTTACCAGAGCCTGGGTGGCCGGGTAGTGGAGGCTGACTTTGTGGGCCAGAAGTATCTGGCCGGCCGCAGTGAACCTCTGCATTTCATAGGCTTTAGCTTCAAGCAGGCCCCCAGGCTTCGCTACTACCAGCGGGTGAAAGGGCAGACGGCAAAGGCGTTTATCGACGAGACGAGCCGTTTTTTTGAACGCTTCGAAAAGCCATCCTTTATGAAAATCGATAACTGTGCTGCCACGATTGGGAGCACTTCGGGGCGACGAAACATCAGCCGGGTTATGCATTTTCTTCTCCAACACCAGGTCGTTCCCATCTACTCGGTCCCCAGAAAGCCCTTCTCTCAGGCTTCCATCGAGGGCAACAACTCGGTGTTTGCCCGAAAGTTTTGGCGGGCCCGTCATTTTGACAGCCTCAAGTCAGTCGATCAGCAGCTGCAATGGTTCAACCAGTCCACTCTCCATTACACTGGCTACCAGAAACCGAAGTGCCGGCAGTCGTGTGAATCATTTCGGCCGCGAGTTTATTTCCCAGGGCCGAAAGGCCCGCAACGGAAGGAGTGAGGCAGGTCCGAGAAGATGACCGCGGCCGATCCACTATCTCGGTGCTCAATGAATCCCTGGAGCTCGATCCCAGCTACGTCAGCTATTTCGTGATCGCTGAATGGAGTCTGGCGCTGGGGGATTTTGATCACTGAGCGACTAGACGTCCATTTCGAACGGGATCGGCAGCTGTCCACGATTCACTCTCAGCGGTTTTCCATCAATGCCAGTAGCAAGAAGAGAATCCGGTCAAATGGGGGTGCTGTTTTATCTTGCATCTAACCTTTTACCTGCTATCCAAAGAAGCAGTGGCAGCATCTGCGAACCACCAATCCAGTGGAGTCACCGTTTGCCGCTCTTCGGCTGCGAACGGACGCGGCCAAGCGATTCAAGAAAGTGGAAAACGCCCAGGCGGTGATCTGGAAGATGCTGCTGGTGGCGGAGCAGCGATTCCGCCGGTTGAAGGCACCGGAGCTGATGAAAGACGTCTACCAGGGCGCCAAATATGTCAATGGAGTCCCGGTCAACCAAGTCCCGGAGGAGAAAGCCGCCTGATGTTTTTCCACACCTATTGACAAGAGCTCTATTCCAACCCCTGCTCCAGAAAGGCAACAAAGTCATCTTCGCTGCGAGTGAGTCCGGGGAAGGTGGCAATGATCTCGTCCGCCGGAGTCAGGAGCGCGTAGAGGGGCAGGGCAATGGTCTGGAAGCGGTCTTTTTCCATCTGTAGATTGGCTTCGTGCTCGGGCTTGCCCCCATCCGTATAGAGGCGCAACAGAACGTATTCCCGCAAAAGCTCCCTCACTCTGGGACGGACGAAAATGTTGGCCTCCATCCAGCGGCAGTTCGTGCAGGTGTAGCCCGTGAAGTCAACGAAGATGGGTTTCCCGGTAGCCCGGGCCTGTTCGAGCGCCTGCGGATAGTCGGTCAGCCAGTGCTCTCGGTACTCTTCGCCCGTGCTGTTGACTGAAAGCGGGCTCACCAGGGCCCACTGATCGACACCATAGTCGCGTGGAGGCAGGAAGGCATCGAGTTCACCCAGGGAGGCACCAAACAGTCCTCTGAGCAGATAGAACGAGACGGAGAGAAAGAAGACGGCGCTCAGAACTCGCCCTGCTCCGACCCGTTGAGTCGGGTCCTCATGGGGAAAGGAGAAGTGGCCTAACAGATAAAGCGTCAGGACCAGAGCCACAGCCAGCCACACGGTGATGAAGACCGGTCGGGTGATGAGCTCCCATTGAAAAACAAGATCGACGTTGCTGATGAACTTCATCGCTGCGGCCAGCTCCAGGAAGCCCATGGTGATCTTCATGGAGTCCATCCAGGAGCCGGCTCTGGGAAGTGACTTCAGCAAGGAGGGGAAAAGAGCTAGAAAGCAAAAGGGTGCCGCGAAAACGGTTGCAAAGGCGCCCACCCCCAGCAGTGCCCACAGCCAGTCTCCCCGGGTAGCGGCGACCATGACCATTCCCACAAACGGGACGGTGCAGGTGAAAGAGGTCAGGGAGAAAGCCAGGGCCATCAGCAGGATTCCCGTCGCTCCACCGGCGGCAGAAGACCTCTTGTCCACCGCGGTGAGCCAGCTGGAAGGCAGGCGGAGTTCAATAGCCCCGAAAAGACTCAGGGCGAAGACGATGAACAACGTTGCAATCGCGATGTTGAGGGCCGGGCTGGAAGCGACTCGATTGATTCCCCCGGCCCCGAAAACCCGGGTCAGAGCGAACCCCAGCAGGGTGAAGGTCAAAATGATTCCCAGCGAGTAGAGAGCGGCGTCATAGAGAGCCTGCCTCCGGCCCACCTCCCTCTTCGTAAAGTAGGAGACGGTGATCGGAATCATGGGAAAGACGCAGGGCGTGAGCAGTGCCAGACCTCCTCCGGCCATCGCGAAGAGGATGTAGGCCAGGGTCGTGGAGGGCACGCCTCCGGGCGTCGCTGGCGGTGGTTCGACTCTCGACTCGGGCGAACCCTGTGCCGCACCCTCTATGGCGAGGGGAGGTCGGGCCGTGGATTCTGTTGCAGCCACTTGATTGAGGGCCCGGCTCAACTGGGAGGACAGAGTGGCAGGGGTCCCCGAAACCACGAGCAGAGTGTTGAACTCCACGTTCTGGGGTGGCAGGCAGACGCGATCATTACAGGCCATGAAGCGAACCTTCAGAACCACCTCGTGTTCGCCGGCACCCGCGGTCGAAACGACGCGGAGGGGAACCTCAAAATCCACCATCCCGTCGAAGTAAGACGTTTCGATGTCGAAGTTCTCATCGTAGTCAAGTTTGGGCTGCGGCTGCCTGACGGTACCGCCCGGCTCGAAAAACGGGTGTTTCTTGAGCTGGATAGTGGTTGGTTGAGGAGCAGCCAGAACATTGTCTGGATAGGGAGTCAGGGAGTAGAGGTGCCAGGTTGGGGCCATAGTGGCCCGCAGCGTCAGAACGAGGTCACTCCCAGGGGCGAGATTCTGCTCATGGGGGAGGATCTGAAAGCGGACCTCATTCTGGCTCCACAGGGGACTCAGGAGCGTCCCCATGACCAGAATAGTGGCTGTCCAATGTCCCAGAATTCCGCGTGTCACAGTTTCTCCCGGTTTCGACTATACCTTACAAGACGGAGGATACTGCCTGGTCGTTTCGGTTTTTTCAAAGGGGAACTGCAAGAGTAATAACGTTCCGGGCCAGAAAACGTGAGAGGAGTGATGGGCACGGGCAAAGGCAAGGCGCTAAACAGGCACAGAGCGTCAGCTTACCGTGGGCGCAAGGTTCTGGTGAACGATCCTTCCAGCCACGATCGTCATGACGGGAGCGCCCTGCAGTTTCCAGCCGTCGAAGGGGCTGTTGCGGCTCTTTGACTGGAAGCTCGAAACGTCGACGGTGAGTTGCCGGTTGGGATCAATCACGGTGATGTCGGCCATGCTGCCCTCTTTCAGGGTCCCTTTGCCCAGCCTCAGGATGCGGCTCGGATTCACACTGAACAGTTCCACCAGGCGGGAGACCGAGACAATCTCCTTCTTGACCAGGAATTCCCACGCCAGTGAAATGGCACATTCCATTCCGATGATTCCATTTGCCGCCTCCATGAAGGTGGTGTCTTTTTCCAGTTCCGTGTGGGGAGCATGATCGGTAGCAATGCAGTCGATCGATCCATCTTGAAGGCCTTCCAGCATGGCCTGGATATCACTGGACTCGCGCAGAGGAGGATTCATTTTGTAGTTGGTGTCGTAGGAGCCAATGCTCTCGTCGTTGAGGATGAAGTGGTGGGGAGTTACCTCACAGGTGACTCGAATTTCCCGCTTCCTGGCCTCACTAATCCAGTCCAGGGACTCGGCGGTCGAGAGATGTGCGATGTGTGCGTGTCCACCGGTGACCCGGGCCAGAATCACGTCCCGAACCACATCCAGTTCTTCCGCTGTTCGGCTCATCCCGGGGAGGCCAAGCCGTGTTGCTGCCGACCCTTCATTCATGCAGCCGCCGGCGGCCAGAGCCGGATTCTCGCAGTGATCCACCACGGGGATGTCAAAGATTCGCGAGTACTCGAGGGCGCGGCGCATGAGCTGGGGGTTCTCAACGGGACTGCCGTCGTCGCTGATAGCCACGGCTCCAGCCTCCACCATCTCTCCGATCTCGGCCAGCTCCTGGCCGCGTGAACCCTTGCTGATCGCTCCGCAGGGATGAACATGGGTCAGGTTGAAGTGCCGGGACTTTTCGATGATATAGCGGGTAATCGAGGCATTGTCATTGACCGGCTGGGTGTTGGGCATACACATGATGGCTGTAAACCCGCCTGCAGCGGCTGCCTTTGATCCTGACTCAATCGTCTCCTTGTCTTCGCGTCCGGGCTCGCGAAGATGGACGTGCATGTCAATGAATCCGGGAGCCACGACCAGATTCCTCACGTCAACGACCTTCCATTCGGGGCGTGCTTCGATGCGCCCGAGATCGGAAATCGATCCGCCTTCGATCAAGAGATCGAGTTCAACCTGGTCGAAGTTCTGGCTGGGATCCACCACGGTCCCGCCTTGGAGTAGAAGAGTCATGATTCCTCTGTTTCCTCTTGCTCGCCCAGAATCAGATAGAGCAGGGCCATTCTGATCGCCACTCCGTTTGAGACCTGGTTGAGGATGACCGAATAGGGCCCGTCTGCGAGCTGGGCATCAATCTCGACTCCCCGGTTGATGGGTCCGGGATGCATGATGATCGCATCTTTGCGGGCCACTTTCATCTTCGCTGCGTCGAGGCCGTAAAGGCGGAAATACTCTCGTATGGAAGGGAAGAAAACTTCTCTCTGGCGTTCCCACTGCGTGCGCAGCAGCATGACGACATCGGCATCCCTGAGTGCTTCGGAGAGGTCATAGGTCACCTCGACGCCGTACTCCTCAAAGCCAATCGGAATCAGTGTGGGGGGACCGCAGACCCGAACGTGGGCTCCCATTCTGGTCAGCAGCAGCACGTTGGAGCGAGCCACCCGGCTGTGGGAAATGTCTCCCACGATAGCTGCGGTCAGCCCCTCCAGGGACTCCTTGTGGTCCAGGATCGTCATTGTATCGAGGAGGGCCTGAGTCGGGTGCTCGTGGAGCCCGTCCCCTCCGTTGATGATGTGGGTCTGAGTGCAGTATCGACTCAGATAAGCCGGCGCGCCGGCTTGCGGATGCCGGACGACGAGAACGTCGGGCCGCATGGCGTGCAGGGTCAGGCCGGTGTCTTTGAGGCTCTCTCCCTTGCTGATGCTGCTGGTCGAAGTACTGAAGTTGATGGCGTCGGCGCTCAGGCGCTTGGCTGCGATCTCAAAGGACGAACGTGTTCGAGTGGACGGCTCGAAAAAGGCATTGATGACGGTGCGTCCCCTGAGGGTGGGAACCTTCTTGATCTTCCGCTGCGAGATTTCGCGAAAACTGACAGCGGTGTGGAGGACTTCGAGGATGGTTTCCGGGGCGAGATCTTCGATTCCGAGCAGGTGCTGTGATTTCAAAGCCATGGCCAGTTCCGGACCTGACTGGAGCTCTTTTGCCCCCGCCGAGTCTTCTCAGTCATCTCCGTCCCCTTGCTGCATCAGTTCGAGAGTGCTCAAATAGACGGCCTGGTCCGTGTCGACGGGAGGTAGACAGACCTCAACCATTTCGTTCTCCGCCGTCTCGATGAACTTTCCCACGTAATCGGCCTGAATGGGAAGCTCGCGGTGCCCCCGGTCCACCAGGACCACCAGCTCTACCTTATCCGGGCGCCCGTAATCCAGGATGCTCTCCAGAGCTGCTCGAATCGTACGGCCGGTGTAGAGGACGTCGTCCACCAGCAGGACCTTTTTCCGATCGATCGGAAAGGGCAGCTGAGACCCGTGCACAACGGGCTGGGTGGCGACCAGGGAGAAATCATCTCGATAAAAGGTGATATCCAGACTTCCGCATTCGATGGTCTTTCCGACTTGAGCGGTGATCTTCTCTTGAAGGCGTTCAGCCAGAGGGACTCCCCGCCGCCGGATTCCCACAATCAAGTGGTCTTCCAGGCCCGGATGATCCTGGATGATTTCTGTGGCGATTCGTGAGAGAGCAACGTCCATCTCCCGTTGTGTCATGACCTGCCGGGGATACTTTTTCACCTGCCCCTCCAATGGAAAATCTGAGGGATTCTAACACAGCCCCTTTTCCACGATCCATGCTCCGTGTCTCCCTCGGATGCTGTGCTATCCTTGCCCCATGATCGCCGATATCGAGGGTAAAGTCAGGGTCCGTGAGTCCCTCGGACGCGATAATTTCCTGCTCACTGTAGACGCCCCTGCCATGGCTCCCTTGATCCAGCCGGGCCAGTTCTTGATGGCTGCGGCTGCCCAGCCCTACTCGCAGCCGTTCCCTCTGTTGAGGCGCGCCCTGGCCGTCTTCTCGGTGGAGGGTTCGGGTCGTGAGCAACTCACACTGCTGCTGAAGATCGTGGGTGACGGAACGCGCAAGCTGGCTGGGCTGAGAGCCGGGGACTCGATCCACCTGGTCGGTCCTCTGGGCTGTGGCTTCGACTGTGAGCCGGCCCGGGGCCGACGGGCCCTGATTGTGGCGGGAGGGATCGGTATTGCCTCCCTCTACCTGCTGGCAGAGCAACTCGTTCGTCAGGGGACCGACGTACACCTGATCTACGGAGGGAGAACCGCTGCCGACCTGGTCTGCCTGGACTACTTCGAAGCCCTGCCGATTTCGCTGCTGCTGACGACAGAGGACGGCAGCCGCGGCCTGGCCGGTCGTGTCACCGGGTCGCTGGCCAAGTACCTTCCCGGCCTCTCCCCGGAAAACAGTGTCGTTTACGCCTGTGGGCCCAATCCCATGATGAAAGCGGTTTCGAGTCAGGTGGTTCACCTGGGAGTACCCTGTCAGGTCTCCGTGGAAACCAAGATGGCCTGCGGCTTCGGGGTTTGTCTCGGGTGCAGCGTCAAAGTCGGAGATCGGTATCGCCTGGCCTGTACCCATGGACCCGTATTCGAGGCTGCCGGGTTTCAGTGGGAAGAAGAAGTCGAGTCCAGGACGGTGGCATGACGGATCCTGTAAATCTGCAGGTTGAGATTGGCTCGCTCACTTTGAAAAACCCCGTTCTGACGGCCTCGGGTACTTTCGGCTACGGGCTCGAGTTCGAGCAGTTCTTTGACATCTCTCTGCTGGGAGGGTTCTGCACCAAGGGACTGTCACTGGAGCCCATGGCCGGTACGGCCCCTGGAAGAATCCATGAGACTCCAGCGGGTATGCTCAATGCCATTGGGCTCGAGAATGTGGGAGTCGAGGGATTCGTGAAAGAGAAGCTGCCCCGGCTGGAGCACTGTGAATGTCACATTGTTGCCAACGTTCTGGGCAAGACGCTTGATGAATTCAAGACCATCGCCAGGCGCCTGGATCCCTATCCGCAGGTCTCGGCGCTGGAGCTGAACATCTCCTGCCCCAACATCAAAGAAGGCGGAATTGAGTTTGGCCACGATCCGCACATGACTTTTGCCGTCACCGAGGCGGTCCGAAACGCCACCTCCAAACCGGTTTGGGTGAAGCTGTCACCCAACGTCACCGACATTCGCCTCTTTGCTCTCGCCTGCCAGGATGCGGGAGCCGACGCGATCAGCCTGGTGAATACGTTTGTCGGGATGAGCATTGATGTGAACAAACGACGACCCATGCTTTCCAACACCACCGGCGGGTTGTCAGGACCAGCTATACGGCCGCTGGCTGTGCGGATGGCCTACGAGGCGAGCCAGGTCGTATCGATTCCAATCGTCGGAATGGGAGGCATCTCGACCGCCAGGGACGCTCTGGAGTTCCTGCTGGCCGGAGCCAGTGCCGTCCAGATCGGGACTGCCAACTTCTACGACCCCACCGTGGCGATCAAGGTCATTGAAGGGCTCAGGGAATATTGCGTTGAGCAGGGAATTCAGGATATCAATGAGATTGTCGGGAGTCTGGAAGTCCGAGAAGGGCAGTTCTTCTACTGAATCTTGGAGGTGGGAGGGGGGCCAGGGCGACTCCCGGGCGGATTTAAACGGTCGCTGCCCTGGCCCCCCTCCCACCTCCAAGATTCCCACCCAGGAACAAGGAACGGTGCCCTAGTTCACCACAAAGAACGAGTCGGGAACTTCCTGGCTGTCGGAGCTCTGATCGAACTTCATGGTCCACTGCCAGAGTGAGGTCTGTCCCGTTCCCTGTGTCGAGACCTGCACCACCCAGGTGGCCGGGAGCTTGAGTCCGCCGAAGTCCCTGAAATCACCGAACCGCTCTTCCAGCTTGAAGCGCGAAACGCGCTGCCCGGCCGACTGTTCCGGACTGGCTCCAAGCTGAGCTGAGATCTGCACCTCGTAGGTCGTCAGCACGTGCGAGAAGTCCTCAGGAGAGAAGAACATTCGGATGCGGGCGTCCCCGCCGCGTTTGCGGATGCGATACTCCAGCTGGTGCAGTTCACGCCCGTCGATCTTCTTGGTGCCCTTCAGCTTCAGGATCGGCTTTTTCTCCGCGACGCGCAGCAGCGGCCAGGCCATGGTGAGCGCACCTCCAAACAGGTCTTCTCTGAGGATCGCCTTCTGGGAAAAGAGAAACTCCGCCAGAGGAAATCGGGTCCCGGGCACGCTGAAGGCTGTGGTTGCCTTCTTGCCGTCGGTGACGAATTGCTCACCGTTGTAGTTGGCATGGGCAAAGTCGATCAGGAAATTGACACCGTTTCCCTTCGATACGAGCTGAGCAGTTCCATCGATATTTTGCCTGCGTCCAACGAGAATCTCGTGTTTGCACGTGCCCATCATGACAAAAGTCTGGCGCCTTGCCAGAGCTTCTCCACTTCCCAGCGACTCGATATGGCGTTGAACCAGCTCATCGGCGGTGAGCTTCTGTCCTTTGGGCTTTATCGCCCACAAATCGAAAGCCGTGAAAACGGGCAGAACCAAAGCCAGCACCAGGATGGACGAGCCTGGTGGCCGTCCGACTCTGGAATGCGATCTCATATTCACTCTCCTGCAGGGTAAGTCCCTTTTCATTCGATCAGGAACTCGACGTCAGTTGTGATGGACTGCTGACGAATCTGATCCGTCACGTTGAACCGGAGTGTGTACGTACCCTCTTTCAGGCCCTGAAAAGAAATGGTCGTGTAGACCAGCAGCCTGTCACCGTCGAAATCCATTGGTCGGTTGATCTCAGTGAACGGGAAAACGGACTCGCCTTCATGCAGAAGAGCGATTTCCACTCGGGAAGACGGCTCCAGAGTCGTCTGGTCCAGCGCCAGATTGTAGACTTCAAAGTAAGCCTCTACGGATTGCTCCTCCGGTCGAAACCGGTTGTCCGAGGCAGGAACCACCCGATACCTGCCCAGGACGAAGGGATCGCCTACGCTTTCGTCGATCCCGGGCGAGCCCAGACGCGGCGTCAGTACCACCGTGCTGGTTTCCAGTTCATCCTGCCTGGGAGGGGACACGACCACGAGCTCATCCACGGTCGCAATCTTGCCGGAACCCTGGTCCTGAATGACCAGCGAGAGCTTGTACCTGCCGGGCTCCAGCGGAAATCGTTTCTGATAAACGGCTTCGGTTTGCAGGCCTTTCGTCACAGTACCGACGGGAACCCGCCTTTCGATATCGTCCTCGAAAGTGTAGATTCTCTGGCCCGACAACGTCTGCACCTGGCCGTAGATTCCGACCCTGGCGATCAGTCTGTCCTGCGCTTTCTTTTCGGAGGCAAAATGCAGGTCCTTGTCTTCCAGGAAGACCGTCACCGGAACCAGCGAATGGTCCTCCGAGTAGCGCATGCTGTCTACCCGGACTCGAACCGGCAACTGGGAATAGCTGAGGCGGGTGGTGACCATCAGCTCCAGGTCCTTGTACTTGACTGCCGGGCCCTTCTGCAGGCGGTAAAGAGTCTCCAGCCTCTGCAGAGGATAGTCGCGGTAGCGGATGGTGCGGCCGGCCGTGTCGAAACGGCGATAGCCTTCCGGATTGCCCATCCAGCGGGTCCGGATCCGGTCGATGCGACTCATGGTTCCCAGTTTCTCCGCCAGCGTGAGTCCCGCACCCGGGATGTGGAAAAGGGCATCCTTCTGCTCCGGGTCCATGGCGATCCGGTACTGGTTGGTGCGGGAAGCATCGACGAATTCGATTTCGATTCCGGGGCCCACTCCCTCGAGATGGCGATAGAACCAGACCTCGAACGGGTAGGTGTAGGTCCGGCCCCCACCTTCTTCCCGTTTTCGCTGATAGGTTCCGCCCTCCGGATGTTTTTCCAGTCCGTCCGGGGGACCGAACAGGATGTAGATCATTCCCCGGTCGGTTCTCCAGCCCTCGATACCGGAATGGTATTTGTCGTTGGCGTAGGCAATACGGCGATAGTGCTCTTCCTTGAACTCGTTGACGGCGGTCCTGGGGTCGAGATCACGCCGGAACCAGAACTGCTCGATGAAGTGGTCCTTCTCCTCCCCGGTAGAGAGCTTTTCAAAAATGTCTTTCTCCTGCGGTGAGATGATGTAGAGCACATCCGTTTCCAGCCACTGCCGGTAGTAGTCGTCGCCTTCTTCGGCTCGTTGTTGACGGCTTTGCCCGGCCGTCGACGGGAAAGCAATGAGCAAGGCCAGAAGAAAGGTGGAAGCCTGAAGGCAGTCCGTGAGAGGAGTCACGAATTCGAATTATACCTCTTGCGACGAGTGTGGCGAGTTCGAGGGAAGACCCTGGCTGTTGAGGGGAAAGAGCCCACCGGGCCGGATGCGTTCAGAGCAGCCGCCGGCTAGAAGATGAGCTTCAGCGAGAACTGGATGATCCGTGCGCTGGTGTTGGTGATCTGCAGTCGTCCGAAGCTTCCCTCGTTGATATCGAGGGTGCTGGTTCTCTGGTCGTCGACCCCTGCGCCAACGTTGAAGTTGGCGGTGTTGGTCAGGTTGAAGAACTCACCCCGAAACTCCACATCCAGGCCTTCGGTGACCGGAAACTTCTTGATCACCCCCAGATCCCAGGTGAACTGGCCGGGACCGTTGAACCCGAAGCGGGGCAGGCTTCCCAGTTCTCCGGCGCCGGGGTTAAGCAGTCGCCCATCCTCAGCGGCTTGGGCCGGGAAGAAGAAGGGACCGTCCGCGTCGCTGCGCACACCGATCAAGTTTCGGATGCCGCTGTTGCCCAGGGTCGAGCTGGCCCGGTTACGGCCCCAGCTGCGCCCGAAGCGGTTCAGGGTGCCGCGGTTGGAAAACAGGCCGAAAGGATCTCCGCTTTGGATGTTGAAAATCGACGTCGCCTGCCATCCACCGGCGATCTGATTCAAGACCGGATTGGCAATGTTCCAGCGCCGGCCCTGCCCGAAGGGCAGTTCCCAGATGAAGTTGGCGTTGAAGACATGGGTCACGTCGAAAACCGTACGGCCCCGATCATAACCCGGATTCGCCAGATCCAGGATCGGCTCAAAGTTGGCCTGGTTGGCCAGTGATTTGCCAAAGGTGTAGTTGGCGCTGAACATGAGCCCGGCCGAGAAGCGCCGGCGCGCCTCGACCTGCAGAGAATGATAGATGGAGTCGCCCGAATTGCCCGTCACGTCACCGACCAGCACCTGCATATTGGGATAACACTGGACGTTGCCGCACAAGGAGTTGGGCCAGTAAATCTCCCCAAGCAAAAAGCCGGCTTCTCCGTCTCGAATCCAGTCTTGGACGTCCGGGTCGAAAAGAAAACCTCCGGCCACGAGCTGATCGAAGACGGGGAGCACCTGGCTTCCTGGGAGGTCCGGATTGTAGCTCGGATCGTAGCCGAAGTCAGCCGCCAGGGCGATCTCCCCATTGCTCTGGGCCCGCAGGAAGTCGTCCAGGAAGCCGGTTCCCCGGATGTCTACCTGGTTGTAGTCAAAAGCCCGGATCAGCTTCGTCCCCCTGCTGCCGGCCCAGCGGACTTCCACAGCCGTGTTCCAGCCAACCTCGTGGGTCACCCCTACCTGCCAGGTCTGGGCATAGGGGTTGACCAGGTTCGAGTCTACTATATAGGCAGCGGGAAACCGGTCGGTGAAAAACTCCGAGGAAGGGTCGTTGATCTGGGGCCAGCTCAGCGGCAGCTGGAACTGCGGCTCTGGAATGGCGGGACGGTTACTGATCGTTTCGTCCAGGTTGTCCAGGGTGACAAAAGAAGAGACTCCATAACGGTTCACAGCGTTTCGGAGAGCCGTGACCATCTGGTCGTTGGCGTAGGCGATGCCGTAACCCGCCCGCAGAGCCGTCTTGCCGTCACCAAACAAATCCCAGGCAATCCCAATGTTGGGGGCGAAGTTGTTGAGATCGTTCTTGGTCAGATCACCGTCTACTCAGTCGACCACGTTGTTCGGATCCAGAACCGTACTCTTCGGGTCACCGGTGATGACGGGCTGGGTAAGCAGACGATCCCTTTCACGGAGGTTGCGGTACCACTCCCAGCGCACACCCGCGTTCAGGGTGATGCGGGGGTTGAGGCGCCAGGAGTCGCCGAAATAGAAGGCATAGATGTCGTTTTCCCAGTTGAATTGCTCCTCGGCAGCCACATAGGCAAGATCGGTGCGGCTGCGGACGTGAAACTCTCCAACCGCGTTGTCCAAAACCCCGGCCAGATCGGCCAGGATCGCGGTGGCGACGTCTGCGTCGTCAGTGGTGATGCCACCCGGGAACTCGGCGGTGCCGAGCTGAAAGCCGTTGCGCCGATTGGCTCCGATGCTATGGGTGGGAGTCACGTTGAAGCCAGCAAAGCTGAAGGTGCGGATATTCTGCCCCTGGAAGCCGAAACGGAAGGAGTGATTGCCCCGGCTCCAGCTGGCGTTGTCGGCATAATTCCAGGTGTTGGTGTCCCGACCCTGCCGTTCGAAGTCGCCGTTCCCTTCCGGGTCCGTGTAACTGGCCGCAATGATCTTGAAGCCCCGCTCGCGGAGGAAATCCCGCTCATCGGCAAACACAACACCGGCAAAGTGGGCACCAAAGCGGACTTCGTTGATGAAGTTGGGGCTGGCCGTCCAGTGCCAGGCCGTGGAAAAGAAGTCGGGCGTCGAGATTGTCCGGCCGAAGGTTTCCTGGAACCCCGAAAGAAAGTCGGGACGCTCAACGTTCAGGTCGTTGTGGCGGTAGATCCCCTCGAAAGAGTGTGCATCGTTGAGGAGGAAATCGAATCGGAAGCAGCTCGATTTCCTGCAGTCCCCTGCCGTTCAGGGCTTCATACTGGTAGATCCCCTGGCGGGCCTTGTCGCTGAGGACCGTAGCCAGGATACTCTGCTGGGAACTTTGGCGAAGCCCCTCGTAGTTGCCATACCAGAACAGCCGGTCCTTGATGATGGGCCCGCTGGCCGCCACACCGAACTGGTTGCGCAACAGAAAGGGCTTATCCACGCCGGACAAATTGTTAAAAAACTCGTTGGCCTTGGTGGCGTTGTTTCGATGCACCCAGTAGACCTCACCGTGGACGGAATTGGTGCCCGAAGGCGTGACGAAGCTGATCTGGGAGGCGCCCGCACCAGACACCACGCCCTGGTTGACACTGGTAAGAGTGAACTCGCTGACCATACTCTGGGTCAGTCGCGAGGACGAAAATGTAGTGGCGTTTTCACGGATGAAGTTGTCCTGGATGTTGATGCCGTCCAGCGTCATGTTGGTGTAAGTGGGCCTGAGGCCTTGAATCGATGTCGGTACGTTGCCGCTGTTGGCCGTCCCCGCCTGCAGGGAGACCAGGCTCAGAACGCTCCGAGCCTGCAGAGGCAGGTCCTGGATCTGCCGCGTCTGCACAGTGGTCGAAATGGACGTGTCCGAAGTGTTCACCAGGTCCACGCCGGCCGTGATCGTGACGATCGAGGTCAATTCACCGACGTCCAGGGTCACGTTGAGTGAGTGTTCTCCGCCCCCATTCACTTTGACATCACGGCCCACGTAAGTCTGGAAACCTATCAGGGCCACACGAACCTCGTATAGAGTGGGAAGCAGCTGGGTGACCCGGAACGTACCAAAGTCGCTGGTCACCAGCGCCCGGGAAGCGTTCGTGCCCTGGTTCGTGATGGTCACGTCAGCCCCTGGAACGGCCGCGCCCGTCTGATCCTTGACAGTCCCGCTCAAAGAACCATAGTTCGCCTGAGAGAAAACTGGTGAGACAAGAAGTGCCACCAGGGTGATTGCCACCGGCAAGAGTCTTGAAGGGACATTCCCCATATCAACTTCGGATCCGAGTTCCTCTGACCTGCCCATGACGAATAATCGAAACCTATCAGCCCTCCCACCAAGGAACATGTGTTTCTCCTCACATTTCCGCTGAAAACGGCCTCTAAACCTTGAGTTGTCCAGGCGCCTTTGCCGAAATCTGATCGGCAGAGACACCTCTCCAGCCGCTCGGTCAGAAACATTGGACGCTGAATTGCTTTTCATTCGATTCCTCCACATTTGGATGGATTCGGTTCAACCGAAAATCCTCACGTAACTGCTTGCACGACAGGATCCAATCCGCTATTTCAATACTCGCAAGCCCTGACAATGTTGATTTTTGTGACTGGAAAGAAAAGCCTAGAGCCAGTCCAGCAGTGGCCGTTGATTCAAGAAAATAGACAATAGGGTCAAAGCTCTCCAATAAATTGAATCCCTGGGTTTGTGGGCTTGCTGCAAGGAAACTACGGGTTTGGGCAAAACGCCTCTTGTGCTAGAGTCGCGGACCGATGAGAGAGCAGGAATGTAGAATCATCCTGGCCCTGGATATCGACTCCCGAGCAGAGGCCCTGCGCCTTGCCCGGGTTCTCAGAGATGAAGTGGCGCTGGTCAAAGTGGGTCTTCAGGCTTTCACAGCCTGCGGACCGGCTCTCATTCATGACCTTCGAGGGCTGGGTGTGGAGGTGTTCCTCGACCTCAAGCTTCACGATATTCCCCACACGGTTGGAAGGGCTGCCGCCCAGGCCGTGCGCCTGGGCTGTTCCATGCTGACGCTACACACGGTGGGCGGCCTGGCTATGCTGCGTGCCGCGCGCGAGCATGTTGATGAGGTTGCAAGGGAGTCGGGACAGCCCTCACCCAGGCTGCTGGGTGTAACGGTTCTGACCAGTCTGGATCAGCCACAGCTGCAGCGGCTGAGGATGCCCGGGACTCCGGGTGAACGGGTGGTGCATCTGGCCGCTCTGGCACTGGAGGCAGGATTGGACGGGGTTGTCTCTTCTCCCCGTGAGCTGGAGCTTCTCCACGGTGAACCGCTGAATCGCCTGCTCCGAGTCACACCGGGTGTCCGGGCCTCAGATGCACCGAAGCACGATCAGAGCAGGACGATGACTCCGCGAGAGGCTGCGCAGGCCGGTGCAGACTATCTGGTGATCGGCCGCCCCATTACGCAGAATCCCAATCCGCTGCAGGCAGCTCGCAGCATCAATCGCGAGATTCGATCGTGCTAAACTCGGCTGGACATGTCCGCCTTGCTCGTTGTCCTGGCTATCCTGGGCCCCGGACTCCAACCCGCCCCTGAGCCCCGGCTGGAGAAGCTCGACCGATCCAAATGCCACATCTTTATTGACTACCGGATCATCTGGACCGTGGAAGTGGCGGAGGAGTTCAAGCAGGCTCCGGTTCCGATCGTCAACATCATCACTTTTGAGGCCAAGGAAGCCCCACTCAGGCCCCAGCAGATCCATCTTTACAACGCCACCGGCCGGACTGCCGAAGTCAAGAAGTTCGCGATTGAGACAGGCTTCGAACCGTATATCACGAATTACCTGAGGGTTTTGTCCTCGTCTTTCATTGGGTTTGATCTGGAGGGCGATTTTGAGGGCTTTTCAGAGCCTGAGCGCGTGGTCATTGAGCTGGGCGAGACCGAGTTCAAGCTGCAGGCGGTGGACTGCCTCGATTATGGGATGCTGGCGGAGCAGATCAACAAGGTCAATTACGACAGCCCCGATATCAAGGAAGATTTCGAGCTGCTCCGTATCCCCCACATCGGGAGCAGAGGCACTGTCAAGAAAGGGCGGCGCTGAATTCGGGCCTGTGGCTCGGAAGATTCTTTTATCTGGTCCGCGGAACAAATATTTCCACCGAACGCCTGGCGACTTCAAAATCCATGGGGAGAGTTCCAATCACCTCCCCGTCCATCTGCACTGGAATGGTGGACTCTCCCCTCACCTTGACCTCCTTTGCCTTGCGGTAATGAACGTCCGAGAGCCCCACGTGCTTCCCGGTGAGAGCCCCCATCAGATAAGTGACGTAGCGCTTGCGATCCCGCGAAGTGAAGAGACAGACGTCCAGGCAATCCTCTGTGACATCGGCTGCGGGCGCCAGCAGTAGATGTCCGCCGTAATAGCGGCTGTTGCTGATCACGGCAAAAGTGGCCTCCACGAGGCGGTCGTCCAGGTAGATTTCGAAAGGCTGCAGGGGGACCTTTCGAAACGCCCGAAGGCCGGCCAGCCAGTACGAACCCACCCCGAAACGGCGTTTCAGCCCGGGGGAGGTTTGATCGATGATGTGGCTGTCGAGCCCGACGCCTGCCATCAGATGGAAGTAGTTTTGCCCGCTCTTCCCCAGGCGGATCCGGGTTCGTCTCCCTTCCTGCAAGAGACGGAGAGCCCGGGCGGGATCTCTGGGGATCGACAGTTCTCTGGCCAGAACGTTGGCTGTTCCGGCCGGAAGAACGGCTAAAGGGAGTTGCAGGTCCAGTGCGGGTTTGAGGACCTGGTGGATGGTCCCGTCTCCTCCGTACACGATGATGAGGTCCTGGTTCTCGAGGTGGCTGCTGGATAGAGCTCCCGGTGCCGGACTGGAACACAGCGAAGTGACCTCGAGTCCCAGGGCATGGATGGATTCGATCAGCTTTCGCCGCCTCTTTGGCGAGAGGCTGATTCGACCCGCGTTGGGGTTGTAAAAGAAAAGTGCACGTTTCATCCACACCTGCAAGGAGGTACTAGCAATTTCTGTACCAGCGGGCTGCTACTCGGCCACAGACTGGGCCTGGGCGGGCTCAGGGTCCATGAGGAGCGGGTCGAGCTGAAGCAAAAAGCGGTCACGAACTGCCGCAAAAGCACTCCGGTGGCGTTCCTCGAGAGGCTTGTCGGAGGGCCAGGCAACTTTGCGCCGCGGGTTGAGGTACCGGCCTCGCGGGTCCTGAACCCGGTAGTCCAGGTGGGCTCCTGTGGCCAGGCCCGTCGAGCCCACACGGCCGAGCACGTCTCCCTGGCCAACTTTCTGTCCCGCTTTCACCAGGATTCTGGAAAGATGTGAATAGCCGGTTCGATACCCATTCGGATGGCGAAGCTCCACTGATTTACCGAGTCCGCCCTTCCATCCTGCGAAGGTGACAGATCCATTGGCTGAAGCCAGGACAGGAGTCCCCGCGGGGGCGGCAAAATCGATACCCAGATGAGGCCTTCGACGCTTCAGAAGCGGATGGAATCGGTTGTAACTGAATCCGGAGCTGATGCGGGGTCTGAAGCGAAAAGGCACCTTGAGAAAGGCTTTCTTCACTGACTTCCCCTGCTGGTCATAGTACTTGATCTGGCCGCTCTCAGGCAGAACGAAACGGAAGGCAAAAAAGTCCTTGCCCCCGGTTGTGAACTGGACCGCGTGGATCTCTCCGTACTTGACGAGCTGGCCGTTGTGATACTTCTTGTCAACCACCAGCCTGAGCCCGTCGCCGAACTGGATCGTGGTGAAGTCCACATCCCACTGCAGAATCCAGGCCAGATCCATCACCAGCTGATCTTTCTCTCCCATTTTCATGAGAGCGGCCCACAGGGACTCCTCGATGCTGACGTGGATCGTCTCGGTCTTGACGTCAAACTCGAGTGCACGACGTGAGCTCTCGTAGTGTTCCCCGTCCCATTCCGCCAGCAGGTACTCTTCGTCGCTGATCTCATACCGGAAACTCTCCAGCGTTCCTCCCGGGCTGATCTTCATGGTGTAGTCGTTTCCGGCTCGGACCCGGTTCAGGTTGTAAGCCTCCCGTGAGTCCTCGATGAGCTGGTGGACCAACCGGGCAGTGAAGTTCTGGCTGAGCAGGAGGTCCTGCATGGTGGAGTTACCGGGGAAGGTTCCCTTGATGATGCGGGAGGCTGGTTCAGGCGGATGGCTGTCAGGTCCGGCAGCTTCCGGGAAGGGTTGTTGTGCCCCCGAATCACTTGAATCAGGGGAATCGGGGAGAAGTGTGAAGAGGGCCAGTGCAAGAAGGAGTCCGCCTGACGCCACTCCCCAGACTTTGATGGGTATATGGTCAGTCGACATCTTGATCCTGGTTCCGGATCTTGGCCAGCAGCCGCTTTTCCACACTACCCGGCACGAGTCCGCTCACGTCCCCTCCCAGGAGACAGACGTCCTTGACGAGGCTGGAGCTCAAGTAGGAGTACTCCAGGGCCGGTACCATGAATACAGTCTCGAGTTCCGACTTCAAACGACGGTTCATGAGTGCCATTTGAAACTCGTAGTCGTAGTCGGTCACGGCCCGGATCCCGCGCACAACAACCTTCGCGCTCTTGACGGTCGCAAAGTCGACAAGCAGACCATCGAAGGCCTCAACCTCAATATTCTGGCACGAGGCCGTGACCTCCTTGATCATTTCCATGCGTTCTTCGGGGCTGAACAGAGGCCTCTTGTCCGCGTTTAACAGGACCGAGACAATGACCCGGTCAAAAAGTCTGGAGGCGCGCTGAATGATGTCCAGATGGCCATTTGTGAGGGGATCGAAGGAACCGGGATAAAGAGCAATTACCGAATCGGCCATGAGAGTCTCCGATATCTTAGGAAGAAGCGGGGGTCCATTCAAGTGGCGATCCGTCCGGGTCGACAGGGAAACCCGCAAGGCACTCGTCTCAGCCGGCTGCTAGAATCCCATGCCATGGGATTGTTGCGTTCTTGCCCCGGTCTGCTCTTTGCAGTGTTGCTGCTGTCTGTTCAGTCGCTGGCGGCACAGAACTTTGAATTCGGGGGGCATGCCGGTGTCGCCATCCTGGGAAGCGAGGGTCCCACCCTGTCTCCAGACACCAACGTGGGGGCAGAATTCGGTCTCTGGGTCGTGCTCTGGCCGTCTTCCAAGTGGGCTATTGCGGCGGACTGGGCGTATGTACCCAGGGACGACTTCCATCTTGACCTGGAACCGTTTCCAGTCGGGGAAACCAAACGCAACCGCCAGTACGTTGACATAACGCTCCAGTACCACTTTACCGAGGTACCACTGTTTTCGCCCTTCCTGGAGGTGGGAGGAGGCGCTCACTGGAACAACCGGGAAGTGATCAATCCCGGGGGCGCTCCTGGTTTTGAAGAAGCAGGCAAAGAGAGCAGCCGTTTCGCAGTCTGGACAATCGGAGGCGGCATCCGTAAGAGGATCGCTCCCCATCTGAACTGGATTGCCGAGATGAAAGTCCATAATCTGGGACGCGACGGCAAGGACGGTTTTCGGGTCTTCACCGGAATCACGATTTCACTCCGTTAGCACACGTGACGCTATTGTGAGGTTGTCGAAAACTCGTACGTCGAGGTACAGAATGTCGATGGAGACAGCTCGGGTCTTGCTCCGGAGTTCCGCGTCAGTGGGGATTGATTTCCGCCTTCTGGTCGTGTTTGGTGTCGATCTTGATTTTGTGCTGGAGGTCGACCACCAAATTGTTCCAGTTGGCGTCGGGCGCGTTGTCGTAGCCGGTCCAGGTCCCGTCGGGATTTTTGACAGCCGCGGTTGAGGGATTGGCATCCAACTCGTTGCGCGCCAGATCTTGTCCGACAAACGCCAGCTGGCGGGGCTCGTCGTCGTAACGATGATCCTGAAGATCGGCCTCGGCAATCGCGCACGTCCACTTCATCTGCTTTGAATCAGGCACCGGATCCATTGCCACCGTTTGTATATTGTCGTGTTTGTCTTTGATGAGCAGACGGGGCCGGTTGGCGTCGGTTCTGATGGGTTCGCTGAGGCTGGCGACAAAACGGATATCGCCCTTCTTGTTGACCCATTTTGGATTCCTCGCATCCTGAGCGGCTGGCGCCAAAGTGCCGGCGGCTCCTGTCTGCGTCCAGGCAGCCTCATAGACTTTGAGGTCGCCCTGGCGGGCCTCCAATTGGACAACAAAGGGAGCGAAATTATCAACCAGGATCTCCACGGCCTCGGCGGCGGTGTCCCGGTCCACCAGATCGACCCGTTCCATCGTCACGTCATAAACGATCACATGAGGCAGATATGTCCCATCCCCAAAGGCCGCCTCGCCAATGTTGCGGGCGTCGGACGCGTCGGTGCCGTTGTCCTTCGCCCCTGATCCGCGGCGCGCACGAGTATGCCAACGCTCGGCCGCGCTGGCGTTCGCCAGACCTCCCGTCGAAGTCGTGGCGTTCGTCAGCCAGATGAACGGATAACGAGCCCAAGTGTATCCGGCGTACCGGCGACGGTGCTGATTGTTGTAGCTAAAGAACAGAGGGCGCGCCCCGCGAAAATTGAACGGAAGCGAGCTGAACTCGAAGAGCAAATAGGGCGCCCGCTGACTTCTCACCGGCGCTCCTTTAGTCAGGCGGGGTTCGATCCAGTAACCAATTCCGTAAGGGATGGCTGGCACGGTGAAGTTGAAATAGTCTACGGCTTCCGCGGCCATGCGGATCTTGTTGTGGATCGGGTTGGCGGGTGTGTTGAAGGGTCCGGTTGCCGTCCCGTCTGCAAACGCGTTGTTGAAAAAAGTGACCGTGCGCAGGTCGCTGTCCTGATCCTCCAGCTTGGGCCTCGCCGCTCCCGGGTCCCGATGATCACCCGACGACAAAACTAAGAAGGGGTTTAAGTTTTCGACAGCCACGCCCGTGATGTCCCGGTTCCAGTGAACGTGCGTGTCAGCTCCAAATCCATTGTTGCCGATTTGTCCCAACTGAGTGCCAGCTTGAATGGTCACTGGATTTAGCAAAGCGTCCAGAGGAGGATTGCCCACGTAGGCGGCTGGAATTGCCTGCAAATGATTGTAGCGGTCTCGTTCGGTGCCGACGCCCACATCGACTTGAACATCGACGGCCAGGTTGTTCGGATTGGCCGCTGTCGCGGCATCGAAGCCCCTGATCACGGTTCCGCTTCGGGTCGCCACAACCGGCGTGGCCTGAGCGTCGCGGTAATCCGAGCCGGAGTGAAGGGATGACCACGCGGGCGGAATGGCGGTGGCGGAATGGGGCGCGCCTACATTGTGCATCACCGAATTGCTCGCCACCGGAGGCCCCGGATTTCCCGCATTGATGTGGAAAGCGACTTGATTAAACGCGGCCATGGTGTTGCCAGCGTTGTCGCGGGCCCGGTCCACTTGGACGGTCACGTCGCCGGTGCCATCGTTGGTCTGGTTCACGGTCACCGTGCCTTCCCACCTTTTCGCAGCAGCGTCCCAGAGCGTCTGGCTGGCGTTGAGCAGCCGGAGCGCCGTCTGGACTCGGACTCGCAGGGTTCGAGCCGGGTCCATCCCGCTGTGGTCTTCCTGAAAGAGAACGACGATGCGGACTAATCCCGAACCGAGATTGGTCGGCGTAGCAGTCACTGTTGCCACTGTCGGAGCTATCGTGTCGATGTGAAAGGGTCCCAGATGGGCTACCGGCCCCCAGTTGCCAGCGTTGTCCACCGCGCGAACATGAAAATACTGGTCATTGCCGCTCGTCAGGGTGCTGCTGGTTGTCAACACGCTTTCTTCGACATCTTTGGTTTGGTCTGGAATGCCGGCCGCCACGTTGTTCCAGGTCCGTGAATAACCATCAACGCCTGAATGAACGTCAGCAGGCACCGTCCATGAGACGGCCACGGTCGCGTTTGCGGATTGAGCCATTGGCCTACAGCGTTTGCATGGCTGGTCGTGGCCAGCGATGCCGGGGAGGCCGGCAGGTCTTTGTCGATGAAAAACGGTCCCAGGCGCACCGTGGCTCCCCAGTTCCCGTCGTTATCGACAGGTCGGATGTGAAAGTAATAGTTGTTGCCGCTGGCCAATCCTTCTTTTTTCGCCGAGGAGACGCCTTCCTCAATAGTCTTGACTGCGGCGGGCTCGTCGTCGGCTTTTTCGCTCCAGAGCACGGAATAGCCATCCAGGCCCGATTCGCTGTCCGTGGCTGGCGTCCAAGTGACTTCCACGGCGTCATTCTTGGATTGGGGATCGTTCCAGGCACCGATGGCCGAGCCGTGGCTCGGCGAAGCGAGATTAGTGGGCCCGGCAGGCGGCGTGGTGTCGCCCAGGATGCTGCCCGCCATCAAGACGCCGACCAAGAAACTGACAGCCTTCCAATTCATTTCGTCCTCTGAGCGAAGTTTTCCACGATTTTGCCGCTGGTGATCCAGAGCCGCTTGGGGCTGGCGAAGAGAACATGCTCCCCGTCTCCGTAATCCTTGAACGTGAAGTGAAGCGTCGACGGGCTTTCGAACCAGGCTCCCCCGAACAGTTGTCGGCCCTCCACAATGTCAAAGACCAGGAGGTAAGGCGCCAAGCGGTCCTGGTAAGGGTCGAAATAGACAAAGAGGTACTTTTCACCGGTCAGCAACGAATGCGCTGTCAAGGCGTTCACATCCACCTGGAAACGTCTCAGCATTTGCGAGGTTCCAGCGTCATAAAAGGCCACCTCCGTCCAGCGCCACGGCTGTCCATCGAGTCCGGCTCGGGTGAAAACGACATGGTTGCCGCGCGCCGATTGACCGAAAAGCATTCCGGTCATCTCTTCCAATCCGCCCTGTGGCGTCCCCTGGAGGTCGAAAATGTCGGTTCGGCGTCGATACCGTTGGCTGGCCGCATTAAAGTCAACCAAACCCGCCACCAGCCGATCGCCCGACACTGTGAAAAGCAGCTGGTCCACTCGTGCCGCCGGCCGCCGCAAAATCACCTTGCAGGAAGGGTCAAGAAGGGCAAAGCCCGTCACCAGATTCTCCTCCTCTGTTCCAGGCCCCATCTGGTGCTGAGGGACGTCGGCATCCCGTTGTCTTTCAATAGCCGCCGTATAGCCTCGGTCATTGACGTCCATGAAAAAAAGACGCGTCTGGCGCCCTGTTTCGCAAAGCAAGCTTCCGTCCCGCCTGTAAACGGCAAACCCGGCGACATTCTGGATCTCCATGCCCTCGATGACGAACAACCCCTCGGCGCCATACTTGACGAGGACTTCAGCTTGGGGAGACAGAGATGTGCCCCAGCGGCTTTGCACTACAAAAGAAGATTGCCGCTCGCCTTGAGGGTTCACGAAAACCACCCTGTCGCGAGCCTTGCCGCCGGAGCCCTCAGTGTATTCATAACCCGGGAAATCCAATGTTGCAGGCGGATGAAACGGTCCCTTCGAATAAGTTCTCAGAGGTCGAAACTCGGATCCATCTTCCGGAAAATCCACGCGGGTAATCGAGGCGCGGTTGAGATCGAGAAACTGGGCGACCTCCTTGTCGGCTCTGACAATGCGCCCATTCCAGAGGCTGACGTGCTGGAGCAGAGGGACCAGGTCCTGCCAATTCCCTTCCATCAACGCCTCTACCGGATATCGTTGCGGGTATTGCGCTTCTCTCAGCTCGTCATCCTGTTGGGAAGGTACAATGGGCGCGGCGGCGTGGCCCAGGAAGCACGAAGACAAAACAGAAAGCGCCCCCAAACACCCTAGCCAAAGCCCCAGGCGCGCTCGCCCGCCGAGATTCCGCCCTGTCGCCATTTGCTCCATCCTATCTGACCTCACCACTCAATCTTTGATTTCTTCCTGAAAGTCCTGGTACTTTCCTTCCGCGTCAAGGCGGAACTTCCAGATTTGGGTCCGCTGGATTCCTTCCTTGTCCGGATCCATGTCCCACTCGTTCCCCGCTTTGTCGAGCGCCCCGCCCTCCTTCGACTCAATCGCTACCGTATATCCGATCGTGTTTGGCGCGGTGGGAGAAGTGTAAACAAGCAAACGGTCCCCTTGTTTGAAAGAGCTCATCAGTTTGACCTTGGCCAGCTTTACGTCGGAACTGATTTCCTGTTCTTCAACCTCGTAAACCGGCACGCGGACCTCGTCTCCCCCATCAGGCTTGACCTTGGTCAACACCAGCGTTGGAACCACTGTCTTCACGTCGATTCCGCTGGCGCCGGCCTTTCTCCCGGCCAGCTGCTGGCCACGATCGACTATGTTGTAAGACAGGTCCCATTCCTTGACCTTGCGGAGCTTTATTTTTAGACGGCAGCGAGCCTCTCCTTTGATCATTGTGATCCGGTAGGTGTACGGTGAAGCCGCCTCAGTCAAAGGCGTCCCGAATTGGGTCAAACCGTCCCATTTGTATTCCGCATAGCCGGTGTCGACGTCATTGCTGGTGGGCAGATCATCCAAACGCCGCATCAACTTTCCATCCTTGTCAATGACTTCCAAGATCACGTCGTCGGCGCTCAGGCCTTCCGGTTTGACGACGTATCGAACTATGTTTTCCTTGGAAAACGGAACGATGTAATCCCCGCTCTCCGAGGGGTCGATGCCCACCACGGTGACGCTGCCCTCCAGATCGACCACGGGGTCGGAGAACTGGGTTCCGCTGTCCTGAACCCGGAGCTTCACGTCGACTGGACCGGCGGCCGCAGGCCGAAACACCACCTCCTCGCGCGCTCCTCCCAGAATGCTTCCGGAGGAAACGCTCCAACGGTAGTACAAAGGGTCGATGAGCCGCCGGACGGCGTCGCTGGAGCTGGTCGAGCATCCTCCCTTGCAGCCGGCCGTCAGCACGTCGCTGTCAAACCCAGGCGCGGAGAAGGTGTCGAATCCTTTTTCGCAAACGTATTGGGGCAGCAAGATTTCAGCCTTCAAACGATCGCCGACTGTCCAGCGATAATGCGGCCTACAGGGGCAGGGATCGCCGGCGCCGGGCGTGATGACCGGGCCCGGGCTGACCGATTTCGGATTCAGGTTGGCGTTTCCCGGCCCGGCCGGCACGAGCCGGATTCGAAGCTGTTTCTTGACCGGTGCGTCGTCCACATCCGTCAGTTTTTCGGGACCGTCGTCGATGGTCAGTTCCACCACGACGTTCGGGTCGTTCGGCATCTGGTCGGGCGCGACAAAAACTGCCGCCGCGCTCAACCTCTCGTTGGAGTGCAAATGGGGCCGGGTGTCTATCATCCCGGGGCCTGAGACGATCTTCCAATGAAAAACCAGCCGGTCGGCCATCTGCAGAGTCGTCTTCGAGGCGCAAGCCGGACAAGGTTTTTCGCCGCAGCCCCGCCGCTCACACAGAATCGTCAGAAGATCGGAGTCAAAGGCTTCAGCGGCAATCGGAAGCTTCTCTCCGAGCTCCACATCCACGGGACTGTTGGAAGGCACCACGATGTCGCCGCTGATCGGATTGCCGACTGTCCAAATCAGGTTTTTGTAGCAACAGCAGTCGCACGTTTCCGGCGGCGGCCGCACCGGCGGCCCTTCGGGCGGCGTGGTGACCGGAGGAACGCCAGGCTCGAAGGGAACAGGGATAGTCGGGCGGGGCGGTCCGCCGGGCCGTGTTCCAGTGTAACGCTTGGTGGAGCGCAAGGGGCGTTCCTGCGACTCTGGATTGCTCACTGGCGGGGCCGCGACGGGATCGGTCGGCACGCCATTGACGCGAGCCGAGTTGGTCACAGTGAAACCCTGCGGAGCGCCTTGCGCGACAAAGATCGTGTACTTCACCGTCACGCGCCCGCGAGGAGGCACGGTTATCCCTCTGATCACCAGGCCGCTCGATTCGTTGGATTCGTTGACCGGGTCCGTTTGCGAACCGCTGACTTGGACCGAAGCGGGATCAATGTGGCTGGCGCCCTCCGGCAGGGGATCGTAGATGACCGCTTGTTGGGGCTGGTCGGTGGTGTTTTCAACCACTAACTCAAACCCAATTCCGTCTCCCGGCCGCACGGATTCAACCCGGGGTTCTTGCGCGGGGGCCGCGCTCGTAGGGACGCTGGGCAACGATTCTGTCGCGCAGGGACAAGGGTCGGCTTCCAGCCGATAAACGATGTTGAAGTTTCCGGGGCGCACCGCCCGAACCCGACGCTCCACATGGTTGTCGGGCCCGCCGGAAGTCTCAACGACCTGGTCCGCGCCCCCTTCCAGGCTGACGACCCCGGTAGTCTCTTTCAGGTGAATGCTCACGGGGTCTTCCGTGCCCAGAACCCGCAGAATCATTGCCGTCGTCTGGCCGCGCAGCAGCTCGTTCTGGTCGATTTGGCCTTCAACCACCAGAACCAACACTTCGACTCCGTCCGAATCGGGAAAACCGGCCCCAGGAACGCCGCTGATCAAGTAAGTGCCTGGCGGCGTGTCCGGCGGGATTCTCAGGTTGAGAACGCGGCTGGACGCGCTGACGGTCGTCAGTCTTTGTCCTTGAATCTGCAAACCATGACGTGACGTCTCGCCGGGGAACCAGCCGCAAACACAGACGGTTTGACCAGCCAAGGCGCGCGGAGCGCAGGCGGCAAGGCGGGCATTTGGAGGAGCCTCCGGCGGCGGAGCGGTGACTGTGACGTTTTCGGCTTCCTCCACGTCAACCAACCGCTCCCCCCAAGGATCTACGTAGGATACGGCAATGGGGTCGCCGGGTTGCAAATCTTGGGGAAGACGAACCCTGATCCAGGGGGACTCGCCTTGATCGCTCTCATCGGTTCGCCGGAACTCTTCGGCAACTTGTCCTGAAATCGCCCAGGCGCCTCCTTCCGGGGTTCTGGCGGAGTCCAACACTTGAAGCTCGACCTGACCTCCCGGGCTGGCTGCCTGGGGAAAAACCACGGTGCCCTGCAGCGTGTTGGCTACCGTGATCGCGGGGAGCTGAACAACCGGGACGTTTTTCCGAAAAATTCGCCGGCCGGCGGACCGCAATTCTACCCTGAGCCTCGTCGGGGCGCCTGAGTTTCCTACCTGAAGACGGAAACGGATCGACGCAGTCGAGGGCGGAGGACCCTGCAATCGAGCTGTGCGCCCGTCGAGCGAAAACGACCAGCCTGGAGGGACATGAGGGGCTGAGACCTGCCGCACCGCGTCGCGTGAAAGTTCGACGGCAACCTCGTCAACGACCCGGCCCTCAAGTCGTCCAATGGCTTCCACCAGGAGAGACCGCTCGCCGGAGGCGTTGACACGGGTCTGAAGCGAAACAGGCTCGTGCTCAGTTGGGGCTGCGGCCAGCAACACGCCACCAACCACGAGTCCGATTGAGAATCGAAAGTACCGCATCAGCGCTTCCCGGTGAGAGCAACAACAGGAGGGCAGAGCCACAGGCACCAGGAGGAATACTTGAATCCTACAACGCGAACAGCAGCCCGTCAAACAGTTCTTACGGCGGGGAGCGCCTGACGCATGAAGGTCTGTGGGTCCATGGGTGGCTAGTGTACTGTCCGGGAAGTTCGCGGCGTTAATTCGGGACGGATTTTCGTCGTCAGTGAGGCGCGCGACGCAGGAATGCCGGGAGTCTTTCGAGGTAGCGCAACAAAGCTGTCGGCGAAAAGACGCCCGAAGTAGCGGCGTGAACTTTCCGGACAGTGCACTAGGTCAGTGGGGTCTGCGGGTCGGTCCTCCTTCGCCAAGGATATGGAGGACAGGTGGTTCTGTGTCACTGCCGCGGCCAGCCGTGGGGGCTTGCCAGTCGTCGGCCTCCACCGGCTGGCCCCAGTAGACTTGAAAGCCGCTGTGGACATTCAAATGATCAACAGCTTGATCCCGGTCGAGTTCACCATAAAGATCGCTGGACTACTACAGGGGACCCTTTCGCGGCGCGGCCCGCTATCAGGATCCTGATATGAACGAAATAGGAAGGGACTGGGCTTTTGGGGACGGTTTACCAGGGATTCATTCAGCTGGTTGGCGAGCAGCGGGTTCTGGGGACAGTTCTAGCTGGCTCGGTATGTCTTGACTTCCCGTTTGAGGCTGTCGGCGAGACGATCACTCTCCAGGTCCAACTCATAATCCATCTGAAGTCCCATCCAGAATTCGGCAGACATCTCAAAGAACCGAGCCAAACGCAGAGCAGTGTCGGCCGTCACCCTTCGCTTCCGCTGGACGATCTCATTGATTCTCCTGGGCGAAACACCAAGACCACGGGCCAGCGCGTTCTGGCTGAGGCCCATCGGTTTCAGAAACTCTTCAGTCAGGATTTCTCCCGGGTGTACCGGCTCCATTTTCTTCTTAGTCACGATTCACTCCTAGTGATAGTCCACAATCTCGACCTCAAATACATCTCCAGATCTCCAGGAAAAACAGATCCGAAACTGATCATTGATTCGAATGCTGAATTGCCCTTCGCGATCACCCTTGAGCACCTTCCAAGCGATTCGAGGGCGGCACTCTTAAGTCCTGCAGGCGCTTGGCACGATGCAGCATCCTGAGTTTGCGCAGGGCAACCTGTTGAATCGATGGATGAAATCGTTTGACCCGCTCCCGCCCGAAAAGTCTCTTCGTTTCACGAGTCTTGAAATTGCGGATCACAGCTCAGTCTATAACGTATAACGTTATGTGACAAGAGGCAGCGGCCCCCGGACAGGTGGTTAAGCAACCGTTTTTCTGTAATTTCCTCTAGGGCCTGTAGGGAAGAATTGCTCCACTTGTTTTTTCCAGCCGGCCAGGTTCAGGTATTGCCGGCCGGTTAACCACTCCTCGTGTATCTCTGCAAGCACAGCCGAGATGAGCCGCAGCGCCGATGCTTCGTGGGGAAAGATTCCCACCACCCGGGTTCGTCTCCGGATCTCCCGGTGCAGTCTCTCCAGTCCGTTGATGGTTCGGATCCTTCGCCACCAGCTCCTCGGAAAATCAAACACTGTCAGCCCTTCATCCAGGTTGTCTTCCAGCCAGCTCACGAACTCCGGTGCAATCTTTTCGAACTTCTTGACGACTTTACCCTTGAGCTCCTCGGCATCCTCTCGAGACGGGGCATCGAAAATGTCCCGCATGGCCTGGGCGATGCGGGGCTTGTCCTCTTTGCGGCGAGCATATTGTTGGGCGTTTTTGCTCAGGTGAAACTGACAACGGTTCCAGGGCACCGACGGATAAACTGCCCGCCTGGCCGCCTTCAGTCCTTCGTGATCGTCACTGACCAACAGCTCGACCCCTCTCAGTCCACGCTTGTGCAGATCTCCCAGAAACCCTCGCCAATGCACCTCCGCTTCGCTGATCTTGGCGCTCAGACCCAACACCTCTCGCGTCCCGAAACGATTGACTCCTATGGCTTTCAGGATGGCCACGTCCTGCACCCTGCCGCCTCTTCGAACCTTCTCGTAGTGGGCATCCAGATACACGATCGGATACTCTCCCAGCTCCCGGCTTCGAAACTCTTCCAGCTCTTCGTCCAGCATCCCGGCCACTCTCGAGACCTGGGTGGCCGAGATCTCCAACCCACACAGCTGCTCCGTGATCTCGGTGACTTTCCTCGTCGAGACGCCCATCACATACATCTCGGCAATGGCCAGCTTCAGGGCCTTCTCCGAACGGCAACCCCTCTCCAGCGACTTGGGATAAAACCTCAACCCACGCACCTGTGGAATCTCCAAGTGCAGCTCTCCCACTCGAGTCTGAATCCGCTTGCCTTTGAATCCGTTTCGATAGCCTCGCCGACTGGCTGTTCTCTCGTACGCTTCCGCTCCCAGAAACTCGCTTCTTTCCAACTGCATCGCCACGTTGAACAACTTCTCCAGGATTCCTCGAAAGGCTTCTGTTCCTTCCTCGATCAACTCCGCCAGGATCTCCCGTGGTACTCTCTTTTCCAGATCTGGGTTCATTTGATTCTCCTTGCCAGATTCTCGTTTCTGTTTTTGGAGAATCCTGTCCCAGACCTCTGTCTTTCCGACCCAAGGCCTGACCAGAAATTACAGAAAAAAAGTTACACTACTGGACAGGTCGCCCGCCGTCAGTTTGTTCGCTTTAGAACGGTGTGGCGTAAGCGCACCGTCCCAGGTGTTTGACGGCACGCTGACGCCCTGCCGTTCTGTGTGCGAAGGGAAAAAAAGGGACAGTCTACTCTGTCCCCTTTTATTCACCTCCGGCTTCGCACTTTTCCTACCTGTGTCGTTAATAAAAATGGGACCTCAGACTCCACGAAGCTCCTGGAGCGCGCGCTCGGCGAGCACCGCAAATCCCTCGGGGCGGCCGCCGAGGCAACCGGCAAGTACTCGGGGTTGACTTGGGGGACAGCCGCTCCTATAGTTGGGATGAGCCTTTCGCTTCCCCCTGTTTCCCCATCCATGGCCACTGCAACATTTGCTGGAGAGAGTCTGGCGAACCTACCAGTACGTGTTTCGGGCGATAGCCTCGAGCATTCTGGCGGACAAATCCCTGGTGGACGACGCGCTCCAGGAAGCCTTCGCAAAGGTCTTGCGCGCCGAAAAGACTTTTGCGTCAGACCGACAGGCGTTCCACTTCGTTCGCAGGGCTGTCTATAACGCCTCGGTGGATCAATTCCGCCGGGCGACGCGCCGAAACCGGCGCTTTCCCTCTTAACGATGATCCACGGGTTGGCGAGAACTCGCAGCCGGTCGATTCTGAGAGCCCGCTCTTCCTGCTCGTGCGTGAGGAAGAGAATCGGCGCCACAGCACTCTGCTCCGTGAACTGAAGTCCGGGCTCAGACACCTGACCCCGGACCAGCGCGAGGCAATTCGGCTCATGTTCGGACGGAATGCTCGGCCCATCAAGAAGACCTGTGCCCGCCAGGGGGTCCCCTATTCCACCGTACGAAGTCGAATGCTTGCCGGAATCGATGCTCTGCGCCGGCATTTGCTGCACCGGGGGATCCTGGAAGCAAGGGACGAAGGAGGCGATCCATGAACTGCGACCAGGTTCCATTGTTCCGTTTCTCGCGAGGTGAACTGTACCCGGCCAGGGCTGGTCGGATGGCTGCACATGTGGCCGGCTGCAACACCTGCGCACAGCGTCTGCAGATCATCGTGGCCCTCCAGGAGTACCATCGGAAGAGGGAGCTCCGCTGGGGCCGGCCCCGCTGGCTCTTGGTAGCGGCGGTACTCGCCCTGGCAGTGGCGACGGTGGCTGTGGAGCAAGTCCTGCTCCAGCACGCGCCCCCGGATCCCTCCGTGCTGGCCGTGGAGTTCCCCTATCCTCTGGTTCTCCTGAACAACCGTTCCGAAGTCGACGCAGATCGACGGGCCGCCTACCAGGAGTATCTGAACGGGGATTATTCTCGTGCCCAGCTTCTGCTTCGAGGATCGACGCTGGAGATGGACCTCCTTCTTCGGGGGGTCAGTCTCTACATGCTGGAGCGGGAAGAGGAAGCCCTCACTGTACTTGGCCGGGTGCCGCAGGAAAGCGTCTGGCGCGAAGCTGCCCGTTGGTATGAAGCCAACGCGTTGATCCGGTTGGGCGAGTGGAAGGCAGCCCGCAGGCTGCTCGGGAGGCTGTCAGCCGAAGCCGGAGAGTATTCGGACCGGGCTGCCCTTCTCGTGCAGCGACTGGGAGACGGTTCATGAGGAGCCTCCCCGGGCACGTTTTGATCAGCATCCGCTTTCTGTTCTGGAGTTCCGTTGCCCTGCCTTCGGACCTGGCCCCTTTGGAACTGCACGGCCGTTTCCTTGACCTGGTCAACCAGGGAAAACCCACAAGGCCCCTGGCTCTCCAGTGGAGCCGGCAAAGTGGCGACCGGTCTTTCGAGGCTTTTCTCGAGGATTCTCCCGGAATCAGCAAAGCGATGGAGCTGGAACAGAGAGCCCTTTTCAGTTGGGACCAGGCGAAGCATGACCAGGCGATGGACATCTATCGTCAAGCCGCCAGGCTGCTTGTGCGTGAAAAGGCCTTCAGCGAAGCCGCCTTCTGCTACTACTTCATTGGCGAACTGCTAGCCGGGGAGGAAAGGGTGGCACTCAGTTCTCAGCACTTGAGGATGGCACTCACCCTGGCCGGAGCAAGGGCTCGACCCTTTCTGACCGGTCTCATTTTGCAGGGTCTTGCCAACAACTTCTGGTTTGCGGGAAACCTCGACCTGAGCATTCGTGCTTTTGGGGAAGCTCAGTTCTGCTGGCAACGGATTCAATTCTCACAGGGTCAGATCGCGATCCTTCACAACCTGGCTCTTCTCTATCAGGAACTGGGTTTTCGGTCCAAAGCAGCGGAGTATTACGAAAGGGCGCTGGAGGGCCTGAAAGAACCTCCCGAGTTACCCGAAATTTCCTTCCAGGTTCTTGCCAACTTCACAAGGTTTCTAGTCAGCTCCGGAGACAAGGAGCGTGCCCTGGAAACTCTCGAGAAAGCCCGCAGCCAGCGCGGCGCAGATCCGTTCGAGATGCTGCTGCTCGAGCACAGAGTACGGCCCGATCAGGGCACCAGAGAGGCGCTGGCCGGAGCCGCAGCACCCTCAACCCGGGGCGCAATCCTTCGGAATCTGCAACTGGCCAAAGAGACACCCGGAGGAGTGGCCGCTCGGGAACTCCTGGTTGAGGCCCTGCAGCTGGCCGAACAAGTAGAAAGCCGTTTCCTGCGGCGCAAGGCGGAAATCGAATTTGGGAAATGGCTGGAGCGAAGGGGAGAAAATGAGCTGGCGGAGGATCTGTACCGGCGGGCTCTGGTCGATGCAGAGGTCCCCACCGGTGACCTGCTCTTTCCCTTCTCCAGGATGGCCGACCCGGCGCTCGACGGGCTGGTCAGGATCCTCATCGAGCAGGGTCGCTGGAAAGAGGCTCGAAGTGTGATACACAAGCAGCTCCGCCGACGGCTGGAGAAGACATTGAGACCCCTTTCCAGAATGGAAAAGTCGCCGGGGAGCACCGACGAGCTGAGCCTGCTGGTCGAAGCCGCCGCCCAGCCGGCCGCATGGGGTGGTCATCGGAACCCACTCTCGTCGGGAGAATGGGAAGAACATCTCCCCGCTGACACACTGGTGATCCAGCTGTGGCCCGATGGGGACAGGGTCTACACCTGGCTGCGGGGCCGTACCGGGGCTGAGGAGCACTTGATTCTGCGTCTGGGTGAGGACGTGTCGTCTCTGGTTCACACGGTCGTGAATCCGCTCTACACAACCGGGCAGAGCCTCGCGCCCCCTCCCCCAATGAGCGCGATTCGTCGACTCTCTCAGGGACTCATCGATCCTCTGGAACCCCATCTCCAGCACTCGAGGTTATTGTTCATCCCACACAAAGAACTCCAGTTGCTTCCCTTTGAGATGCTCCTGAACCAGGAGGGGCAGCTGCTGATAGATGAGTTTTTCATCAGTTATCTCCCTCCCACCTTCACTCCCCGACCGGCTGCCACCGGATCTCCGCTGGCCATTCTTCCTGCTCTGGGCGCAGGGCACGGGATGATGTCCCGGGAGAGGTTTCTTTTTGGCGTCCTCTTTGGTGACCGAAACACCGCTCATCAGATCGAAGCCCTGGTCGACAGGGAGTCGGACTGGATCCATGTGTCGAGTCACCTTTCTTTCGATCACGATCTCTGGTACAGGTCAAGACTGAGTGGAGAAGGGGCTGGAATAGATTTGTGGCAGTTTTTGCGCACCCGGTTCCGCAGCAGACTGCTCTCGCTGAGTACCTGCGACGCCGGAAACTCTCACGGCTGGCCGACTCCCTTCTGGATGGGGATCGCAGGTTTACTGCTGGAAAGGAACACTTCTTCGGTGGTCCTGAACCGCTGGAAGCTGGACGAGGCGTCGGCGGAGATTTATCTGGGGTTTGCTCAACGGGTGTGGCAAGGGGTCGGAATCGAGTGTAGGAGCCTCTTCCATGCGGCGATCTGATCGGACCCGGGACGGAACCAGCAGGCAGCCAACAATCTGCCGACGATCAAAGATGCCCCGGCCGAGGCCCTGAAGAAAGCCAGCAACAGCTGAAAAGGCATTTGTGGGAGATTTGGACGGAGTGTCTCTCACGCCCACATTTTTTCAGGGCTGGAGAGGGATCGACGTGGCGCTGCTATAATGAGCGGCACTTCTGGATCACAGCTCTTTATGAGGACGACACGGTGAGGACGGCTTCGGCTCAAGAGGTCACACAGCTACTGCTGGCCTGGCGGCAGGGAGACGCTGGCTTTTGTGGAGAGGCCGGATGAAGTCTGATCGCTGGCAGGAAATCGAGCGGATCTGTCACGCAGCCCTGGAGCGTGAGGAGAGCCAGCGGGCGGCTTTTCTGGAGGAAGCCTGCGGGGGGGATGAGACCCTACGCCGCGAAGTCGAAGACCTTCTGGCTCAGGAGACGAAAGCCCAGGACTTTCTGGAAGCGCCGGCCCTGGAAGTGGAGGCCAAAGCCATGGCCCAGGCCGACCCCCGCCTGGGGCAGCAAGTGGGCTCCTATGAAATTGTTTCCCTGCTGGGAGTCGGGGGGATGGGAGAAGTTTACCTGGCCCAGGACACGAGGCTGGGCCGCAAAGTTGCTCTGAAGTTTCTACCCGACTTCCTGCAGCAAGACGACACCGCCCGCAGACGCTTTTTGCAGGAAGCCAAACTGGCGGCTGCCCTGGACCACCCGTTTATCTGCAAGGTTTATGAGATTGGGGAACAGGACCAAAGGGCCTTCATTTCGCTCGAGTATGTGCGAGGCAAGACGCTGCGGGAGAAACTGGCCGAAGGTCCTCTGGCTCTGCAGGAAGCCTGGAAGATCGCCGCGGAGATTGCCGAGGCTCTGGGAGAGGCGCACCAGCGGGGCATCGTGCATCGTGATCTGAAGCCTTCCAATATCATGCTCACTCCGAATGGGCGCGTGAAAGTGATGGACTTCAGGCTGGCAAAGCAGCTCATTCACACCGAAGGAGTCGATGGTCAAGAACAGTCCCTCACGAGCATGACCAGGACCGGCACCACGGTGGGGACACTGCCCTACATGTCACCGGAACAGGTGCGGGGGCTGAAGAGTGGACACCCGATCGGATCTTTTTTCGTTTGGAGTCCTGCTCTACGAGATGTTGACGGGAGAGCATCCCTTTCGCCGTTCCCTGGCTGCCGACACAGCAGTGGCCATTCTGGGGAGTGAACCCGAGTCGGTCAGGCAACTGCGGCCGGAGGTTGGGGAAGAGCTGGAGTCTGTGGTGATGAAGCTGCTGGCCAAGGAGCAGGAGGATCGCTGGCAGTCGATCGAGGAAGTGCGAGCCAGCCTGGCTCAACTGGTGAGCGATCCCTCGTCATCGTCGATGGTTCTGGCGGCTGAAAGGAGAGCTGGCTTTTCACGGGTGATTCGGATCGCTGTGGCCCTGGTGGCTGCACTTGCCGTGGTTGCCGTCGCCTGGTTGTGGGTGTCCCGGTCCCAACCGGACCCGCTGCTCCGGGCAGTTCCTCTGACCAGTCTTGCAGGGATCGAGACTGACCCATCCTTCTCCCCGGAGGGGAATGACGTGGTCTTCGCATGGAGCGGAGAGAACCGGAATAACTCGGACATCTGGATCAAGCAGATCGACACGGGCGCCGAGGACCGATTGACCGATGACCCGGCCTGGGAAGGGGCCCCGGCCTGGTCTCCCGATGGGTTGCATATCGCTTTTGTTCGATACATCGGAGGCCGCCGAGCTGAGCTAAGGCTCATCCCCTCCCGTGGTGGGCCGGATCGCAAAATAGCTGAGATTCTGGCTGGAGGTGGGGGTGGACCGGCCTGGTCCAGGGACGGCCAATGGCTGGCCGTTGCCGCCCAGGAGAAGAGCGAGGAGCCGGGTGCCATCTTTCTGGTGTCGATCAACTCCGGTGAAAAACGACGGCTGACCTCACCTGACCTGCCGGTAGGGGGCGGTGACACCTATCCTGCTTTTCCCCCCGATGACCGCAGGCTGGCCTTTGTGCGCGGGAGTAGTGGGGGGCGGCAGATCTACCTCCTTGACCTTTCGGAAGACTACCAGCCTGCGGGTGAACCGGTACAGTTAACCCGGGAAAGTGGGTATTACCAGCAACAGGTCTGGACAGTCGACGGAAGGGAGATCGTTTTTGCCTTTGGGCCACCTGCGTTTACCCGCCTGTACAGAATCCCGGTAACCGGCTCACACCGGATGAGACCTCTGAACCTGTCGCATGAGGCGGGCAGATATCCTGCATTGTCGGCACAGCGGGGCCGTCTGGCCTTTGCCGAGCTTAGGTTGCCCGTCTATGCGATTTTCCGAGTTGAGCTGCCCGGCCCCGGCGCGAGTTGGGGCAGTGCGGAATGGAAGCCTCATAAGTTCATCTCATCCACTCGGTCAGAAGGACACGCCCGTTACTCCCACGACGGGAAAAGAATTGCTTTTGGCTCATTGCGAACGGGCAGTCACGAGATCTGGGTGTGCAACAGTGACGGCAGTGGCCAGAAACAGCTGACCACATCCAATCGTCCTGGGGGAAACCTGCCACGCTGGTCCCCGGACGGGGAGCAGATCTCCTTCCAGTGCACATTGGAGGGAAACGCTGATATCTGTGTCATTGGCGCCGGGGGAGGGTCTGTGAGCAATCTGACGGACCACCCTGCTGGTGACAGGGAGCAGAGCTGGTCACGCAATGGGCAATGGATCTACTTTCAGTCTAACCGCAGTGGAGACCGCCAGATCTGGAAGATACCGGTTGCAGGGGGCGAGGCAGAACAGGTCACCGAAAACGGCGGGGTTCTTGCGCTGGAGTCGCGCGATGGACAGACCTTGTACTTCTCCAGGGATGTGGGCCGCCAGCGGAGTCTCTGGAAGATGCCTGTAGAGGGAGGCCAGGAGAGTCTGGTTTCAGCGATGGCTCGGGGCACGAGATTCGCAAGGGCGGACCTGGGAATCTACTTCTTTTCAGACTTCGCGACGCTTCAGTTTCTCCCGTTTGACAGCGGCCAAGCCGTTCCCATCGTTTCGGGCCTGGGGTGGGACCCAGGGGATCGCCTGTGGTCAGTTTCTCCCGACGGCCGCTGGGCCCTGCTGACCCAATCTGGACCCTCCGAATCCGATTTGATGCTGGTAGAGAACTTCCGCTGAGACAGTCCGGCCTCTGGATGGCCCAGTCTAGGAGCCGGCAAGAAGTGGGAGCGGGTTCCATCCCGCGAACTGTTCGGACCACGCAGGTCCTCCCAGATTTAGGTGCTCTGGTCGGACCATGGAGTCCTCCTACATAGGCATCTCACCGATGGCAAAGAGTAGGAGCCGGCATCGCGCCAAATGACGAATTCAAAGAAGCTTCAAGACTTCCTCAAGCTTTCCTCAAAGTTCTGGAGGTACAAAACAGGTTGTGGTTTCACCAAATTCTAACTCGTTCTTCGATCCAAGGAGGAAAGAAGAGGAAACCGGGCCAGGTCCAGCCCTCCATGCGTTTGTCATTCAGGCAGCCGTGGAGTAGGATTTCAGAAACTTCTAAGTCTGCATGTTGAAGCGAAGTCTGACCGATGGCTTCTGAGGTGTCACCGCTTCCTGTGAGGTGCATGATGAACGATTCTGTTTCCCTTAAGTCCATATTTCTCCTGGTGGTTGTCCTTGGGCTGGCTTCCACCACCGGTCGGGCCCAGGACTCCAGGATTTCTGGAAGGGTCGCCGACTCGACCGGAGGAGTCATCCCCGGCGTTGAAGTCACCGTGACCAATCTGGATACCGGGGTCTCCAGACAGGCGGTGACGGATGACTGGGGCCGCTACGCGGTACCGCAACTGTTTGCCGGCAACTACCGTGTGAGCGCCAGCATGGCCGGCTTCGACGCTCAGCAACTGGAGCTGCTGCTGGATCCTTCTCAGACCACCGATCAGAACTTCCAGCTCTCGGTAGGGGTTCCCACTACTGTGGTCGAGGTGGCCGCTTCCTCAGCCCGAATCAATGTCAATCCCTACGACATGGCCACGGTCATCGAGGAAAAGCAGATCGAGCAACTGCCCCTCCTTGGGCGCAATGTTCTGGCACTGGCCGGGCTGAGTCCGGGGATCCTGAAGGGCCAGCAGGGGGGGAGAGGGAACCAGGCGGAGAGTGGTTTCAAATCGGGCGGACTGGCCATGGAACATGTGGCCATTTCGCTGGACGGTATAGACAATACCGGCCGGGTCGTCTTCGGCCCGCTGGCCACTCAGTCCCAGACCGCCAAGCCTCCACCGGAGGCCATCGCCGAATTCAAAATCATTACCAACAACACCTCGGCCGAGTACGGAGCCAAGGCGGGAGCCACCATTCTCATCTCCACCAAAGGGGGAACCAACCTGTTCCATGGTGGCCTTTACGAATTCCACCGCAATGCAGCCGTCTCCGCCAACAATTTCATGTTCAACCGGGATGGACCGCGTGATTCGAACGATGAGCTGACTGAGAATCCGCCTCCCTATATCCGCAACCAGTATGGCGGTACCTTTGGCGGGCCCATCATTAAAGACAAGACCTTTTTCTTCTTCAGCTTTCAGGGCACGCGCCTGGTTTCGAGCGGAAGATCCTTTCTGCGCAGCGTTCCCACCTTCCTGGAACTTTCGGGTGACTTCTCTCAGTCGGATAGCGGTGCGACCGGCCGCTCTTCGAATATCTTCGACCCGCTCACCCTGGTAGGCGGCGGGAGCGGCGACCCCGCTGCCGAGCGCCAGCAATTCCTCAACAATGTCATTCCGCAAAACCGCATGGATCCCGCTGCTGTGGGGGTGCTCAATCTTTATCCGGCGCCGAATGTTTCGGGATCGGGACAGAACAACTTCTTTTACGTTCAGAAGAACAACACCGACAGTGAACTGTTCGACACGCGGATCGACCATAACTTCAACGACAACCACCGCATCTTTGGTCGTTTCTCCTACCGCAGCGAAGACCAGATCACCGGCGCCCCCAACTCTTTGCCCTTCCCCGCCCGGGCCAGGAGTTTTTCCGAGTTCAGGACCAAACAGTTCGCCCTCAATTACAATGCCATGCTGAGTGCCACGATGCACAATGAATTTCGGGGCGGCTTTTCCAGGTTTCCTGCCTCCCGTACCGACGAACGCACCGAGAATGAGAACGCCATCTTCGGCATTCCCAATGCGGCAGTCGAACAGTCCCCGGAGTTCGCCCAGGATCCCAAGCACCAGGTAGGTCTTGTCTTCTTTGCTTCCAATGGCTATGCCCTTCTGGGTGGAGGTTCCGGCGGGGGCACCATTTCCGGTCGACTGGACACTCTCACCATTGCGGACAACCTGCTCTGGGATGTTGGAAAACACAGTCTCAAGTTTGGAGTCGAGTACCGGGAGTGGAATAACCTTCGCAGCCAGTTATTTCTCAACGATATGGGGCATATGTCCTTCAACGGTCGTTACACATCCCAGTTCCCCAATGTCGGTGGCAACAACCCATCAACCGCGGGCGGCAACTCGATAGCCGACGCCCTGCTGGGCCTGCCCTGGCGCACGATTAATAACTTGCCGAACGGTGAAGACATGAAAATTCCCCACTGGGGTTTTTATGTCCAGGACGACTGGCGAATCACACCCAAGCTGACGCTCAACCTGGGCTTGCGCTATGAACTCTTCATGCAGCCCAGAATCAACCTGGGGAGCGGGCTTCAAAACGCCAAAGCGAGTTTTTTCCAATCGGGGCAAATTGATGGCCCCCTGCCCGAAACCGGGGACACCATCGACGTCCGATTTGATCAATGGTTGATACCCCAGAGTGGCAGCGATTGCGCCTGCAGAATTGACAAAAATGACTGGGCACCCCGAATCGGGCTTGCCTATCGGATCACCGACAACACGGTGATTCGAGCCGGCAGCGGCCTCTATTATTCGGAGAACGGAACTGCCGGACTCGAATCAAACCGCTACAATTCCGGCGGGCCGGTTCAGTTCAGTCATACCGTTAACTCGAACAACCTCTCTGGCGGCAGGGAATTCCCCGACACGACGGTCTCTCAAGGGTTTCAGCTCTATGAGGTGAACCTGGACGCGCCTCTGGACGAATATGCGTTTAACAGAGTGGGAGGTGCAGGGGCTGCCAATGTTCCTTTCTTCAAGAAAACGATCAACGTCTACCAGTGGTTTTTTGACGTTCAGCATCAGCTGCCCTGGGATATTCTGATGACGGTCGGCTACAACGGCACCGCCGCCCACAACCTGCCCTGGTGGCAGCGCAACTTTGCTTTCGCTACTGAGCCAGGTCTTGCACCGGCGGGCTCTGCCGGCAGGCGGCGCGTGCAGGGGCCAGCGGAGACAAACACAAATGTGCAGCTGCTCAACTATGTCATCACCGGCGATAACATGCTGAACTCCAACTACAACGCTTTCACCTTCAAGACGGAGAAGCGTTTCAGTGAGGGGCTCAGCTTCACCAGTTCCTTTACCTGGTCCAAGGGTCTCGACTACGCCGTCTCCAGCATCAATGAGCGCACCGAGGGGGTCTCGGGGGGAGGCGGCCCGCTGAGTCCCTATACCAAGGATCTGTTCAGAAACCGCGGGCCCGGCGGACTGAGCCGGGATTTTGCCTACAACCTGAGCGTTATCTACGAACTGCCGGCCGGGCCGGGCAAGGGACGTTTCGAGTCCGGGCCTGCCAGCTGGGTTCTGGGCGGATGGCAGGTGGGAGGCATTCTGTCGCTGCAGTCCGGTCCCTGGGGAACCCACATTTTTAATCCAAATAACCAGGGCAACGGAGGTTCCAATCGGGGCAACATTGTGGCAGAGCTCAATCTTCCCGAGTCCCAGCGTGATTCCACGCTGTGGTGGAATCGATTCGGCGTCGAGCAGGGTGACCCGGGTGTGTGGCACAAGGGCGCAAGGGGCATACTCGAACTGCCGGGCTGGAAGAACATGGACTTGCTCCTGTCGAAGTACTTTGCCCTGCCCTGGGAAGGCCACCGGCTTCAATTTCGCTTCGAAGCCTTCAACCTCACCAACACGCCTCACCTGGGCAAACCCGGGATCGTCAGAGCGACCGGCCAGATCGATGCCAACAGTACAAACGGGGCGAGAATCCCCCTGGCCGACCTGCCGCGCATCATCCAGTTCGCGTTGAAATACAACTTCTAGGCGAGGCGGAGAACCTGTTAATCCATGGGGCGCCCGCGGGGAGGCCCCCTTTTTTCGGACACCAAGACAACACAACGGCAAGCCGCGAACCTGTTCGGACCACGGAGGGGCTTCCTCGCTAGTTGGATAGAGTTTTGCGGAGGGGGCATCCTCCTTTTCTTGTCCTGACTAAGAGACGGAAAGCGGGTCCAGGAACACTCCTGAGAGTCCCCACTATGACGAGGTGCGGTCCATATGGAACGCCATGATCCGACCGGCGTCCCGGATTGATTCTCCGCTGCGCCGAGGCTGCCGATGTCGTCCAGGCGGTGAATTTCGCGCGGAAATATCATCTTCTCCTGGCTGTGAGGGGAGCCGGACATAATATTGCGGGTCACGCCGTCTGCGACGGCAGCCTCCTGGTGGACCTGTCTGCCATGAAATCAGTGTCGGTGGAGCCCGATAGCCGCACGGCCCAGGTCGAACCCGGCGTTACGCTGGGAGAGCTTGACACCACGATCCAGGCTTTTGGCCTTGCTACCCCGGTGGGGATCAATTCGACGAATCAAGATATTTCGAGATTCTCGAAATACCGTGCTCCCTTCGCGAGTGTGTGCTGGAATCCAATCTCATCAACTAGCAAGAAGGGAGACCCCCCAATGCAAGGCACTTTCGTCCTGAGTACTGCTCCGAGTGAACGACAGGTGCAAATCATCCACCGTAGCTCCGCCCTGAAAAGACAGTGGCGTTGAAGGGGTGACCCGAGATCAGGCGGGCCTGGCCGTTACGCACTTCCTTATGGTGCTGTTCGGGTTCAGTTGGGACTATGGGAGAAGACCAAAGTAGTCAACGCGGGTGTCTCCTGAGTTCAATTTCTTCGGGACCAGCCACTTCAAATCCGCACCCTATCCGCACCCTGAGACTCTTCGGAGCGGCCGGGTGTTTTCCCATGAGATCCGTAAACTACTGATAAAACTGATCTTATATCATTCAGGAGCCACTCCCACGGCTGGCCGACTCCCTTCTGGATGGGGATCGCAGGTTTACTGCTGGAAAGGAACACTTCTTCGGTGGTCCTGAACCGCTGGAAGCTGGACGAGGCGTCGGTGGAGATTTATCTGGGGTTCGCTCAACGGGTGTGGCAAGGGGTCGGAATCGAGTGTAGGAGCCTCTTCCATGCGGCGATCTGATCGGACCCGGGACGGAACCGGCAGGCAGCCAACAAGCTGCCGACGATCAAAGATGCCCCGACGGTTTGAGTGCCGCTTTTCAGAGCGGAAGTCGGAGAGCCTGTTGCTCAACTCTTGTCTGCGTTTCTTGTTGGGCGTAGGGCACGCCAATCTGGCGTGCCGAACGTTCCGGGATGGCAAGGATGGCCCGGAAATGGATGATCGATGCAGACGAGTGCAGTTCGGCACGGTTGATAACCGTGCCCTACGCGCGACAAGCTACCAGTGGAAGGTTCGGCAACAGGCTCTCGGACTTCCGCACTCCAAAGATCGGACCACGGAGGGTCCTACTACCTTGACCCGGTGGATGGCGGTTGGATCGTCTTCAACATCAGAATGTGACTGTCGCCGGCCCGGATTCTACGCATGAATTCGTAATGACCAGCTGCCACTTCATCGCTGGTCCTACTGGAAACTTCGAGCAGGACGAGGTGTCCGGGAGATGATTCTGCCAGGGCCCCGTGAACGGCTTTCAGAAGTCGGTCATAGTCTCGGAAGTCATAAGGTGGGTCCAGAAACACGAAGTCGACAGGGCGGCCGCGCAGCCTTCGGAAAAGGGAGACCGCATCCTCGCGGTACAGCTCGAAGCCACTGTTGATCCGACACAGCTCGAGGTTGGTTTCCACCCCGGTTCGTGCTCGGGAGCTGCGATCATTGAAAACCACGTGGCTGGCCCCGCGACTGATGGCTTCCAGGCCTACGGCCCCCGATCCGGCGAAGGCATCTACCCAGAACGAGCCTTCGACCCGGGGATCCAGGACGTTGAAGAGAGACTCCCGGAGACGGTCGCTGGTGGGTCGGACTCCCCGGGCCGGCCGGCCCAGCTTTCGACCCTTGAAAGTGCCTGCGATGATTCTCATTAGCTTCGGTTTCTCAACCACATGGGCCCAGCGATCACAAGGTCGTGCCCTGTGCGCCCGTCGTGGTCCAAATCAGCTCGAGGCCACAGTCAGCCGACGCGAAAGAGCCCGAAGCGCCGTTCCCATTCTTTGGAAAGCTCTCCGAAACTTTCTTCCGGAGGGCCAGACTGCAGGGCTCGATCTAACCATTCCTGAGCATCGAGCTGGGCCCGTTCCAGCCAGGCTCGATCGCGGACCAGATTGGCGAAGCGAAACTGCGGAATTCCGGATTGTTTCGTGCCCACAAAATCCCCGGGTCCGCGCAATTCCAGATCTTTCTCTGCGATTCGGAAGCCGTCGTTCGTCTCCTGCATGATCCGAAGCCTCTCCCGGGCCTCAGAGGAAACTCCGGGTTCAGCCAGCAGGACACAGTAACTCTTGTCCTCGCCCCGGCCGATTCTCCCTCGCAACTGGTGGAGCTGCGAGAGGCCGAACCGGTTGGCGTGCTCGATCACCATCAGGCTGGCATTGGGCACATCGATGCCGACCTCGATCACGGTGGTGGAGACGAGAACATCGATCTCCCCTCGCTTGAAACGAGCCATGGTGTGTGCCTTTTCCTCTCCGGACAGCCGGCCGTGGATCAGGGCGACTTCAAGGCCCGCAAAGACTGTCTGCCGGAGCTGTCGGGCCATTTCTGTCGCTGCCCTGAGCTCGAGCTTCTCGGACTCCTCCACGAGTGGGAAAACGATGTAGCATTGTCGGCCTTTCCGTATCTCGTCCCTGATCTCCGCGTAGACCTTTTGGCGCTCGGCATCCCTTCGGAGCACGGTTCGAATGGGCTGGCGCCCCGGAGGGAGTTCATCGATGATCGAGAGGTCGAGGTCCCCGTACAGCGTGAGAGCCAGGCTCCGGGGAATCGGAGTTGCGGTCATCACGAGAGTGTCCGGCTTCTCACCCTTTTGCTGGAGCTGAGAACGCTGTCGTACGCCAAATCGATGCTGTTCATCAATGACGACAAAGCCCAGCCGATGAAAAGAAACTCCCTTTTGAAAAATCGCATGAGTTCCAATCGCAATCTGGATTTCGCCTGCCGCCAGACCCTGCAGGATCGTTTTGCGTTCCTTGCCCTTGACTCTGGCCGTCAACAGGGCGATCGAGTACCCGATCTCTTTCAGGTAGCGAGTCAGAGTTTCATAGTGCTGCTCGACCAGAATTTCGGTCGGCGCCATGAGCACGGTTTGAAAACCGTTCTCCACCGCGATAATCAGGGCCTGGACGGCCACGATCGTCTTTCCTGATCCGACGTCGCCCTGAAGAAGTCGCGACATGACCCTGGGCCCGCACAGATCATCCACGATCTCTTTCAGCACCTTCTTCTGAGCTCCAGTGGGGTGAAACGGCAGTATCGACTTAATGATGTTGCGGATGGCAGGGGTGATGCCGAGTTTCCGCTCTTTCGACTCTCTGCTCCGATGCTCTTTGAGAACCTGGAGTCCCCTCTGAAAGTCGAAAAACTCTTCATAGGCCAGCCGATGCTGAACTGGCGTTCCGCCAGTCTCGAGTTCGGCCAGCAACTCCGACTTGGACTTCCCTGGAGGCAGAGTCGGAAAGTGCAGCTGAGTCAGGGCTTCTTCGAAGAGGGGGAAGGAATACCTGGATCGCACCCATTCCGGAAGAGTGTCGGGCAGAGTACCTTTCAGCTTCTCCAGCAAACCAAAAAGAATCGTGCGCAGCTGACTGGGAGTGATCCTGCCAATGCGGCGATAAATTGGGACGATCCGTCCACTGTGGATCGAGTCCTCTCCACCGGCAGTCAGGATCTCGAACTCGGGATTGATGAGCGAAACACCCAGGCTGTAGCCGTCCAGGCGGGGGACCCCGTAAAGGATCAGTTCCTGGCCCTTCTTGAAAACGCGCGACAGGTAGGGTTGATTGAAGAACTTGACGGGTAGCGTCGCGGTGTCGTCGGAGACAAGAAGTTCGAAGATCGGCATTCGTTTTCGGTGCGTGGTGCGGCCGCCGAGAGTCACAACTCGACCCCGGATGAGGGTCGAGGATTCAGGGCGAATCTTGGCGATCGGGCAAAAATCGGTTCGATCCTCGTAACGGAAGGGCTTATAGCGAAGGAGGTCGGAAGTCGTCTGGATCCCGGCCTTCTCCAGCACCTCCGCCCGCCGCTCACCCACGCCTTTGACGTATTGGACGGGAGTGTTCAGATCCATAGCTGCCTAGGATTTCATATTCCAGACGTGTGTTCCACGTTCCACGGTCCACGTTCCACGGAATTGGCTCCTGAACCCGACGTTCGCCCTCGCGGAGGTAACGGGCCAGGTGTGTTCACCATTTATTCACCTATTATAGCGCGAAAATGTGAACGTGGAACGTGGAACCCATGTTATATTGACCCAATGTGTTCCCGGCGGTGGTGCCGGTTCGCTTTTCTGGCCCTTGTTCTGGCCGGTTGTGGCAAGAGCCTGGACCGCCAGGTCGTAGACGCAATTCGGACTTTTGACGACCTTTCCCTGGACGAAAAGCAGGTCGAGATTCTCACCGCTCGGGAGTCGGGGGATACCATTCTGGCCGAGGTTCGCGTCACGACTGCGGTTCGGCTGGTGAGGAGAGAGGGGAAATGGGAGCTCGCCGAGATTCGGCTGGGAGATCGACGCTGGGAAAAAGCGGACCACATCCTGACCTTGCTCGATGAGCAGCGGCTGGAAACGACGAAAGGCCGACTTCGACAGCTCCGTCAGGCAATGCATCGTCATCTGGAGCAGGAGGGGACTGTACCGCAGGTGGAGACATTCACCGCTCTCGTAGACGTCCTCTACCCGGGCTTTCTGGAGGAAGCGGTTCGACTGGATGCGTGGTCGAATCCCTTCATCTATGAGGTCAACTCGGTTCGCGAATACGACTTGCGGTCCGCGGGAGCGGATGGTGTCGACGGAACGATTGACGACGTTTCGGTGGAGAATGTCCGTTGAGCCGAGCCATTGCTCTTGTCGCAGTTTTGGGAGGGGGCTTTTTCCTGAGCTGCGCAAGCGGTCCAGCGACGATTCCCTGGAGGCCCGATTTCGAACAGGCCCTGGCGGATGGCCGGAAGTGGGGCAAGCCGGTCTTGACTTATCTCTATACGGACACCTGCACATACTGCAAGGAAATGGAAGCAACCACCTTCAAGGACCCTCTGCTGGTGGAAGAGATGAGAGATGAATATGTGTGGGTCAAGCTGAATGCCGAGACAGATCCGGTGGGCTCGCAACTGCGCGAGCAGTTCTCGGTGTCGAGTTATCCGACCATTGTGGTCACGGACTATGACGGCTCCGAGATCGATCGGTTGAACGGTTACATCAAGGCCTCCGATTTCAAACAACGGATTGAGTTCTTCGTGGCCAGTCCCGACACCTTCAAGGGATTGCAGCAAAGGCTCGAGGCCCAGCCGGACTCGCTGCCCACCCACTTTTCACTTGGTGAGAAGTACCTTGAGCGGGGTCGTCTCTTCACGGCAGCCAAACACTTCGTCCAGATCATTGTCAGTGATCCGGAGAACCTGCAGGGGCTGACGGACGTCAGCTACTACTGGCTGTCGCACACTCTTGCCACCGGCGGCCAGCCCCAGGAAGCTCTGAATCAGCTGGCCAAGCTCAGCGATCGGTTCCCCTCCAGTCCGGTCCTGGCTGATGCCTGTCTTCTGCAGGGTCAGATTCACACCTTTGGAAACCGCCGCGAAGAGGCGCGGCAGACGTTCAACCTGTTTCTCGAGAATTTCCCCGAGCACGAACAGAGAGCCTGGGTCGAGCAGCTCCTCAGAGATCTCGATCCCTCCCCCATGCCTCTGGCCGCCAGCCATTAAAGCGTTCCACGTTTCACGTTTCACGTTCCACGTGTCCTTCCACGGCAATCCGGCGGTGTAGCCGACGAATGTCCTCGGCCCGGTTGCGTGGAACGTGGAACCTGGAACTTGGAACCTTCCTTGCTTGTGTCCAGTGGTGGCGTGTGTTAACAGATAGGGGTCAGTTTCAGTTGAGAAATATCAAAGTTTGCCGGCTGCACGGCTCAGGGAGGTCTAGAATGCCCGAGAATCACACACCGCCCGGTCCCGGGGGATCCCAGAATCAGAGTCCAGGAGAGTCACAGGAACACAGCCCCGGGGGATCTGGAGACCAGGCCCCCGGAGGCCCGCAGCAACAGGGGGTGCCGCCTCCACCGGAGCCTCCGCAGTCTCCACCTCCGCCTGCATCTCAAACAGGCGAAAAGACCGTCATGCTCATCCTGGCCTATATCTGGATTCTGGCCCTCATCCCGCTGCTCGCCGACAAGGACGAGGAAGTCCAGTGGCATTCCAGGAACGGCATCGTTCTGATGCTGGCAGAGGTCGCCGTCTGGATCATCGTTATGATTCTCGGGTTTGTGCCGGTCATCGGGGCTATTATTGGTTGTGGGATCCTCCCCCTGGCCTTTCTGGCTTTTCTGATTCTCAGGGTTGTGGGCATCATGAAAGCCCTCAAGGGCGAGAAGCTTCGACTTCCGGTTATTGCCGATCTCGTAGACCAATGGTAATCAGTCGCAAAACGAAGGGCTGGGCGGCTCTTGTACTGGCGGTCTCGATTCTGCTGGGCCCCGGGGCTAAGTGGCTCCTTCAGGCGGAGATCGATCTGATGGGCCTTTATCAGCAGCGAGCGAGTCCGCTGGTGGCGAGTGTCGTAACCTGTCGCTTTGATCCGAGTTGCTCTCACTTCGGGCTCAGCGCTCTGCAGGAGTCCGGATTCTGGAAAGGGAACCTGCTCATCGGCGGGCGCCTGATCCATTGTTCTCCGATCGGATTCGTCTGGGATTCTTTGGCAGGTTCTAGGTTCTAGGTTCTGGGTTCTAGGTTACTTGTGCCGAGTTTATCTTTAGTGTTATTCGCTTTGCTCATTGCGATTCCTTGATTCGCTTGAGCTTTGCCTTGAACGTCAAACGGGGAACCGAAGCACATTGAGCCACCGACAGTGCGAGTCAAGTTTGAGAGCGGACGGACAGAACGGTGTGGCGTAAGCGCACCGTCCCTGGTGTCTGACGGCACGCTGACGCCATGCCGTTCTGTGTGCGGGATGGTGCTGGCCTGGCTCAGCACCTGAGTACATTGCTTGTCGGTCTGAGGCGAAGCCTCGTTAGGTTCTGGGTTCTAGATTCTGGATGCTTGAGAGGGTGGGGGGTCAGTCTGTCAGCCTGTGAGTACTTATTCCCGGACGGCCCCATGCCCGTAGACGACAAATTTTGTGGTCGTCAGCTCCCGGACGCCCATGGGGCCAAATGCGTGAAGCTTGTCGGTGCTGATGCCGATCTCCGCACCGAGCCCGTACACTCCTCCATCGGCAAGGCGCGAACTGGCATTCACCATGACCGAAGAGGAGTCGACCTGTCTGACAAAAGCGCGGGCGGCTGCATAAGATTCGGTGACGATCACGTCCGTGTGTCGCGATCCAAACTCGGCGATGTGCTGAGTTGCTGATTCCAGTTCATCCACCACACGAATGTTGCACTCGAGGCTGAGGTATTCTCGCCGGTAATCCTCTTCCTCGACCTGCTGATCAACCTGGGCCAGCGCGGCGGTTCGGGAACATCCCCGGATCCGGACTCCGCGATGCCTCAACTCGGCCACCACCCGTGGAATGAACGAGTCTGCTATCGGTGCATCGACCAGCAGAGTCTCCAGGGCGTTACAGGTTCCAGGTCGTTGCACCTTGGCGTTGATCGCAATGGTCAGGGCCATTTCCGGGTCGGCCTCCCGGTGAACAAACGTGTGGCAGATGCCTTCGAAATGTTTGATCACCGGTATCGTCGATTCTTCGACGACTCTCTGAATCAGGGCCTTTCCGCCCCTGGGAATGATGACATCCACAAAGTCGTCCATCCTCAGAAGCTCTCCAACCGCTTCCCGATCCGTGGTCTCAATCAACTGCACCGCGTCGGGCGGCACTCCTGTTTGCTCGAAGGCTTCACGAATGCAGCGTCCGATCGCCAGATTCGAATGAATGGCCTCCGATCCTCCCCTCAATATGGCGGCGTTTCCCGCCTTGAAGCAGAGTGCTGACGCGTCGGAAGTCACGTCTGGACGTGACTCGTAAATAATCCCAATAACGCCCAGGGGGATTCGCAATTTTCCGACCTCAAAACCTCCCGGCCGGGTCCACTGGGAGACCACCTCTCCCACGGGGTCTGTAGCAGCGGCGATTTCTTCAACTGCGATCGCCATGGACTCGATTCGCGCTTTGTTCAGCTCGAGGCGATCCAGCAGAGCACTGCTCAAGCCATTTTCTTCACCGCTTCTCAGGTCCTTCTGGTTTTCCCCTCCGATAAAGCTTGTCCTTTCACGAAGCAAGGCAGCAAGCTGGAGAAGAGCCCGCTCCTTCACCTCGGGACTGAGGCGGCCGACCAGGCGAGCTGCCTTCCTGGCCCTGGCGGCAATCTCGAGGACATGGTTTCGCAGGCTGGTAATCATTCTTCTTTCTTCCCGTTGAAGACTACCATGTCGTCGCGATGGATGACTTCGTAGGCCTGCCTGTGCCCCAGAATCTCAGCGATTTCAGAGCTCTTCCGGCCTTGGACCGACCTCAACTCGTCTGACGAGAACATCACGAGTCCGCGGGCGATCGGTTCCGACCCTGTGCCCAGCACATGAATCAAATCTCCTTCTTCAAAGTTGCCCTGAACGTCGACAACACCTGAAGGCAGGAGGCTTTTCCCCCTCGACTGAATGGCTGTCTGGGCGCCCCGATCGACGCGAATGGTCGCATTGACCGGCGTTTTCCCGGCAGCGAGCCACCGTTTTCGAGCCGAGATCTTCTTCTCGCGGGGTTCGAACCAGGTCCCGACGGAGTCACCGGCGAGCACCCTCAGGATGATGGTCTCCGTGCGACCGCCACAGATGTTCGCCAGGATGCCGGCATCGCCGGCGAGAGAGACCGCTCGCAGCTTGCTCGGCATACCTCCCAGCCCGAAGCTGCCGCCGGTTTCTTGGCCGACAACAAGATCGGTATCGCGGTCTTTGTAGACGACGGGAATTCGTCGGGCCCCCGGCTGACCGGGCGGGCGATCATAAAGGCCGTCCACGTCTGTGAGAAGAATCAGCAGGTCCGCTCCAATCTTCCCGGCGATCAGGGCGGAGAGTTGATCGTTGTCTCCAAACTTCAGTTCCTCAACCGCCACCGTGTCGTTCTCGTTGACGATGGGAACGACTCCCCAGTGCAATAGTGTCTCCAGAGTATTGCGCGTGTTCAAATACAGTTCTCGACTGTCAAAGGTATTGCGTGTCAGCAGGACCTGGGCCACCGACAACCCGTGTCGGTTGAAGGCCAGCGCATACTGTTGCATGAGCCGGGATTGCCCGACCGCGGCCAGCGCCTGTCGTTGACTCAAGTCGGTGGGCGGATGATCCAGACCCAGCGCGAAGGCCCCTGCGCCCACGGCCCCCGAGGAGACCAGGATCAACTCCCTTTCTTCTTCTCTCATCCGGGTGAATTGAAAGGCAAGGTGATCAATCAGTTTCAAGTTCAGGCCCTGCTCCTCTCCTTGCAGAAGGTTGGTGCCTACCTTGACCACGATTCGGCGCACGTCTGGAAGGCGTTGCTCTACGAATTCCATAACTCTCCAGTGTGGTGATCTATTTTGCCATTATTTCAGAAGTTCCGTGTTCCGAGTTCCGAGTCCATGTTACGCGTTCCGCGTTCCGGGGTCCGGGTTGCGCGCTCTTGAAGTGGGAGAGCCTCGGGCTGCGACCGCCGGGTGTGATTCGTAGGGCACGCCAACCTGGCGTGCCGAACCAATGGAGATGGCAACGATGGCCCGGAAACCGATGACCTGTGCCACCGGGTACAGTTCGGCACGGTTAATAACCGTGCCCTACAGTCAATGCGCGGGCCAACTAACCGTTTGTTGACACGCCCTCCGGAACTTGAATCCGGAACCCGGAACCCGAAAGCCGGAACAGGTTTCGAACGCTGGAATCTTCAGTCTGGAACTGCGAGAATTGGCACATGGCATACCTGCAAACCAGCCCTCGCAAGTTTGACGTCGTCGTGATCGGCTCCGGAGCCGGCGGAGGGACGGCAGTTCGCGTCCTCACCGAGAAGGGAATTGAAGTGGCACTGCTGGAAGCCGGACCCATGCTGAATCCGCGGCGGGACTTCAAGGAGCACGCCTGGCCCCACGACCTGCCGCATCGTGGGGCGGGCGAGCAGGGCGAGGCTTATTTTGGGAAAGGTAAGTCGTTTGGATACTTCACTGCCACTTTTGGGGACTGGGAACTCGAGGGTGAGCCCTACACGGTGGCAGAGGGCAGCCAGTTTCGGTGGTTTCGGTCCAGAGTTCTGGGCGGCCGGACCAATCATTACGGTCGGATGTCCTTCCGCTTCAGCGACTATGATTTCCACCCCTATGACCTGGACGGACTGGGGACGAACTGGCCGATTACTTACCAGGACATCGGGCCTTATTACGATCGGGCCGAGGCGTTCATCGGTGTGACGGGAACCGTGGAAGGCATCCGCAGCGCCCCCGACGGGATCTTTCAACCGGCCCCACCACCCAAAGTCCACGAACTCGTGATCAAGAAGGCGTGCGATCGGCTCGGGATTCCTTGCATTGCCAACCGCAGGGCGGTCATCACTCGACCCTTGAACGGTCGTCAGCCCTGTCACTACTGTGGAATGTGCAGCCGGGGATGTCAGACCGTCTCCAATTATTCTTCCAGCACGGTCGAGATCCTGCCGGCCCTGGAGACCGGCAAACTCACCATCTTTGACAATTCGATGGCACGAGAGATCCTTACCGACGACGAGGGCAAGGTCACCGGTGTTTCCTACATCGACAAGACCACTCGTGAAGAAAAGCGAATCCACTGCCGCGTTCTGGTGCTGGCCGCCAGTGCCTGCGAATCGGCGAGGCTGCTCCTGAACTCGAAGTCGAGTCGTTTCCCGCGGGGTCTGGCGAATAACTCGGGAGTTGTAGGGCGGTTTCTCATGGACACCGTGGGCCTCAGCCTGTCCGGCTATGTGCCTGCTCTGGAAGGTCTGCCTCGATATGACTCCGATGGGGCCGGCGGGGCCCATCTTTACATGCCCTGGTGGCTCTTCGACCAGAAAAACAAGGACTTTCCGCGCGGGTACCACATCGAGATCAACGGTGGTTACCGCCAGCCGCAGATTGGTTTCGGGGAAAGTACGATTCGGCGGCACGGCGGTTACGGTCGTGACCTGAAAGCCGCCATCCGTCGCGAGTACGGCTGTTTTGTGCGTTTCGCGGGCCGGGGTGAGATGATACCCAACAACCTGAGCTACTGCGAGATTGATCCGGAGGTTGTCGACCAGTTCGGAATCCCGGTCCTTCGCTTCCATTTTCGCTGGAGCGATTACGAATGGAAGCAGGCCCGGCACATGGAATCGACCTCCCGCGAAATCATCGAGACCATGGGAGGAACCGTGGAAGGGCTTTCCAAGCCGACCACTCAAGCGCAGGGGATCTCGATTCCCGGGACCATCATCCATGAGGTAGGGACGGTCCGAATGGGGGACGATCCACGCAGCTCGGCCCTCAACCGATTCAACCAGAGTCATGAGAATCCCAATCTGCTTGTCGTGGACGGAGGGTGTTTCGTCGGTAATCCCGACAAGAATCCAACCTTGACGATTAACGCCTTGTCCTGGCGTGCCTGCGATTACCTGGCGGAAGAAATGAGGAAAGGTCATGTCTGAGTCTAAGAAGCCCAACCCCCTTTCCGGAGAGTTCAGCCGCCGGCAGATGCTGCGGTCAATCGCAGTGGCCCTTACGGCGGCGGGATCCAGTGGGATCACGCTTGAAGCCGGCCGCTTTGTCCACGTCCTGATTCAGGAAGAGAAGGCAAAGGGGAGCTCCTATCAGCCCAGGTTCTTCAACGACCGTGAATTCCGAACCGTGGTGCGGCTGGCCGAGCTGATCATCCCGGCAGACGATACCTCCGGCAGTGCCGTGGAGGCCGGGGCTCCCGAGTTCATTGACCTCCTGTGCAGCCAGAACCAAGAGCTGGCCCGCATCTATACAGGAGGGATTTCCTGGCTCGATCGGGCCATGGAGCGACAGGGAGGAAACTCCTTTGCGGACGCCCAGGAGGAGCAGCAGCATAGAATGCTGAAAGCGCTGGCCGGGGAAGCCCGGCATCAAGAACGAAAAGAACAAGACGTCCGCAATGCCAGATTCAAAACGGATCCGTCGAACCTGGGCTTCCTTCGGTACACCCCAGAGCCGACGTCCACTCTGGGGCCGGGTGGCCGCTTCTTCGTCTGGGTAAGACGAATGACAGTCGACGCCTTCTTCACGAGCCCGATCGGCGTGGAGCATGTCGGGTATCAGGGGAACAGCTTCTGGGAAAGCTATCGGGTCCCTCAGGAAGCTATTGACTACGCTCTTCGGCGCAGCCCCTCTGAGGACTAGTAGCTAACGAGGTTTCAGCTCATGGCACCACACACTTCCACGCTGCGATCTGATCGGACCACGGAGGGTCCTACGGAGGGAAGGGCTCAGTGAGAACCGCCAGAAAGGTCAGAATACCCTCCTGATAGTTTCCGATTCTCAGGTTCTCGTTGGGACTGTGCTGGTTGTTATCGGAGTTCACGGTAGGGATCATGACTGCAGGAGTGTTCAGGGTCCGAATGAAAGGGGCCATTGGTATCGATCCTCCGGACATCCGAATGCGGACGGGCTTCGCCCCGAAGGCCCTCTCCAGAGCTCCAGTCAACCAGATCCCGAGCGGTGAATTCAGGGGTGTTCGGAAGGCCTCGTAAGAGTACTTCGATTTCAGTGAGGCGATGCGAGGGTGGCGGCCCCGCTCCTCGTCAGTCGGCTCCCCGTTTACCAAAAAGTAACCCTGCTGCAGGATGTGATCGCGGACCAGTCTTTGGAGCCGTTCAGCCGATGTTTCCGGAACCAGACGGATGTCAATCTCGGCCAAAGCGGAAGCAGGGATGATCGTGCGTACGGCCTCGCCAACCCAGCCGGAGGCCATCCCCCGAACATTCAACGAGGGATACTGAATGGCCTGCTGTAGCGTCGCACCGACTCTTTCTGGCTCGGCCACACCCATTATCCTGAGGATTTCGACTTCATCATCGGGAACCTCACTCATTTCGTCCAGGGCCGCCTGGTCCAGCACGACACCGTCATAAAACCCCGGGATGGTCACCCGCCCTTCTCCGTCTTCCATCGAAGCAAGAAGCTCGGCCAGGCGCTGAGCCGGATTGGGGGCATAGTTCCCGAAGTGCCCGCTGTGCTGGGCAACCCTGGCTCCGTGAACAACCAGCTCCAGAGTTGCAATACCACGGGCCCCGAAGGTCAGGGTGGGACGATTACTGTAGTGGCGGGGGCCATCCAGCATGAGGAGCATGTCTGCCTGCAGTGCCTCGCGGTGCACCGGAACTGCTGGAGGGAGGTTGGGCGAGCCCATCTCTTCTTCAAAGTCCATAATGACCTTGAGGTTGAAGCTCTCTTTCCAGCCGCCTTCCTGGAAGGCATCCAGAGCCGTCAGGAACATCATGACCGCGCCTTTTGCATCTGAAGAAGATCTGGCGAATATTCTCCACTCAGGATCCAGCTCGCCGGAGAGTTTTTCCCAGGGAATCTCCCGCCACTGACGGCCAACATTTTCTTTCAAAACGGGTCTGTAAGGACTCTCCTGATCCCAGCGGGATGGGTCGACCGGCTGGCCGTCGACGTGCAAGTAGATGAGAAGCGTAGGTTTCGTTCCTGCGGCCGGCCGTTCCGCCAGCAGCAGCGGTGCGCCCGCGGTCTCGAGACGCCGGGTAGTGAAGCGCCTTTGCGTGAGGGCTCTCTCCATCCATTGCATGTTCTGCTCGACATGCTCCGGATAATGTCCATCGTTGGGTATCCTGAGAAACTCCCGAAACACCTCGAGGGAGGGGCGCAGGTGGCTTTCGGTCAGGGTTTCGAGTACTGATCGGTCGGGGGGCTGGGCATGGCCCGGAGAAGCCGACGTGAGTGCAATGAACAGGATCAGCGGGCTCGTTCGGATGACTCGAATGAGGCTGTCAGTCATGTCTCGCTGTCGCTCGCGGCGTTCCAGGTTCCAAGTTCCACGTTCCACGATTTGGGATCTCCAAGCGTGGGAGGAGCCTCAGGGCCGCGACCGTCAGAGCTTCCAGGTCGCACCATATCTCTCCGAGCCTGCAGCATACGACAGGCGGAGGGTCTTGTAAACGTAGGAGGACATCTTCAGAATGGGGTCCTAGTCAGCCCGTGGTGAAAGTCGCACGCGATCGCGCGCCAGGGATCTGCGTTGCTGGCAAGGCACGAGGAGGAAGTTGATGCTTGGTTATCGGGGACTGCTGATCGTTGCAGGCCTGATCCTGTTGACCGGTCTCGCTCCGGCTCTGGCGGCGGACTCCCCCAACATCATCATTATTCTTGTTGACGATATGGGATACGGAGACCTGGGCTGCTTCGGGAATCCGACGATTCACACGCCCAGTCTGGATCGCATGGCTTCGGAAGGACAGAAATGGACCAGCTTCTATGCCGGAGCCATTGTCTGTACGCCCAGTCGGGCCGCCCTGATCACGGGGCGCCATGCTATCCGCAGCGGACTGGTCAGTGATCGGACCTGGGTCCTGCCGCACAACGCGGCGGCTGGCCTGCCGGACGAGGAAATAACCGTTTCGGAAGTGCTCCGCAGTCAGGGCTATGCAACCGGGTATCTAGGGAAATGGCATCTCGGTCATCTGCCCCGCTATCTGCCCACCCGGCGTGGTTTCGACTATTACTACGGAACCCCCTATTCCAACGACGAGAAAGTTAGTGACGAATGGAGGCACGCTTTCGTCGGGAAAAGGGGCTGGGAGGTGTCTCTTTTCTACGACTCGCGCAGCGAATACTGGGACATTCCTTTAATCCGGAATGAGGAAACGCTGGAACGCCCGGTGGATCAGACCAAGCTAACCAAGAACTACACAGAGGAAGCCATTCGCTTTATCCGGCGCCACAAGAAGGGACCTTTCTTCCTCTATCTAAGCCACAACATGCCCCATGTCCCCTTGTTCTCCTCTCCGCAGTTCCGGGGTAAGAGCCTGGCCGGACCCTATGGAGATGCGGTCGAAGAGCTGGACTGGAGCACGGGGCAGATCCTGGACGCTCTGCGCGAGGAAGGGCTGGCACAGAACACACTGGTTATCTTCACGTCCGACAACGGCCCCTGGGCGGCCTTCCGGGAACACGGAGGATCTTCCGGGTTGCTGCGCGACCAGAAGGGAACGACCTGGGAGGGGGGCATCCGCGTTCCTGCCATCTTCTGGTGGCCCGGCCGAATCAGGCCGGGCGTTGTCGCCGGTATCGGCTCTGCTATGGATCTCTTCACCACGGCGATCAGGTTAGCCGGGGGCGAGGTGCCGGGTGACCGGATCATTGACGGAGTGGACCTTTCGCCGGTCCTGCTCGGGGGAGGTCAAAGTCCCCGGAAAACTTTGCTCTGCTATCGGGGAAGGAGGGTCTGGGCAGTGCGGAAAGGCCCCTTCAAAGCGCATTTCTTCACCAAGCCGGAGTGGGGCCACAACCTGGTAGAGAAGCAGCACGATCCGCCGCTGCTCTTCCACCTCGACCGGGATCCCTCTGAGCGGTTTGACATCTCCAAGGACCATCCGGAGGTCATCGCTGAAATCCGGGAGATCCTGCGTAAGCACCAGGAGGACCTGGTGCCGGGCGAGGACCTACTGGTCAAGCGACTCCCGCCGGAGCAGTGATCCCAGCCCATGAATCCTGAACTGGATGCCCAGATCTATTACAGCTTCAACTACTACAAGGGGCTGGGATTCCTGCTGTCTCTTGCCCTGGTCGTGGCCCTGCAAATCATATTCCCGAATCGTCTGGCGATCAGGGACCTTCTGAAGAACTGGAAGGTCAATGTTCCGATGGCCCTCATCAATGCGGTTCTTCTGGCTCTGATCTGTGGCGCCTGCGCCTCAGCTCTGGCTGTTTCGGTGCGGGAAGGAAACGGGGGCGCCTTTGAGATTCTGGGTCTCTCTTACCCGTTCCAGGTGGTGCTGACGGTCCTGCTGCTCGACCTCGTTGCTTATCTCTGGCACCGCGCCAATCACGTCTGGGCGCTGTTGTGGCGTTTTCACGTAGTGCATCATTCCGATGCGACGTTCGATACGTCGACGGCAGTTCGTTTTCACACCGGCGAGCTTCTGATCTCCCTGGGTGTGCGGTTGCTGGTGGTCCTCGTTTCCGGTTTGCCGGTCCTGGGTCTCATCGTTTTCGAGCTCGTTTACGGGTTTTTCAACCTGCTGGTCCACACTGATGTCCGGCTGCCCGAGCCACTGGACCGTCTGCTGGCTCTCATTTTTGTCACTCCCTCGTTGCATCTGATCCATCACTCAGTGAAGAGGGAAGAGCACAACCGGAACTACGGGACGATTTTCTCTTTGTGGGACAGGGCCCTGTTCAGCTATCTCCGACCGGTCTCGGGGGATTCGGTTCGGGTAGGCCTCGTGGAAACGGGAGTGGATCTCCCATTGAAAGCCCTCCTGCTGTTGCCCTTCCGTCGGAATCCCGGGGACACCGCCGGCGAGGACGTGCCACCGGAAAAAACCACACTCACGGTCAGCAGGAGTTCGGGTATTACCGCCACATTCTGCATCCTTTGCTGAGGGGACAGTCTACTTTTTTCCGGCGTGGCTGACCTTTGTGGTCCTGAAGCTTCCAGCACCGGAAAGAAAGTAGACTGTCCCCTTTCTTTCCGACCACAAGGGTCGCCCCTACGAATCCGATCAGACCGCGCGATGGAACCCGCTTCTACATTCCCTGTCAGGAAACGTGGAACCTAGAACCTAGAACCCAGAACCTATCTGGTCTTGAGAAACCGCAGCAGGTGCGCCATTTCCTGGACCGACACCAACGTCTCCAGATCGCCTGGCATGGCGGACACATCGGCAACGTAAAAACGCCGGATGTCGTCGCGGGGAATGACGATCTCCTGGGCTTCTTCCAGCAGCAAGATGAGCGCTTGCGGGTTGTGCTCCTTCAGAACCCCCGCTTCGATTCCTCCCGAGATTCTCTCCACCACGTAGGATTGATACTCGGGTGCGATCGATTCGCTGGGCAAGAGGATGTCACGCAAGAGAATGGCTGCCGGGCGAGTCCGCACGGTTTCCAGGTCGGGTCCCACGGTGCTCCCTTCTCCCCGAAACTGATGGCACTTGGAGCATTCCCGGCGGTAGACTTCATGTCCCAGAGCAGCATCTCCTTCCCGGGAAAGCACGGCCTCATACGTCTCAACCACCTCCTGACGAGCTTTGTCGGGCTCGTGCAGCAGGGCCCGTCCCCGCTCTCTCACGCGAGGATCTCGATTCATCACCAAGGCACGCTTCTGTCGAAAGGCCAAAGACCAGGGCGAGACGAGTCCTTCCTCCAGGGCGTTGAGAAGAGCATCGATTCCGGCATCCGATCTCAGAAGCGCCTGGGCCGCAGCATCGCGAACGGGTGGCGTAAAGCTTCTCCAGCCTGAAATCAGTTTCTCCCAGGTGGCCTCTCCTCCGACTGGGCCGATCGCCTCTATGGCCGCCACACGGAGGGCTTCGGGTGTCAATGGCGCCATCAGTTTGCTGTAGAGAGGAAGATACTCAGTGTTCCTGGAGAGACCCAGGAGTTGAATCGACTCGGTCCGCAGTTCAGGTGCCGAGTCCGGATCCGCCGCCGCCATTGCCGCCCGTTCCAGTGTCTGATCGGTGAGAGATCCCTCTGGAAATCCGGCCAGTTCGATCAATTCGAGAGCGGCGGACCGGAGTGACGAAGAGGTCTCCAGAAAGACTCGCAGGATCTGTTCCTGAAGATCCCCTTCCGCAAGAAGCGTGGAGGCGCTGGCGCGAGTTCCTTTTATCAGACCTCTCAGCATCTCCGACTTCCACCAGTCGGGACCCGGCACACTCAGGATCCGAGTGAAAAGCGCCGAAATCTCTCCCTCCTTCTGTCTTGCACCTAGCACGGAAGCGAGAGTTCTGAACAGGATCTTTGCTCCCTCCGAGTCTTCCTCAGTGAGGCGGGAAACGGCTAGTTCCAGCAGCCTGGGGGCTTCGTCCGAGGAAGCGCTGAGCGCGGCAATCGGAACCCAGGGGTCAGCGATTCCTTCCAGCAACAATTGGTCGCGAACCGTGCGGGCATGCGGAGAAGAGAGAAAGCCCGAGCTGAGCAGCACCTGGAAGCGCACCCTCTGACTGGAGTCCGCCGCCAGTCCCAACATCCGCTCACGGAGCTCATCGGACTCGCTCAAGTACCGCTCACTCAGAATCACTGCGTTCTCACGCACACCCGGATGGGCATCGGAGAGAGCTGTCAGGACCATTTCTGGGGCGAGCACGTCCAGACCCTCCAGCGTCCACAGGGCATGGAGTCTGGCCAGGGGCCGGGGGCTCGACTCGAGAAGCGCCATCAGGTCCGGCTGAACCTCCCCGGCTTGTCTGTCCACCAGAAGTCTCTGAGCGGTTCTCCTCCACCACCCATTCCGATGGCCGAGCAGGGAGACCAGCTCCCGGGAGGGGGTCCTGCTCAACTGGACGGGCTGCGAGGAGGGTTGCTTCCCTTGCGGGAAAACCCTGTAGATGCGGCCTTCTCGGGTTCCACGATAGAGATCCTCTGAATCCTGGTGGTAGCGGGTGGACGTCCACTCCGGGTGTTCGATCATCTCGCGGTAATAGTCGACCAGGTAGATGGACCCGTCCGGTCCATTGTAGAAGAACACCGGTCGAAACCAGTTGTCGGTGGAAGCCAGGAACTCGCTCTCCTCATGGACGCGACTCGCCGTGAAGGTCGAACCGCTTTCGGACCAGACGTCCATGTGGACCAGGTTGTGTACGGGCTCGGCGACCAGTGAGAAGTGCTCCAGTTCCGGTCCAAAGCCGCCTCCCAGATAATGAGTCAGACTGCATCCCGAGGTGAACTCCCCGGCCGCTGTGAGCAGTTCAAAGCGTGGATTGTGAGTGATGGGAAAAACCTGGGCGTAGGTTCCATGATCGGATGCCCGGTGCATGGCCGATCCGAGAAAGAGCTCAGGATTGCGCCGAAGGTAGGGAGCAGCGATGACCACGTGACGGGCGTGAACCGCGTTGTTGAGAGTAAAGTAGCGTTCCCACTCGTCGAAAGAGTGTCCGAACTGGGTGGGGGCCGAGAGGTTTTCGAGTCCACCCGTGTCGGGTTGGAGACGGACTGAAGAACGACTCTCCTCCAGAGCGGTTGAGTCGGGCCGGTTCGGGTAGTGGATCCGGCCACCCCGGTCCCCAAATTTCTCCTGGAAGATGATCGCTCCGAAGCCGCCTTCGTTGGCCAGGTAGATCCAGTTGTCCAAACCGTAAACGGGAAAATTGACTGTGTGTTGCGGGTTGGAAAAGGCAAATCCCGTCAACACGGTCTCACGCACGTCAGCCCGGCCGTCTCCATCGCTGTCTTCCAGGTAAAGAAGATCCGGAGCGGCCGTGACCAGAATGCCTTTTTTCCAACGCATCACACCCGTGGGCAGGACCAGTCCGTCGGCAAAGACGCGGCTCTCGTCGGGCTGACCGTCGCCATCCTGGTCGAGGAGAAGACGAATTCTCCCGATGGGCTCGGTATTCAGTGGGTAACCCCCCATTTCGACCACATAGATACGTCCATCCTCGTCCACCTCCATGGCAACCGGATCTCGAATCAGCGGCTCTGCCGCAAACACCTCGATCTCGAAGCCGGGGGCCAGCTCAAATGTGTCGAGGGCGGCCTGCGGACTGTGAGGAGGACTGTAATCGGGATCAGGAGCCTGGGGCTGGCAGCCGGCTAGCCATGACAGCGGAATCACGGAGAGCCAGATCCACTTCATCCTGGCAATCAACGACCCCAACCGTCCACTTCGCGCGCCCGATCTTCTCATCGCGGTTCGGAAACTCCCGGCTGAATCAGCCCCTGCTCTTCCCAGGAGCGAAGCAGATCATCGCCAAGAGAGTGACCGAGAAGATCAGGTTTCTTGACATACTTACTCTTGCTCTTGCTGGCGCGAGCCCGCACCAAGGACTGCTAGATACCGTCGATATTAGCAGACCGACAATCAGATGGACATCCTCTTGAGCGGGCCCGGGGCCTGAAAACGCAGGAGCGTGGAACGTGGAACGTGAAACGCGTAGAGTAGAGTGGAATCTGTAACCTTGCAGGCGTCAGTCGTGCAGGATAGATGGATCAACCATGACATCCGAGAATCGTTCCCCTTTCGACCCCAGCCGGGCGCCCAGCAGGAACACGCTGTGGGATCTGCCCTTTGACACCGAGACCGCTCAGCTGATCGTGATCCCCGTTCCCTGGGAAGTGACAGTCACGTTTCGGACCGGGACGGCACGAGGGCCCGAGGCGATTCTAGAGGCGTCATCGCACGTGGATCTCTATGACTCGGCCTATCCGGAAGCCTGGAAGAAGGGAATCGCCATGATCCAGGTTCCAGAAAATTGGAAGAAACGGGGCCGATGCCTGAGACGACTCGCTGAGTCGGTTGTCGAGGATATCGAGAGCGGCAATCTCTCTTCTCGAACTCGAGAGCTTCAGGACGAGGTGAATCAGGGCTGCCGTGAGATGGTGAGATGGGTGCGGGCCAGATCGATCGATGTCCTGAAGAAGGGGAAACTGCCAGCCGTCCTGGGCGGCGATCACAGTGCTCCACTGGGCCTGATTCAGGCGGTGGCCGACCAGGGCTACGACTTTGGGATCCTGCAGATTGATGCACATTCGGACCTGAGGCAAAGCTATCAGGGCTTTGAATTCTCCCACGCGTCGATCATGTTCAACGCACTGGGCTGTCCCAGGATCCGGAAACTGGTTCAAGTGGGGGTTCGAGACTACAGCCGGGAGGAAGTGGAAACAGTCGCTCGAGAGTCCGGCCGAGTTGTTCTTGTTGAAGGTCGCAGCCTGTGGCGCAGGAGCCTCGAGGGGGCCACCTGGTCCGAGCTCTGTGGCCAGATCCTGCCCGACCTTCCTGGCAATGTGTACATCAGCTTTGACATCGATGGCCTGGAACCCTCGCTCTGCCCTGGCACGGGCACGCCGGCGCCGGGTGGATTGATGTTCGAACAAGCTCTTTACCTGGTCGATGAGATCGTGGCCAGTGGGAGGCGAATTGTGGCTTTCGACCTTTGCGAGGTGGTTCCGGGCATCGATCTCTCAGACGCGTACATCGGTGCCCGGCTGCTCTACCGCCTGTGCTGCGCGGCCCTAGCTTCGCTGGGGCGAAGCTAGTTGAAGGTTGAAGCTTGAAGGTTGAAGCTTGAAGGTCGTGGAACGTGGAACCTGGAACGCAATGTCGTGGAATGTGAAACCCGGATGAGTCAGCGTCCCATTACGGAATTCCTGCGTCATCATTTTCGGCATTTCAACGCCGCTACGCTCGTGGACGCGGCCGCAGCCTATTGCGAGCTTCTCGAGGGGGGCGGCAAGATGATGATCACGCTCGCGGGAGCCATGAGCACGGCGGAACTGGGATGCTCCCTGGCAGAGATGATTCGCCAGAGAAAGGTCCACATCATTTCCTGCACCGGGGCAAATCTGGAGGAGGATCTGTATAACCTGGTGGCCCATGACGACTACCTGAGAGTTCCCGGATACCGGGAGCTCGATGCCGAAGACGAACGCAGGCTGCTTGGGCAGGGGTTGAATCGGGTCACCGATACCTGCATCCCTGAAGAGGCGGCAATGCGTCCCCTGGGAGCACAAGTGCTGAGCCAATGGCTGCTGGCCGAGGAAAAAGGTGAACGTCACTTTCCCCACGAATATGTTTTCCAGGTTTTGCGGGAAGGCGACCTTGAGCCCTTTTACCAGATCGATCCAGCAGATTCCTGGGTGGTTGCCGCCTGTGAAATGGACATCCCTCTGGTAGTACCCGGCTGGGAAGACTCGACACTCGGTAACATGTTCGCCGCCCACTGCATGAGGGGGGGACTGAGTCCGGGTATTGTGAAGTCGGGAACCGAGTACATGATGGCCCTGGCTGACTGGTATGCGAGGGAGTCCCAGGGAGCACCCGTTGGCCTTTTCCAGATTGGCGGTGGGATCGCAGGTGACTTTCCGATTTGCGTTGTGCCCATGCTGAGCCAGGATCTGAAACGCAAAGAGATCCCCGTGTGGAGCTATTTCTGTCAGATTTCAGACTCAACCACGAGTTACGGTTCCTATTCCGGAGCGGTCCCCAACGAAAAGATCACCTGGGGCAAACTCGGCGTCGGGACTCCCAGATTCATGATCGAATCCGACGCAAGCATCGTGGCGCCACTGATTTTTGCGTGGGTGCTGGGGCTCTAAGAGGTTCCACGTTTCGCGTTTAACGTTTCACGTTCCTTTAACCTCTTGTGAGTACTGGGCCAGGGAATCCCAGCTGAACCATTGAGCAAGATCGCCCTGGATCGCGGTTTGCAGCTGGTCCGCACAACATTGCACATCGGACAGGAGATGGCCGGACAGCTCCAACTCGGGCAGGACCTCCAGCCGGTGCCGGAACCAGGATCGAGAATGACGAAGGTTGAAGTAGGGAATGATCGGACATTGACAGTCATAGGCCAGACGCACCAGGCTCGAGGTGAGCCGGCATCGTCGTCCTAGAAAGCTCACCGAAACGGCGTCGTTCACCCAGGTCGGATCCACATCGATCGCCATGGAGACAAGCTGGTTATTGGACAGGGCCTGTTTGATCTTCAGCACTGACCTTGCCAGATTCGGAGTGTCGTCACTGTGAGCGTAAATCAGCGGGCGGCCCATCTTGGATTCCATCCACCGAATCTTGATCAGGGCGAAGTTTCGGAAGGCCGGCTCGATCGACGTATCCGCCCGGTAGTCACGAGCCACGTGACGAATAGGGTATCCCAGAACTCCCAGTGCGACCATGCCCGCGCAGACCGCTCCCAGGTGACCGGTCAGCAGGATGGCGCCTTTGCCCTGATCCAGGGCCCGATCCAGATGCCGGAGCCCGGAAACGTCGAAGTAGCTGGCCAGATTCTGCGAGGACCAGAAGGGATAGTAGTAGGCGTCGAGGTCTTCACAAGCAATGTGCTCGAAGCAGTTTCGAACAAGTGGACGGAGATCCCGGGCGGTTTCTCGAAGGGAGAGTGTGCGCAGGTTTTCCAGGATGGCTTCCCGGGTTTCGGGGTGCTTTTTCTCCAGCGACCGCCCCAGCTTTCGGGCCAGCGAGTAGGCCGCCTGCCGGGGCAAAGCGGCCAGGACTGCCAACAGCCCGAAGAAATAGAATCGGTCTGGCAGGCGCCGGAACCTCCTCTCCATGCTGGCATCTTAACCCGAATCCAAAAACTTATGAATAATCCGGGTTTATGAATAATTCGGGATGAGTAATCCGGGTTAACGAAGAGACGGGCTGCCGCTCAACACGTGGTCCGGGTTGTCTTTGCCGGGACAAACGGGGTCTGCTAACCTAGACGCTTTCCGGGAAGGGCTGCACGTGGACCGAAGCGATGCCATTCGTGACCAGATTTCGATTCTCTCCAAAATGGAGGGGTTTTTCGAGGCCTCGGTGATGTTTGCGCTGCTCCGTCTCGATCTGTTCGAGGCCCTCGGGCAGAGCGCTGCCTCGATCAGTCAGCTGTCCCGCAAGACCGGAGCCGATGCCAGGTGCCTGGGCCGGCTCTTGCGCTGTGCCGCCACCATGGAGTTTGTGGAAAGCCTGGACGGCGAGCACTTCAGACTCTCAAGACCATCCCGGACAGTCCTTCTGAAAGGTTCACCGGAATACTACCTGGGAGACTGGCTTCGCTTTCTCGATACTCTCTACGGGGTTTTCGGACAACTCGATGAAGCCGTTCTCAGTGGGCAACCGGTTATCGATCTGGCCGCAGACTTCGAGGCCAAACCCGGAGCAGCCGAGAGCTTCAATCGAGCCATGGACACCTACGCGCGGCTGCGGGGACGGGAACTGGGCGACTTCCTCGATCTGACCGGTTCCTCCTCGCTCCTCGACCTGGGATGCGGTCCGGGAACCTATGCTTACCATCTGGCCTCGGGAAATCCACGGTTGGAGCTGTTTCTGGCCGATCTTCCTTCCGTAATCGAAGAGACCAGCCGGTTACCGCGGTGGAACGACTTGGAGAACCCGATCCACTATCTTCCGCTGGATTTGCTGGAAGATGAGATTCCTGGAAGCTACGATGTCATTCTCATTTCGAACACGCTCCACATGCTGGGTCACAAGCAGAGCCGAAAGCTGATTAGTCGCCTCTTCCCCAGGGTCAAGACGGGAGGTTCGCTGGTAGTCCAGGCGCAGTTTCTGGGCAGCGGAGGCCTGGGCCAGCGCTGGCCGGCCATTCTCGACCTGATCATGCTGTGCGGATCTCAGCGGGGAGAAAACCACACCGTCGAAGAAACCACGATCTGGTTGGGGGAAGCCGGATTCACAGAGATTGAGCACTGCCCCCTGTCCTTGCTGAATACGAACAGCTACGTGAGGGCATATAAGCCCGTCCGGAGTCACCCGTGACGGAACCAGATCTGAACTCCGCCGTCGTGATCAGGCAGATCACCTCGTTTGTCAGAGACCACTTCGGTGCCCCTGACCCGTCTCGAATCGACCAGGACACGGAGCTTTTTCGCGAAGGGATTGTCGACTCAATGGGGGTCCTGACCTTGATGCGTTTCCTGGAGCAGACCTTCCAGATTCAAATCGAACCCCAGGAGATGCTGGTCGAAAACTTCGCGACCATCGCTGCCATGCAAGACTTTGTCCTGGGCAAGAAGTCCTGAGCAGTCTCAACCTCAAGGCGCCTCACCGGAACAACTCCAGACTTGCGCGGGTAGAACATCCTGGCACCTCGATAGGTGGTCTTATAATGGTAGCGAATTCAGTGTCAGATCCCGCGATGGAAAGCCCGAAGAGATCGGTCAAAGACCACAGGTTGAGATGCTTTGGGTGGACCCCAGAGCGGGCGCAAGAGTTCACAGAACTGGCCCGACCAGAGTCCTTTCCCGGCCGGGTCCTTCGCCAACAGCATGGGAGGTTTCAGCTGGTCTGCCCGGGGGGGGAGATGGAGGCGGGTGTTCGGGGGAAACTGCGGCGCCGGGGGACATATCCGGTGGTCGGCGATTGGGTGGCAGTCAGTCCGGACATGGACGAAAAGGGCATCATCGAGGAGGTGCTGATCCGCTCCAGCCTCATTCTCCGCAAGGTGCCCGGGCGGCGCTCCCGGGAGCAGGCTATTGCCGCCAATATCGACACCATCTTCGTCATGATGTCGCTGAACCGGGATTACAACCTGAGACGTCTGGAGCGTTATCTGATCCTGGCCTGGGACAGCGGAGCCCGTCCTGTGATCGTTCTGAGTAAAGCGGACCTGTGCCCGGACCCTGCTCGGAAGATGATGCAGGTGGAGAAGGTGGCGCTGGGGATTCCGGTGGCAGCTGTAAGCTGCCTGACAGGACAGGGGCTCTCCAGCCTCAACCCCAATCTCGAAAAGGGCAAGACGATTGCATTCCTGGGTTCCTCGGGCGTGGGCAAATCGACTCTGATCAATCGCCTGCTGGGTGAGGACGTCATTCCGACACAGGAAATCAGACCGGGAGACGACCGTGGGCGTCACACGACGACTCATCGCGAGCTGTTCCTGCTGCCGATGGGAGGAGTCGTGCTCGATACGCCCGGCATGAGAGAGATACAGTTCGTAGATGCAGAGCCAGGTTTTGGCTCAGCCTTTGGGGACGTTGAAAAACTGGCCGGACAGTGCCGCTACCGGGACTGCCGGCACCAGGCGGAGCCCGATTGTGCAGTTCAGGAGGCGGTCGCGGATGGCCGGCTCGACCCGGACCGGTACCAGAACTATCTCAAGATCAGAAGCGAGCTCGAGTTTCAGAATCGGCGGCTGGATCGATCGGCCTCGCTGCGGGAAAAGAAGAAGCGAAAAGAGATGAACAAAGCTCTTCGCAAGATCGTAAAGGAAAAAAGAGAGAGATAGATTCGACTAGAACCCCGCCCCGAGCGTCTAACTCTGAGAGATGCACCAGGAGGAGTTAAATCTCGCGAATCGTCCTCGCAAGAACGCGACCAGTAAGCAGAACTCGCCGCTTTTCTTCTCCCGCAAGTATCACTTAAGATTGAGAGTGGCTCCGCAGGGAGGCGAGATCCTCAACTTTGCAGGGAACTAGCCATGCCACTCTCGATTCGAATCGTCTCATTGGTCTGCATCCTGGCCGTCTTCAATAGCGCCCCTCAAGCGGCCGCAACCTCGAAGCCCGCGATCCTCCTGATCGATGGCACCGAGCGCCACCACGATCACAAGAAAACGACTCCCGTCCTCAAGGCCATTCTGGGGCCTAACTTTGAGGTTTCTACCGCTACGGTGATTGACGGCCAGCCTTTCGAGCCCGACTTCTCGGGCTACGATGTGGTGGTATCCACTTTCAACGATATGATCCGTGCAGGAGTGGCCGAGGGCCGGCCCTGGCCCGAGCGGACCCGAAACAGATTTGTCGAGTTTGTCCGCGGCGGGGGTGGCCTGGTCGTCATTCATGGGGCCAACAACGCCTTTCCCGAGTGGCCGGAGTACAACCGCATGATCGGAGTCGGCGGCTGGAGAGGAAGGACCGAAAAAGATGGACCGTATCTCCGCTTCCGCGACGGAAGAGTTGTACGAGACACCTCCCCCGGTCGGGGTGGAAGCCATGGCATTCGACATGAGTTCCTGATCGTCGCACGCCAGCCCCACCATCCCATTTTGGAGGGTTTGCCCAGGTGGTGGGTGCATGCCCGGGATGAGTTATACGATCGCCTGCGGGGACCGGCTGAGCAGGTGGAGGTACTGGCGACGGCCCATTCCGAGACCTCGACCGGCGGCAGCGGTGAACACGAACCGATACTGATGGCGGTATCTTTTGGGGAAGGTCGCATCTTCCACACGGCTCTGGGTCACAACACAGTTGCCATGAGCGGTCTCGGCTTCCAGATCACACTGCTGCGGGGGACGGAATGGGGAGCCACTGGAAAAGTGTCGATTCCGGCTTCCGGCGCAAACTTTCTGAATGATCGATACGCCGCCTACCGGGACCCCACCGGGAAGGAAGAGGGTGTCTGGATTTCCTTGTTCAATAGCCACACTCTGAAGGGGTGGGTTCAGCGAAACGGCCAGGCCGCCTACAGCGTCGAGAAAGGCGTGATCCTGGGAAAGACGGTTGAGGGAAGCCCCAACGCCTTCCTCTGCACTCGGGAGGACTACGGGGATTTCGAGCTCAAGTTTGAGGTAAGGCTCGACGACCCGCTCAACTCCGGTGTTCAGATTCGGTCCCGGAGTCGGGGGACTATAACAATGGTCGCGTGCATGGCCCTCAGATCGAGATTGCTGCCGGCCCGGAGGGCAGCGCCGGGTCTATCTATTCCGAGGCCACGGGGAGAGGCTGGCTCAGCCAGGATCGCTCTCGTCAGGACGTGTTCAAGAGTGGAGAGTGGAACCAGTACCGGGTGAGGGCGAAGGGTCCTCGCATTGAAACCTGGGTCAATGGTGTGAAGATCGCCGATCTGGTCGACGAAGACTCGTTCCGCTCGGGCTTCGTGGGACTTCAGGTCCATCAAATCCGGGCGGGAACTGGTCCCTACGAAGTCCGGTGGCGAAATCTGTTTCTCCGAGAGTTCGACCAGCATTGAGCTCTCAGAGGAGCATCCGAGATTGTGGTTGATGGAATCGGCCACCCGCGCCCGCGAAAACCGCAGATGGGGAATCGCCTGGGTACTGCTGACGGCCTCCCTTGCCGTGCACGTGCTCGACGAGGCCGGGCATGACTTTCTCAGCTTCTACAATCCTTCCGTTCTTGCCATCCGTGCCCGTTTCACCTGGGCGCCGCTTCCGGTTTTCAGTTTTTCGACCTGGCTTGGCCTTCTGATCTTTGCTGTAGTCACCTTGCTTCTTCTGAGTGTGCTTGTTTTCCGAGGGAAGTGGGGCATGAAACCCATCGCCTACATCTACGGGTGGTTGATGGTCGCCAACGCGCTGCTTCACCTTTCCGGCTCGCTCTGGTATGGCCAGCTTCTGGCGGGGGTCTGGTTCTCTCCACTGCTGCTGGCCTGTTCTTTCTATCTGCTCAAGTCGATTCCCCGGGTAGAGGTGGAAGTCTCTGAGTTGTGAGAGAATCAGTCGCTGTGGAGTGTGAGCTGGGTTTGATTCAGAGCCCATCCAAAAGCGTTCGCGTTATTTGTGAAGGGGATTACCAGGAGGTGTCATGAGTGACTCTGTGCCGGATTTTGGTCTCACTGAGATCCGCGAAGCTAGAACCCATCAAAAAGAGCCTTCTGGTCTGGGAGGCCCGGTCTTCTGAAACTGGCGGCGGAGACTTCCAGGCTCTGACAGCCCAGGCCGAGCCTCTCTCGAGTTGCCCGGAAGAGCCCCTGAATCTGTTCCGCGTACACACCCTCCCCTCTCATTCGGGTGGCAAATCTGGGGTCGTTCAGCTTCCCTGAGCGGACTTCCCGAACCCGCTTGAGCACGCGCCGGGCCCGCTCTGGGAAATGGCGCTGGAGCCACGAAGCAAACAGCTCCTTCACTCCATGAGGAAGGCGGAGGAGAATGTAGCTTGCGTCCAGTGCTCCGGCCCTGGCCGCCTGTTCCAGGATGGCCGGGATCTCATGGTCGGTCAGGCCCGGGATGACCGGCGCCACCAGCACCCGAACCGGGATTCCGTTGCTGATCAGTTCCGACACCGCCCGTATCCTTCTGGCCGGGGTCGATGCCCGAGGCTCCATGACCCGCTACAGGCTTGCATCCAGAGTGGTTAGGGAGACATTGACGATGACTGCATGCCAGGTGGCCAGCTTCTTAAGAAGATCAATGTCGCGAGTGACCAGATGGTTCTTGGTCACAATGATCACCGGATTGCGAAAGTCCTTCAAAACCTCTAGACAGCGCCGGGTCAATCCCAGTTCACGCTCGATGGGCTGGTAGGGGTCGGTATTTCCGCTGAGCGCAATCGGCTGAGGCTGCCAGCGAGGCGACATGAGTTCCTCACGTAACAGAAGCGGGGCGTCTTCTTTGACCAGAATCCTGGTTTCGAAATCTAGCCCCGCAGAGAAACCCAGGTATTCATGGGTGGGCCGGGCATAGCAGTAGATGCAGCCGTGTTCACAGCCCCGGTAGGGGTTGAGGCTGACGTCAAACCCCACGTCCGGGCTGAGGTTGTAGCTCAGAATGGACCGGCTCGAGTCAAGAAAGAACCGTGTTGGCGTCTTTTCCGGGCCGGTGCCTTCGTCTCGGCAGAAATGGATGGGTTCGAAGCGGTTCTCCGGATTTTGACTGGTGCCGCGTCCTTTCATGTTCACCTTTTATTCACTTATCTTAACTCGCATAGATTAAAAATTAAAAATTAAAAATTATTCGCTTCGCTCATTGCGGGTCCAGGGCAAGGTCAACAAATCCTTGAACCGACTTGCTCGGAAAGATGCACTTTGGAGCGCCGACTGTCCCCTTTCTTTCCGACCACGAGGGTCGCCCCTTGTATCTTCAACCTTGTCTTGAGATCTTCTCAAAGTTGTGAAGGTCGGCAAGAGGCGAGGAGGAATAGACGCTCTGGTTGCCCGTCGGCTCAAGAGCCTGTATGACGTAGATAAGCGCCCTCCTCGATACCCGACCGTATCCAAGGCTTCGAGCCTCTATTTGCAAGGTAGGTACCGCCTCTTGCCGAAAGAGTGAACTCCATCTTAGTGAGGATCGTTGTATGAAATCAATCTTGTGGATCGGTGTGGATGTGAGCAAGGACTCCTTCCATGCTGCCTATCGCCAGCACAGAGGGTTTAGCCAGAGAGAGTTCGATATGGATGAGCAGGGCATGCAGGCCTTTGCCCAATGGCTACCCAAGAACGCTCACCTTCAGGTTGTCCTCGAGTCGACTGGACCCTATTGGCAAAAACTGGTTTGTTTCTTGCAGTCTCAAACCCAACCGATCGCTGGCTCCGTGGTCAATCCTCGTCGAGTGCGAGACTTTGCCAAAGCAGGCGGCCTGGTGTCGAAGACAGATCCTCTGGATGCCCGCTTGCTGGTGCACTTTACAGAGACCTTCACACCCCCGGCCCTGGAGGCGCAAAAGCAAGCCTACCGCCATTTACGAGCTTTTTCTCGACATTACCTGCAGCTGCGCCACCACTACGATGTAATCCACGATCAGAGAGACAAAGCCCTGGCTGATCCGGACGCTCCAGCCGCCCTGGGCGAATCCTTTGACAGTCTGTTGAAGGAGCTGGAGAGGCGAATGAAAAACATCCTGGACAAAGTCGAGCAATCACTCCAGCAGCCGGCCTTGCAAGAGGCTGCTTGTTTACTGCAGTCCATTCCCGGCATCGGAACCAAAACCACTGCCACCTTGCTGGGCGAGCATGGTTCGGATGCTCTCAACTACTCGGTTAAAGAGTGGGAGTCTTTCGCCGGCCTGGATGTGGTCAAGTGGGAATCGGGAACATCGGTTCGCAAGAAACCACGCATCAGCAAGCAGGGAAACTGGAGAGTTCGCCGAGCTCTGTACTTCGCAGCTCTCGTAGCGACTCGTCACAACCCCACGGTTCGTGTCTACTATCAGCGTCTGCTCAACCGGGGAGAAGAGAAAAAAGCGGCTCTTGTCGCCAGCATGCGCAAGCTCTTGCAGATCTCCCGCGGCGTCCTCAAAAATCAGACTCCTTTTCAAGAGACTCCAAATCATGCTTGAATTCCAAGACCGTATCTACGATTCCGATCAGATCGCCGCATGGAAGCGGCTCCTACACTTTGCCTTCCGGCACGGGGGGTCTTTCAGTCACAACAAGCAACCTGTGAAGTGTCAGAGATGCGCATAGCGACCTGGAACATTAACGGCTTGAGGGCCCGACTTGACTTTGTCCTGCACTGGCTTCGATCGAGGGAGCCTGACATCGTCGGATTGCAGGAGCTCAAGGTCAATGAGGACCAGTTTCCTTTTCAGGTGTTCGAGTCCGAAGGGTATTCAGTTGTCGTGGAAGCCCAGAAAGCCTGGAACGGGGTCGCCATCCTGAGCCGCCAGACCCCCGGGCCGGTGCAGAAGGGACTTCCGGGAGAGGAGAGCCTGGGGGCTCGGCTGGTGGAGGCTCAAATCGGGGACCTGACCTTCATTACCGTCTACTGCCCCAATGGCAAGCATGTCGGCCACCCCGATTTCCCACGCAAGCTGATCTGGTTTGAATCTCTGGCGACGTACCTGGGCGACCGCCACTCCTCGAAGCAGCCTCTGATTCTCTGCGGTGACTTTAATCTCTGTCCGACCTCCATCGATAGCTGGCACGAGGAGGGTCTGGAAGATCGGATCTTTCACACCAGAGAGGAAAGGGAACGCTTTCAGGATTTGCGGAAGTGGGGTCTCGTCGATCTTTTCCGTGAACTCTATCCCCGGGAACAGAAGTTCTCCTGGTGGGACTACCGGGCAGGGTCCTTTCATCGCAATCAGGGTCTCAGGATCGATTTCCTGCTGGCTACTTCTGCCCTTTCAGAGCAGGTGAAAGAGGTGACCATCGACCGTGATTATCGAAAGAAAAAGGAAGGACTGACTGCTTCCGATCACGCCCCTGTCTTTGCCGATCTGGATTTGTAGATTTAAGAGGTGCCTAATGGCTTATCCAACGGCGACTGGACCAACATCCGGGTAAAACAGATGATCTACAGGAATCGGTGACCCAGACCTTGGTGTCTTCAACGTAGGTTTCGTTTGGCTGAGAATCGTGGGTGGGGAGTCGATCCACAGTCGGTGGTGCGCCTCGAGTGTGAGAAGGCCGGGCTAGGAGAACGACGAGTGCCTGGACGATTAGGTGTCATTCTTTCCATCACGTTGACGTTTGCGGTCAATGTACTGCCCAACTGCTCGGCCGCAGAAACCCGTCCGCCCAACTTTATCGTCATCTTTTGCGACAACCTGGGCTACGGAGATATCGAGCCATTCGGATCCCAGGTCCATCGCACGCCGAACTTGAATCGAATGGCGCGCGAAGGCCGTAAGTTCACGCATTACTACGTAACAGCGGGCGTCTGTACGCCGTCGCGTGCGAGTCTCTTAACGGGCTGTTACGCACAAAGAGTCGGCATGCACATGAACCCACGTGATGGACACGTGTTGCGGCCCATTTCGCCGTATGGGTTGCATCCTGACGAAATCACCATTGCGGAGCTGCTGAAGGGACTCGGCTACGCCACAACGATTATTGGAAAGTGGCATTTGGGTGACCAACCGGAGTTCCTCCCGACGCGCCAAGGTTTCGATTCTTTTTTCGGCATTCCCTACAGCGACGACATGACGCAAGCCGTAGGACAACGGATCGGTGATCGAATGGACGGATTGCGTTGGCCGCCGCTGCCGCTGATGGAGAATGAAACCGTCATCGAAGCTCCGGTCGACCGGAACTTGTTGACGAAGCGCTACACCCAGCGGGCTCTAAAGTTCATCGACGAGAACCAGGATCGGCCTTTCTTTTTGTACTTTCCCCAGGCAATGCCTGGCAGCACCGCGGCCCCGTTTGCCAGCCCCGCGTTCCAGGGCAAGAGCCGGAACGGGCCGTGGGGGGATGCGATCGAAGAGATCGATTGGTCTACCGGCCAAATCTTGGACAAACTTGTCCAACTCGGCCTCGACAGACACACCCTGGTGATTTGGACGTCAGACAACGGCGCCCCGCTGGCCCGCGACATCAGCAGTCTGGCGCGCGGCAGCAACAGACCGCTCTTTGGTCGCGGGTACACGACGGCGGAAGGTGCCTTTCAGGTGCCCACGATCATGTGGTGGCCAGGCAAAGTTGTCGCGGCAACTGTGTGCGACGAGTTGGCCACGACCATGGATTTGCTGCCGACATTCGCTCGACTGGCGGGAGGCGAGCCACCGCGGGACCGCATCATTGACGGCCACGACATTCGCTCTCTGGTTTTCGGAGAGCCCTCTGCCAAATCGCCTTACAACGCTTTCTATTACTATCAGCAGGATCAGCTCCAGGCCGTACGCTACGGCCCCTGGAAACTGTTTCTACCTCTGAAGTCATTCACGCGCCATCCGCACTTCCGCCCTGAGCAGGGGGTCGAACCGTTGCTGTTTAACGTCGTCACGGACATCGGCTCGACACGCAATGTTGCCGGTGAGCATCCCGACGTTGTCGATCGGCTGAGGGCGCTTGCCGAACAGGCGAGAGACGACCTTGGTGACCTCGGGCAATCTGGAAAGAAGCAACGTCCTGCGGGGCACGTGGAAAAACCCAAGCCGCAGATGTTAAAGTCGCAGTAGCTTTTTAGCTGGGGCTTCCGATTTCATCTCTAAAAACGAGTTGGCATGCAAGCGAAAATTGAGCAGACCACTCACAGGCGCTTCCCTCCCTTAAGGTTATTTCACTCTCAGGTCGAGACAGATCAGCCGGGTTTCGTTTCGAACATAGAGGAGGCCATGCGACAGAACCGGGGGAGTCCAACAGGGGTAACGGAGAACTTGAGCTCGGGCTGTTTCCCCGTAGGAGTCGGGGTTCACCTCGATGAGTGCCAGGTGGCCGCGCTCCCCGAGGGCGATCAGGTGACCGTCGGCCATGATGAATGCGGCTTTAAATTACTATCCCTTCATCCGCTCCTTCTCGAAGTCCCAGGAGACCATCGTCTCTTTCTCGGCTGAAGTGTTGATCAAATGAGCACAGGAGGCCGCCCGGTGACCAATGAGAGCATTCTCAACCGGCTGTTTTCTCGACTTTACAGACTCCAGGAAGTTCACGACGTGGTTGTAGGTGGCCGATTTTCCCTGTCCGTCCCACGTCTCAGCCCCCTTTGACATGCCGGAGGCCCAGGTCGACGGGCTCTCCATCTTCTGAACTTTCGGGTCACTGTAATAGGCATTCTCCAACTCTCGAGTCCAGGATCGAACAACCCAGCGATTGTCGTCATGGGCATTTTCTGGAGTGAAGACGAGACCGGACCCCCGAAACGACAGGGTGCCTTCTGTTCCCAGAATCTCGAAGCCGGACTCTGCGCTCGACTGGTTGTTGAACGTCGAGCTGAGGTTGGCGGTGAATCCTTCGGGGTAGACCAGGATGGCGTTGATCGTATCCGGGACGTCGCGGGACTTCTTCCACCGATACAGCTGACCACTGGCCACTGCACTCTGGGGCATCTTCGCCCCCGTTACATAGTGAATGGTGGTTACCAGGTGAACAAAGAGATCGGTGGCGATTCCACCTGAATAGTCGCCGTAGCACCTCCACCGAAAGAAACGGTCCAGGCTGAAAGGATGCTGAGGAGCTCGCCCCAGAAACTGTTCCCAGTTGACAGTCCTGGGTGAGGCATCGGGCGGGATCGGGTAGAGCCACGCTCCACTGGCGGTGTTTCTATTGTAGCTGGCCCGGATCATCGTAATCTTGCCCAGCCTGCCTTCTTTGATCAGTTGCCGGGCTTTCTGCTGAGCAGCCGAACTGATCCCCTGGCTTCCGACCATCAACATTCGCTTCGTCCGTTTAACTGCCTCAATGATTTCCAGGCCCTCGTCGATGCTGTAGGTCAGCGGCTTTTCAATGTAGACATCTTTTCCAGCTTCCACAGCGTCGATCGCCATGTCGCGGTGCCAGTGATCGGGTGAACCAATCACGACTGTGTCGACATCCTGGCGGTCCAGGATTTCCTTGTAGTGATGATGGATCCGGGCCCGGCCACCTGTCCTCTCTCTGGCCCGCTCGGCGCGGCCCGTGTAGGCGTCACACACGGCCACCACCTCTACTCCCGGGATCGTGACGATCTCATCCACGATCTGCTGGGCTCTGGCCCCGGATCCCAGAACACCTACGGTGATCCGGTCACTGGGAGCAACCGGACTGGCATGGGAAGTGGACACATGGGCAATCGTTCCGGCGGCTGCACTGCTCTTCAAAAACTCACGTCGATTCATACCGACCAAGATACTAATTCCAGGGTTCAAATGCCAGATTGTCCCCCCTTACCACTTGCTTCGATCCAACCACCACTATCGTGCGCGCTACTGACCATGCTGTCGAGACTGGACTTGACCAAGTAGACGTGGAACGTGGAAAGGACTTTCCATCAAGGAGCCTCGAGGATCCAGATCGAACCGCTGGTGGGGACCCAGAACCACTGGCCCGGGACACACTTCAGAAGAGCTCCGGCAAGAACCGTTAGAAAGGGTGAGACTCTCCTTAGCCTCGGCTCCAGATAGGGCCAGTCCACAGCCTGCCAGCTGGCGAAGCGGCGGAGTTGTCGAAAGGAGCACTCCTCAAAGAGCCGGCGGCCACCCGCCCTGGGATAGAGGACCAGGTGCTCTCTTTTGAAAGAGATCCAGGAAGTCCTGGAAATACGCGCCACCCAGGAATCGGGATCGGGCATATTGATCATCAAGACACCACCCGACCGGAGCAATTTCCGGCATCGTTGCAGCACAGCCCGGGAAGCGGGGAAGTGCTCGAAGGAGTCGTTGAACACGATCAAGTCGAAAAAGCTCTCCGGGAGATCAACCTCCAGAAAACTGCCTCGGCGAAATTCCATCTGCGGATCGGGTCCGAGGTCGACCAGATCCACGCCCCAGCAATCTTTCTCTGGGGCGAATCCAAGCCGGAGAAAATGGCTGGATCCGCACCCTACGTCCAGAATCCGGTTCAGCTGCCGCCCGGTCGAGGTTCTTTCGACTTCTTTCCACTGCCATTCAGCGGTTCGGATCTGGAGGTCTTCCCGGTGTTCATAGTCCGGATACCCCGTCATGATGTCATCTGACTGGAAGTAGGCTTGGTCATACTGGCGGTCCAGCAGATCGGTGGACAGGCGGGGTGACTGAAAGATGGTCATACACTTTCGGCAGCGGCTGAAGCGGTGCGCGTCGATGCAGATCAGGGCTTCGGAATGATCGCTTGAGCAGAGGGGGCAGGGAACCGCCTCCAGCGCTCGCTCCGGCGGGGCAGGTGGGTAGGTTCCCCTCCCCAAGTTTCTCCAGATTCGCAGCAGGCCCTTCAACATGGCCAAGGAATCTGAAAAGGTACGGATCTTGGAGCCATGGTGGTGGACCAGTTCGACCGGAATTCGTTCAATGCGAGAACCCCACGTTCGAAGAATCAGCAGCAGCTCAATGTCCAGTGTGTAATCCCTCTGATTGGTGTAGAGGGTGGCCTTCTTCAACACCTCCCCACGGAATCCTTTGAAGCCACACTGGGTGTCGAAGATTCCTATTGGCAGAACTCGATTCACGATGCGCGAGAAGGCTCGTCCCATATAGATACGATGACCGGGATAGGAGGGGTCCACTTGCGAATCAGGCAGGTCGCGTGCTCCGATCACAGCGTCGCAGCCGCCTTCAATCAGCATCGGGAGGGAGCGGTCGAAAGCTCCTGCGGAATAGGGAAGATCTGCATCTACCAGAAAGACCAGATCTCCAGAGGCAGCCTGAATCCCCGGCCGCAGGGCCGCCCCTTTCCCTTGGTTATTTTCGAGCTGGAGCAGCCTGGCTCCGACCTGCCCCCGGACGATCTCAGCGGTCCTGTCCTCGCTTCCATCGTCCACCACGATCAGTTCCAGTGAATGATCTGTCTTAGAAAAACAGGAGGTGAGTTCCCGCAGGGTCCGAGCCACCCGCTGTTCTTCGTTGAATGCCGGCACGACGATGGAAACCTGCATAGGGCTTTTACCTCAGTACTCCCTTTCATAGATACGGTAACGCTTGCGGATGCGTCTTGCGAGGTGAAATCGCAAAGAGAGGAGGGGGCGATGCAGAGACATCGTCGTATTTATGGAAGTGAGTACGAAGTCTCCGGATACACGGCTCTGATCGAATCTCTTGGGCTCATCCCCAGCGCGGCTTTTCGTCGAAATCGACACCCAGCACTGTCTTGGCAACGAACTCTCGTGTCAACAGAGAATTGGCCGGGTGAAGCCTGCCCAGACGCGCGTCCCGGAACAGTCGCTCGAAGTCGCCCTTCTTGAAAATACCGAATCCACCGATGACATCGAGTGCCTGATCGACGACCCGCCAGGATCCCTCCACAGCCCGATACTTGGCGGAGACGATCTTGAGAGGCCAGTGTCCTCCGTGATTCACTCCCTCGGACCAGTCCCTGGCCACCCTGTCCAGGTGGGGCTCGATCGATTCCAGCTCGATCGCCATTTCGGCAATCAGGTGCTGGATGCCGGCATGATGGGCCAGGGTGCGCGAGAGGGCCACCGATTTCTTGTTCCTGATGGAATCGACGGTCATGTCGAATACCTTCCGCGCCAGCCCGTAATACACGTTCCCGAAGCCCAGCAGTCCCCAGGCAAAGATCCCCAGGACGAACGGATCCACTCCAGCGGCACCCGGTGGCACTACCCGGGCAATCAGTTCGTCAGGTATGAAGACATTCTCCAGCAGCGTGTCCTCGCTGGTTGTGGCTCTCATTCCCATTACATCCCAGGTTTCTTTGATCTGACTGCCCTCGCTTCCGCGCGGCATGAACGCGTGTACAACGCGGGGATTCTCCGGGTCGCTCGAGTCTGTTCCATGAAGACCCAGGTAGGTCCAGACCGGAGTCAGGCTTCCGAAGGACTTCTTTCCAGTGAAGCGATAGCCTCCCTCGACTCTCCGGGCCTCCGTGGTGGAATAAAGAACCGGGATATCGTTGCCCGTCTCGGCATGACCCGCTGCAAACACATCACCCTCGGCGGCCTTCTTCAGGAGCCATTCGAGCGATGTATCTCCGGACCGCCACAAGTCAGCTGCCAGCCCCGTCCAGTAAAGATGCATGTTCAAGGCCAGGGCGGTGGGAGCCGCGTAGTAGGCAAGGGTCCGCTGCTCTCGACAAAGCTCGGCCAGAGTCAGTCCTTTGCCACCCAACTCTTCAGGAACGGCGAGGGTCAGGTACCCGGCCTGTTTCAGATCGTCGAAATCTTCAGAGAAAAAGCGATTCTCACGATCGTACCCGGGAGCACGCTCCCAGCACCGCTCCAGTATCTCTCGACTCAGAAAGTCAGACTTCATGTGAGTTTTTCTCCTGGTTCGTTGGTTGTTTGTGGATGGTCATACTCACCTCTTTCTGACCTGATTCCCGGGACCGGGGACTACAAGAGTATAATGCCCAGGTGCTTCAGCCCAATTCCATTGCCATCAATCTGGAGCCCACCTTCCGCTGCAATTTGTTGTGCGAAATGTGCCCACGCTTCTCCAGTGTGGATCCGCACCTCGACATGTCAATGGAAACTTACTCCCGCATCGTTGACGCAATGCACCTGGCCCACACCGTCGACTTCACAGGATGGGGAGAGCCGATGCTTCATCCTCACATCTACGACATGGTGAGAACGGCAAAGGAGAAGGGTTGCGTCACCAGCATGACGAGCAACGGGACAGTCCTGAACTCCGAAAACGCGGCTCGTATAATCGAGGCCGGCATGAATCGCCTCACGGTGTCCATCGATGGGCTGAAGGCAGAAACTTTCGAAGCGGTGCGACTCGGCGCCAGTTTCGAGAAGGTCACGGACAACCTCAGAGAGTTGTCAAAGCAGGTGGAGGTGGGCGGCCATGACCTGGCACTCGGAGTCGCCTTCACAATACAGGAGGCCAATGCAGCGGAGTTGCACCTGCTGGTTCCCTGGCTGACCCACGTCGGTGCGAAGACTCTTCACCTGAAGCATCTCAACGTCATTTCCACCGAGGAGGACTGGAACCGCAGTTTTCTCAAGTACCGCCTCTCGCCGGCCCAGGCCAACGGGTACCTTCTGACCCGGCTGGAAGCTTCCATCTCCGAGGTTCGCGAAGCCACTGAGAAAGCCGGAATGGAGATCCTGATGCACTCGGAGTTTCCAATGGAATCGCAATTGACACCGAGGCATTGCCTGGCCACGCCCTTGCAAGCTGTCTACGTCTCTTACGAAGGCCGGGTGGCTCCCTGCTGCTACTTCGGTCATCACGTAGCCAACTACTTTGATGGTGTCCAGTATCCCCCCTCTGCTCTTTTCTACGGCGACATTCGCGAAGAAGATTTCGTTGAGATCTGGGAGTCCGCCCCCTTCCAGAGTTTTCGCCGGGGATTCGAAACCGGCAACTATCCCGAAGAATGCAAGACCTGCTACTTGCTCTATGGGAAGTAGATTCCACGTTTCACGTTTCACGTTTCACGTTTCACGGTCGAGAAGGTCCCATCAGCATCCCTATCGGCCAGTCTCGAGTGTGAGCCGTGGAACGTGAAACGTGGAACGTGGAATCGGAGTCGCGCCAGCGACTCGGGTTGGCCATCTTCGACCTGGACAACACTTTGATCGGGGGAGACAGCGACTCGTTGTGGGTGGAGTTTCTCGCTTCACAGGGACATCTGGATGAGGGTTTTCTGAACAGGAATGCAGACTATTATCGAGACTACCTGGAGGAAAGCCTCGACATGCAGGCTTTTCTCGCCTTTCAACTCGAGTATCTTTCCCGTATGACACTGGACGAGTTGAAGTCACTCAGGCGGGAGTTCCTGGAGGACTGCATTCGTCCTCTCGTCCTGCCCAGGGCGCAATCGCTGGTAAGACAGCACAAAGAGCAGGGGCATGAGACCCTGGTCATTACCGCCACGAATCGCTTTGTGACGGAGCCGATAGCAGGGCTGTTCGGGATTCAAGACCTGATTGCCGTTGATCTGGAGGTAGTGGGAGGCAGGTTCACAGGGCGGCCCCTCGGAATCCCCAGTTTCCGCGAGGGAAAGGTGAAGCGGCTGCTGGAGTGGCAGCGGGACAGGCGGTCGGTGCCCCGGGGGATGTGGTTTTACTCCGACAGTCACAACGACCTTCCGCTTCTCAGTCACGTCGACCACCCGGTTGCAGTGGATCCTGATCCAAGGCTCAGAAAAGAAGCTTTCGCCCGTGGCTGGCCCGTCATCAGCCTTCGATGACGTGGGTGCCGCACCCGGCGGCGGACATAAATCCTTGACCTTTCCCGCTACAAGAGATAAACCTTCGGAATCAGTCAGAAGGAAGCAACTTGAAAATTCTGGGCCAGCATGGCTTGCCGATAAGAGCCTACCTGTGAATCAACCACAGAATGGAGAGGCGTTATGAGCAGAGTTTCTATTGTTGTCAACGGCCGGAAGGTGGAGAGGGAAGTCGAACCCCGAACCCTGCTGGTTCATTTCTTGCGAGAGGAACTGGATCTTACCGGCACGAATGTGGGGTGTGAGACCAGTCTATGCGGAGCCTGCACCATCCTCATGGATGGGAAGGCGGTTAAGTCCTGCACTCAGCTTGCGCTTCAAGCAGACGGAACTTCGGTGACGACCATCGAAGGGCTTGCCGGGGAGGATGGGCTGCATCCGCTACAGCAGAGCTTCTGGGACAATCACGGCTTGCAGTGTGGCTATTGTACGCCCGGCATGATCCTGGCGGCGGTGGACCTGCTGCAAAACAACCCCGCTCCCAGCGAACAGGAAATTCGTAAGGGGCTCAAGGGAAACCTTTGCCGCTGCACCGGTTACCACAACATTGTGAAAGCGATTCATTCAGCCGGTCAGGCCATGTCTGGCCAGCAAGGAGGTGCGTGATGGCAGGAGTTCTTGGCTCTTCCATTCGGCGCCGTGAAGATCCGGCCCTGATCACCGGAAAAGGGAAGTACAGTGATGATCTGAAGCGTCCCAACATGGCTTATGCAGCCATCGTTCGCAGTCCTCATGCCCATGCCGGAATCCGCTCCATCGACACGTCACAGGCTGCCGCGGCCCAGGGTGTGATCGGGGTGTATACGCATCAGGATGTAGCCGACAGCGGGACGGCGGGAGCGATCCCCGTGGGATGGCTGTTGCCCGGCATGAAAATCCCCGGGCATCCCATGTTGGCCGTGGACCGGGTCCGGTACGTGGGGGATGCGGTGGCGGTCGTTGTTGCCGAGAGTCGCTATGGGGCCCGAGATGCGGTCGATCTCGTGTCTGTCGATTACGTTCCACTTCCCGCCGTGGTGAATCCCAGGTTGACCACGGAAGAGGGAGCCGTCCAGATCCACGACGAAGCTCCCCGCAACATCGCCTTTGACTGGGAGCTTGGGGACAGGGAGGCTACGGACGCCGCTTTTGCCGAGGCGGCTGCAGTAGTTGAGTTCACCAATCGAAATAACCGGCTGATTCCGGTTGCCATCGAACCTCGCTGCGCAGTGGCTGAGTTCGACGACTCTACGGGCAACTTAACGGTCACGATGACATCTCAGAATCCCCATCTTCATCGTCTCCTGATATCCCTGGCCTCGCTGGGCCTTCCCGAACACAAGATTCGAGTCGTTGCCCCTGAGGTGGGCGGAGGCTTCGGGAGCAAGATCCACCATTACGCGGATGAAGCTATCACCGCCTGGTGTGCTATCCAGTTGAAGCGCCCCGTGAAATGGACAGCCACGCGTTCAGAAGCCAACCTGACGGATGCCCATGGACGCGATCATGTGACGGATGCGGCGCTGGCGACCGATTCGCAGGGTCGGATTATCGGGTTGCGGGTGAAGACCTACGCCAATATGGGTGCCTATCTTTCCACCTTCGCTCCGGCTGTGCCCACCTACCTCTACGGCACCTTGATGTCGGGCGAGTATGACATTCCGGCGATTCACGTGCAGACCATCGGAACCTTCACGACGACCGCACCGGTTGACGCGCTTCGCGGTGCCGGTCGACCGGAGGCAACGTTCATTGTCGAGAGGCTTGTGGATCTGGCTGCCGCCAAGATGGGCATGGATCCCGTCGAGATTCGCCGCCTCAATTTTGTCCAGCCCGGGGATTTTCCGTACCAGACCCAGGTGGCCCTCCAGTACGACAGTGGCAACTACGAGGGTGCGCTGGACAAAGCGCTCGAAATGGTTGGCTACTCGCAGCTTCGGGAAGAGCAGCAGACCAGAATCCGGGAAGGAGGTAAACTGCTGGGAATCGGGCTTTCCACCTACATCGAAGCCTGCGGCCTGGCACCCTCCGCCCTGGTCGGATCGCTGGGGGCGCAGGCAGGCCAATGGGAAAGTGGCGAGATTCGCTTTCATCCCACCGGCTCGGTGACGGTCTACACCGGGTCCTCGGACCATGGCCAGGGACACCGCACGACCTTTGCTCAGATCGTTGCCGATCGACTCGGCATCGATGTGGAAAAGGTGGAGGTCATCCACGGAGACACCGACAAGGTACCCTTCGGGTGGGGGACTTACGGCAGCCGCAGCGCTGCCGTAGGGGGAAGCGCTCTGGCCGGTTCTGCCGACAAGATCGTCCAGAAAGGGCGCGAGATAGCCGCCCATCTTTTGGAGGCTGCGGAGGAGGACGTGATCTTTAAAGACGGCAGGTACTCCGTGAAGGGTGTTCCCGACAAAGCCCACACAATTGAAGAGATCTCGCTTCAGGCCCATCTGGCTCACAACCTGCCCGAAGGCATGGAGCCGGGGCTGAGAGCGACAACCTTTTATGATCCGGGCAACTTTACTTACCCGTTTGGAACTCACATTGCCGTCGTAGAGATTGACCCTGAGACCGGGAAAGTTGACCTGGTCAGCTACACAGCAGTTGACGACGTGGGGAACCTGATCAATCCGATGATTGTTGCAGGTCAGCTGCACGGAGGGATTACTCACGGGATTGGCCAGTGCCTGCTGGAAGAGGCGGTCTACGACGAGAACGGGCAGTTGATCTCAGGTGAGCTGCTGGACTACGCGGTCCCCAGGGCTCACCAGGTGATTTCCTACGACCTGGACCACACCGTCACACCCTGTCCGCACAACCCTCTCGGCGTGAAAGGTTGTGGCGAGGCAGGAGCGATTGCCTCGCCGGCGGCCGTAGCCAATGCCGTGATCGATGCTTTAAAGCCTTTTGGAATCAGGCATCTGGACATGCCCCTGACTCCTGAAAAGGTGTGGAACGCAATGCAATCTGAAGGGAGGTCCTGATATGTATCCGGCCCGTTTTGAATATTACCGTGCAAGCAACCTGGCCGAGGCCATTGACCTGGTCCGCGCCCATGATGGAGCCAAATTCCTGGCCGGTGGACACAGTCTGCTTCCCATGATGAAGCTGCGCCTAGCTCAGCCTTCCGTTTTGATCGATATCGGTCGGCTGCCCGAGTTGAGCGGAGTCGAATTGGAGGGAGACACGCTGCGAGTCGGGGCCCTGACAACCCATGCGGAACTCGCTTCCAGCGAACTGGTTGGGAGCTCCTGCCCGCTGTTGGCCGAAGCTGCCGTTCAGATTGCTGATCCGGCCGTCCGAAACAAAGGGACGATCGGGGGGAACCTGGCCCACAGCGATCCGGGCTCGGACCTTCCTGCAGTCGTGCAGGCCCTGAACGCCACTCTGGTGGTGACAGGCCCCGACGGATCACGCAGCGTCGCGGCTCAAGGTTTCTTCGTCGATCTGCTGGCGAGCGATTTGAGGTCAGATGAGATCCTGACCGCGGTTGAAATCCCGGTCTCGTCCAGCGGGGCAGGGTCCTGTTATCTCAAGTTCGAGCATCCGGCCTCCGGCTACGCCGTTTGCGGAGCCGCTGCCGTAGTTTCTCTAGGCGAAGACGGACGTTGCCGGGGGGCGGCACTCAGCTTCAACGGAGTGGCTGCCACGCCCGTTAGTGTCAGCGGAATCGGCAGTGCCTTGTCCGGAAGCACTCTGGGAGACGATGACATCGATCGTGCGGTAGATGACAATCTGTCGGTTTCCGATCCGATGGGCGACATTTACGCCTCCGGGCCGTACCGCGTGCATCTGGCCTATGTCTACGGGAAGCGGGCTCTGAAGACGGCCCGCGACCGGGCGCGGGGTTAGTGCAGGAATTTTCGATCGACGAGCTCCAGAAAGGCCTGGAGGAGCACCTCTATGTGGCCGACCGGTCGCTGGCCGTTTCTCTGTTTCTGTGTCTTCGCCTGAACAAACCATTGTTCCTGGAAGGGGAGGCAGGGGTCGGTAAGACCGAGGTCGCCAAGGTTCTGTCGGATCTCCTGGGCCGCAGGCTCATTCGCCTGCAGTGCTACGAGGGTCTGGACATCAACAGCGCCGTCTACGAGTGGAACTACAGCCATCAGATGCTGGAAATCCGGCTCATGGAAGTGCGGGACGACTTGCGGAGCGGCTCGGGCCCCCCGGAGCTGTTCGGCCCCCGCTTTCTCCTCAAGAGGCCCCTCCTGGAAGCGATCGATCATGACGACGAAAAGTCACCCGTGCTGCTGATCGACGAACTGGACCGGGCGGACGAGGAGTTTGAAGCCTTTTTGCTGGAGCTTCTGTCCGACTTTCAGGTCAGTATTCCGGAACTGGGGACAATCCGAGCCGACAAGCCCCCGATTGTGGTGATCACGTCGAACCGCACCCGCGAGATTCACGACGCGCTCAAGAGAAGGTGCCTCTACCACTGGATTGACTACCCCAGCTTCGAAAAGGAACTGGTGATAGTGGAGCTGCGCTGTCCCGAGGCTTCTCGGGACCTGGCCTCACAGGTTGTCAGCTTTGTACAGGAACTCCGCAAAGAGGATCTCTTCAAGCTCCCCGGAATTGCGGAGACTCTGGACTGGGTGAACGCGCTTGTCGCCTTGAACCAGGGCTCGGTGAGCAAGGAGGTTACTGATGAAACCCTGGGCGTCCTGTTAAAGTACCAGGACGATGTTGAACTGGTTCGCGGTGACCGGACCGGGGAGATTCTGAAGAGAACCTCTGCCTCCCCGAACTGAGGAGGATTCGTCGCAGCCTGATCAACATGGCCAACCCGGACAGGATTCTCCACAACGTCGTTCTATTCTGCAGGACTCTCAGGCAGAAGGGGCTTGCTGTGACGACAGGTCAGATTCTGGCGGCTGTCGACGCGGCCCGCTACGTCTCCCTGGCCAAACGAGAAGACGTCAAAGCCGCGCTGAGAGCGATTCTCGTCAATCGGAAGGAAGATCTGGACACTTTCAACGAGTCCTTTGATGCTTTCTGGAGTTCTGCGGGGCAAAGCGAACTCGAGCTTGGGAGGCGGTTGCAGCGAACCACCCGGATCCACCAGTCCACTCTCCTGGATCAGGCTCTCGCCGATTCTGACTCGAGCCGGACAGAGGAAGGACCGGAGCAGGAGACCCATCATGGCATGAAGCGTTTCAGCGCCCTGGAACGACTGCGTCGCCAGGACTTCGCCAGGCTGACGAGTAAAGAGCTGGAGTTGGTCAAAGCTCTGATGAGTCGCCTTTCCTGGTCGCCGCCGGTCCGCAAGACACGCCGTAAGATCGCAACCCGTCGCGGGGCGCACCTGGATTTGAGACGCATGTTTCGAGCCAGCCTGAAGGTTGAGGGCTGGCCGCTCAGTCTGATGTGGAGATCCCGCAAAACGCGCTTTCGACCTCTGGTTCTGATCTGTGATGTGAGCGGATCCATGGAATCATATTCTCGAATTCTGCTCCAGTTCTGTTATGTGCTGAGCCGGGGCTGGCAGCATGTTGAAGTGTTTCTCTTCAGTACCAGGCTGAGTCGCATTACCCACCAGCTTCGACACAGGAATATCGACCTCGCGCTGGCCCGGGCTGTGTCGATCGCTTCGGACTGGGGCGGGGGAACGCGGATTGGAGAAGCTCTCAAGGACTTCAACTATCGTTGGTCCCGCCGGGTACTCGGGGGAGGTCCCATCGTGCTCATCGTCAGCGATGGCTGGGACCGCGGGGATGCAGACCGGCTAGCTGCTGAAATGGACCGTCTACGCCGTAGCTGCCACACACTGATCTGGCTGAACCCACTGCTTGGAACACCGGGTTATCAACCTCTTACCCGAGGGATTCAAGCCGTCCTGCCTCGTATCGATTTTTTTCTACCGGTTCACAATCTGGTCAGCCTGGAGCGACTGGCCGCCCTTCTCCAGGAGATCTCCGGCGTAACAGAGCGACGAATCCGGCGGCAGATACGCCGAAGCGGCCAGGGGAGTCGGCGATCCAAAGTTCGAGGTCATTCCGGGTGAGCGTTTCCGGTATCCTCCTCGCCGCCGGACGGTCACTACGTTTCGGCGGAGAAACGAAACAGCTGCTCGACTTTGCTGGAGAGCCGGTGGTTCGCCGGGTTGCCAGGGAGGCCTGCCGGTCGCTACTTGGAGAAGTGGTGGTAGTCGTTGGCCATCGCGCTGGAGCAGTGGAAGCGGCGCTGGCAGGACTGGACCTCCGCAGCGTCCGCAACTCGCGCTACCGCGAGGGCCTGAGCAGGTCCATTGCCGTCGGGGTCCGCAGTATTGACCAGGGAGCGGAAGCGGCCCTCTTTATGACTGCGGACCAGCCTCTCTTGACAAAAGACGTCATCAACCGAATCGTCGCGAGGTACACTCAAACGAGGGCGGCGATCGTCGTCCCCTCTTTTGAGGGGCAGCGCGGCTCACCGGTTCTTTTCGAACGGAAGTTGTTTGCCGACCTGCAGGCTCTGAGGAAGGACCGGGGAGGGCGGGAGATCATCCGTCGTTGCCCTGAACTGGTGGAGTTGGTCGAGCTCGAGAGTGGACGACCCCTGGCAGATATGGATACACCGGCGGATTACAGACGTCTGCTTGGATGCACTAAGTACTCAGCTTGATAAATACGACTAAAAACAGGAATCCGAGTGTTCGATCTGATTGAATCGGTGAGAGCCGCCTGGCAGCGCGAAGAGAGAACTTTTCTGGCCACTGTCGTCAATGTCGAGGGTTCTGCCTATCGCCACGAAGGCGCCAAGCTCCTTGTTCTCCAGGACGGAAGCTATGAGGGCATGATTTCCGGCGGCTGCCTGGAGCCCGAAATAGCCGAAACCACTGCCAGGTGTGACCTTGAGGAGCCCGTCTACCGACACTTCGATCTGCGAGACGACTCCGTTTTCGGTCTTGGAATGGGCTGCGGTGGGATGGTGGGAGTGCTCATTGAGGAGGTCGACAACCAGCCCGAGTGGCAGTCCTGGATGGAGGCCCTGAAGGAAAGCCGACCGGTTGTCAGGGCTCTCGTTTACGAGTCGCTCCGGGACGATGTTGCGACCGGTCGCTTCCTTGTGATCGAGCCGGAAGGCAGCACGGGGTCTACAGGAGATGTGGATCTGGATCAGGAGATCGTGGAGAAATCTCTAGAGCTTCTTCAGCACGGTACGGGCCAGGCCCGGGATCTGGAACTCAACGGCATCCGTCTTCTGCTGGACGTTTCCCAGCCCCCTCCCCGGCTGGTGGTTTTCGGGGCCGGAGACGATGCCGTTCCTGTGGCCAGACTGGCTCGGATGGCCGGTTTCGGAGTGACCGTAGTGGACGCGCGTACCGGTCTGGCGACACATGAGCGCTTTCCCGAGACCCGGCTCCTCATGCTGCCTCCCGAGGAATACGGAGAGTTACCGCTCAGTCCGACCAGCTATGTCGTCATCATGCACCATCATGTGGCCAAAGACGCGGTCGCGCTGCGTCAGGCACTGGAGAAAGAATGCAGCTACGTCGGCTTGCTGGGGCCGCGCCATCGTTTCGAGAAAGTGTGCAAGCTGCTTGGAGAGGATAGAACACTCCCGCCGGATGATGTTCTGGCCCGCATCGACGCACCGATCGGATTGGACATTGGTGCCGACGGTCCCGAGGAGATTGCCCTGAGCATCGTGGCCAAACTGGTCGCGGTCCGGCGGGGTCGGGTGGGTTCTAGGTTCTAGGTTCTGGGTTCTAGGTTCTGAGCTCTGGGTTCTAGGTTCTGGGTTCTAGAATTTCGGATTTGGAACGTGGGAGGCCCTTCGATGGCCCGATCAGATCGCCGAATGGAAGCGGCTTCTACACTGTGCCACCCTGTGCCACTCCCATTGTAGGAGGACCCTCCGTGGTCCGATCGGATCACTCTTGCCAATCTGGAAACCGTCGGCGCCTCAATGTGCTGCTGCTCTGCTTGTGACGTTCAAGGCGAGAATCAGGCGAACTAACCCGGATTATGCATGAGATCTGAATCCGAGTGAGATTTGGGCCCAGAAAAAAGGCCGTAGCTCTCTGATATAAAAGGGTTTACATAAACAACGACCCTAAACAGGAGCTACGGCAATGTTGAAAGCAGTCTGCCAGAATACCCTGCTATTTCACAGCCACCGAAAGATCACGGCGCGTTTTGATGGGGGGAGTCTGACTTCCGACGCAGGATGGTTGTTGTTTGGATCGCTGGATCGGCAACATCGGTTGTGCGAGGGCTTCAGTTCGTGTATTTCGGAAAGCCGGGACCGACGCTACGTTCGTCATGACCTGTTGAAGTTGATTCGACAACGAGTCTTGCAGATCGTGGCCGGCTACGAAGACTGTAATGACGCCGATACGCTGCGCTCCGATCCGATGCTCAAGACAGTCTGTGATCAGTTGCCCGAGAGCGATCCCGATTTGGCCACCCAGCCGACTTTCTCCCGTTTGGAGAACTCCGTCACCAAGAAGGATCTGATGCGTCTGAGCCAGTGGCTGCTAGGCCGTTATGTGCGCTCCCTGAAGAAGAGACGTCCCAGCAAGATCATCCTGGATCTGGACAGTACCGACGACCACACTCACGGTCAGCAGGAGTTCTCCTTCTACCATGGGTATTACCGAAACCACATTCTGCATCCTTTGCTGATCTTCGATGCCGACACGGGCGACCTGGTGTGTGTCGTGTTGAGACCTGGCAACAAGGGGGCTGCCTCTCACATCGTGCCCATTCTGAAGCGAGTCGTGGAGGCCATCCGACAAGGAGTGGGGACGGATGTCGAGATTGAGATTCGGGCCGACAGCGGCTTTGCCACGCCTCGGCTCTACGAGTTCTGTGAAGGTGAAGAGAATCAACTCCAATATGTCATTGGGTTAAGTCGAAACCCTCGCCTGCAGCGAGTGGTCGAGCCGCTGCTGGATTCGACTCGGCTGCAGTTCGTTGAGCTGGAGGAAAAACAGCGTCAGTTTGACGAGTTTCTTTATCGAGCCAAGAGCTGGGATCGATCCCGTCGCGTCATTGTCAAAGTGGAGGTCGATCAGCGCGGGATCAATCGTCGTTTTGTGGTCACCAACCGGGACGATCTCTGCTCCCAATCACTTTATGACCACTATACAAACCGAGGGCAGACCGAGAACTTCATCAAGGCCTTCAAGAATCATCTGAGCATGGACCGACTCAGCTGTCATCGATTCCTGGCCAATCAGTTTCGACTCCTCCTGCATGCACTGGCTTACCAGATGTTCGTGCGCCTCCGCGACTATCTGCACGGGACTCCCTGGCACAAGCTCGAAATCGAAACCTTACGTCGTCGTGTCCTCAAGATCGGGACCCGCATCCGACAAACCACTCGACGCATCTGGGTCCATCTTTCCTCAGCCTTTCCCGAACAACCCCTCTTCCACCTCGTCTTGAGTCGCCTCAACTCCAGCTAGCTTCTCCCAGTTCCCCAAAAAACCGCTTCCGATACTCATCCAGGCCCAGATCTGTCTGAAATTCACTCCCCCAACCACTCAAACGCCTCCCCAACCGATATTCTTCGCAAATCCGCCTGTCACACCTGCCCGCTTCCGAGTTGGGCCACTTCTCGACTCGTTTTTCAACACCGGACTACGGTTTTTGCATAATCCGGGCTAAGACTGCAATGAGCAATTAGACAATTCTGGAATTTGAATTCTGCAAACCTGAAGATCGGAGCCTCAGAATCCCAGTTCGTAGGGCGCCCGCCCCTGGAAGGTCTGCAGGAAGACGAAGAGGGTTGCCAACAGATAGACGACGATGCCCGCCCGCATCATGCCGAGCTGCCACGTCTGCGAGAGGGAAGCGCGGCCCAGCAGCCACGCAAGTAACGGCAGAATCTGAATCCCGTGGAGAGTCATGGCGTGAGGAAGCTTCAGGTTTCCATGTTCGCCGATGATGGGCCCTCGATCGACCGCTGCTCTCGAGAACTCCCCGCCTGCCAGAACCAGATCGTTGCCGTGGTTGATCATGAAGACTCCGGTGGCACTGCTGATCAGGAAGAGAATCAATCCCGTTTTCACTCCCAGTCTCATTACCGGAGTGGACTTCATTCGGGTGAAGGTCACAATCGTCATCCCGACAATCAAGAGAATCACCAGGAGAATGGTCAGACCCATCATCGCGAAAATGTTGGCATCGAAGCTGGTTGCGACGTTGAAGTGAGACGGGACCCCTCTCCAGAATTGAAGAGTTACCAGGAAGACCTCTACCACCATAGCCAGGGAAAAGGTCCCCAGTAAAATCCACTTCAGCCAGGTCTGGGTCCTGACCAGGCCCATCACGACACCGAAAGTGATCGTTGTCAGGCCAAACGAGAGACCGAAGGACGCCGGTTTGCGAAAGGAAACCGCACCTTGCCAGGTGGATCCAGTCAAGAAGAGAAGGCTGAAGTGAACAACGCCACTCAGGATTTGCGCAGATCCCAGCAGAAAAGCAAAGCATTGCGCCGGAGTCGCAGAAGCCCAGTAGTTCTTCAGAGAGGAGGTCATTCGCATTCTCCGGAGTCAGGAGTCAGAGAGAGGAGTTTAGACGGAGAGATCATGGCTCGCAAGTGGGAGAGACTTTGCGTTCCACGTTGCATGATTTGGAAGAGGTCAGCGGCTCAATGTGCATCTCGTGGTGAAGTTGCTTGAAGGCAATGTTGGTCTCGCCCAGGAACGGCAGTGAGCAAAGCGAACAAACAGTCGGCGTCTCAGTGTGCATCTCTCGGCCAAGTGAGGTAAAGGCAAAAATGACCTGGCCCAGGAACGGCAGTGAGCAAAGCGAACAATCTGGAATTCAAAAAGCGGAATCGAATAGAATCCATCGAACATGTCGTTGACCACGTCTCCCTTTCATATCGGAGTTGATCTGGGCGGCACCAATATGAGTGCAGCCATCGTTGATTCCAACAACCGAGCGATTCGAGCTGTCAGACGTAAGACAAGGGCTCATCTGGGTCATGAGTCGGTCCTGGAGCGAATCGGCGAAATGGTCACTCTGGTGCGCAAAGAGGCAGGGTTCAAGAGGCAACAGATAGCCGGGCTGGGCGTAGGTGTTCCTGCTGCGATCGATATAGCAAGCGGCATCGCCCTGGACGCCCCCAATCTGGGATGGAAGCATCTCGAGATCCGCGATTTCCTGGAGAAGATCACAGGCGTGCCCACCGCCATCGACAACGATGTCAATGTAGCTCTCTATGGGGAAGTGAAGGCTGGAGCCGCCGTGGGCTTTGAGGACGCCCTGGGAATCTGGACGGGAACGGGTGTCGGCGGAGGCCTCGTGCTGTCCGGTCGTCTCTATTATGGTCACCACTTCACTGCAGGAGAAATCGGACACACGGTAATACTGCCGGGCAGTGGCCTGGGGCGGGAGACGCTGGAAGAAGTTGCCAGCCGGAGGGCGATCGTCAGAACGCTCAGGGAGCTGATTCAATCCGGTCATGCCAGCATCATTAGCGAGATGGTCGAAGGTGACTTTGCTCAGATCAAATCGAAGGTTCTGGCAAGGGCCGTCCTGGCGGGGGACAAACTGGCCCTCCGAGTCGTCCGCGATGCGGCCCGCATTACGGGCATCGTCGCCGCCAATTTCGTTACGACTCTGAGTCTACCCTGTGTGGTTCTGGGTGGCGGTCTACCCACTGAACTGGGGGCGGCCTGGGGGGACTGGGTTCGAGAATCGGCAGTGGAGCACGTCTGGCCCGAAAAGCTACGGAGCGTTGTCGTCGTGGTCACGCAACTTGGGGACGACTCCGGAACCATTGGAGCTGCGATCGTCGCCAGAGAGCGGCTGGCCCCCGTTTGATCGAGGAGGAAACATTCTCTTGCCCACGACAAAGCAACACCACGAGAAGGCCGGCGGCGCCTGTCAATCCATGATGAAATTCTCTTGACTTATCAGCTCAGATGTCTCCCACTTTCATGAGCGTGGAACGTGGAACGTGAAACGTGGAACGCTTCAGGCCGAGCCGGAGAGTTTGAGCAAAAGAAAGATCAGCACGCCCGTGACGGACATGTACACCCACGCCGGAAAAGTATAGCGGGCCAACTTCCTGTGAACTGAAAACCGACGCGTAAACGCAAGGTACAGAGTGGTGAGGATCAGGGGCAGCGTTACGACGGCCGTCACAAGGTGACTTCCGAGAACGCCGAAATAGACTGATTTAACCCACCAGGTCCCCAGAAACGGCGTGTTCCCGTGCAAAACATGGTGAAAGATGTAGCTGATGAGAAAGACCACGGTGAAAAAGCACCCGCCCAGGATAAACCGCATGTGAACCCGGGGACGACCACGACGGATGGCTCGAACACCCAGAATCACACAGGTGGCACTCAGCGCGTTGAGCAGAGCATTCAAGGCCGGGAGAAAAAGAAACCGGTTCTCGAACTCAACCATTGGTTCTTTGACGTAGAGAATCCATAGAAGAAACAAAACAACACTGGAAGTGATCAGGAGAATCACGGTCAGGACGGACCGGCTCACACCGTTGCTGCTCAACGCCTTCTCCGTCTTCTGCTCCAGATTCAGGGATCCCAGCATCTCTTGTCCTGTCCTCTGGTGGAATTGTCTCACACTGGGAGCAGTGTGAAACAGCTTAGTACTCCCGTCCACGAAGTGAATAAAAGATGAGACCGGGCAAAGGCAAAGGCAAGGGGGCGATCGCGAGAAGAGAACGCTAAACACATACTTATGGAAGGGAGTACTTGGTCCCGCCAGGACGAAAGTTTCACGGTACAATGGCGGCATGCGGAACAAGGGTCTAGTACTGTTCCTCCTCTTCGGGCTTCACTCCACCTTCCTCTGGGGACAGAGCATTAACCTGCAGGCCAGATCGATTCCCAGGGGTGATCTGCCAGTGGGCTTTCCGGAGCCGGTCCTGGATGCAGGCTTCGCCATTATTGAGGTGATTGTGGCCAATAGTGGAGAGGCGCCGGTTCAAGTCGCGCCCGATCTGGTCCAGGCCTGGTCGCCCAAGAAAAAGAAGCTTGCACAGGTGCCGTCGAGTAAGATTCTCCCCAAGCTGGTGAAGTTCTATCGGGGGAGTGGTGCCCGGGTTGACGGTGAGGTTTATACTGGAGGCCCGGCCACGAGCCTTCCCAATCCTCCTGCCGGGAATCCGAAGGCCGGCGACAGTAGTTACTCAGTTGCCATTACACAGCAGCTCAGGGTGGTTCTGGACGGGTATCGATTGAAGCAGGGAGCCCTGCAGCCAGGGGAATCGATCCAGGGCTTCATCTATGTCAAGTCGAAGTACCGGGGCCGGAAACTGGCGGGTGGAAAAGTCACGCTGGGCGACGCCAGCGCGATCATTGAATAGGTTCCACGTTCCACGTTTCACGTTCCACGCACCTTGAACCTTCAACCTTCAACCTTCAACTTTCAACCTTCAACAGGAAAGAGCCTCAGGATCCCAGAAACAAGGGTGCTCCGGGCTCGCCGGGTGCGGAAGAGTGTTTCCCACCCGTTCCACTCCTGCCAGAAACTGTTCAATCAAGCGACCCTGGAAGCTGCGTTCTTTAGTCATGGGCAACCACGCTTGCCGAATTCATCCAACTTTGTGAGTCCGAATGAAGCGGAAACGCTACCATTCCCCCCCAGGGAGTTGGCAACCCGGCGACCGCACGGTGGGGTTGCTGTGCTATCCTCATCGCGCCCTAACTTGGTTATGTATCTGAAGACAAGTCTCCTCATCTTGTTGCTTCTGGCGCCCCTTCAGAAAAAGCCCGAAGCGCCTGTTTGCGCTGTGGCGGGAGAATGGCGGCTCGATAAGGTTCGGTCTCCTTACGAGGCAGCGGATACCCTGGTGTGGAGGATCAGAGTAACCAAAGCTCGAGTCGTCTGGAACTGGCAGTCCACCAAGGATGGAGAGATGACTCCAATTGAGTACATCTACAAAATGGGACACTCTATGGGCCGCTCCAAGGATGGCAGACAGTGGAGGCAACACGTCGAATTTGATGAGACTCGATTGAGGGTCTGGACACGATTTTTTGAGCGACAGGAGGTCGTTACAGACTGGAGCGTCCATGAGTTTGAAGTGAAGGATCACGGATACACCCTTTACCACCGGTGGACCTGGGGGAGGATATGACAACTAACAACAGAATCCTGTACTTCAGGCCACTCGAGAAAAAGAAAAGATAAGATCGGGATGACCCCCAGAAGCCTGCCCTTATTAATAGCCTCGCCTCGGAAAGACCTATGATTTCGGTGCACTCTTTGGTCAAGTCCTATAACGGCTTTCAGGCCGTCGATCGGCTCTCGTTTGAGGTTGCCCCGAGAGAGATTCTGGGTTTGGTCGGTCCCAATGGAGCGGGTAAGACGACAACGCTGCGTTGCCTGTGCGGCATCATCCCGGCGACCGCCGGGGCGATTCGAATCGGGGGTATTGATCTCGATCAAGACCCGATCCCGGCCAAGAGGATGCTCGCGTTTGTCCCCGACGAGCCATACCTGTTCGAATACCTGACTGTCTGGGACCATCTGATGCTTTTCTCCAAGCTCTATGGCGTTGAAGATGGAGTCGGCCGCGCCGAAGGGCTGCTGGGAGAGAATGGCCTGGCGGATCAGAAGTATGCCTACCCGGCCGAACTATCTCGAGGAATGAAGCAGAAGCTGATGATCGCCTGCGCGCTGCTCCATTCACCCCGGGCGCTAGTGCTGGATGAGCCTTTGACCGGGCTTGATCCTGGCGCCATTCGAAGAACCAAACGGATGATTCTCCAGACTGCCGAAAAGGGTGCAGCTGTGATCGTCTCCTCGCACATGCTTCACCTGGTCGAAGAAGTCTGTTCCAGGATCTTGATCCTTCAGCATGGTCAGAAGGTGCTGGAGGGCTCGCTGAATGAGATCAGACAGCATCTTCCAGAGATTGACGAAGGAGCTGACCTGGAGGAGATCTTCATGAGGGCAACCGGGCTCGGGGATCCGAACGAATGATCAGTTGGCCCTTGATTGGGCTGCTCGTCCAAAGTGTCAAGGGACGGGTTGTCCACTTTGTCCGTATGCTGCGGCACCCGACGTACTTGCTCGGCTTCCTGGTAGGGATCGCCTGGCTGCTCTTGTGGTTGGGGCCGGTTCTGCTGGGCTCTGAACGTGCGGCACTGGGGCCGTACAGGGAACTCCTCGAGACCTCGGCCCGCTTACTGCCTGCCTTTCGCATCCTGACGAGCTTCGCTCTGGCCCTGCTGCTGAGCATCTGGTGGCTCATCCAGTGGGGGAGCCAGCCCCTGACCCTGCGGGAGTCGGAGATTCATCTGCTGATTCCCGCTCCTCTGCCCAAGCGACAGGTTCTCCAGTACGCCATCCTCAAGAACCAGCCCAGGATCCTCGTGGGCTGTCTTTTCATGAGCTTCCTCCTCGGCATCGGAAACAGAGGCTTCCTGCTGGCATTCCTTTCCTACTGGTTCTTCCTGACGAATTGGGATCTTCATTCCAAAGCTCGCAATCTCTGGATCGCACGGAACCAGGAGTTGCCTGATGACAGGGCCTGGATACGCCGCATCGGCCTGATCGGAGGCATTCTCCTGTACTGGATTTTCTTCATCCTCCTGAGTCGTAAGCTCATGCTGGTACTGCTGGGCACGCTTCGGAGTTCGCCCACTTTCTTGCAGACCGTGCAGGTGGTGAGCGATGCGATATCCGAATCATGGCTGTCGCTTCTGCTGGCACCTTTTGCTGTCTTTCTGGGTGTGCATTTCAGTTCCTCTGCGGTCTCCACTGTCTTCGTCTCAGGCCTTGTCGTGAATCTGCTCCTGATCGTGATCCAGAATGAGTGGGTGGTAAGATCGGCGACCCGCTTTGAAGAAGCTGCGCTCGAGAAAGCTCGCCAGGCCAGCGAGTTGAGAGACGGTACCGGACGATACCGTGGTATGTCCTTCCGGCGTCGACTGGATATACCCTTCTCTCTTGAGTTCGTAAGCTCACCCGAGACAGCTGTCATCTGGAAAAACCTTCTGGCCTCAACACGGATTCCCCTTCGGCGACAGGTGCTCATTGGTTTTCTCGCCCTAACGGCGCTCTATCTCTCCTTGCTGCTGCTGCCTCTGCCTGAGTGGATGTATGGGATATCCCTGGCAACAGGTCTGGTACTGTTCTTCCTTTTTCCGATGTTCGCGAGTAATAGTTTCCGCAATGACTTTCGGACCGATCTGACCAATCTCGAGCTGGTGCGATCCTGGCCAACTGCATCCTGGCGATTGTTTGTCGCAGAAATAGGAGGCCCCTTGGTGCAGCTCGGCCTCTATTCTGCGCTGGGTGCTGGAATGACTCTGGTCAGCCAACTCGCCATCGGCTCTCTGGGTGTGGAAGGAGTGCTTATGCTCCCGGAGTGGTTTATGCAGGACACGCCTCGAGTGCTGGTGCTGGGCTGGTTGATGTTGGGCGCTTGGCCTTTTGTACTGCTCACAGGGGCGATGTGTTGTGCCATACACAACCTGCTGGCTCTGAACTTCCCGGGTTGGGTTCCTCTGGGGCGGAAACGCCAGGATGCCGCTGCCAACCTGGGACAGAACCTGCTGATCACAATCGTGATCATGGTGTCCATGGCACTCGGAATCTTTCCCAGCGCAGTGCTGCTTGGTGTGACATTGCGAATCCAGCTGTGGTGGCTCGAGATTCCTTTTTCTTTCTGGGAAATACCCCTGCTGGGACTGGTGACCTCGCTTCCGATTCTGTTCCTTCTGACTGGTATGATTGCTCTCGGCGGCTGGAGCTGGGAGAGACTGGATCCCTCGAGGGAACTCCTTTCGGAAACTTAGGATATGGGTTCTAGGTTCTAGGTTCTGGCACTCGCTTGCGCTCGCGCCGTTCCAGGTTTCACGTTCCACGTTCCACGTTTCCTCGGTTCGCCCGAGCTTTGCCTTGAACGCACCGTTTGAAACGGAGCCCCGAATGCTCCCGGCTCCGTTTCAGTTCCCTTGTGGTGCCACCCCTCGTTAGGTTCTGGGTTCTGGAGCCGGGAGGGGAGAATGCAGACAACGTGGCGAAGAGGTTCAGCATCTCCTATACTTACATGCAAAACCGCGATCTCAATCCGGAGGGAAAGAATGACACTCAATCCAGACCAGGCCACCAGACGACTGATCCTGGTACCCGCCATCATTACCCTTGTCGTGACGCTTCTTCGCTTGACGGGCGAACTGCAGGGCTGGTCCCCAAGGCTCTTCAGTCCAGAACCGGGTGGCGGAGGGGCTCTGTTCGGGATCTGGCTGCTGGTACCTGTTTTTGGGGTCTACTTTGCGCTGAAGCTGGCGCGTGCCGGCCAGGCTCCTCAAAGTGGATGGAGAGTGGCCCTCAGGGCGATCATCTCGCTGGCGGTGATAGCGGGGATCATCGCGCTTACCCTGTCGGTGGTGGGAGAGCTCGAACCCGATTGTCTTGATCCCGATTCTCGGTGTCCTGGCTCTGGGTGCGGCTGTCTTTCTGATGAGGAAGACCTGGCCCGCTTTGTACTCGACACTCGTCTCATACGGACTGGCTGCGCGAATTCCCGTAGTGGTCATCATGTTCTTCGCGATCATGGGCAACTGGGGGACGCACTACGACAGCCCGTCCCCGGACTTCCCTGAAACAGGGCCTTTTGTCGAGTGGTTGCTGACAGGCCTGGTTCCCCAGCTGACGTTCTGGATCGCCTTCACGATCATCATCGGAATGCTCTTCGGAGGGGTGGCCGCCGCGCTCAAGAGTGCTCGCTGACGCTCGCACTGCTGGAGGTTCCAGGTTCCACGTTCCACGTTCCACGTGGGTTGCTTGGATACCTGCTGTCTCAGGTGGTCTCTTTTGCCGTTGGCACCCTCCCGTTTTTTGGTACTCTGATGGGTGACACCAGCGGTCAGGCGGATATTCAACTGCTCATCTCGCCGCTCGCCGTCTTCACCGCTCTCGCCGTTCTGGGACCTGTGGCCCTGCTTTCGGGCTTGTTTCCGGCCTTTCGAGCCTCACGCCTGGACCCCGTCGACGCCCTGCGCTATGAATAGGGATTGATGGAAGCACCGACGAGAGGCCTGCGCCTGACGCTGGGGGCCATCTGTCTGGTTTCGGTCCTTTCGGCCGGAATCGAGAGCGTTGTCCTGGCGCAGGAGCAGGGGCCCCTCGAGGACTACACGGAAACCATTCCAGGAATGGATGTTTCTTTTCGGATGGTCGCCCTTCCCGGCACCGATCCGAAGGTGTGGATCAGCCAGACCGAGGTGACCTGGGATGAATACGAGCTCTTCTACTTCGGCGGTGCAGATGAAGAGTCAACACCGGAAGTGAAGCAAAGGGTCGACGCCGTGAGCCGTCCCACACCCCCCTATGGTGCCCCGGACCAGGGGTGGGGGACGGGGAGACGTCCGGCCCTGACTATGACCCTCTATGCCGCTCATAAGTACTGTGAGTGGCTTTCGGCGCTCACTGGAAAGACGTATCGTCTGCCTGCGCAGCAAGAGTGGCGCCTGGCCTGTGAGTCGGGCTCTGTGGAAGAACCGCAATTGGATAGGATAGCTTGGTCCAGAGGCAACACCCGCCGTATGACCATGGAGGTGGGAACCCGGGAGCCCAACTCGTGGGGATTGCATGATCTGCTCGGAAATGTGGCGGAGTTCGTGGCCCCCCCTGTCGAAGCCCCGCGCGACCCGGGTCCGCGATCCATACCGGCGATGGGCGGGTCCTACCGCAGTCGAGCTGGAGAGCTGAGCTGTTCCCAACCTCAGATTGTTTCTGAGGAGGAATGTCTTGTGACGGATCCCCAGGATCCTAAGAGCAAATGGTGGTACTCGGACTGTTTCCATATTGGTTTCCGGGTGGTTCGGTCGGAGTCATGAGTCCGTTGCCGTGTCGGCAATGGCTGGGTCGGGCCGCGAGCTACGCCATTCTCGGGTGGGTTTTCACCATTTTCGTTTCTGCCAGTGCCCTTGAACTCTTCCCAAACCCCGAAACTCCAGGATCCTTTCCCGACCAGGAGAGCTATGCCGTGTGCGTGTCCCGGGGGATCGAGCCCGACGTAGAGCGGATCATCACTCCGGGCTTTGCCAGGTTCTTGCAAGCTCCTTGAGAAACTCGCCCGGGATGATGTCGTTGGGCGCGACGGATGCAGGTCAACGACCTCGTCAAACCGACGATTGATCATTCCAGAGCTAAATCGGGTTCTGGGTTCTAGGTTCTGGGCTGCACTAGCAGCCCGTGGTGAAAGTCGAGGATAAGGGGTCACACAGCGACACTAGACTGACCCCATGGCAATGGGGAAAAAGAAACGTCGACAGCAAGAAGACCTGTGGGTCGCCACCAGTGAGCTGCCCCGCACCGCCGGCCATCCCTTCTACGAAAGACTGAATGGCCTTTTCAACGAACACGGCTTTGACGACTTCGTGGAGGGACTGTGTGCGAAGTTCTATGCAGACAAGATGGGGCGACCGAGCCTGGCTCCGGGAGTGTACTTTCGGCTGCTGCTGGTGGGGTATTTCGAAGGGATCGGATCGGAACGAGGAATAGCCTGGAGAGCAGCTGATTCTCTGGCACTGCGAGAGTTTCTGGGATTGAAACTGAGCGAGTCGCCGTCTGATCACTCCACGATCTCCCGAACCCGACGACTGATCGATGTGGCTACCCACGAAGCAGTCTTTGACTGGGTACTGAAGCGGATCGGGGCGAGCGGCCTGCTGCGGGGCAAGACGATCGGCATCGATGCCACTACGCTGGAAGCGAATGCAGCGCTGCGCAGCATCGTGCGCCGGGACAGCGAGCAGGGGTATGAAGAGTTTTTGATGGAGCTGGCGAAAGCCTCCGGGATTGAGACGCCGCGACGGGAAGATCTGGCCAAACTGGACCGCAAGCGCACGGGCAAAGGATCGAACCGGGTTTGGAAGCACCCGCATGATGCGGATGCGCGGATTACCAGAATGAAGGACGGGCGGACGCACCTGGCGCACAAGGCGGAGCATGCAGTGGATCTGGAGACCGGAGCGATTGTCTCGGTGACGGTACAGGGAGCCGATCAAGGGGACACGCAGACCATGGTGAAGACCCTGACGGAAGCGGCCGAGAAGGTGGAACAAGCGCTGCCGGAGGGACGAGGCATCGAAGAGGTGGTGGCCGACAAGGGGTATCACAGCACGCAGCGGATGGTGGACCTGGATGCGGTGGGACTGCGCAGCTATGTGAGCGAACCGAGGCGAGGGAAGCGACGCTGGCGAGGAGACCGGCAGGGGCAGGAAGCGGTGTATGCGAATCGGCGGCGCATCCGGGGAGAGCGAGGGCAGCGGCTGCTGCGGCAACGAGGAGAGCAGCTGGAGCGACCCTGTGCGCATCTGTACGGGAGCGGAGGGATGAGACGGCTGCATGTACGGGGACATGAGAATGTGTTGAAGCGACTGCTGATCCAGGTGAGCGCCTTCAATCTGGGGATGCTGATGCGTCAGAGCCTGGGTGTGGGAACGCCGCGGGGTCTGCAGGGGCGGATTTGCGCCCTGATGCTACTGATTTTGTCGCTGTTCAAGCGTCTTAAGGGCCTGTTCGGACTGATTCCGGCTGCTTGGCCCGAAAAACCCAACTCAGCGACCCCTTCGCTGCTTCCACCCGTGGGTACCACCTGAGCTCAGAAAACGTACTTCCACCACGGGCTGCTAGGTGTCAGGCCTTGATGGATCAGTTCTCTGCGCCCGGTTCTTGCCTGTAGGGCCCGCTCCCGGCGAGGGGAGGCGCCCCGCTTTGCGCAGGGCGCTGCGCAAAACATACTCGATTTGAGCATTGACACTTCGGAGTTCATCGTCTGCCCATTTCTGTAAGGCTTCTATGATGTCCGGAGCGGTCCGGAGCAGAAATGCCTTTTTTCTCGCCATCCTCGAGTCCAGTCAGCTAGTACTACTAGTAGAGTGAACCAGCATTGACGATGGGCTGAGCATTATGGTTACCGCACAACACCACCAGAAGGTTGCCGACCATGGCGGCTTTTCGTTCGTCGTCCAGATCGACCACCTGTTTCGCAGAAAGTTCGTCCAGGGCCTGCTGGACCATCCCCACGGCTCCCTCCACAATTTTCCGGCGAGCCGCCACTATGGCAGTGGCCTGCTGGCGCTGCAGCATCGCCTGGGCGATCTCGGGCGAGTAAGCCAGATGGCTGATTCTCGACTCCATCACCTCAACACCGGCCTTTCCCAGTCGTTCCTGGATTTCGACGCGAAGATCCTCGGCGATCGCCCCGGTATGGCTTCGGAGCGACTTTTCACCCTCGTCGTGCTGGTCATAGGGGTAATTCGTTGCCATGTTGCGAAGGGCGGCCTCGGTCTGAATCTGAACGAAGCTTCTGAAATCGTCGACTTCAAAAACCGCCTCAGCCGTGTCAATGACCCGCCAGACGACAACGGCGGCGATTTCGACCGGATTGCCCAGACTGTCATTGACCTTCAGCTTTCCACTCTCGAAGTTCCTGACTCGAAGAGACAGGGCTTTCTTGCTGTAGAAGGGATTGGCCCACTTCAACCCGTCCGTCCGCTCGGTGCCCACATACTTACCAAAGAGCTGGAGAACCTTGCCCTGGTTGGGGTGAACCATGAAGAGCCCGCCCCACACCAGAACCACCAGTACAACGAAAAGAATCGACAGGACGATTTCGAGAGCGCTCTCTCTGCGGATTGCCGCGATGACGGCCAGAACGGACAGAATCTGCAGGAGAAACGCGATGGGCAGAACTTTCAGACCGGAAACGGCTTTGATCTGCTTCTCTTGTATCATTTCTAACCTCCTTATTTTATATCATACTGATATCATCCTGAAATTATTCACTATCTATCGCCCGCCTCCCACATTCTTCATTTGGAATCTGGAATCAAGAGTGGGAGGTGCCTCAGGTGTGCGGTGCCATGACATCCTTTACACGGTGTGCCAGGACATCCTTTACAGAATGGGGTAAGAAGAGAGCTCTCGAAAGGAGGTCTCAGATTGCCCTGGAAAGTGAAGGATGTAATGGAACAAAGGATCGAGTTTGTAGTGCGAGCCCTGCAAAAACAGAGCAGCGTGACGCAGCTGAGCAAGGAGTATGGGATCAGTCGGCCGACGGGGTATCAGTGGTTGAATCGGTACCGGGAGACAGGAACGTTTTTGTCGCTTGGTGATCGATCTCGGCGCCCGCATAGCAGTCCTAGGCAGACACCTCAACAGCAGGAGGACAGAGTGATCGAGCTGCGGCGGGGCTACGGGTGGGGAGCCAGGAAGTTGGAGGTATTGCTCAAGAGAGAGAGGATCAAAATATCGGAGAGAACCATCAATCGGATATTGAGTCGTCGTGGGGAGATCTGCAAAGAGGACCGACGGCGACCGGCCTTGACTCGGTTTGAGCGCAGTCGACCGAACGAGCTGTGGCAGGTGGATTTCAAAGGGGAATACAAGCTGGAGTCGGGAGGCTGTTGTTATCCGCTGGGGATCATAGATGATCAAAGCCGGTATTGCGTTGGTTTGTACGATGTGCGCAGGCCGACCTACGAAGCGGTGCGGGCCAGGCTGTGGGAGGCTTTTGACGAGTATGGGGTCCCGGAAGGGATGCTTTTTGACCATGGGACTCCCTGGTGGGGAACGGCGACTGTGCTGGGTTTGACGCGATTGGCAGTAGATTTAATCGAGCAAGGAGTGGGCTTGCACTGGAGCGGGATTGGTCATCCTCAAACGCAAGGAAAGGTGGAGCGGTTTTTTGCCACCCTGGCCACAGCACTGCGCCATCGAGGAGGTCCCCCTCAAGGGTTTGAACAATGGGTAGGTGTACTGACAGAAATCCGCCACGAGTACAACCATGTGCGTCCCCACGAGGCACTGCAGATGCAGGTGCCGGCACAGTGCTATCGAGCCAGTCCTCGAGCTCTTGAAGCTGAGCCAGCGCCATGGAAGTATCCGTCAGGCTGGCAACTCAAAAAGATCTGTCGCTCTGGAGATTTGCCATGGGATGGCAGTCGTTATTTCGTAAGTACGGCCTTGGGAGGTCGACAAGTTGGCGTGTTGGAGGTGGACGCTCGGCTGTTGGTACGTTACCGACGCAAGTATTTGTGTGAAGTGGATTTAAAGAATCAGCGAGTCCTCAGTTGGATCCGTTCTCCTCATCAGGACACCAGCCAACTGCAGACTTAGTGAGGAGGTGAGTAGGACTGTGCAAACCGCCCCCCTGTGGAAACAACAGACCAGGCAACGAAACTGTGAATCTCAACGTGGAGTGTTCCCACAGGGCTTGGAAAACCCTGCGGGTTTTCCACTGCTTGCACAGTCCCGACGACTATTTACCAACCATCGAAAGTGTAAAGGATGTGTTGGCACAAGTTGTAAACCATGTATTGGCACTTGACACCTCAGGCCGCGACGTCGTGAAAGTGGGAGGTAGACTCGGGGCAGCGACCGTTTAAATCCTCCCGGGAGTCGCCCTGAGTCTGCCTCCCACTTTCCCAAACTGGAACATGGAGGCCACGGGCTGCTAGCCTTGCAAGAGTCGTTTGTACCAGGGAACCCCCTCCTGCTTGAGCTTCTCTCGTTCTTGTTGCTTGAGCAGCTTCTGCAGGAACTCGACTCCCTCAGACTGGTGGCAGTCCTTATACTTGCGCCCGCTGGCGCAGGGGCAAGGCTCATTGCGCCCCACTCGAAGTGACTTCCTCGGGTCCTGAAATGGGCCCGTCTTGAGCATCTGAGGTGTGATCTTCCGTGTTTTCCTTTTTCTTACCATCACCAGAAGGGTTTCCGAGGTAGATTCAATCAGAAAAGCTCTCCTGATTCCAGCGCCCGCGCTTCGAGTTGTTCCTCCTTCGATCAGATTGGCGCACAGCTCAACTCGATCGGCCCCACCTTGCTCTGCTGCGACAGCGCGGGAAGGCGCGGGAAATTGTCATGATGCAGCAGACCATTTATGAATAATCCGGGATAAGTTACCCTCTACTGGTGGCGCCACCCCTTCGGGGATCAGCGGCGCCGGTGCTGCCTGCAGGCCCCATCCCAACGCAGTGGGCACCGCCAAAATAAATGGACCGGCAATCCCAGAATCTGACCTGGTAGCCGATTTTCTCCAGGACGCTCCGGACATCATCTGAGTAGCCCTGCTCACACTGCAGAATCCCGTCCTCGTAGTGAACACGGGGTCGCTTAACCGCACGCTCCAGCGAGAATCCAAAGTCAACGAGATTGGAGATCAGCTGAAGAATCACGGTCCGGATCCTGGTGCTTCCCCCGCTTCCCAGAACGGCCCGAACTCGATTGTCCTTGAGCATGATAAGCGGGGTCATCATGGTGGCGATGGAATGTCCCGGGGGCGAGGAGTGGAACCCTTCCGGGTGCAGGTCCGCTTCGCCCATCATGTTGTTGGGGATGAAACCTGTACCAGGAACGACAAATCCTGCCGACTCACCGGCCGAATGGGTCAAACTGACTGCCATACCTTCTTTGTCGATGACACTCAAGTGAGTCGTGCTGGCCGGGGACCTGGGCTCGGGTGCCCATGAGCCGGGAATCTGTCGGGAAAACGCCGCCGTAACTGGCTGGAGTGCCGACTCCAGGTGCTCGCTGCCGAGGAATTCTTCAACCGCATCGGTGGGGCTGGATTCATTCACCAGCCGATCCCAGTGGGAGCGTGCCCGCGAAGTGGCCGCCATGATTTCGGCCAGGAGTCGCAGGTGCGCAGCACTCCCCCATTCCATCTTGCCTGGTTCGAATTCGGAGAGGAGCTTGAGAGAAAAGGCGGTCAAGGCACCCCCAGTAGAGCAGGGTGGAGGCAGGAGAACTTCATAGCCACGATAGGGAACCCTGATCGGGCTCTTTCGCTCGGGCTCGAATTCCTGAAGATCTGTCAGTGTAAGCAGACCCCCTCTGCGGTCCTGGTCGTCGACCAGGGCTTTCCCTAGGGGGCCGTCGCTCAGATAACGGGAGCCGTGGTCTCGAATTCCCTGCAAGGTTCCGCTCAGGTCTGGAACGAAGAGACGCTGGCCCGCCCTTACGAATCTCCCTGCGGGCATGAAAACCTCCCGAATGGAGGGAGTCGCCGTGTAGATATCCTTCAGCAACGTACAGGTGTCGACCTGAAAAGTGTCGAGCATGACTCCTTCCTCGGCCAGCAGCATCACGGGATCCAGGACTTCCTGCAGCGAAAGACGGCCAAAATCGGTCTGCAGCCGGTACAGTCCTGCAACATTGCCGGGGACTGCCACGGATCCGCGTCCCAGGAAGAAGTCCTGACTGGTCGGGCCGAAATGGATGGTTGTCCGATAGAAGTCCAGGTGCTCCGGCCGGGACTGGCGGCCCAGACCAGGGGTGCGGCTGAAGAAGTTGTAAACGACCGACTCCCGACCACGCGGGTCATAGATCTGGGCAACTCCACTGCCGCCCAGATGAACGAGCCCGATCTCAGCAATACATGACGCAAAGGTACCGCACACAGCGGCATCCACAGCGTTCCCGCCCTTTCGGAGAATCAGTAGTGTAACTTTTTTTCTGTAATTTCTGGTCAGGCCTTGGGTCGGAAAGACAGAGGTCTGGGACAGGATTCTCCAAAAACAGAAACGAGAATCTGGCAAGGAGAATCAAATGAACCCAGATCTGGAAAAGAGAGTACCACGGGAGATCCTGGCGGAGTTGATCGAGGAAGGAACAGAAGCCTTTCGAGGAATCCTGGAGAAGTTGTTCAACGTGGCGATGCAGTTGGAAAGAAGCGAGTTTCTGGGAGCGGAAGCGTACGAGAGAACAGCCAGTCGGCGAGGCTATCGAAACGGATTCAAAGGCAAGCGGATTCAGACTCGAGTGGGAGAGCTGCACTTGGAGATTCCACAGGTGCGTGGGTTGAGGTTTTATCCCAAGTCGCTGGAGAGGGGTTGCCGTTCGGAGAAGGCCCTGAAGCTGGCCATTGCCGAGATGTATGTGATGGGCGTCTCGACGAGGAAGGGGTGTACCGTTCTTTCTGTAATTTGAGGAAGGTGAGCTAAAAGGATCAGAGGTCTGGGGCAGGATTTCTCCAAAAACTCAAGACAAGAGCAAGGAGGATCCGAATGACCCCAGACCCAGAACAGAGGCTACCACGAGAATTGTTGAAAGAACTGATCGAAGAAGGCAGCGACGCGTTTCGAGGAGTGTTGGAGAAACTGCTCAACACCGCCATGCAGATGGAACGAGAAGAGTTTCTGGGAGCTCGACGCTGGGAGCGGAGCGAGCAGCGTCGAGACCACGCCAACGGGTACAAGGCCAAGACGCTGTCAACTCGAGTGGGACAGCTTCAAATCCGGATTCCACAAGTACGTCACCTGGACTTCTATCCCCGATCCCTGGAGCGAGGGTGCCGCTCGGAGAAAGCCCTGAAGCTGGCCATCGCCGAGATGTACGTGATGGGCGTGTCGACGCGCAAGGTCACTGAGATTACCGAGCAGCTGTGCGGCACCGAGATCTCCGCCAGCCAGGTCTCAAGAATCTCCAAGCTGCTGGACGACGAACTCGAGCAGTTTCGCAACCGCCCTTTGGGCAGCTATCCAGTTGTGTACCTAGATGCCCACTACGAGAAGGTCCGTCGCCAGGGCAGCATTCAGGATGTGGCCGTCTTGAAAGCGACCGGAGTCAACTGCTGGGGCAAGCGGGAGGTGATTGGGGTCAGCTGCCGACTCAGCGAGGCGGAGGTCCACTGGCGAGAGTTTCTGCAGCAGCTTCAAAAGCGTGGTCTGGAGGGTGTGCAGCTGATTGTCAGCGATGACCACTCAGGACTACGAGCTGCCAGAAGAGCTGTCTTTCCTTCAGTGCCCTGGCAACGCTGTCAGTTTCACCTGAGCCAGAATGCTCAGCGATACGCCCGCCGATCCGACCAACGTGCCGCCATCGCCACTGACATTCGAGACATCTTCAATGCCCCGTCTGGAGGCGAAGCTGAGGCGATGCTTCGGGCCAGAGTCGAGCAATACTACGACCGCAACCCGGAGCTGGCCGATTGGATGGAGACCAATCTGCCGGAAGGCTTTACGGTCTTTCGTTTTGCACGTTCTACCTGGCGGCGCATTCGCACCAACAACGGGCTGGAGAACCTAAACCGTCAGATTCGCCGGCGTACCCGGGTCGTCGGTATCTTTCCAAACACCGAGTCCGCACTACGACTCATCACCGCTGTCGTCGAGGAGATTCACGAAGACTGGCTGATCGGGAAACAGTACCTCAGCCTGGTCGATTTCAAACCACAGGAGAATCCGATCTCAGATCACTCTCAGTCAAATTACAGAAAAACAGTTGCTTAGCCGACGAGGAAAGTCACCGAGATCACGGAGCAGCTGTGTGGGTTGGAGATCTCGGCCACCCAGGTCTCGAGAGTGGCCGGGATGCTGGACGAAGAGCTGGAAGAGTTTCGAAGCCGGGAGCTGGGAGAGTATCCGATCGTGTATCTGGATGCCCACTACGAGAAGGTTCGAAGAGGCGGCAGGGTGCAGGACGTGGCCATCCTGAAAGCCATAGGAGTCAATCGTTTCGGGACGCGAGAGGTGTTGGGTCTGAGCGCCAAGATCAGCGAAGCGGAGGTGCATTGGCGAGGGTTTCTGGGAGATCTGCACAAGCGTGGACTGAGAGGGGTCGAGCTGTTGGTCAGTGACGATCACGAAGGACTGAAGGCGGCCAGGCGGGCAGTTTATCCGTCGGTGCCCTGGAACCGTTGTCAGTTTCACCTGAGCAAAAACGCCCAACAATATGCTCGCCGCAAAGAGGACAAGCCCCGCATCGCCCAGGCCATGCGGGACATTTTCGATGCCCCGTCTCGAGAGGATGCCGAGGAGCTCAAGGGTAAAGTCGTCAAGAAGTTCGAAAAGATTGCACCGGAGTTCGTGAGCTGGCTGGAAGACAACCTGGATGAAGGGCTGACAGTGTTTGATTTTCCGAGGAGCTGGTGGCGAAGGATCCGAACCATCAACGGACTGGAGAGACTGCACCGGGAGATCCGGAGACGAACCCGGGTGGTGGGAATCTTTCCCCACGAAGCATCGGCGCTGCGGCTCATCTCGGCTGTGCTTGCAGAGATACACGAGGAGTGGTTAACCGGCCGGCAATACCTGAACCTGGCCGGCTGGAAAAAACAAGTGGAGCAATTCTTCCCTACAGGCCCTAGAGGAAATTACAGAAAAACGGTTGCTTAACCGGAGAATCCCCGCCGCGGAGTCCGCCGTAACCTGATTGCCTGCGGCAACTACACCACCTGTCACCTCGCAAGACCCATCCGCAAACGTTACCCTATTTATGAAAGGAAGTACAAAGGGTCCTGCCTCTTGCACACCGGCCTCGGCCGGGGGATCGTAATGAGAGCAACTTGTGCTTTCAAGAAAACCAATCTGCCGGTCCCTGCTCCTGCTATACTCCTGGTTCCGCGTGTCTCCCAGGGTTCTGATCAGCTGCGCGAAACCGGCCGGATCCATCCGCGTCTTGGGGCATGAGTGGTGGGCGATACTGGACTCGAACCAGTGACCTCCGCCGTGTGAAGGCGGCACTCTAACCAGCTGAGCTAATCGCCCATTGGAAGGACTCGACATTCTATTGAAGCGACTTAAGTTGTGTCAAATGAGTGAAAAACTGGACGTAATCATCATTGGAGCAGGGGCTGCTGGACTGGCCTGCGGAATCGAGGCAGAGCGCCGGGGTCTCGCCTTCTTCATCATTGACCGGGGAAGCGTTGTTAACTCGATTTACCGCTTTCCCGTGAACATGAAGTTCTTTACCTCCGCCGATCTTCTGGAGCTTGGAGATCTTCCCCTGAACTCACCAACTCTGAAACCACGTCGTCCCGAGGTGCTGAAGTACTATCGACGCGTTGCCCACCACTACGACCTTCCTATCCGAGACTACGAGGAGGTCTTGAAGGTGGTCGGCTCGGACGGGGATTTTGAGGTGGAAACGAAGGACCGCCTGGAAGAAACGCATATCCTGCAGTCTCGGAAGATCATCATCGCAACCGGGTACTATGACAACCCCAACATGATGAATGTTTGTGGCGAAGAACTGGATAAAGTAAGCCACTATTACAGCGAAGCGCATCCCTACTTCGGCAAGAAAGTGGCCGTGATCGGAGGCAAGAACTCGGCGGTAGAAATCGCTTTGGAGCTCTATCGAAGTCATGTCGATGTGACCCTGATCTACCGAGGCGAAGCTCTGGGCAAGCACATCAAGTACTGGGTACTACCAGACATTCGAAACCGCATTCGAAACGGCGAGATACGTGCCTATCTTTCCACCGAAGTGATTGAAATCAGGCCCACGGAAATCATCATCGAAACTCTGGAGGGCTTGATCACACTCGAGAACGACTTCGTTCTCGCCATGACCGGCTATCATCCCGACGTTGAGTTTCTGAGCAACTCCGGGATCGAGGTGGACGCAGATACGATGATTCCACAGCATGACCCTGAAACTCTGGAGACGAATGCGAAAGGGATCTACGTGGCCGGGGCCATTGTTTCCGGACGCATGACCAACCGGATCTTTATCGAGAACGGCCGGTTTCACGGCGAGCAGATTTTCCGCCACTGGCCGGAGACCTAGTGTACTGTCCGGGAAGTTCGCGGCGTTAATTCGGGATGGATTTTCGTCGTCAGTGAGGCGCGCGACGTAGGAAGGCCGGGAGGCGATTCGCAAGAAGATGTTCAGGATTGCAATCGTGGCCGTGCGAATGTGGGGAAGTCCTCTCTTTTCAACCGCCTGATCAGGAACCGCAAGGCCATCGTAGGCGACGAGCCGGGCATTACTCGCGATCGGATTTATGCCCGGACCCACTTTGATGACAGGGAAGTCGAGTTTGTCGACACCGGAGGGATTGTTCCCGAGGACAGGGACGTGATACCCGAGCAGGTCTTGAGCCAGGCCCGGATCGCCATCAGCGAGGCGGACCTGGTCCTGCTGGTTGTGGACGGACGGGTTGGCCCTACTCACCTCGACGCCTCTCTGGTCTTCCTCCTCAGGCAGTCGGGTCAGAGCTTCTATCTCATCGTCAACAAACTGGATGTTCCTCAGGTGGAAGACCTCATCCATGCCTTTCACGGCCTGGGAGTCGAAAAGCTTTACGGGGTGTCGGCCGAGCACGGGCGTGGCCTTGAGGAATTAGTCACTGATTTGATTTCCGTTCTTCCGCAGGGCGTGTCAGAGGAGTTTCAGGTGCAGACACGGATCGCCATCATTGGCCGTCCCAATATGGGTAAGTCTTCTCTACTCAACCAGTTTGTGGGGCGGGAGAGGTCGATTGTAACGGAGATACCGGGGACGACACGGGATTCGATCGACACCTTGATGGTCAGGGAGGGCACAACCTATCGGCTCATTGATACGGCAGGGATCCGGCGTAAGGGCAAACCCACGGGACTGGCAGAGAAACTCAGCGTGGTGATGGCAAGAAAGAGTATAGACCGCTGTGATGTCGTTCTGCTGATTCTCGACGCGACGGAAGGCGCTACAAAGTTGGACGCCACGATTGGAGGTTATGCTCATGACGCGGGCAAGTCACTCGTTGTTGTGATCAACAAGTGGGACTTGATCGAGAAGGACACTTTTACCGCCCACCAGCTGGAAGAGAAGTTCCGCCACCGTATGCGCTTCCTGGCCTATGCTCCCATGGTCTTTGTCTCTGCCAGGACAGGTCAGCGAGTGACCAGGCTTCTGGATTATGTGGATCGAGCCAGTAAAGCTAGACGATTTCGAGTACCGACATCGGAGTTGAATCGCCTGGTAGAGCGGATCCAACCCCGAATACCCTCTGCCGGAAGGGAGAGGCACCCTCTCCTGTATGTTGCTCAGGTGAAGACCGCCCCTCCTGTTTTTGTTCTCTTCACCCGCACCCGAAAAAAGCTCCATTTCTCGATCGAGCGTTACTTCGTGAATCAACTGCGAGAAGAGTATGATTTCTACGCCACGCCGATCCGCGTGATCCAGCGGACGCGTACTGGAATCAAGTCCGGATCTTAAGAACCTTCAACTTTTAACCTTCGGCCGCCGACAGACTGACAAAACCCTGGTTGCTCTCCCTCCGGGTCACGCTACCGGTACGTAAGGCTGTTGATGGTTGCTTGACAGCTTCCGGGCCGGTGCCTATGATTCAGTTCATTCCGGGTAGGGACTACCAAGGTTCACCTGGCCATCTCGAGGCGGTTCATTGATCAAAGCGGATCTAGCCAAAGCTGTCTACCAAACACACGGTGGAATTTCCCAGAAAGAGGCGAGGGAGATGGTTGACCTGATCATCGACCAGTTGAAGGCCGCCCTGGTCGGCGGAATGAACGTAAAGCTTTCCGGTTTTGGCTCACTCAATGTGATCCATCGAAAAGCCCGAACGGGTCGCAATCCGCAAACCGGCGACCGGATTCGTCTCAAGCCCAGCAAATACGTCACCTTCAGGCCTTCCAGGAAGGTATTCTAGAATACTGTAGTCGTTTTCATAAAAGGGAGTACTCAGGTGGCGCGTCGAGCAGGACGGAAACTCTTTTACAAGATTGGCGAGGTTTGCGAAATCTGTGACGTGGAGCCACATGTTCTGCGCTACTGGGAGTCGGAGTTCCCGACCCTGTCTCCTGGAAAGAATCGGGCCGGGCAGAGGATTTACCGCTCCAAGGACCTGGAGTTGATCGACACAATCAGCCGGCTGTTGTATGAAGAAGGCTACACAATTGCCGGAGCCCGGAAGAAACTGGGCGACCGCATGGCGGGCGCGGGGTTGCCACTCTTCAAGAAGCAGGCCCTCCCCTATCGAAAAGTCTGTCTGGAAGTGCGGAGAGAACTCGAATCCCTGGCCGACCATCTTCGAAAAGACCTCGCCGGGTAACCTTCAACCTTCAACCTTCAACTTTCAACCTCCCGAATCCAGACCCACAACCCTCCGCCCGTCCACTCGGATTTTATCGTGGCAGATCAGGCGGAGTGCTTCCGGGTAGATCTGGTGCTCAATCTCTAGAATCCGAGCCGCCAGGCTTTCCTCATCATCGTCATCCAGCACGGGCACCGCCCGCTGAATGATGATGGGGCCATGATCAAGCTCTTCGTCAACAAAATGAACCGTGCAGCCCGAGATCTTCGAACCCCAGGCCAACGCCTGCTCCTGAGCATGGAGCCCGGGGAAGGCAGGCAATAAAGAGGGATGAATGTTGAGAACGCGCATGGGGAAATGCTGGACGAAGAGAGGGCTCAGCAGCCTCATGAATCCGGCCAGGCACACAATCTCTACGCCGGCCCCCTCGAGTCTGGCAACCACTTGCCGATCGAATTCTTCCCTGGACCTGCCGCAGGGGGAAACAAACGCCGTCGGATAACCTCGATCCCTGGCATGTTCCAGACCGGGGGCTTCGGCACGGTTTGAGATCACCAGCACGATCCTGGCCGGGATTTCACCACGATCGATGGCGTCGGCCAGCGCCATGAAGTTGGACCCTCTCCCGCTCAGTAGAATGGCCACGTTCTTCATTGGAAGCGAACCCGCTGAGTCCCCCGGCTGATTTCTCCGATCAAGAAGTACTTCTCTCCCCGCTGCTGAAGATACTCCTGGACACGATCGAAACGTTGCTGCGAGACCGCAAGAATCGCCCCCAGACCCATATTGAAGGTTCGGTACATCTCCTTCTGGCTGATCTGACCGAGGCTCCGAATGAGGCGAAAGATGGGCAGTACCTGCCAACTCCCCTCCTCAACCAGTGCATCCAGGTGGGGAGGTAGAATTCGCTCCAGGTTCCCAGGGATGCCTCCACCCGTAATGTGGGCTACTGCGTGAAGGTCATCTGTCTGGATCAGTTCCCGCAGAACGGGCAGATAGTTGCGATGTGGCTCGAGCAGTTCTTCACCCAGGCTTCGACCGACTTCCTGCAGGTGATCCCCGGGAGACATCTTTTCCATTTCGAAGAAGAGTTTCCGGACCAGGGAGAACCCGTTGGTGTGAAGCCCTGAGGAAGGCAACCCGATCAGCAGATCGCCTGGCTCCACGCGGTCAGGCCCGAGTAGTTTGGCCTGGTCCGCCACTCCGACCACGAACCCGGCCAGATCGTACTCACCGGCGGAGTAGAAGTCCGGCATTTCTGCAGTCTCTCCGCCGAGAAGAGCACAACGAGATTCGCGACAGGCGGCGGCAAGACCGCTCACCACTGCTTCGATGACATTCGGCTCCAGGTGCCCTGCGGCAATGTAGTCCATAAAGAAGAGAGGAAGCGCACCCTGAGCCAGAATGTCATTCACGCAATGGGAGACAATATCGATGCCGACAGTGTCGTGGATTTCCGTCATGAAGGCGATCTTCAGCTTGGTGCCCACTCCGTCGACACTGGATACAAGAACGGGAATTTGAAGTCTCGAAAAATCGGGCCGGAACAAAGCTCCAAAGAGACCAATGTCACTGGTCACCTCGGCTGTGAATGTCGAACGAGCCAGTTCCTTGATGCGTTGCTTGGCCTGGTCAGCCCGGTCAATATCGACTCCGGCGTCAGCGTAGGTCAGCCCGGACTGCGGGCTGGCTTCCTTTGGGCTCCGACTTTCTTCGCTCACGCGACTTTCACCATGGACTGGCTCTAGACGCCTTCCATCTCGAAGAGTTCTCTCTGGGGGGGCCGCGGCGTGTGGGGGATGGGGTACTTACGATCGAAGCATGCAGAGCAGAAGCCTTTCTCAGCTCCGACCGCGGCCTTCATTCCCTCGACACTCAGGTAAGCCAGGCTGTCGGCCTGGATGTACTCCCGGATCTCCTGCGCGCTCATCCGGTTGGCAATCAGCTCCGAATAAGTAGGTGTATTAATACCGTAATGACAGGGTGACACGGTGGGCGGAGATGCGATTCGCATGTGCACCTCACTGGCTCCGGCCTGACGAAGCATCTCGACAATTTTCTTGCTGGTCGTTGCCGCGGACGATCGAATCGTCGATGACCACCACTCTGCGGCCCTCCAGGAGCTCACGCACGGGGTTTAGCTTGACTTTGACCCCGAAGTGCCGGATGGATTCCTTCGGCTCGATAAAGGTTCGCCCCACGTAGTGGTTGCGGATCAGGCCGAACTGAAAAGGAATCTCGGAGGCATTTGCAAAGCCGAGAGCAGCAGTCACGCCGGAATCGGGGACCGGAATCACAAGATCTGCTTCCGCCGGATGCTCTCTGGCAAGCTGTTGACCCAGCTCGTAGCGGCTGGAATGTACGCTCCTCTGGAAGACTTTGGAGTCGGGCCGGGCAAAATAGACATGTTCAAAGATACAATGGGCGGTCTCTCTGGGCTTGACGATGGTCCAGGAGGTCAGATGTTCGCCTCGCAATTCCACCGCTTCGCCGGGGTTGATGTCTCTGACGTGGTGGGCCCCGATCAGGTCGAAGGCACAGGTTTCCGAGGCGATTACCCAGGAGCCGTTCAGCTTACCCAGGCAAAGCGGGCGGACTCCGAACGAATCCCGCACCGCCCAGATAGCTTCGGGCGTGGCCAGCACCAGCGAAAAAGCCCCGGCTACTCTCCCGAAAACTTCTTTGATCGCACTGCCCATCTCCTTGTGACGAGAACGGGCCAGCAGGTGCAGCATGACCTCGCTGTCGGTCGTGGACCGGAAGATGGCTCCCTCAGCCTCGAGTTCTGCACGGATCTGTTCCGTCTGCAGCAGGTTACCATTGTGGCCCAGGGCCATCTGGCCGCGGCGCGAGTTTGTGAGGATGGGCTGGGCATTGGCCAGGCGGCTCTCGCCGGTGGTGGAATAGCGAACGTGACCGATGGCTGCAGTCCCCGTCAAGCCGTTGAGTTCGTCGTCGCCGAAGACGTCCGCAACATAGCCCATTCCCTGACGTTGATGCAGTTTACCGCCGTTGACCGTGACAATGCCGGCCGATTCCTGCCCCCGGTGCTGCAGGGCATAAAGACCCAGATACGTCATCCGGGCAGCCTCGGAATGATTGGAAATTGCAAAAACTCCACATTCGTCGTGGAACTTGTCGTCTGAAAAGGAAGTGCTATGCGTCATTCTCACTGGTGAAAAATCTCCTCGAAACCGGATTCCCAACGACTCATCACATCCTCGATGGGCAGGGCGATCAGAGTCTCGTCATTCACATCGATTTCAAAGCGAGTCTCGGCGACCACCCCGAGTCTAGTGACTGGAACGTCAGCGAAGTGTTCAAAGAGACGGGTTTCGTCTCGCAGGTCAATCGACACGACCACCCTCGACGCCGTCTCACTCAGCAGGAATTGGTCCGGTCGCAGGGACCCGGCACCAACCGCGGCTTTCACGCCGAGGCCACTGTAAAGACAGGACTCTGCCAGGCAAAAGAGCAGGCCTCCATCCGAGACGTCGTGTGCCGAGCGGATGATGCCCCCCCGGATGGCGGAGAGAAGCCTCTCCTGGAGGGCCTTTTCAACCTCCAGGTCGAGGCTCGGGATCGGTCCTTCGAGAGGGGCGTCACACCACTGCAGGTAAACGCTACCCCCGAGTTCCGCCCGAGTCTCTCCCAGTAGGAAGACCCGGTGGCCCGGCTGTTGAAAACTGGAAGGGCAGACATCCTCAAGCCGGTCGACTTTACCGATCACGCCTATCACCGGGGTCGGGAGAATCCCGCTTTCGTCCGTCTCGTTGTAAAAGCTGACATTGCCTCCGGTAATGGGGGTTTTGAAAACCTTGCAGGCCTCCGCGATTCCCGTGACGGCTTCGGCAAACTGCCACATGACCTCCGGGTTCTCCGGCCTGGCGAAATTGAGACAATTGGTAGCTGCCAGTGGTTGTGCGCCAGAACAGACCAGGTTGCGGCAGCTTTCCGCGACCGCGTGCTCCGCTCCCTGGCGAGGGTCGAGATAACAATAAAACGGGTTCCCATCCAGACTCATCGCCAGGGCGCCGCTACCTTTTTTCAGTCTGAGCACGGCAGCGTCGCTACCGGGACCCGCCACGGTGTTGGTGCGTACCTGATAGTCGTACTGACGGTACACCCACCGTCGACTGCACAACTGGGGCGAACCCGCCATGCTCAGGAGCAGGGCATTGTAATCTTCAGGTTCCGGGAGTTCGTTGTTCCGCCAGTCTCCCTGAGTTTCCAGATATTCGGGCCGCCTGGTGGGTCGAGAATAAGCAGGAGCCTCATCGGTGAGGGCACAGTTTGCGATTTCGGCAACCTTGACTCCCTGGTCATAGACGACCAGTTTTCCGTGATCTTTGACCTCTCCGATCACGCTTGCGTCCAGGTCCCATCGAGAGAAGATCTCTTTCACCTCCTCCTCACGGTCCTTCTGGCAGACCAGCAGCATCCTCTCCTGGGACTCGGAGAGCATGATTTCATAGGGTGTCATTCCCGGCTCGCGCTGGGGGACTCGGTCCAGGTGAATCTCGACTCCTCGATCCGCCCGTCCTCCCATTTCACACGTAGAACAGGTGAGCCCGGCTCCTCCCATATCCTGGATTCCGATGATGGCGCCGGAGCGCATGGCTTCCAGGCAGGCTTCCAGGAGTAGCTTTTCGAGGAACGGATCACCCACCTGAACCCTGGGCCGTTTGGATTCTTCTCCCTCCTCGAACTGCTCGGAAGCCATGGTAACACCATGAATGCCGTCTCGTCCTGTCTTGGCTCCCACGTAAATCACCGGGTTGCCAACTCCCGAAGCCTTTGCGTAGAAAATGCTCTCCCTGGGAGCAACCCCGAGGCAGTAGACGTTAATGAGGGGGTTGTTGCTGTATCTTTCCTCAAAAACGACCTCTCCGCCCACCGTAGGAATCCCGATGCAGTTTCCATAACCCCCGATGCCCGCTACGACTCCTTCCATGATGTACTGATTGCGGGTTTGGCTGAGAGGGCCAAAATGCAGGGAGTTCATCACGGCGATCGGTCGGGCACCCATAGTGAATATGTCCCGAATGATTCCGCCGACGCCCGTTGCGGCGCCCTGATAGGGCTCAATGAAGGACGGATGGTTGTGCGACTCGATCTTGAACACGGCAGCCAGGCCGTCCCCGATGTCCACTACGCCGGCATTCTCGCCCGGTCCCTGGATGACCTGGGGCCCCTCAGTGGGCAACCTTTTCAGGTGGACCCTGGAACTCTTGTAGCTACAGTGTTCCGACCACATCACGGAGAAGATCCCGAGTTCGGTCAGGTTGGGAGTGCGTCCCAGGCTCTGGCAGATCTGGTCGAATTCTTCGGGAGTCAGGCCGTGACCGGCAACGAGCTCGGACGTGACTTCCAGGTCAGTGCTCACTTGCATGGGGAGTATTAGTACCTACTAGATCCGGACCTGTCTGAGAGACCCGACAATGGATCTGATGAGCCTCAATCCGTCGCTGCAGCCAAGAACGGCTTCCGACGCTCGTTCGGGATGCGGCATCATTCCCATCACGTTCCGTTCAGCGTTGACGATCCCGGCGATGCCGTTGAGTGATCCGTTCGGGTTCGCCTGGCGAGCTTGATTGCCCTGGGCGGCAACATACCGAAAAACCACCTGTCCCCGTGCTTCCAGTTCGTTGAGTTCAGCCGGCGGCAGAAAGAAGTTACCGTCGTTGTGGGCGATGGGGATCTCGAGCACTTCTCCCTGGGTCAACCCTGAGGTGAAGGGGGTGTTCGACTGCTCGGTGCGCAAACAAACCGGTTGACAGAGAAACTTCAGGCTGGCGTTCCTGAGCATGGCCCCGGGTAGAAGACCCGCTTCCTGAAGAATCTGAAAACCATTACAGATGCCCAGCACCAGACCGCCTCTGGCTGCATGATCCTTGACACTCTCCATGATGGGAGAGAATTTGGCGATGGCTCCACTGCGCAGGTAATCGCCGTAGGAAAATCCTCCGGGCAGGATAACGATATCCACTCCGCGCAGATCGACATCCTGATGCCAGAGGAAGACGGCTTCCTCACCGGCTACATGCCTGATCACGTGGTAGGTGTCGTGATCGCAGTTCGAGCCTGGAAAGACCACCACTCCAAACTTCACGATATCTGCCGGATCTCAAAGTCTTCGATAATAGGATTGGAGAGTATGTCAGCGGCGATCTGCTCGCTGAGTTGAGTTACAACGGCCTGGTCCTGGTCGTCGATTTCGAGCTCGAAGTAGCGCCCCTGGCGAACCCGCGAGATCTCCTCGTGACCCAGTTTCTTCAGAGAGCGCTGGATCGCCTCTCCCTGGGGATCCAGCACTCCGTCCTTGAGCTTGACCACAATCTGGACCTTCATGAGAAATACACCCGCCTTCCGGCTGCCTCCGCGAGAGCGCTCATTCTAACATTATTCTGTGTCGAACAAATCGATCCGGTCGACCACTCCAACGACGGCGGCGTTCACTGGAGTATAGAACTCGCCCAGCACTTTCATCGCCGCCCAGCCGTCCAGCACGCAGAGCACTCTGTCCCCCACTCCCGAGTCGGCTCCGTCGATGGCCAGTACCTGCTCTCCACGCTCTTCTCCTTCGGGCGTAAGTGGCTGGACCAGAAGGAGTTTGTGCCCCTCGAAACAGACGTCCTTTTGAGTGGAGAAAAGCTGGTCTACGACTCTTCCAATGATCATGAACTGGAATCCAGGAAGTTCTCACTGTCAAGAATCCCGACAATGGAGCAGTCCGACGGCACGAGGTCCGGAAACCAGGGGAAGCTTCCCTCCTTGCCGGTCACGTAGAAGACCCGCTCACCAAGTCCCGCGCCTACAGCGTCCAGGGCCACTCGTACCGGGCCGATTGGAGTTCCGTTTCGGTCGATCGGTTTGATGAGGAGAATCCTTCGGCCTCTCAGGGGCGGGTCTTTCATGGTCGCGACAACCGTTCCAACCACTTTTGCCAGGTTCATGATGCCGTAGCAGGCCTTTCGTGGAAGTCGATCGTGTCCACGATTCCGACAATGGTGCAGTCGACGGGATGATCGGCCATCCCCGTCGCCATGCGCGCGGAACTACCTGTGACAATGATCACGGTCTCACCGGCACCGGCACCGACCGTATCGACCGCCACCTGGTATCCCGAGTCGTCACCCGTCTCGGGATCGATGGTGCGGACGATGAGCAATTTTTTCCCCTGAAGCTTCTCGTCCTTGCGGGTGGCGACTACCGTTCCGGCAATCTTACCTAGAAGCATGGCTGGTCAGAACCTTCTATCCGGAAGGCTATTTCGGGACGATAGGAAGGCGTTCGTCTAGACTCGAGTGCGGCCGCGGTATCACGTGGACGCTAACCAGCTCGCCTACCCGCCGCGCGGCTGCCGCGCCGGCATCGGTCGCAGCCTTGACCGCGGCCACATCCCCGCGCACAATTGCGGTTACCAGGCCACTGCCGACTTTCTCGTAGCCGACCAGGGTGACCTTGGCGGCCTTGACCATCGTGTCGGCGGCCTCAACCATGGCAACAAGACCTTTCGTCTCGACCATCCCCAAAGCTTCCATCGAATCGGCCATTTTGTAGTAGTGCCTCCCAGCAAACCGGGCCCGTCTATCGGTCCTTGTTCATCTCCAGTACCACTCTCTCGACGATCTCTTCGATTTCCCGCGGAGACAGCGTGAGAGGGCGTTCGCCATTGGCAGTGACAGGGCAGTCAGACTGCCGCGAAACTGGAGCAGTTATACCATAGTTCCCACTCACGTCAAAAAGTTTGTCAACGGATTCCCGAGTGAGCAGACTTTGCCTTCCAAGGATCCGTGTCAGCAGCGAAATTTTGGCAAAATGCTCAAGTATTTCCATCCGAAAAAAGGCCTTCTGGAGGTCGGCTCCCAGGGTAATGGCACCGTGGTTGGCCAGGAGGATCGCATCATGCTGAGGCACCAGATCATAGAGGCTGTTTGCCAGTTCATCCGTGGAAGGAGTTCCGTAAGGAGCAATCGGAACACAACCCAGGGTCAGGACGACCTCCGGCATCAAAGCTTCGCGCAAGGGAATGCCGGCCACCGCATGTGCCGTGCCGTAGACGGGGTGTCCGTGGCAAACAGCGCCCACGTCCGGCCTTCCTCGGTAAACAACGACATGCATCTTGATCTCACTCGAGACCTCCCGCATGCCTTCAAGTTGATCCCCCTCCAGGTTGGTCACCACCAGGTCGTCGGGCTGTAAGTCGCCCTTGCACAAGCCCGTGGGCGTTGCAACCAGTCGCTCTCCCAGCCGGATCGACAGATTTCCTTCATTGGCGCAGATCAGCTCTTTGGCATACATCCGCCTGCCGATTTCGCAAATGAGTTCCCGCGCCTGCCATTCTCTCAACATGGGTTCTAGGTTCTAGGTTCTAGGTTCTGGGTTCTGGGTTCTGGGTTCTGGGTTCTAGGTTCTAAGTCTGGCCCTCGCATTCCCCGTGCATTCTCAGGTTCCATGTTCCAGGTTCCACGTTCCAGGTGTCCCGGATCGCAACTGTCAACTTTGAACCTTCAACCTTCAACTTTCAACTGTGAACCTTCTACTGGCATCTAGAACCCAGAACCTAGAACCCAGAACCCATTCCCCGCCGCCCCTCTCCGCTATAATTGCAGACCATGCTTGCTCGACTGACAGGAACCCTTGATGAGAAGTCGGCCGGCCGGCTCATCGTGGACATTGGGGGTGTCGGATACGAGGTGTTCATTCCCTGTTCGACCTACTATGAACTGGGTGAGGTAGGGCAAGAAATCACGCTTCGAATCTACACTCATGTGAAAGAAAACGATCTGAGTCTCTACGGCTTCCTGACCCAGCGTGAGAAAGACCTGTTCAACCTGTTGATTCAGATTTCCGGCATCGGCCCCAAGCTGGGAGTCATCATTTTGTCCGGACTCCCTGCTGATGAACTGGCTGAGGCTGTGCTGGCCGGTGACCTGGCGCGGTTGACTTCGATTCCGGGGGTTGGCAAAAAGACGGCCGAGCGGATCGTTCTCGAGCTCAAAGAGAAGCTCGACAAGCTGATCCCGGACCGTTCTCCCCAGGAAGCTGGAACGCTGCCCGCTGGTGTCAACGGGGACGTAGTTTCTGCACTGGTCAATCTCGGATACCAGAGGACGGCTGCGCAGAAGGCGGCTAGAGAGGTCAGTCGGGAGAGAGGCGACTGCGGTTTTGAAAGCCTTTTGAGGGGCGCCCTCAGTCTTCTCTCGGGTTCCTGACCGGCAATAGCTTGAATGAACCTTATGGAAGAAGAGAATCGCTTCCTGGACCCATCCTTGAAAGACACGGATCGGTCGGTCGAGAACAGCCTGCGTCCCAGGACTCTGAAGGAGTTTATCGGACAACCGAAAATGAAGGAAAGCCTGGGAATCTCCGTCCAGGCGGCCATCCATCGAAGCGAACCGCTCGACCACGTACTCCTGCACGGTCCGCCGGGCCTGGGCAAGACCACACTGGCCCAGATCATTGCCCATGAACTGGGGGTGAATTTCAAAAGCACATCCGGACCGACCATCGAGAGGCGAGGTGATCTGGCCGCCATTCTGACCAACCTCGAACCCCACGATGTCCTTTTCATTGACGAGATTCACCGTCTTCATCCTGCCATTGAGGAGATCCTCTACCCGGCTATGGAGGATTTCAAGATCGACATCATGATTGGAGAGGGACCGGGCGCCCGCTCGATTCCCCTGAACATTCCTCCCTTCACTCTGGTCGGAGCGACCACACGAAGCGGCCTGCTCACGTCTCCTCTGCGATCCCGCTTCGGAATCCTGCAGAGACTTGACTTTTACACCCGCAAAGATTTGACCGAGGTGGTCAGGCGATCCGGCCGGATACTGGACGTCGAGGTGGATCTCAGTGGCGCTCAGGAAATCGCCCGCCGAAGTCGGGGAACTCCCCGCATCGCCAACCGGCTGCTGCGAAGGGTTCGAGACTACGCTCAGGTCCGGGAAGATGGATTCGTCAACGACGCGATCGCCCGCCGGGGTCTGGAGTTGATGAACGTCGATTCCCACGGCCTCGACGAAACCGATCGCAAACTTCTTCTGACCATCATCGACAAGTTCGACGGCGGGCCGGTCGGAATCAAGACGATCTCGGCAGCCATCGCCGAAGAAACGGATGCCATTGAAGATATCTACGAGCCCTACTTGATTCAGCTTGGATTTCTGAATCGTACCAGCAGGGGAAGAGTGGCCACCCGCCTGGCCTTCGAACACCTCGGGAAACCCTACCAGCCGGTCCCCCAGAAAGGGCTCTTTTAGAGAGTAGTTCCGGGTTCCGAGTTGTTCACTTCGCTCACTGCGCTTTCTGGGCCTGATCAGCACTGCCTTTACCCTACTTCGCCAAGGGATAACCCAGAACCCGGAACCCGGAACGATTCATAGTTCAGTTCGTGACTTTATCTCCTACTTCGACGGAATCACCCGAGATGATGATGGCGACGGATGAGCCCTCATCCACTTCGTCTACACGGATCTCACCGATGATGCTGGCGATCTCGCGAAGCACTCTCCCGGTCGCCGGATCCTTCACGGTACGTGTGACCCGCTTCACCTTCAGGACCGCACCTGCTTCCACTCCATGAGAGGAGCCCACATTCAGAATCACCATGGAGCCATCCACATCCGCTACCAGTCCCTTAATCGCGACCTTCACTTCGGGAATGCGGGCGTCTGCCTCGATCAACTGGCGCGACAATTCCTGGACGGCAAGCACCACGGCTTCTCCCAGAATCGTCTCCCGAAAGTCGCTGCTGGACATGTCGATGCTTGCGGCACCGGCGCCGCCACCGCCGCCGCCATAGCCACCTAACATCAATCCGGATCGAGAGGACTCTCCTGCTCCCTTGGCAACAGCCAGGATCTCACCGGTGGTCGTGTCCACGATTCTGGCATCGATCGCCACTTTGGCTTTCCCCTTCTGAGTCCCGTAGGATCCTCCTCCAAATCCACCGATTTTGCTAAAAGCACCGCCAATCCCCTTCTTCTTTTTTTCGGTGCCAAACTGAGTAACAGTGCCCACGATCATCGCGTTCACACCCAGCACCTTGCCCACTTTGGCGGCCGATGCCGGATTGGCCCGGCCACTCTCTCCCAGATCCTGCTCGGCCAGGATCTCGTCCAGGCGGTTGCGCTCGATAACACGATAGGTCTCCGCGGTGACGAGTTCGTTGACAATCAAATCGGAGATGCCCTTTCCGATGTCCCAGTTCCCGCTCCACCACTGCTGAACCGTGCCGAACTCAAAGTTCATCACGGCTACGCGTTTCTTGTCGGCGGCCTGGCCGGCGACACCCAAAAAACTGATGAAACAAATGGTCAAAACGAGTCGTAGCTTCATTTCGTCACACCTCTCAAATTCCCAGGTTCGAGCCAACCTAGTCTAGTCTAGAACTTTTGTTGATGATTACAGTAGCCGGTGGGAGCTACCATCAGAAGGTGTGTAAATAGCATAGGCGGTGAGTATCCTTCCGGGTTGATTTAAAACCCAGGGCCGAAAGGCCCGCAACGGAAGGAGTACACACCGCATGAGCAAGCAGAACATTGAGGAAAGTGTCGAGTCAAGAGTTTGTTTCGAGGAGCTGGAAGATTGGGTGCGGGAGAAGATCCAAGGCTGGGTTCAAGAGCTGCTGGAGGAGGAAGTCACGGAGTTATTAGGGCGGCGTAAGAGTGAGCGGCGAAGGGCCGTGGACGCTCCGTCGGGCTATGGCAATGGATATGGGAAGCCGAGGCATCTGACGCTGAGCTCGGGGACGATCCAGGTTCGAAGGCCTCGAGTGCGGGATCTAGAGGAACACTTTGAAAGTCGGGTGTTGCCCCTGTTTGCCAAGCGGACGCGGCAGGTTCGAGAACTGATCCCTGAGCTGTACTTGCATGGTCTGGCGCTGGGGGATTTTGATCTGGCTCTGAGAGGGCTTTTAGGGGAAAAGGCGCACCTGTCGTCCTCCACGGTGGCCAGATTGAAAGAGCAGTGGCAGGCCGAATGGGAGGTCTGGCAGAGTCGACCCTTGAATGATCTGGAAGTGGTGTATTTATGGGTAGATGGAATCTACGTCAAGGCGGGTCTGGAGAAGGAAAAGGCAGTCCTGCTGGTGGTGCAGGCCGCCTTAAGTGACGGAAGCAAAGCCGTGGTGTCGGTCACGAGCGGCTATCGGGAATCGACCCAGAGCTGGTCGGAAGTACTGCGCGACTTGAAGCGCCGGGGGATGGGCTGTCCACGGCTGGTGATCGGAGACGGCCACCTGGGCATCTGGGGAGCTTTGCGCAACGTCTATCCCCAGGCCGAGGAGCAGCGCTGCTGGAATCATCGGATCGTCAACCTGCTGACCAAGCTCCCTAAGCGAGTGCACAAGCCGGCCTTGCTGATCCTGCGGCAGATCCCTTACGCCGAGACTCGAGAAGAAGCACAACGACTCAAGAAGGTTTTTCAGCACTGGTGCCGGCAGCGAGGGCTGACTCTGGCGGCTGAGCTAATCGAGCAGGACTGGGACCGGATGGTGACCTTTTACCTGCTATCCAAAGAAGCAGTGGCAGCATCTGCGAACCACCAATCCAGTGGAGTCACCGTTTGCCGCTCTTCGGCTGCGAACGGACGCGGCCAAGCGATTCAAGAAAGTGGAAAACGCCCAGGCGGTGATCTGGAAGATGCTGCTGGTGGCGGAGCAGCGATTCCGCCGGTTGAAGGCACCGGAGCTGATGAAAGACGTCTACCAGGGCGCCAAATATGTCAATGGAGTCCCGGTCAACCAAGTCCCGGAGGAGAAAGCCGCCTGATGTTTTTCCACACCTATTGACAAGAGCTCGCCGGTGGGAAGGAAGAGCACCAACTGGAAGCACGCTCTGCCCCTCTGGAGTCGCCGGGCTGTTCGGTATAATCCAAGCATCGTATGGCAGATCCCCTGATTCTGTTGACCAACGATGACGGAGTGAATGCCCTGGGGCTGGAGATGGCCCGCAGGGCCCTGGAAGGCCTGGGGCGGGTTGTGGTGGTGGCTCCGACCGAGGAGCGCAGCGGCGCCAGTCACAGCCTCTCTCTCACCCATCCGGTGCGGATCGAGCACCTGGAATCCGACCGTTATGCAACCACCGGGACCCCAGTGGACTGCGTGATTCTCGGCTTCAGGAAGATTCTCGAGCGTCTCCCCGATCTGGTGGTGAGCGGGATGAATCACGGAGCCAATCTGGGCGAGGACGTTCTCTACTCCGGCACTGTGGCAGCGGCTCGCGAAGCTGCTCTCCATGGAATTCCATCTTTCGCCGTCTCCACGCTGGGAAAACAGAAGAATGATTTCGAGCATGCGAGCGGGGTTCTCAGACACCTGGTCGAATTCCTCTGGTCTCGGGTCGAAGGGGGCACCTTCCTGAATATCAATATCCCCGAGGGTCAACCCGGCGAATATCGGTTCACCAGGCAGGGAAGTCGAAGAGTAACCAGCGGAATTGCCGAGAAAACGGACCTTCGCGGTCGCACCTACTATTGGATCGGAGCGGACCAGAGTCAGTGGGAGATCGCCCCCGACAGCGACTACGAAGCCATTCTTGGAGGACGGATCTCCATCACACCGATGCACCTGGTACAAACGGATTATCAGACACTGGCGGAGCTTCAACAGCTCGAGTTGGGTGCCCTTGATTCGCTGGAGAGCAGAAAGTGACTGCAGCGGCGAAATCAGTCGTTGTGGCTCGTCGTTACTCTCCGTTTGGGCTTCTGAGACGCCTCTATGACTGGGTGTTGAGCTGGGCCGAACGGAAGTCGGCGCTGGGGGCGTTGTGGGCCATGGCCTTTGCCGAAGCTTCGTTCTTCCCGATTCCTCCGGACGTGCTGCTGATGGCGATGGCCATCGGTAAACCGCGCCGGGCCTTCCGGTTTGCCCTGGTCTGTACCCTCGGATCTCTGATGGGCAGTCTGTTCGGCTATCTTCTGGGCTACCAGTTCTATGCCCTTGTCGGGCAACCTATCATCGATTTCTACTCGGCCGCCGATCAGTACGAAAGAGTACGCGAGCTGTTCGAGACCTGGAACGCGGTGGCCGTGGCCATTGCCGGATTCACTCCCATTCCTTTTAAGGTCTTCACCATCGCCGCGGGGGCGTTTCGGGTCCATCTCCTGACCTTCTTCCTGGCCGCTGCGGTGAGTCGAAGCGCCCGCTTCTTTCTCGTATGCGGGTTAATCTATACCCTGGGGCCGGCAATCAAAGAGAAGATAGATCGTTATTTCAACCAGTTGACGATTCTCTTTGTAGTGCTGCTGGTGGGTGGATTTTTGGTTCTGAAGTATGTAGTTTGAGAAAAGGAGCGGGGCGTGGCGCAGTTTGGTAGCGCGCACGGTTCGGGACCGTGAGGTCGGAGGTTCAAATCCTCTCGCCCCGACCATCTTTCCCTGGGTCCATTCCGGAGACATGGGTTACAGATTATACTGAAGACATAGGTAACACTCTTGGGCTGAACGGGTTTTCGATGGGCTCGAGCCTGCAGGTCTCGTGATCAAAGTATCCGAGGTCGTACTGCATGAAGCTGACGAGCCAGATTCTGTCGCTAACCTGTTTGACGCCGACTTTCTGGCCGGCGAACACAGTGCTTAAGTTGATCTTCCGGCGTTTGTAACAGATGCGGCCACAAGTGGTAACGGTGGCCGTCCAGTCATGGAACGGATAGTCGAGATCGCCTAGCCCGCATAGATCACCGATTTGGAAATGCAGGTGATTTTGGCAGGCCGGAACGGTTTTCTGAGAGTTTCGCTATCGATCCGGTCCAGGTCGAGTGATGCGGTGGTGTGGAGGGTCGTGAATGGAGCGTTTTTCGGGTTCGGAAGAGCGTGACGGAATGCATTCAGGCAGAGCTCGGCCTGAGCGATGGAACGATTTCGTTTTTGGGGGCGTTTGATCGGGACAGACCTCAGCAGCGCAGAGGAATGGCCTGGAGGTTTCGAACGACGGCAGCGAAGACCTCGCTGTAGGGATAGGCTTCCGACATGGAGATCCAGACGTGGCGGACCGTGAGGCGGACCTGGGCGCCGATCTTCAGGAGCTTCAAGCGAATCGTCTGACACTGAGCGCGAGCCAGGGGGGTCTGCTTCAGTCCGAGACGACGCAAGGCGTGCATGAGCATGTAGGCGGCGGAGGACAGATACAGCCGGAGTTGATTGGCGCGCATCGTTGCCGCGCTGGTCCGGTCGGCGAACAGATCCAACTGCTGTTCTTTTATGCGGTTCTCCATGTCGCCCCGCGCACAGTAGAAGTCTTCGTAGAGCGGCGCGGGCCCCCAGGCGTTCCGGCGACAGGGAGGTGACGACGAATCGGGGATTGGCGCCTTTCTCCAGGAACTCGGCCTTGCCGACGACGCGTCGCTCCGAGGTCCAACTGTGGCGAGTCCGGTAGCGGAAATCCTTGAACACCCGCGCCGGTGTCCCGGTGGCGTTGAACTCGGCTTCGGCCTGAGTCATCGCTTCGGCGCTCTCTGACTTGAGCCGATCATTGTTGGCCAACCCCATCACGTAATCCACGTGATGGTCTTCACACCAGCGGAGCAAGTCATCCCGGCAAAAGCCCGAGTCGGCCCGGATGACGATCGAGACCTCCGGCCAGCTCTGCCGAATCCGGCCGACGATCCGTTCCAGTTCCTCCACCGATCCCGCGGCCCCATCGATATTGGAACACCGCAACCGGGCGCACAGCAGATGCTCCCCCGAGAAGATGTACAGCGGGAGATAACAGTAGTGGCGGTAGTAAGCGTGAAAGAACCGGCCTTCCTGCTGGCCATGGATCGGGTCGTCGGTCGCATCCAGATCCAGCACGATCTCCTCGGGCGCCGATTCGTGGGACTCCACGAAGGCATCCACCATCCAGCCGTCGATCCGGTCCGGGTCCATCGCGATCTTCTTGTACCGCTCCTGCTCATCGACCTCGGCTCCGGTCAACTCCAACCGGTTCAGCGTACACCTGCCCGCCAGCGCCTTCCCCCGATCTGAGGCCTGCCGCCGCCGCTCCCCCAACGGATCGGCCTTATTCACCGCCACCGCCAGCATCGGATCGGTGCGCAACTGATCATGATCGTTCAGATCCTCGTACCCCAGACAGAGTCCGTAGATGCGCTGCCCCAACAACTCCTCCACCGTGTGTTCGATCAACCGCGCATCCCGATGATCCCTGAAACACTCAGCCAGTCCGGCGATCAGACCCGTCCCCCTCTCGACCTCTCGCAACAGCAGCACCCCTGCATCGGAGGTGATCTTTCCACCGTCGAACCGCGCCTTCACTTTGCGTTGAGATAGTTGGTGAAATTCGAACCTGACTTGTTTACACTCTGTTCTCATAAGGGCCGCCTCCGTTTGCGTGTGAAAATGTTCATTCAAAACGCTTTATACCAAACAGGGCGGCCTTCTAAGGTCCTCATCGGTGATCTATGCGGGCTAGTCCCTTGTAGGGTCTGGGTGAACTTGTATAGAGATCGGCTGGGACCTTCATATCCAGGGCTTGATGGGGCCTTTCCTGGTTGTAGCGTTCGATGAACTCATCGAAGCGGACCTGCTGTTGTAGGAAGTTCTCGGAAGCGGGCCTGGTCGCCTCGGTCTTCAGGGTCAGGTGCATGCGCTCGTGACGGCCGTTCTGTTCCGGGTGTCCCGGCTTGATGCGCTCGATGTTGATCCCCAACCTCAACCACCAGACCGAGAGCTTGCTCAAGCCAAACAGGGAGTTGGGGCAGGCGAAAGGGATGCCGTTATCGGTGCGGATCGCTGTGGGCAGCCCGAAGTCCTTGAAAGCCCGCTCAAAGACACTGAAGGCATAAACTTCCTTGGTGGTAGACAGCGCATCACAGGTGATCAGATATCGGCTGGCGAAATCCGTAACGGTCAAGGGAAAGCAGTAACGTCGGTCGGTGAGCATGAACTCACCCTTGTAGTCAGCACACCACAACTCGTTGGGCGCTGTCGCTCGCGACAGCGCTGTTCCCTGAGCTTTGTATCTGCGCCTCTTCCGGCGCTTCACCAAGCCGTTTCGATCCAGGACGGCATGCACTGTACTGATGGCGGGACAGTGGACATCGGGATACACCCGTCGCAGTCGTTCCCGGATCTTGGGTGCACCCCAGTGCGGATACTCCTTCTTGAGGTTAACGATCAGCTTCTCGATCTGCATCGGTAGCTGGTTGGCATGGCGGTAGGGCCGCCTACTGCGATCTGTCAGACCATCGATGCCACAGTCCTTGTAGCGGTTATAGATCTTGTAGCCGGTCTTGCGGGAAATACCGAACTCACGGCACAGGCCGGCCATCTTCTCGCCATCGAGCAGGCGGGCAATGAATCGGAGACGTTCTTGCACGATCTGACACTCCTTCCAGGGCATAGCTTCCTCCCCAAATGGGAGAAAGTGTTACCCATGTCTCCGGAATAAAGTGTTACCTTTGTCTTAGTAAGCACACTGGTACTCACTTCATCCGCAAACGTTACCTTATTTATGCCGGGGAGCACTTACATGATTCGATGTCGACGCTATCTCCTGGCCGGCCAGGTGCAGGGAGTGGGTTTCCGTTATTATGTTTATGGTAAGGCTCTCGAGTTGGGGGTGATGGGCTGGGTGCAAAATCTGGCTGATGGCCGGGTAGAGTGCTGCGGTGAAGCGTCGCCCGGGGCTCTCGAGTTGTTTGAAGAGCATCTCTGGAGCGGACCCCGCTGGGGCCGCGTGGAATCCATAGAGACCGAGGATCTAGCTCCTCAGCATTACGCAGATTTTTCGATCGAGATGTGAAATGGAAGAACTCAAGAAGCTGATCCGGGAAGTTCCTGACTTCCCGAAACCGGGGATCCTCTTTTACGATGTGACGACGCTTCTGAAGGATCCGTTTGGTCTGCAGGAAGTGCTTCGCCATTTTGAAGAGGCCTTTCGCGAACGGCCGGTGGACAAGGTGGTCGGCATCGAGTCCAGAGGCTTCATTCTGGCACCCACGCTGGCGGCCCGTCTCAACGCGGGATTCGTCCCGGTCCGCAAGCCGGGCAAGTTGCCGGCAGAGACGATCCAGGCATCCTACGAACTGGAATACGGGCAGGACAGCCTGGAAATCCACCGGGACGCTGTTGAGGAGGGCGAGAATGTCTTGATCGTCGACGACCTGATTGCGACCGGGGGTACTGCCAGGGCAGCCTTGGAGCTGGTGAGGAGGCTGGGGGGGGAGGTAACTGCCATTGCCGTTCTCATCGAGCTGGAGTTCCTTTCCGGCCGAGACCAGCTCGAGAACGTCGAGGTGTTCTCACTGCTGCGCTACTAGAGCAGGCGTAAGCACACCGTCCCAGGTGTTTGACGGCACGCTGACGCCGTGCCGTTCTGTGAGTGGGATGGTGCTGGCCTGGCTCAGCATCTGAGTACATTGCTCGTGGGTCTGAGGCGAAGCCTCGTTAGCCGGTGGTCTCACCCGAGGTGGCCGGGTCTGATTCACCCTCTTCCGAAGGTGGTTCGGCTTCCTGGCTGGAAGCTGTCTCGCTTTCCAGAAGGGCAATGCGCGCTTCAATGGAGGCAGCATCAGGGATTGACGGGTTCTCTTCCATGAGTCTGTTGAACAGATCCAGAGCCTTGGCCTTTTGTCCCGCCGCGTCGTAAGTCCTGGCCAGGCTGGCCATAATCTCTGAAGTGGGAACATGGGTCGACGGCTGGTCCAGGATGGCATTCCATGCTTCAATCGCTTCATCTCTCTGGCCCATTTCGAGAGCCAGTTGAGCGACGTGATTGCGGGCCAGATTTTGGAGTTCGATGTTGGATGATCGATCAATCACCTGTCGGAAAGACTCCAGGGATGCGTCCGGCTGCTTGAGTCTCCGTTGCGTGACGGCAACATAGAAATGGGCCAGTTCTCCCACGCTTGACCAGCCCTGGTCCTCAGCAATCCCCCGGAACTCTCTGAGCGCCTGCTGATCGCGCTCCTCTTCACTTGTGTAGGGCCGCTCTTGCTCCGGCGGATCCGGGGTCTCTCCTGGAAGCCCAGAATTGAAGATCTTCAAGGCTCCGGCCAGCTCCTCCTGAGCGGCAGCCACACGGCCGGACTGAATGACCTGAAAGCCCCAGTAACCGGCACCAAGCAGAAACACAGTCGCTACGCTGCCCAGCAGGTAATAGCGGTACTCGATCACCCACTCCCAGGTTTCCACGAGCAGAAAACGAATTCGATCTTCGGAGATTTCCTTGCGCGTTAGATGTTTCGGTCTGGCCAAAATGAAGTACTCCCTTTCATCTCCATGCTAGAGATCTCGCGCCTGGCAGGACTCGAACCTGCGACCCACGGGTTAGGAACCCGTTGCTCTATCCTCTGAGCTACAGGCGCTTGAGAAGACGGTAGTTTAGCAAAAAGGATCGGCCTCATGCTATCGTTGCAGTTGTTGACGCACCGCTCCTCCAGACCAACAGCACACTCTGTCGGTGGGCCCCTTGCTCCCTACGCTATGCGCGACGATCAGAGCCGGGGGAGGTACCATCCCGAAAAAACTCATCCCTACCGCTCCGAGTTTCAACGCGACCGTGATCGCATCGTTCACACCAAGGCCTTTCGACGCCTGCAGAACAAGACTCAGGTCTTCGCTCCCCTGTTTTCGGACCATTTCCGCACCCGCCTCACCCATACCCTGGAAGTCACTCAGGTTTCCACCACGATTGCCCGGGCGATGGGACTGAACACTGACCTCTGTGAAGTCCTCGCCTTGAGTCACGACATTGGACATCCACCTTTTGGCCACGAGGGAGAAAAGGCGCTTGACCGGATCATGAAGAAGCACAACTCAGGCTTCGATCACAACCTTCACGCCCTCCGGATCGTGGAGGATTTTGAGGTGAAGTACCCGGCGTTTCGGGGACTGAATCTAACGTATGAAGTCCGGGAAGGGATCATCAAACACAGCAGCGGCTGGGAGGATTCGACTCGATCCTATATCGACTTGAGCGAATACGAACCCGGCATCAAACCGCCGCTGGAGGCGCAAGTAATCGATCTCGCTGACGAAATCGCCTACAACGCTGCCGATCTCGATGACGGGTACCGGTCAGGTCTTCTCCGGACTGACCTGATCCGAGATGAAGTCCCACTCTTCGCGCGGCTCTCTGAGACTGTGAGTAGCGAGTACCCCCGGGCCCAGGAACGAATCTGGGTCAGTGAAACGCTGCGCCGGCTGATTGACTACCTGGTCACGGATCTGATCGAGTTCACTTTGAGTGAAATCAGAGCCTGCGGCATTCAAAGCGTGGAAGACGTGCGCCGGCAGGAAGCGCTGATTGTGTCGCTCAGTCCTCCGACTTCACGGCTGAATCAGCGCTTGAAGCACTTCCTGAGCGAGCGGCTTTACGACGACCCGACTCTCAAGCAGGCTCGCTTGTCCGCCCAGGAACTCATTGAAGGTCTGTTCGGGTACTATCTGCTCAACCCACAGGCTTTGCCCGACCACCAACGATCCCGACTCGAGGACTCGGAACTGCCGCGGGTGGTGTGTGACTACATCGCCGGAATGACAGACGGCTTTGCCCAGCAGCAGTTCGAGAGGGTCAGCCGAAGCTAACAGCTGTGGACCTGATAAGTAAATGAAAACACAGGAGTTAAGTTGTTCTCATGGGAGCCTGGTCTGCTTGACAGGGACGCGTCCGGTGCAGTAGAGTTTAGCGTTTTTACAGTAGGAGAGTGAGCTGTCATGTTCGTTGAGCTCGCCGTAATCAGGGAAAGCCGGACCCCCCATCGGGTAGAGGTTGCCTTCCCTCCCGACCAGATCCAACTCGATCCCCAAGAGAGCTCTCTGCGGGTGACGGAACCGGTCAAGGGATTCTGCGAGCTGACCTTGCTGGCCGAGGATTGCCTCCGGGTTCGGGGCGAGGTGAAGACAGAACTAACCGCCACCTGCAGTTGCTGTTTGAGCAGCTTTTCGAGACCTGTCGAGAAGTACTTTGACCTGGTCTATGCCCCAGACCCGCCGGTGGAGGGAGGCGACGACATCAATCTGAAGTATGACGACCTGGAGATCGGGTTTTATCGGGATGACAGGATTGACCTGAGCAGTGTGATGCTGGAGCCGATTCTTATTGACCTTCCCATGAAAATGGTTTGTGATCCGGACTGTAAGGGACTTTGCGACCAGTGTGGAATTAACCTCAACACCTCCAGCTGCACCTGTGAGCCAACCACGGACACGCGCTGGCAGGCGTTGGCTGAATTGAAGAAGAGATTTACTGAAAGCTAGAGAGGGTGCCGAAATGGCAAATCCAAAGAGAAGACATTCTAAGTCGCGTCGCGGCAAGCGCCGGGCACACAACGCCCTGGTCGCGCCGGGCACTTCGGTCTGCCCGGAGTGCGGGTCGCAGACTCTGCCCCACCGAGTCTGCCCCGAGTGTGGTTACTACAAGGGGCGTCAGGTCAAGAAAGTAGAGAGGTTGTGATCGGGAAAGGCCAGCCCCCTGAAGGCAGATGAAGGCATTCGTTTTTCCTGGGCAGGGCTCACAGTTTCCCGGAATGGGGAAGGACCTGTACGAAAACTTTTCCTCCGCTCGGGACGTCTTTGATGAAGCCGATGCAGCTTTGTCCTTCCCGCTCTCGAAGCTTTGCTTTGCAGGACGAGCCGAGGAATTGGCGTTGACCGAGAACACGCAGCCGGCTGTTCTCACAGCTTCCATAGCGTCGCTTCGTGTGCTGGAGGGCCGGGGAAAGCGGGCCGATGTTGTCGCTGGTCACAGTCTGGGAGAATACAGTGCGGTTGTTTGTGCCGGAGGCATGAGTTTCGCCGACGCCGTTCGAGTCGTCCGGGAGAGGGGACGGTTCATGCAGGAGGCTGTCCCGGTTGGAAAGGGAGCGATGGTTGCTGTGCTGGGCCTGGAGGCAGAAGTCGTTTCCCAGATCTGTGAGGAAACCGCCGCCGCCGAAGTTGTCTCGCCTGCGAATCTGAACGCACCCGGCCAGGTAGTCATTGCCGGACATGTCGCTGCGGTGGAACGGGTATTCAGCCTGGCGCAGGAACGCGGCGCGCAACGTGTGCTGCGCTTGCCGGTGAGCGCACCCTTCCACTGTTCCCTCATGAAGCCCGCTCAGGAGAGATTGGCGGCAGTCCTGCAGCTTGTGGAGTTTCGGAATCTCAGGGTGCCCCTCGTGAACAACGTGGATGCTGTCGCTGTTACAAGCGCGGCCGAGGTGCGGGAAAACTTGATTCGGCAGGTTACATCGGCGGTTCGGTGGAGCGAGAGCGTCAGTGAGCTGGTTCGGCTGGGTGTGAAAGCGGCTGTTGAAGTCGGGCCGGGGCGAGTTCTGGCGGGTTTGATTCGAAGAATCGACCGGTCGATTCAGATTCAGTCAATCGGTACGTTGGCAGAGGTGGAAAAGTATGTTCAACTTCTCTGACAGAGTAGCCCTGATTACCGGCGCGTCGCGTGGAATTGGCTTGCAGATCGCTCGCGACTTCGCCGCGGCGGGCGCCCGTACTGTTCTCGCTGCCCGAAACCTCGACCTACTCCGGAAAGGCACGGAGATCCTGCAAGCCGAGGGTAAGTCCGCTGTCGGCATCCAGCTGGACGTCACCGATCAAGCTTCTATTCGCTCGGTAGTCGAAGAGGTCATCGAGAACGAGGGCAGAATCGACATACTGGTCAACAACGCCGGTGTGACGCGGGACGGACTGCTGATGCGGATGAAGGACGAGGACTGGGATCAGGTCATGTCCACCAATCTGAAGGGAGTGTTCCGCCTGATCCGGCAAGTGCTGCCGCACATGCTCAGAAAGCGTTACGGGCGGATTATCAACATTTCCTCTGTGGTCGCCCAGACCGGGAATCCGGGGCAGGCAAACTATGTTGCTAGCAAAGCAGGATTGATCGGTCTGACCAAAACCCTGGCCCGGGAAATCGCTTCCCGAAGCGTCACGGTGAACGCCGTAGCACCGGGATTCATTGCAACCGACCTGACGGATGTTTTACACGAACGGGTGCGCGATCAACTGGTCAAAGCTGTTCCGCTGCGCCGTGCGGGAACGGTGGACGACGTATCTCCTGGTGTCCTTTTCCTGGCATCAGAAGAAGCTGGATATATCACGGGCCATGTGCTAAATATTAACGGCGGCATGTACATGTAGCTTTCCAGTAGGCCATTCAAATGGAGGAGAAATGGCAGTTCAGGAGATAGAACAAAAAGTCAAAGAGATCATAGTAGAGCAGTTGGGTGTGAAGTCATTGGATGTCTCGGCCGATGCGAGTTTTGTGGACGATCTTGGTGCCGATTCGCTGGACACGGTAGAGCTTGTTATGAAGTTTGAAGAAGACTTTGACATCGAGATACCGGACGAAGATGCCGAGCAGATTCAAACGGTCCGAGATGCCATAAACTACATCCAGGCCCACCACGCTTAGCACCCACTTCCATGAATACGATGCTGGTTGTTGGGAGCGCGGCGGAGGTCAGGTCGAGGCACTCTAACTCCCGGGGAGAACATTCAGTTTGCGAAGAGTGGTCGTAACCGGAGTCGGCTTGGTCTGTGCGCTGGGCAACGACACGGACCACACGTGGGAATCTATCCAAAAGGGGGAGAGCGGGGTCAGGAGGATTTCGCTTTTCGACCCGAGTGGCTTTTCCACAACCATAGCCGCCGAAGTCAAGGGCCTGGATCCCCTCGACTTTGTCGACCGGAAATTAGCCCGCAAAATGGACCGGTTCATACTGCTTGCAGTGGTCGGGAGCGACTGCGCTCTGGAGCACTCGGGACTCGAGATCAACTCCGAGAATGCGAATCGAGTCGGAGTCTACATCGGCTCCGGAATTGGAGGTTTCGGGACCATCGAACGGGAACACAAGAAGTTCTTGGAACTGGGGCCCAGACGGATCTCACCCTTCTTTATTCCTGCTGCGATTGTCAACCTGGCTGCCGGTCAGGTCTCCATCCGGGTGGGAGCCTGCGGACCGAATTTAGCCAGCTGTACGGCCTGTTCCGCCGGTGCCCATGCCCTTGGCGATTCGCTCAAGCTCATCCAGCGTGGTGCCGCAGATGCGATGATTGCCGGGGGTTCGGAGGCAGCCATCACACCTATGGGAGTCGGTGGTTTTGCTGCCATGCGGGCTCTCTCGACCAGAAACGACGCTCCCGAGCGAGCCAGTCGCCCCTTCGACCGCGAACGGGATGGGTTTGTGGTAGGAGAGGGCGCCGGCATCCTGATCCTCGAAGAGCTCGAGTTTGCCCGCCGGCGAGGGGCACGGATCATTACCGAGCTGGTTGGCTATGGCATAAGTGGCGACGCCCACCACATGACCGCCCCGCCCGAAGACGGCTGCGGAGCCTATCGGGCCATGGAGGCGGCTCTGAACGATGCCGGGATTGATGGTTCCAGCGTGGACTACATCAATGCCCACGGCACCAGCACTCCTCAGAATGATCGGGTCGAGACTCTGGCTGTTAAGCGCCTTTTCGGCTCGCATGCCTCTCAGCTCGCCGTCAGTTCGACGAAATCCATGACAGGTCACCTACTGGGAGCGGCCGGTGGCCTGGAAGGCGGAATCACTTGTCTGGCCATCCGCGACCAGTGCCTGCCCCCGACCATCAACTATGAGCATCAAGACCCAGATTGTGATCTTGATTACGTACCCAACACCGCTCGAGAGGCCAGAATAGATTACGCTTTGTCAAACTCTTTTGGCTTCGGCGGGACCAACGCTGCCCTGATCTTCAAGCGGTTTGAGAGCTGAAAAGGTGATATAATACGACTTGATCGCCCATGAACACTGGCCCCGCACTTGTTAGTACTCCCTTCCATAAATACGGTACAATTCTCTAATCCCTTCCCATAGGGCTGTTCCTTGAGCAGGCAGCCACAGGTCCTGTTGGACACAAGAATGGCCGACAAAGATCGCACTAGCAGATTGGCGGCGCGGAACCGGCCGGGGCGGCTGGAGGAGTGGTGGAGTGCGTGGGCACAGGGGCTGACCTTCAAACAGGTCCTCATCGGCGTCGGAACCGCGTTGATCGTGGCGTTTCTGGTCCTCGGCTACGACTTCCGCCGAATCCCCGACTATGAACTGGGGGCGATTGCCGATCGGGATATCGTGGCACCTCATGACTTCACTGTCATGGATGAGGCTGCGACAGAGCAGAAGCGCGAGGAGAGTCTCGCAACTGTGCCGGCGGTCTTTGACCTGGACATGGCGATCAACAATCGGCTGGAGTCGACCCTACGAAGCAATTTTGCCGAGGCAAGAAGGGCGACTGCCCAACGTCGAGAGGAACTGGAGCTGAAGGATGACCAGTCTTTTGGAGAGGAAGACCAGAACCAGCTGGTCGAACAGCTGAGGCAAACCTTGCCCATTTTTGCCGAAAGAGGTCCCGTCATGGAGATTCTCTTTGACCATGGATTCTCCCCTCAGCTCGAAAGCCAGATGGTGAGTCTGCTCCAGAGTGCCATGAAATATCCTGGAGTGGTGGCCTCCAGGGATCTCCTTTTTATCTATCGCGACCGCAGCATCATTCTTCTCAACAGAGTCACCCGAAAGGACGAAGTCCTCAACGATGCCTCTCTGGTTAGAGACCTGACCCAGGCCCGGGCGCTACTCCGTCAAAACGAATTTGAACTAACCGCCGTCCAGGGAACCCAGAAGCTGGAGTTGATCGGTTTCCTGGAGGAGCGAATCGAGCCTACGGTGCGTTTCAATGAGGATGAGACCCGGGAACGCGAAGACCTGGCCATGGAGCAGGTTCCACCCGTTCTAATCCAGATCAGACAGGGGCATAAGATCATTCGGGCCGGGGATCCGGTTGCCGTGCAGAGCCTCATGATTCTCCAGGAGTTGAAGAACCAGGAGCAGTCTACTCAGGCAGCCGACGAGTTTGTGGGACTCCTGTTACTGGCTCTTTTCTTTGTTTTCGCGCTCTGGCGCTACCTCCTCAGTTATCATGAAAAGCCGGACGAGGTTCCAAGCCGTTTCATGCTGGCGGCTTTGATTCTGGTCGCACATCTCGGCATTGCCAAGATTTCCGCCCTGCTGGCCAAGTTCTTTTCCCAGAGTCTGACCAGCCAGGTGCTGCAGGATGCTCTTAACTTGTACTGGATCATCCCTGTCTCCTTTGGTTCCATCCTGCTGGTCCTGTTGGCCGGCGGCCAACTCGCCATCCTGTATTCGCTGCCTGCCTCCGTCTTCATCGGACTGATGACGGGTGAGCTGGCCATGGGCGTCTTTGCGGTAGTTTCGAGCCTGACCGCCGTCTATGCACTGCGCCATTACCGCGAAAGATCGGCTCTGGCAAGAGCGGCCGTGCTGGTGGGATTGGTCAACGTCCTGGCGGCCCTGGGACTGCAACTTCACACCGGGTCCTTCCAGTGGGGGGTCTTCGGCGTCCGCACTTCGCTGGCTTTGCTGAGCGGCATTATCGCGGCGATGCTGGCATCTCTACTGCTCCCGGTTCTGGAAAACCTGTTCAAGATGACCACGGATATCCGCCTGCTGGAGTTATCCAATCTGAATAGCCCTATTCTGCGGCGTCTGGCCCTGGAAGCTCCTGGGACCTATCACCACAGTCTGAATGTCGGGGTGCTGGCGGAAGCCGGAGCCGAGGCGATTGGAGCCAATCCTCTACTGGCCAGAGTGGGAGCCTATTATCACGACATCGGAAAGCTCAACAAGCCGGAGTATTACGTCGAGAACCAGATCTACATGTCAAACAAGCACGAGGGCCTGTCACCCAGCATGTCAAGCCTGATCCTTGCCAGTCATGTCAAAGACGGTAGGCAGATGGCCAGAGAGATCAGCCTGGCACCCGAGGTGGCCGCCCTTATACCGGAGCACCACGGGACCAAGCTGATGTCCTTCTTTTACCAGAAGGCGAAACAGGCAGCCCGCAGCACCCACACCGAGGTGAACGAAGAAGAATTCCGCTATCCGGGACCCAAGCCGCAGACCAGGGAGGCTGCCATACTGATGCTGGCAGATCAGGTGGAAGCGGCTTCCCGGACTCTCCAGGATCCGAACCCCGGCCAGGTCCGAGGCCTGATCCGTCGCCTGATCCAGGGAACGATCCAGGACCGGCAATTTGACGAGTGTGACATTACGACACGAGATCTTGACCAGATCACACGCTCCTTTGAGAGGGTCATCTCCGGGATGGTTCACCATCGGGTTGTCTATCCCGGTTTTGATTTCAATCAGCGAGTTGAGCATGAGCAGCCAGAAGATCAACCTGTTCAATAAACAGGGGCTGGACCTCGATACCAGGGCCCTGGAAGGCTTTCTGCGACAGCTGGCGGAACGCCTGGCGGTCCAGGACGGGTTCACGGTCGTGCTGGTGAACGATGACATGATCAAAGAATACAATGGTCGCTTTGCCGGCAAAGCGACCCCGACGGATGTGCTTTCTTTTCCCTCTGAGCAAGACTGGCCGATGGAAACTCCCTATGCGGGTGACGTCCTCATCTCAGTGGAGTCCGCCCTTCGTCAGACCCGGAGAGACCTCATGAATGAATTGAAGATGTTGAGCCTTCACGGTCTCCTCCACCTTCTCGGATACGACCACCACAGCGACGACGAAAAGAAAGAGATGGTGGGTCTCGAAGAAACGCTCAAGAAGGAGTTTCGCCTGAGTTGAGCTTGACTCTGATCCTCTTCTCTTCACTGGCACTGGGTTTCGTTTTCTGGCTGGCGCTGCTGGAAAGCTCCATTTCCCGACTGTCGCAGGTCTCACTGCGGGTCATGCTGGAGAAAGATCGGGACCAGAAGGCGAGTCTATTGAAGGATGTCCTTCGTGACCGTACCCAGTTTCTGGTACCCCTCCAGTTTGCCATTCACGCTCTCACGGTGGTCATTGCCGTGCTGATCGCCAAGCTGTTTCTGGATCTCGGGTGGGACTTTGCCGTGCTTTGGGCGATTGCCTCTGCCGTGGTGTTGATGGGTTTTGTCCGGGAGATCGTGCCGAACTGGCTGACGCAGGAGGATCCAGAAAGGTTCGTGAGAAGGCTTCTCCCCCTGTGGAGCAGAACTTACCAGTTTATCACCCTCTTCGCAGCCCCCATTCTGTGGGTTTTGAGGTTTCGTCAGGCCAGGGTCGGAGAGCCTCCGCCCCGAAACGGTGAAGAAGCTTCCGAAGAAGAGATTCAGGCCTATCTGGACGTCGGTGAGGAGGCCGGGATCTTTGAGGAACATCAAACCGGGCTCATTCAGGGTGCCCTGGAATTCAGGGGCACGCTGGTGCGGGAAATCATGACCCCGCGCTCCCAGATGGTTGCCATTGCGGAGTCGGCCTCCATTGCGGAGCTGGCGGAGCTGATCGCCGACAGCAAGTTCTCCAGGATGCCCGTCTATCGCGACACAGCCAACAACATTGTGGGGATCGTGTACGTACGCAACCTGGTCTCCTATCTTTCCAAGGGAAAGAGCTCTGATCCGATCACGCGTCTCCTCAAGGAGGTGTGGTTCGTGCCGGAAACCAAGAAAACGACCGAACTTCTCCAGGAAATGCAGCGGGAGTCTCAGCCGCTGGCGATTGTGGTCAGCGAGTATGGCTCGGTGTCGGGCCTGATCACGATCGAGGATCTGGTGGAAGAAATCGTGGGTGAGATTTACGACGAAGACGAACCCCACGAGACGGCCCCCATTGATGAGGGAGAGGGTGCGTATCGCGTCCGGGGAGCTATGGAGCTTTCCCACCTGGAACAGGCTCTCGGGATTGATCTGGGGGACAGCGACGCCACCACCATTTCCGGGCTGGTGGTCGAGCACCTGGGCCACGTGCCTTCTCGTGGTCAGGAGATCGAGGTGAATGGGATTGCCGTCAAAATCCTGGAGGCGGATCGCAAACGGATCAAGCTGATGCGCATCCTTCCCATCAAGCCTGAGCAGCGTTCTAAAAAGGTTGCCAACTAGTCCGAGGGGATTTCTGGGCAAGATCCCCCGGCTCCTTTGATTTAAACTGAAGTGTATGCCCAGGAAGGATCCGACTTGTCCACACGGGGCTTACATGCGCCGAGCTCTGCGCCTGGCCAGGCGGGGAGCCGGCCGGGCCAGCCCCAATCCGATGGTCGGTGCAGTGGTGGTCCACGATGGTGAGATCGTGGGCGAGGGAACCCATGTGTTCTCTCGGCGGCACCACGCGGAAATCATGGCCCTGCAGAAGGCCGGAGACCGGGCGCGGGGAGCTGATCTCTACCTGACTCTGGAACCCTGCTGTCACACCGGACGAACCCCTCCTTGCGTGGAGGAAATCATGCGGGCCGGAGTCAAGGCGGTCTATGTAGCCACCCGGGATCCGAATCCCCGGGTCAACGGAAAGGGAATCGAGCGCCTGGAAGAGGCGGGGATCGAGGTCTTCGAAGGGTTGTGTGAGTCGGAGGCGACTCGCTTGAACGAGTCCTTCTTTCACCTGGTGCGAACCGGCAAGCCGCTTGTAACCCTGAAGCTGGCCCTCTCACTGGACGGCAGAATCGCCAACCGAACCGGATCCTCCAGGTGGATCACGGGCGGCAAGGCCCGCCGGGTCGTTCACCGGCTCCGCTATGAGCACGACGCGATTCTGGTGGGAATCGGTACAGTTGCCCAGGACAACCCTTCGCTGGATGTGCGGGGACGGAGGAAGAACCGGATCGTGAAAATGGTCCTGGACAGTGAGCTGCGGACTGACCCTGAGGCCCGGCTGTTTCAGTCAAGAGATCCGGTCGTGATCTTTCACTCCGAGAAGGTCGCAAAAGCTGGAGTCCACAGGCTTTCACAAGCGGCCACACTGGTGCGTGTTGCCCGGGACTCGGACGGTCTGCAATGGCAAGAGATCCTGAAGGAAACAGGCCGGCGTGGTCTGAACAGCCTGCTCATTGAAGGAGGTGGCACGGTGGCGGCTTCGGCCCTGCGGGCCGGGGCAGTGCAACGGATGCGCCTCTTCTATGCACCCAGGATCATCGGGGGAGACGGCCTGCCGGGATTTGGTCCCCTGGGCGTCGAAAGCCTGGAAAAAGCCTTCCGGGTGGACCTCATCCGAATTCGCAGACTGGGGGAGGATTTCCTGCTGGAAGCGCGGCTCGACTAGGGGCGCTCGCTGCGGCTCGCGCCGTTTCACTTTCCACGTTCCACATTCCGGTCGAACCCAGAACCTAGAACCCAGAACCCAGAACCTAGAACCTAGAACCTAGAACCTAGAACCTAGAACCTAGAACCTAGAACCTAGAACCTAGAACCTAGAACCTAGAACCTAGAACCTAGAACCTATTCCAGAAGGAGCACGTCGACCAGAGAGTCCGGATCGGCGATGAAGAACTGTTTCTTCTCCACGCTGAGGATCCCCGAACTCTGCATGCTGCTCAGGACTCGAGTGGCGGTTTCTCTGGAGATCCCGGTGATGTCTGCGAGCTCTTTGTGAGTCAGCTTCAGGTTGATTTTGACGCCGCCCTCGGTCGCGACCCCCTTTTGCCGGCAAAGCTGGTAGAGGGCCGTGCGGATTCGGGCGTCCGCGTTGTGAGAGGTCAGCACTTCAATCTGTCCCCAGGCATCGCGGCACCACCCGCAAAGCATCTTGAGCACGGCTCGATTGATACGGGGATGTTCGAGTAACTCGAGGAAGTTCTGCCGATTGACGGTCATGATACGAGAGGGAATGACGCTTGTAACGCTTGCCGGCGAAGTACCGCCGTCGATCAGAGACATCTCTCCGAAATACTCTCCCATTTCGTGAAAGGCCAGAATCATCTCTTTCCCATTGGGAAGCAGACGCGAGACCTTCACTCGTCCTTGCTTGACGATGTACATGTAATTCCCGGTGTCTTCTTCAAGGAAGACGATCTCGTGCTTGACATAATCCCGTTCCCTGAAGCGCGAGGCCACGATTCCCAGCTCTTCCTCGCTGAGATCTTCAAAAAGGGTTACGGTCTTCAGAAAACCTGTGTCAACGCTCATAGATTTCCGATCCCAGGAGTTCCTCTAACGGGTCCATCGAATAACTTTCTTCCAGTAGCTTCAACTCACCACGGACGCGCCCCAGGTCGGGCAGTCCCGACGTCTCTACCTTGTCGATCAACGGCTCACCGTTCAACGACAGCGGGATCCGACTGGCATGCCCGGCTCCCTTTCTGGCCAGATAATGACCCAGTGCCCGGATCGCCGGATAGAAGAAAAAAACATTGGGCCCGGGCAGCGGTGCCAGGATAGCACCCAGCCCCGCCACAATAGCGTCCACAATAAACCATTTGGTGTGCTTTCGATAGCCTGCGCGCAAGTGTTTGCGCAGATCTTTCTCGACCCGATCCGGCTCAAAGCTGACTGCGTGGTAAGCGGAAATGCACTCTGCGTGGCGCAGTTGTCCCAGCATTCGTTCCTGGTAGGCAAAGTGTTGCCGCAGCCGCCGATAGCCATCAACAATCCGGGACCGCAGGCGGGTCCACCAGTTTCCTCCCTGAAGCTGGGCCGCATCCGGGCGATCGACTCGCTGCAGAACAAAGTAAGCCTCACCATCGGGACTGCGGAAGACGAGGAGATTCATTTCTTGCTTTGTCCTGCTCGGATGGCCCGGACGAGGCACAGAACAAGGCCTCCCCACACAACTGTGAGAACCAGTACCAGGGTAACCACGGTTGCCGCTTTCATGGTTTGACCGTTCTCTTGACGATGAGCGAGTTCATGGAGATCAGGAGCAGCACAACGATTCCCCATTGGAACAGACAGGTGCCGACCGATTCGGGCACCAGTGGATTCCACCAGTTCTCCGGGTCCGCCGTGATCGCCTGGGCAAACCACCAGGTGATCAGAACCACCACCTGAAGAGGGATCAGGTACTTCACGATCAGGCTCCACCAGCGCCCGATGTGAATGTCACCCGACTCGTTGATCAGCTCGTGCCGGAACCTGTTCGCACCGTAGCGAATCACAATCAGAGCCATGAACAAACCGGCCAGAATCAGTCCCATGCCCCAGACCCAGTCCTGGTTCAGGAAGATGTCCGCGCTCAGCGCAGACGGCAACCCAAAAAGAAAAGTTCCGCCGTAGACGACGAGGATGGCACGCCGACGCGTGAGCTTCATATCAATGAGGATGCGGGTGGCCAGTTCCACCATGGAGATGAGTGAGCTGACGGCGGCAAAACTCAGGGCCAGGAAAAACATCACGGCAAAGAGACTAGCAGCGGGCATCTGGGCAAAGAGCTGGGGAATCCAGATGAAGGTGAGACCGGTGTTGGCGGGACCGGGCGTACGAATCAGCTCCTCTGCGTTCCCCGGTGCCAGCGCAAAAACGGTGCAGAATACTGTAATGCCGGCCAGCAGGGACACGGAATTGTTGCCGAAACCAATGAGGGCCGCGTTCAATGGGACGTCTTCGTGCCGCCGCATGTACACCGCGTAGGTCAGGATCAGGCCCCACCCCGCCCCTGTATCCCAGGCATTCTGGGTGAGGGCTTGTAGCCAGACCGCTGCATTGGTCAGCTCAGAGAAATTCGGCGTGAACAGAAACTCCAGCCCCCTGAAGGCGCCCGGCAGGGTGACGGCACGAACTGCGGACACGACAATCAGAAGCAGCAGGGATGGAACCAGGACTCGATTGACTCGCTCGATACCGGAGACAACTCCTCGTGAAACCACCAGAACACAAATGGAAATGGCGGCAAAATGGAAGACAATCGGTTGCCACTGGGAGCCGGTAAACGATTCCCAGTGGGCCGAGTGGTCGGAAACCGACAGGAGCTGTCCGCTGGCCGCCAGCAGAAAATAGCGAATGCACCATCCCGCCACAACCGAGTAGTAGAACATGATGCAAACCGCTACGACACCAATGTACCCGCCCATCCAGGCAAATCGGCTCCCCATCATCTGAGAGAAGGAGCCGACCGTTCCCTGACGCGTTTTTTTGCCGATTGCGAACTCGGCCATGATCAGCGGAATGCTCCACAAGAAGAGAAACACGACCCAGGGGATCAGAAAAGTTCCTCCCCCGTTACTGGCTGCAATGCGCGGAAATCTCCAGATGTTCCCAGTTCCCACGGCAATGCCGATGACCGACAGGATCAGGCCCCAGCGCGAAGAGAAGCGTTCAGGGACACTCATCTTGTTTCTCCCAGAGTTTCAGGTATCGGTGCACCTGAGCTGACGGTCGGGATGAACCGCAGATGTCCGAAATCAGGGCCAGCGAATGTGCTCCCGCCGCCCAGGTCTCAAGGGCCCGGTCGAGATGGATGCCACCAATGGCCACCACCGGCAGCAAACTGTTACGGGCCAGGCGGCGAAGCCCCTCCACTCCCACAACGGGGTCCGGGTTCTCTTTGCTGGAAGTCGGAAAGATCGGACCTACGGACACGTAGTCGACGGATTCTCTCCGACAGGCCTCGTCGAACTGGCGGCGGTTGTGTGTCGAGAGGCCGATCAGCGCGCCTTTTCCCAGCAACTGGCGAGCCTCGTCCGGCGACGCGTCCGTCTGACCCAGGTGAACCCCGTCCGCTCCGGCTGCCAGCGCTATCCGGGGTCGGTCGTTGAGGATGAGACGCGCTCCCAGCCGGTGACACTCACGCACGATGGGCCTTAGCGATTGTAAGAGGAGATCGTCGGGCAAACGCTTCTCGCGCACCTGGACCAGCCTGGCCCCGCCTTCCAGAAATTTCCGAATCAGGGGAAAATGCCCGGTCTGATCCGCATACGGGCTGGAAGAAATCGGATAGATGCAGGGAATACCTGGAAACGACACGGCGCTCAAGACGGGCTCATCTCTGTGTTGCTCCTCTCTTTGTTACTCCTCCTGCCGATCTGGTCTCTTTCGTGCTCCCAACCATAGATCGGCGGCTCAGTGTGCATCTCTCGGCCAAGTCATGCTAGCCGAAAAGCCACTGCAGGACTCCAATCGTGTTCAGGAAAACAAGCAGTATCAGGATCGGGCAGAAGAACTTGATGAAGGCGGGCCACAGCCTTCCAAAGGGCCCTGTCAGTGTTCCGGGTCTGCCCTCCTCAATCTCGTTCAAAGCGGGTTGCGTTTTCCAGACGAATCCGAGAAACAGGCAGATCATCAGGCCACCCACAGGCAGCCCGACATTGAGGAAGATGTTGACCAGCGTGTCGATCCAGCTGGGATCGTAGGCCACTGCCAGCGAGAGGAAGGCACCGACGACCCCCATTCCAATGGCAGCCCGGTGGCGCTCGATTCCCCACTCATCGAAAAGGTATGCCACAGGGACCTCCAGCAGGGAGATGGTCGAGGTCAGGGCTGCGATGCTCAGCAACACAAAGAACAGGAAGCCGAACACGACTCCTACGATTCCCAGGCTGTGAAAAAGATTGGGCAGGGTGTCGAACACCAGCCCGGTGCTGGAGACCAGGTTGCCCTGCTCGTCAAAGATCTGAATGCCACTACGCTGAGCCACGAACATGGCCGGCAAGATCAGCAAACCTGCCAGGAAGGCGATGGAGATGTCGGCTCCCGTTACGTATGCTGCCGCCCGCGGTAAGTTCTGCTTGCGGCTCAGATACGAGCCATAGGTGATGAGCGTGCCAATGCCCAGGGAAAGAGAGAAGAAGGCCTGCCCCATAGCGTTCAGAACCAGCCGAGGGTTGATCTTGGAGAGGTCCGGCTGCAGGTAGAGTCGCAACCCTTCACGACTTCCCTCCTGGAAGATCACGAAGACGATCATGGTCAGGAGAATGACCACCAGAGCCGGCATCATGGTCTTGGTGGCCCTTTCGATTCCGGAGCTGACACCGCGCGGGCCACAATCGTGACGGTGGCCGCCATGAAGAGGCAGGAAAAGAGAGCATTCTTATGCCCGTGGGAGAGATCGGACAGCACCTGGCTCAACCCCGTGGCGCCCGCTGCATAGGTCACTTCTTCGAAAACATGGCTGAGGGTCCAGCCCGCGATCACATTGTAGAAGGCGTGGATTCCGACGCCACAGAGTACTCCCCAGAAACCGATCAGCGGGTACAGACGGCTGCCCGGAACAAGGGCCCGAAAGGCTCCCACCGGATTTCTTCGCGTGTGCCGTCCAATCGTCAGCTCGGCGACCATCAGTGGATAGCCGACAGCAAAGCAGCAAACAAGATAGACGAGTAAAAAGGCAGCACCGCCGTTGGAGGCAACCTGGTTGGGGAACGCCCAGATGTTGCCCAGTCCGACCGCCGAACCGGCGGCGGCCATGATAAATCCAAGTCTCGAGTTCCAGGCTCCCCGGTCGGCTGAAGCTTCCACTGTGGATGTCTCTCTCTTTCGCGCTGATGTCGCTCAGGGGCTGGCGAAGTCAAACGACTCCAGGAAAGCCGTTGAGAGTCGGCCCGCCTGAAAGTCTGGATGGGCAATGATCTTTTTGTGAAGGGGAATCGTGGTCTCGATTCCTTCGATCACGAACATGTCGAGCGCTCGATCCATTCGTGTGATGGCCTCTTTCCGATTCGCACCGGTGGCAATCAGCTTGGCGATCATCGAGTCGTAGAAAGGACTCACCGTCATCCCGGCGTGGGCCATGGAATCGATCCGGATTCCCGGTCCCCCGGGCGCGTGATAGGCGGTGATCTGACCCGGTGAGGGCTTGAGTGTAAGCGGGGACTCGGCGTTGATGCGACACTCAATGCTGTGTCCCTGCAGCTTGATGTCCTCTTGTTCAATAGAGAGGGACTCTCCTGCCGCGATGCGAATCTGCTCCTTGATGAGATCGACTCCCGTAACCCTTTCGGTGATGGGATGTTCTACCTGAATCCGAGTGTTCATCTCAATGAAGTAGTAGTTCCCCTCTTCGTCAAACAGAAACTCAACCGTCCCGGCATTTACGTAGTTGATCGAGGACACGGCTCGGGTCACCAGGCTTCCCAGAGATTCACGCAGTTCGGCGGTCACGAGGGGACTTGGACACTCCTCAAGGAGCTTCTGATGGCGGCGTTGAATGGAGCACTCCCGCTCTCCCAGGTGAAGGACGTTCCCATTCTGATCAGCCAGCACCTGAAACTCAATGTGGCGGGGGCGGCTCAGATAGCGCTCCAGGTAGACCTCATCGCTGCCAAAGGTGCTTTGCGCCTCCGACCGGGCCGTCGTGATGGCTTCAATCACCTGGTCCGAGGTCTCTGCGATCCGTATCCCCCGGCCACCCCCTCCTGCCGAGGCCTTCACAATCAGCGGGAAACCAACCGAGTCCGCAGCTTCGAGCATCTCAGCCTGCGATTCACCTACAATGCCGGTGCCTGGAATGATGGGTAGCCCTGCCTGCTCCATCATTTCGCGAGCCCTGGCTTTGTCTCCCATCAGGCTGATCGATTCCGAGCTCGGACCAATAAACGTGATGCCACAGGTCTCACAGACTTCTGCGAAGTTGGAATTCTCGGCCAGGTACCCATAGCCGGGATGGATCGCTTCCACGTCGGTGATTTCGGCGGCACTGATAATACTGGGAACGTTCAGGTAGCTCTCGGAGCTGGAGGCCGGGCCTATGCACACCGCTTCGTCGGCAAACCGCACGTGCAGCGAGTCCCCGTCCGGCTCGGAGTAGACGGCCACTGTGGGGATCCGCAGCTCCTTGCAGGCGCAGATGACGCGAAGAGCGATCTCACCGCGATTCGCTACTAGAATCTTCTTGAACATCTGATTGAGAGGAGAGTCGGATCGCAAAAAGAGCTTCGCCGTATTCTACCGGCTGGCCGTTCTCGACCAGAATCCTGACCAGTTCCCCTTCGATATCCGATTCGATCTGGTTGAAGATCTTCATTGCCTCAATGATGCAGATCACCTGCCCGGGCTCGACGGGACTGCCCGGCTCTACCAACGGCTCGGCGTCCGGTTTGGGTGTGAGATAAAACGTTCCCACGATGGGAGCCGTGAACAGATGAAGCGGTTCAGCCGCGGTCTCGACTCCTTTTTCCGGCCCGACTTCGACCTCACTGACACTTTCAGCCTGTTCGACTGTTGAGCCTGCTTCCCGGGCCGTGGTGGGTGGCGACGTCGCGACCGGAGCCGAGGTGCTGGCCGGTTTCTTCAAGCGAATTCGCGTGCCCGCCCGTTCCAGCTCGAACTCTTCGATCTGAGATCGTTCAATGAGCCGGATGAGTTTCTCAATCTCTTCGATCTGCATGTACTTTTCCCATTTTCAGGAGAGTCGCCATTGTCTGTGGTCACAGAGGATTAGTCAATCTTCTTGTTCGGAATCAAGCGCTCGAGATGTGTCATTCCGGGGAGTCAATCCGCAGCACTTCGCAACCGGATTCCGTCACAATAACAGCATCCTCCCACCTCACGCCGTACTGCCCCGGAAGATAGATTCCCGGTTCCACCGTGAAGACCATGCCCGCCTCCAAAAGGGCGCAAGCGTCTCTGTGAATGCGAGGCAATTCGTGAATCTGCAGGCCCAGGCCATGACCGAGACCGTGTCCAAAGTGTTCTTCATAGCCTTGCTCTGCGATGTAATCCCGGGCCAGGGCGTCAATCTTGGCAGCCGGAATTCCGGGTCGAACTTGTGAGATCGCCCTCGCTTGAGCCTCTTTGACGATCTTCAGCTCTGCAGGCTTGCCGGCACCCGGAGGCAGGTGCACCCGCGTGGTGTCGCTGTGGTAGCCGCCCACGACCGCTCCAAAGTCGACGAGCAGGAGGGAGCAATCGTCGATCCGGGTCGGGGTCGGTCGGGCATGAGGCAGCGAAGAACGAACATCGCCGGCCACGATCGTTTCAAAGGCGGGGCGCTCCGCCCCCGCCTTCCGAAGTTTGTATTCGAGCAGGCCTGCCAGTTCCAGCTCCGTTCCTTTCCAGACGAAGTCTCCAAGCATGGCATGGTAGCCAGTGGCCGCCACCTCAAAAGCCCGACGGATTTCCGCCAGCTCACCCTGGCTCTTGACCTGTCGCAGGCGTTCTACCAGTTCCGAGGTTGCGACCAGCGTCAGCTTGGAGAGCCCGGCCTCCAGGGTTCCTACCAGCCCGTAGGTCAGGTGATCCCCTTCAAATCCCAGCCGCCCCCTCTGCTTTCCAAGTCCTCCCGAAAGAAACTCCTGGAGCGACTGATGGGGCGCTCTACGTGCCAACTCCACCCGGCAGTTCACCGCCTGTTGGGAGGCTGCTTCAAAGTACCTCGAGTCCACCAGCAGGGTGGTTTCTCCCTCCCACGTGACGCCAAAGGCGATACTGGCTTCGAGGTTGAATAGATAGCGGATGTTGGCTCGCTGCGAAGTGAGAAAGCCCTCGATCTCATTCTCTTCAACGGCTTTCAGAAAGCGGCGGTAGCGCGCGTGGAATTCATTCATGGTTGAGAGCCAGTCTACTCTGGTAAGTGTTTAGCGTCCCGCCCTTGCCCTTGCCTTTGCCCTTGCCTTTGCCTTTGCCCTGACCTCATCCCTTCGTTCCATCAAAACTCTTGACCAACCCGGTCAGCATTGACCCGATTTCAAACAGTATCTTAGTCGCCGCAAATCGCCATCCCGCGGCGTTCAAATGCCCCAGCCTTACTCTGTACCCTCTTTTTTCCCCGCTCCCTTTTTCCCCTCGTGATCCCGCTGGTCCAAAACAGGTGGCAGAGTAGACTGTCCCCGAAGGAAATCGAAGATCTGGATCTTCAAGGTCAGAAAAAACAGGATTTCCCGAGTTTCCCGCTGGTTGGAAGTCTTGCGAAAGACCCCCCTCAGGACTGGAATCCTGGCCAGTCCTGGAACCCTGGTCTCGGAGTGCCGGTCCGTCTCAACGCGTATACCCCCGACCACCGCAGTTCCTCCGTCAGGAACCAGGACGACTGTGTTGGCCTCGCTGGTCAGGATGGTGGGAATACCGAAAACGGTCTGGGTGAAATCGGGAACATTGTTCTCCAGTTTAAGCTTGAGAAGAACGGTATTCTGACCGGTTATCCGGGGCTTGACGGTCAGGCCCAGAGCTGCTGTCTCAAATCGGACCCGGGTCGAGAAGTTCGAATGAACCGGTATGGGGATCTTGGACCCCTGCGTGATGATCGCTTCCTCATTGTTCTGGACGCTAACCCGTGGTTTGGAGAGCATGCGTGCTCTGCCCTCAACCTCCCCGGCGCTAAGCATGGCATCCAGCCTGAGAGTGTCTATGAGCCGGCCGCTCAGGAAGGAGAGCACTGCATTACCTGCCGAGCCCGGGTTCTGCAAACGACCTGCTGCCCGGGTTCTCGCCCCGGGAGAGCCAACCTGAAATCCGAACTCGGTACCAATCTCCCTGGCGAATCCCGTGGTTACCTCCACGATTCTGGCCTCGATCTCAACCTGGGGCTGGGGGAGGTCTACCTTCTCCAGCATTTCCTGCAGGCGCTCCAGGGAAGCCTCCAGATCCGTTACGAACAATGTGTTGGTCCTTTCGTCAACGACCAGCGTTGCCTGGTCAGAGAGGAAGGAGCCGTGCTTCTGAATCTGTTCAGAGAGGGTCTTTACATTGGCATAGTTGAGCTGCCGTACCAGAGTTCGTCTGGGTGCCGCTTGTTTCTTGGTTTCACTGCCCCGTCGATCCACTTCCTCCTCTCTCCGGGCGGTCTGGTGCGTCATGATTCGCATCAGCTCGCTGCCCTCGGTCTTGACCAAGTGGTGGCTCTCCAGCACGGTCTCCAGGATCCGAACTGCGCCTACGCTCGTGACGTTCAGGGTGACCGTCCCCTTCACATCGGGATCTATTAAGATGTTCAGATCCGACAGCCGGGCCAGCAAGCGGAAAAAGTCGGAGAGCGAAGCTCGTGACAACCTCATTGAAATCAAGTGGTCCGGTTCGTCGTGCCCGGGTTTCTGGGGGAGTTCGATTGACCGCGAATCGGGAAGGATGTAGGTCTGGTCGTTTTTTCCGTCTACGAGAAGAAGGCGGAGACGTCCCCGTGCACCTGTTCCCCGAACCCTTGTTTCGGGAATCTGCGACTGATTGCTATCCAGCCGCCCCTGGCTGTTTGAAGTTGGCGAGTGGCCCTGTTTTCTTTCCACCCGGGCGGGTGTAAATGGATCAACGGGGGCCTCTTGTCCAAAGACCGCCACGCTGGCCTGCACAATCAGCAACAGGATCCGAGCCTGAAAAGGGCCGGCGTGTATGTGTTCAGCGTCCTCTCCTTGAGTCGACTGCGAGTTGTCTGGTCTTTCCATCACTGACTAATAACGTTTGAGGCCAGAAAAACGCGAGAGGAGTGACGGGCACGGGCAAAGGCAAAGGCAAGGGGGTAAACCGGTACCCGGCGTGCGTAGGGCAGTGGGGTGTCTAAAAAAAGTTTACTTTAATTGACAGCTTCAGCGTAGAAAAAACCCCCAATAAACTCAAGGGTTTAGGGGGATGGTTTCAGAGGGGTTTTTTTGACAGGGAGTTTTTTTTTGGGAGAGTGCTGTTGGCGGACGTCGAGGCGCTGACTGATTGCCTCGAAGCGTTCGTCAACCTCGTCAAAGCCGTGCTTAATCATGCCAGCCAGCTCAGCAGTCTGCTCGCGAGCATAGGCTTTGAGTTCTGTGGTTTGGGAGCGGAGGTCTTTCTTGGTCGCGAGGGCTTTGAGCTGGTCTTTGGTGGCGAGAGGCTTGAGAGCCTCCTGCAGGTCTTTTTTGGTGGCTGGTCGGATGGTTGATCCTGCCATGTAAGAAGGGGCTAAGGATATTATAAGGGCAGCGTAGCAAATCCACGGGATTCGTCAATTCTGAGGGGTACTAGGGAAGGTGTGACCCCGCATATCCTTCGTCCCACCTTTTGCAAAACCCGTGTGGGCGTGCCCCTATAAAGGCGACATGCCCCTCTTAACCAAAGCCCCTGGCTACAAAACAGGAATTTCGGACTGACGGCCGAAATTCTCCCCTCGAGGATCCCGCTCAATGCGAGATCTCGACCTGGTCCTGACCCTAGTACCCCCCTAAATTGACGGATTTCGGGGGGTCGGCTATTCTGCCAGTGACCCCTCAACCCCATCACAATGCCCAAGAAACCATCAAAACCTGACAGCCAACTAATTCCACTGGAATCCATTCAGCAACAGATCTATTTGATTCGTGGACACAAAGTCATGCTCGATCGAGATTTGGCAGAGCTCTATTCCGTCCGTACGATTGCGCTCCGCCAGCAGGTCAAGAGAAATAAGGATCGATTTCCTCATGACTTCATGTTTCAACTGTCCAAGCCAGAAGCCGAGTTGTTGGGATCACAAAATGTGATACCTTCCCGTCGCTCACTCGGCGGCTCACTCCCTTATGTCTTCACCCAGGAAGGTGTAGCAATGCTCTCGAGTGTGCTCAGAAGTCCACGCGCGGTCCAGGTCAACATTGCGATCATGCGGGCTTTCGTCCGATTGCGCGAGGCCCTAAAACTCAATGCTCTGGAGAAAAAATACGATGAACAGTTTAAGGCTGTCTTTGCTGCCATCCGGCAGCTCAGGGAGCCGGCAAAACCACCGAAACGACAACAAATAAGATTTCAGACAAAGAAGAAGCAACCCCCCTTAACCTCTAAATAAATCCCCATGAATCAACCAGAACTGTGTGCCAACTGCGGAGGCACGCTACAGGCAAACATCATCATCACCACCCATACCCAGCCCTGGGGATCCCACTCGATTCGCTTTGAGAATGTCCCAGGCCTGGCCTGTGCTGACTGCGGGCACGAGTGGTTATCTGCCCAAACTGCGCAGAGAATTGACCAGGTGATGGAGCAGTTGTAGCCACCCAAGGATCCGCCGCTAGCATGATGCGTCGCTATCTTGATAGCAGGATAGCGAGATAGCACTCGTCCCCCGTCGACGGCGCGCCGGGCAACTTGAGGTTCCAATTTGGGATTTCAAGATCACACTTTTTGACCTTAAAGCCGCCCCTATGAAGGACAGCTTTCTTTTGAACCGGTCACAAACTGTGACCGCTGCCCACCGGCCTTGATATTCCAAATTGCAATATCAAAAATCCGTCCCCGTAAGGGGCGGTTTTTCTTGTGGACAACCCGCCTTGACGTGCCACCCCCCCATGCTACGCTGAACGTAACATAAGAAACTTTTATGATACGTTCCGCTTCTAAGTGACTGAGGATGAAGCGGAATTTGGCGTTGATTTCGAATCTGCCAGCTTAGGCAGGCCTTGATCTCTCTAATCTGGGACGATGCGAATACTGTCCTCCCCGCGGATCGGGGTACCGTCAAAGGTCTCACGCTCTAGCACTGTGTTCGAATCACCTGCCTGAACGTCAAGGGTCACCAGCAGGGTCGCCAGGCCGCCGAGCAGCGAATAGAGCGTGGTCTTCCAACCTTAGTCTTCAACCTTAGTCTTCATTGTCATCATCGTCATCATCGTCATCAAGTGCTAGGCATATGAGTCCGAGTCTTTTTTTGGCTTTTTCGAGTTTTGAGGCTCCTTTGGGTTCTAGACCACCCACTTTGTTCACCAGTTCCTGCATCATTTCGTCCAGCAACTCCGCGCCATCCATTACGGCATTCTTGATCTCGTCCAGTTGCTGCTGGGTTGCATTTGCCACCACGGCCTGCTGGAGCGCAGTGTCTCCCAAACTGATGATCGCCGATGCGCCCTGGTCGCTTGCGAACTGGAGGTCAGATGTGAGTTGTGCCTTTAGCCCGCATAGATCATCGATTTGGAAATGAAGGTGATTTTGGCAGGCCGGAACGGTTTTCTGAGAGTTTCGCTATCGATCCGGTCCAGGTCGAGTGATGCGGTGGTGTGGAGGGTCGTGAATGGAACGTTTTTCGGGTTCGGAAGAGCGTGACGGAATGCATTCAGGCAGAGCTCGGCCTGAGCGATGGAACGATTTCGTTTTTGGGGGCGTTTGATCGGGACAGACCTCAGCAGCGCAGAGGAATGGCCTGGAGGTTTCGAACGACGGCAGCGAAGACCTCGCTGTAGGGATAGGCTTCCGACATGGAGATCCAGACGTGGCGGACCGTGAGGCGGACCGTGAGGCGGACCTGGGCGCCGATCTTCAGGAGCTTCAAGCGAATCGTCTGACACTGAGCGCGAGCCAGGGGGGTCTGCTTCAGTCCGAGACGACGCAAGGCGTGCATGAGCATGTAAGCGGCGGAGGACAGATACAGCCGGAGTTGATTGGCGCGCATCGTTGCCGCGCTGGTCCGGTCGGCGAACAGATCCAACTGCTGTTCTTTTATGCGGTTCTCCATGTCGCCCCGCGCACAGTAGAAGTCTTCGTAGAGCGGCGCGGGCCCCCAGGCGTTCCGGCGACAGGGAGGGTGACGACGAATCGGGGATTGGCGCCTTTCTCCAGGAACTCGGCCTTGCCGACGACGCGTCGCTCCGAGGTCCAACTGTGGCGAGTCCGGTAGCGGAAATCCTTGAACACCCGCGCCGGTGTCCCGGTGGCGTTGAACTCGGCTTCGGCCTGAGTCATCGCTTCGGCGCTCTCTGACTTGAGCCGATCATTGTTGGCCAACCCCATCACGTAATCCACGTGATGGTCTTCACACCAGCGGAGCAAGTCATCCCGGCAAAAGCCCGAGTCGGCCCGGATGACGATCGAGACCTCTGGCCAGCTCTGCCGAATCCGGCCGACGATCCGTTCCAGTTCCTCCACCGATCCCGCGGCCCCATCGATATTGGAACACCGCAACCGGGCGCACAGCAGATGCTCCCCCGAGAAGATGTACAGCGGGAGATAACAGTAGTGGCGGTAGTAAGCGTGAAAGAACCGGCCTTCCTGCTGGCCATGGATCGGGTCGTCGGTCGCATCCAGATCCAGCACGATCTCCTCGGGCGCCGATTCGTGGGACTCCACGAAGGCATCCACCATCCAGCCGTCGATCCGGTCCGGGTCCATCGCGATCTTCTTGTACCGCTCCTGCTCATCGACCTCGGCTCCGGTCAACTCCAACCGGTTCAGCGTACACCTGCCCGCCAGCGCCTTCCCCCGATCTGAGGCCTGCCGCCGCCGCTCCCCCAACGGATCGGCCTTATTCACCGCCACCGCCAGCATCGGATCGGTGCGCAACTGATCATGATCGTTCAGATCCTCGTACCCCAGACAGAGTCCGTAGATGCGCTGCCCCAACAACTCCTCCACCGTGTGTTCGATCAACCGCGCATCCCGATGATCCCTGAAACACTCAGCCAGTCCGGCGATCAGACCCGTCCCCCTCTCGACCTCTCGCAACAGCAGCACCCCTGCATCGGAGGTGATCTTTCCACCGTCGAACCGCGCCTTCACTTTGCGTTGAGATAGTTGGTGAAATTCGAACCTGACTTGTTTACACTCTGTTCTCATAAGGGCCGCCTCCGTTTGCGTGTGAAAATG